>JAKJHY010000020.1 GCA_021648845.1 Mycobacterium sp. MBM | reverse complement strand
CCAGACACATCCACTCCGTCAGGAGGTCCTCCCCATTTCAAGCAGGCGCGCCGTCAACAACCTCTCAGGTCACGACAGTTAGCCGACGGTGATGGCGTCCAGGCGTTCCTTGATGAAATCGGACGAGGTCACCGGGTCCAGCCCGGACACCCGGCCGATCGGCGGCTCCAGCGGGGTGACGACCGCATCATGGTTGGCCTCGTAGAAGTAGATCAACGAGACCAGGTCCTCCTCGGGGGCGTGCGGTTGCGGTGGTAGCACCCGGTGCCGCCCCGACGGCCAGCGCCGCCCACTCCAGTACTCCAGCAGGTCACCGATGTTGACGGTCAGCGCCCCGGGCTCCCAGGGCGCGTCCTCCCAGCCCGCCTCCTCCGAATACACCTGCAGGCCACCGGCTCCCGGTTCGCGGTCGAGCACCGTGACGGTGCCGAAGTCGGTGTGCGGACCGATGCGGAACTGCCCCGGTTCGGGCTCCCCGACCACACTCACCGGCGGGTAGTGGTTGATGTTCATCGTCCAGGTCGGCCGGCTCGCCAGCGCCGCGAACGGGTTATCGGGCAGACCCAGCGCGCGGGCGAACAGTGCGAGCAGGTCATCGGAGAGCCGGCGCATGGCGGTGGTGTACTCGCCGACCAGGTGTTGCAGATGGGCCACTTCGGCCGGCCAGACATTGGGCGCGAACCAGATTCGGTCGATCTCGGGGTCACCGGTCGTGGTTTCCGCACCCAGGGAAAAGCTCTCCTTGAGATCCGGAGGCGTCTCGGTGCCCTCGGCGTAGGCGTTGGCCTCCGCGCCGGGTCCGATCCAGCCGTGACCGCCGACCGGCACCGAATAGCGCTGTTTGACCTCGTCGGGCAGCGCGAAGAACTCCCGGCTCGCGGCCCGGACCTGTGCGGCCAGTTCCGCGTCGACCCCGTGCCCGGTCACCACGATGAACCCGGCCCGCTGCAAACCTTCGTCGACCTCGGCGGCCAGTCGGTCGGCATCGTCCCCGCCGGCATACCAGCGTGAGATATCAACGGTGGCAATGGCACTCATTCAGCGACTCCGATATCCTCGTTCCACAGTTCCGGATGCTCGGCGATGAACTCGCGCATCATGGTCACGCACCGCTGATCGTCGAGCAGCGTGACCTGCACGCCGTTCTCGGCCAGCCAGTCGTGCCCGCCGGAGAATGTGGTGGCCTCCCCGATCACGACGGCGCCGATGTTGAACTGGCGCACCAGACCGCTGCAGTACCAGCACGGCGACAGTGTCGTCACCATGACGGTCTTGCGGTAGTCGCGCTGGCGGCCGGCGTTGCGGAACGCGTCGGTCTCGCCGTGCACCGACGGATCGTCGTTCTGCACGCGGCGGTTGTGCCCGCTGCCCAGCAGCACACCGTCGGTCGTGAACAGCGCCGCGCCGATCGGAATCCCGCCTTCGGCCAGCCCTTTTCGCGCTTCCTCGACGGCGACGTCGAGCATCTCAACAGGGTTCACACGGCCACCCGTTCCGCGTCGATCTTCGACCGGCACAACACCAGGTAGCAGCCGGCGGCCAACACGAATCCGACGAAGAAGGTGATATCGCCCAACTCCGGCACCGCCCGCACCACGAATCCCACGAACTTCTCCTGATTGCAGAACAGCAAGACCGACACCACCAGGCCGATCAGGAATGACGCCAGCCCCGGCCAGTTGGTGTAGCTGCGATCATAGAGAAATCCGTCGACCCGGTGACCGCGGCGCAGATACTGGTCGGCGAACACCACGCCGAGCCACGGCCCGACCCAGTAGGCGATCAGCAGCAGGAACGCCTCATAACTGGCGGCGGCATCGGCCAGCGCCCACCAGGCGATGAGGAAGCCGGCCACCCCGAAAAAGACCGTGGCCAGCGCCCGGGCAGTATGTGCGGGCAGTGTGACCCCGGTGGTGACGAACGCCATGCCGGCCGAGTACACGTTGATGGCATTGGCCGCGACGGCGCCGATCGCGATGGCCAGCAGCGTGGCCGCCGCCAGCCAGCCGGGCAACGAACTCGTGAAGGCATCCGTCGGATTGTCGGTCGCCGCGGTGACGATGGTGACCGACGCCGCGCCGACGATCGCCAGGATGGTGCATGCGGAAAACAAGCCCGTGGCGGCGAACAGCCCGGTACGCGCCGGGGAGACGGTGGCCGGCAGATAGCGACTGAAATCGGCGGCATAGGGCGCCCACCCGGCCACGTAACCGAAGACCGCGCCCACGGTCAGCAGAAAGCCGCCGGCACCGCCCACACCGCCCTCGACAGCAGGTGCATCCAGATCGGCCTTGGTCATGATCACCACCGAGGCGATCGCGAAGATCACCGCCAGTACCGGGAACGCCCAGCGCTCGAACGCCTGCACCAGGTTGTGCCCGAAGAAGGCCAGCGCGGTCTGCACCGCCACCACCAACACCAGCGCAAGCAACGGGGCGATACCGAACAACGTGGACAGCGCGAACGCGCCACTGACACTGTTGGTGGCGAACCAGCCGACACCGGCGGTGATCGCCATCAGCACCGAGGGCACCGCGTTGCCCTTGAAACCGAACGGCAACCGGCCGATCACCATCTGCGGGACACCGAGTTGCGGCCCGCGCGCGGACAGGAAGAAGTGCGCCAACGCACCAAGCCCCGCACCGACGATGATGCCCGCAGCGGCCTGCCAGAACGTCATACCGAAGTACGAGACCGACAGCACTCCCAGGAAGATGGTGGCGAACTCCAGGTTCGGCGACGCCCACGTCCACAGCAGCTGGCTGGGGCGCCCGTGCCGGTCGGCCTCGGAGATGAACTCGTTGCCTCCCGGTTCCACCGCGACGAGGCGGTCCCGGTAGGTGCCGTCGGTGGTGGGCTCAGCCGCTGTCATTCTGAGCACTTTGACCCGCGCCGCACCTGCTTGCAACCGGAAGAACCGAATCTCACACCTTCGGATTTCGTTGCCGTACTCCCCGGGGACACCCAAACGTGGGGCGTTGTTCACCTGTTAATGCGTTGCCAGACAGGCCAACCCGGGCCCCCGGCAGCACGCTAGGGTGGCCTTCGCAATCGGCAGTGATGGAGGCACGGGATGGGCAACACGACCGCGGCATCGGTACGGCGGGCGATAGCGGGTGCCGACGTGCCCGGCTGGCTGCGAGCGGTCAAGGATCCCGCCGAACGCGCCCATCAGCTGGCCCGGCTGTCGACCGCCGAACTGCACGCCCTCGGCACCCTGCTCGACCGCCGCGATGCCGGCGACCTGTTCGAGTCCATCGATGCCGAGATGGCCGCCCGGGTGCTCGAGGCGATGCACGCCCGCGACGCCGCCGACCTGGTGGACGTCCTCGACCTCGACCGTGCGGCCAATGTGCTGCGCGAGATCAAGGCCGACCCCCGGGAACGGTTGTTGGCCGCGCTGCCGCCGGCCCGCGCCGAGGCCGTGCGCGGGCTGCTGAGCTGGCCCGCGGACTCGGTGGCCGCGCATATGGTGCCCGAAGCGCTGACCGTGCGACCCGCCATGACCATCGGCGACGCGGTCACCGCCCTGCGCGCCGACGCGGCCACCGCACGCAGCGATTCACGCACCGGCGCATACGTTTACGTCACCGACGATGACAACCGCCTGCTCGGTGTGCTGGCGTTCCGTGACCTGGTGCTGTCCGCGCCGCAGGACACGGTGTCGGCGCTCACCAACAGCGAGGTGCTGTCGGTGTCGCCGCTGACCGACGCCGAGGTCGCCGCGCAGGCGCTGATGGACCACAACCTGGTCGCGGTGCCGGTGGTCGATGCCGACAACCGGCTGCTGGGGATCCTGACCGAGAACACCGCAGGCGACATCACCGAGGAGGAGGTGACCGAGGACGCCGAACGCCAGGGCGGCTCCGAACCGCTGGAGGTGCCCTACCTGCGGGCCTCGCCGTGGCTGCTGTGGCGCAAACGCATCGGCTGGTTGCTGCTGCTGTTCGTCGCCGAGGCCTACACCGGCACGGTGCTGCGGCATTTCGAGGAGGAGATGGAGGCCGTCGTCGCGCTGGCGTTCTTCATCCCGCTGCTCATCGGCACCGGCGGCAACACCGGCACCCAGATCACCACCACGCTGGTCCGGGCGATGGCCACCGGTCAGGTCCGGCTACGCGATGTGCCCGCCGTGCTGGCCAAGGAGATGTCCACCGGCATGATGATCGCGCTCACCATGGCGCTGGCGGCCCTCATCCGGTCGTGGATGCTGGGTGTGGGCCCGGAGATCACGCTGACGGTGTGCCTGACGGTGGCGGCCATCGTGCTGTGGTCCTCGTTCGTGGCCTCGATCCTGCCGCCGGTGCTCAAGAAATGCCGCGTCGATCCGGCCGTGGTGTCGGCGCCGATGATCGCCACCATCGTCGACGGCACCGGGCTGATCATCTACTTCATGATCGCCCACGCCACCCTGTCGCAGCTGCAGGGGTTGTGACTAGTCGAACTCGGGCGCCTCGTCCCGGGTGCGCTTGAGTTCGAAGAAGTGCGGATAGGACGCGAAGATCACCGAGGCGTCCCACAGCTTGCCTGCCTCCTCGCCCCGCGGGATCCGGGAGAGCACCGGACCGAAGAACGCGACGCCGTTGACGTGGATGGTGGGGGTGCCGACATCGTCGCCGACGGCGTCCATCCCCGCATGATGGCTTTTGCGCAGGGCGTCGTCATAGGTGTCCGTGGTGGCGGCCTCGGCCAACTCGGCGGGCAGGCCGACCTGCGCCAACGATTTGGCGATCACGTCATCGAAGTCCTTGTTGCCCTCGTTGTGGATCAGCGTGCCCATCGCGGTGTAGAGCGGCGACAGAACCTCCGGGCCGTGGGCCTGCTCGGCGGCGATCGCCACCCGCACCGGACCCCACGCCTTCTTCATCATCTCCTGGTACTCGTCGGGCAGGTCACGGCCCTCGTTGAGCACCGCCAGGCTCATGACGTGGAAGTTCACCTCGATATCGCGGACCTTCTCCACCTCGAGGATCCACCGTGAGGTGATCCAGCACCACGGGCACAGCGGGTCGAACCAGAATCCTGCCGAGTCTTTTCCGGCGTCCTTGACAGCCATGGTGCTGAGTCCTCTCGCCTCGAATGTGGTTAGTCTCCACGACGGCACAACTGTTGTCGCCCGGCAGATGTTCCCCGGCGGGGACTAAGTTGGTCGGCGTGGCACTCCCCAATCTGACTCGCGACCAGGCGGCCGAACGCGCAACGCTGGTGACCGTCGACAACTACCGCATCGACCTGGACCTGACGTCCAGCGACACGACCTTCCGGTCCGTCACCACCGTGACGTTCTCCGCACTGCCCGGTGCGGACACCTACATCGACCTCGCCGCGGACACCGTGCACAGCGCCACCCTCAACGGCCACCCGCTGGATGTCTCCGGCTACGACGAAGCCACCGGCATCACGCTGACCGGGCTCGCCGCGCACAACGAACTCGTCGTCGACGCCGACTGCCGCTACTCCAACACCGGCGAAGGGCTGCACCGGTTCGTCGACCCCGTCGACAACGAGGTGTACCTGTACTCACAGTTCGAAACCGCCGACGCCAAGCGGATGTTCGCCTGCTTCGACCAGCCGGACCTGAAGGCCACCTTCGACGTGACGGTCAAGGCCCCGGAGCACTGGCAGGTGATCAGCAACGGCGCCACCGACTCGGTGGACAATGGTGTGCACACCTTCGTCACCACCCCGAAAATGAGCACCTACCTGGTGGCGCTGATCGCCGGGCCGTACGCCCGCTGGGACGACGTCTACACCGACGACCACGGCGATATCCCGCTGGGCATCTTCTGCCGCGCCTCGCTGGCCGAGTTCATGGACGCCGACCGGTTGTTCACCGAGACCAAGCAGGGTTTCGGCTTCTACCACCGCAACTTCGGCGAGCCGTACGCGTTCGGCAAGTACGACCAGCTGTTCGTGCCCGAGTTCAACGCGGGTGCCATGGAGAACGCCGGCGCGGTGACCTTCCTTGAGGACTACGTGTTCCGGTCCAAGGTCACCCGCTACTCCTATGAGCGGCGCGCCGAGACAGTGCTGCATGAGATGGCGCACATGTGGTTCGGCGACCTGGTCACCATGGCCTGGTGGGATGACCTGTGGCTCAACGAATCCTTCGCCACCTTCGCGTCGGTGCTGTGCCAGGCCGAGGCCACCGAATACACCCAGGCCTGGACCACCTTCGCCAACGTGGAGAAGTCGTGGGCCTACCGCCAGGACCAGCTGCCGTCCACCCACCCGGTGGCCGCCGATATCCCGGACCTGCACGCCGTCGAGGTGAACTTCGACGGCATCACCTACGCCAAGGGCGCCAGCGTGCTCAAGCAGCTGGTGGCCTATGTCGGCCTGGACGCGTTCCTGGCCGGGCTGCGCGACTACTTCCGCGATCACGCATTCGGCAATGCCACCTTCAGCGATCTGCTCGGCGCGCTGGAGAAGTCCTCGGGGCGCGACCTGTCCGGTTGGGGCCGGCAGTGGCTCAAGACCACCGGACTGAACACGCTGCGCGCCGATTTCGACGTCGACGCCGACGGGAACTTCACCCGCTTCGCACTGCTGCAGTCCGGCGCCGCGCCGGGCGCCGGTGAGACCCGGGTGCACCGCCTGGCCGTCGGGGTCTACGACGAGGATGCCTCCGGCAAGTTGGTGCGGGTGCACCGGGAGGAATTCGATATCGAGGGTGCCCGCACCGAGGTACCCGCACTGGTCGGTGTGTCACGCGGACGGTTCGTGTTGGTCAACGACGACGACCTGACGTACTGCTCGTCGCGGCTGGACCCGCAGTCCCTGCAGACGGTGCTGACCCGCATCGCCGATATCGCCGAACCGCTGCCCCGCACGCTGGCCTGGTCGGCGGCCTGGGAGATGACCCGGGAAGCCGAGATGAAAGCGCGCGACTTCGTCACGCTGGTGATCGCCGGTATCCACGGGGAGACCGAAGTCGGGGTGGCGCAACGACTGCTGTTGCAGGCGCAGACCGCGCTGAACTCCTACGCCGACCCGCAGTGGGCCACCGAGATCGGCTGGCCGGCGTTCGGGGACGCGCTGCTGGACCGGGCCCGTGAGTCGGCTCCGGGGTCCGATCACCAGTTGGCCTTCGTCAACGCGCTGTGCACCTCGGTGCTGGCGCCCAATCACATCGCCGTGCTGTCCACGCTGCTGGACAACGAGCCCGCCGAGGTGAACCTGGCCGGGCTGGTGATCGACACCGATCTGCGCTGGCGCATCGTGACCGCGCTGGCGGCCGCCGGGGTGATCGACGCCGACGGTCCCGACACCCCGTTCATCGACGCCGAAGCCGAACGCGACCCGACCGCCGCCGGCAAGCGTCATGCCGCGGCCGCGGCGGCGGCCCGGCCGCAGCTGACCGTGAAGAACGCGGCCTGGCAGCAGGTCATCGAGGACGACACGCTGGCCAACATCACCACCCGCGCAATCGTCGGCGGGTTCGCCCAGCCCGGTCAGGCCGGCCTGCTCGCGCGGTTCCGGGACCTGTACTTCGCGTCCATTCCCGGGGTGTGGGAGCGCCGCTCCAGCGAGGTCGCGCAGACCGTGGTGATCGGCCTGTACCCGTCCTGGGATATCAGCGAGGGCGCGCTGAACGCCGCGGACGCCTTCCTGTCCGGCCCTGACGTTGCGCCCGCACTGCACCGGCTGGTGCTGGAGGGCCGCGCCGGGGTGGCGCGCTCGCTGAAGGCCCGCGCGTTCGACATCAGCTGAACCTCCCCGCGAGCGACCGTGTCAGTTCCCCGACACGCCGCGCGTCGCGTACAAAGGCGGTCGCTCGCCGGCAATACGCTGTGGCCATGGCGGCCAGCAACAGTCGTAGGGCCAGGGCCGCGCGCAGGCGCACCCGCCGGGTCAAGGCCGTCGTCAACGACCTCACCGACGCGCAGTGGGCGGCGATCCGGGACGCCTGGGGCGGCTGCGCCTACTGCGGGGTGACCGACAAGCCCATGCAGCGGGACTGCGTCATGGCGATCTCCCGCGGCGGCCGGTACACGATGGAGAATGTGGTGCCCGCGTGCGCGGCCTGCAACGCCAGCAAGTGCAATGAGGAGGTCACGCACTGGATGCGGCGCAAACGGCTCGATGAGCGCGCCTTCCTGACGCGTTACATCGAGATCCGCACGTCGATGACGCAGGCCGTCCCGTAGCGCAATCGGCCCCGGTACCGAAGCTCGATACCGGGGCCGATGTGCACAGCGCTCAGCGCGGCGAGACCGCCGCGGAGGTCACGTTGACCGCGCTCACCAAGGCGTCGATCAGGTTGCCGTCGCGCAGCGAACCCAGCGCGGCCGAGATGCCGAGCGGTGCCGCGGTCTCGATACCGCGGCCCTTCACCTCGGCGCCGTAGACGACCTCGATGGCCTTCTGGTTCGGCGAGATCGCGAACAGCACGGCATTGTCGGGGGTCGGGACCTTCGCCAGGATCTCGCGGGCGGTGGCCGCGGTGTCGGCACCGAGATCGCCGATGTACACCGCGAACCGGGCCTTGGCGTAGCGCGAGCCGTACTTCAGCGCATCGTCGAGGGCGACCAGATCCTTGACCGAGAACGGATAGTGCACCGAGAGCTCGCCGGGCTCGGTGACACCGGAGATCCGGCCGCTGGAGGTCAGCGCGTACCCGTAGGGCAGGTCGACATCGGTCGTCGTCCTGGCGATCTCGCCGGTATGGCTACCACTTGCCACTTGCGCCACCTCCCACCGTCACGTGATCGCTGTGGCCGCCGTGGCCGTGATCGGCGGGCTCATCGGCCGCCCACAGGATCGGGTCATGGGTCCACTCGTCGCCGAGCTTGTAGGACTCAGGGTGCGGTCCCTTGTGGCGGTAGGCCAGCGCGGCCAACACCAGGAAAACGACGATCGGGACCCCACCCATCAGGGCATGGGCAAGTGCTGTACTCACGATGCAAACCGTATCGCAGCGTCGCTCACGCCGCGCCCTCGCCCAGATATCTCACCCAGGCCGGGTCCAACTCCTTCACCGAGGACAGCAGCCGCCAGTGCTGGCCCTTGGGTGGCATGGGGGCCGAATGCAGCGACCAACCCAGCTCGGCCAGGGTCCGGTCGGCCTTGCGGTGGTTGCACGACGAGCAGGCCGCGACGCAGTTCTCCCAGGAGTGCTCACCCCCGCGGCTGCGCGGCACCACATGGTCGACGGTGTCGGCCTTCTGCCCGCAGTAGGCGCACCGGAACCGGTCGCGGTGCATGAGTGCGGCGCGGGTCATCGGGATGCGGGCGCGATACGGCACCCGGACGAAGGTGCGCAGCCGGATCACCGACGGCACCACGATGGTGCGGGTGGCCGAATGGATGACCGGCCCGGACGGGTCGTCGTGCACGACGTCGGCCTTCCCGCACATCAGCATGATGACGGCGCGGCGCATCGGCAGCGCGGTCAACGGTTCGTAGGTGGAGTTGAGCAGCAGCACCCTGCGCCGCCCCCAGACCGAACCCTGGTGGGCGGCGGGTGGAACGTCGGCGACTTGTACGGAGTGCGCGCCGGCAGAATCGGCCACGGCCGTGGGGAATCGGTAGCCCTGTCGTCGAGCAGGGCTCTTTTTGCGCTGCGACATTCGTCCTCCGGAAAGACAGTCCACCATGATTTCGGGTCGTCCGCACGGCAATTTCATGTGTGTTCGCTGGTCAGTCCGGTGAACTTCCGGTGAAAATCCGCTTAGGTGCACTAACCGCTGGGTGGGTCCGGGGGTGGCCCACCGCGTCGCACCGCGCCCGATCGGGAACAATGGGAGCGGTGACCCAGCCGCAACGCTCGTTCTATGACGAAGTCGGAGGCCACGCCACGTTCGCCGCAATCGTGGCACGGTTCTACGAACAGGTGCGCGAGGACGAGATCCTGCTGCCGCTGTATCCCGAAGACGATATCGACGGCGCCGAGGAACGGCTCCGGCTGTTCCTTGAGCAGTACTGGGGCGGCCCGCGCACCTACTCCGACCAGCGCGGACACCCCCGGCTGCGGATGCGCCACGCACCGTTTCGGATCGGCTACCTCGAGCGCGACGCCTGGTTGCGATGCATGCACACCGCGGTCGCGTCCATCGACTCGGACACCCTGGACGACGCGCACCGACGGGCGCTGCTGGACTACCTACAGATGGCGGCCGACTCGATGGTGAATTCGGCCTTCTGATGGCTCCGCCCATCCCCCGTCGCTCCGCTCGCCCCCAGTGGTGGTCGACGGCCGTGTTCTACCAGGTCTATCCGCGCTCGTTCGCCGACAGCAATGGCGACGGCGTCGGCGACCTGGACGGCATCACCACACGACTGGACTATCTGCACACCCTCGGGGTCCAGGCACTGTGGCTGAATCCGGTGATGGTCTCGCCGATGGCCGACCACGGATACGACGTCTCCGACCCCCGCGACATCGACCCACTGTTCGGCGACCTCGCCGCACTCGACCGGCTGCTGGACGCCGCGCACGCCCGCGGTATCCGGGTGACCATGGATCTGGTCCCCAACCATGTGAGCAGCGCGCACCCGTGGTTCGTCGAGGCGCTGGCCGACCCGACGCGCCGGGACCGCTTCATCTTCCGCGACGGGGTCGGTGACCAGCCGCCGAACAACTGGGTGTCGATCTTCGGCGGCCCGGCGTGGACCCGGGTACCGGACGGACAGTGGTACCTGCACCTGTTCGACGCCGCCCAACCCGACCTGAATTGGGAACACCCCGAGGTCTTCGAGGACATCGAGAAGACGCTGCGCTTCTGGCTGGACCGCGGGGTGGACGGGTTCCGCATCGACGTGGCGCACGGCATGGCCAAACCCTCGGCGCTTCCGGATATGGATTTGAGCGAGAACCGGCTGTTGCGCAACAAGGCGAACGACCCCCGCTTCGACAACGATGCGGTGCACGATATCCACCGATTCATCCGCAGCGTGCTCGACGACTACCCCGATGCGGTGACCGTCGGCGAGATCTGGGTGCACGGCAACGAGCAGTTCGCCAAGTACCTGCGGCCCGACGAGCTACACCTGGGTTTCAACTTCCAACTCGTACAGACCGATTACGACGCGGCGGGGATTCGCGCCGCCATCGACAACTCGCTGGAGGCGGCGACGCTGGCGGGAGCGGCACCGACCTGGACGTTGTCGAATCACGATGTGATGCGCGAGGTCAGCCGGTACGGCGACGGCGCCACCGGGCTGCGGCGGGCCCGCGCGATGGCCCTGGTCAAGCTGGCGCTGCCGGGCACGGTGTTCATCTACAACGGAGCCGAACTGGGACTGCCCAACGTCGAGCTGCCCGACGAGGTGCTGCAGGATCCGGTGAGGGAACGCTCCGGCGGCACCGAGCGAGGCCGCGACGGTTGCCGAGTTCCGTTGCCCTGGAACGGTACTGCGCCGCCGTTCGGGTTCTCCTCGACACCGGACACCTGGCTGCCGATACCTCCCGACTGGGGCCCGCTGACGGTCCAGGCCCAGCTGGGTGACCCGTCGTCGACCTTGACGTTGTACCGGCGCGCCATCGAGTTACGGACCGGGCGTCCGGAATTCGCGGGCAGCACCGTCGAGTGGCTCGGCGACTCGACCTTCCGGCGGCCCGGCGGGCTGATATGTGCGTTCAACGCCGGCGATGCGCCGATCACCCTTCCCACCGGCGCCGTGCTGTTGACCAGCGGCCCCCTGGTCGACGGGCTCCTTCCGCCGGACACCGCCGCGTGGCTGGTGTGAACCCCGACCCGCGGCTACCTGGCTTCAGCCTCGACGCGGAGCAATGATCGAGATTGAACTGGTATCGCTGGTATGGCGCGATTCCCGACCTAGCTTCATTCTCCAGGAGCGGCCTTCATCGAAACTGAAACCACGTAGATCTGCGCCTCGATCCGGCCGTCGACAGTGCCAAATCGCCGGACACGCTCACCGCAGCACCATCGCCGGGTCGCCCAGCCGCCGGTACACCGTGCCGAACCGAGCGTCGACCCGCAACCACGCGGGATGCACCCGCACCCGCACGATCTCATCCGAGGACAACACATCGGCGTTCTGCGGCAGAAAGCCCATCGCCGTCAACGCGAACACACAGCGCATCGGGATGCCCACACTGGTCTCCCCCGCGCTCACCGCGAGGACCTCCTGATCCAGCAGCGACGCCGGCGGCCCGTGCGCGCTGCTGTGCTCCTTGGCCAGCGCGGTGCCGCGCTCCACCAGGTCCAACACCGCCCAGGCCGGGACATCGTCGAGATGCACGAACCCGGTGTCCGGCGGCAGCACACCCCGCCACGCCGAGTCCATCGCGAAACCCGGCTCCACAAAACCGGTGCCGTCCACCACCGTCAGCGCGCGAGCCACGGTGTCGGCGCCGGCGGACAGGTCAGCCGGGCGCACCCGGCCGGCCACCACCCGGCTGGCCAGCACGTCGAATCCGGTGGACACCCAGGCCACCACCTGCCCGGTGCCCGGCCGTTCCCGAAACCGGATCACCGCGGAATCGTCGAGTCGCAGGGCGCGGTCGACAAAGGTGGACAAGTCTTTTCGGTGCGCGGCCCCGTCGAGCCACAAGCCGCGTTCGGGACTGCTCATCTGATCCCTCGGCTCTTCGCGCAAGCGCTCATCTGATCCATCGGCTCTTCGCGCAAGCGCTCATCGCTGCCCTCGGCTCTTCGCGCAAGCGCTCATCGCTGAAAGCGCTGGAGATACTCGCGGTGATGCGGCAGCAGCCGCACCAGCTTCTGCTCGGCGATATCGAACGCCACCAACTGCGTCTCGGCGATCACCGCCGGCTTGGAATCGGGGTCGGCGTGCACGGAGCGCACCTCATACCCCAAGTTGAAATCGACCGTCCGCAGCCGGCTCACCCAGATGGTCACCTGCAGCGGCGAATCCATCAACCGGACCTGCCCCTTGTACTTGACGTTCACCTCGGCGATCAACAGGCCGACCTTGTCGATGTCGTTCACGAACGGCTCCTGCAGAAACGGCACCCGCGCCTCTTCGAGAATCGTGACCATGGTGGCGTGATTGACGTGCTGGTACATGTCGATATCCGACCAGCGCACCGGCACCGGTGTGGTGAAACGCTCAGCCACTTGTTCCCGTTCCTGTCGTTCGCGTCATGCTGCGGATCTGGCGGGCCGCCACCGACAACGTTGCGAGGTCCCGCTGCCCCTCGGTATGGATCTCGTTCAATGTCCGTTGCGCACGGTCGACGCGGGAACTGTTGGTCAGCTCCCACTCCGCGATCTTCTGCTCACCCGTCTCGTCCGGCTCACCCACGGCGAGCACATCGAAGCACAACGCCCGCAGCGAACCATAGATGTCATCGCGGATCGCCAGCCGCGCCAACGAATGCCACCGGTCATCGCGGTCCAGCTGAGAGATCGCGGTCAGCAGACCGTCGATACCCAGATGATCCATCAACGCGAAGTACGTATCGGCCACCTCGGCGGCATCGCGGTCGATGATATCGGCGATGTCGATCACGTCGAGCAGGCTGTACCGGTACAGGCCGGTGGCCACGGTATAGGCCAGCCCGGAGGGCACCCCCTGGGCTTCGAACTCGCCGGCCTCCTTGGCCACGATCGCCTTGTCATCGCCGCGCAGCCACTTCGACATCTGTGGTGACAGCAGGGCCACCTGCTGGGCGAACCGGTTGATCTCGGCGCCGACCGCCAGCGGCTGTGGACGGTAGTTGATCAGCCAGCGCCCGGCCCGATCGATGACCCGGCGCAGATCCAGCGTCATCCGATCGGTCACGGCGCACGGAACCCCGGCTCTGCCAGCCGCTTTGATGCCCTCCCAGATCTCTCCGATCCCAAAGATCGCATCGGTGGCCACATAGCTGCGTACCGCATCCACCGGGCCGACCCCGGTGTCCTCGGTCATCCGATAGGCGTAGGTGATGCCGCTGGTGTCGACCAGGTCGTTGATCAGCTGCGTGGTCACGATTTCGCGGCGCAGCTGATGGGACCGGATTTCAGCGGTGAACCGGTCCCGCAGCTCCAGCGGGAAGTACTGCGGCAGGCGGGCGGCGAACACCTCCTGATCCGGCAGATCGGTACGCAGCAGCTCGTCCTTCAGCGCCAGCTTGACATGGGCCATCAGCGTCGCCAATTCCGGCGAGGTCAAACCGATCCCGAGCTCATGGCGGCGCAGGATCTCCTTCTCCGACGGCAGCGCCTCCAGCTCGCGGTTGAGCTCCCGCTCGGTGACGAACTCCTTGATCTGGCGGGCATGCACCTGCAGCAGGCTGGGCGCATTGGCGCGGCTGGTCCCCATCAGATCGTTCTGGTCGATGTTGTCGGCCAGCACGAGTCGGCCCACTTCGTCGGTCATCGACATGAGCAGCTCGGTGCGCTCGCCGGCACTCACCTTGCCCGCCGTCACCAGCGAATCGATCAGGATCTTGATGTTGACCTCATGGTCGGAACAATCCACACCGGCCGAGTTGTCCAGGGCGTCGGTGTTGATCCGCCCACCGGCCAGATCGAACTCGATGCGCCCCCGCTGGGTGACCCCGAGGTTTCCACCCTCGCCGACAACCTTGACCCGCAACTGATTTCCGTTGACCCGGATGGCGTCGTTGGCGCGGTCGCCGACATCGGCGTCGGATTCGGTCTCGGCCTTGACGTAGGTGCCGATGCCGCCGTTCCAGAACAAGTCGACCGGGGCGAGCAGCACCGCCTTCATCAGCGCCGGAGGAGTCATCTCCGTCACCTCGCCCGGCAGGCCCAGCGCGTGGCGCACCTGCGGGCTGATCGGAATGGACTTCTGCTGCCGGCTGAACACCCCGCCGCCCTCGCTGATCAGCGAGCGGTCATAGTCCGCCCAACTGGAGCGCGGGAGCGCGAACATCCGCTCCCGTTCGGCGAAAGAGGTGGCGGCGTCCGGGTTGGGGTCCAGGAAGATGTCACGGTGATCGAACGCCGCGATCAGCCGGATGTGCGGGGACAGCAGCATGCCGTTACCGAATACGTCACCGCTCATATCGCCCACACCGACCACGGTGAAGTCCTGGGACTGGGTGTCGACGCCGATCTCGCGGAAGTGCCGCTTCACCGACTCCCAGGCACCCTTGGCGGTGATACCCATCGCCTTGTGGTCATAGCCCACCGAACCGCCGGAGGCGAACGCGTCTCCCAGCCAGAAACCGTAGGACTGCGCCACATCGTTGGCGATATCGGAGAACGTGGCGGTGCCCTTGTCCGCGGCGACCACCAGATAGGCGTCGTCGCCGTCGCGGCGCACAACACCGGCCGGGGTCACCACCGCGCCGCTGGACTTGTCGACATTGTCGGTCAGGTCCAGCAGCCCGGAGATGAACAACCGGTAGCAGGCCACCCCCTCGGCGCGGGTGGCGTCGCGGTCGGCCGCGGCGTCACCGGTGGGCTGCGGAGGTGATTTGACCACGAAGCCGCCCTTGGCGCCGACCGGAACGATGACCGCATTCTTGACAGCCTGCGCCTTGACCAGGCCGAGGATCTCGGTGCGGAAGTCCTCACGGCGGTCCGACCAGCGCAGGCCACCGCGGGCGACGAAACCGAATCGCAGGTGCACACCCTCGACGCGGGGCGAGTACACGAAAATCTCGAATCGTGGCCGAGGCAACGGCAATTCGTCGATCAACCCCGGGTTCAGCTTGTAGGACAGCACATTGTGGGCCCGGGCGGAGTCGGGCCCGTCGACGAAGTAGTTCGTGCGCAGGGTCGCCTGAATCAGACCGGCGAAGGCCCGCAGCACGCGATCGGTGTCCAGGCTGACCAGCGCGTCGATATCGGCGGCGACGGCAGCGGCGGCGGCCTGGGCGTCCAGCTTCCTACCCGCGTAGGTGGCGTCGGACTCCGGGGTGAACAACGCCTCGAACAGTTGCACCAGTGAACGCGCGGTTCCGGGGTTGTTGTTGAGCACCCCTTCGACGAAGGCCTGACTGTACGGGAATCCGGCCTGGCGCAAGTACTTTGCGTAGCCGCGCAGGATGGTGACCTGTTGCCAGGTCAACCCGGCGCGCAGCACCAGTTCGTTGAAGTGGTCGATCTCGGCCCGGCCGTGCCAAATCGCGGTCACCGTGTCGGCGAACCGGTTGGCCACGTCGTCGATATCGGCGTCGGCGATGGCCGGGATCGACGGATGCGGAGACACCATGAATTGGTAGATCCAGACCGCCAGGCCATCGGGGCGGGTGACGGTGAATGGCCGCTCCTCGAGCACCACCACACCCATGCATTGCAACATCGGCAGCAGTTCTGACAGCGACGCCGACCGGCCACCCAGGTACCAGGTGAGCAGGTCGACGCGCTCCGCGCCACCGTCGCGGAACACCAGCTTGACCGAGTTGTCCTGCAGATCTTCGATGATCGCGATGTCTTCGATGGCCGCCTGCGGCGTGAAGGCCTGCTTGTAGATCTCGGGGAAAGCGCCGGCGTAGAACTCGGCATCGGCCAGGCTGATCGACGCGGTCTTGACCGAGCCGATCAACCGGTCACCCCAGGTGCGGGCAGCCTCGGTCAGCAGGCGCTGGATCCTCGTCTCGTTCTCCGGCGAGGTGTCGACATCCGCCCGCTGCGATCCGTCGGGCATCTTGACGGTGAAATGCACAACCGCCCAAGGTGATTCACTGACCCGGGCGGCATAATCGATACTGACCCCGCCGAGTTCGCGGACCAGGATGTCCTGGATGGTGAGCCGCACCGCCGTGGTGTAGCGGTCACGTGGCAGATATACCAGCGCCGAGACGAAGTGACCGAGCTGATCAGCACGCAGGAACAGCAGCGTGCGGCGCAGCGATCCCAGATCGACCACCGCCCTTGCCATCTCCAGCAGGTCGGGGGTGCTCAGCGCGAACAATTCGGACCGCGGAATCGTCTGTATCACGTCGAGCATCAGCTGTCCGGGGTGGCTGGGATCGGAGTGCGACTGCGCCAGCGTCTCGTCCACCCGTCGCGAGATCAGCGGGATATCGAGCACGTTGGCGTTCATCGCGGCCACCGTGAACAGGCCGACGAAGCGATGCTCGATGGCCTGGTTGGACGCCGGCCCTGCCGGGTTCTCCCGAACCACCACGATGTAGGGATAGGCGCCGTAGCGCAGGAAGCTGGGGATGGTGGCTTGCGCCAACACCAGCAGGTCGTCGGCCTCGGACAGCTGCGGCAGCACATCGGTGCGCAACTTGAGAACGCCGAGCCTGCTGGCCGCGTCGACGGTGGCCTCACCGTTGTGCACCGCACACCGCTGATAGCCGAGCAGCACGAAATGCCCGTCGCCGAGCCAGTGCAGCAGGGCGGCGACGTCACGGCGGTCGGGGCCGGTGAAGTGCCCGGCGTGGTCGGAATCCAGCGCATTGGCCAACCCGATGAGCGTCGCGTTCAGCGCCGCCGAATCGGCGGCGACCTCGCGTGCGTCGGCCAACGCCGAGGGCAGCAAGCTGACCGCCCTGTCCACCGCGGCCGGATCGGCGGTCGGCGACAACCGGACGTGGATCCACATCTCGTCGGCTCCATCGGGTGCGTCCGGATCCGAGGCAGGCACCAGCGCCAGCAGCTCACCGTCGGCACCTCGGCGCGCCCGCAGCACCGGGTTCATCACCCACTCGTAGCCGACACCGAGGCGGTGCAGCAGCACGGTCACCGAATCCATCAGCATCGCGCTGTAATCGGTGACGACCTGGATGGCCGGCCCGAAACCGCCCGGATCATCGGCCGGGTACACCGCCACCTGGGTCTCGCCGGGGGCCCGACGGTGACCCACCGCGGTGTGCGCGGCCAGCAGCTGCGGCGTCACCTTCGTTGCGGGGCCACGATCTATCGGTGCAGTGACCGCGGCATCGGAGGCTGCATCGCCGTGCGGACCGTGGTGGGTCTCGATATAGGCGTGGGTCAGCTGCGCAAGCACGTCGTGACTCAGGTGCAACTGCTGGGTGGTTCCGGACACGCCTGCAACCTTAATGAAACACCACCGTCACGCGCGGCGTCCCGAAGGTTTCAGTCCCGCGTCAGTTTCCGGTGGGTCACCCGGTGCGGGCGTGCCGCATCGGCGCCCAGACGCGCCACCTTGTTCTCCTCGTAGGCGCCGAAGTTGCCCTCGAACCAAAACCACTTGGCCTCGTTGTCGTCATCACCCTCCCACGCAAGGATGTGCGTGCAGGTGCGGTCCAGGAACCAGCGGTCGTGGCTGATCACCACGGCGCAACCCGGGAAGCTCTCCAGCGCGTTCTCCAGCGAAGACAGTGTCTCCACGTCGAGGTCGTTGGTCGGCTCGTCGAGCAGGATCAGATTGCCGCCCTCTTTGAGGGTCAGCGCCAGATTCAGCCGGTTGCGCTCACCACCGGAGAGCACCCCCGCGGGCTTCTGCTGATCCGGACCCTTGAAACCGAACGCCGACACGTAGGCGCGGGACGGGATCTCGTTCTGCCCGACCTCGATGAAGTCCAGACCGTCGGAGACCACTTCCCACACGTTCTTCTTCGGGTCGATACCGGCGCGGCTCTGGTCGACATAACTCAGCTTGACGGTCTCACCGACCTTGACCTCACCACTGTCGGGCTGTTCGAGGCCGACGATGGTCTTGAAAAGGGTGGTTTTGCCGACACCGTTGGGCCCGATGACGCCGACGATGCCGTTGCGGGGCAGTGTGAAGGACAGATCCTTGATGAGGGTGCGGCCCTCGAAACCCTTGTCCAGATGGCTGACCTCCACCACGAGATTGCCCAGCCGCGGCGGCGCGGGGATCTGGATCTCCTCGAAGTCGAGCTTGCGGGTCTTCTCGGCCTCGGCAGCCATTTCCTCGTAGCGGTCCAGGCGGGCCTTGTTCTTGGCCTGCCGGGCCTTGGCGCCCGAACGCACCCAGGCCAGCTCCTCCTTCAACCGCTTCTGCAGCTTCTGGTCCTTCTTGCCCTGAACCTCCAGGCGCTCGGCCTTCTTCTCCAGGTAGGTGGAGTAGTTGCCCTCGTACGGGTAGGCGCGGCCGCGGTCGAGTTCCAGAATCCACTCGGCGACGTTGTCCAGGAAGTAGCGGTCGTGGGTGACCGCCAGGATCGCACCCTTGTAGGCAGCCAGGTGCTGCTCGAGCCACAGCACGCTCTCGGCGTCGAGGTGGTTGGTGGGCTCATCGAGCAGCAGCAGATCCGGCTTGCTCAGCAATAGCTTGCACAGCGCGACGCGGCGCTTCTCACCACCCGACAGGTGAGTGACCGGCTCGTCCGGTGGCGGGCAGCGCAGCGCATCCATGGCCTGTTCCAGCTGAGAGTCGATATCCCAGGCGTCGGCGGCGTCGAGCTCCTCCTGCAGCTGGCCCATCTCCTCCATGAGCTCGTCGGTGTAGTCGGTGGCCATCAGCTCGGCGACCTCGTTGTACCGGTTCAGCTTGGCCTTGACGGCGACGCCTTCCTCGACGTTCTCGCGCACGGTCTTGGTCTCGTCGAGGTGCGGCTCCTGCATGAGGATGCCGACCGTCGCGCCAGGCGCCAGGAAGGCGTCACCGTTGTTGGGCTGGTCGATCCCGGCCATGATCTTGAGCACACTCGACTTACCGGCCCCGTTCGGGCCGACGACGCCGATCTTGGCTCCCGGAAGGAAGTTCAGCGTGACGTCGTCGAGGATGACCTTGTCGCCGTGCGCCTTGCGCACCTTCCGCATCGTGTAGATGAATTCGGCCATGCCGTCGTCTTGCCTTTCCTCGCGCTGCAGATCTGGTAAAACCCGCAGCCCATCCTAGGCACGGCCGACACACCCCGTTACGCCGAGACCGACAGCTCCTCCGGCTCAGCGGTGCGATCGGTGCCCTCATCACCGTCGGGCCCGGCGGGCGGCACCGGTTCGGCGGACGGCCGGGACTTCTCCAACTTGGCCCGGCAACGGGTCAGATCCGGGCCGACCGCGGTGGCACGGACCTCGACGCTGGATCGGCGGTTGCCCTCCTTGTCCTCGTATTCGTCGGTGTAGATGGTGCCCACCACGACCACCGGGTCACCCTTGTAGAGCACGCCGACCACCCCCGCGGCGACCTTGCCCCAGCAGTTGACGGAGAGGTAGAGCGAGTTACCGGACTCCCAGCTGCCCTCCGGCGTGCGCCAGCGCGAATTGCTGGCCACCCGGAACCGGGTGAAGTCCTGCTCACCCACCCGGCGCGGGATGGGATCGGTGACGACGGTGCCGACAACTGAAAACGGGGTCTCGAACATGGCAGTGCCTTTCGCTCATCTATGGGTGCCGACACAGCGCCGGCTGGTGTCCCCATTGACCCGCGCGGCACCGACAGGTCTCCGCGGCGCACCCCGCTGAGACCGTCGCCTGTGCACAGATTTGCCATTGTGGAAAACGACGCCGAGGGGGCTCGCAACCCGCTGCGTCGGAGTTGAGAGATGATCAACGGTGTGGCTCATGACGGCATCGGTGTGAACGGCGGGGCGCGGTGACCGCGCCGCAGCAGCTGACCGACCGCTACGAGCTGGGCGAGATCCTCGGCTTCGGCGGGATGTCGGAGGTGCACCGCGCGCGTGACGTGCGGCTGCACCGCGACGTGGCGATCAAGATCCTGCGCGCCGACCTCGCCCGCGACCCGAACTTCTACCAGCGGTTCCGGCGCGAGGCCAAGCACACCGCGGCGCTGAATCACCCGTCGATCGTGGCCGTGTACGACACCGGCGAGGCGCAGACACCGCAGGGAAAACTGCCGTTCCTGGTGATGGAGTACGTCGACGGGTCCACCGTCGGGAAGCTGATCGCCCGCCACGGCGCGATGCCGCCGCAGCGGGCGATCGCCATCGTCGCCGAGGTGTGCACCGCGCTGGAGTTCAGCCACAGCCGCGGGATCGTGCACCGCGATATCAAGCCGGCCAACATCATGATCACCCCCGGCGGCGCGGTGAAGGTGATGGATTTCGGCATCGCGCGCGCCATGAACGCCACCACCGGGGACCGCCTCACCGCGACCTCGGCCGTCGTCGGCACCGCCCAGTACTTCTCCCCCGAGCAGGCCCGCGGCCAACAGGTCGATGCCCGCACCGACGTGTACTCGTTGGGTTGTGTGTTGTACGAAATGATCACCGGCCAGGCCCTGTTCACCGGGGACACGCCGCTGTCGGTCGCCTACCAGCACGTCAGGGAGGCACCGGTCCCGCCGTCACAGCGCAGGGCGGGCATCTCCGCCGAACTCGACGCGGTGGTGCTCAAGGCGCTGGCCAAGAAGCCCGAGAAGCGCTATCAGAGCGCGGCCGAGATGCAGGCCGATCTGCGCCGGGTCGCCGGCGGTCACGCCCCGCAGGCTCAGCCTGGGCACATCGAGGACACCGATGACATTCCCGCCGCCCGCGGCCCGAACACCCTGCAGTTCCCGGCCCAGCAGCAGCCGCGCCGGAGATCGCGGCGCTGGGCGATGGCCGGGGCCCTGGCCGCGGTCATGCTGCTGGTGGTCGCCGGGGTCTACATCGTCGGTGCGATGAACCGTATCCAGGTGCCCGACGTTCAGGGGCTGACCCAGCAGGACGCATTGAGCCGGCTGCAGGACAGCGGCCTCACCGTGGTGGTGGACGCCAAACCCGACGGCTCAGTACCGCAAGGCCGCGTCATCGGCACCGACCCGGCCGCGGGTGGCTCGGTACCGTCGGACAGCGATATCACGCTGAACGTGTCCACCGGTCCCGAGCAGCGCCGCATCCCGGATGTCTCCCGGCTGTCCTATGACGAAGCGGTGAAGACGCTGGCCGACGCCGGTTTCGACAACGTGCGCCGGATGCCGCAGGCCTCCAGCAGTGAGGATCTCGACCGGGTCGTCGGGACCGTCCCCGCGGCACAACAGGATTCGCCCACCAGCAACGAGGTCGTCATCCTCGTGGGGTCGGGCCCGACCGCACAGACCGTGCCCGACGTGACCGGGCAGACCGTCGACCAGGCCATGCGCAACCTGGACACCGCCGGTTTCACCACCATCCTGCAGGCCGATACCGACGGCACGCTGCCGGCGGGCCAGGTGGCCGGCACCGATCCGCCGGCCGGGACGTCGGTGGCCTCGGACGCCCCGCTCACCCTGAAGGTGTCCCGCGGCAACCAGTTCGCCATGCCCGACCTGCGCGGGCTGTTCTACGACGACGCGCGCCAGCAGTTGCAGGCGCTGGGCCACACCGGGGCGTTCCTGAAGGGGCCCGATATCGACGCCGGCAGCGACCGCCGCGCCAAGGTGGTCCAGCAGGTCCCCGCACCCGGTACCGGCGTCAACCGAGACGGCACCATCACGGTGAACTACGGCAGCTGACTAGCGTTCGTCCCGCTCGGCCAGCTGCGCCAGCATGTTGTTGTAGGCGTTCAGGTCGGCGTCCTCATCGCGGTCGGCGGCCCGGTCCAGCCGCTTGGCGGTGCGGTGGTCGCTGCGCCGCCACTGGATGAGCAGCGCCAGCATCACCAGCACCAGTGGAACCTCACCGGTGGACCACGCGATCCCCCCGCCGAGGCGCTGGTCGGCAAGCAGGTCGGTGTGCCAGGGCAGCCCGAGTGAACGGTAGAAATCACCGGCGAGCACCGTCTGGGTGCTCATCAACACCACCCCGAAGAAGGCGTGCAGCGGTAGCGAACCGAACACCATGGCGAGCTTGGCCAGGTGCGGGATGGGCCGCGGCGTCGGGTCGACCCCGATGACGACCCAATAGAACAGATAACCGCTGAGCAGGAAGTGCGCGTTCATCGCCAGGTGCGCACCATGGCTGTCGGCGGCCGCGTCGAAGAGGCCGCCGAAATAGAGCCCGTAGAACCCCGCCACGAAGATCGCGGTCGCCACAAAGGGATTCGTGAAGAACGTCGACACCCGGCTGTGCAGCGCCGCCAACAGCCATTCGCGCATGCCCGGTGGGCGATCCTTGCCCGCGGTGGGCAGTGCGCGCAACGCAAGGGTCACCGGGGCGCCCAGCACCAGGAGCACCGGCACGAGCATCGACAACAGCATGTGCGCACTCATGTGCATGCTGAACATCGCGGGCATATAGCGCCCGATACCCGATGAGGTCGCGAACAACAGTGCCGCGCAGCCACTGAGCCAGGCAATGATCCGGCCGACCGGCCAGGTGTCACCGCGACGGCGCAGCCTCGCCACGCCGACGAGGTAGACCACCGCCATGACGAGCGCGGCGGTGCCGAAGATGAGGTCGAAGCGCCAGTCGAAGAGCACCCGCGCCACGGTGGGCGGGCCGGGCAGGTCGTAGCCGATCTGCACGGCGGTGACCGACGGTAGCTCGGCCGGCGGGGGTGGCGGGGTCCGGCCCAGTGCCACCGCGAGACCGAACGCCACCCCGAACACCATTGATTCGACGAGCGCCAGCTGGATCAGCGGCGCGCGGGCTGCGGGGTCGTCGGCCAGCGCAGCGACGCTGCGCCGGCGCTGAAACCAGCCGAGCGCGCCGAGCACCGCCAGCGCCGCGGCCTTGCCGAGCAGCAGCCAGCCGTAGCTGGTACTGAACAGTTCGGCGGGATGCACCCGCACCAGGGCGTTGACGACGCCGGAAACGGCCATCGCCGCAAAGCACCACAGGGCGATCGCGGAGAACCGCCGGGCGGCGACATCGAGATGCTCCCCGCCGCGCACCGCCAGCGCCCACAGCGCCATCAGACCGCCGGCCCACAGCACCGCGGCGATCAGGTGGATGAGCAACGCATTGGTCGCCACATCGTGCGCGCCACCGGAGGACGAATGCCCGCTGAGCGCCAACGGCAGCAGGGTGACCAACGACCCGGCCAGCAGCACCGGGGTCCAGGACCAACGCAGCACCGGGATGCTGACCAGCGTGACAATCCCGGCCAGCAACGCCGTCGCACGCCAGGTGCCGGCGGTCTCCACCATGCTGGCGACCGTCCAGATATCGATCGGGCTCAGCCTGCTGGTCAGGGGCGCGCCGGTGATATCGGACACCGTGAGCGGCACCAGCAGCACCGCGCACACCGTCCACAGGCCCGCCGCGACGGTGCCGGTGCGCAACGCCCGGTAGCCGCCCACGTCGAGCACGCCGCTGCGCTGGGGTGGCACCAGGAACGCGGCCATCAGGAACGAGCCGACGGCGACGGCCGCGGCGATCTCGCCGACCGCATGCACGAACGGCAGACCGTAGGTGGTGGCCGGGCCGGGATCAGGCAGGCCGGTGGCTGCCAACGCATCCACCAGGGACAGCCCGCCGAGGCCAGCGGCCACCGCCCCGGCCAGCAGCGCGACGCCACACAGGACCGGCCACCCGGCGCTGGTGCGCACCGGTGCGGCGACCATCGTCATGGGCTCAAGCGTAAGTGGCCCTCAGCGACCCGCTGCCTGCCGTGCCGACCGCTCACGGGCCAGGAACTGCTCGCGGGAGGCGACCTCCACCGTGTCCATGTCGGCCAGGATGTCGCGCAACTCGGTCAGGAATGCCGCACGCCGCTCGGAAAGGTCCGTCGCGCGTCGCAGCAACCCCTGATCGGCGGCCACCTGCCGTGCGGTGGCGAACAACAGCGCCGACACCGACTCGGCACTGCGCACCCTGGCCTGGGCCACATACTGGCGGCCGACCCCGAGGGCCAGCTTGGTCAGCTCCGCTTCCGGGATCTCCGCGGCGGCGTCCAGCAGCACATCGGCCACGATCCGGTAAGCCTCGAAGAACGGCCGCAGCATCGCCGAGCCGAGCAGCGGCCGCTTGGTCTGCAACACGGCGTCGATACCCTCAGGACCGGACGCGATCTTGGCCTCCCAGTCCGGCACCCAGGACATCTCCTCGGTGATGTTCTCCCGGAACGTCGCCGAGTCGGCGAAATAGAACTCGAACTTCAGCAGATCGCGCAGCCGGATCACCTGGTTCCAGAACGCCGCGAGCCAATCCGACTGCGCACGTGCAGCATGCGCGAGCGCCAGCTCGATGAGCGAGGTCTCCAGGAACGCATAGATGACCGAGTTCCGGTAGAACGCCGCCTGCAGTTCGTCGTCTCTGGCAATACGCCACACCGGCTCGCGACCGCCGTCCACCCGGGTCACCGGATGGCCACCCGACAGCGCGTCCACGGCGGCGCGCACCCCCTCGGGGGTACGCAATCGCAGCGCGCTGTTGGTCATCGGAATATCCTTGCGCTCAAGATAATCCAGCGCATCCTGAAATGTGTGGTGCAGCTGCCCCACGGTCAGCGCCAAGCCGCGTGCGGTGAGCAACAACGCCGACACCAGCCCCGTCGCATTCACCGGGGTGACCCGCACGATGCGCCACGCGACCTCGAAGGCCATCTTCTGCATGGCCAGACGTTTCGCGTTCTCATCCTGGGCGACGGGACCGTTGGGTTCGCCCAGATACTGGCGCATGGACACCGCTTCGGGGAAGCGGACGTAGATCTTGCCGTAGTTGCGCTCGCCCTGCGCCTTGATGAAGTTGTAGAGCCAGCTCACGCTTTCCGGGGTCTTCTCCCCTCCCCTGGCGTATTCGGCGTACTCGGCGGTCTCGTGCAGCTGGTCGAAACTGATCGACACCGGCTGCAGCAGGATGTCCTCGCTGCGCCCGTCCAGGTAGGCGTCGGCAACATAGGACAGCAGTCCCAGCTTGGGCGGCAACATCTTTCCGGTGCGCGACCGGGTGCCCTCGATGGACCAGTTCAGATTGAAACGCTTCTCCACGATGTAGCCGACGAACTGGCGCAGCACATATTTGTACAGCGGATCGTCGAGCTTGCGGCGCAGGAAGATCACCCCGGAGTGCCGAAAGATCGGGCCCATGAAGCCGAACGACAGGTTGATGCCGGCGAAGGTGTGCACCGGTGGCAGCCGGTTCTCCTGCATGGCCACCGGGACGATGACACCGTCCAGATAGGAGCGGTGTGAGAACAACAGCACCGCGGGGTGGATCTCCAACGAATGGCGCATCGCTTCGATCTCGGCGCGGTCGTAGTCGATATTGGGGTCGAAGCCGCGGCTGAAGATGGCCCGGCCCAAGGTCGGGATGAGGTCGACGGAGAACCGGCTCCACCCGGTGGACAGCTCGTCGAGCATCTCGCCGGCCTTCTCGATCGTGGCACCCGGGATCTGCTCCAGCCCCTCCCGAAAACGTGTCGAGGCCAGCATCTCCGGCTTCACCAGACGCGGCGACTTGTACTCCGGACCGAGCAGCCGCAGCTCCACCCGCTCGATCGCGAGGATGGCGCGCCGGATGACGAACCGGGCGAACTCCCGCGGGTTCTCCGCGATGGTGGTGTCATTCCACTGCTGGCGCAATTCGGACACCTTCGCCGGTTCACCGGCGACCACCCGGGCGCGCGCCGGGTCCTTGCGCAGGATGCGTCGCTGCAACAGTTCCGGCGGCCGGTAGGTGTCGCGCCCAGAGATCAACGACACCACCTTGGACCGGGTGGGCAGCCCGCCGGGCACCCAGAAGATCCGCACCGGCACGACCGAACGGTCCGGATCCGCGGAGAGCAGTTCGACCAGTCGCGCCATCACGGTGGCCGGCGGATCCTCGGCGTGCGCCGGCAACAACAGCACTTCGACGCGCGCCTCGGGACGATCGCGTCGCTGCTGGCGCAACCAATCGTCGAGCAACTCCTGCTCGGCCGGCGAGGCGACGGCAGCCAGCACCAGGGTGTCACCGGTCGGACTGAAGCTGGCGAAGTCCTCCACCACCTGTTTCACGCGCCGCCTCCCCGGATGCGTTGGTAGACAGCGGCGTCGGGCAGGGTGTCACTCGGCCAGTCCAGCAGGGTGTCCAGGTACAGCTGGCGCACCTCGGCGATCCGCTCCGGCAGATTCTCGTGCGTCCAGTCGTCGGTCGGGATCGGCGGGAATACCGCCACATCCACCTTGCCGGCGTTGAAGGTGCTCGAATCGCGGGCGGCGATGACCTCGGCGTTGCGGATCACGATGGGCACGATCGGGATGCCGGCCGCCATCGCAATCCGGAACGGTCCCTTCTTGAACGGTCCGACCTCGGTGGTGTCCAACCGGGTCCCTTCGGGCGCGATCAGAATCGAAAGTCCCTTACGAGCAAGCTCTTCCACCTTGCGTAGCCCTTCGACGGCGGCCTGGGTGTCATCGCGATCGATGAAGGCGGCGTCCATCACCTTGCCCAGCGGGCCCATCAGCGGGTTGCGCTCCAGCTCCTTCTTGCCCACGCCGGTGAAGTCCACGTTGACCAGCCGGCCGGCGATCATCGGGTCGGCCTGGTTGCGATGGTTGAAGATGAACACCGCCGGCCGCTGCGCGGTCAGGTTCTCCTCCCCGAGAACGTTGAGCTCGATACCGGTGGTCAGCATCAGCAGCCGGCTCCAGGTGGAGGTGAAGAAGTTGACCCCGACCCGCTTGTTGCGGGTGAGCAGGCCCAGCCCGACGGCCCCGGCCGCGACCGTGGGAATGGTCGCCAGGCTCGCCAGGGTGCGCAATTGGGATACCGGACTGCTGCCGCTGCGGCTGCTGAACTTCAGGATCGGCCAGCCGCGTTTGGCCGCCACCGAGGCCAGCTTGCCGGCCGGGTTGGTGGGCCGCGGGTTGCCGACCAAATACATCAGCGCGACATCCTCGTCACCGTCGGCGTAGAAGTAGCTCTTGGCCAGGTCGATCCCGTGCGCCGCCGAGAACTTCTGCACCGCATGGGCTTTGCCCGGCCCCCAGATGACCGGCTCCACCACTTCGCCGTTGATCAGTCCGTTCTCGTCGACCTGGAACTGGTTGCTCAGCACATTGTCGATGCCCAGGAACCGGGCGACCGGCTCGACCTGCACCGTCAGCGCCGAGGAGCTCAGCACCACGGTGTGGCCGCGGGCCATGTGCGCACGCACCATGGCCCGCATCTCCGGGTAGATCCGGTCGCGGACATGCTGAACGAACAGCCGCTCGCCCAGTTCGTCGAGATCGCTCATCGAGTTACCGCGCAGCATGCGCGCGCCCTTGCCGATCAGATCTTCGAACTCCGAGCGGCCCAGCTGGTGGTTGACCCCGGCCTGCACCATGCCGATGAACTCGCCGACGCTCATCTGGCCGCGCCGCAGCTGTTCCCGCGTCATGAGCACACCGGTGAACCCGGCCACCAGCGTGCCATCCAGGTCGAAGAAGGCGCCCACCTCGGGACCTTCGGGGCTGGCCTCGATCTCGGCCACCGTGCCCGGCAGCCGCATGATCTTCGATCCGCCCCCTTGCCCGTTCGCCGAACTCATTGCGCAGCACTCCCGTTCGATGAAGAGGTTTCCGCGGCGAAGGAGGCCGGCACGGTTCGGCCGTCCCCGCCGAGTGCCAGAACCTCGTCGAAGCCCAGCAGCAGACAGCGGGCCCACAGCGCGTCATCGGTGAACGCGGCCCGGTCATAGCGAGTGGTGATGGTGACGTAGCCGCCCCGCGACACCAGCACCGTCATCATCGCGACACCCGGTAGCGGGCCGAGTCCGTAGTGCCGCAGAACTTTTGCACCCGCGATAAACGTGTCACCCGGGTACACCGGTACGTTGCTGGCCTGCACATCGGAGTTGACCACCGAGCCGGCCATCGATTCCAGCACGGCGTCGGGCAGGAAGCTGGCGATCGGCGCGACCGTGCCCACCATATCGATGGCACGCTCCTCACGCTTGCTGGTCATCTGCGAACGGATCGCCTTGATCCGCCGGAGCGGGTCGGCGATACCGATCGGTGCGGCGAGATTGATACCGGCGAAACGGTTTCCACCGGCCGGATCGTCATCGGATCGCAGGTTCACCGGGACCGCCATGGGTAGCGTGTCGATCGGCATGCCCAGCGCCTCGTGATAGAGCCGCAGCGCACCGCACAACCCGGCCAGGTAGGCGTCGTTGATGGAACCCCCCGCCGCCTTGGCCGCGGTATGCAGATCCGAGAACACGATATCGACGGCCTCACTGCGCGAGGACAGGCTGCGCCGGCGCAGCAACGGGGAATGATCAGCCACCGGCCGGGACACCCGGGTGGTGGACAGCGCGTAGTCGACCACGCCGCCGACCGCGGCGGCGGGGTCCCGCACCACGCTGGTCACGGCGTGCGCCGCCCCGCCGAGTAGACCCAGCACACTGTTGGTGATCTTCATCGGCAGCCGGTTGATCCCAAGTTTCATCAGATCGTTGGCCGACAGATCCTGCGGAATCGGCAGCGGCGCAAGCTCGCCGATCTCGGCGTCGCGCTCCAAGTTGTAAATGTGGGCGAACATCTCCACGGTGCCGACCCCGTCGGCGACGGCGTGGCTGAGGTGCAAGATGGTGGCGGCTCGGCCGTCAGCGAGCCCTTCGACCAGGGTGGCACTCCACAACGGCCGGGTGATGTCCATCGGTGACTGCAAGGCGATCTCCGCCAGATCGAGCACCTCGCGCAGGGTGCCCGGTTCGGGGACCCGCACCCGCCGGACATGGAAGTCGAGGTTGAAGTCGGGGTCGACCACCCAGCGCGGGGATGCCGTCGGCAACGTGGGCATCACGACCTTCTGCCGCAGCCGCAGCACCTTGCGCGACGCCTGGTCGAACACCGCGCGGAAGCGCTCCCAATCGGGGGTGGTGTCGAGCAGTTCGACGCCCATGATGCCCGAGCGGGTACGGGGATTGGCCTCCCCACGGTGCAGCAGCGTGTCCACACCGTTCAGTTTCTGGGGCAGCCCCGCCGCATCCAACGGCTGATTGCTCATCGCGCGAACTCTCCTCCTGCGCGGCGGTCCACCAGCGGCCGCCATGCAGCGTCCACGCTAGTCGGCGGCCGGTTACTAGGGGACGGCTTTTGCCGGGTGTTCGGCGGGTGTCACGCGTGGCGAGGACGGAGGTGGCGCACGATACACTGAGCCGCGTTGCCTCCGTAGCTCAGTTGGATAGAGCAAGAGCCTTCTAATCTCTAGGTCGCAGGTTCGATTCCTGCCGGGGGCACTTTTTTTGTCGGGGGTGCCACTCCCATCGTCCTTCTGCGCGAGATTGCTGTTGCCGTGCGGGCCACTCGCACTTTTCCGCGATAACCGCAATCTCGCGCACGCCGAGGGCCACCCCTACCACTGGCTGGGCACGTAATCCTTCAGGAAACAACCGTGCAGATCCTCGCCGGCCTCCCCACGCACGATCGGGTCGTACACCCGGGCGGCGCCGTCGACCAGATCCAGCGGGGCGTGGAAACCCTCCTCGGCCAGCCGCAGCTTGGTCGGGTGCGGGCGCTCATCGGTGATCCAGCCGGTGTCCACCGCCGTCATCAGGATGCCGTCCTGCTCCAGCATCTCCGCGGAGCTGGTCCGGGTGAGCATGTTCAGCGCGGCCTTGGCCATATTGGTGTGCGGGTGCCCGGGGCCCTTGTAGCGGCGACCGAACTGTCCCTCCATCGCCGAGACATTCACCACGTACTTGCGGCGCGCAGGTGACGCGGCCATCGCCGGGCGCAGCCGGCTCACCAGGATGAACGGCGCGGTCTGGTTACAGAGCTGCACTTCCAGCAGCTCCATCGCGTCGACCTCGTGCACGCGCTGGGTCCAGCTGTTGACGGATGCGGTGTCGGGCAGCAGTCCGCCGGCATCGATGGCGGTCCCGGCGGCGATCCGCTCCGGCGAGGCACTGCGGGCGGTGAGGGCCAGTTCCATGATCCCGTGCGGGGTCTGGTGCTCGGCCAGGCTGCCGGCCAGCGCCGCCGGGTGCGCATCGCTGACCCGGTCGAAGGTGACGACGTCGACCTGGGCCAACTCCGGTGGCGGGGTGCGCTCGGCCTCGACCAGCGCCGAGTACGAGCCGGGTGCCCGGCGCACCGTCTGCGCAGCATTGTTGATCAGAATGTCCAAGGGGCCGCGCGCGGCCACCGTGTCGGCCAGCGCCACCACCTGGGCGGGATCGCGCAGATCGATGCCGATGATCCGCAGCCGATGCAACCAGTCGGCGCTGTCTTCCATCGCGGCGAAGCGGCGCACCGCATCGTTGGGAAAGCGCGTGGTGATGGTGGTGTGCGCACCGTCGCGCAGCAGGCGCAGCGCGATGTACATGCCGATCTTGGCGCGCCCGCCGGTCAGCAGCGCGGTGCGACCGGTCAGGTCGGTGCGGGCGTCACGCTTGGCGTGGCTGAACGCCGCGCAGTCCGGACACAGCTGGTGATAGAAGGCATCGACGACGGTGTGGTGCTTCTTGCAGATGTAGCAGGCCCGCGACCGCAGCAGGGTGCCCGCGGACGCGCCGGTGACCGAGGAAACCAGCGGCAGGCCCGCGGTCTCGTCGTCGATACGCCCGGGCGCCCCGGTGGCCGTCGCGGCGATGACGGCCCGGTCGGCCTCGGCCACCGCATCGCGCTTGGCATGCCGGCGCGCCTTGCGCACCGATTTGAAGATGCCGGCGGTGGCGCGCCGCACCGCGACCGCATCGGGGTGCTCGGGAGGCAACGATTCGACCTCGGCCAGCACCTGCAGGCAGGTGCGCAGCTTCTCGGGATCGATCGCGGTCACCGCGCAAGGGTACGGCGATCGGGCCGCGACTACCTATTCCGCAGCGTCGAGTGTGGCCCAGAACCGCGTCAGCATCGCGGCGCTGCGCACCGGATCCTCGATCATCCACCAGTGCCCCAGACCGTCGAGCACCTCGGTGCGCGCCCCCGCCCGGTCGGCGGCGCGCCGCCTGACCTCCTCGGAGCCCACGAAATGGTCCTCGGTGGCCAGGATGCACAGACCCGGCCGCGCCGCCGCGTTCGCCAGCGCCGCGCCCGCCTCGGCGAGCACCGGCTGGGCCGCCGACCGGTACAGCCGCAGGATCGCTGCGCCCATGTCCTCGTTCTGTGCCGCCACCAGCGCCGGCGCGATCTCGGGTCCGATGCCCATCGCGACCGCGTTCGCGATGCGCTCGGCGACGGGACCGGCCATCATGGCCGCGACATGCGCTTCGCCGGCCTCCGGCGTCTGCCAGATCTGGGCGAGGTCATGCCAGACGTACTCGGGGTCGAACACGCCGACGATATCGCTGGCCCAGCTGCGCACCAGTTCGGGCCGGTGCATGACGACATTGACGACGTGACCGCCGCCCCAGTCGTGGCCGACCAGGTCGATCGGGGTGTCGATGCGCTCCAGTTGCTCCTCGAGCCAGTCCCGGTAGGCCAGGTAGGTGGGGTCGAATCCGTCGGGTAACGGCGCACCGAATCCGGGTGGGGACAGCGTCACGATGTCGTCCCGACCAAGGGCATCGATCAACGGCCCCCAGATGGCGCTGGTCTCCGGGTTCCCATGCACGAATACGACAGTCATGGGGCCATCGTGCACGATGCGTGCGGGTGTCTCAGCCCTCGGCGAGCTGTGCGTCCTGCAGCGCCGCATCCAGGGTGGGGCAGATCGTCAGGAATGCCGACAACCCCACCAGCTCCAGGGGACGCCGGGTGACCGGTCCGTCGGCGACGACGACCAGGCTGGCCTCTTCGGGCAGCTTCTCCTGCGTCTCCACCAGCAGCGACATGCCGCACGACGCGAACATGGTGGTGTCGGTCAGGTCGATGATGACCTTGGCCGGCCGCTTGTCCAGCGCGGTAGCGAGGAGCTGACCCATATGGGGGGCGGTGAGCATGTCGACCACGCCGGAACAGCTGATCACCACGGTGGTGGCACGCCAAGTCTCGGTGCACACCAGCGATGACGGGCCGGAAACGAATTGGTTGGGCATCGAATACCTCGCGGATGCGTTGATTCGGGGCGCAATGTCTCGCGGGCTGTTGCTCAACCGGGCAAGTCAGAACGCTGACTTTCCCCGAGCCTACGGCACGCGCGGAGCCGATGTGAGCACATGGGCACTGACCTGGCACTCTCGAGCAGGAAAGTCAGCATCGCAACCTGGGGGTGGACCAATTTCGCGTGACGTAACCGACGGCAACGCCGACGGCGACCTGCTGCCTCCGGGCACACCCATCGATCTGGACAACTGCGCCCGCGAACCGATCCATATCCCCGGCAGCATCCAGCCGCGCGGGGTGCTGGCGGTGGTCCGCGAGCGGGACTTCGAGATCCGTCAGGTCAGCGCCAACGTCGTCGACCTGCTCGGGGTACCGGCCGACGATGTCCTCGGCAAGCACCTGTCGGCACTCATCGGCGCCGCACAGGCCGAACGCGTCCAGCATTCGGCGCAGGCCTTCGGCGATCTGCGCCAACGTAATCCGCTGGAACTGGAGCTCGTCGTGGACGGCCGGTCGCGCCCCTTCGACGCGCTGCTGCACCGCGAACCAGGCGGTGTGCTGCTGGTCGAACTCGAAATCGCCTACGGCGAGCGGCCATTCTCCTTCCCGAACACCTATCAGGCGGTACGCAACTCCGTCGAGGAACTCAACCGGGCGTCGTCCACGGGTGAGCTGTATGACAGCACCGCCCGCGCGGTGCGCGATCTCACCGGGTTCGACCGGGTCATGGTGTACCGCTACGACCGTGACTACAACGGCGAGGTGGTCGCCGAATGCAAACGCGAGGATCTCAATTCCTTTCTCGGCCTGCACTATCCGGCCAGTGATATCCCCGCTCAGGCCCGCGCGATGTATGAGAAGAACTGGCTGCGGCTGATCTCCGATGTCGACTACCGCCCAGCCCCGCTGGTGCCGGCCGTCGACCCTGCAGTCGGGGCGCCCCTGGATCTGACGCACGCCACCTTGCGCAGCGTCTCCCCGATCCACATCGAATACCTGCAGAACATGGGTGTGCGCGCGTCGATGTCCATCTCGTTGCTGCGCCACGGCCGGCTCTGGGGCCTGATCGCATGCCACCACTACGCGGGCCCGCATCTGCCGCCCTACGGCGTCCGCGCCGCCGCCGAATTCCTCGGTTCCACACTGTCTTTGCGGCTGATCGACCGTTTCGACGATGACCAGTTGCGCGAGCAGCTGGCGTCACAGTCGATGCTGGCGCACGTCACCGCCGCGACGCTCAACGAAAGCGAATCCGTGGCGTCGGCCCTGCTGGGCTACCCGAGCCTGCTGGATCTGCTGCCCGCCGCCGGTGTCGTGGTCAGCCTCGGCGGCGAATACCGGGAGCTGGGCACGGTGCCGCCGGCCGAGGTGGTGGCCGCGGTGGCGGCCTGGGCGCGCGACACCGGTGCGGAGATGGCCTCCAGCGAACGACTCTCTGACCAATTCCCCGACACCGACCTGCACGATGCGGCCGGGGCGCTCGTGCTGAACCTGCCCGACGAGCAGTACGTGGTCTGGTTTCGGGCCGAGGCGCTGCGCGCAGTGGATTGGGGCGGCGATCCGCACAACAAGGCTCTCGCCGTACGCGAGGGCGACGGGGTACGGCTCAGCCCGCGCAAATCCTTCGAACGCTGGCGCGAGGTGGTACACAACTGCTGCGAACCCTGGGGGCAGATCCAGGTCGAGACCGCCGAGTCGCTGCGCGGGCACCTCGTCGAGGAGTTGTATCGGCGCACCCGCGGCGCGTTCCGCGTCGCCGAGATGCTGCAGCGCAGCCTGATGCCCGCGTCGATTCCGACGATCACGGGCTGGGAGCTGTCCGCCGACTACCGGCCCGCCGCCGGGGGCCGGGTGGGCGGGGACTGGTACGACGCCTTCCAGCTGCCCGACGGACGGCTGATCGCGCTGCTCGGCGATGTCGCCGGCCATGGACTGCCCGCCGCCGGCGCGATGGCTCAACTCCGTAATGCGTTGCGCTCGCTGCTGTTCACCGGAGCCACACCGGCAGAGGCGCTGGCCCAGCTCAACGCGTTCGCCCTGCATCTGATGCCGCGCACCTTCGCCACCGCGGTCATCGCCCGCGTCGATCTGCACGCCGGCCTTGTCGAGGCGGCGTCGGCGGGACATCTGATCCCCTTGCGCATCGGCGCGGCGGTCGAACAGGCCCCGGTGCAGCTGTCCCCGCCGATCGGGGTGCGGGGCGTGCAGTACACACCAAGCGAGTTCACGTTGCACCGAGGACAAGGGTTGATCATGTTCTCCGACGGGCTGGTGGAACGACGCGATTCCACCATCGACGACGGCCTGGACCGGCTCGCCGGTGCGCTCGGTCGGCTCGGCGAGCGCAGCGCATCGAAAATCACGAAGGCGCTGGCATCTCCGGAGACCGACGATGACGTCACCGTCATCACGCTGCGGCGGCTGTGACCATCGGCGGTATCTTGGCTGCATGCCGGTCACCGTGGTCCTGGAACTGAAGTTCAAGCCCGAATCCGTCGCCGCCGCGCGCGATCTGTTCCGGCGTGCGCTCGTCGACACCCGGGCGTTCCCCGGCAATCTGGGCACCGACGTGCTCGTCGACGAGAACGATGAGGGCCACTGGCTGATCTACGAGCTGTGGGAGTCCGTCGACCACGACGAGGCGTACCGCACGTTCCGGGCCGGCGAGGGCAAGCTCACCGAGATGGCGGCGCTGGTGGCCGAGCCCCCGGTCAAGACGCGGTACACCACCAGCGACGTCTGAGACCTCATAGGGTGGGCACCGTGCCGCCGTCGACGACGATATCGGCGCCCACGACCGACGGTGGCGGTGATGGCGGCTGCCCGCGTGGCGGGCTCGCTGCGGTGGGTGATCCCCGACCCCTGATGCGGCGGCTCCAGGAAGGCCCGTAAGGAGTCGTCAGCGGGGGCCGGGGTGCCGCTGACCTCGCCGGATAGCGCCCAGGTGTAGCGCGCCGGCGATGTGGGTATCCGTCGCACAGCTATAGGCCGACGCCCACACCGGGCGGAAAGTGATGGATATGCGACTGGTGGCGGCCATCCTCGCCGTTATCGTCGTGCTCGCGTCCGCCGGGTGCTCCACCGGTCAGCGGGTGGACTTGGGCCACGATGCCGGCAACCTGGTCGCCGCGATCGCGGGGGAACCCGACCAGCTGGACCCGCACAAGACCAGCGCCTACTTCTCCTTCGAGGTGCTGGAGAACGTGTTCGACACCTTGGTCGAACCGGACGCCGACCTCACCATGCGCCCCGCGCTGGCCGAGTCCTGGCAGACCTCACCGGACCAACTGGTCTGGACGTTCCGACTGCGGCCCGGGGTGACCTTCCACGACGGCAGCCCGTTCACCGCCGACGACGTCATCTACTCGTACCGGCGCATCATCGACGAGCAGCTGACCAACGTCGACAAGCTCAGCGCCATCACCGATATCAGCGCCGTGGACGACCACACGGTACGCATCACGCTCTCGCGCCCCACGCCGAACCTGCTGACCAACTTGGGAGGATTCAAGGGCCTGGCGATCGTGCAACGTCGCAACGTCGAGGACGGCCGGATCGCCACCCACCCGGTCGGTACGGGCCCGTTCTCGTTCGTCAGCCACAAGAGTGGCGACTCGATCATCTTGCGCGCCAACGCACGGTATTGGGGTGGTGCGCCGCAGATCCCCGGGGTCACCTTCAGGTTCATCAGCGAGCCATCGACGGCGCTGTCGGCATTGCAGGCCGGTGAGGTGGACTGGACCGATGCGGTGCCCCCGCAGCGGGTCAGCCAGTTACGCAATGACGACTCGCTGCACCTGGCAGAGACACCGAGCAACGACTACTGGTATCTGGCGCTCAACCAGGCCCGGGCGCCGTGGAACGATGTGCGGGTCCGCCAGGCGGTGGCCTATGCCATCGACCGTCCATCGATTGTGCAGGCCACCAGTTACGGTACGGCGCAAGCCAATCAGCTGGCCATCCCGCAGGGCAACCCGTGGTTCGTGCCCTACGACCGATACAGCCGCCAGATCGAGCGGGCGCGGGCGTTGCTGCAGGAGGCCGATGCCGCACCGGAATCGATGGATCTACTGGTCACCAGTGAGTACCCGCACACCGTCACCGCCGCCCAGGTGATCGCCGACAACCTTGCCCCCCTCGGCATTACGGTGAACATCCGCACCGTCGACTTCGCCTCCTGGCTCGACGACCAGAACCGCGGACGGTTCGACATGCTCATGATGGGTTGGCTGGGCAATATCGACCCCGACGACTTCTACTACGCCCAGCATCACACCGACGGCACCAGCAACGCCCAGAAATTCTCCGACCCCCTGGTGGACAAGCTGCTCGACGCCGGCCGAACCGAGACCGATCAACAGGCACGCAAAGCGGATTACGCGCAGGCGGCCACACTGATCGCCGACGAGGTGAGCTACATCTACCTGTACAACCCCGCCGTCATCCAGGCGTGGACGCCGGCGCTGTCCGGCTACGACGCCCGCCGCGATAAGGCCATCCGATTCCGTGACGCCGTGCTCGACACCGGTGGTGCCGACCGGTGACGGTGCTGAAATTCGTGGCCCGACGGCTGGCGTACTCGCTGGTGGTGCTGGTGGGCGTGCTCATCGTCGTGTTCGCGCTGGTGCACCTGGTCCCCGGCGATCCGGTGCGGCTGGCACTGGGGACCCGTTACACGCCGGAGGCTTATGCGGCACTGCGCCAAGCCAGCGGGCTCGACGAGCCGCTGATCAATCAATTCCTCGGCTATCTCGGTCACGCCGCCACCGGGAACCTGGGGGTCAGTTTCCGCAACGGAGATCCGGTCACCGAGATTCTGTTGGATCGGCTTCCGGCGACGGCATCCCTGGCGCTCGTCGGCATCGTGCTGGCGTTGGCGATCGCGCTGCCGGCCGGGATCTACTCCGCACTGCGAGAGGGCCGCGCCAGCGACGCCATCGTGCGCATCACCAGCCAGTTCGGCGTATCGATTCCCGATTTCTGGCTGGGCATCCTGCTCATCTCGTTGTTCTCGACGGTGCTGGGCTGGTTACCGACCTCGGGTTACCGCCCACTGCTGGAGGATCCGGCCGGCTGGCTGCGCCATGTCATCCTGCCCGGACTGACCGTGGGTGTGGTCGCCGCAGCCATATTGACCCGCTATGTCCGCTCGGCGGTCTTGGAGGTCGCGGCGATGGGCTATGTCCGCACCGCCCGCTCCAAGGGGCTGCCGCCGCGGGTGGTCACCATGCGCCATACCGTGCGCAATGCGCTCGTCCCAATCCTGACCATCTCCGGAATCCAGTTGGCCACCATCCTCAGTGGTGTGATCGTCGTCGAAGTGGTGTTCGCCTGGCCAGGTCTGGGACGGCTGGTCTTCAACTCGGTGGCGGCACGCGACTACCCGGTGATCCAGGGCGCGGTCTTGCTGATGGCGGTCCTGTTCCTGGCGGTCAACCTGGTCGTGGACGTGCTGTACGCGGTCGTCGATCCGAGGATCCGGCTGTCATGAGCGAACAGGGATTCGTCGGTGAGAAGCGGACCCGGTCCTGGCGGCTGTTGGCCGGCAACCCGGTCACCATGGTGAGTGCTCTGGTGTTGCTCGCCGTTCTCGTGATCGCGCTGTCCGCCTCGTGGATCGCGCCGTACGGAGTCAACGACGTCGACGTGCCGCAGGCTCTTCGCCCGCCCAGCGGGGCGCATTGGCTGGGCACCGACGAGCTGGGGCGCGATGTGTTGTCGCGGGTGCTGATTGCCGTGCAGGCGTCGATGAAGGTGGCCGTCGTCAGCGTGGCGTTCGCCGCGGTCGTCGGTGTGACGCTGGGGGTGCTCGCGGGTTATCGCGGCGGCTGGCTGGACACCGTGGTGATGCGGATGGTCGATGTGATGTTCGCGTTTCCGGTGCTGCTGCTGGCCTTGTCCATCGTCGCCGTGCTGGGGCCGGGTCTGACCACCACGATCCTGGCCATCGGCAGCGTCTATGTCCCGATCTTCGCCCGGGTGGCCCGCGCGAGCACGCTGTCGGTCCGCGTCGAACCGTATGTCGCGATGTCGCGCACCATGGGCACCGGTTCCGGATACATCCTTTCCCGGCACATCCTGCCCAACATCACCGGCCCGCTCATCGTCCAGGTCTCGTTGTCGCTGGCATTCGCGATCCTGTCCGAGGCGGCGTTGTCCTTCCTCGGCCTGGGCCTGCAGCCGCCTCAGCCCTCGCTGGGGCGGATGATCTTCGACTCTCAGGGGTTCGTCACCCTGGCCTGGTGGATGGCGGTGTTCCCCGGGCTGGCCATCTTCGTCATCGTGCTGGCCTGCAATCTGCTCGGCGACGGCCTGCGCGATGTGCTGGATCCCAAGCAGCGCACCATGATCGAAGCCCGGAGGCAGCGATGACCACTGCGGTGCTGGCAGTCCGCGACCTCGGCGTGCGCATCGGACGCCGCGAGATCGTGCGCGACGTGTCGGTGAGCGTCGCGCCGGAGCAGACCCTCGGTATCGTCGGCGAATCCGGGTCCGGCAAGTCGATGACGGTGCTGGCGGCCACCGGCCTGCTCGACGCCCCCGGCGCCGACGTGCACGGCTCCAGCATCCTCGCCGGAGACCAAGAACTCGTCGGGGCGTCGGCCCGTACCTTGCGTCGCGTGCACGGCGGGCGGATCGGGTTCGTCTTCCAGGACCCTGGGACCTCGCTGAACCCGCTGCTGACGGTCGAACGCCAGATCACCGAATCGCTGGAGACACACAAGAATCAGACGCGTCGGCAGGCTCGGACGCGGGCACTGGAACTGCTCGATGCCGTCGGCCTACCCGACCCGCCGGATCGGCTGCGAAGCTATCCGCATCAGCTTTCGGGCGGGCAACGCCAACGGGTGATGATCGCCATCGCCCTGGCCTGCGACCCCGAACTGCTTGTCGCCGACGAGCCCACCACCGCACTGGATGTCACCACGCAGGCGCAGATCATCGACCTGATCCGGGATCTGCAGCGCGATTTCGGCACCGCGGTGGTGTGGATCAGTCATGACCTCGGTGTCATCGGCGAGGTCGCCGACACGGTGACTGTGCTGCGGGACGGGCTGGTGGTCGAACAGGCCGGCGTCGACGCTGTCTTTGCTCGACCGAGTGCGCCATACACCCGCGAACTGCTCAGTGCGCGGCCGGTTTTGGGCGGTGACGGACCTACGGCGCCGGCCACCGACGCGCCGGTGCTGTTAGAGGTCGACGGGCTCGATGTTCGTTTCCCGGTGAGCACCCCGACGGGGCGTTCGGTGGTGCACGCGGTCAAGGATCTTTCCTTCCAGATCCGCCGGGGCACCACCCTGGGTCTGGTCGGCGAGTCGGGTTCGGGCAAGTCGACGGTCGCGTCGGCACTGACCGGCTTGGTCGCACCTACCGCAGGCAGCGCCGTCCTGGCCGGTACCGACGTGCTCGACGTGCCCCGCACACAGCGCAAGAGTGTCCGGCGACGGATCAGCCTGGTGATGCAGGATCCGTTCGCTTCGCTGAACCCGCGCATGCCGGTGGGGGCATCGATCGCGGAGCCGCTCGTCGTGCATCGACTGGCCGCCGACCGCGCGGCGCAAGATGGCCGGGTCGGCGAACTCCTCGATGCGGTGGGGTTATCCGCCGCGTTCGCTTCCCGTTACCCGCACGAGCTGTCCGGGGGCCAGCGGCAGCGGGTCAACATCGCCCGCGCGCTCGCTGTACAGCCCGATCTGTTGATCCTCGACGAGGCCACGGCGGCGCTGGACGTCTCGGTACAGGCCAAGGTGCTCGACCTGCTCTCGGAACTGCAGCGCGACCTCGGGTTGACCTATCTGTTCATCGGCCACGACCTGGCGGTCATCGAGCGGCTGAGCCACGATGTGTTGGTGCTGCGGCAAGGAGAATGTGTCGAATACCGGCCCGCCACTGAGCTTTTCGCCGATCCGCAGCATGAGTACACCCAGGCGTTGCTGGCGGCGGTGCCGCCCGACAGGTTGACCGCGTCCCCGTCGGATCGCTCCCGCTGACTTTTTTGGACTCGTCAGGCCGCAGGCATTGCGGGTGGGCGGCCACCCCGGGGATGCGTCGACACGGGCGTGTGAGCGACGCATCCACCGGGGCTGTCACCGGCCGCTACCGCGGCGCCCGCGAGGGTGATTGATCCCAGTCCTCGGGCCGGACCGCCGCTGCGGTGGCATCGGGCATCACGCTGCCGGTCCCCGGCGTGGACAGCGACCATCCCGCGACGCCCTCACAGACCAGGTCGGTCGGCATGGATACCTGCGTCGGCACGGGCACCGGGAGTCCGCTCACCGCCGGCATGTCGAGCTGCGGTGTCGGCAACATGCCGGTCAAGCCCGTCCCGCTCGGGGCGCCCAGCGAGGGCTGCGGAATCATCTCGGCCAGGATGCCGGTCACACCTGCCAGCGGCGCCATGACCATCCCCGGGATACCGCTTGCCGCACCAGCTGCCGGCGCGATGACACCCGGGATGCCGGCGAACGCTGTGCCGCCACCGCCGGTCGCGCCCGCACCGCCGACGGCAGCCGCGGGTGCCGCGGCCTGAACCGCTGCGACCGCCGGAGCGGTCACCGCCTGCACGGCTCCGAGTCCGCCGGTGCTGGCCATCAGCGGTCCGACGACCGCGGCGTTGACGCCACCGGCCCCACCGCCGGCACCACCAGCGCCCGCCGCGCCGCCACCAGCACCACCGCCGGCCGCGCCACCACCAGTGCCAGCCGCGCCACCGGCACCTGCGCCACCACCACCAGCGCCACCCGCACCACCACCGGCCGCGCCGCCGGCACCAGCGCCACCCGCACCACCACCACCAGCGCCACCCGCACCACCGGCACCTGCGCCACCAGCACCACCACCGGCCGCGCCACCACCACCAGCGCCACCCGCACCACCGGCGCCCCCACCGGCACCACCAGCGCCACCCGCACCACCACCGGCCGCGCCACCACCGGCACCACCCGCACCGCCGGCTCCGCCACCGGCGCCGGCTCCGGCACCCGCATCAGCTGCAGGGATCGCCACCGCGGCCGCGTCCTCGAGCGCCCCGGCCGCCGGGCCACCGACACCGGCAGCATCGGCAATCGGAAGTCCGCCGCCGGCACCCGCGGCGTCGGCCAGCGGAAGTCCGCCACCGGAACCTTGCGCTATCACGCCTTCGGCTGCAGCAAGGCCGCCGGGTGCCGCGCCCGCTGCGTTATCGAGGAGTCCCGAATTGAGTCCGGTGTTCGCCAGCACGGGTCCGACGACCGACGCATCGACCAGCGGTGTGCCCGCGGGCACACCGGCGGCATCCACCAGCGGAGCTCCGGCGGGCGCGCCGCCCGCGACCGGGGCACCACCACCGACGGGAGCGCCTCCGCCCACGGGCGCGCCGCCGCCGACCGGAGCACCACCACCGACCGGAGCACCACCACCAACGGGAGCACCACCACCGACCGGAGCACCACCACCAACGGGAGCACCACCACCAACGGGAGCACCACCACCGGCACCCACCGGGGCACCACCACCTACGCCTGCGCCCGCCGGCGCGCCACCACCGGCAGCGCCACCCGCGGGGGCACCGCCACCGACAGCGCCTGCATCCGCACCGGCACCGCCTGCTCCGGCAGCGCCTGCATCCGCACCGGCACCGCCTGCACCAGCGCCACCTGCCGCACCTCCACCGCCTGCGGCACCGCCGCCGGCCGCCGCGGGCGCTGCGGCTTGCACGACTGCAGCACCGGGCGCTGCGGCCGCGGCGCCCGCGTCAGCGACCGCAGCGGCGGGGGCACCGCCGACCGCGGCGCCGGGGGCACCTCCGACAACTCCACCGGGAACGGCGGCACCGCCGGGCACCTCGATGCCCGGAATGCTGATATCGGGCACCTCGATGTCTATATCGGGCACCGAGATCTCGGCCGGAGGTCCCGCCACTTGAACCGGCGGCGCGTGAACCTCGACCGGGGGCGCCGCGACCTCCACCGGCGGCAACGCAACCTCCACCGGAGGTCCGGCCACCTCGGCCGGCGGCAACGCAACCTCCACCGGCGGCGCGGCCACCTCGACCGGCGGCGCAGCGACCTCCACCGGCGGCAACGCCACTTCGACCGGCGGAGCCGCCACCTCCACCGGAGGCGCAGCCACAGCAAGCTCCACGGGAGCACCGCCGACCCCACCGCCTTCAACGACAGCTCCGGCGGGAACCGCGCCACCACCGGCAGCACCACCACCGGCACCACCCGCACCACCACCGGCACCACCCGCACCGCCACCGGCAGCACCACCACCGGCACCACCCGCACCGCCACCGGCAGCACCACCACCCGCACCACCGGCGCCGCCACCGGCACCACCCGCACCACCGGCGCCGCCACCGGCACCACCCGCACCGCCAGCGCCAGCACCGGCGTCACCGCCACCGATCGCCGCGGCAGGAGCCGCGCCTTCACCGCCACCGATCACCGGCGCAGCGGCCGCGGGAGCAGCCGCAGCGCCATCAATGACTGCCGCCGCGGGAACGCCCGCATCAGCTGCCGGCGGGACCACTGCAGCTGCATCGACGATCGGGCCGGCCGGCGGACCGGCGGGCCCGACATCCGCGCCCGCGGGATGAACCACGCCGCCACCCGGCGCACCACCGCCGCCGGCACCCTCGCCTCCGCCGGCACCCGGGACACCGCCCTGGCCGACATGAGCCGCCGCATCCGCGAGCGGCGCACCATCACCTGCGGCACCCGGGAGCGGCGCGCCCGCGGTGTCCACGACTCCGGCCGGGGCGCCACCCGCAGCGCCCGCGGCATCGACGATCGGCGCACCGACAGGTGCGCCACCCGCGATGGGTGCACCAGCGGCAAGAGGAGCGCCCGCACCACCAGCACCACCCGCGCCGGCCCCACCAGCACCAGCACCGCCGGCTCCACCCGCACCGCCGGCCCCACCAGCACCAGCTCCACCAGCACCACCCGCGCCACCAGCTCCGCCGGCACCACCAGCACCGCCAGCTCCACCAGCACCAGCTCCACCGGCACCGCCAGCACCTGTCGCACCAGCACCACCGGCTCCGCCCGCCGCACCGGCACCACCGGCGCCTGCCCCACCAGCGCCACCGCCACCAGCCGCGCCGGCGCCGGGAATGGCGCCGGCAGCGGTGGCAGGCGGAACGACAACCGGAGCGGCGCCGGCACCGGTGAACGGTGCCGCGATGCCTTGCAACGACTGGCCCAGATCAGGAGGCGACGCGGCGAGCTGCTGCACCATGCCGACGCAGGGCACACCACCCGCGCTCGACTGCCAGGCCGGTTGCGCCTGAGCCGTTGCGCTCAGCAAAAGCGGCGGCGTGCACAATGCCGCTGCCGCAATCATGCTGACGGCCAGTCGATTCGACTTACTCACCATGTCATCCCCAAGCGCTTTCATATTGACGTCGCAGTCAGGGAGAAAGGTAAATGACATGGATGCAACTTCCCGGCGCGACAGTTGGGAGGGTTACCGTTCCGATGCAAAGGAGATCCGGGGCTGTGACAGAACCGGGAAAATCGCCTGGACAGCGCACCCGATTCGCGGTGACGGCGCCGCAGCCGACCTCCGATGCCACCCACCGTCTGCCGATCCGTAGCCTGAGGCCATGTCAGACCTCGTTCTCGTCGACGTCGCCGATCACGTCGCCACCATCACCGTCAATGATCCCGACCGCCGCAATGCGGTGACCGCCGAGATCTCGGCGGCCCTGCGCGCCGCGGTCGACGCCGCCGAGGCGAACACCGACGTGCACGCCGTCGTCGTGACCGGTGCGGGCAAGGCGTTCTGCGCGGGCGCCGACCTGACCGCCTTGGGCGAGGCCGCCGAAGACGGACTGCGCATCATCTACGACGGCTTCCTGGCAGTCGCCGACTGCATCCTGCCCACCATCGCCGCCGTCAACGGCGCGGCGGTCGGCGCCGGACTCAACCTCGCACTCGCCGCCGACGTTCGAATTGCCGGTCCCGCAGCGCTTTTCGATCCGAGATTCCAGAAGCTGGGTATCCACCCCGGGGGCGGCGCAACCTGGATGCTGCAACGCGGCGTCGGCCCCCAAGTGGCGCGCGCGGCGCTGCTGTTCGGCAAGCGATTCGACGCCGAGGAAGCGGTGCGATACGGCCTGGCACTCGATATCGCCGACGACCCGGTGTCCGCCGCACAGCAGCTCGCCGCGGGCCCGGCCTCGGCACCGCGCGATGTCGTCATCGCCACCAAGGCCTCGATGCGGGCGACAGCAAACCCGGGATTCCTCGACAGCGAGCAACACGCGATCGCCGTCGACGTCGAAATCACCCCGCAGGCGCGGTCCATCGAATCACCGGAATTCCAGCGCCGGCTGGCCGCCGCCAAGAAGAGCTGACGATCCACGGCGCGGCGCAGGTCTACAGGTCGGCCAACGCCAGCTCCGGGGTCTCGATTAGTTCCCGCAGTTCGCCGAGGAACGCCGCCACCTCGGCACCGTCGGCGATCCGGTGGTCGAAGGCGCATGTCAGCGACATCGTCGGACGGGCCACCACCGCGTCGTCGAGCACCACCGCGCGCGGTTTGAGCGAACCCATCCCGAGGATGGCCGCCTCCGGGTAATTGATCACCGGCACCCCGTCATCGAGCCCGAGCGACCCGAAGTTCGACACCGTGAACGTCGACCCCATCAGCTCGTTGGGGCGCAGACCGCCCTTGCGGGCACCCTCGACCAACCGGGTGACCTCGGCGTCGAGCTCCCGGGTACTCCGGCTTTGGGCGTCGGCGACCACCGGCACCAGCAGCCCGCGCGGCGTGGCCACCCCGACACCCAGATGCACCGCCGAATGCGGGTGGATGCGCGGACCGTCGGCAGTGTCCACCCAGGTCGCGTTGAGCAGCGGGTGGCGTTGCAGCACCATGGTCAGCAACCGCAACGTGAGTACGAACGGGGTGAGCTGCAAGCGATCTCGCAGCCGCAGCAGCGCCGTGCAGTCCACCTGCACGCCGGCATGAGCATCGGGAATTTGTTGACGGGACAGCGTCATCCGCCTGGCCATCTCGGTCTGCACGCCCGACAGTGCCCGCATCTCCGGGGTGCCGGCCGCGGCGAGGACGTCATCGCGGGTGACGATGCGGTCCGGGCCCGACGGCGCCACCGTGGTGAGGTCCACCTGCAGATCGCGCGCCAACTTGCGAACCGGCGGCTTGGCCCGCGCCCGCCGGGAGGCGTCCATCCGGTCGTCGGTGCCGTATCCCACCAGCACCGACTTCTGCGCCACCCCGGCAACACGCACCAGCACCGCGCCGACCGCCAGCGTGTCGCCTTCGCGCCCACCGAGTTCGGCGATGCGCCCGGCGAACGGGCTGGGGATCTCCACTTCGGCCTTGTTCGTCTCCAGCGTGCACAAGGTCTGGTTCAGCGCCACGTCGTCCCCGACGGCCACCGACCACCCGGTGATGGTGGCTTCCTCCAGGCCCTCGCCGAGATCGGGGACGCGGAATTCGAGTAGTTCGGTCTTGTCGGTATCACTCATGCCTCAGCGCCTTTTCCACGCAGTCCAGCAGGCGGTCCACCCCGGGCAGCCAAACCTTCTCCAGCCGGGCCGGCGGGTAGGGCGTGTCGAATCCGGTGGCACGCAACACCGGAGCCTCCAGATCGTAGAAGAGTTCCTCGGAGATCCGCGCCGCCAGCTCGGCACCGAACCCCAGGGTGCGGGCACCTTCATGCAACACCACACAACGCCCGGTGCGGCGCACCGAGTCCGCGACGGTGTCGAAGTCGAGTGGGTTGAGGGTGCGCAGGTCGATCACCTCAAGGTCCCAACCGTGCTGTTCGGCGGCGAGGGCGGCCGCACTCAACGCGGTGTCCACCAACCCGCCGTAGGTCAGCACGGTGATATCGGATCCCTTGCGCGCCAGCGATGCTCGCCCGAACGGCAGGGCCGGCGACTCGGTGTCCACGGTGCCCCGACTCCAGTAGCGTCTCTTGGGCTCCAGATAGACGACCGGGTCCCGGCAGGTGATCGCCTGTCGCAGCAGCCAGTAGGCGTCCGACGGCGTCGAAGGCGCCACCACCTTCAGCCCAGCGGCGTGTAACCAGTAGCTCTCGGTGGATTCCGAATGATGTTCGACCGCACCGATTCCGCCGAACGACGGGATGCGGACCGTGACCGGCATGTCGATATCGCCGTGGGTGCGCATCCGGTATTTGGCCAGGTGACTGACCATCTGATCGAAGGCCGGGGCCGAGAATCCGTCGAACTGGATCTCGGGAACCGGGACGAATCCACGCACGGCCATCCCGATGGCGATCCCGATGATGGCCGATTCGGCCAGCGGTGTGTCGAAACACCGTTGCGATCCGAAGGTTTCGGCCAATCCGTCGGTCACCCGGAACACCCCGCCCAGCGTCGCGACATCCTCACCGAACACCAGCACCCGGTCATCGGCTGCCATCGCATCGTGGAGGGCCTGAGTGATGGCCTGGGCCATGGTCATCGTCAACAGCGAGGGACGAGGTTCGGGCAGGTCGTCACCGTGCATCGGGGACCGCTCGATGATCTGTGTCATGGTTTCAGCCCTTCCCCAACTCGACGAGCAACTGAGCGCGCTGGCGCGCCAGCTCCGGGGTGATGTCGTGGTAGACGGTGTCGAAGACCTCCGCGATGTCCATATCGGGCGCACCGACGATCGCGTCGCGCAACTCACCGCGCAGCCGGGCGGCCCGGGCCTGGACCCGCTGGGTGATCCGATCCGTCAGCACGCCCACAGTTCTGAGATACGTCGCATACCGGGTGATCGGGTCGCGTGCCGCCCACTGCTCGACATCGCGCGCCGATCGGTAGCGGCTGGGGTCATCGGAGGTGGTGTGCGGACCCATCCGGTAGGTCAGCGCCTCGATGAAGGTCGGCCCGCCGCCGTCGCGGGCACGCTGGGCGGCCCGCTCCATCACCGCGAAACAGGCCAGCACATCGTTGCCGTCGACCCGCACGGCGGGCATCCCGTAGCCGGCCGCGCGGTCCGCCAGCGACCGCGCGGCGTGTTGGCGGCCGACCGGCACCGAGATCGCCCACTGGTTGTTCTGCACGAAGAACACGCAAGGCGTCTGGAACACCGCGGCCAGGTTCAGTGCCTCGTGCGCGTCACCCTCGGAGGTCGCGCCGTCGCCCATGAAGGCCACCGTCACCGAATTCTCGCCGAGGCGTTGGGCCGCCATCGCCGCGCCCACCGCGTGCAGACCGTGCGTGCCGATCTGGATGCAGAGGGGTGCGCAACACTTGTCGGTGAACGACAGGCCGCCGTGCCAGGTCCCGCGCCACACCGCGCCCATCTGCGCGGGCGCGATACCGCGGGTCAACAGGGCACCGAGTTCGCGGTACTGCGGGAACAGCCAGTCGGTCTTGCGCAGACAAGCCGCCGCGCCGACCTGGGCGGCCTCCTGACCGCGGCAGGAGGCATACAGGGCGAGTTCACCCTGGCGCTGCAGGTTGACGAATTCGGTATCGAGTTCACGGGTGAGGACCATCTGCTCGTAGAGCCAGGCCAGCGTTTCGGGCGGTAGGTCGCGGCGGTACCCCGCAGCCGCGTGGTGATCGCTCGGCGTCCCGTCCGGCCGGAGCAATTGCACCAGCCCGTCATCAACCGTCGCGTCATCGAAACCAGCCATACCGCCTCCTTCAGGTGGCGACATGTTCGGCCGCCATTCCGCGAGGTGCTCGGCACGGCTGCGGTCGATGCGACCCCCTGGTCAGGGGCGCCGGCTAGCTACCGGGGTGGGGCGCAAGCTGGACGATCCGCTCCGCCCGCCGCAGTACCGGGGCATCCACCATTATGCCCTCGAAGGCAAACGCGCCCCGCTGGTTTGCCGCCGCGGCCAGTACGTGTCGCGCCCAGTCCAGCTGATCGGGCGACGGTGCGTAGCCGTCCCGGATGACGGTCACCTGCGTCGGGTGCAATGCGACCTTGATGTCGAAGCCGACGGCGACGGCGTCGTCGGTCTCGGCGCGCAGTCCGTCGAGGTCCTTGATGTCGATGTACACCGAGTCCAGCGCCAGCTTGCCGTAGGCCTTGGCGGCCAGTAGTGACCGGGAGCGGACGTGTTGGGCAACGTCGCGGTAGGACCCGTCGGGAAACCGGTTGAGCGTTCCCCCCAGCGACCCGAACAGATCCTCGGCGCCCCACATCACCCCGACGGTGTTGGCGGCCGCGGCGGTCTCGGTCACCGTCAGCGCGCCCAGCGGGGTTTCGACGATGAGCACCACCTCCAGCGGCGCCAGCGCACTCACCTGCTCGGCGGCCTCGCACTTGGGCAGCATCACGGTGGTGTAGCCGGTGCGCGCCAGCGCCTCCAGATCCAGCGCCTGGTCCTCGGTGCCGTGCGGATTGATCCGGATGACGGTGCGGGCCGGATCCAGCGGAGTGTTGACGATGGCGGCCCGCGCGACGGCCTTGTCGCCTGCCCCGTCCTCCAGGTCGAGGATGACGACATCGGCCGCGGCCGCGGCCTTTTCGAATCGTTCCGGACGATCAGCGGGGCAGAAGATCCACGCCGGACCGGTATTGTCGAGCGGCACTAGTCCTCCTGAGGTTTCTTGCGCACCATGGTTTTCCGCGATGCGGTGGCCACGATGTCGCCGTGCTGGTTGCGGCCGGTGTGGGCGAAGGTGACGATCCCTTCGCCAGGCCGGCTCTTGGACTCCCGCTTGTCGATCACCTCGGACTCCGCGTAAAGCGTGTCGCCGTGGAACAGCGGTTTGGGGAAGGCGATATCGGAGAATCCGAGGTTGCCGACGATGGTGCCCTGGGTCAGTTGGGTGACCGACAACCCCACCAACGTCGAGAGCGTGAACATCGAGTTCACCAGTCGCTGGTTGAACGGGGGCAGCGCGTCGGAGAACGCGGCGTCCAGGTGCAACGCCTGGGTGTTCATGGTCAGCGTGGTGAACAGGACGTTGTCGGCCTCGGTGATGGTGCGGCCGGGCTTGTGCCGGTACAGCACACCGGTCTCGAACTCCTCGAACCACAGCCCGCGTTGTTCGACGATCCTCTTGGGCGCATCGGTCACAGTCCCAGCTCCCGCCCGATCAGCATCAGCTGCACTTCGGTCGTCCCTTCGCCGATCTCCAAGATCTTGGAGTCCCGGTAGTGCCGGGCCACCGAGTACTCGTTCATGAACCCGTAGCCGCCGAAGATCTGGGTGGCATCGCGGGCATTGTCCATGGCCGCCTCGCTGGCCACCATTTTGGCGATCGAGGCGGCCTTCTTGAACGGCTTGCCCGACAGCATCAGCGCCGCGGCGTCGTAGTAGGCCGTGCGGGCCGCGTGCGCCCGGGCCTCCATCCGCGCGATCTTGAATGCGATCGCCTGATAGCTACCGATCGCCGCGCCGAACGCCTCGCGCTCCTTGGCATACTTCACGCTCTCGTCCACACACCCCTGTGCCGCGCCGACCGACAGTGCGGCGATGGCGATCCGACCTTCGTCGAGGATGCGCAGGAAGTTCGCGTAGCCGCGTCCACGCTCACCGAGCAGGTTCTCCCGCGGCACCCGGACATCATCGAAGCTCAGCGGGTGGGTGTCCGAGGCGTTCCAGCCGACCTTGTTGTAGGCCGGTTCGGCGGTGAATCCGTCGGTGGGTACCGGCACCAGGATCGACGAGATCTCCTTCTTGCCGCCGGTCTCCCCAGTGACCGCGGTGACGGTGACCAGCTTGGTGATCTCGGTACCCGAGTTGGTGATGAACTGCTTGGAGCCGTTGATAATCCAGCTCGACCCATCCTCCTTCGCGGTGGTCTTGGTGGCGCCGGCGTCACTACCACCACCCGCCTCGGTCAGCCCGAATGCGCCGAGCGCCTTACCGCTGGCCAGCAGCGGCAGCCACTCCTGCTTCTGCGCATCGTTGCCGAACCGGTACACCGGCATCGCGCCCAACGAGACGCCGGCCTCCAGCGTGATGGCCACGCTCTGGTCCACCTTGCCCAGTTCTTCCAGGGCCAGGCACAGCGCGAAGTAGTCGCCGCCCATGCCGCCGTACTCCTCGGGGAACGGCAGGCCGAAGAGCCCCATCTCGGCCATTCCGGCGACCACGTCGTACGGGAAGCTGTGTTCCTCATCGTGTTTGGCGGCAACGGGCGCGACGACGCTCTGCGCGAAATCACGGACCGTCTTGGCCAGTTGGGCGTAGTCGTCGGGCAGTGCGCCGGTCGACAGATAATCGCTCATTCCTGAGCCTCCTTCGATGCGATGATTCGGGCCAGCGGCTGACCCACCTTGACCTGGTCGCCGACAGCGACGAGAAGATCGACCACGCCGTCGACGGGTGCCGACAGCGCGTGTTCCATTTTCATCGCCTCCACGGTGACCACGACGGTGCCCGAGGTGACCTCGGCGCCGTCGCTGACGCCGGTGGCGACAACGGAACCTGGCATCGGGCTCAACAGTTCGGCGTCCCCTGCGTGTGCGTCGTCGGGGCGCACCGGGGCTTCGCGCACCTCGCGGACGGCGATGGTGCGTTGCGGCCCTGCCAGCCAGACACACCCGGCGTCGTCGGCGACGACGTACTCGGTGCCGATATCGTCGACGGTGAGGCCGAGTGTCCGCCCCCGACGCACCGCGCTGAGCCGGTAGGTGCCACCGTGTTCGACCTCGGCGGTCGCGGCGTCGGGGGTGCCGGTGATCCGGACATGGTCCACCCGCTCGCCGGCGCCGAGGCGCAGGACGGTCGGTGCGGGCGCCCCGGTGCGCCAACCCGAGGGCACCGACCACGGATCGCCGGTGGCGGCGGCCCACGCATCCAGCCAGCGGTATGCCGCCGCGGCGACGAGTTCGTGGTCGGTCGGCTGGGGCGCAACGTAGTCGGGGGTGCGCCGATCCAGCAGTCCGGTATCCAGGCGACCGGCGGCGACATCCGCATCGGCCAGCAGGAAGCGCAGGAAGTCGATGTTGGTGGTCACCCCCAGCACCGCGGTCTGCGCCAATGCACGGTCCAGGGCGCGCAGCGCGGTGTCCCGATCCGCACCGTGGGTGATGACCTTGGCCAGCATCGGGTCGTAGTCGCTGCCCACCACAGTGGCCGGGTAGACCCCCGAATCCACTCGCACATCAGCAGGTTCGACCACATCGAGCACCGTCCCGCCGGTGGGCAGGAAGCCGTTTCCCGGGTCCTCGGAGTACACCCGGGCCTCGATCGCGTGCCCGCTCAGCACGATATCGTCCTGCCCGATTCCCAGTTCGGCGCCGGCGGCGATACGCACCTGCTGTTCGACGAGATCCACGCCGGTGACCAGTTCGGTGACCGGGTGCTCAACCTGGAGCCGGGTGTTCATCTCCATGAAGAAGAACTCGTCGGGCGCGTCGGCGGAGACGATGAATTCGACGGTCCCGGCGCCGGTGTAGTTGACGCTGCGTGCGGTGTTGCAGGCGGCCTCGCCGATGCGGGCGCGGGTCGCCGCGTCCAGCAGCGGCGAGGGCGCCTCCTCGATGACCTTCTGATGCCGGCGCTGCAGGCTGCATTCGCGCTCACCGAGATGGACGACGTGGCCGTACCCGTCGGCGAGCACCTGGACCTCGATGTGCCTGGGGCGCAACACGAACCGCTCCAGGAACAGCGTGTCGTCGCCGAAGGCCGAGGCCGCCTCGCGGCGGGCACTGGCCAACGCGGCCGGCAGCTCGGACGCCTCGTGAACCACCCGCATGCCCTTGCCGCCACCGCCGGCAGACGGTTTCACCAGCACCGGGAAGCCGACGCCGGGCGCTCCGGCGATCAGATCGTCATCGGTCAGGCCGGGCCGCGAGATGCCGGGCACCACCGGTACGTCGAACTCCGAGACGGCCGCCTTGGCCGCGATCTTGTCGCCCATGGTCTGAATCGCGGCCACCGGCGGGCCGATGAAGACGATCCCCGCAGCGTGCAGAGCGGCCGCGAATTCGGCGTTCTCGGCGAGGAATCCGTAGCCGGGGTGCACCGCTTGGGCCCCGGTGCGCCGCGCGGCGGACACGACTGCGTCGATATCGAGATAGCTTTGACGCGCCGGCGCCGGACCGATGCGCACCGCGGTATCGGCCGCACTGACATGCCGGGCCCCGGCATCGGCATCGCTGTACACCGCGACCGATCGAATTCCCATGTCCCGCAGAGTGCGGATAACGCGGACGGCGATCTCGCCGCGATTGGCGACCAATACTGTTGTGAACACGTCCCTCACATCCTGAAGACGCCGTAGGACACCGACTCCAACGGAGCCTGCGCTACCACTGACAGGGCAAGTCCGAGAACCGTTCTGGTGTCGGCGGGATCGATCACACCGTCATCCCACAGTCGTGCGCTCGAGTAGTACGGATTGCCCTGGTGCTCATACTGTTCGCGGATCGGCGCTTTGAACGCCTCTTCCTGTTCCGGTGTCATGTCCCCGCGCACCGTGGCCAGCACCGAGGCGGCCTGCTCCCCACCCATCACCGAGATACGGGCGTTGGGCCACATCCACAGGAATCGGGGCGAGTACGCGCGACCGCACATTGAATAGTTGCCCGCGCCGTAGGAGCCGCCGATCACCACGGTGAGCTTCGGCACCCGCGCGCAGGCCACCGCGGTGACCATCTTGGCGCCGTGTTTGGCGATGCCACCGGCCTCGTAGTCGCGGCCCACCATGAACCCGGCGATGTTCTGCAGGAACACCAATGGTGTGTTGCGCTTGTCGCACAGTTCGATGAAGTGCGCACCCTTGACCGCCGATTCACCGAACAACACCCCGTTGTTGGCGATGATGCCGACCGGGTGGCCGTGGATACGCGCGAATCCGGTGACCAGTGTGGTGCCGTATTCGGCCTTGAATTCGGCGAACTCGCCTCCATCGACGATGCGGGTGATCACCTCGTGCACGTCGTAGGGCACCCGCGAGTCCACCGGGACCACGTCGTAGAGCTCGGACTGATCGGCAACCGGTTCCACGGTGGGCAGCACGTCCCAGGGCGGGTCCAGCCGCGGCCCGAAGGTGCCGACGATGCGGCGCACGATACGCAGCGCGTCACGATCGTCGTGCGCCAGATGGTCGGTGACACCGGAGATTTTGGAGTGCAGGTCACCGCCGCCGAGTTCCTCTGCGGTCACCACCTCACCGGTCGCGGCCTTCACCAGCGGAGGGCCGCCCAGGAAAATGGTGCCCTGATTGCGGACAATGACGGCTTCATCGCTCATCGCGGGCACGTAGGCGCCACCGGCGGTGCAGGATCCGAGTACCGCTGCGATCTGCGGGATGCCCTGCGCGCTCATGGTGGCCTGGTTGAAGAAGATCCGGCCGAAGTGTTCGCGGTCGGGGAAGACCTCGTCCTGGCGCGGCAGAAAGGCCCCGCCGGAGTCGACCAGATAGAGACACGGCAGCCGGTTCTGCGCGGCGATCTCCTGGGCGCGCAGGTGCTTTTTGACGGTGATCGGGTAGTAGGTGCCGCCCTTGACCGTCGCATCGTTGGCCACCACCATGCATTCGCGCCCCGAGACCCGGCCGATACCGGCGATCATGCCCGCGCCCGGGCAGTCGTCGTCATACATGCCGTCGGCGGCCAGCGGGGCCACCTCCAGGAACGGGCTGCCGGGATCGAGCAGCCCGTCCACCCGGTCGCGTGGGAGCAGCTTTCCCCGCCCGACGTGGCGTTCTCGTGCTTTCTGCGGACCCCCCAGCGCCACTGCCGCCAGCTTGGCGCGCAGCTCGGTCACCAGAGCGACGTGCGCGTCGCGATATGTCATCGACGAACCGTTCCATTTGAGTTAATGGCGACTAACTCGTACGATGTTAATTGCCACTAACTGAAATGTCCATGCCGCAACGGAGGCGATATGAGCACCGAGACTCCGCGCAGCAAGGCGAAATCCGATCGCAGGACCCAACTCATCGCCGCCGCCGAAAGGTTGGTCGCCGAGCACGGATACCTCTCGGTCCGCCTCGAGGACATCGGCGCCGCGGCCGGCGTCAGCGGCCCAGCCATCTACCGGCACTTCCCCAACAAGGAGGCGCTGCTCGTCGAACTGCTGGTCGGCATCAGCACCCGGCTGCTGGCCGGGGCACGTGAGGTGGTCGCGGCCTCGACCGACGCGCGCGCCGCACTGGACGGCCTCATCGACTTCCACCTCGACTTCGCACTCGGCGAGTCCGACCTGATCCGCATCCAGGACCGCGACCTGGGACACCTACCGACGGCGGCCAAGCGTCAGGTCCGCAAGGCGCAGCGCCAGTACGTCGAGATCTGGGTCGATGTCCTGCGCCAAGCCGACGACCGGCTGGACGAATCCGAGGCGCGGCTGAAGGCACACGCCGTGTTCGGATTACTCAACTCCACCCCGCACAGCGTCAAAATGCCGAGCACAGACCATGCTTCACGGAGCATCCTGCGGGCCATGACCGTCGCCGCGCTGGGGGCCGCACGCTGAGTTGCGCTCAGGCACAGCATCCCATCGGTCGCCACCCATTCCCAGGCCACACGGGTACCGTGTCAGCACATGAGGTGGCAATGACCGATTCTCCGCGCAGAGACGAGCCGACGCAGCGGTTCGACGGTGGCCATTCCGGACACCCCGGCTACTCCGACCCTGCCTATGCCAGCCAGTACCCGTACGGCACCCGTCCCACGGAGCCGATGCCCGCCTACCCGGCCTATGGCTACGACCCGGCCACGGGCCAGTACGCCGGCGGCCCCTACGGCGGCCCCCCGCCGCCACCGGGCGGCGGCGAACCCCCGGAACCCCCCGGCACACCACGCTGGCTGTGGATCGCGGCCGCGATCGCGGTCGTCACCGTCATCGGTCTGGTCATCGCGTTGGTGATCGTCAACAGCTCCCAGCAGCAGACCGTCGTGGCACCGGTGCCCACCTTGTCGGAGAACAACGCCACCGAGCCGACGCTGAGTACCACCGCGCCGACCACCACCCGCCGGCCCAGCACCACCAGCCGCCCCGCGCCGGCCACCACCACCGCACCCTCGACAACCGGCGGGTCGAGCGCTCCCGGCGTCACCGAGACGGTGACCTACACCGTCACCGGTGAGGGGCGTGCCATCAACGTGACCTACGTCGATGACGGCGGGGTGCTACAGACCGAGTTCAACGTGCTGCTGCCGTGGAGCAAAACGGTCAATCTCGCGCAGCCGGCCAAGCAGTCGGCCAGCGTCACCATCATCAACGTCGGGCGAACGGTGAACTGCTCGATCAGCATCGACGGTGCCCAGGTGCAGCAGCGGACCGGGTCGGGCCTGACGATCTGCAGCCCGATCGGCTAAGGGTGCTGTCCAGGGACGTTGGCCACCCGGGACATTCGCGGGGTGCGCACCCCCAGCATCAGCACCAGCCCGAGCCCCAACACCACGCACAGCCCACCCATCCCGGCGCGGTCGGTCTCGAACGCATCGATGAACACGAAGAACAACCACGGGGCCAGCGGGGCCGCCGCACGTCCGGTCGTCGTATAGAGACCGAAGGCCACGCCTTCCTTGCCCTCGGTGGACATCCGCAACATCTGGGTCCGCGCCGCCGACAGGGTCGGGCCGATGAACAGGCACAGCAGCAGTCCGCAGATCCAGAACGCCAGCTGCCCGGACAGCGTCATCAACGTCAGACCCACCGCGATCATCAACGTGAGCGCGGACACGATGACGGGTTTGGCCCCGAACCGGTCATCGAGCAGCCCGCCGGCCACCGCCCCGATGGCAGCCACCAGACACGCGCACACCCCGAAGAGCAGCACGCTGGCCGGTGAGATGCCGTACACGTTGACGCCGAGCACCGCCCCGAAGGTGAACACGCCGGTGAGCCCGTCGCGGAAGATCGCACTGGCGATCAGGTAGTAGACGACGTTGCGGTCGCGGCGCCATTCGCTGCGCACCTCCGTCCACAACACCCGGTAGGAGGCGAAGAAGCCGATCGGGCGGTGGTGCTCGTCCGGCGGCGGGGACGGCGCGGTCAGCAGCAGCGGAGCCGCGAAGGCGGCGAACCAGACCGCGGTGAGCAGCATCGCCGCACTGACGTTCTGGCCGTCGTCGGTGGGCAGCCCGAAGATGCCGCCGTCGCCGGAGATGAAGGCCACGTAGACGATCAGCAGCAACCCGACGGTGCCTGCATACCCGACGGCCAGACCCGCACCGGAGACCCGCCCGGAGTTCTGCGGTGTGGTGAGCTGGCCGAGCATCGCGTTGTACGGCACGGTGGCCAGGTCATTGCACGCCGCGGCCAGCGCCAGCAGCGCCAGCCCGGCGAACAGGTACTGATGCTCGGCGCGAATCAGGCTCATCGAAGCCGCCAGGATCACCACCACGGCGGTGAGCAGCACGAGGGCACGGCGGCGACGGTGCGGGGCATTGACCCAGATGCCGGTCACCGGCGCCAGCAGCGCCACGATCACACCGGCCACCGTGAGCGCCCGGCCCAGCCAGCTCGCGGGTGTGGTCTCCCCCGGCAGGCCCTCGCCCACCGCGCTGGTCAGGTAAACGGAGAAGACGAAGGTCACGACGATCGCGTTCAGGCCGGTGGCCCCGCAGTCGTAGAGGACCCAGGACAGAATCTGTGACCGCCGGGCCGCAGGCGGCGCCGACCCGGGGCTGCTCATGGGCGCCACCTTAACGGTCCCTACGATTTCCTCCATGCCTGTACCCGCACCCCACCCCGATGCCCGCGCCGTCGTCACCGGCGCCTCCCAAGGCATCGGTGAGGCCCTGGCTTTCGATCTGGCCGCCCGCGGTCACCATCTGATCATCACCGCGCGCCGCGGCGAGGTGCTCACCGAGCTGGCAGAGCGGATCACCGCACGACACGGTGTGACGGTGGAGGTCCGCGCCGTCGACCTCGCCGACCCGCCGGCCCGCGATGTGCTGTGCGAGGAACTCGCCGGGCGCAACATCTCCATCTTGTGCGCCAATGCCGGCACCGCGACCTTCGGGCCGCTGGCCAAGCTCGACCCGGCGGGCGAAAAGGCTCAGGTTCAGCTCAATGCCGTCGCCGTGCACGACCTCTGCCTGGCGGTGCTGCCGGGCATGCTGGCCCGCAAGGCCGGCGGCATCCTGATCTCGGGCTCGGCGGCGGGCAACTCCCCGATCCCCAACAACGCCACCTACGCGGCCACCAAGGCCTTCGCCAACACGTTCAGCGAGTCGCTGCGCGGCGAGGTCAAGAAGGACGGCGTGCACGTGACGCTGCTGGCGCCTGGCCCGGTGCGCACCGAGCTGCCGGATATCTCCGAGCAGTCGCTGGTGGAGCGGCTCATCCCGGACTTCCTCTGGATCGACACCGAGTACACCGCGAAGGTGTCGCTGGACGCACTGGAAGCCAACAAGATGCGCATCGTGCCGGGCCTGACCTCGAAGGCCATGTCGGTGGCCAGCGGGTACGCACCGCGGGCCATCGTCACCCCGATCGTCGGCGCGGTCTATAAGAAGCTCGGCGGCGAGTAGCGCCCTACCACCCCAGCGCCCACGGGCCGAAACAGCATTCCAGACGACAAAGTGCGAGTAACCACCCTCTGGAACGCTGTTTCGGCGCGGCCAGTCAGCGGCGACGGCGTCGACCGGTGCCGAACAGGCTGCGGGTGATCTCGCGGCCGATCACCGTGCCCGCCGACCGCATGGCGCTCTTGAACGCCGGGCTGGCGGCCATCTTGTCCAGCAGGCTCGGCTCGGCGGTGCCGCGCGAGCGCACCGTGCCGCCGGCCTCGGCAACGCCACCAGGGGTCGGCAGCGGCGGCGGCAGCTGGTCGGCGGGCAGCGGCTGCGGTGGCGCCAGGCGGGCATTGAGCCGCTCGTAGGCGGACTCGCGGTCGATGGTCTGCCCGTAGCTGACCTGCAGCGGGCTGGCCTGCGCGGCCGCCCTGATGGCCTCCGGGCCGATGGTGTCCATCAGTGAACGCGGTGCCCGCATCCGGGTCCACGCCACCGGCGTCGGCGCACCGGTCTCCGACAACACCGTGACGATGGCCTCCCCAATGCCGAGCGAGGTCAACGCGCTCTCCAAGTCGTAGATCTTCGTCTTCGGATAGGTGCGCACCGTCTTGGCCAGTGCCTTCTGATCGTCGGGGGTGAAGGCGCGCAGTGCGTGCTGTACCCGGGCGCCGAGCTGGCTGCGCACATCGTTGGGGACATCGGTGGGCAGCTGTGTGCAGAAGAACACGCCGACGCCCTTGGACCGGATCAGCTTCACGGTCTGCTCGACCTGGGCGAGGAACGCCTTGGAGGCGCCGTCGAACAGCAGGTGCGCCTCGTCGAAGAAGAAGACCAGCTTGGGTTTGTCCAGGTCACCTTCCTCGGGCAGCGTGGTGAACAGATCGGCCAGCACCCACATCAAAAAGGTCGAGAACATCACCGGGCGGGCGGCCTGGGCGCCCAGTTCCAGCAGCGAGATGATGCCGCGGCCCTGCGGGTCGAGGCGGATCAGGTCCTTGGGTTCCAGTTCGGGTTCGCCGAAGAACGTGTCGGCGCCCTCGGCCTCCAGGTTGACCAGCGCACGCAGGATGACCCCCGCCGTCGTCGTCGACACCGCGCCGAGTGCCTTGAGCTCCGGCTTGCCCTCATCGCTGATGAGGTACCCGATGACGGCACGCAGGTCCTTCAGATCCAGCAGAGACAGCCCCTCCCGGTCCGCCCAGTGGAAGATCAACCCGAGGGTGGACTCTTGGGTTGCGTTGAGCCCCAGCACCTTTGACAGCAGGATCGGACCGAAGCTGGTGATTGTCGCCCGGACCGGCACCCCGAGGCCCTCGGTGCCCAGCGTCAGGAACTCCACCGGGTAGGCAGCGCCCGCCCAGCTGTCACCGGTGTCGGCGGCGCGCTGGGTGATCTTGTCGCCCGCTTCACCCGGACGTGACAACCCGGACAGGTCGCCCTTGACGTCGGCCATCAGCACCGGAACCCCCGCCGCCGACAGCTGCTCGGCCATCAGCTGCAGCGATTTCGTCTTACCGGTGCCAGTGGCTCCGGACACCAGGCCGTGCCGGTTGACCATGGCCAGCGGAATCCGCACCGCCGCGCTCGGGTCGACCACACCGTCGACGACGACGGTGCCCAGCTCCAGAGCCTGCCCATCCACCACGTAACCTGCGGCGATCTGCTGTGCCGGGGTCGCGGTCGGTTCTGTGGTCATGGGCCAGAGACTACTGAAGGTACCCCCGACCGGGCAGGTACGGTCAGCTGATCGCCGCCGGTGGGAATACTGTGGATCTCCGTGCGTGAAGAACTCGTGTGGATCGACTGTGAGATGACCGGGCTCGACCTGAAGTCCGACAAGCTCATCGAGATTGCGGCGTTGGTCACCGACGCCGACCTCAACGTCCTCGGTGACGGTATCGACGTGGTGATCCACGCCGAGCCCGACGACCTGTCCGGCATGGTCGAGGTGGTGGCCAAGATGCACGCCAAGTCCGGACTGGACAAGGAGGTGCTGGCCTCCGACATCGACCTGGCCACCGCGGAGAAGATGGTGCTCGACTACATCCGCAGCCACGTCAAGTCAGCGAATACCGCTCCCCTGTGCGGCAATTCGATCGCCACCGACCGCGGTTTCATCGCCCGCGACATGCCCACGCTCGACGACTTCCTGCATTACCGGATGATCGATGTCAGCTCCATCAAGGAGCTGTGCCGGCGCTGGTACCCGCGCATCTACTTCGGCCAGCCGGAGAAGGGGCTCGCGCACCGCGCCCTGGCCGATATCCACGAGTCGATCCACGAGCTCAAGTACTACCGGCAGACCGCCTTCGTGGCGGCCCCCGGACCGTCGACCAGCGAGATCGCGGCCGTCGCCGCCGAGCTTGGAGCGTCGGGCAACGCGCCGCAGGAAACCGATTCGGCTTAACGCCCCCGATACGGTTAAGATCGTCAGGCCGCTGCGGCGGCAATGGTGGCTGTAGTTCAGTTGGTAGAGCACCAGGTTGTGATCCTGGCTGTCGCGGGTTCGAGTCCCGTCAGCCACCCCAACGCAGGTGGGAGGGCCTTTTGGCCCTCCCACCATTTACGTTCTACTGGATTTCCCGCTCGATCCAGCCGACCGGGGCCACCGCCGGATCTTCGGGGAGCAGGTGCCACTGATGCGCCGGGTCGGCGCCCTCGCAGTGGATGTTCTTGCACACCCGGTCTTCGACGCCGGGGTAGTACCAGACGCCGTGGGCCGCGGCGCCACCCGGAAGGTAGGTCGTCGGTCCGCCGCATATAGCGCACGGCTGGGATTGCTGCATGACCCGGCTCCGCCCATTGGGAGATGTCCCTCGGCCCGGCCGGGTCAACGGTTCGACGAATCGAAAGCCGGTAACCGGCTCACTGCCAGCGTAGACCCGAAAGCCCCGCAGCGTCAGCCCCGCCGCACCCGCGGTGCCAGCTGCACCACCTCGGGCACCACGCTGGGGTTCAGGTAGGCGGTGCCGACCAGTGAAACCAGGGTGTTGGCAACGTCGTTGAGCGCCGACATCTGCTCGGGGAGCTGGCCGTGCTTGGTCCACGACTTGAACAGCAGCGAGAGCAGCTCCCGGTCGGCGCCGCGCAGGATCTCGGTGTCCTCGGTCGGGCCGATACCGACCCGCACGATCGCCAGGTCCGGGTGCTCGCTGCGCCAGGAGTGCAGAATCTCGTTGAGTGCCGCCTTGCTGGCGTTGTAGGCCGCGACCCCGGCCCGCGGCCGGCCCACATCGTGGCTGGACGCAATCAGCACCACCCCGGTGTCGGACAGGTGCGGCCGCGCGGCGCGCAGGACACTGTGAGCGCCCAGGGTGTTGACGTTGAAGGCGTGGATCCAGGTGGCGACGTCGGTGTCCTCGATATGCGCCATCGGCGCCACTGTGCTGGTGAACACGACGGCGTCGAAGCCACCGAGGGTCTGCGCGGCGTCGGCCACGACTCGCCCGATGGCCACCGGGTCCTCGACATCCAGTTCGTAGGCCGTGCCGCCCGTCTGTTCGGCCAGCGCGGTCAGCAGGTCCATTCGACGCGCGGCCACCGCCACCTTGGCGCCGCGCTCGGCGGCGCGGACCGCGACCGCATGCCCGATACCCGAGGATGCCCCGACGATGAGCACACGCAACCCTGCGATATCGGAACCTTCACCACTCATGGGCTGGACGCCTCGCTTTCCTCGTTCGATCCGGGCTTAGGTCACCCTTTGTTCGTCGGACAGTACCGCGCCCGATGACTTCAGAACGCACAGTGGGTCTACACAGACACGCACGCTGTGAAAGGAGACTGTCCGTGACGACCGCGAAACCTCCCGTGGTGGACGCCACCACCTGGAAGACCGCCCTGCAAGATCTGCGCCGTCGGGAAAAAGCCGCCACCCGCGAGCTCGACGCGATCGCCGCCCAACGGCGCCGGCTACCCATGGTCCAATTGCCCGAGTACACCCTGATCGACGCCGACGGGCCCGTACGGCTGGCCGACGTGTTCGACGGCCGCTCGCAGCTGATCACCTACCACCACATGTGGACCGACGGTGCCGAGTGGCAGTGCGGCGGCTGCACCGGCTTCACCTCGCAGTTCACCCGGTTGGATTTCCTGGACAACTACGACGCCCGGTTCGTCGTCGTCACCAACGGTCCCATCGACGAAGCGCTGGCCTACAAGCGCAAGGTGGGCAACAAAATGGACTGGTATTCGTCATCGCAGAGTTCCTTCGGCGCCGATGTCGATGCCGGGCCGGGCGAGGGATTCGCGGTGAACGTCTTCTTCCGCGACGGCGACACCGTGTACCGCACCTGGCACACCAACGGGCGGGGCACCGAACAACTCAGCCATTCGTTCGCGCTGATCGACCTCCTGCCGTTCGGCCGCCAGGAGGTGTGGCAGGACTCCCCCGACGGCTGGCCCCAGTCGCCGACCTACTCGAAGTGGCTCGACTCACCCGATGTCGCCCGCGCCTACGGCGAAGGAGCCCACGCATGAACACCGACACCGACCGGGAGCGCTATGTGGTCACCCGCACCATCCCGGCCACCCCGACTGCGGTGTTCGCGGTGCTGGCCGACCCGGCGCGCCATCAACACACCGAGCCAGGCGACTGGGTGCGCGAGGCCGTCGACCCTGAACCCATCACCGCGGCCGGCCAGATCTTCGTGATCAACATGTTCCTGGAGTTCGCCGGTGGGCATTACGTGATGCACAACCTGGTCACCGAGTTCGAACGCGACCGCATCATCGCCTGGCTGCCGGGGCAGCTCGACGAGGCCGGCAACCATGATCCCGGCGGGTGGTGGTGGCGCTACGACCTGGCCCCCAACGGCGACGGCACGGATGTGACGATCACCTACGACTGGACCGACACCCCGGCGAGCTTCCGCGAACAGGTCGGCGGCATGCCGCCGTTTCCGGACACCTACATTGCGGAATCGCTTGCCGCCCTGGAGCGCTGCGTCGCCTGAGCGCAACCGCTCAGGCGCTGGCGTTACCGGCTTTCCACTGCGACCACGGGATGTTCCAGTCGCCGAGTCCGTCGGTGCCGGGCAGCTGCGATCCGACGGTGCCGACGACCTCCACGATATCGCCGCGCTTGGTGTTCTCGTAGAACCATTGGGCGTTGGAGGTGCTCACGTTGAGGCATCCGTGGCTGACGTTGCTGTAGCCCTGGCTTCCGACCGACCACGGCGCGCCGTGCACGTAGATGCCGCTGTAGGACATCTGGGTCGCGTAGTCCACCTCGGTGCGATACCCGTTGGGAGAGTTGACCGGAACGCCGTAGGTCGACGAGTCCATCACCAGCTCGGCATACCGGTCACCGATGATGTACACCCCGTTGTTGGTGGGTGAGCTGTCCTTGCCCATCGAGATCGGCATCGTCTTGACCACCTCGCCGTTGCGGCGGACGGTCAGCGTCTTGGTGGCGTCATCGGCGACCGCGATCACCTGGTCGCCGATCGTGAAGCTGGTGCTGACGTTGTCCTGTCCGAACAGCCCGTCGCCGACCTCCACGCCGTAGGTGTTGACCTCGACGTCGACCTTGGTTCCGGGCTTCCAGTATTCGGCGGGGCGCCAACGGACCTCGCGATTGTTGAGCCAGTAGAAGGCCCCGTCGACCTTGGGGGTGGTGGTGACCTTGATGGCCTGCTCGGCGGCGGCGCGGTTAGCGATGTTCTCGTCGAAACGGACCGCGATGGGCTGACCGACGCCGACGACCTCACCCTCGTTGGGAAGGACGTAGGGCATGGTCAGGTTTTCCGGCGAATGCGTCTCGAAGGTCGCGTGGGTGACGGCCTCGCCGCCGAGGCCCGAGGATCGGGCGTTGAGGGTGTAGCTCGAGTTGTACTCCAGCGGTTCGGTGCTCGACCAGGCGAGGCCGTCGGCGCTGAACTCGCCGGGGACCGGAGCACCCGACTCGTCGGTGAGGCTGACCGGCCCGAGAACGCCTGCCGCGGTGGTGACCACCACCGGTTCGTCGACGGTGACACCCACCGCGCCGTTGGTGACCGATGCGGTGAGCTTGGGCATCAACAGATCGCCGTAGGGCGTGCCCTTGTCGGCGATGGTTTTGGGCTGTTCGGGAGCCTGATTGCTGCTGCACGCGGAAGCGGCGAACACGGCGGTCAGCGCGAGCGCCATCACCGCCGACCATGTCTTGCGGCGACGCGCGCTGCCCACCGGCGAGACCTGCACCATCTGTTCTGCTCCACTTTGTTCCACAGGATCCGCAGAGTCGCGGCTACTTGGCAATAGTCTAAGGGAACCTCCGACAACCGGCCGTCCACGGAGCGCTCGACACCGTCATCGTCATGCGGATTTCACCCCGCAGCGTTGGTGCTGTTATTGTCTCCAACGCGCGCCGTTAGCTCAGTTGGTAGAGCAGCTGACTCTTAATCAGCGGGTCCGGGGTTCGAAACCCTGACGGCGCACCACCGCAAAGGCCCTGCTCCGGCAGGGTTTTTGTCGTTGAATTGCGCCGTCGTTGAATGGCGCCGTCGGTGAACGGCGCCGTCGGTGAACGGCGCCGTCGGTGAACGGCGCCGTCGTTGAACGGCACCGTCGTTGAACGGCACCGTCGTCGATCGACACCGTCGCGATCGGCACGCTCGCTGGGGCCACTCGGGCCCGCAGCCAAACTCTCGAACCTCGTCGACCACCGGACAAAAGCGCACCGGCCGGTGCCGGTGCCCGAAGCCGGCGCGGGCGACACCAGGACGACTCCACCGAATGGGCAAACCAATATAGGTGGTGCAAAAAGTATCCATTGCGCGCCGCGCCGTGCGATGATCACAATTCATACAGCAAATTGCTTACCGCCAGATAAAATTGTCCATACCGTAAATTATTAGCCCACGTTTTCCGATAGCGAATTGCAGCCCAGTGAGCTCATTGGAATCAGGACACGCGCTCCGCGGGGAGGGTGCCAAAGTGGGAGGACCTGCGATGGCGCGCAGCCGCACTGCCCGATACCCGTGGACCCCAGCCTGCCTCCTAATAGGCACAATGCTGTTCAGCGGTTGCGGGATCCAGATCGAGACGATCGCCCAGTCGCCGATACACCTTGTCGCGCCGCCCGCCGACCTCGGTCCGTCGCCCGCGGCGTCGCAGATTTTCGCGCCGTGTGTCAGCGGAAAGGCCGAGCCACTCAAGAATGCCGCATCGGCGATCGCCGATCTCCTTATCGGCAAAGACCAGTACCGCACGGATTGCGCCCCGAATCCCGATACCAGCGTTCCCCTCTACAGCAAGATCGAGCGGGCTCCGCGGACCCTCAATCCCGAACCGGTGGACCCGCACCGTTCCGCGATGCTGGTGACCGACGAGCTCGTCGGCGCCGTCCTGACCGGTACGGGCGAGTACTGGTACCAACCGGTGATCGGACCGGCCTGACCCTGCAGCACGTTTTACCCGACGTTCACAGCAGTCCGTTCCGACCCAGCTCCGCCGCTGCTACGGTTGCGGCCGACGGGGTCGTCAATAAGTGGGCCGGCCGGTCACGGCGAGGTCGACGGACGCGCCGCACGTCGCTCGAAACGAAGGATTGCGTACCCAAGAAGGCCAGAAAACGTAACTGGTGAGCAAGAACCACCAGGTAGGGACCCGAAATTTAGTTGAACGCCGGTTGCCGCTCCCGTGCTACGCTCAGTTAGCTGCAACCCGCACCGCCCGGGCCGCGGCGCACCGTCGGGGACGAAACGAGGACTTTGCTGATGCCAACCGAGAGCGCACCGAGATCATCGGCCGCCATGCCCGACGGCGTGGTCCCGATCGACGGCGCCACCGCGGTCTTCAGCTGCAGCCGACTGGGCCGCACCGCCAACCCGCCCACCTTCTCGTTGACCGGATGGCTGCGACCCCGTCGGCGCCGCTGTGACAGCGTCAGCGGCGCTTGATCCGCCGGATCACCAACACCACGACCACGGTCCCCACCCCGGCCAATGACACCAGAACCGGGGGCTTCGTCACGAACGCCACGACCTTCGCCTTGGCGTCGTCGGCCAGTCGCTGAGGATTCGCCCGCACGGCAAGGCTGTCCACCGTCGCGGCCAGTTGATCACGAGCCTGGTCGATGTCCTTCTTGATCGCCTCGGGATCCCGATCAGCCACTGTGTGTCCTCCATGTCGTCGGCCTACCGAATTACCCTAGAGCAGCCGGAGCCGACCACGCTGCCCCGGTCGAGAAAGAAAGGCGTATCGACGCATGGCACAGACCCCGCGGCTGGCAGTCGGAGACAAGGCACCCACCTTCAGCCTCCCCGACGCCGACGGCAACACCGTCAAGCTGTCCGACTTCAAAGGCCGCAAGGTGATCGTCTACTTCTACCCCGCGGCATCGACGCCAGGCTGCACGAAGCAGGCCTGCGATTTCCGGGACAGCCTCACCGAACTCAACGAAGCCGGACTCGACGTCATCGGCATCTCCCCGGACAAGCCCGAGAAGCTGGCCAAGTTCCGCGACGCCGAAGGACTGACCTTCCCGCTGCTGTCCGACCCGGACAAGAAGGTGCTGACGGCTTGGGGCGCCTTCGGCGAGAAATCCATGTACGGCAAGACCGTGCAGGGCGTCATCCGGTCGACCTTCCTGGTCGACGAGAAGGGCGTCATCGAGGTCGCCCAGTACAACGTGAAGGCCACCGGCCACGTGGCCAAGCTGCGCCGCGACCTATCGGTGTGAGCCCAGCGCCTCCAGGAACAGGGCCTCCGACGTCGCCGCACGCTCCAGCACACCCAGGTGCAGGCTCTCGTTGATGCTGTGCGCCTGGGTGCCCGGGTCCTCCACGCCGGTGACGAGGATCGCGGCGTCCGGGAATGCCGCGGCGAATTCGGCGATGAACGGAATCGAGCCACCCATCCCCATATCGATGGGCGCTCGCCCCCACGCGTCCTGAAAGGCCTGCCGCGCAGCGTCATACACCGGCCCGGAGGCGTCGATGGCATACGGCTGGCCGACATCGCCGGGGGTGACGGTGACGCGTGCGCCCCACGGCGCGTGCGCCTGCAGGTGCCGCGTCAACGCCGCCAGATGCTCGCGGGCATCACCGCCGGGCGCCACCCGCATGCTCACCTTCGCCCGAGCACTGGGGACCAGCGTGTTCGACGCCTTGGCGATCGGGGTGGTGTCGATCCCGATGACGGTGACGGCCGGGCGCGCCCACATCCGCTGCACCACCGGGCCGGAGCCGATCTGCGCCACGCCGTCGAGCAGACCGGAGTCGGCCCGCACCCGCGCGTCACTGAACTCCACCTCGGCGGCGTTCGCCTGATGCAGGCCCGCGACGGCCACGTTGCCGTCGTCGTCGTGCAGGCTGGCCAACGTGCGGATCAGTGCGCTCAACGCGTCGGGAACCACACCACCCCACAGCCCGGAGTGCAGGCCGTGGTCGAGGGTGGCCACCTCGACCACGCAATCGGCCAGCCCGCGCAGCGACACCGTCAGCGCAGGGATGTCGACAGCCCAGTTGTCCGAGTCCGCAATCACGATCACATCGGCGGCCAGCAGCTCGCGATGGGCGGCCAGCAGGGCCGGCAGAGACGGCGAACCCGACTCCTCCTCGCCTTCGACGAACACCGTGACCCCGACCGGGAGATTCCCGTCGAAGGCCCGGATGGCAGCGAGATGTGTTGCGATGCCGGCCTTGTCGTCGGCGGTGCCGCGGCCGTACAACCGGCCGTCGCGCTCGGTCGGCTCGAACGGCGGCGAGTGCCATTGCGTGCGATCACCCTCCGGCTGCACATCGTGGTGGGCGTAGAGCAGCACCGTCGGGGCGCCCTCGGGGGCGGGATGGCGGGCGATCACCGCGGGCGCACCGCCCTCTTCGACGATGCGCACGTCACCGAAACCGGCCTGGGAGAACAGCTTCGCCGTCAGCTCGGCGCTGCGGTGCACCTCGGGCCGGCGCGCCGGGTCGGCCCACACCGATTCGATGCGCACCAGGTCTTCGAGATCGGTCCGCACCGCGGGCAGCAGCTCACGGACGCGCGCGGCAAGTTCGCTCATGGCACAAGGCTAGTCCGCAGCTCACGCGTGGGACCTACCAGGTTTCAGCCTGGTCGCGCCTCGGCCGCTCGAAACGGAAACTGTGTACGGCTCACGGCCAGTGACCCGCGAACGTGCGCAAACTCCCACCCGCGCGCGGTGTGTCCGGCTACAGACACGCACGCTCGCGGGGAGCGGGGGGTGAGGTCAGGCCTCGAGGATGGCCACCGCGGCGGCGGTATCGGCCTCATGCGTCAGCGACAGGTGGATCGTCACATCCTTGAGATGTTCGGCGATGGCACCGGACAGCCGCACCTTCGGGCGGCCCCACATATCGGTGACCACCTCGATATCGCGGTGGATACCCTCGGGCAGCATCGGCCGCTTCGAGAAACGCGACCCCGACCATGCCTTGATCACCGCCTCCTTGGCCGCCCACCGCGCCGCGAGGTGGCGCGCCGCCGACGAACTCTTGTCCGCGGCGTCGCGCCTCTCCCCCGGCGTGAAGGTCTCGGCGAAAACGGTGCCAGGCTGGTCGACCTGCTCGGCGAAATCCGGAATCGACACCAAGTCGATCCCTACCCCAACGATGCCCATTCCGGAGACGCTAGCCGACTCGCTTTCGGTCACTTCGAGTAGTGGTCGTCAGCACCCAGGCGGGCGTCGGGATTGAGCAGCATCGCCGCTTCCTGACGCTTCTCCGGAGTGTCCTGGCCGAACCGGCGGTCGCCCGGCTTCTCGTAGAGCGCGGGCCCGCCGGCGATCGCCGAGGCGAGCCGACGCTGACCGTCGAGCACCCGGGCGTTGGCCCGGGCCTGGTAGTCCGCGCGTTGATCGGCGGGCAGCGCGGCCAGCAGCGCCTGCGGATGCACCAGCGCCACCAGCCCCGACACGTGGCCGAACCCGAGGCTGGTCACCAGACCGGCCTTGAGCGGGAACCGCTCACCCAGATGCAGCGTCTCGCGCACCCAGACGAAATGCTCGGCGTGGGCCAGCTCGTCGTCGACACAGTCCAGGCTGCGGTTCGGCGGGATGACGCCGTCGCGCAGGATCTGGCACAGCCCCATCATCTGGAAGGCCGCGGCGCCACCCTTGGCGTGCCCGGTGAGGCTCTTCTGGCTGACCACGAACAGCGGGGCACCCTTGGAGCGTCCGAGCGAGGCCGCGAGCCGCTCGTGCAGCTCGGTCTCGTTGGGGTCATTGGCCAGCGTGGAGGTGTCGTGCTTGGAGATCACCGCGATGTCGTCGGCACCAACACCCAGCTTGGCCAGCGAACGTGCCAGCCGGGACTGGCTGCCTCCGCGGCCGGCGCTCAGGGCGCCCAGGCCCGGAGCCGGGATCGAGGTGTGCACACCGTCACCGAACGACGAGGCGTAGGCCACCACCGCCAGCACCGGCAGACCCATCTGCACCGCGAGGTCACCGCGGGTCAGCAGAATCGTTCCGCCGCCCTGAGATTCGACGAAACCGAGCCGGCGACGATCGTTGGCGCGGGAGAACTTCGAATCGCTGATGCCCTTGGCGCGCATGGCCTCGGTATCGGCGGTGGCCGACATGTCGCCGAAGCCGGTGATGGCCTCCAGCGTCAGGTCGTCGTAACCGCCGGCGACCACGAAATCGGCCTTGCCCAGCTGGATCTTGTCGACACCCTCCTCGACCGACACCGCCGCCGTGGCGCACGCCGCGACCGGGTGGATCATCGAGCCGTAGCTACCGATGTAGGACTGCACGACGTGGCCGGCGAAGACGTTCGGCAGCACCTCCTGCAGGATGTCGTTCGGCTTGTTCCGACCCAGCAGGTTGCCGTGGTACATCGTCTGCATCGACGTCATACCGCCCATGCCGGTGCCCTGCGTGCTGGCCACCAGGCTGGGGTGCACCCAACGCATCAGCTCGGCCGGGCTGAAGCCCGCCGACAGGAACGCGTCCACGGTGGTCACCAGGTTCCACAGCGCCACCCGGTCGATCGAGCCGGCCATATCCGGGGAGACCCCGTAGACCTGCGGATCGAACCCGGTCGGGATCTGCGCGCCGACGGTTCGGGACAGCTTCACCTTGCGCGGTACCCGGATCTCGGTGCCGGCCTTACGGGTGACCTGCCAGTCACCACTGTCGGGGACCGGCGCGATGACGGTGTGCTCCGGGTCGTACTTCGCGAACTCACGAGCGTCGGCCTCCGAGGACACCACGAAGGTGAAGTCCTTGTCCAGGAACACCGAAACCAGCAGCGGCGCAGAGTGATCGGGATCGAGGAAGCCATCGTCGACCCACTCGCGGATGCCCACCTTGGCGACCACGGCATCGTGGTAACGCTCGACCAGTTCGGACTCGTCGACCAGATCCCCGGTCTCGGTGTCGTACCAGCCCGGCTTCGGGTCGTCCTCCCACTTGACCATTCCGGTGGTCCAGGCCAGCTCCAGGACGCCCGCGGCCGACAGCTCGCCGGAGACCTCCATCTCGAAACGGGTGCGCGAGGATCCGTACGGTCCCAGCTCGGCGCCACCGACGATCACCACCAGGTCGGCGGGATCGACGTCGAGGTCGTCCCACTGTGGCGGCGGCGCCGCGGCGTATCCGCGCGGCGGCGACGGCAGTGCCCGAATGGTGCCGGCCTCGGCCTCCTCGGAGTCCTCGGCGGCCGCGGCCGTCATCTCCTCGCGGGCCTTGGCGGCCAGCTCGGCCATGTCGATCTCGATCTCCCCGAGACCACCGGTCATGTCCACCTCGATGGGCTGGCGGGCAGCGGCCACCTTGGAGTCGATATCGCACAGCGCCAACAGCTTGGCGGCCATCTCGGCGGTGGTGTAGGTGGTCAGCCCGGCCTCTTCGACCGCACCGACGATGGCGTCGTTGTGGCCCATCAGCCCGGTGCCCTTGGTCCAGCCGATCAATGCGTGCGCCAGCGAGACACGCTGGCTCCAGGACGATTCGGCCTTCCAGCGGGTAACCACCGCGTCGAGCGCGGCCTTGGCCTCACCGTAGGCGCCGTCCCCACCGAACATGCCGCGGTTGGGCGAGCCCGGCAGCACCACATGCAGGCGTGAGGCGATATCACGCTCGGCGCCCAGATGCGACAGGCCGGCAATGAGCCGCTGCACGGCCCACAGCAGCACCTTCATCTCCATCTCCGAACGTGCGCCGGCGTCGGACAGATCCCCGCCGACCCGCGGTGCGGCGAACGGGAACAACAGCGTCGGGTTCTGCGCGTCCTTCAGATGAATGGCCTTGGGGCCCAGGTTCTCCGTCTGCTCGTTGCCAACCCACTCGACGAGCGCATCGATATCGGCGTAGGAAGCCATGTTCGCCGGCACCACCCACAAGGTGGCGTTGAAGCGGGCGTGATCGCGGTAGAGCGTGCGGTAGAACGCCAGCCGGTCGTCGTCGAGGCGGGACGTGGTGGCGATGACGGTCGCGCCGCCCTCCAGCAGTTGCGCGACGACCGATGCGGCGATGGATCCCTTCGAGGCACCCGTCACCACTGCGACCTCGTTGGCGTAGCGCCCCTTGTCCGGATTCTCGGCGCCGGCGGCGGCCCGGCCGTATAGCGCCGCGTGCATATTGCGCCCGGCGGCCAGCGCCTTACCCTGCCACCAGCTGGCCTGGGTGGCGACGATGTTGCCCGCCCCCTCGAAGCTCTGCGACAGGCGCTCCCAATCGGTGTCGATATCGCTCTCGTCGAGCAGCCACAACCGCGCCAGATCCTCACGGGCACTTGCCCACCGGTCATCGAACACGACCGCCTTGCGGGCGTCGAACACCGGCGAGACCAGACGCGGCCAGTCCGAGCCGAGTTCGGCGGTGACCAGATCGATCAAATCGGCATCGCTGACGGTTTCGGCCACACCGACCGGGTTGTCCAGCCCGAGCTGACCCAGGATGGTGCGAGCGGCGTTGGCCAACACACCGTTGGGACCGGTGACCTGTTCGGCGAACTCGCCGAGGGCCGCCGAGTCCACCACACCACCACCGGCGGCACCGGAGGACGGCAGGCTCACCGCAACACCCTTGCGGGCGCCGACCGCGGCCACCGCCGCGTCGATCACCTTGTCGACGGAGGCGGCATCGGCCAGGGCCCCGTCGTGCAGACCGCCCATATCGCCGCCGCGCACGCTGGAACCCTCACGGGTGCCCAACGCCACCTCGGCGGTCACGTGCTTGGCCCAGCCCGGACCCAGTTCCCATGTCTTGGCGACACGTTCGGCGATGTAGGCGGGCCGCTTGCCGGACGGGCCGAAGACGGTCCGCAGCTGATCGTTGATCGAGTCGGACAGCACCGGGCCGAATGGCCTGTAGGTACGGGCCAGCTTGGTCACCTGCGCCTTGAGTCCGGACAGATCGGCTTCGGCCGCGCCGTCGATGGCGCCGAGATTCAGCTCGGAGCCCAGGTCCACCAGCATCTGGTTGCGCCGCGAGGACGCGCCGTCAGTGATCGACTCGATGGAGTCCAGCGGTTCGATCTGGTCGATGCGCATCTTGGCTGCCAGTGCGATGAGCACCAGCGTGGCATCGGCGGCGTCGAACGTGATGTCTTCCGGACGCGGGCCGCCCGACGGCGCGGCCGCCGGGGCGGGAGCCGCCGCCGGAGCCGCGGCGGCGGGGGCCGCCTCGGCCGAAACCGCAGGCGCAGCGGCCTCTTCGGGCTCGGGCTCCGGGTCGGTGTCGGTGGCGAACAGCACCGCGGCATCGCGCTCGGCGTTGAGCACCTCGGTGGTGTTGTGCGAGTACTCGGGCAGCTTGAGCGTGTTGGTCGCCAAGCCCGCCACCGTCGGCGCGGTCTTGACGCCGATCTCGACGAACCGCTCGATGCCCAGACCGCCGGCGGCCTCCTCGATGAACAGCAGGTCCTGGGTCTCGATCCAGCGCACCGGGCTGGCGAACTGCCATGCCAGCAGCTCGATGACGACCTTGCGGCACAGCTCGGTGGGCCGCTCGTTACGCCAGGTGTCGTAGTCGGCGAGGATCTCGTCCAGCGGTTCGGCGGGCACCAGGTCGCGGATCTCCTGGATGAAATCGCGGTCCAGGGTGAACGGCCGCGGGACCAGGTTCGGGATGTACTTGCCGATCAACAGATCCGGGTCGGCGTCGGTCGGCATGACCCGCTCCAGCGAGCGACGGAAGTCGGCGACACCGACGCGCAGCACTTCGGAGTGGAACGGCACGTCGATACCGGGCACCAGGATGAACGACCGCTTGCCGCCGCTGATCTCGCGGCGCCGCTCGATCTCCTCCTCCAGGGCCTCCAGGCCGCGGACGGTACCGGCGATGGCGTACTGCGAGCCACGCAGGTTGAAGTTCACGATCTGGAGAAACTCTCCGGTGCGCTCGCTGATCTCGGCGACGAACGCGGTGACATCGTCATCGGCCAGGTCGATCTGCGACGGGCGGATCGCGGCCAGCCGGTAGTTGGAGCGGCCCTTCTCGTCGCGCGGCACGATGTCGTGCATCTTGGAGCCGCGGTGGAAGACCACCTCCAGCAGCGCGGGCAGCTCGTACACCCCGGACACACAAGCCAGCGCGGTGTATTCACCGACGGAGTGCCCGCAGGCGATGGCGCCCTCGACGAAGGCACCCTGCTCACGCATTTCGGCGACCTGGGCGGCGGCCACCGTAGCCATGGCGACCTGGGTGAACTGCGTCAGGTACAACACGCCCTCGGGATGGTGGTAGTGCACGCCGGAGGCGATCAGGCTGGTCGGGTTGTCCTTGACCACGTGCAGCACCGAGAAGCCCAGGGTGTCGCGGGTGAACTTGTCGGCGATGTCCCACACCTTGCGGGCGGCCTTGGAGCGGGCGCGAACCTCCATGCCCATGCCCTTGTGCTGGATGCCCTGGCCGGGGAAGGCGTACACCGTCTTCGGCGCGGCCAGTTGTGCGCTGGCGGCCATCACCAGGTCGCCGGCGACCTTGGCGGTGACCTCGATGATCTCCGCGCCGCGGTCGATCCCGACCCGGTCGACGCGGAACTCGATCTCGTCGCCCGGCAGCACCATGCCCAGGAAGCGGGAGGTCCAGCCCACCAGGCGGGCCGGCGGGGTGGCGCGGCCGTCGGTGGCGGTCACCACATGCTGGGCGGCGGCCGACAGCCACATGCCGTGCACGATCGGCCCCTTGAGCCCCGCGAGAAGCGCTGCGGCACGGTCGGTGTGAATCGGGTTGTGGTCACCGGACACCACGGCGAACGCACTCATATCGGTGGGCGCGGTCATGGTGACGTCGCGGCGGCGCCGCCGCGGGGTGTCGGTGGCGTTGTCGGTCATCGCACCGCCGGCACGCACCGGGTCCTCCAACTCGACGGCGCCGGTGCGCCCGCGGATGGCGAAACGCTCTTCCAGACGGGCCAATTCGGAGCCCTCGGAATCGCTGATGACGACGCTGACCGGCACGACACGGCCGACCTCGGTGTCGACGGCCTTCGAAGCCGTTGCGGTGACGGTCAATTCGGTGGCGCTCTTGGGCATCGGCGCCAGCAGGTGCGCGGCGTGATCCAGGTGCACCAGGCTCAGCAGGCCCTCGATGACCGGGAAGCCGGCCTCGGTGACCGCGGCGCCGATGGTGGCGAACACCGCGGGCCAGCACTTGCCGACCAGGGCATCCGGGACCAGGGTCAGGCCCGGGGCCAGCGGGGCGCCGAAGGTGGCGGTGACACCGGTGTGGTCGGCGACCTCCTCCGGGTCCCAGCCGACGGTGACCGTCGCGGTGCCCTCGTCCACGGCGGGCAGGGCGTCCACACCGTCTACACCGGCGGCGATGGCCAGCACGGCGCGCATGGCCGCCGCGGCATCCTCGGTGGTGACGACCGGCATACCGCCGTTGACGGTGGCGGCAGGCAGCGTGAGCTTGATGTCGATCCAGATGTCGCTCAGTGGAACGCTCAGCGTCACACCCTCGTCGGTGAGCTCCAGACGCGAGCCGGTGGACGGGTGGGTCGCGGCGCGGTTCTCGTTGACCTGCCACTCGCCCGGGGCGCCGATCCGGTGCACCGGGTTGATCGCGGTCCGGCCGGCCCACAGCACGTCGGGCGAATCCAGTACCACCGCAATGGGTCCGGTGACGGCGGCGTTGGCCTGACGTCGCGAGACGACCGGCACCGGGGACACACCCGCTGCGGTGACCTCGTCGATGGCGGCCTGCTCGAAGCGGTCCAGCAGGTCGCCGACGGGCTCGTCGACCCGGGTGATACCGGCGACGGCGGCGGTGCCGGGGATGATGCAGACCTGGTCGGCGGTGTAGCGGGCGTCATGGGCCTGCCACAGCGAGTCGCTGCGCCACCAGCGGCGCACGTCCTTGTCGATGACCGGGACGAAGTTGACCGGCTTGCCCGGGGTCTTGCACAGCGTGGTGAAGAACGGAACGTCGGCCGGGTGCAGCTTGATGTTCTCGGCATCCGGGTAGCGGTTGAGCAGGGTGTCGACGGCGGCTGCGGGATGCTCCAGCAGCGCTTCGCCTTCGGCTCCGGCGAACAGGGTTTCGATCGGTCCGGAGTCGCTGGGATGCAGGCGGGCCTCGGCGCGCTTGAGCATCTCCTCGAAGCGGTCCCGCCAGGTGATGTCCAGCCAGGGTGAATCGGCGTTCTTGGTGTCGGCCGTGGAGTCACCGTCACCGATGGCCAGCTCGACGTAGCGGTCCAGCCATTGCAGGTAGGTCATGTCGGCGACGTCACCGAAGTACGGCTTGGCGGTGTCGGCCATCGCCGCGATGATCTCGTCGCGGCGTTCGGCGACGGCGTCGGCGTCACCGGCGACCTCGTCGAGCAGCCGACCACAGCGGGACGCGGTGTTGTCGATCTCGTGGATGTCGGCGCCGAGCTGGCTGCGGCCGGAGGCCATGCCGCCCTGGGCTTTTCCGGCGCCGACCCACACGTCGGTGCCTTTGGTGTCCACCAGTAGCTGCTTGACCGCCGGTGAGGTGGTGGCTTCCAGGGTGGCCATCGCGGCGGTGCCGACCAGGATGCCGTCGACCGGCATAAGCGGGAAGCCGTAGTCCTGCGACCACCGGCCGGACAGGTACTCGGCGGCCCGCTCCGGGGTGCCGATGCCGCCGCCGACGCAGATGGTGATGTTGGAGAGCTTGCGCAGGTCGGCGTACGTGGCCAGCAGGAGGTCGTCGAGGTCCTCCCACGAGTGGTGGCCACCGGCGCGGCCGCCCTCGATGTGGGCGATGACGTCCTTGCCGGGGACCTCCGCGGCGATCTTGATCACGGACTTGATCTGGTCGACGGTGCCCGGCTTGAACACCACGTGGGTGATGCCGATCTCGTTGAGCTCCTCGATCAGCGCGACGGCTTCCTCGAGTTCGGGGATGCCGGCGGTGACGACGACGCCGTCGATGGGGGCGCCGGACTGGCGGGCCTTCTGCACCAGGCGCTTTCCGCCGACCTGCAGTTTCCACAGGTAGGGGTCCAGGAACAGCGAGTTGAACTGGATGGCGCGGCCGGGCTCGAGCAGTTCGGTCAGTTCGGCGATGCGGTCGTCGAAGATCTTTTCGGTGACTTGGCCGCCACCGGCCAGCTCGGACCAGTGCCCGGCGTTCGCGGCGGCCGCGACGATCTTGGCGTCGACGGTCGTGGGCGTCATACCGGCGAGCAGGATGGGTGAGCGGCCGGTGAGCCGGGTGAACTTGGTGGACAGTTTCACCGAGCCGTCGGGCAGGGTGACCGTCGAGGGTGCGTAGCTGGTCCACGGTGCGGGCACCTCGGGCACGGCACCGACGGTGAACAGGCTGCGCTGGCCGGCGCGGGTGGCGGCCGGAACGATACCGATGCCCAGCCCGCGGATCACGGGTGCGGTGAGACGGGTGACGGTGTCGGCGGGGCCCAGGTCGATGATCCAGCGGGCGCCCGCGGTGTGCAGGGCCTCGACATCGGCGACCCAGTCGATCGGGCTGACGAAGATCGACTCGGTCATGGCATGGGCCAGCTCGGTGTCGATGCCGCACTGGGCGGCCCAACGGTCCACCAGCGCGACGCCGTCGGCCAGGCGCGGGGTGTGGAAGCCGACCTCGACCTGGATGGGGTTGAACACCGGGGAGAACACCGCGCCGCCGCGCAGCTTGTTCTTGCGCTCGGCTTCTTCCTTCTCGGTGATCTTCGAGCAGTACAGCTCGAAGCGGCCGAGCTGTTCGGGGGTTCCGGTGATGACGACGGAGCGGCGACCGTTGCGGATGGACAGCACCGGGGGCAGCACGGTGCGCACATCGGTGGAGAAGTCCTCGAGGAGCTCGGCGATCCGGTCGGGGTCGACGTTGGTGACCGACACCATCGGGCTCTTGTCGCCGCGGCCGACCATGCCGCGCCGGCGCGAGATCAGCGAACCGGCGGCCCCGATGAGCTGGAGCAGGGCCAGCAGTTCGGCGTCGCGGGCGCCCTTGGCCTTGAGCGACTCGACGCCCAGGATGCCCTGGGAGTGGCCGGCCATCGCCACCGGCGGGGTGCCCATCAGATCCAGACCCTGGCGGGTGAGGGCGCGGATGGCGGCCATCTGGGTCAGCAGGATGCCGGGGCCGGAGATCGCGGCGGTGGTCAGCTGCTTGGTGTCGGGCAGCGGCTCCTCGGCGGCCAGTGCGCGCACCCACTGCAGCGGTTCGAAGCCGATCGGACGCACGACGACGAGTTCGCGGGCCACCGGCTCCAGCAGCAGCGCCGCCTCGCCGACCAACTCGCTGAGTTCGGACTCGATACCGGCTGAGCTGACCAGCTCCTCCAGGCTCTCCAACCAGGCGCCGCCCTGGCCGCCGAACGCGACGGCGTACGGCTCACCGGCGTTCAGCAGATCGACGAGCGCGTGCGCGCCCGACAACGAACCCTCGCTCAGGGAGCTCTTGTTACCGGCGGTCACCCTGTCGTGCTCGTTGATCGTCACGTCTTGTTTCTCCCTCGGTGCAGTCTTCTTCACGCAATGTCGCTGTTCGTTCCGGTGCGCCGCGGCGTCGCGGCGAGGATGCGGACGGGATCCCCGACGGTCCCGTCGTCCTGGTGGTCTGCGGTGATTCGTCCTTGAATCTCCGTTGGGCTGGTGTCGTCCGTGCGCTCCGGGATCACCTGGTCCCGGATCGCGGACGTGCCCAGAGGGCAGCCCAACCCCACTAAGAGTGTCATAAGAGCTAGGGCTATTTTCCGCCGCTAAATGGTTACTGGCGAGTTCTACGGACGGGTAACCATACGTTGAGTAACAACGGTCACCGCACCGGCCAATATGCTGTGGGACAAACGTCCTGCATGCAGGTGGTTACGGTCGAGTAGCTATAACTTCCCAGATCAGCGCGATGCCGTTATGAAATCGTTATCTAAGAATTTCGTGTTCTCCGACACCCTCGGCGGCGCCGAGAATGTGTCGCCAGAGCGAACACATCGCCGGAATGTGTCCACCCGGCGGCGCATCGATTGCAAATAAGTTTGCTGGAAATTATTACTGATCGGTAAGTTTTGGGCCCCATGGCGACAGTGCCCGCCGGAGAGACGGTCGTCGACGGCGTGCACCCGGCCGATTCCGAACCCGTCGACACGTCGACACAACCCGGAAACCGACGCGCGAGCGGTACCGGCACCGCCGAGGCGATCCGGTGCCGCCGACGGCGGTACCCGCCGATACCGTCGCGCCGAGCCGCTTCGACGGGCGCGACATCGGCACACACACGGAGGTTCGGCCGAGCGCCACCGGGCACCTGCCGTACGACAGCGCCGCCGCTGCGCGGCGAACCGGTTTCGGCGGCGCCACGCCATACCGGTCGGCCTCGCCGTACCCACCCCCGGCGTTACGGCGTTGCCAGCCGCGAGCGGCGCGCCCCCGCGGGTGCGCACCCAGAGCCCCACGCCACTCGGACCCGGCCCGCCCGGCAGCTACACGACCACGCAGCGGACCGCCGGTACAGCGCACCCCGCAGCGCCAGGCCACCCCGCCGCGCCCTCAGCTACGACATCGACCGCTCCCGGACTGGACCTATACCGACGCTGGCGATGTCGGTGAGCGATCTCACCAGAATTGAGTGGCGATTCATCCCACCAATTTGGGACGATGGCCGGGCATTCCTTCCGAACCCGTCGAAACGAGGCCCGCGTGCGTCCCTGGATCATCTGGGCGACCGGACTGATGGCCTACGTGGTGGCGGTGCTCAACCGCACCACCCTCGGGGTGTCCGGGCTGGAAGCCGGTGACCGCTTCCACGCGGGGCCCAGCGTGCTGTCGACGTTCGTGGTGCTGCAGATCATCGTGTACGCCGGCGCGCAGGTGCCCGCCGGCGTGCTGCTGGACCGCTATGGCTCAAAGCTGCTCATCGTCTCCGGTGCGGCACTGATGGTCACCGGTCAGCTCGCGATCGCCCTCACCGACTCACTGCCGACGGCGCTGGCCGCGCGCGCCGTGGTCGGTCTGGGTGACGCCGTCACATTCATCTCCGTGCTCCGGCTGGTGCCACACTGGTTCCCCGCCAAGCGGGTGCCGCTGCTCACCCAGCTCACCGGGATCAGCGGCCAACTCGGCCAGGTACTTTCCGCGGTCCCGTTCCTGGCGTTGCTGGGTGTCGGCGGCTGGACATCGGCGTACCTGTCGGTCACCGCACTGGGCGTTCTCACCATGGTGCTGGCGGCCGCGCTGTTGCAGAACGCCCCGGCGGGCCGGCTGGTGGCCACCGAGACCATGTCGGTGCGCGACACCATGACCAGTTTGCGCACCGTCTGGATGCGGCCGGGTACCCGCCTCGGCTTCTTCACCCATATGGGCACGCAGTTCTCCGTCACCGCCTTCGCTCTGATGTGGGGTGTCCCCTACGTCACCACCGCCCAGGGCCAGACCCGCGCCGTGGCCGGCATGTTGCTCACCATCTCGGTGGTCACGGCGATCTCGGCGGGCATCGTGCTCGGCGTCCTGACCGGTCGCTTCCCGCACAAGCGGTCGCTGATGGTGCTGACCATCATCGGCAGCAACGCACTCATCTGGACGATCGTGCTGGCCATCCCCGGCCAGGCTCCGCTGTGGCTGCTGGTGGTTCTCGTGGTGATCATCTCCGTCGGCGGGCCCGGTTCGATGGTCGGCTTCGATTTCGCCCGCACGTTCAATCCGAGCGCCACCCTGGGCACCGCGCAGGGCTTCGTCAACATGGGCGGCTTCCTGGCTTCCCTGCTGCTGATGCAGGCGATGGGCTGGGTGCTCGACGCCGAGGGCGGCTACTCCATCGAATCGTTCCGGCACGCCTGGACGCTGCAGTACCTCGTCTGGGCGGTGGCCGTCGTCGGCATCCTCATCACCCGACGCAAGGCGCGGCGCTTGATGAAGGCCGAGCAGGAGCGGTCGCTGCTGGAGGCCTTCGAACCGGCGGCCCGCTAGGGAACACGCGCGGCCAGCGCCGCCGCGGTGTGCCGGTGCCCCACCCATTCATCGCCGATCACCGCGACCATGGGCGCCGCGGAGGCGACCAGCAGGCACAGCGCCATCGACATTCCGGACAGTGCCAGCACCACCGAGCCGACCAGCACCGCGAAGGTCAAGACCGCGAGAACGAGGTGCACCGCGTTGACGCTGCGTAGCAGCAGCGCGTGCAGCAGATAGATCACCGCGATATAGGCCCCGACCGGTATCGCCACCGACAACACCGTCGCTTGCGAGCTCAGCACCGAGTGCTCCTCGAGGTAGTACGCCGCCACATGCAGACCGGCTCCGGTGCCGACGATCGCACCGAACAGCACGATCGCCACATAGCCGAACCAGAACGACGTCTCGCGATGCGCATGCAGCAGTTCGGCGGAGGGCACCATGAAGAACAGCCACCACATGCCGAAGGTCAGCCCGGTCCCGGCCAGCGCGACCAGGATCGCGTCAGCGGTCCAACCCTGGTCGTGGACGACCGCCGACAGCGTCGCCACCGTGCCGACCACGCCCTCGCCCAGCGCGATGATCGCCATCAGTCCGTAGCGTTCGGCGATGTGGTGGGCATGCCACGGGGTGCCGCCGGCGCGGCGCTCGGCGAGGACCGGTCCGAGCATCTCGACGCCGATCAACACGGCCACGATCGCGAACGTCGCCGCCACCGAGGTGTGCACGAAAATGGCGGCAATCCAACCCATTTGTGCGACCGCAATGGCCGCCACATAGGTCAGGCAGGTACTGCGCCGGGCCGGGTCCTGCCGGGCTGCCCGCAGCCACTGACCCACCATCGCGAACCGCATCACGACATAACCGGCGACTATCACCGCATTGTCGACATGCCCGCCGTGCTCCAGCGAGGCGTACAGGTCCGGCACACCGAGAGCCAGGATCAGCACGCCCACCATCTGGACCATGGTCATCAGCCGGTACACCCAGTCGTCGGTGTCGTAGGCCGAGGCGAACCAGGTGAAGTTGATCCACGCCCAGCAGACCGCGAAAGTCGCGAAACCGAACCCGGCCAGCCCCGCCCCGACATGACCTGCCGCCATCGCGTGCGCGAACTCCGACGCCGCCACACCGAAGGCGACCACGAAGGTGAGGTCGAAGAGCAGTTCCAGCGGTGTCGCGGCCCGGTGCGGTTCGTGCGGATCGCGGCCCGACATCCGCCGTAGCCGATGCGCCGCGGTGGCACCCGAAGGCCGTGGTGGTGAAACGCTCACGTGATCATCCTTTCCCCCGACAGGTCCGGCCGTCGCCGCCGCACCGACCCGAACACGCTAGCGTGAGTCCGTGGCCACAGCTTGCGATCCTCGCACCGCGGTCGGGGTGGTGCTGGCCGCCGGGATCGGATCGCGGGTCGGTGCCGACGGCAACAAGGCCTATCTCAAGCTGGCCGGCCGCTCGATGCTGTCCTGGTCGGTACGAGCGGTGGCCGAGACCGCCGAGATCAGCCGAGTCATCCTGGTGCACCGGCGCGGCGAACGCGACGTCGCGGTCCGCGCGCTGGACGAGGATCTGCCGGGTGTCGCGGTCGAACTCGTCGAGGGTGGCGACAGCCGGCACGAGTCGGAGTTCAACGCACTGGGCCACCTCGCCGCCGATATCGAGTGCGGCGCCGTGCACCTCGTGCTCGTCCACGACGCCGCCCGACCGCTGGCCGGCCCCGAACTGATGCGTGCTGCACTCGACACCGCGCACACCTACGGTGGCGCGGTGCCCGCCGTCACCGCCACGGGTCTGGCCCGATCGTCACCAGACGGCGGATTGGAGCCTTTGACCGGGCGCCTGGTCCGGGTGCAGACACCGCAGGCATTTCGGGCCGGGCCGCTGCTGGCGGCCTACCGCCGAGCCGATACCGAGGGTTTCGACGGCACCGACACCTCGGCGTGCGTACAGCATTTCACCGACGTCGAGGTGCGGGTGTTCCCCGGTGCCGCAAGCAATCTCAAGGTCACCTATCCGCCGGATATCCGGCTCGCCGAGCATCTGCTGGCCGCCGTCAACGCCGACAGGCGATGACGGCGGCCAGCAATGCCGCATCCGCGGGCAGGTCGAACGGAATCGTGTCGGCGTCACCGCCGACGGACACCACCTCGGCGCCGGTGCTCAGTACGGTGCGCAGATCGCCCAGTCGCGGGACCGCGGCACCGTAGGGGTACTGGGTGATGGTGAGCTCTGAGCGGTCCACGGTGGCCCGGATAACCCCTTGTTCGTCAACCTGTTTCACGGTGTCGGTGACCGGCAGCACCGGCACCACCACCTCCGCGCCGTCACTCAGTGCGGCGACGACCCGCCCGACCAGGTCGGCAGGCAGCACCGGATAGCGGTGATCGGCCACCAGTACATGCGTCGCGCCGAGCGCCTGCAGCTGCGGCCGAGCCGCGATCAGACATTCCGCGGTGCCCCGGTTCTCGCCCGCGGCGATGACGCGGGCCGGCCGACCCTCCAGGCCCGCGCACACATCGTCGAACAGCGTGTCATCGGTCGGTACCAGCACCTCGTCGACCTCCGCGGCCAGCGCGCGCACGATCCGTACCAGCACCGACTCCCCCTCGACGGGAGTGAGCACCGAGGCCCTGTTGCCCGCCACCGTCACCGGTATCGGCAGGATCGCTGAGAGTTTCACCGCGGTCAATGTATCGGGCCGGCCGACCGGAGGCGTCGACGCGGCTACACCGGGTCGAAGGACGAGATCAGCCAGGCGTCGTTCACCTTCGTCAGACCGACCTTGACGGCGCTGGTGGAAAAGGAGCCGTCCGGGTTCTCGGTGCTGGTCGTCGTCTGGTTGAGGAACACCAGAACCACCGCCGATTCCGGATGCAGCTCAGCCACCCCAGCGTTCACGATCGCCGCCGTGGTCTTGACCGCCTTCTTGGTGGCCGCGGGGGTGACGATCTGCTCGGTGAACTGGTTGTAGTAGTCCAGGAAATCACCGGTCAGGTGTGTCTTGGCGTTGGCAAAGTCCTCGTTGAGGCTCTCCGGTGAGTACGACAGCAACGCCACGGTGCCGTCTTTGGCCGCGGCCAACGCCGTGTCGGCGGCGGCAGCGCCGGTGGCCTGGTCGGGCCGGTACTCGTTGACATACAGCCATGCGGTCACACCCCCGGTCACCGCCAGAGCGGTGATCAACACGATGGCAACCCAGAAACGCGCAGCGCCCCGCAGCACCCGACGTACCGGCCCGGCGGGCCGATCCGGTGGGGTGCCCACCGCCGTCGTCGGCTCGTCGGCGGCGGTGTCCATGGGGCCGTCGGCATCGTCAAATGCGCCGGCGGTCAACAGCTCTTCGTCGTTTTTCACGGTCACGGCGCAAACTCAACTTTCGACACTTTCAGCTGGCCCTGGTCGCGGGCAAGACTGACGATCAACCGCCAGGTTCGGGGATCTTCTTTGGCACCTTGATCATTGGTCACCGTCGAATACGCCGACACCAGGACATCGGCGGAGTCCTGCGTCATCTGCTGGACGGCGGTGGCGGTCACGGTGGCCTCGGTGATGACTTTCGACTGCTCGGCGACGTTGACGAAGTCTTCGGACTGCTGTTCGAAATCCTCTTTGAACTGCCCGGTCGAGTTGTCGACGATGCGCTGCACATCGCTCTTGGCGCTGTTGAAGTTCAACGACATCAGGGTCACGACGCCCTGGCGCGCCGCTGCCGAGAAGGCGGCGTTGAGGTCGCGCTGCTGGTCGGCCTGGCGATGCTGCACGACGATCCACGCGCTGGTACTGGCGAGTGCTGCGATGCCCAGCACCGCCAGGACCACGGCGGCGTATCTGGCCACGGAGGCGAGCCGCCGGCGGCGCCGCGGAGGGTCCGGCTCGACCGGGCCATCGCCTGCCACGTCCTCGCCTGCCACGTCCTCGGTCGGGGACACCGCGCTCTCGGCGTCGGTTTCCTGCTCGATCTCGCGGCCGGCGCTTTCGTGCTGCGCCTTCAGCGCGTCGGCCCTGGCCCGGGCGCGAGCGGCAACCGCCTCGGCCTCGGCCGCGGCGGCCAGCGCCTCTTCGGCGGACATCTCCGCGGCGTCCGCCGGATCGGCGTCCGCCGGATCGGCGTCCGGCGGAGTTTTCCCGCGCCTCCACGTCGGCATGTGACCTCCTACGCCAAACGAGAATGGCATTTCCAGAATTAGCTGTCTATCCGACGATACCGCATCCCGCAAGCGTCCAGAAAACACGATTTTCCTGCGGAAACGCCATTTTCATGCTGGGCGCGCGCTCAGCCAGCCGGGTCGAGCAGGCGATCCTTCATCACCTTGCCCGTGGCGTTCAGCGGTAGCTCGTCGAGAAACTCTACGTAGCGCGGAACCTTATACCCAGCCATTCGGCCCCGACCCCAGGACAGCAGATCCGGCCCGCTCACGCCGGCGCCATCGCCCTCGATCGCCCATGGCTGCAACACCACGAAGGCCTTTCCCACCTGGCCCATGCGTTCGTCGGGCACGCCGATAACGGCAGCCTGGCGGACCGCCGGATGCTCCAGTAGGAAACCCTCGACCTCGGCGGGATAGACATTGAAGCCACCGACGATGAACATGTCCTTCTTGCGGCCGACGATCTTGAGCCGGCCGCCGTCGTCGAAGATGCCCAGATCCCCGGTGTGCAGCCAGCCGTCGGGATCGATCGCGTCGGCGGTGGCCACCGGGTCGTCCAGATAGCCCTGCATCACGGTGTAGCCCCGCACCAGCACCTCGCCGTCCTCGGCGATGCGCACCTGCACACCGTCGCAGGGCTTGCCCGCGGTGGTGGCGATGTCGGCGAACGAGTCGCCGGGACGCGACAGCGTGACCGTGCCGGCCTCGGTCAGTCCGTAGCCGGTGGCCAGGGTCTGGAAGGGCAACTCCTCGTGCACCCGTCGGATGAGTTCGACCGGGATGTCGGCGGCTCCGGTGACCCCGGCGCGCAGACTCGCCAGCCGACTCTTGTCGGGCACCGCCAGCAGCGAGTGATACAGCGTCGGCGCACCGGGCAGCATCGTGATCTTTTCAGCCTCGATGAGATCCACCACGGCGGGCACGTCGAACACCGGCACTGGCAGGATGGTGGCGCCTCGGATCAGCGCGGCGATACAACCGGCCTTGTAGCCGAAGGTGTGGAAGAACGGGTTGACGATCAGGTACCGGTCACCGGGGCGCAGGTCGGCGAGATCGCACCATTCGGTGTAGAGGCGCAGCGTTTGTTCGTGATTCATCATCACACCCTTGGCCCGGCCGGTGGTGCCGGAGGTATAGATGATGTCGGCGATATCGGTGCCGCGCAGGCCGGGCGCCTCGTAGGGTCGCCCGCTGCCCAGGAAGTCCGAGGTGATCTCGATCGCCGGGACACCCTCGGGAACGCCGAAATCCTGCCCTAGGAACCCATTTTGGACCAGGACGGCCTTCGCGCCGCTGCGGGTGATGATATCGGCGGCCTCGTCGGTCTTGAACCGGGTGTTCACCGGCACGAGAACTCCGCCGGCAGTGACGATGCCGAAGGCCGCGATCAGCCAGGCCGCCGAGTTCGGTGCCCAGATCGCGACGCGGTCCCCGCGGCCGATGCCGAACTCGGCGAACGCCCCGGCGGCGCACCGCACACGGTGCGCCAGTTCGAGATAGCTGATCCGTAGCGGCCCGTCGACGACCGCCTCGGCATCACCGAAGCGGTCGCCGACGCTACACACCATCTCCGGGATGGTCTGCCAGCTGGCCTGGTATGGCACCGGCGGATCTAGGTGGTGACCAGGCGCCCGAGGTTGCCGCCCATGATCTTGGCCTGGTCCTCCAGCGCGAGATGCTCGAGTGCGGTGATGTAGTGGGTCGGCTCGGCCAAACCCTCCGGGTGCGGCCAGTCCGAGCCATACAGCACCTGGTCGACGCCGACCAGGTTGATCAGGTCGTCGATGCCCTCCTCGTAGAACGGGCTGACGTAGATGCGGTTCTTGATCTCCTCCATCGGATTGCCGAGGAACGCCTCCGGTGCCTTCTTGTACACCTCGGCCATCGAATCGAGCAGCGGGAACATCCATTTGGACCCGGCTTCGACGATGCCGACCTTCAACGTCGGGAAACGGAACAGCGCTCCGTGGATGACCCAGGAGGCCACCGCATCCTGGATCGGTCGCCACTCGTTGAGGATCGACATCGCGTTGGTCTGGAACGGCAGCATCTCCTGCGCCAACCCGTCCCACTCGGAGGTGTAGCGCGAGTAGCCGCTGTCGCTGGAGTGCATCCCCACGAAGATGTCGTGATGCACGACCCGCTCCCAGAAGGGATCGAACTCCGGCAGTGCGAACGACCGGGGTCCACGGAATCCGGGCACCGGCGCGGGCCGGATCAGGATGGCGCGGGCGCCACGCTTGACCGCCCACTCCAATTCCTCGATGGCCTTCTCGACGATCGGCAGGGTGATGACCGGGGTGGTGAAGATCCGGTTCTGGTAGTTGAAGCCCCATACCTCGTGCAGCCACTCGTTGAGCGCGTGCACGATGACGTGGATGGCGACCGGGTCGTCGGAGAGCCGCTCTTCGATGAGGCTGGCCAGGGTCGGGAACATCAGGCTGCGGTCGACCCCGAGCTCGTCCATCACCTTGATACGTGGCTCGGGCTCGAAGAATGCGGGGATGGCCTTCATCGGCTCGCCGAACAGCTCACGTTTGCTCTTGCCGTCCGGATTGCCGTACTTGAAGTACTCCTCCCAGGCGCCGGGCTTGGCCACGACCGAGAAGGTGGGGTTCGGGATGTAGTTGCTGATCTGGCCCTTGAGCGCGATCTTGGTGCGGCCGTTGACCTCGACGTACTGGACGATGTCCTTGTACTCCTTGGGGAGGTACTTGGTCATTGCCTCTGGCGGTTCGTAGAGGTGGTTGTCCGCGTCGAACAGCGGAAACGGTATGTCGACCCGATGCGACAGTTGACCCATGAGATGCTCCTTTTCGATTAGTGAGAATCATATTCTCACGTGCTGGATGTCGCAATGCCCCGGGGTGCGGCGGCGGCGATCTCCTGCCGTACCCGGAATTTCTGCACCTTGCCGCTCGCGGTCCGCGGGAAGTCGCGGCCCTCGGGAACCACGTGCAACTCCTCGGGCCACTTCTGCCGGGCCACCCCGGCCCGCTCGAAATGGGTGCGCACCTGTTCCGACGTCGGCAGCACCGCACCGGGCCGGATCTTCAGCACGGCGGCGACCCGCTCACCCAACCGGGTATCCGGGGCGGCCACCACGACGGCCTCCATCACCGCGGACATCGCGAGCAGGACCTCTTCCACTTCCAGCGCGCTGATGTTCTCGCCACCGCGGATGATCAGGTCCGCGGTGCGGTCGGTGATGGTCAGATAGCCGTCCGCGTCCAGCACCCCGATATCACCGGTGCGGTACCAGCCCTGGTCGTCGAAGGCTTTCGCGGTCAGCTCCGGATCGGTATAGCCGAGGCACAGATCGGGGCCGCGACTGAAGATCTCACCATCGGGTCCGAGGCGGATCTCCACACCAGGGCGGACATTGCCGTCGGTGAACAGGCGTTTGCCTTCCGGCGCGCCGACCCCCGAGCCGGTGATCGAGGGGTGTTCGGTACTGCCGTACGAGCGGAACACGAACAGGCCGAGGTCGGCCAGGCGCCGGGTGACCGCCGACGGGACCGTCGACCCGCCCAGCCCGACCGTGGAGAACTTGGCCAGATGCGCGTCGGTGAAGTCCGGGTGGTCCATCACGCTGGTGACGAAATAGGGCGGCCCGCCGCCGATCGACAGGCCATCGCGCTCGATGATCTGCAGCACCCGGCCCGGATCCCACACATCGCACAAATCGATGGGCGCACCCTCCAACACCGGGATCAGGAAGGCTCCCAGCATCCCGATGAAGTGGCCGACCGGTGTGGCGGTGAGCTGGCGCCCGCGGTTCGGGGGGTAGTTGTCCAGCAGCTGGCGGGTCTCGCAGTTCAACGTCTGGTGGCTGTGGATGACCCCCTTGGGCTCCCGGGTGGTACCCGAGGTGAATGCGATGAGCGCCGGCGCCGCCGGGTCGGCCGCCACGGTGCCGACCATCGGCTCGTCGGCCAGCAACCGCTCGAAGGCCAGATCCCCGTCGGCGCCGACCAGGCCGATGATCGGCACCTCGGCGCACAGGTCGGGCTGATAGCTCATCCGGCCGAATGCCTCGGTGGTGATGAACACCTTCGGCCGGGCGGTGGCGATGATGTGGCCCAGCTCTTTGCGCCCGTAGAAGTGCACGATCGGGACGGTCACCGCACCGAGGAAGGCCGAGGCCCAGAAGGCCACGGCGGCCTCCATCCAGTTCGGCAACTGCAAGGCGACCACGTCGCCTGCGCGCACCCCGCGGTCGCGCAGGCCGGCGGCGAGGCGGCGCGCCCGCGACTCGACATCGGCGAAGCTGCCCGCGTAGGGACGGGTCGTGGAGTGCACGACGAAACCGGTCCCCGGACTGGCCCGCAAACCATCGGCCAGCAGTTGGCCGAGCGTTTCCGGTGTCCACCACCCCTGCTCCACGTACCGTTCTCTCAGCTCAGCAGGGATTTTTCGAATCGAAATGACAGCACCTCCGGGAGACCGGGCAGATGCTGGTGATGCTATTCTCACTCGCCGAGAATGCCAATACCAAAATCGGAGAATGCTTGATGGTCGACCTCGAATTGGACGGCGCACTGGCGGTCATCACCATCGACCGACCGCACGCGCGCAACGCCATCTCCCTGGACACGATGGACGCCCTCGGCAACGCACTCGACGGTGCGGCCGGCGCACGTGCGCTCGCGATCACCGGCGCCGGCGACAAAGCGTTCGTATCCGGGGGCGACCTCAAGGAACTGGCGTTGCTGCGCACCGAAGCGCAGGCCGCGGAGATGGCCTGGCGGATGCGCACCATCTGCGACCGCATCGCAGGCTTCCCTGGGCCCGTGATCGCCGCACTCAACGGGCACGCGCTCGGAGGCGGCGCCGAGGTGGCCGTCGCCGCCGACATCCGGATCGCCGCCGATGACATCAAGATCGGGTTCAATCAGATCTCGCTGGCGATCATGCCGGCGTGGGGCGGCGCCGAGCGGCTCGGCGCTCTGGTCGGTCACGGCCGGGCGCTGCTGCTGGCCGGGACCGGACGGGTGCTGGACGCCGCGGCGGCCGAACGGGTCGGATTGGTCGATCAGGTGGTGCCGCGCACAGAGTTCGCCGACACCTGGCGCGAGACCGCCCAGCTGCTGGCCCGACGCCCGGCCGGTGAGATCAAGCGAGCGATCAACGGCGCGACGACGACCGAGGCCGTGGCGGCCTTCGCCCGGCTCTGGGTGTCCCAGGACCATTGGGACGCCGCCGACAAGGTGATGAAAAAGTAGCCCCGAGTTGCCGGCCGGGCACCACTGACCGCCATCGCTGTTCGCCGGGTTGCCCGAAATCTATATCCTCAGCCGTTGGTGTCCACTGCGGGCAACCGCACCTTGCCGGTCGCCGCCTCGAAACCACTGCCCGACAGGTCTCCGAAGATCTCCTCGATCGGCAGCGCCTCACCCTCCAGTTCGCGCAGCCAGCGCTCGACGAACTCCAGGGTCTCGGCATGCCCGGCGGACATCCCCAGCGCTTGCTCCATCACCAGCGCCCAGGACAGGCTGGTGCCGATGACGGCCCACACCACCGGGGGCACATCCCCGGGATCCACACCGTAACGCTGCAGCGCGGCGGTCATGGCGACCCGCTGCTCCTCGCGGAAGCGTTCCGCGTAGTAGCTGATCTCGGCACGGAGGTCCTTGCGGTGGTTCGCCAGTCCCATGAATTCCATGGTCAGTCGGGTGGCGTCGGGATCGGTGCTGAACAGCCAGATCGCCCGCAGCGGCTGCGCCGATTTCAGCGCCGCCTCCAGGACCACCAGTCCCTGCTCGGCGCGGCGTCGAAACACCGCGAGGAACAGATCGTCCATGGTGCGGAAGTAGTAATGCACCAGTTGGGGTTTCAGGCCGGCGCGCTCGGCGACACGGCGCGAGGTCACCGCCGCGTAGCTCTGCTCGATCATCAGGGCCTCGGCGGCGTCGAGCAATACGCCCCGATTCTTGGCGTCCGGCGCACCGATCCTGCGCGCTGTGGCCATGCGACCCCGTTCATAGCTTGGTTGTCTCGACAGACCAACGGATCGTAGCGACCCGCCGATTGTGACCTTGACCACGACTCTACCCACATGCTAAGCAGGTGCACAGCACTATCGGCGAAGATCCGCCACCACCCCCACAGCCCGGGAGAGCCACCCACCATGAGCGAATACGCGACGCTGGATTTTTTGACCGACCAGTCGCTGGTTCCCAACCCGTACCCGTACTTCGACTACCTGCGCGAACAGAATCCTGTCCTGCAGGTGCCACCGTGGGGATGCTATGCGGTCACCGGATACGAGGAAGCGGTCGCGGTCTACAAGAACACCGACGCCTTCTCCAACGCCGTCGCCCTCGGCGGCCCTTTCCCGCCGCTGCCCTTCACCCCGGAGGGTGACGACATCTCCGAGCAGCTCGAGGCGCACCGGCATCTGCTGCCGATGTTCGAGCACATGGTCACGATGGACCCGCCCGACCACACCAAGGCCCGCTCCCTGCTGAACCGGCTGCTGACCCCGCGCCGGCTCAAGGAGAACGAGGACTTCATGTGGAAGCTGGCCGATGTCCAGCTCGATGAATTCCTCGACAACGGCAAGTGTGAGTTCCTGGCCGAGTACGCAAAGCCGTTCTCGCTGTTGGTGATCGCCGACCTACTGGGGGTACCCGAGGAGGACCACAAGCAGTTCCGCACCAAGCTCGGCGCCGACCGCCCCGGCGCCCGCGTCGGTTCCCTTGAGCAGGAGATCGTCGACGAGAACCCGCTGCAGTTCCTGGACGACAAGTTCATCGCCTACCTCGAGGATCGCCGCGCCAACCCGCGCGAGGACGTGCTGACCTCACTGGCCACCGCCCTGTATCCCGATGATTCGGTGCCCCCGGTGATCGAGGTGGTGCGCTCGGCCACCTTCCTCTTCGCCGCCGGACAGGAGACCACCACCAAACTGCTCAGCGCCGCGATGCGGGTACTGGCCGAGAATCCCGAGGTACAGCAGCAGCTGCGCGACGATCGCAGCCTCATCCCGACCTTCATCGAGGAATCACTGCGGCTGGAGAGCCCGGTGAAATGCGATTTCCGCCTGGCCCGCAAGACAACCGAGGTGGCGGGGGTGAAGATTCCGGCGGGTTCTCCGGTGATGGTGTTGCCGGGCGCGGTCAACCGCGACCCGAACCGGTTCGAGAACCCGCACGAGTTGCGACTCGACCGCAAGAACGTACGCGAGCACATGGCCTTCGGCCGCGGCGTGCACTCCTGCCCGGGTGGACCGCTGGCCCGGGTGGAGGGCCGGGTCTCCATCGAGCGCCTGCTGGACCGGATGGGCGATATCAACGTCGATGCCGAGAAGCACGGGCCGGTCGGCGATCAGAACTTCAACTACGAGCCGACGTTCGTGCTGCGCGGGCTCACCGAGCTGAACATCACCTACACCCCGCTGAGCTGACGCCCGCCCCAAATCCCCCTCGGGACCTCGGCGCGTCCACGTCCGCATGGCGAGCGTGGACGCGCCGGTGTCGCCCGCCGAGCAAACCGATATCGGAAAATCTGAATCATGGAGAATGATATTCTCCACACTTGCAGGCCGAGGATTGCCGATTGCCGGTGCCAGGCGGAGTACGCGTTCTATGCTCAGCCCAACATGCCCAGCCGTGGAGGAACACTGTGAAGTCCGTCGTGGTGCACGCAGCGGTCATCGCCACCGTCGTCGGCCTGGCAGGCACACCGGCGGCCGCCGCCGAACCCGTGCTGCACCACGTGAAATACACCGTCGGCGCGAGCGAGCCGATGCAGGCCGTCATCTACTACCGCGACACTCAGCCCCCGAACTGGGCGGAATACAGCCACAACCCGTACGTCTTCAGCCCGAAAGCCGAGGCGGAACTGGGGCCCGGTAAGCCGTGGGTTCTGGAGGCGATGTTGGCCGACCCGAATCAATGGGCCATGGTCGTGGCCACCACTCCCCCGCACACGCCTCCGCTGGCAGAACCCGGATTCGTCTGCGAGTTGCGGGTTGATGACGTCGTGGTCGCCACCGACGCCGGCCCCAAGGGCGCACTCTGCTCACTGCGCACCTGGTAGCTGCGTCGGCGCACCGCGGCGCTCCGGTAGCGTGAGGAATCGATGGCCGCCCACATGACAGACAGGAGGTCCGATGCGATTCCGCAAGTCCGACAAATCGGTGACTCCTGACGAGTTGACCACACCTGCCGACGATGTGGACCTCGAGACGTCCTCCGACCCGGACACCGCGCTGGCGCTCGCCGAGGCCGAGGCTGCCGCGGCGGAGGCCGCGGCGGCAGCAGCCCGCGCCCGAGCAGAAAAGATCTCGCTCAAGATCGAAAGTTCAGCCGAGACAACGGAAAAGGCCGCAGACCCCGAAGCCGGTGACACCGAGGCCCCCGAACCCGATGAACTCGCAACCGGGCAAACCGAGTCCGAGGGCACCGAGACGGTCGCACCCGCGGCGCCCACACCGCGGACCGGCGGCGCCCACCGCGCGCTGCGCTGGGCGGCCGTCACGGTCGCCATGCTGAGCATCGGCGCACTCGTCACAGTCAGCGTCCTGATGGTCATCCACCATCGCGGCGTCGAGGCCGACCAGCGACAGGCCGCGGAATACGCGGCCGCGGCGAAGCAGAGCGTCGTCACCCTGATGTCACTGGACTTCAACAGCGTCGACGAGGACGTCCAGCGCATCATCGACAATTCGACGGGCGACTTCCGCAAGGAATTCGAGGCTCAGGCCAAGGACTTTGCCACCGTGGCCAAGGAGTCCAAGGTGGTCACCGAGGCAACGGCCACCGCCGCCGCCGTCGAGTCGATGACCGACAACGATGCCGTCGTACTGGTCACCGCCACCTCCAAGGTCACCAATACCTCTGGTGCCGACCAAGAACCGAGAAGCTGGCGACTGACGGTCAACCTGACCCGCGACGGTGACCAGATCAAGTTGTCGAAGGTGGAGTTCGCCCCGTGACATCCCGAACCCGGAATCTCCTGGTGCAACGGTGGCTGGCGCCGGTGCTGCTGGTCGTGCTGCTTCTGGCTTCCGTCGCGGTGGCGGCCTGGCTCTACTTCACCGATTACCGCGCCGACCAACAGGTCGATGCGGCCGCCAGGCAAGCGGTACTGACCGCTGCCGACGACGGCGCGGTGGCCTTGCTGTCCTACTCACCGGCCACCCTGGATGCCGATTTCGCCAATGCCAAGGGCCGCCTGACCGGCGACTTCCTGTCGTACTACACGCAATTCACCGACGACATCGTCGCCCCCGCGGCCCGTGAGAAGCAGGTTCAGACCTCGGCGGCGGTGGTCCGCAAGGCCATCATGGATATCGATCCCGGCCGCGCTGAGGTCTTGCTGTTCCTCAACCAGACGACGACGAGCAAGGAGAACCCGGACGGCGCCTTTTCGGCCAGCGCGGTCAAGGCGGTGCTCGAAAAGCACGATAATGCTTGGCTGATATCGGCTTTCGACCCGGTCTAGAGACGCACCAGCGAGAACGTCCAGACGTTCATCCCGGGTGGGCCGTTGAAACAGCCGACGTCGAAGCGTGATTCGACGGTGCCCGCCAGCGTGACGGCATCCCAGCTGTAGGTGTCCTTGGTAGGCATGACATGACCCGGACAACGGAGTCCATCGGGGACGTCGGTGGTGTAGGACCATCGGCCGTCCACCAGTCGGGCCTCCCCGCCGTAGTACGCGCCGAACTGCGGACGGGGAATGGCCTGCACCAGAACGCAGTCCGGGGTGGGGGTGTCCCACTGGTCGTGGTCCTCACAGGGATAGACCGCCCACACCCAGGAGGCGTCGGTCCAGCGGTTGCTCCACACTTCGTAGTTGCCCAACCGCAGCTCGGCGGCGGCCGGTGGCGCCAACAGGGCCGCGGCGGCGACGGGCGTGAGCGCGGCGGCCAGTAGTGCTGTTCTCATGGTGGTCCTCGTCGGGATGCTCATTGAATGGGATCGGAGGCCGAGACGTCACCGCGCAGCCATCGGCTGAAACCGTTCTTCGTCACGCAGGTGAGGAACAGCCCGTCGGGCGACTGCGCCATCTCGCCGTCATAGCTCGGGCACAGCGCCCCCTCGGCCTTGACCCCGTGCATTTCGGTGGCCCGGAACCAGCGCGGCTCGTAGCGGCGTGGCGAGCCGCAGAACACCAGCCTGCCCCACGATGTCACCCCGAACGCGTAGTAGGTGGTGTTGCTGCAGTAGGAACCGAGCACGATATTGGGCGCGATACCCGGCGTGCACGCGGGTTCGTTGCAGTCGTGCAGCATGGGCGGTTCGATGGCGGGCGGTGCCGGTGGACTCGGATCCGCGCTCGCTGCCGGCGCCGAAATCATCGTCGCCACAGTGAATGCCACGGCCAGCAGACCCTTGAAGACGCCCATGGTGCCCACCTTTGCATATCGCGGTAACAAAGTTCTCGCAAAATGCGAGGGTTGCTCTACTTCGGCATTACGCTGGACCGCGGGAGAGCTCGAAAAGTGTGAGGAGTCGTCATGCGTGCACGCGGTACTGCGGCCGCCGCAGCAACGATGGTGATCGGCACCGCCGTCGGGGCGGGCCTTGCGCCGACGGCGCACGCCGACCTCGATATCGCGCTCAACGGCACCTACCGCGTCATCTCCAACGGCGAGTGGGCCAAGACCAACGAGGTCTTCATGGACGAGGCGGTCCAGGTGTCCATGTGGACGTTCGCCACCAGCTGCACCGACGCGCAGACGTGTGACGGCACCGTCACCAGCGACAAGGGCTGGACGGCCCCGGCCGAATACCGCATCAACCGCTGGATCATCGAACGCGTGCACCCGAATTGGCTGCCGTGCCCGGACGGCAGCAGGGCGACCGGCTATCAGCGTTTCCAGTTCCACGGCATCGACGCCCAAGGCCAGATCGACGCGGACAATCTGCAGCTGCTCTCGGGTTTCGACCGAACCGAGGGGCCGGGCGGCGCATGTGGTCGCAACACGCCCACGGTCATCGAGATGCCCCTTCGCCTCGACAGGATGTAGGGCCCCGGCCCCGACCGCGCACACACCGAACGTCCCCGGCCCGACGGCCGGAGATGTTCGTGCCCGATGGCGTCTCGCCATCAGGTCGGCATCAGGTCCTGCCATGACTTCGGTGCGCCTCCGGCGATGAGGTTGGTCTGCTGCTCGTAGCGGCCGTCAGGGGTCATGTACTTGCCGGTGTCGGGGTCATACGGCACCACCGCGATCGAGGGGCCGCCACCCTCGGTGGCGCTGGGCGCCACCGGCAACGCGCCGGCGGGCGGGGCGACCGGCGGCACCGGCACACCATTGACGGAGTTACCCGGCGGGGGCGGCGGGATGTACGCCGTCGGCGGGGTGGGCGGGGCAGCCGGTGCCATCACCGGCGGCGGTGGTGGCCCGGCCGGGCCACCGGGCGGCGTCCCCGAGGGCGCGGCTTCGGGCGGCAGCGGGGTGCCCTCGGTCGGTGCGTAGATCTGTTCCTGGAAGGTCGCCCTGTCGTCCGGCGGGATGCCCTGGGCGACCAGGTTCGGATCGAACGGCATCGGACCGGTGAGGTGTTGGCGTATCGCCAACGGGACGAACCCCCGCGGGTCGTTGCACAATTCGACGGTCGGTGCGCGTTTTCCGGGATGCTCCATGCACGGGATGTTTCGTGCGCCGCGCACCGAGATCGGCGAGTCCTGCGGCAGCTTGCAGTACAGGTTGTCGGGGGTGTCGATGGTGGTGGTGTCCGCCGGAGAGCGCCATTGTGACGGTGGCAGGAACCCGACCAGGCACGGGTTCGGGTCGCCGATGGTGAGCGAGAAGTCACCCATCGGCAAACCGGTGGCGTTGTTCTTCGGCAGACCGAAGGTCTGCTGTATGGCAATGTAATTGGGCAGCAGCACCAGCAACTGCTCCAGCGCCGGGTTGTAGGTCAGCAGGATCTGGCTGATCGTGGTCATGTTGGCGAGCAGCACCGGCAGCGTCGGCTTGATATCGGTCAACAGCCCCGATACCTCCTGTGCGAACCCGGGACCGCGCTGCAACAGGGTGCGGATCTGCGGATCGTTGGCGACCACCTGATCGGTGATACCGGCCAGACTGCGCGACCAGGTACGGATCGCATCTGTGGTCTGCACCTGGGTGCCGAGCAGCGGCACGCTGTCGTCGATCAACGAGCGCATCTCCTCGGAGACGCTGTCGGCGTCTCGCGTCAGCGTGCCCGCCGAGTCCACCAGCGACTGAAAATCGTCACCGGCACCGTCGAACGCCCGATATGTCTCGTTCAGCAGGTCGTTGAGCCGATCCTTGGGTATCGACTGAACCAGCGCGCTCATCTGGTCGAGCATCGGTCCCACCTCTTGCGGAATGGTGGTGTTGTCCGCGGCGATCACCGCGCCGTCGTCCAGGTACGGACCGGTTCCGGCGTTCGGGCGCAGGTCGACGTACTGCTCACCGACGGCCGACACGCTGAGCACATGCGCCGTGAGATCGGCCGGGATCTTCGGCGACCGATCCAGCGACAGCGTCGCCCGTGCCCCGCTGTCGGTCAGCTCGACGGCGGTCACCCTGCCGACCTGCACTCCGTTGTAGGTGACGTTGGAGAACCGGTACAGGCCGCCGGTGGCGGGAAGGTCGAGACTGACCGTCAGCCTGCCCACGCCGAGCAGCGTGGGCAACTGCATGTAACCGAACACCATCACCGCGACGCCGACGATGGACGCCACGGTGAAGATGATCAGCTGTGTCTTGACGAAGCGGGTCAGCATCTACCCACCACCTCCCTGGGAACCGGCGGGCGGCGCGTACGGCCCTGCGAAGATCGATGCCGTGGGAACCGGCGGTGCGCTCTGTGGGCCGACCGGTGGTGGTGATACCGGCAGCACCGGCCCCGCGACGGGCGGCGGCGCGCCCTCGGCTGCCGACGGACCGGCGGGCGGCGGCGTGTCCGGCGGCGGCGGGGCCAGCGGTGCCGATAGCGGGTCGTAGGAGTAGTTCAGATACCACGGATCACCCGGCGCCGGAATGAGTTTGGCGTTCTCATCGGCCCACCTGGTACCCAGTAGCAGGGTGCGTTTGAGCCGCGGGTAGGTGAGGTCGAATACCGCAAACAGGTTGAGGAAGTCGCCCTTGACGGCACGATCGATCGCGTTCGGGCCGTACGGGAACGCCGACGCGTAGGCCAGGGCGCCGTTGATATCGGGCCCGATGTCGGCCAGCGAGCGCAGCGCCGGCTCCAGATTGGCCAGGTCGGCCACCAGTTCCTTGCCGGCATCGTTGACAAGTCCCGTTGCGGTGTCGCTGAACTCGCCCAGGCGATCGAGAGCGGCCGTGAACCGCGGCCGGCTGTCGATCAGCACATCCAGCGCCGGCGGGATATCCTTGAGTGCCCGGTCGATCTTGTCGTTCTGCGCGGCGAAGGTCCCCGCCACGGTATTCAACTGTTGGATGGAGGCGACGATGTCGGCCCGCTGGGTGTCCAGCACACCGACGAACTTGTCCAGCCGGATCAGCAGACCACGAATCTCGTTCTCCCGCCCGGACATCGCGGTGCTGAAGTTGTGGATGATATCGCCGATTTGTCCCAGCCCCCCACCGTTGACCAGTGTGGACAGCGAGGACAGCGTCTGCTCGGTGGACGGGTAGGTCGCCGAGTCCGCCAGCGCGATGGTGGAACCCGACGCCAACTCACCCGACGGGTCCTGGCCCACCGGCGGATTCAGCGCCAGGTGCATCGAACCGAGCAGACTGGTCTGCCCGACGGTGGCCACCGCATTAGCGGGCACCACGACACCGGGGTTGACCCGGATCGTGACGTCGGCATGCCAGTCCCGCACCGTCATGTCACCGACACTGCCGACCACCGCATCGTCGATGAGCACCGGCGAATTCGACTCCAGGGTGCCGACATTGGCTACCTGGACGGTGAACTCCTGGGCGTCGGCGCTGTTGCCCTGCACACCCGGCAACGGCAGCGAGTTCACCCCGTGGAAGGCGCAGCCGCTGCCGGCCAGAGCCACCGCGGCACACAGCGCCACCGCACGTACGGATTCCATGCCGATCATGCGGGCGGTGTCCCTTCGGCAGGTAACAGCGGGGCGTCGGGTGCGGGCCCCGGCGGCGGAGGGCCGTAGCCCGGCAGCAGCAGCCCGTCGAAGGTGGTCGGACTCGGCTGGGGCGCACCCGGGATCAGGGGTGCATGCGGTGTCGCGGGCAGCCCATTGGGCGCGTAGGCCCCGCGGCCCGGTGCCGGTGGAGCATTCCAGCCGGGCGGGGGCGGGATATCACCGGCGCCGGTGTAGGCGGACACGGTCGGGGGCTGCTCCGGGGGCCGCGGGATACCTCCGCCGTTGGGCGCGAGCCGCATGTCCGAATAAATCAGCCTGTCCGGGCTGGCCGATTTGGTCAGATACGGGTTGATCGGGAACGGAAACCCGTTGAAGTTCAGCAAGCGCAGCGCCGGCCCGAGGTAATGCTCACAGAGCTTCGCGGTCTCCGGTGCCGTGGTGTTCTCGACAGCACCGATCATGCCGCAGACCGCCTGCACCGGGTTGCTGAAGTTCGCGAAGGCGAACGACCCCAACGGCGTACCGGTGGACGCATTGATCATGTTCAGCGTGTTCGCGATGGAGGTCGGGGTGATGTGCAGGATGTTTTCGATTGCCATCCGGCTGTCCACCAGGTTCTGCATGACATTGGACAGCCGGGTCACCTGCTCGGAGGTTTCGCTACGAGTACCGGCCACGAAACGCTGCACATCGTCGATGGCCACCGACAGATCGTTGAGCATGGCGTCCAGACTGGAGCGGCTGTCGTTCACGACGCTGGTCAGCGTCGCCAACCGGTTCTCGAACATGACGATCTGCTCGCTGCTGCCCCGAACAGCATCGACGAACACGTGCAGGTTCCTGATGATGTCCACGATGTCGCCGCTGCCGTCGGCCATCACCCGGGCCACACCGGACAGTTGGGCCAGGGTCTCACGCAGTTTGGCACCGTTGCCGTCCATGGCATTGGCGGCACTGTCGATGAACCGGGACACCGATGTGCCGTCGACACCGCTGCGCGGGCCGAGTTCGGTTGCCAGGCGCTCCAATTGCGTCTTCACCTCGTCCCACTCGACGGGGACGGCGGTGCGGTCTTCGGGGATGACGGCCCCGTCGGCCATGGCGTCTGAATCCCCGTCGCGGAATGGCGGGGTGAGCTGGACGAAGCGGGCTGCGACCAGGTTCGGCGCCACGATGATCGCCTTGGCCTGCGCGGGCACCGATACTCCCGGGTCGACCTCCAGGGTCATTCGGGTCTGCTGGCCGTCCGGTTCGATCGCCGTGATGGAGCCCACCTTCACGCCGGACACCCGCACCTCATCGCCCGGGTAGATTGCGGTCGCGGTCGGGAAGTACGCGGTGATCGTCGTCGGCGTGAAGACCAGCTGGCGTACCAGGAATCCGGCGGCGACCGCGACGGCCACCACCGCGATGACGGTCAACAGCTTGGTGCGTGTCCTCATCGTGGGGCCTCCCCGGGAAGCGGCGGAATGACCGGCGGCGGGAACGACCGCGGTGGCAGGTCACCCGGCTGAGGTATTCCGTTGACGGGGAACGGAAGTTCGGCGCGCGGGCCGGCATTGTCCGGGGGCTGTCCGGCGTCGACGCCGCGGCGGAACCCGAAGGCGTAGTCCAGGAACGGCTGCAGCAGCTGGCCGAACACCAGGTTCGGCACGTAGGCGCTGTAATAGAAGCCGTTCGACACCGTCTCACCCTGCGTCAGCTGGTATTTCGCCAGGCTGGGCAGTGCCTTGGCGATGTTGTCGCGGTTCTTCTCCAGCACCGCGGTGACCGAATTCAGGCGGTCCAGCGCGGGTTTGAGCTGTTCTTCGTTGTCGGCCACCACTGCCGACAGCGCCCGCGAGACCTCGGAGGTGTTGGCCAGCAGGTTCACGATCGCCTGCCGGCGGTCGTTGAGCACGCCCACCAGGTCGTTGGCGTTGAGGATCAGCGTGTTGACTTGCTCGCTGCGCTGGGACAGCACACCGGTCACATCACCGGCGCTCTTGAGCAGATCGCCCAGACTCTCGTTGCGGCTGTTCAGTGATCGCGACAACCGGCTGAGACCGTCGAAGGTGGGACCGAGCTGCGGCGCGATCTGATCGATGGTCTGCGACAGCGTATCCAGGGACTGGTTCAGCGCCTGGGTGTCGGTGCCCGCGGTATTGGTGGTCAGCTCGCCCACCGCATCGGTCAGCGAGTACGGCGAGGACGTCCGCGACAGCGGGATCTCGTCGAGCGCACCCATCCGGCCACCGCCGGCCGGCTCCAGCACCAGCACCCGCTCCCCCAACAACGTGCCGGTGCGGATATGAGCCTCGCTGGCCGATCCCAATCCGTACTTGCCCTTCAGGGTGAACAACACCAGCGCGTCGCCGTTGTCCAGGCTGATATCGGACACCGATCCCACCTTGATACCGGCCAGGGTGACATCGTTGCCCACACTCAGTCCGCCCGCCTCGGCGAACCTGGCCTGGTACCGCACCGAGCTCGCCCATTCGGTGAGGCGTTCGGGCTGCAGGCCGACGGCGATGACGAGCACCATCAGGACGACGCCCATGATGCCGGTGCGGACCAGATGGCCCCCGCGATACTTCAGCATCGAGGATCAAGCTCCTTCCCAGAGCGGCATGGTTCACAGCGCCTCATGACGAGTCCGAGCACCTGCCCTCCTCCTGCCTGATCCACGGGAACACGACGGTGCGACCCTGCAAATCGCTGGCGCGGAACGCGACGCCGCAGATGTAGTACTGGATGAAGCCGCCGTAGGCGCCGAGCCGGATCGCCTTGCGATAGTTCTCCGGGGCCTTCTGCAGGGAGGTGTCCAGCGACTCCTTGCCCGCGTCGATATTGGTGGCCAAGCGGTTCACCTGGGCGATGGTGCCGGCCAGCGGTTGGCGCGCGTTTCCGAGGAAGTCGGCCAGCGACGCGGTCCCGTTGTCGAGCGCCTCGATCGCCGTGGCGATCGGATCGCGATCCTCGTGCAGACCACTGACCAACTGCTGTAGGCGGTCGACGGCCCCGGAGAACCGGTCCCCGTCCTTGGCCAATGTGCCCAGTACGGTGCGCAATTCGTCGATGAGCGACTCGACGACCTGATTGTTGTCGGCGAGCTCGGTGCTGAACGACGAGGTCTTCGACAACAGGGATTCGATGGTGCCGCCCTGGCCCTGCATGATCTGGATCAGCGAGGCGGTCAGCGCGTTGACGTCCTGCGGGTTGAGCCCCTGGATCACCGGTTTGAGGCCGCCGAGCAGCAGGTCGAGGTCCAGGGCGGGCGCGGTGCGCTGCACCGGGATCTTCGACCCAGCCGGCAGCCGCTGTATGGATCCCGGCCCGTCCAGTAGTTCGAGATAGCGGTCGCCGACCAGGTTCAGGTAGCGCACGGCCGCCTTGGTGCCGGTGGTCAGGGCCACCGTCTTGTCGGCGTCGAAGGCCACCAGGACGGTGCCGTCGGACTGCAGTGACACCTCGTCGACGGTGCCGACCCGGATACCGGCAACCCGCACACTGTCCCCGGCCTTGAGCCGGGACGCATCCTTGAACACCGCCGAGTACCCCTGCGTGGAGCCGGTGCGCACCTCGGAGAAGACCGCGAACAGCGCACCGGTCAGCAGCACCATCACCACCGCGAAGATGCCGAACTTGATGATGACTCCGCGTGATCCGGTCATCCGGGCATCCCCACCTGTGCGCTGTTACGTGGCGGGCCGTTCAGCGGCCCGAACAGCATCTGCTTGAGCCCGTCGGAGTTGAGCAGGATGCCCTGGTTGCCGTACTGGTAGGGGTTGGCTCCGGTGTCGGCGACCAGCATGGGCACTCGGTATTCCGGTGGCACGTCGGGCAGCCCGTACTCCTTGCAGTAGGACCGTTCGGCCTTGGCCGCGACCCGCGGGAGATCCTGCGGGTAGCGGTAGCGCTCGACGCCCAGGGTCAGGCCCGCCGAGATGATGATGCCCGGGACGTTGAACGGGGTGGACTTCGAGAACGGGACGATGCCGCCGATCCCGCAGCCCAGCCCCTCGTGGTATTTGGCCAGCAGCTCGGAGGTGGGCAGCAGGATGTGCGCCAGATCGCGCAGCGCCTGCCGGTTTCCGCCGACCACCTCGATACCGACGTCGGCCAGACCTGTTGCGCTGATGAGGAACGCGTCCAGGTTGTCCCGTTCCTCGACGATGCTGTTGCTCAGCGTGCTGGTGTTGTCCACGGCGGTGACCAGATCCTGCGCCCCGTCGGCGTAGGCGGTCAGCACCGGCGGCAGCTGCCGGGTGATGGTGGCCAGGTTGTCCAGGCTCGGTTCGATCTTGGCCAGGAAGTTGTTGAAATCGGTGAGCGTGCGGCCGAATTGCTCACCGCGGCCGTTGAACGCATCCGAGATCGCGCCGAGGGTCTCGTTGACCTTGAGCGGATCGATGGAGTCCAGCAGTTGGGTGAGTTGCTGGAACACCGTGTTGATCTCGACGGTGACGTGGTCGCCCTGCAGGGTGGCTCCCGGCCGCACGGGCTCGGGCGACGGGTCGGGGGGATTTTCGAGTTGGACAAATTTCGCCCCGAACACCGTCGAGGATGCGATGTCGACGTTGACGTTGGCGGGAATTCGCCGGAGCTGAGCGGGATCCATCGCCAGGTGCAGAACGGCCGTCCCGTCGGGCCGGGATTCGATGGAGGCGACGGTGCCCACCTGGACACCGCGCATCTTCACCTTGGCATCGGGGTTCATCACCAGTCCGGCGCGCGGCGAGACCACTGTCAGCGGAACGGTTTCGGTGAAACTGCCGCGGAACAGCCCCACCGACAGCCCGACGATCAACGCGATCGCCACCACCAAGGCCAGTCCGGCCCCAACACGCCCACGGTCGGCTCTTGTCACGGTGTGCCTCTACCCGGACAGGTTGAAGTTGCCGTTGGAGCCGTAGATGGCCAGTGAGACCAGCAGGGTCACCGACACCACGACGACCAG
>JAKJHY010000019.1 GCA_021648845.1 Mycobacterium sp. MBM | reverse complement strand
TGAAACAGATACTTGACCGCATCCGCGCTCATCGCGAACAGACCACCGACCGCCTGCATCGGACCCGAGGCGTTACGTGCGATCGCGATGCCGGGTGACCATCGGTCCGGACCCTTACCTGCCATGCCCACCGGGTCCTTCCAGGATTGTGACTGCTGTTACTGCTGTCGGGCCGCCGACGTTGTGCACCAACGTGACTCGCGCGCCGCAGTCCTGAGGGGACGCTTCGCCACGAAGCTGCCGAAACAGCTCAACGCACTGTGCCACACCGGTGGCACCCGGCGGATGCCCTTTGGACGTCGAACCCCCGCTGGGATACACCGGCAGCGCTCCCCCGACGCTGGTGACTTCCGCCTCGACGAGTATGGATTCGTCGGAGCGGTCAGCAAAGCCACGTTCTTCATAGCCGATCGCCCCGTCTCCGGGGAGGAAATCGCCGAGTTCGGGGATGTGAACCTTCGACGGTGTCATATTTGCCATGCTGGAGCACGGTCGCGCCGCACGGCGGGGGCCGGGACCGCCGAGGGAATTATGCCGGGTCGCCGCATCACCGAGTGCGGCGCGCATCGCGCCAGTGCGGGTGGCCTGGCGTGGGGATGCCGCCGGATCGTTGTCGATGCTGCGTGCGGGGTCGGCGAAGGCCGACGGCAGTAGATCCCCGCGCCCGAGCGCGACGCGCTCCCCGACGATGGTCATCCCCGCGCCGTCGATGGCGACGTGTCTCATGACCATCCCTCGCTGCCGGACGGAACGATATCGAATGATTTACGGTAAAAATGTCGATATTCGCCATACCTGCGGTCTGCCGCACGACGGGCGCTCAGCGCGCCGCCTCGTCCGGGCCGACTGATCGACACGTTTGGCATGGGCTGTACAGACACCTCTCGGGACGAACTTAAGTAACGGCACCTACGGTTTTGAGCTCGATGATGCGATCCCAGTCCAGACCGAGTTCGGCGAGGATCTCGTCGGTCTGCTCGGCGAATCCGGGGGCTCCCCCGGTACTGGGCGCGGCCACGTCGAACTGCACCGGGTTGGCGACCAGTTCGAGGTCCCCGGCCTTGACGATGTACTCGTTGGACCGGATCTGGTCATCCGCGGCCGCCTGCAGCGTGTCCTGGACCGGAGCCCACGGACCGGCCAGGGTGGCGAACCGCTTGCTCCACTCGGGCAACGTGCGCGTGCGCATCGCCGCGGTGAGAATGTCGTTGGCGGCCGCGGTGTTCTCCGCGATCGACTCCGCGGTGGCGAATCGCGGATCGTCGATCAGATCGTCGAGGTCCATATGCCTGCACACATCGGCCCAGAACTTCGTCGGCTGCATCATGACAAACGAGATGTAGCGGTCGTCGGCGGTCGGGTACAGCCCGACCAGCGGATTGAGCGGCGATCCCTGGGTCCCCGGCGGGAAGGCTTCCATCCGCTGGTGCAGGTGAGTGGTCAGCGCGACGGTGTGGCCCAATGCCCACAAGCCGCTGCCGAGCAGCGAGACGTCGACCACCGACGGCTCACCGGTGCGCTCACGCTTGAGCAGGGCCGCGGCGATGCCACCGGCAAGGTTGGTGCCGGAGATGGTGTCACCGTAGGCGGGTCCTGGCGGCCCGACCATGCCCGGCGTGCCGGGTGCCGTGATGGTCGCGGCGGTGCCGGCCCGGCACCAGAACGCGGTCATGTCGTAGCCGCCCTTGACCGACTCCTCGCCGCGCGGTCCCAGCGCACTTCCCCTGGCGTAGACGACGTTCGGGTTCACGGCGCGGATGTCCTCGACGTCGATGCCGAACTTCTCCCGGTGCCCCGGCAGGAAGCTGGTCAGGAAAACGTCTGCGCGGGTGGCGAGTTCGAGCAGCACCGCTCGACCCTCCGGCACCGACATGTCCAGGCCGATGCTGCGCTTGCCGCGGTTGGCGTGCTCGATATTGGGGTTGGGATCGCCGTCGACCCGCAGCAGACCGGTCTGCCGCAGTCCGCGCTGCGGATCACCGGTCACGGCGTGTTCGACCTTGACGACGTCGGCGCCCCATTCGGCGAGCACCGCACCGGCGGACGGCACGAACCCGTACATGGCGACTTCGAGGACCCGGATTCCCTCCAGCGGCTTGGTCATGACGGGCTGACCACCGGAACGGCGAAGGTTTTGGTTTCCAGGAACTCTTCGAGTCCGGCGACACCCATCTCGCGTCCGATACCGGACTGCTTGAAGCCGCCGAACGGGCTGTCCGGGCTGAAGTAGTTGCCGCCGTTGATGGAGAAGGTGCCGGTGCGGATCCGCCGCGCCACCGCCACCGCCCGGTCCTCGCTGCCGAATACCGCCCCGGACAGTCCGTAGATGGAGTTGTTGGCGATCCGCACCGCATCGTCGTCATCGTCGTAGGCGATGACGACGAGCACCGGTCCGAACACCTCTTCCTGGGCGATCTCGCTGTCGGGGTCGACATCGGTCAGCAGGGTGGGCGTGTAGAAGTAGCCCGGGCCCTTCTTCTCGCCCCCGGTGACCAGGGTGGCACCGGCCTCGATGGCGCGTTTGACCATGCCGTCGACCTTGTCGCGCTGTTTCTCGCTGATCAGCGGACCCATGTAGGTGGCCGGGTCGGTCGGGTCGCCGAAGCGTACGAGTCCGAAGTTCGTCCTGACCAGCTCGACGATCTCGTCGTGGTGCCGACGCGGCACCAGCAGCCGCGAGGTCAGCGCGCAACCCTGCCCGGCGTGGGTGACCATGCTGAACGCGGAGAACAGTGCCGCGGTGGCGAAGTCGGCGTCGTCGAGGACGATTGCGGCGGACTTGCCGCCGAGTTCGAGGAAGACCTTCTTCAGCGTCGTGCTGGCCGCGGCCATGATCGCCCGGCCGGTCGGGGTGGATCCGGTGAAGGTCACCATGTCGACCTGGGCGCTGGTGGTCAGCACCGCGCCGACCTGGGGGTCGGCGCCGCTGATGACGTTGACGACGCCGGCCGGGATATCGGTGTGATTGGCGATCAGTTCGCCGAGGGCCAGGGTGATCAGCGGGGTATCCGGTGCGGCCTTGAGCACGACGGTGCACCCGGCGGCCAGCGCGGGCGCCAGCTTGGCCAGCGCCAATTGGTTCGGATAGTTGTAGGCGATGATGGCGGCCACCACCCCGCCGGCCTCCCTCTCGATCCAACGGTGGTGCTGCTGGCCGCGGCTCTCGATGTGCCCGAGGTCTTCGGTGAATGGGTAGTCGCGCAACAGATTGGTGTAGTACTCGACGATCGCGATCGGCTGGTCCAGCTGCGCGCCGGCGTTCAGCGCCGCCGTGGCGCCGACTTCTGCGGTGGTGAGGGCGGCGAGTTCGTCGCGGTGGGCGAGCAGTGCGGTGTGCAACTGCTCCAGACAGCGGATCCGCATGGCCACATCGGTGGCCCAGCCGGAGTGGCCGAAGGCCCGTCGGGCGGCGGAGACCGCGGCCTCGGCATCGGCGATCGACGCATCCGGCGCGTACCCGAGCACCGCGCCGGTGGCCGGGTTCACGGTGGCGAAGGTACGGGCGGCATCGACGAGCCTCCCGTCGATCAGCATCCGCCGATCTGCGCTGTGACTGGCCGGATCACTGCCGCTGTCGGCGGTGATCGTGGGGGTCTCGGACATCACACTCCTCACTGTGATGGAAATTTCATTCTCATCACGGGCGAATCTTACATCCGGTTGATGAGAACGCAACAAAACGTAGATGCGCTAGTCGTAAGCCCCGAACTGGGCTCCCGCCCAAACTTTTGTCCCGAGTCGACGGCGGCGCGCCTTGCGGTCAAGGACTCGCCGAGAGTACGGTTCTCATAATCGGAAGGGCGATTCTTGAGATCGTGGCCATAATTCCGTCGCTACCAGGAGGCTCCCCACGTGAAGAACGCGGTCGTGACAGGCGGCGGATCGGGCATCGGGCGGGCAATCGCCGACCGACTGCGCGCGGACGGCTACCACGTCGCCACCCTCGACCTCAACGCCTCGGAGACCCCGAACGCATTCATCGCCAACGTGACCGATCGCGCCGCGGTGGACGAGGCGCTCAACGGTGTGCGCAGCCAGCTCGGCCCGGTCTCCATCCTGGTCAACGCGGCCGGCCTGGAAAGCTTCCGGCGTTTCAGCGATACCAGCTTCGAGCAGTGGCAGCGGGTCATCGACGTCAACCTCAACGGGACGTTCCACTGCATCCAGGCGGTGCTGCCCGATATGGTCGAAGCGGGCTGGGGCCGCATCGTCAACATCTCCTCCTCCAGCGCGCACTCGGGGCAGCCATTCATGGCGCCCTACGTCGCGGCGAAGTCGGCGGTGAACGGACTGACGAAATCGCTGGCACTGGAGTACGGGCCGATGGGCATCACCGTCAACGCCGTCCCGCCCGGTTTCATCGACACGCCGATGTTGCGCAAGGCCGAAGACCGGGGCTTCCTCGGCGATACCGACAAGCAGATCGAGCAGACTCCCGTCCGCCGGATGGGCAAGCCCGAGGACATCGCCGCCGCCTGCGCCTTCTTCATCTCCGACGAGGCGAGCTATATCACCGGACAGATCCTGGGCGTCAACGGCGGCCGAAACACCTGAGAGCGAGAAGGGCTGAACATTGGGTACGACAGGAAACACGGCGGGCCGGGTAGCCGGCAAGGTCGCGTTCATCACCGGCGCCGCGCGCGGCCAGGGACGCAGCCACGCGATCCGGCTGGCCGAAGAGGGCGCCGACATCATCGCGGTCGACATCTGCCGCAACTACGACACCGTCGGCTATGCCATGGCCACCGCCGAGGACCTCGAAGAGACCAAGAACTACGTCGAGAAGACCGGCCGCCGCATCGTCACCGCGCAGGCCGACGTTCGCAACGAGGCAGAACTGCGGGGCGCACTGCAGGCCGGCCTGACCGAGTTCGGCAAGGTCGACATCGTCGTCGCGCAGGCCGGTATCGCCGCCATGAAGGGCCAACCCGCCATGCAGGCGTGGACCGACGGCATCAACACCAACTTCGTCGGCACCATCAACGCCATCCAGGTCGCGCTCCCGCACCTGACCGAGGGCGCCTCCATCGTCGCGACCGCCTCGGCGGCCGCCCTGATGGACGCCCACAACAAGCCCAACCCGGGTAACGACCCCGGCGGGATGGGCTACATGGTGAGCAAGCGGCTCATCTCCGAGTACGTGCACTATCTGGCCACCGAGCTCGCCGTCCGCGGGATCCGGGCCAACGTGATCCACCCGACCAACTGCAATACCGACATGTTGCAGAGCGAGCCGATGTACCGGTCCTTCCGTCCGGATCTGGAGAATCCGACCCGCGCCGACGCCGAGCCGGTATTCGGTGTCCAGCAGGCCATGAAGGTCAACTACATCGAACCCGCCGATATCAGTAACGCCGTGCTGTGGCTGGCGTCCGACGAGTCCCGATTCGTCACCGGAATGCAGTTGCGTGTCGACGCCGGCGGCTACCTCAAGTGGTACGACTACCACGTCTGATGACGCCTGCATCCACTCGAAAGGAGCTCGTGCAGTGAAGGTTTCGGTCGACGGAAGCCGCTGCCAGGGCCACACCCTGTGCGCGATGATCGCCCCCGACTCATTCGTGCTCGACGATGTCGACGGTCACGCCTCACCCACCTCGGAAATAGTGCCCGGCGACCAGGAAGATGCGGTTCGCGAAGCCGCGCACTCCTGTCCCGAGCAGGCAATTTTCATCGAATGATGCTGCCGCCCAAGGAGACAACGTTCATGAAGGGCATGCCATGACGATCGACGACGTCTCGACCGACGACGAGCGCAAGAAGAACACCTATCACTTCGACCGGCACACCCCGGAGTACCGGCTGCAGTTCGAGAAGATCACCGAAGAGATGCAGTCCCGGTGCCCGATGGCGTGGACGGACACCTACGACGGCCACTGGGTCGCCGCCGACAGCAAGCACGTCTTCGAGCTCGCCCGCTGCCCGGTGGTCTCCAATGATCACGACCTCACCGGTGAGGGCACCGGCTATCAGGGCATCAGCATTCCGGTCGCCAGCCGCGCCAAGACGGTGCGCGGCGGCATCCTGGAGATGGACGAGCCCGACCACAGCACCTATCGCGGTGCGCTCAACCCCTACCTGTCACCGGCGGCCATCAAGCGTTGGGTGCCGTTCGTCGACGAGATCACGCGGGCGGCGCTCGACGAGCACATCGAGACCGGAACGATCGACTTCGTCGACCATCTGGCCAATGTGGTCCCCGCGGTGCTGACACTGGCGATGATGGGTCTGGACCTGAAGAAATGGCAGGTCTACAGCGAACCCACGCACGCCTCGGTGTACACCCCGGAACATTCACCGGACCGCGAGCGGATCAACGAACTGCACCGTGAGATGGGCATCGACCTGCTCACCAACATGTTCGCGTTCAAGGAGAACCCCAAGCCCGGGTTGATCAATGCGCTGCTGCAGCTGCGCATCGACGGTGAGCCCGCGCCCGATATGGAGATTCTGGGCAATCTGGGCCTGATCATCGGCGGTGGTTTCGACACGACCACCGCACTGACGGCGCACGCCCTGGAATGGCTGGGCCAGCATCCCGATCAGCGCGCCCTGCTCAGCCGCGAACGCGAAACCCTGCTCAACCCCGCCACCGAGGAGTTCCTGCGGTTCTTCACCCCGGCCCCCGGGGACGGGCGGACCTTCGCCGCCGATGTCGAGGTGCAAGGCACGCAGTTCAAGGAGGGCGAGCGGCTATGGATCTCGTGGGCGATGGCCAACCGCGACCCGGCGGTGTTCGAAGAACCCAACACGATCGTCCTGGACAGGAAGGGCAATCGGCACTTCAGCTTCGGTATCGGCGTGCACCGGTGCGTCGGCTCCAATGTGGCCCGGACGGTGTTCAAGTCGATGCTGACGGCGGTGCTCGACCGGATGCCCGACTACGTGTGCGACTCGGAGGGCACCGTGCACTACGACAGCATCGGCGTCATCCAAGGCATGCGAAACCTGCCCGCCACGTTCACCCCGGGTAAGAGGCTGGGCCCCGGCCTGGACGAGACGCTGGACAACCTGCAGCGCATCTGCGACGAGCAGGAGCTGGCACGGCCGATCACCGAACGCAAAGAAACAGCGGTCATCGACTGGAAGTGATCCGTCCGGCTGGAGTGCAACGGCCACTGTTCTACCGGCGTTAACGCTGGATAATGGACTTGCATGGATCAGCGTCGATCCTGTTAGCCTTTTAATCACAGCAATCGGTAACGAAATATCCGTCCTCCGCGAAAAGGAGGATGTCGCCCGAATCAGTCGGGTGGGGAAAGGTAAAACCACATGCTCAAGGTGTCGCGCACGAAGCTTGCCGTCGTCATCGGCGGTCTGGCTCTGTCGGTGCCGATGTCGGTCGGGATCGCCTCAGCCCAGCCCGACCTCGGTCCGGTCATCAACACGACCTGCAACTACGACCAGGTGATGGCCGCCATGAACGCGGAACGTCCCGATCTGGCCGCCCAGTTCAACGCCCAGCCGATGGCTTTGGGGATGCTGCGGAGCTTCCTGAACTCCGGGCCCGTCGAGCGGCAGAACACGGTCAACCAGATCGCCGCCTACCCGGGCGCGCAGAGCTACCTCGGCGCCACCCTGCAGTTGGCCGGGAGCTGCAACAACTACTGAGTTGTCTGAACCGCCGAAAAGCCCCGCTCCCCCATCGAGGAGAGCGGGGCTTTTTGTACGCTCTGCGCGAACACTAGCCCCGGGGCAATCCCAATACCTGTTGAGCGATGATGTTGCGCTGAATCTCCGAGGTACCACCGGCGATGGTTCCGGAGAAGCTGCGGGCGTACCGCTCGAACCAGCTCGCGTAGTAGTGGTCCAGGTTCATATGGGCGTACGGTCCGCTGAACGACGGATGGATGAGGCCCTCGGGCCCGGCCGCGAGCAGTGCGTTGTTGGAGGCCCGCAACTCCGCTTCGGCGCCGAGCAGTTTGGGCACCGACACCGAGGCCACGTCGACCTCGCCACGGGCGGCCTTGGCCAGCCCGACCGAGCCGAGCAGCCGCAGCGCCTGGTAATCCATGATCGTCGACGCGAGCTGATCACGTTCCAGGGGCGTGGTCGGCTTGAAGTCACCGATGGAGTTGGCGATCCGGTCCGCGAAGCCCAGCCACATCATGGTCCGCTCGTGTCCCAGTGACCCGTTGGCCACCTTCCAGCCGGCGTTGACCGGGCCGACGAGGTTCTCGGCGGGCACCCGCACGTCGGCGAAGAAAACCTCGTTGAAGTCCTTGTTCTCGGCACCGCAGATATCCGCGAACGGCCGGCACACCACCCCTTCGGTATCGGTGGGGATGATCAGCGCGCTGATGCCCTTGTGCTTGGGCGCGTCCGGGTCGGTGCGCACGAAGGTCAGCAACCAGTCGGCATCGTGGGCACCGGAGGTCCACACCTTCTGGCCGTTGACCACGAATTCATCCCCATCAAGCACGGCCTTGGTGCGCAACGAGGCCAGGTCCGAGCCGGCGCTGGGTTCGCTCATGCCCAGCGACGCGGTGCGCTCGCCCTTGAGCACCGGCACCGCCCACCGGTGCTTCTGCTCGTCGGTGCCGAACGTCAGCAGCGATGCCGCGATGATGTTGACGCCCTGCGGGTTGAAGCTGTGATAGATCCGCCGCCGGCACAGCTCTTCGAGGTGCACGAAGCTCTGCAGCACCGTGGCATTGCGCCCGCCGAACTCCGGCGGCTGGGCCGGCAACAGCCAACCGTTGTCGAACAGCAGTCGCTGCCAGTCACGCGCCCACTGCGGCATATGCGATACCGACCGCGGCCGCTCCAGGGTGTCTGCCGCGGAGGGCAAGTGGGCGTCGAGGAAAGCCGAGAACTCGGCCCGGAACTCCTGGACGTCGGGATCAAATTCGAGTTGCATCGAACTCCTCGGCGATGAGCGCGCGATGTTCGGCGGCACCGCCGAGCAGAAGCTCGCCGGCCTTGGCCCGCTTCAGCGCGAATTGAAGGTCGTTCTCCCAGGTGAAGCCCATGGCTCCGAAGGTCTGCAGGCCGTGCTGGAACACCAGCGTCTGGCACTCTCCTGCGCTGGCCTTGGCCATCGCCGCGGCGATCCGACGGCGCGGGTCGTCGGCGGCGATGGTGAGCGCAGCGAAATAGGACAGCGCCCGGGCCCGCTCGATGGCCACGTACATGTCGGTGGCCTTGTGCTGAATCGCCTGGAACGAGCCGATCGGCACCCCGAACTGGTGGCGGCTCTTGGCGTGCTCGAGCGCGAGATCCAGGACGCGCTGACATGCCCCCACCATCGTGATGGCCATACCCAGCAACGCGATGTGGCGGGACCGCTCGACCAGCGAGAGCGCGGCGGCCGGCTCGAGGTTGAGGCGATCGGACTCGGGCACCTGCACCCGGTCGAAGGTCACCTCGGCGACGTGCAGCACCGGATCGAACACATCGCGTCGGCGGGTGCGCACTGCGTCCGGTTCGATCACGAACACCCCCGCGGGTGTGATCACCGCAAGTTGCTCGGCGCGGTCACCGTCCAGGACGAACGCGGCGGTGCCGTCCAGCACCCAGCCCTGCGGGGTCCAGTCGGCGCTCACGCCCTCGTACACCGCGGCCCCGGCTTTGGACGAGTCATAACGCGGCCCGGCCAGCGGCGCGAACTGTGACAGCGTGGCCAGCAGCGGCGTCGGGTCGGTGGCCCGGCCCAGCTCCTCCAGGACGATGGCGAGTTCGACCGCGTTCTCCGGGTCGGTCAGCTCGGTCCACCCGGCGTCGATATACGACTTCCACAGGGGCGTCGGATCATCACCTTTTTCCGCGATTCCCCGGACCAGTGATGCCGGGCACTGTTTGCCCACCGCGTCACGCACCGTTTCCTGCCATAGCCGCTGATCAGAATCGAACTCCAGAAGCATCCGGCACCTCCCGCCTGCACTCGTTCCGTCCGGACGAGAATAGCATTCTCTCGTTCGGAGGCGTCATTCTCTTTCTGCGGCTAGGCAATTTCACTCCGGCTGCGCTACGCGACCGACCAGCAGGCACGCCCACCAGCAAGGATGTAAGCAATCCGCTGGAGAACAATATTCTTGCTATTGAAGAACAAGGATCTACACTGGGCACCAGGGTGGTCGCTCTCGTGCGCCCATGGCCCGGCGGCAAAGCTGAAGGATTGGACCACGGTGAAAGAACTGCAGGACGGTGCGGGCGGTGCCGATTCGGGTGTGCAGGTCCCCGTCATCGACACCAGCGTGCACATCTTCGTCCAGTCGAACAAGGACCTCCGCACGAACTTCCTGAAGGAACCGTTTCGCAGTCGCGGCTTTCCGGACTACGAAATGGACTGGTACGGCGCACCGGGCGGCGAGTACGCGCCCCGGACCACGGGGCCCGACGGCCAGTACCCGGGCTCGGATCCGGCGGTCGTGGCCAAACACCTGTTCACCGACCGGGGTGTCGACATCGCCATCCTGCATCCGATGACCCGGGGCATCATGCCCGACCGCCACCTCGGCTCGGCCCTGGCCGCCGCGCACAACGAGATGATGGTGACCCGATGGCTCGAACACGACGAGTTCGGCGAGAAGTTCCGCGGCACCATCCGGGTCAACCCGGACGATATCGCCGGGGCGCTGCGTGAGATCGCGAAGTACAAGGACCATCCCCGCGTCGTGCAGATCGGCATTCCGCTGCAGTCCCGTGAGCTCTACGGCAAGCCACAGTTCTGGCCGCTGTGGGAGGCCGCGGTCGATGCGGGCCTGCCCGTCGCCGTGCACTTCGAGGTCGGCTCGGGTGTCGCGTTGCCACCGACGCCGAACGGGCTCACCCGCACCTACGAGCAGTACGTGGGGTTCACCGCGCTGAACTACCTGTATCACCTGATGAACATGATCGCCGAGGGCGTGTTCGAGAAGTGGCCCTCCCTCAAGCTCGTCTGGGCCGACGGCGCCGCCGATCTGCTGACCCCGTTCATCTGGCGGATGGACTGCTTCGGGCGGCCGCACCTGGAGCAGACACCGTGGGCGCCGAGGATGCCCAGTGACTATCTGCCCGATCACGTGTACTTCGTGCAGGGCGCACTCGACGGTCCCGGCGATGTCGACTTCGCCGGCGAGTGGGCCGGATTCACCGGCAAGGACGACATGGTGATGTACGGGTCCAGCTACCCGCACTGGCAGCTCAACGAGCTGACCGTGCCCCATTCCTACAGCGCGGCGCAGCGGGACAAGTTGTGCTGGCGTAACGCCGCCGAACTGTATGGCATCCAGTCCCCGGTCCTACCGTCCCCGGCCGCGGCACAGTAGAGGTATTGAGGAGGCTTCATGACCACCACGGCCAACCCCCGCGTGCCCGCGCCCGAGCGTATCGCGGTGCGGTGCATCGATTCCGATGTCCACCCCGCGCCGCGATCCGGTGTGCTGGGCCAGTACATCCCCGAGCCCTGGCGCAGCAAGTACTTCGGCACCCACAAGGTGGGCGACCAGATCTACTATGACGCACCGGATTACGCGCACTCCTACGCGATGCGGCTGGACACCTTCCCACCGGACGGTGAATTCGCCTGCAGCGATCCGGAACTGGCCTTCAAACAGCTGATCATGGAGGCCGGTGCCGATATCGCGGTGCTCGAGCCTGCCGCCTACCCCGCGCGCATCCCCGAGGCCCAGCACGCGATGTCGATGGCCCTCAACGACTGGCAGGCCAACCACTGGCTCGACAGTCACAACAACTGGCACGAGCGCTGGCGCGGATCGATCTGCCTGGCCATCGAGGAACCCGAGCGCAGCGTCGAGGAGATCGAACGCTGGGCCGACCACCCATACATGGCCCAGATCCTGATCAAGGCGGAGCCGCGACCCTCCTGGGGACATCCCAAGTACGACCCGATCTGGGCGGCCGCCACCAAGCATGACATCCCGGTCAGTTGTCATCTGTCGCGCAGCCACTATGACGAACTGCCCATGCCACCGGTCGGATTGCCCAGTTACAACCACGATTTCATGGTCACCTACTCGCTACTGGCGGCGAACCAGGTGATGAGCCTGATCTTCGACGGCACCTTCGACCGGCATCCGACGCTGAAGATCGTGTTCGTCGAGCACGCGTTCACCTGGATTCTGCCCCTGATGTGGCGGATGGACGCACTGTACGAGGCGCGCAAGTCGTGGATGGAGATCAAGCGCAAACCCAGTGAGTACGTGAAAGACCACATCAAGTTCACCACGCAGCCACTGGACTACCCGGAGGACAAGACCGAGTTGATGCGCGCCTTCGAGTGGATGGAGTGCGAGAAGATCCTGCTGTTCAGCAGCGACTATCCGCACTGGACGTTCGACGATCCGCGCTGGCTGGTCAAGCACCTGCCCGAACACGCCCGCGAGCCCATCATGTTCGGCAACGGGATGGCCACCTACCGCAATATGCCGGACACCGTTCCGGCGCTCGAGGGTCAGGTCAGGGTCTTCTGACAGATGGAGAGTACGAGCAAGTCGACCCGGGACGAAACACCCGATATGGACAAGACACCCCGGCTCGCCCAGGGGCGTGAACACGTCGTCGCGACGGTCGACGAGATCCCGCACGGCTCACACAAACTGGTTCCGATCGGGCGGCACGGAGTCGGGGTCTACAACGTCAACGGCACCTTCTACGCGATCGCCAACTACTGTCCGCACGAGGGCGGACCGTTGTGCTCGGGGCGCGCCCGTGGACTCAACATCGTCGACGAGAACGTCCCCGGCGACGCCGTGATGGTCCGCGACAAGGAGTACATCTTCTGCCCGTGGCACCAGTGGGGCTTCGAACTGGCCACCGGAACCACCGCGGTCAAACCCGAGTGGAGCATCCGCACCTATCCGGTGCGGGTGGTCGGCAACGACGTCCTGGTGCAGGCATGAGCGGTGAGAAGTCCGTCGAGATCAACGGCGGCAACGTGGTTTACGAGATCCTGGGCGACGCCGGCGATCTGATCGTCCTGACCCCGGGTGGACGCTTCAGCAAGGACATCCCCGGTCTGCGGCCACTGGCCGAGGCGCTGGTCGAGGGCGGCTACCGGGTGCTGCTGTGGGACCGCCCCAATTGCGGCAAGTCCGATGTGCAGTTCTACGGGCAAAGCGAATCGCACATGCGCGCCGAGACGCTGCACGGGCTGGTCAACGCCCTCGACGGCGGACCGTGCATCATTCTCGGCGGCTCCGGCGGCGCCCGGGACTCGATGCTCACCGCCATGCTCTACCCCGAGATGGTCCGCAAGTTGGTGGTGTGGAACATCGTCGGCGGCGTGTACGGCTCCTTCGTGCTCGGTGGTCACTATGTGACGCCGAGCATCCTGGCCGTCCGAGGGCTCGGCATCGAGGGCCTGTTGAGCGTCCCGGAATGGAAGGAGCGCATCGAGGCGAACCCGGCCAATCGGGCCCGTCTGCTCGACCTGAACCCCGACCAGTTCCTCAAGGTGATGTTGCGTTGGCTCAACGCCTTCGTACCCAAACCGGGCCAGACCATCCCCGGCGTACCCGACGAGATGTTCGACAACATCACCGTGCCCACCCTGATCATCCGGGGCGGCGAGAACGACTGGGACCACCCCAAACGGACATCGCTGGAGGTGAGCTGCCTGATCAAGGGCTCCACCCTCATCGATCCGCCGTGGCCGGAGGACGCCTGGGAGCGCGCCGGCGAGAAGTTCGCCCGCAGCGGCGGAAAGACATTCTGCCTGTTCGACACCTGGGTGCAGGCGGCGCCGCCGATCCTCGACTTCCTGGGTGCCCCGGGCGCGGCCCGATGATCTCAGGTCACCAGGATGCGCACCTCGCTGTTCAGCGAGGCCTCCAGCGCAGTGTGGATCCGACTCTCCGGCACTCGCTGCAGATCGGCGCGGCGCAGCGTCACCTCGACCACGTCCCAGCCCGCACCGCTGGGATACCGGTGCACCGCTCCGGTCAGGCCGAACCCGGCCAGCACCCCGTGCGCGTCGTCATCGGTGCCGCGGCTGACGAACGTCAGCACACCGACCACCGGTCGAGTGCCGAATGCCTTGGCGCACAGCGACAGAGCCGTCTCCTGCAGTGCCCCCGCATCCGGCCCTTCCATCAGAAGCTCCGCCTCCCGACGCGCCGGCGGCAGATCCGGCAGATCGTTGTCGATCACCCGCGCACCGATTCCGGCCGCCAGCCGGGTCAGCTCGGCCATCCCGCTGCGCAACTGCGCGGCGGTCAGCCCGCCTTGGGGGTCGACGCCGATCCGCACCACTGCCGTCCGCATGCAGGGAAGGGTAACCGGATATGAGCACGGCGATGAACACCGAGCTGACCGTCGCGACCTGGCCCGGTCTGGCACCGCGCCTGCTGCGGGCCGCCGACGGTGTCGAGTCCCTTGCGCAGTACCGGGATTCGGGTGGCTATCAGACGTGTGGCGATGCGGCGACGCTGCTGGCGGCGATAGATGAGGCGGGTGTGCTGGGCCGCGGCGGTGCCGCCTTCCCGATGGCCGTCAAACTGGCCACGGTGCGCAGCGCCGCGGCACGCGGGACCGACACCGTGTTGGTGGCCAACGGCGAGGAGGGCGAACCGGCCTCGGTCAAGGACCGCTGGCTGCTGCGCAACCGGCCACACCTGATCCTGGACGGCGTGCGGCTGGCGGCCACGATCATCGGCGCCCGGCACGCGCACGTCTACGTCTCCGATGCCGCGGCCGCCGACGCGGTGCGCGCGGCCCTGGCCGAGCTCACCCCGGCGGTCCTCGACGATGTCACCGTCAGCGTGCAGACGGTGCAGCCCGGCTACGTGGCCGGCGAGGAGTCCGCGGCGGTGCGGGCCATCAACGGCGGGCCCGCCAAGCCGACCGACAAACCGCCCAGGGTTTTCGAGGTGGGTGTCGGTGGGCTGCCGACGGCGGTCTGCAATGTCGAGACGCTGGCCAACCTGCCCTTCGTCCAACGATATGGCGCCACCGCGTACCGGGCGGCCGGCACCGAGAACTCCCCCGGCACCTTCCTGGTCACGTTGACCGGCGGCGATCGCGCACCGGGACTCTACGAGGTGCCCTTCGGTATTGCCGCAGCCGAGGTGATCGCCTGGCACGGCATACCGGCCGAGCGGGTCCGCGGCGCGCTGATGGGCGGTTACTTCGCCGGCCTGCTGGACCGGCGCGTCCTGGGGACCACCTTGGAGCACCGGGCGCTCGCGGCGCTGGGCAGCGGACTCGGCTGCGGCGCCGTCTCCGTCATCACCGACGAGGACCCGCTCGCCGTCGCCGCGGCGGTGCTGGCCTATTTCGACCGGGAGAATGCCGGGCAGTGCGGCTCCTGTTTCAACGGCACTGCGGCGATGGCGGCGGCCACGGGCGCGCTGCGCGACGGCACCGCCGATGCCGAGGATCTGGCTCGGCTGCGGCGCTGGTCGGTGGTTCTGCGCGGCCGCGGTGCCTGCGCGACGCTGGACGCAGCATGCAATATCGCCGCCAGCCTGCTGGCGATGTTCGGCGACGATATCGCCGGACGGTTGGCCGCCACCACGGGCCCATCGACCTACCGGGCGTTGCGCCCCTTCGAAGTGGAGGCACTGTGAGCGAGCGGATGCGGATCAAACTCGACCGGACACTGTGCGACGGGTTCGGCATCTGCGCCAGGCACGCCCCGGACTACTTTTCGTTGGACGACTGGGGGTACGCCGTGCTGGTCGGCGACGGCGTCATTCCCGAGCAGGATCGCACCGCCGTGCAGCGCGCGCTGCTGGACTGTCCGGCGCACGCGATCCTGGAAATCGCCGAACGCCGCCCCGACGACCCGCCGCCGCCCACGTTGACCGAACCGGATCTGCAGAATCTGCGCACCGACACCGGCGCCGGGCAGTGGGAGATGACACGATGAGCAGACTGCCGTTGCCGCAGTTGACCTTTGAGAACGAGTTCTTCTGGAAGTCGGGCGCCGATGGCGTGCTGCGCATCCAGGGCTGTGATGACTGCAAATCGCTGATCCACCCGCCGCAGCCGGTATGCCGGTACTGCCGTAGCCACAATCTGAGCCCGCACGAGGTGTCCGGCCGGGCGGTGTTGTCGGCCTTCACCGTCAACGAGCGGTTCTCGATACCCGGTCTGCCGGCGCCGTACGTCGTCGCGCAGGTGGCGATCGAGGAGGATCCGCGGGTCCGGCTGACCACCAACATCATCGATGCCGAACCCGTCGAGCTGGAACTCGGGCGCGTCGTGGAAGTCATCTTCGAACAGCACGATGACGTATGGCTGCCGCTGTTCCGGCCGACGGCCGAACCCGAGACAGCGCCGCTGCCGGAGGATGAGATCGCCCCGCAGGACTTCGCCGCGTACGTCCGTCCCCGGCTGACCGAGAAGAAGTTCGAAGACGCCGCGGCCATCACCGGTATCGGGGCGTCCAGAATCGGTCGCCGCCTGATGGTGTCACCGCTGTCGCTGACCATCGAGGCCAGCGAGGCGGCCATCGCCGACGCCGGTTTGACGCTGTCAGATATCGACGGCCTGTCGACCTATCCGGCCCTGGATGCCATGGGGATGGGTGAGGGCGGCTGCACGGCCCTGGAGAACGCCCTGGGCATCAGGCCCACCTGGATCAACGGCGGGATGGACACCTTTGGGCCGGGCGGATCGGTGATCGCGGCGGTGATGGCCGTCGCGACCGGGATGGCCCGTCACGTGCTGTGCTTCCGCACGCTCTGGGAGGCGACCTTCAACCAGTTGATGAAGGAGGGCAAGTTGTCGCCGCCCGGGGGCACCCGGGTCGACAACTGGCAGGCACCGTTCGGGGCCACATCGGCCGCGCACACCCTGGCCCTCAACGCGCAGCGGCACTTTCACCGCTACGGCACCACACGGGAGACCCTCGGCTGGATCGCGATGAATCAGCGGGCCAATGCGGCGCTGAATCCGACCGCGATCTACCGCGATCCGATGACGATGGACGACTATCTCAACGCCCGCCCGATCACGACCCCGTTCGGCCTCTACGACTGCGATGTGCCATGTGATGGAGCGGTGGCCGTGGTCGTCTCGGCCGTCGACGCCGCCGCGGACGCCCCGAAGAAGCCTGTGTATTTCGAGGCGGTCGGCACCCAGATCATCGAACGCACCGATTGGGACCAGACCACCCTCACCCACGAACCGCAGGTGCTCGGCCAGGCCGCTCACCTCTGGACCCGGACCTCGTTGCGTCCCGGCGACGTCGACGTGGCGCAGCTGTACGACGGATTCACCTTCAACTGCCTGTCCTGGCTGGAGGCACTCGGCTTCTGCGGCATCGGCGAGGCGAAGGACTTCCTCGACGGCGGCGCGGCCATCGCCCGCGACGGTGTGATCCCGGTGAACACCCACGGCGGCCAGCTCTCGCACGGCCGCACCCACGGGATGGGATTGGTGCACGAGGCGGTCTCCCAGCTGCGCGGGGAGGCCGGCGATCGTCAGGTCGCCGACGCCCGGGTGGCCGTGGTGAGCAGCGGCGGCCTGACACCCAGCGGTGTGATGCTGCTGCGGGTCGACGGGTGACGCGGTGACGCAGGTCCGGCCCCGGGTGGTCATGGTTGACGCCGTGCCGATGTCGGCGCTGGTCGCCGCGGTCCCCGATCCGCGCGCGGTGATCGTCGCCGTGCACGGCGGCGCGACCTCGTCGGTGTACTTCGACTGCCCGGGCCGATCCGATTTGTCGCTGCTGCGGGCGGCCGCTGCTGCGGGTTTCACGGTGATCGCCCTGGACCGTCCGGGCTACGGCGCCTCCGCGCTGTACCAGGACACGATGACCGAACCGGCCGCCCGGGTCGCGCTCGCCTGGGGTGCGGTGGACAAGATCCTCGCCGGCGGCCCGCGCGGCGCGGGGATCTTCGTCCTCGCGCACTCCCTGGGATGTGAACTGGCACTGCGCATGGCGAACGAACCCGCCGGTGTGCTCGGCGTCGAACTCGCCGGGACGGGTCTGCGTTACAGCCCGGCGGCGAAGGAGATTATCAGTCGGGCGACGTTGACTCGCCGCCCGGCGGGCCTGCGGGAACTGTTGTGGGAGCCGGCCGAACTGTATCCCGCAGAGGTGCTCACCGGCGCGCTGTCCGCGCCCGGGGTCGCCTACGAGGGTCCGGTGACCGCGAACTGGTCGATCCGCGACTTCCCCGAAGTTGCTGCCCGGGTGCAGGTCCCGGTGCAGTACAGCGCGGCCGAGCACGAGCGCGTCTGGGATACCTCGGCCGCCGCGCTGGCCGATATCGCGGCACTGTTCGGTTCCGCACCGGCGGTGACGATCAACGAGATGCCGGACAGCGGACACAATCTCAGCGTTGGGCTGTCGGCCGGAAACTATCACCTCCGGGTGTTGTCCTTTGTCGAGCAATGTGTCGTCGCCGAGGCCGGCGGCGAGAAGGAAGCGGAGGCTGGTTGATGCGCATCGGATTCATCGGGCTGGGCAGTCAGGGTGGGCCGATGGCCCGCCGCATCGTCGAGGGCGGTTTCGACCTGACGCTGTGGGCTCGGCGGGCGGCGTCACTGGAACCCTATGCCGACACCGCGGCCAAGACGGCCCGCACACCGGCCGAACTCGGTGCAGCCAGCGATCTGGTCTGCCTGTGCGTCGTCGGCGACGACGATGTCCGCGAGGTGATCTCCGGCACCGACGGTGTGCTGGCCGGGCTGGCTCCCGGCGGCATCATCGCCATCCACAGCACCGTGCACCCGGACACCTGTGCCGAGATGGCGGAACTGGCTGCCGCCAAGGGCGTATCGGTGATCGACGCACCCGTCAGCGGCGGCGCCCCCGCGGTCGAGGCGGGGACCCTGCTGGTCATGATCGGCGGTGACAAGGCCGATGCGGAAAAGGCCCGTCCGGTGTTCGCGACCTTTGCCGACCCGATCGTTCATCTCGGCCCGATCGGCAGCGGGCAAGTCGCCAAGATCCTGAACAACCTTTTGTTCACCGCGAACCTCGGTGCCGCGATGAGTACGCTCGCCCTCGGTGAATCCCTCGGTGTGCCACGGGAACGCCTGTGCGAGGTGCTGACCCGCGGGTCGGCTACCAGCAAGTCGCTCAGCAGTATCGCGGCCTTTGGCGGCAGCCTGGACAACCTGGCCCCGATCGCCGGCGCCCTGTTACAGAAGGATTGTCGGCATGCCGCGACGCTCGCCGACAAGGCATCGGCGCCCGAGGGCGCGGTGTTCGATGCCGCCGATGCCGCCCTGCACCTGATGGACTATCCGCGGTGATGAGCGCTTGCGCGAAGAACAGACAACCCCGATGAGCGCTTGCGCGAAGAGCAGACAACCCCGATGAGCGCTTGCGCGAAGAGCAGACAACCCCGATGAGCGCTTGCGCGAAGAGCAGACAACACCGATGAGCGCTTGCGCGAAGAACAGACAACACCGATGAGCGCTTGCGCGAAGAACAGACGGTCCTGATGCGGGTCGGGTTCATCGGTGCCGGCCGGATGGGCGCTCCGATGGTGCGTCGGCTGGCCGAGGCCGGCCACGACGTCCGCGCCCTCGGCCGCACCGAGGAGCACCGCCGGGCCGTCACCGCGCTCGGTGCCACGGCGGTTGCCGAGCCGGTCGAGACGACCGATCGTGCCGATGCGGTGGTGCTGTGCCTGTTCACCGACGAGCAGGTGCGCGCCGTCGCCGACGCCGAGTTGCTCGCCGGGATCCCGGCCGGGGCGGTGCTGATCGTGCACACCACGGGCAGCCCGAGCACTGTCGAGCGGCTGCGGGACCTGGCACCGCATATCGAGGTGGTCGACGCGCCGGTCAGCGGCGGTCCGCACGATATCGCCGCCGGGGCGGTCACGCTCTTTGTCGGCGGCTCGGAGGCGGCGCTGCGGCGCGCGGGTCCGGTGTTGGCCGCCTACGGCGATCCGGTGTTGCACGTCGGCGCGCTCGGGGCCGGCCAGAAGGTCAAGCTGATCAACAACACCCTCTTTGCCGCCCAGATCGGAATGCTCGCTCAGGCGGGCCGGCTGGCGGCCAGTCTGGGGGTCGACGAGGCCGCACTGCTGTCGGCGCTGCCGCACGGCAGCGGTGCCAGCCGGGCACTCGACAACGTCGCACGCGCCGGGTCGACCGCCGCATTCGTCGCCGCCGTAGGCGAATTCCTCGGTAAGGATGTCTCGGTGATCCGGCAGACGCTCGCTGAACTGGGGGCCGATCTGGGCGTGTTGGACGCGGTCGTGGACGCCGGGCTGGGGCGGTGAGCGCGACCGAAATTGGCGGTTTCACACGTATCCCGATGCGGCTACTGTTAGCGTTACAGTTTTAAAGCCATCCGTAATGCTCTGGGTGAGCACCGCACCCTCGGACAGCCACCCTCGAGGAGGACCCGCATGACCACCGCGGAACTCGTATTCGACCCGTTCTCCGAGGAGTACTTCAACAATCCGTTCGAGATCTACCGCCGGATGCGCAACGAGGCGCCGCTCTACTACAGCGCGGAACGCGACTTCTACGCACTCACCCGGCATGAGGACGTCTCGGCCGCACTCAAGGACCACGAGGCGTTCTCGTCCTCGCGCGGCTGCGATCTGGCCATGGTGCAGAGCGGGACACCTCCGCAGAAGTCGATCATCTTCATGGATCCGCCGGAGCACCGACACATGCGCTCCCTGCTCAACAAGGCATTCACGCCCCGCGCCGTGCAGGCCCAGCGCGACACGATCGTCGAACAGATCGACCATCATCTCGGCCAGATCGCCTCCGACGATTTCGATATCGTCCAGGATTTCTCCGGACCGTTCCCGGTCGAGGTCATCACCCGAATGGCCGGCGTCGAACCCGAGTACCGTCAGATGGTGCGGCATTGGATCGATACCAGCCTGTCCCGTGAGCCCGGCCAATTCGGTACGTCCGAGGCGGGAATGAAGGCCAATATCGACACCGCGATGTACTACTACTCGCTGGTGCAGAAGCGCCGGGAGAATCCGCAGGACGATATGATCAGCCGGCTGATCGCCGCGGAGATCCCGCGCGAGGACGGCCGACTGGACAAGCTCGACGATATCGAGATCACCGGTTTCGCAACCCTACTCGGCGGAGCAGGCGCCGAAACCGTCACCAAGCTGATCGGGACAGCGATGGTGCTGTTCGCCCGCCACCCCGCACAGTGGCAGAAGCTGCTGGACGACCGCGAACTGGTGCCCGCGGCCGTCGAAGAGTTGTTGCGGTTCGAAGGCCCGGTGCAATACAACGTGCGCTACACGCTCAAGGAGGCCCACGTTCCCAGCGGGGTCATCCCGGCGGGCAAGCCGGTGTTCCTGCTCAGCGCCGCCGCCAACCGCGACACCGACGCGTTCACCGACGCCGACACCTTCGATATCGAACGTGACCGTACCGAGGCGCAGAACCTGGGTCTCGGTTACGGCATCCACAGCTGTTTGGGCGCGGCATTGGCCCGCATGGAAAGCGTGATCGCCCTGGAGAAGCTGCTCGAGTTCATGCCCCGCTACGAGGTGAAATGGGATGGACTGCAACGAGTTCACATGCAGAATGTGGCGGGCTACTCACATGTGCCGGTAAGGAGGATTGCCCAGTGAGCAAGATCGTGGTGGATTTCGGACTCTGCGAGAGCAACGGGGTCTGCATGGGCATCATCCCGGAAGTGTTCGACCTCGACGATCAGGACTACCTGCACCTGCTCACCGACGAGGTCACCCCCGACAACGAGCAGCAGGTCCGCGAGTCCGTACGGCAGTGCCCCCGGCAGGCGATCGCCATCGTGGAGTAGCGGGCTCGATGGCTGGTCCTGGGCGACGGCTCATGCCGCCGGATTTACGGTATGGGCCCGGCCTGCCGGTCACCACAGATACAGTGCGACGATCGTGCCCCCCAGCACCGCCAGCCAGACGTCGCAGAACACGCGCAGCCACATTGGTGCCGTCCGCACCTCCATGAAGTGCCGGATGATCAGATACACCTTGCCGAAGGCGATCGCCAAGATGGTCAGAGCTACAGCGACCGTGGCGTCGTGCCCGAGATCGATGTCGTGGCCGAGCAGCCAGGTCACCACCGTGACGACCGATAGCACGATCCACACCACGGTAAGACGTTTTGTGTCAGCCACTTTCACCTCAAGACATAGAGCAGCGCGAAGATGATCACCCACAACAGATCCACCATGTGCCAGTACGTGGTGGCCTGCTCGATCACCCCGACCCGTGGCCCTGAGTTCTTCCGCATGACCCCGACGACGACCGTGAGGATGATCAGCCCCATGATCACGTGCAGCATGTGCACGCCGGTCAGCACGAAATAGAACGACATGAAGGTGTTGCTGGGGAACGTATGACCGGCGTCGACCTCCAGCCACCATTCGAATAGTTTCATGACGATGAAGACCGCGCCGCATGCTCCGGTCGCCGTGAGCAGGCGGACGGTGCGTTCGGTGTCGCCGGCGCGGACAGCGAGGACAGCACGGGCCGCCAGCCACGAACTGAAGAGCAGCAGAAGGGTGTTGACAACTCCGATGTCCAGGTACAGGTCCTGCTGAGCAGCAGTGAACTCGTCGACCTCGCGGTCACGGAAGATCATGAAGGCCAGGAAGTAGAGGCCGAAGATGATCATGTCCCCGAGGACGAAGAACCACATGGCGCCGTCGCCGGGAAGGTGCGTCCCCCGAGACACGTTGGCCCCCGGATCCGGTTCCTGCAACCTCACGCCACCCTGCGGTGCATCACTCACGGGCAGATTCCACTTCTCCTCGGGCCGGGCGTCACCCGCATCAGGTCGCAAGCTCGGCGATCGGTTGGCGCTGGACTGCCTTGTACAACACCCAGAACTGACAGACCTGCCAGAAGACGTACACCACGGTATTGATGTAGAACGCCACCAGGCCGTTCCAGGCGAACGGACCGGAATGGAAGTTGAAAACCACCGCCGCGATGAATTCCGTGATGATCTGCCAGATCGACGCATAGGCGAACCACTTCGGGTAGATCTGATTCTTGTCCAGCAGAATCGCCGCGCTCAGGACAGCCCATGCGGCCGCAAAGCAGCCAAGTGAGCCGATGTAGGACAGAAACGCCATGTCATAGAGCAGCATGAGCGTCTCCGGTGACCGGCCGGGTCGCAACACCGCGGCCAGAAAGGCGAACGCCCCCCAAAGGAATCCCGGGGTCGCACCGACCGCCAGCGTTCCGATGAAGGCATACGCGAAGGCGGGGTTCACCGACATTCGCCGAATCTGATAGGCGATCAACCCATTGGCGGTGCCCACGAACCCGGCGATGATCATCAGAGCGCCGAACCCGATCTTGATACCGAGCGCGTTCTCCTCGAAGAATGCCGCGACCTGCTCCGGGGTGATATCGGGGCGCCGGGGTGGCATCAGCCTGGTCAGCGGGACGTAGATGAAGCCCTGTAAGGCATAGAAGACGGGAATGGTCCACCAGACCACCCACAGGTCCACTTTCGGATTATGCGGCCACCGTCGGCGGATTCCGTTGTCGTCGAACGAGATCGACGGGGGCGAGGTCCGTGTCATCCGCTGTACCCCGCCGTGACATCCCGGCCGCTCGCGATCTCGTCGGCCTGGCGCAGCACGGCTCTGCGCAGGACGAGGAACATCACCGCGAGGAAGATGCTCATCGCGCCCAGGCGCAACCAGAAGGACAGCACACCGTCCCACGCGAACGGACCTGTGGTCACGACAGCGGCGCCGGCAGCAGGCGCGATGGCCGCGGCAACCAACACGCTGAACGGCGCAACCCACCGGGGCAGGACCGGCCGCTCGCGCGAGTCCAAGAAGACCGCGAACGCCAAGCACAGGTTCTGGACGAAGATCATTCCGACGGGGGCGATGAAGATCATCCACGCCATATCGTTGAGCAGCTGGATCAGTTCGGGATCGCGGTCCGGCCGGAAAGCTGCCAACAGCCACATGATGTCTGCCATCGCGAAAATGGTGGCACCGCTGGCAGCGGCCGTGAGATAGCAGTAGCTGAGCACTTTGCTCGGCGTGGTCATCCTCTGCATCTGGACCACCGTCACCGCGTACAACGGCAGCAGCATGACGCCGAGAATGTTGAACGTGACCATACTGAACCGCACCGATGCGGCATGGTCACGGTAAAACTCTGCGACCTGCGCAGCGGACAGCTGCGGCGACATCGGGGGAAAGAAGCCCGGGAACATGAGGAAGGCGATCAGCAGGAAAGCGCCCATCGTCGGCACCGCCCAGAGGCACAAGAGCTGGGTCCTCACGATGTAGTTGGATGGCACTTCCGCCCGCTGTGGTCTCACTGTCACCGTCTAGATCCCCATTTCCGTGCGATGGCACCCCCAGCACCGTGGCGTCCGCCGCGTACGTCCCCGACGAATCTATCGACACATTCTGACTATAGTCAATCACTGTCAGGTGTCCGGCAGCGCGATGTGATTCGATCTCGACAGCTCGCCGCACACGCCGCCGCCTGCCCGATGTCGAGATATTTCCACCTGTGGGGCAATGCTTATCCTCGGTCCAGGGTGACAGATCGGTCGAGACATTCGGAACTACCGCAGTCCCCCCTTCTCCCCCGCTAGTTCCTGATTTCAGTCAGCGTATACAAACACCCACGCTGCGTTCAGGCGGTAAAGTCGACGGGTGCCGACCACGGACAAAGCCTCTGCACGCGAGGCCAAGAGAATGCAGACGCGAGAGCGCTTGCTGGGCGCGGCAATTGCAGAATTCACACGCTCCGGATTGGCCGCGGCGGACGTGGGCAGTATCGTGTCGGCGGCCGGCGTGGCACACGGTACCTTCTTCTTTCACTTCCCGACCAAAGAGCACGTTCTGCTCGAACTCGAACACCGCGAGGAGAAGCGGATCGCCGTGCGGATGGCGAAAGATTTTGGCGCCGAGGTAGATCTGGAAACCATGCTGCGCGAAGCTGTCGACCTCATCACCGGCCTCGAACGGAGACTCGGCCCGGCACTGTTCAAAGACTTTCTCACGCTACACTTTTCACAGACACGCCCCCCGGCCACCGACGGTGACGAACACCCGGTGGTCGTCGAGTTGTCCAAGGGCCTGAAACGGGCACAGGCGAGCGGAAAGGTCGCCCCCGATGTGGACCCGTTCAACAGCGCCGTGTTCTTCCTGCTCGGCCTGTATGCGCTGCTGATCACGACCCACAGCTGGCCCGAACAGGCCAGCATGGTCGACGACTACGTTCGACGCTCGATCAAGAGTATGTGCACATCCTCCACGTCGAGGTGATCGACACGTGCGAACCTCCAATTGACTACCGGCACTTGTTGACTATAGTCAGCCATTATGGAGTTGCCAACGTTCAATCGGCCCGGCGAGGCCATCGACGCGGCGGCTACGCTCCCGAAGAGCAACTTCGACGAACACATGGGGGCATCGCAGCGGGCCCAACGTCAGGCCGACAAATGGCTGATTTCGGGCAGCCTGTTGATCGGCACCGCGACGCTGGGCATCTTCGGTCTGCCGCTGTTCCTTCGCGGCGTATACCTGCTGCGCAAGGCCCAGCGCGAGGGTCTGTCGGTGCGCCCGATGGTGGTGACCCTCATCGGCTACCTCGTCATCATCGATGCCGCCATCAATACCGTCGGCTGGGCGCTCGACCTGATCGCCAGCCACACCATCCTGGCCCGAATCCTGTTGAACGGTTGGGGCGCCATGTTTGATGCAGGCTACTTCTGGCACTACAACGAGCTGTGGATCGGTGGTGCTGCAGGCCCGGGAGAGAAGGCCATGGAAGTCGGCATGATCCTCACCGTGTTCACGATGCGCATCGCCGCGGCCATCGGATTCCTGCAGATGAAGCGCTGGGGACACCAATGGATGATCGTCACCTGCTGGATGGGTGTGCTCATCTGGTGCCTCTACGTGTTCAACATGACCATGTACGCCGATGTCCGTTTCGCCGGGGTCGTTCTTCCTGTCATCGGGTGGTGGCTCTACGACATCTTCTACATCACGCCGTTCCTGGCGATCCCCTATCTCCACTCGGTGAACCGCGAAATCTTCACTGATTGACTGCGGTCGATGACTTGATTCAACACGTATGCGGACACGGGTTGCTCGCAGCACACCGCACCAACCACCCACTCGACGAAAACGTCAGTTGCGAAAGGAACCGAGATGGCGGGCTGGATCTGGGAGATACTGCGCTACGTGGCCGCATGGGGCGGTACCGGACTGATCATCTGGTTCTGGTACTGGATGTTCTCCAATATCGGCACGTTCTGAGGTATCGATGTCCAACTTCTCCGACACCTCCGCGATGGCACTCGAGCGCTCGTGCTCGTTGACCGCCGTCGCCCTCAGCGAGCAGCGCCGGACAGGTGCCCACCTGGTGAGCGGACAACATCGCGGCTTCGGTTTGAATTCGATGCTCGACGTCGTGCACATTCCCTACCCGGTGACGAATACCGACTGGACCCGACGAACACTGACGTGCGGCATCGCGCTGCAGTGTGCGCCGTCCAAAGAGCGCGTCACCGACTACCGTCTCAACGAATTGTCCGGGCGCGAACTGAGTGCGCTGACGTTGGTCGAAGCCGGTGTGGCGCTGGGCTGGATCGCCGGGCGATGGCCAGGGCTGGTGGACGAGATCCGCCGGCAGGTGCCCGATCTCGAGATCAGGGATGCCGGCATGGACGGCAAAGAGATGATCAGCCGGGCGATTTCAGAGGCACGCCGGTCGGGGCACCTGATCATCGACCCGGTTCTGGGCAGCCTTCCGCGCGCGTACACGATGCCTCAGGGACTCAACGACAAGCTGCGCCGCACATTGGGCCGTCTACCGTGGACCTCCAATCAAAAGCGGTCACCGGCACCACATTCGGTACCCGCCGGTGGTGACGGCGGCGTCCGGAATCCCAATCTGCCTCCGCCCAGTCGCCCGCAGGACAATGACCTGGACACCACCCCCGAACATCGACCCGGGATTCCGTACCCGGAATGGAACGCATGGACCGAGAGCTTCCTGACCGACCATGTCGCGGTCATCGAGCATGCCCACGATCGCGCCCCGGGACAGCTGCCCACGATTGCAGTCGACGTCGCGAGATGGTTCGAGCAGAACACCCACCGAGCGATGAAGAATCGCCTGGAGGACGGATCGGACCTCGACGTCGACCAGTACGTCAGCCACTACATCGACGTGCGTACCGGCCAGGCGCCGGAACCCCGGATCTTCCGGGAGCTCCTGGCGTCCAGCCGTGACGTGACGACCGCGCTGCTCCTCGACGGGAGCTCCTCTCTCGGCATTCACAGCGGCAGCATCTTCAAAATCGAACTGGCCTGCGCCGATGCACTGTCGCGGGCGATGTCGACCGCTCGCGAACGCCACGGCATCTTCGTATTCACCGGAAACACCCGACACCGCGTGGAAGTGACGTGCCTCAAAGACTTCTCGGACCGCCGATTCGTCCCCCCGGGCAGCCTCGGTCTCTCGACCGCGGGTTACACCCGGCTGGGAGCGCCGTTGCGGCACATGACGAGCAGGTTGCTCGCCCAACCCTCCGAACGCCGACTGGTCATCGTCATCGGAGACGGCTTGATCTCTGATGAGGGGTACGAGGGTCGCTACGCCTGGGCCGACGCGGCCCATGCCGTCGAGGAGGCTCATGAGGCGGGTGTGTCCATGTACTACGTGGGAATCGGCCCGGTTCGTGTCGATCCCCTTCCGGAAGTTTTCGGACCGAAGCGATCTCAACGCATTCGCCGGGTCGAAGAACTGCCGCGCGTCCTAGCCCACGTCCACAAGGAGTTGGTAACCGCATGACCCCGAGCACGCAGCCGGACACCTACCTGGCCCACGGCAACGAGATCCAGCTCTTCGAGCAGGCCTACCGTCAGCGCCTGCCCGTCATGCTCACCGGGCCCACCGGCTGCGGCAAGACCCGACTGGTCGAGCACATGGGTACGCAGATGCAACGCCCCGTCATCACCATCAGCTGCCACGACGACCTGACCAGTTCGGATCTGGTGGGCCGGTTCATGGTCACCGGTGGTGACGTCACCTGGACCGACGGTCCGTTGACCCGCGCCGTGAAAACCGGGGCCATCTGCTATCTCGACGAAGTCGTTGAAGCCCGGCATGATTCACTGGCCGTTCTGCACTCACTCACCGACCACCGACGGTCGCTGTATCTGGACCGAGCCGGTGAGGTCGTGGTCGCCCCGGACACCTTCATGCTGGTGTGTTCCTACAACCCCGCCTACCGCAGTTCGCTCAAGGAACTCAAACCCTCGTTCCGGCAACGCTTCGTCACCTTGCCGATGCATTACCTGCCGCCCGAGCGCGAGGCCGAGGTGATCGTTGCCGAGACCGGCCTGGATCCGGCCGCTGCGCAGCGTCTGGTGCGCTGCGCCACCGCGATCCGCACGGCGGATCAGGCTTTCCACTTCGAACCGCCGTCCACCCGGGTCCTGGTCAACGCCGCGCAGCTGATCGTCGCCGGTGCCACCGAGCTGGCGGCCGCCCAGGCCTGCATCCTGGCGCCGTTGTCGAGCGAAGGCGCCATTTCCGAGGGCCTCAACGAGATCGCCGCCGCGAGCCTCGCCGGTGCGGAGAACACAACCATCTAAAGAGAAGGACTCACCGCCATGGTGGATCAGAAGGAACGCAAGCGGAAAAAGGCACTGATCATCCTGCAGGTGGTCATCTACGGATACCTGCTGACCATGTTCCTCATTCAGCTCTACATGTCGTTCGCCCGCGGTTGGTGGGAGTTGTGAACATTCCGCTCCTCAAGAACACGTCGGCCAAGAGCGGCGGCGGACTCGAGGAACACCACGACGTGTCCCGGCTGGCCCAGCGTCGTGCCGACAAATGGATGATCGCCGGTGCCGCACTGATGGGCATGTGGGTTCCCGGCGTGCTCGGCCTGCCCATCTTTCTGCGCGGTGTGTACCTACAGCGCCAGGCACTGCGTGCCGGCTACTCGGTACGACCGATGATCGTCACCCTGATCGGCTATCTCACCCTTATCGACGGCATGCTCAACAGCCTCGGCTGGGCACTGGACCTGGTCGCCAACCACACGCTGATCAACCGGGTGCTGATGGTCGGGTGGGGCGCCATGTTCGACGCCGGCTACTTCTGGCACTACAACGAGGCCTGGATCGGCGGCGCGGCGGCGCCCGGCGAGAAGTCGATGGTGTTCGGCATGATCCTGACCGTCTTCGCGATGCGGTGCGCCGCGGCCATCGGATTCCTGCAGATGAAGCGCTGGGGACACCAATGGATGATCATCACCTGCTGGATGGGTGTGCTCATCTGGTGCCTCTACGTGTTCAACATGACGATGTACGCCGACGTGCGCTACGCCGGGGTGGTGTTCCCCGTCATCGGATGGTGGCTCTACGACATCTTCTACATCACGCCGTTCCTGGCCATTCCCTACCTGCACTCGGTGAACCGCGAAATCTTCTCCGACTGAACAGCTTCAAGGAGCCACTGTGACAACGACACCCATGGCCGAAGACCCCCAGGAACAGAGCCTGCCACCCGGCACCACGCCGTACTACGCACGCATGCACAAGTGGATCAAGCGCGCGGTGTTCGTGTGCCTGGTCGCACTCGTCATCGAAGGCGCCTTCACGCTGCCGTTCATGGCGGTCTACTACGGCTACCCGACATTGAGTCTGACCGAGATCTGCAGCGAGCTGCTGAAGGTCCGGTATTCCGACGACACGCTCGAATGCAAGGTGCCCTACCCTGTGCTGGGTCCGCCAGAGGGTGCCGAGGGTAAGGACACCGCTGAGGACGATTGGGGCATCCAACCCGTCCCGAAGTACAACCGCATCGGTTTCCGCGAGCTCGTCCACATTCACCAGCAACGCGAGGCCCGCGAAGCGGCACAACAGGGTTCACCGTGACCCTGCGGGTCGTGCAGTGGACGACAGGCACGCTCAGGCGGCAGTCGGTGTACGCCTCGATCGCCCACCGGCACGGCGGGTTCACATACCGGAGATGATCACTCCGTTGCACTCGGCCGCGGCTTGACGCAACTTCGCGGCGGCCTGGTACTCATCGGAGTGGTACCACTGCTTGGCCGCCTCGACGGATTCGAATTCCAACAGCACCGTCTGGGTGCCGTGCCACTGCCCCTCAAGCGATTCGACCACCGGGCTAAAGGCCAGTACCTTCGCGGTGCTCATCGTCTGGCTGGCCAGCTTGCCGTACTCGGCCATCCCTGCCGGGTCCTTGATGTCCTCGGTGATGATCACATACGCCTTTGGCATTGTCGACACTCCTTGTCGGTGAAGCGAATTGAATCAGATCTCGGAGATGGCATGCTCGGGGCAGCACTGGATGGCCTCGTGCACCGCCGCCACATGCTCGGGGGCAACCTCGCCGGGGGCGGCGACGGCCCATCCGTCCTCGGACAGCTCGAAGACCTCCGGGCACAGTGTCAGGCACATGCCGTGGCCGGCGCAGCGGTCCTCGTCGACACCGACCCTCATTTGACGTCGAACTCCAGGTGCAGGTGGGTGAGTCCGCGCAGGATGAACGTCGGAATGTAGTTGTAGTCGCGACGATCGGCCGGACCGTGCTTCTCCTCCGAGATACGGATATCGGTGGTGCGGTCGAGCAGGCGCTCCAGGCCGACCCTGGTCTCGGCTCGGGCCAGCGGTGCGCCCGGGCAACTATGGATGCCGCGACCGAACGCCAAGTGCTGGCGGGCGTTCTTGCGTGCCGGGTCGAATTCGTCAGGGTTCTCGAAGCGGCGTGGGTCGCGATTGGCGGCGCCGTTGACCACCATGACGGTGCGCCCCGACGGTAACTCCTGGTCCCCCACCGTCACCGGGCATCGCGATAGCCGGAAGTCCCCCTTGACCGGGCTCTCGAAGCGCAACGCCTCCTCGATGAAATTGGGCAGTAGGCTGCGATCCGCACGCACCTGCTGCTGGATGTCCGGACGGTCACCGAGGACCTTGAGCGCGGTGCCGAGCAACCGAACCGTGGTCTCCTGTCCGGCCGAGAACACGTTGGTCGCCACCCGTGCGACATCGCCGGGGGTCGGGGTGGTGCCGTCCGGGAACAGTGCGGTCGCCATGCCGGTCAGGATGTCGTCGCGGGGATTGCTGCGCCGATCCTCGATATACGCCTCGAACTGCCCATACAGAAACTCCAAGGGGCTGTGCGACAACGAATCCCCGTCGGTGTTGCCGACACCGCCGCCGGAGTTCTTCGAGATGCCGTCGACGAAGGCGGTGCGGTCCTGCGGTGGGATTCCCAGCAGATCGGCGATGACCAGCAGCGTGAACGGGCTGGCGAAGCCCTTGATGAACTCGCCCTTACCGGGCGCCAGGTACTCGTCGAGCACCTCGTCGGCCAGCTCCCACATTGCGTCCTCGTTCTCCTTGAGGCGCTTGGGCGTGATCAGCCGCATCATCAGCGAGCGGTGGTTGGTGTGCACCGGCGGGTCGAGGGTGGGCAGCTGATCGCTGAATGGCAGCTCGTCGCGGTGTTTTTCGATCAGTTCGGCCACATCGTCGCGGCCCTCCAACGGAACCGGGAAGCCAGGAAACGGACCGGTCACCGACGTGCACGACGAGAACGTCTCCTCGTCGTTGTACACCGAGACGGCCTCTTCCCATCCGGTCACCATGGTGACGCCGTAGATGTCCTCGCGCTGGACGGGGCACTCGTCCCGCAGCGCGTTGAAGTACGGGTAGGGGTCGTCGACCAGCCGCGGGTCCTTGAACCAATCGATGCCGGCGGGGTCGATCGCCATATCGTTCACTCCGTTTCTGACGGGCCGTGCCCAGCTTTTGAGAATGTTCCTCTCAACAATGAGTATTACATTTCCACAGCGCCGCTTCGTCGTCAACGAGGGCAAACGCCTAACCGAACCGCTCAACTGGGTGCGGCCGAGAAGCAGATTCTCGAAATGTTGAGCGTTCGCTCAACATGACGGGGCCGGAGGCCTATCCTCCGCTCAGGCACAGATTCAGCAAGAACGGGACGGGTGGATGACAGCGGACGCCGATATCCAGACCCCGGCCGACGGGGACGCCCAGCTCGCCCGTCCGTGGGCGCCGCACCGACGTCGGGCATACATCACACTCACCGCAACCACCGGCATTGCCTTCAGCACCGCGGTCATCGGCGTCGGCACCGGGCTGTTACCCCCCAGCTTCACCGTCGACGTCGCCGCCAACCTGGCGTTCGGACTGCCGGTCATCGTGCTGCCACTGGTGTATTTCTGGACCGCCCGCGGCGAGCGGCGCTCACGGCTGCAGCGAGCCGCCGAGCTGACGATGATCTACCTGCCCTACACCGCGGGCAGCCAGCTCGGCTACGAAACCGTCTTCCTGATCGGCCATCCGCTGCACTGGTGGACGCCGACCACCGACCCGGGATGGAAGTGGCTGTGGTGGCAGTACGGTCTCGCCGACACCCGCTACACCAGTGCCAATGCCTGGATTTTCGGCCTGGAACTCGTCGGCGTCATCACCGGCACCATGCTCTTCATCGTGTGGATCCGACTGATGCGCACCGATCTTCCGCTCGAGTCGAGAATCCGGAGCCTGTGGCTGGCTTTCACCGGATGCGCCATGCTGATCAGCAGCACCGGCGTGTACTTCCTGTCCGAAGTCCGGGCCGGTTTCGGCGATGTCGGCCAGGGCGCCTTCGGACTCTGGTTCAAGTTCATCGCCGAGAACGTGCCGTTCATGATCCTGCCGTTCTTCGCGCTGCTGGCGATGCACCGCCAGATCGATCACCTGACCCGCCGGGCCGGGCCGCGGCCGCCGTAGTGGAAGCCAGTCAGTGCCGTCGGCGGCGCCACACCGCCGCCGCGATCACGCAGGCACCCACCGTACTCGCGAACACTCCGAGGATGAGGTGGCGTGCACCGCCCGTCGCGGCAAAGGCCCACAGCTGCGCACCGCCCGCGACCAACGCCAGTAGCCCGAAGGCCAGCCCGGCCGCCCGCAACGCCATCAGTCCAGTCTGCCACCCGCTTTAGTTAGACACTGGTCGGCTTCGCGGAAGCGCGGTACGGTCCCCGTATGCCCAATCCTTCGCGCAACGCGGAAGCTGACCGCGGTCAGCGCCGGGCGACGTTTCAACGCGCCAACTCGCGCGCCACCAAGCGCATGCTGGTACAAGCCGCGATGGCACTGTGGCGCACCAACGGGTACGCCGGCACCACGGTGGCCCAGATATGTGCCGCGGCCGGGGTCTCGAAAGCGTTGTTCTACTTCTACTTTCCCCGCAAGGAGGATGTGCTTTTCGAGGTCGGCGTGATGTCCACCCGGTCCGCGCAGCACACCATCGCCGCCCAGCTCGACGGCGAGTACGACGTGCAGACGGTCATCGAGGCGGCGCTGAAGGATCTTGAACGCTCGATGGCCCGAAATCCCGCCGACCTGGTCATCGAGACCATCCTGGAAGGCTATCGCCACGAGCATCGGATCCTGGCCACTGCCGAGACTCCGGAGCTGGACGGCGGCATCTTCACCGCACTGTTCGAGCGCGCGCTGGCCGACGGCAAACTGCCCGCAGGCACCGATACCGACCACCTCGCCCACCTGGCCATGGTGCTGGTCAGCGAGGGCGCCCGGCATTGGGCCGCAGGCTCGTTCGGCGGGCGATCCTTCACCGATGTCGTCGGCACCGATATCGCCACCCTGATCGCCGGCACCACCAGTCAAAGGAGACCGTGATGGCATGGGATTTCGAAACCGACCCGGAGTTCGCCGAACTGCTCGACTGGGCGGACACCTTCGTCCGCGAGGAGGTCGAACCGCTGGATCTGATCTGGCCGCACCTGCAGTTCACCCCCCTCGATGACCTCCGCCGCGCAGTGGTGGACCCGCTCAAGGACCAGGTCCGCCGAAAAGGACTGTGGGCCACTCACCTCGGTCCTGAACTCGGCGGCCAGGGCTACGGACAGCTCAAACTGGCGCTGCTCAACGAGATCCTCGGCCGGTCGCAGTGGGCACCGATCGTGTTCGGCTGCCAGGCCCCGGACACGGGCAACGCCGAGATCATCGCGCATTACGGCACCCCGGATCAGAAGGACCGCTACCTGCGTCCGCTGTTGGAAGGTGAGGTGTTCTCCTGTTATTCGATGACCGAGCCGCAGGGCGGCGCCGATCCCACCCAGTTCAGGACCTCCGCGGTGCGCGACGGAAACGACTGGATCATCAACGGGCACAAGTTCTTCTCCTCCAACGCCTCGACCGCGTCGTTCCTGATCGTCATGGTGGTGACCAACCCGGATGTCAGTCCTTACCAAGGCATGTCGATGTTCCTGGTGCCCACCGACACACCGGGTGTCACCATCGTCCGCAACTGCGGGCTCTACGGAGAAGCCGACGGCGAGGGCTCGCACGCGCTGATCCACTACGACAACGTGCGGGTACCGGACTCCGCGCTGCTCGGTGGTGAGGGCCAGGCATTCGTCATCGCCCAGACCCGCCTCGGCGGCGGCCGCATCCACCATGCGATGCGCACCATCGGTCTGGCCCAGAAAGCACTGGACATGATGTGCGAGCGCGCCTTGTCCCGGCACACCGCGGGAAGCCTGCTCGCCGACAAGCAAACCGTCCAGGGCTATATCGCCGACTCCTACGCCCAGCTCAAACAATTCCGGCTGATGGTGCTGTTCACCGCGTGGGAGATCGACAAATACAACGACTACAAGCGGGTCCGCAAGGACATCGCCGCGGTGAAGGTGGTCATGCCGGCGGTGCTGCACGATATCGCCTGGCGCGCCATGCAGGTGCACGGTGCGCTCGGTGTCACCAACGAGATGCCGTTCCTCGGGATGGTCACCGGGGCCGCGGTGATGGGACTGGCCGACGGACCTACCGAGGTACACAAGACCACGGTCGCCAAACAGGTGCTGCGCGAGCACTCCGGAACCGACGGACCGTGGCCCACCGAGTGGATCCCCGGCAAACGGGATGCCGCGCGGGCCCGCTTCGCCGATTATCTGGAGACCGAGGTGGGCAACCTGTGAGCGAACCGGTGATCGACGTCGCCCGCCTCGGCGGGTGGATGGACGATGCCGGGCTACCAGGGAAGGGAGCGCCGTTACAGGCGCGATTCCTCTCCGGCGGTACCCAGAACGTGATCTACGAACTGACCCGCGGCGGGCAGCGGTGTGTCCTGCGGATGCCGCCGCCGGGTGCACCGGCCGACCGCGACAAGGGCATCCTGCGCGAATGGCGCATCATCGAAGCGCTCGACGGCACCGACGTGCCGCACACCGAGGCCGTCGGCGTCTGCGAGGACTCCGGCGTCCTTGGCCGGCCGTTCTACCTGATGGGTTTTGTCGACGGCTGGTCCCCGATGGATGGGCACGGCCGCTGGCCCGAGCCGTTCGACAGCGATCTCAACACCAGGCCGGAGCTGAGTTACCAACTGGCCGAGGGCATTGCGCTGCTGTCCCAGGTCGATTGGAGGGCCAAGGGGCTGCATGACCTCGGCCGTCCGGAGGGCTTTCACGAACGCCAGGTCTCCCGCTGGACAGGCTTCCTGGAGCGCATCAAACGGCGCGATCTGCCCGGCCTGGAGGTCGCCACCGCATGGCTGCGGGAACGCACACCGCGGGATTTCATCCCCGGCCTCATGCACGGCGACTACCAGTTCGCCAACGTCATGTACCGCCACGGTGCACCTGCCCAACTCGCCGCCATCGTCGACTGGGAGATGGGTACCGTCGGCGACCCCAAGCTGGATCTGGGCTGGATGGTGCAGAGCTGGCCCTCCGACGACCGTGACCACGCGGCCATGAACTATGTGGACATGCGGGGCGCGCCCACCCGCGATCAGGTCGTCACCCACTACGCCGAGGTATCCGGACGTCAGGTCGACGACTTGGACTATTACCTCGTGCTGGCCAAATGGAAGCTGGCCATCGTGTTGGAGCAGGGCTTCCAACGCGCCGGCGACGACGAGAAGCTGCTCGCCTTCGGCCCGATCGTCACCGATCTGATGCGATCGGCTGCCGAACTCGCCGAAACCAGCGATTACCGGTGAGGGCTGCGGTCTGCCCGGCCTACGGTGCGCCGGAGGTGATCCGGGTCGTGGAGCTGCCGGCCCCCGATCTCGCCGACGGGCAGGTACGGGTTCGGGTCGCCGCCGCCGCGGTGAACTTTCCGGATGTTCTTCTGGTCGCCGGAAGGTATCAGGTCAAGGTAGCGCCGCCGTTCATCCCGGGCAGCGAGTTCGTCGGTGTCATCACCGAAACCTGCGGCCATACCGGTGGTTTCGCGGTCGGCGACCGAGTGAGTGGGATGGGCATGGTCGGCGCCTTCGCCGAAGAGGTGTGCGTCTCGACCGCTACGCTGACACCGGTCTCCGATGCAGTCGACGACCACCGCGCCGCGGCGTCCGGAGTGGCGTTTCGCACCGCGTACCACGCGTTGCGCTCGACCGCATGCGTGTCGGCCGGTGACGAGATCGTGGTGCTCGGCGCGGGAGGCGGTGTCGGGCTGGCCGCCGTGGCGCTGGCCACCAGGCTGGGTGTGCACGTCACCGCGGTCGCCTCGACGCCCGACAAGCTGGCCGCAGCGCGGCATCACGGCGCCGCCCGGGTCATCAACCACCGCCGCGAGGACCTGCGGGCGGCGTTGCGGGCGGCACTGCCCGGTGGTGCCGCTGCCGTCCTCGATCCGGTCGGGGGCGGGCTGTCCGAACCCGCATTGCGTTCCCTGGCACGCGGGGGGCGTTTCGTCACCATCGGGTTCGCCTCCGGAACGGTGCCGCGCATCCCCTTGAATCTGGTACTGGTCAAGGGCGTCCAGGTGTTGGGGTTTCACCCCCAGGACATCGCGCCCGCCGACTTGACGCGCAATGAGCACGAACTGCGTCTACTCCTGGAGTCGGGCGCGGTGACTGCCCATATCGGTGCGGCCTACCCGCTTGCCGACGCCGCCGCAGCCCTTCGGCAGGTGGCCGACGGCCGCGCGCTCGGAAAGGTGGTGTTGGACATTGGCGCATCGGGGTGACGACCTGCCCGACGACGCGGTCCGCGTGCGCGGCGAAATCAGCTGGCCGGCACCAGATCTGCGGCCACTGACGGACAGGACATCACACCGCACCGGAATGCTTCGGTCCGGCCGACCGGTTCGTTGTCTCCCGCCGCGGCCAGTGCCTGTGCCTTGAATGCGCGCGCGGCAGCGCTCAGCTCATGCTGCACGGAGTCGACGGTAGAGTCCAGCTCTTCGGGCCATTGCTCGCCCCACAGTGTGACCTCGGTGAGGCCCTGCTCCAAGGCGCCGAGCACCCCCTCGCGAACCCGCGCGTCTCGGACGAACAGTTCGGCGGCAACCGCCACCGTCTGCGGGTGTGGCCGTTGCTCCCACAACTGCATCGCGGCCTCCAAGTCGGCGGTCTCGACGCCGAGGATCTGCAGGGGGCGGATATCGTCGTCGCCGGTGATCAGCACGGTGACATCCCAGCCGGCCATGACGCGGTCGACAAGCCAGCCACCGGCATTGCGGACGACCTCGGCCACGCCGGGCGCGACCACGTGGACTCGGTACCTCATATCGAATTCCTCTCCTCGGCTGCTGGGGCTGGAGCCGGTGCGAAGTCGCGGGCCAGCGACTCCGTGTACCCCTTGAACACTGCGGCCAGCGGGATCGAAGGATCGAGTAGCCATGCGGTCTCCATTCCATTGACGAAAGCGAGAATCTCCACGGCCTTGGCGGCCGGGTCGAGGTCTGGGCGGTAGCGGCCGCTGCGCTGGCCGCGCCGGATCGCGTCGGCGACGATCCCGACGGCGGCCTGTTGCCGGGCCACCAGCCGGTTGTGCAGCGGCGCATCGGGCTGAATGTTCTCCACCAACAGCACGGTGAAGGTGCCGACGAGCTCGGGTGCCCGATCGAAGCGTTCGGCCACTCGGCCGATGTTCGCAATCAGGTCGCCGCCGCGATCGGCATGGGTGTCATCGTCGAAATCGCGGGCGTCCAGCACGGCGTGCAGCAGCGCCTCTTTCGATTCGAAGTGGTGCAACAAGCCGGCGGCACTCACACCGGCCTCTCTGGCGATCTGCGCCAGGGAGGTGTTGCGCCAGCCGTTACGCGCCAGGAGGTTCTCCGCGGCGGCGAGAATGCGCTGCTTACGGTCCTCCCCCTTGGCCAACAGCGCCTCGTAGGGCCGAGGCCCCGATGCCGCCGATAACGCTGACACCGCACTCCCATCCACGAGGAACCAACCAACTGAACACACAGTAGGTTGGTTAGCCCGCTGTGACAAGGGTCTCAGTTAACAAATTTCGGGGCCGGTGTCACGTGCCTGGTCAGCACACCGAGAGCACTACGCACGTTCGGTCTTGTGGAGTTTCAGCCGCGGTCGAGACGGCTGAAACTCCAAAAATCAGAGGCCGAGCGATTTGGCGATGATGACCTTCATGACCTCGCTGGTCCCGGCGTAGATGCGGGCCACCCGGGCGTCGGTGTACAGCCGGGCGATCGGGTACTCCATCATGTAGCCGTAGCCACCGAAGAGCTGCAGGCAGCGGTCGATCACCCGGGCCTGCATCTCGGTGCAGAACAGTTTCACCCTGGCCGCATCCGGCGCGGACAACTCGCCGTCGACATGCAGGGCCACGGCCCGGTCCAGCATCGCCTGAGCGGCCTCCACCTCCGTCGAGCAGGCCGCCAGTTCGAACTTGGTGTTCTGGAACGATGCGACGGGCGTCCCGAATGCCTTGCGGTCCTTGGTGTAGTCGATGGCCGCCGCGATCGCCGAGCGGGCCTGGGCCACCGACCCCACCGCGACGGTGAGCCGTTCTTGCGGCAAATTGTGGCCCAGGTAGCCGAACGCCTCGCCCTCCGCGCCGAGCACATTGGCCGCCGGCACCCGTACATCCACGAAGGACAACTCGGCGGTGTCCTGCACCTTGCAGCCCATCTTCTCCAGCTCGCGACCACGGGTGAAGCCGGTCATACCGTCCTCGACCACGAGCAGGGTCAGCCCCTTGCGCCGGTTGTCCGGATCGGTGGTGGTACGCGCGACGACGATGACGAGGTCGGCCTGCATCCCTCCCGTGATGAAGGTCTTGGCCCCGTTCAGGATCCAGTGATCTCCGTCGCGGACCGCACTGGTGCGCATACCCGCCAGATCGGATCCGGTGCCCGGTTCCGTCATCGCCACGGCCGTCAGCAGCGTGCCGTCGGCCAGCCCGGGGAACCACCGCTTGCGCTGCTCGTCGTTCGCATAGTGCAGGAAGTAGGGCAGGATCACCTCCAGCTGGGTGCGCACCGTGGACAGGGTCACCAGGGCCCGGGCCGCCTCCTCCTGCAGCACCACGTTGTAGCGATAGTCCGGTGCGCCACCGCCGCCGTACTCCTCGGGGATGGCCATGCCCAGCATGCCCAAGGCACCCATCTTCTGGAACACCGCGCGCGGCATCCGGCCGCCCTTCTCCCACTCGGGATAGGCCGGCACGACCTCCTTCTCGACGAAGTCACGCGCCAGCTCGCGGAATGCCTCATGGTCTTCGGTGAACAGATTGCGTTGCACGTGTTGCCCTTTCGCCTAGAAGACGTACTCGACCAGGGTCGCGTTGGCCGTGCCGCCGCCCTCGCACATGGTCTGCAGTCCATACCGAATTCCGTTGTCACGCATGTGATGGATCATCCTGGTCATCAACACCGCGCCGGAGGCGCCGAGCGGATGCCCCAGCGATATCGCCCCACCCAACGGGTTGAGCTTGGCCTCGTCCACACCGGTCTCGGCGAGCCACGCCAGCGGAACCGGCGCAAACGCCTCGTTGACCTCGAACACCCCGACCTCGTCGATGCCGATGCCTGCCTTGTGCAAAACCTTCTCGGTCGCCGGAATCGGCCCGGTCAGCATCAGCACCGGGTCGGCGCCGGTCACCGCGCCGGCACGGTAGCGCACCAACGGTGTCAGGCCCAGGTTCAGCGCCTGGTCGGCGGTCATCACCAGCAGCGCGGCCGCACCGTCGGAGATCTGTGAAGAGTTCCCGGCGTGGATCACACCATCCTCGGTGAAGGCGGGCTTGAGGCCGGCCAGCTTCTGCACGGTGGTACCGCGGCGGATGCCCTCGTCACCGGCGATCACATCGGATTCGGTGAACACCGGCACGATCTGGTCGACGAACGCGCCCGAGTCCTGCGCGGCGGCGGCGAGTTCGTGCGAGCGGGCGGCATACTCGTCACAGCGGGTTCGCGACAAGTCCCATTTCTGGCAGATCAGTTCCGCCGAGATACCCTGATTGAACGAGAAATCGTCATAGCGGGCAAAGACTTTCGGCCCATAGGGCTGCCCGGTGGCACGCGCCGCGCCCAGCGGGACCCGGCTCATCACCTCGACGCCGCCGGCCACCACGACATCCTGCTGACCGGACATCACGGCCTGTACCGCGAAGTCAAGGGCCTGCTGGCTGGATCCGCAAGCCCGGTTCACCGTCGTCCCCGGGATGGACTCCGGCCAGCCGGCGGCCAGCACGGCGTACCGACCGATATTGCTGGACTGATCCCCCACCTGCGAGACACAGCCCCACACCACGTCGTCGATCAAGGCCGGGTCGACTCCGGTGCGCTCACACAGTTCGTTGAGCACCAGAGCGGACAGGTCGGCGGCGTGCTGGTCGGACAGACCACCGTTGCGCTTCCCGACCGGGGTGCGTACGGCTCCGACGATGACGGTCTCGCGCATGAACTGCTCCTTAAGTGTGTTGTCCCTCGGGTCGCTCCGCTCCTACTCCCGAGGAAGCGGGCGGTATCGCCCACGTGCCGGTGAATGACGGATCGCGTTTGGCGGCGAACGCCCGGTAGGCCTCCGCCGAGTCCGCGGTGGCGAAATTGCCGGGCTGCGCCCGAGCCTCATTACCGAGGGCCTCGGCGAACGTGGTTGCGGCACCGTCGTTGAGCAACGCCTTGCTCTGCGCCAGCGCGAAGGGTGGCCCGTCGGCGAGCCGGCGCGCCAGATCGTCGACGAACCCGTCGATCGCGTGAGCTTCGTGCACCCAGGTCACCAGCCCGAGCCGATGGGCCTCGGCGGCGTCGATCATATCGGCAAGCAGCACAAGGCGTTTGGCCTGCTGCAGACCGACGATCTTGGGCAATAGCCAGGAGCCACCGAGATCGACCGAGAGCCCGCGCCGCGAGAAGATCTGACAGAACGTCGATTCCGGGGTGGCCACCACGAGGTCGCAGCCCAACGCCAGATTCCAGCCCGCGCCGACGGCGACGCCGGTGACCTTGGCGATGGTCGGCACCGTGAGATTGTGCAGGGCCAGCGCGACATCGGTGAGTCGCTGCAGCTTGCGTCGCGGGTGGGCGGCATCACCGGTACCGATATCGGCACCGGAGCAAAATGCGCCCCCTGCTCCGGTCAGTACCACCGCGCGCACCGAGTCGTCGGCATCGACTTCACGCAGTGCGGCGGCCAGGGCATGCCAGAGCCCGACGTCGATGGCGTTCTTGCGGTGCGGCCGGTTGAGGGTGAGGGTGCGTACCCCGTCGCGGTCCTCGACCAGCAGTGATTCAGCCATGGGCGTACTCCGGACCGATCGCTCCGTCGGCGCGTAGCGCGGCGATATCGCCGGGGCTGCAGCCGAGATCACGCAGCACGGTGTCGGTGTGCTGGCCCAATCCGGGCACTGCGCCCATACCCAGTTCGATGCCGCTGATGACCGGCGGGGGTAGCAGCGCGGAGATCGCACCGGCGGGCGTGCTGACCTGGCGCCACCGGTCCCGCGCCTGTAGATGCGGATGTGCGATGACCTCACTGGGCTTGTTGTATCGCGAGTTGCCGATACCTGCCTTGTCCGCGACGCGTTGGATGGTGTCGAGATCGTTTCGCGCGCACCAGGACTGGATGGCGGCGTTGAGCTCGTCGCGATGCGCACAGCGTTGCGGGTTGGTGGCGAAGCGCGGATCGTCGGCGAGGTCGGGGCGTTCGATGATCTCTCGGGCCAACCGCTGCCATTCCCGGTCGTTGGTGGTACCGAGGACGACCGTCTGGCCATCCCGGGTGCCGAACGAGCCGTAGGGTGCGACCGCGGGTGAACTCATGCCCAGCGGCTCCTGGTCGATGCCGGAGTGCTGGGTGTAGGTGAGTTGGTAGCCCATGATGTCGGTCATGGTGTCGAACAGGCTGACCGCCACGGCGGGCGCGGCATCGGTGGTGCCGCTTCGCGCGCGGCCCAGCAGCAGCGCCATGATCGACAGCGCCGAATACAGACCTGTGCTGATATCGGCGACCGGCGCCCCGGGTTTGGCCGGCATTCCCGGGAATCCGGTGGCCGCGCATGATCCGGACTCGGCCTGCACCAGCAGGTCATATGCGCGTTTGTCCGACAGCGGCCCGCCGGGGCCGTAACCATCGATCTCCAGTGGGATCACCTGCGGGTGCCGGGCGTGCATGTCCGCCGCGCCCAGCCCGAGACGCGCGGTGGCGCCGGGGGCCAGATTGGACACGAAGGCGTCCGCGCCGTCGAGCAACCGGTGCAGCAGGTCCATACCCGCCGGCGATTTCAGGTTCAGCGTCACCGATTCCTTACCGCGGTTCGCCCACACGAAGTGAGCGGCCAGACCGTTCACCACATCGTCGTAGTCTCGCGCGAAGTCCCCGCCGTTGGGGTTCTCGATCTTGATCACCCGGGCGCCGAAATCGGCGAGCACCCTGGTGCACATCGGCGCGGACACGGCCTGTTCCATCGCGACTACGGTGATGCCGTTAAGCGGTGCGCTCACGGTCCTCACATAACCATGCCGCGTCGGACCCACGGGAACGGCCCCATCAATAGCTCTTGGGCAGGCCGAGAACGTTGGCGGCCAGGAAGTTGAGGATCATCTCCTGGCTCACCGGTGCGATCTTCATCAGGCGCGACTCCCGGAAGAACCGCGAGATGTTGTATTCCTCGGAGTAGCCCATACCGCCGTGGGTCTGCAAGGCGCGGTCGGCTGCGCCGAACCCGGCGTCGGCGCACAGATACTTGGCCATATTGGCCTCGCGCCCGCAGGACTGCCCGTTGTCGTAGAGCCAGGTGGCCTTGCGCAGAATCAGCTCGGCGGCATCCAGGCGTGCCAGCGAGTCGGCGAGCGGAAACGCGATGCCCTGGTTCTGGCCGATGGGACGATCGAACACCACCCGTTCGTTGGCGTACTTGACGGCGCGATCGAGTGCGACCCGGCCGATGCCGAGCGCTTCGGCGGCGATCAGCATCCGCTCCGGGTTGAGTCCATGCAGGATGTAGGAAAAGCCCTTCCCCTCTTCGCCGATGCGGTCCGCTACCGGGATGCGCAGGTCGTCGATGAAGACCTCGTTGGAGCTGACCGCATTGCGGCCCATCTTCTTGATCGGGCGGATGTCGATGTGATTGCGGTCGATATCGGTGAGGAACAGGGTCAGGCCGTCGGTCGGTTTGGCGCCCCGCTTTTCCACGTCGTCACGGTTCTCGGTCCGGGTGAGCAACAGGATCTTCTCCGACTCCAGCGCCTTGGAGATCCATACCTTGCGCCCGTTGGCCACGTAGTGATCGCCCACCCGTTTGGCAGAGGTGGTGATGCGTGAGGTGTCGAGGCCCGCACCGGGTTCGGTGACCCCGAAGCACACGTGCAGGTCACCGTTGGCGATGCGCGGCAGTGTTGCCCTCTTCATCTCCTCCGACCCGAACACCACGACCGGCTGCATCCCGAAGATCGACATGTGGATGGCGCTCGCGGCGTTCATGGCGCCACCGGAGCGGGCCACCTCCTCGGCCAGGATGGTGGCCTCGGTGATACCGAGACCGTGTCCGCCGTATTCCTCCGGAATCGTCATACCCAACCAGCCGCCGGCGGCGATGGCATCGTAGAACTCGGTCGGGAACTCGTGGGACTGGTCCTTTTCCATCCAGTAGTGGTCGTCGAACCTGGCCGCCAGCTCGGCAACCGATTTCCGGATCAGCTGCTGGTCCTCGGTGAGTTCGAAGTTCATTCCCTCAGACACCGTTCCTCCTCGGTCCGTGCGCACGATGGCACGGTGCAGATGGGCCTGCACCGTCCAGCCGCGCCCTGTGGCTAGTCCTGGACGCCCGATACCGCGCGGGCATTCGCGGTGAAGTCTGCGACCGCTGATCCGGCCCGCTTGTCGTGATGGCTGAGCGCCTGGATCGACACATCGTGGCCCTCGGCCTGTTTGCGCAGCGCGCCGACGGTGGCCTGCTCGCGCGGGATGTGCGCGAAGGGTTCGAAGTGGTACAGCCGCATGGCATTTTCGTGAGTGATCTTGTTGATCTCGTCATCGGGTACGTCGTAGGTATCGAACACCGCATGCAGTTCTTCGGGCGCACCGGGCCACATGGAGTCCGAATGCGGGTAGTCCATCTCCCAGCAGATGTTGTCCACGCCGATCATGTGCCGGTTCTTGACTCCCACCGGGTCGGAGATGAAGCAGGTCATGAAGTGCTCCCGGAAGACCTCCGAAGGCAACTTGCCACCGAAGTCCTGGTGCGTCCAGGTGGAATGCATCTCATAGGTACGGTCCACCCGGTCCAGGAAATACGGGATCCACCCGGTGCCGCCCTCGGACAAGGCGATCTTCAGATCCGGATAGGCCTTGATCGGCGCCGACCACAACAGGTCGGCGGCGGCCTGCACGATGTTCATCGGCTGCAGCGTGATCATCACGTCCATGGGCGCGTCCGGTGCGGTGATCGCCAGCCGGCCCGATGACCCGATGTGCACGTTCATCACGGTGTCGGTATCCACCAGCGCATCCCACAGCGGTGTCCAGTAGTCCAGGTCGTGGAAGCTCGGATAGCCCAGCGCCGCGGGGTTCTCGGTGAAAGTCAGCGAGTGCACACCCTTCTTCGACACCCGCCGTACTTCGTCGGCGCACAACTGCGGATCCCAGATCGCCGGGATGGCCATCGGGATGAAACGACCCGGATGCGAACCACACCATTCGTCGATGTGCCAGTCGTTGTAGGCCTGCACGAGCGCCAGCGAGAACTCGGTGTCCTCGGTGGCGAACAGTCGCGCGGCGAACCCCGGGAAGGACGGGAAGTTCATGGTGGCAAGCACGCCACCGGCGTTCATGTCCTTGACCCGCTCGGCGGCGTCGTAGCAGCCCTTGCGGATCTCGTCGAGCCCCTGGGGCTCCAGGCCGTACTCCTCCTTGGGGCGACCGGCCACCGCGTTGAGCGCGACGTTCGGGATGACGGTATCGCGGAACTGCCAGGTGTCCGAACCGTCCGGGTTGTGCACCAACCGAGGCGCCTCGTCGACATATTTCGCCGGCAGGTGGTTCTTGAACATATCCGGCGGTTCGATGATGTGATCGTCGACGCTGATCAGAATCATGTCGTCTTGGTGCATGAGCTGTCCCTTCGGGGTGCCTTCGGCCAGCGCTTGAGATTCTCGATAGTTGCAAACTAACTTCTCATGTTACGAGAATCAACGTCCGTTCCGGCAGCCGCCACCCCTGACCGCGCCTTTTCGGACCTCGGGCACGGCCTGCGCCGGTCGGCATCCCAGACGGCATCGTTGACCTTACGGCCAAAGAGTGGAAATCTGTTAGTCAGTTATGAGAATATGATTCTCGTACCGGAGAAGACGCCGACGCCCCGCTGGTCCGCCAGCATCCGGCCGCGAGCGACGGACCCGACCAGGACCACACTCAGAGAGGTTGCACCGTGGCGTTTTTCCCGAAACCCGCAGCGGGAAGCTGGACCGAAAACTGGCCGGAACTCGGCACGGCACCGGTCGACTACACCGACTCCATCGATCCCGAACATTGGAAGCTCGAACAGCAGGCCATCTTCCGCAAGACCTGGCTGCACATGGGGCGGGTGGAGCTCGTCCCCAAGAAGGGCCGCTACGTCACCCGCGAACTCCCCTCGGTCGGCCCCGGTGTGTCCATCATCATCGTCAACGACGGCGACCAGATCCGCGCCTTCTACAACCTGTGCCGCCACCGCGGTAACAAGCTGGTGTGGAACGACTACCCGGGCGAGGAAGTCTCCGGAAGCTGCCGGCAGTTCGTCTGCAAGTACCACGCCTGGCGCTACGACCTCAAGGGCGAGCTGACCTTCGTCCAGCAGGAGCAGGAGTTCTTCGACCTCGACAAGGCCGACTACCCGCTCAAGCCGGTGCGCTGCGAGGTGTGGGAAGGCTTCATCTTCGTCAACTTCGACGATGACGCCGAGCCCCTTGCCGATTACCTCGGCGAGTTCGGGCGTGGCCTGGCGGGCTATCCGTTCCACGAGATGACCGAGCACTACAGCTACCGCTCCGAAGTCAAGGCCAACTGGAAGCTGTTCATCGACGCGTTCACCGAGTTCTATCACGCGCCGATCCTGCACATGAAGCAGGCGGAGAAGGAGGAGGCCGAGAAGCTGGCCCAGTTCGGCTTCGAGGCGCTGGCCTACGACATCAAGGGCGATCACTCCATGGTGTCATCCTGGGGCGGCATGTCCCCGCCCAAGGACCTCAACATGGTCAAACCGATCGAACGAATCCTGCACAGCGGGCTGTTCGGCCCGTGGGACCGGCCCGCCATCAAGGGCATTCTGCCCGACGAACTGCCGCCGGCGATCAATCCGGGCCGGCACAAGTCCTGGGGCACCGACTCTTTCGAGTTCTTCCCGAACTGGACCCTGCTGTTCTGGGCACCCGGCTGGTACCTGACATACAACTACTGGCCGACCGGCGTGGACAGCCACATCTTCGAAGCCGACCTGTATTTCGTGCCGCCGAAGAACCTGCGCGAACGGCTCTCCCAGGAGCTTGCCGCGGTGACGTTCAAGGAGTACGCATTCCAGGACGCCAACACCTTGGAAGCGACCCAGAGCCAGATCGGCACCCGCGCCGTCACCGAATTCCCGCTGTGCGACCAGGAAATCCTGCTTCGCCATCTGCACATGACGGCCCACCAGTACGTTGACAGGTACAAGGCGAGCCTCGAGGCAACGTCGGGCAACGGATCGGCGAACGGCGCGGCCACCACGAAGACCGAGAAGGAATCAGCACATGTCTAAGCTGCCCGAGGAATTCGCCGATTTGGAGCGTTTCTCCGACTGGTGCCTGCCCACCGAGGAGGAGCGGTACTCCAAGCGCCTCAACTCCACGATGGCCGAGATGCAGGAACTCTACGACGCCGGCATGGCGCGACTGGAGGACATCATGGTCTATGTGGATGCCCGCTTCCCACTGTCGAGCATGCCCGAGGACGCCAAGGCCCTGGTGCACCTGGGCCAGTCGATCGTGATGGTGAGCTTCCCGGTCGAGGTGTGGAAACAGCCGCGGGTGCTCGACAGCGGCGCTGCCTATATCCAGCTCATCAAGGAGCCGGTGGTCTAGGCGTGTCGAACGTGCTGACCCTCAAAGCCGCGGGTCTGGTCGACGTCGATGCCGGGGCGATCATTCGTCCCGGCATCGTTCGTGTCGACGGGGACCGGATCGTCGGTGTCGGCGGCGAGGTCGACACGGAGTCGTCGACCGTGCTCGATCTGGGCGATGCCTATCTGCTGCCCGGACTGATGGACATGGAAGTCAACCTGCTCATGGGTGGTCGCGGGGAGAACCCGGGCCTGTCACAGGTTCAAGACGATCCACCGACCCGCGTGCTGCGCGCCGTCGGCAATGCCCGGCGCACACTGCATGCCGGGTTCACCACGGTGCGCAATCTCGGGCTGTTCGTCAAGACCGGTGGCTACCTGCTCGACGTCGCGCTGGGCAAGGCCATCGACGCGGGCTGGGTGGAGGGGCCGCGGGTGATTCCCGCGGGACACGCGATCACCCCCACCGGAGGCCATCTCGATCCGACGATGTTCGCGGCGTTCATGCCCGGGGCACTGGAGCTCACCGTCGAGGAAGGCATCGCCAACGGCGTCGACGAGATCCGCAAGGCCGTGCGGTACCAGATCAAACACGGTGCCCAGCTGATCAAGGTCTGCGTATCCGGTGGCGTCATGTCGTTGACCGGTGAGGCGGGGGCCCAACACTATTCGGATGAAGAACTACGCGCCATCGTCGACGAGGCACACCGCCGCGGACTGCGGGTGGCCGCGCACACGCACGGTGCCGAGGCCGTCAAGCACGCGGTGGCCTGCGGTATCGACTGCATCGAACACGGATTCCTGATGGACGACGAGGCCATCCGGGCGCTCGTCGACAACGACCGGTTTCTGGTCACGACCCGCCGGCTGGCTCAAGCCATGGATGTGTCACAGGCGCCGAAAGTCCTGCAGGACAAGGCCGCCGAGATGTTCCCCAAGGCCGAGACCTCGATCAAGGCCGCATATGAGGCCGGAGTCAAGATCGCGGTCGGCACCGATGCACCGGCCATTCCGCACGGTAAGAATGCCGACGAGCTCGTCACCCTGGTGGAGTGGGGCATGCCGCCTGCCGCGGTACTTCGTTCGGCCACCACCATTGCCGCCGATCTGATCAACGTCACCGACCGGGGCCGACTGGCCGCGGGGCTGTTGGCCGACATCATCGCGGTCCCGGGCAATCCCCTGGACGATATCACCGTTACACGGGATGTCACTTTTGTAATGAAGGGCGGTAAGGTCTACAAGAATGAGTACGCCAATGGCTCCCAGCCGAACTGACGACCTGGTGGAGATCCAGCAGCTGCTGGCCAAATATGCGGTGACCATCACCCAGGGTGATATCGAGGGTTTGGTCAGTGTGTTCACCCCGGACGGCACCTACAGTGCATTCGGCGAAACCTATGCACTGGAACGCTTTCCGGTGCTCGTCGACGCAGCGCCCAAGGGCCTCTTCATGACGGGCACGGCGCTGATCGACCTCGTCGAGGGGGCCGACGACGCCTCCGGCACCCAGCCGCTGTGCTTCATCGAACACTCCGCCCATGACATGCGCATCGGGTACTACCGGGACACCTATGCGCGCACCGAGGCTGGTTGGCGGTTACACACCAGGGCCATGACGTTCATCCGGCGCAACGGCGATCACGATCACGGCAAGCCGCATGCAATCGGACGGCCTCCGGCATGACGGCACTGCACGATCCCGCGACCTTTCGCACCGCACTGCGAAAATGGCTGGACGAGAACGACCTCACGCCACCGGAGGATCATTCCCTACAGGGCCATATGCGTCAGTTCGCCCGCGTCCAGCGGGCGCTCTATGACGGCGGGTGGAGCCGCTACGGCTGGCCCGAGCACGCCGGCGGACTCGGCGGCCCGGAGTTGCTCCGCGCGATCGTCGGCGAAGAGGTGGTCGGACGTAGGCTCGCCGAACCCGGGCCCTACTCCATGCTCGAGGTGCTTGCCCCCACCATGATCGACTACGCCACCCCGGAACTCGCCGCCGAGATGGTGCCCAAGCTGCTGTCCGGCGAGGAACAGTGGTGCCAAGGTTTCTCCGAGCCCGGCTCCGGCAGCGACTTGGCCTCGCTGAGCACCAGGGCAGTGCAGGATCCGGAGGACGAACAGCGTTACATCATCAATGGCCAGAAGGTGTGGACCAGCTTCGCGCAGTTCTCGCACCGCTGCATCCTGCTCACCCGCACCGATGAAAGCGCGGGTAGTTCCCCGTCGCTTCGCTCGCCCCACACGAGCATCACGGCGTTCTTCGTCGACACCGACACACCGGGAATCACCATCCGCCCGCTGCGGACCATGCACGATGTCGACGAGTTCTGCGAGGTCTACTTCGACGATGTCGTCGTCGGCGCCGACCGCATGCTGGGAAAGCCCGGTGACGGCTGGCAATTGGCCATGGACCTACTGCCGTATGAGAGGTCCACCTGTTTCTGGCAGCGCATCGCCTATCTATACTCACGTTTCGACGCCTTGATCGACGAGGTCAAGCGGGACGGACAGATCATCGACACCGATATGGGCGAGGCGTATCTGGCGCTACACACATTGCGCTGCCGCTCGCGGGCGACCCAGCACCGACTGGCCGGCGGCCAGAAGCTCGGCCCGGACACCTCGATCGACAAGGTACTGCTGGCCACCGCCGAACAACGCCTCTACGACGCCGTCCGCGATCTGTTGCCGGGCGCGATCGAACTGGACGACACGCCCTGGCGAACCGAGTACCTCTATTCACGTGCGGCCACCATCTACGGCGGCACCGCCGAAGTGCAGCGCAACATCATCGCCCGCCGCCTGCTCGATCTCGGAAAGGAGTGACCACGATGGATCGTGATTCACTCGAATTGCTGGAGGACGGGCTGCGCAAGACCATGCTGACCTCCTCGGGCCCGGCGCTGGACGCGGCACTGACCGAGATCGGCTGGGCCGACATGCTTACCGAGATGCCGGACACCGCCGTACCCATGGTTTTCCGCCTGCTCGGCGAAACCGGTTCGCACGCATCGGTTCTGGTCGACGTGGTGCTACACGCCACGGGCAACACCATCGGTGACACCGTCGAGCTGCCGCTGCCGTACACCGGCAACACCTGGGTGATCTGGGATCGGATATCCGCCGACATCGTCGACCCGACCCTGGGCGGCTTACCGCTGCGCCGCGAGGAGGAGGGCTACCCGATCCGGGTCGCCGAGGCACGCGTGGCAGTGAGCTGGTGGCTGGTCGGGGCGGCCAAGGCGATGCTGGCGCTGGCCCGTCAACACGCACTCGACCGGGTGCAGTTCGGCAAGCCGATCGCAGGTTTCCAGGCCGTACGCCACCGGCTGGCCGAAACCCTGGTCGCGATCGAGGGCGCGGAGGCGACCCTGACCCTGCCCGATTCCGAGAGCCCCGACCTGACCTCGCTGCTGGCCAAGGCCGCGGCAGGCAAGGCGGCCCTGACGGCGGCCAGGAACTGCCAGCAGGTGCTCGGCGGTATCGGCTTCACCGCAGAACATGATCTGCACCACCACGTGAAGCGGGCGCTCGTCCTCGACGGACTGCTCGGCAGCTCACGAGAGCTGACCCGCAAGGCCGGAGCCGGCTTGCGGGCTCGCGGTTCCGCCCCGCGCCTGGCTCAGCTCTGAGGTTTCGCCCCGCTGAGACGACGGTTCATGCTGCTCAACGCGCATCTTCACGCCGGGAACCGTAGCCTGGGTGCATCCCCGCACCGGGAATGCACGTTTTCCCGTACACCTTATGAAAATGCGGAAATGAGAATAGTATTCTCCACATGAGGAAGCTAGAGTCTCCGACACAGAGTTCGCGAGGGGGTGGAGGACGGCAATGCCCAGGCATTCTCCGGTACAGTCCATCTATGTCCTTCCCACTCGACACGCGTCTGAGGCGCCGGTGACCAGCGCCAGCGAAGAACCCGCCTGGAAGCAGCGCGCGGTCGAACGCTCGATCAAGACGGCGAAACTGCGGGCCGCTCAGCGGGTCCAGCGGTTCCTGGATGCCGCCCAGTCGATCATCATCGAGAAGGGCAGCACGGACTTCACCGTGCAAGAGGTCGTCGACCGCTCACGCCAGTCGCTGCGCAGCTTCTACCTGCAGTTCGACGGCAAACACGAGCTGCTACTCGCTCTCTTCGAGGACGCCCTGAGCCGTTCCGCGGACCAGATCCGCGCAGCGGTCGCCGGCCAGACCGACCCCATCGAGCGGCTCAAGGTCGCCATCGAGCTGCTGTTCGAATCCTCCCGACCGGATCCGACCGCGAAGCGCCCGCTGTTCACCGACTTCGCACCTCGGTTGTTGGTGTCCCATCCGTCCGAGGTCAAGGTCGCGCACGCACCGCTGTTGGCGCTGCTCACGGAGCTGATGGAGGATGCGGCCGCAGCGGGCACCCTGCGCCCCACCGTGAACCCGCGCCGGATGGCCGCGATGACGATGCAGACGGTGATGTTCGTGGCCCAGTCCAGCGGCAGCGAAGACATCGCCAACAATCCGATCACCGCACAGGAAGTGTGGGATTTCGTGGCCCACGGATTCGCCACCGCCGACTGAGAACTTCGTTCTCCGGATCGCGCGAACGTCCGCCGGCGCCCACCGCAGACCGCGCACCAACTGTTCCTCAGTCGATGCCCGCCCGACGCCAGACCCACTCGCGGCGCCTGCGGCCACCCACCGACCGGCTGACCGCAAGCGCCTCCCCTGGCACCACTTTCGACAATGGGGCAACTCTGGTGAGAATATAATTCTCTTTGACGGAGAGTACAGATATGCGAATTTGAGTCTGTCATTGACAGACATCCGCGCCGGTGACAGAGTGCTGAGCACGTGCACAAATCCTGCTGACGCAGGAACCGTCGGAGAATCGAGGACCACATGGCAGGGCGGGTAGAGGGCAAGGTTGCATTCGTCACCGGTGCGGCGCGGGGCCAGGGCCGCAGCCATGCCGTGCGATTGGCCGAAGAGGGCGCCGACATCATCGCGATCGATATCGCCGGACCGATCCGGCCGGGTGTGGAGACCGCCATTCCCGCATCCACGCCCGACGATCTTGCCGAGACCGCCAATCTGGTCAAGGGCCTCAATCGCCGGATCGTGACGGCCGAGGTCGACGTCCGCGATGCCGCCGCGGTCAAGGCCGCCGTGGACAGCGGTGTCGAACAATTGGGCCGCCTCGATATCGTCGTTGCCAATGCCGGCATCGGCAACGGCGGTGACGTGCTGCACGAGACCAGCGAGCTGGACTGGGACGAGATGATCGACATCAACCTCTCTGGGGTGTGGAAATCGGTGAAAGCCGCTGTGCCACACATGATTGCCGGCGGCCGCGGCGGCTCCATCATCCTCACCAGTTCGGTGGGCGGCCTGAAGGCCTACCCACACTGCGGTAACTACGTGGCCGCCAAGCACGGTGTCGTCGGCCTGATGCGCGGCTTCGCCGTCGAGTTGGGGCAGCACAACATCCGCGCCAATTCGGTGCACCCCACCCACGTCAGCACCCAGATGCTGCACAACGAGGGCACTTTCAAGATGTTCCGGCCCGATTTGGAGAACCCGGGCCCCGACGACATGGCGCCGATCTGCCAGCTGTTCCATACCCTGCCCATCCCGTGGGTGGACGCCGTGGACATCAGCAACGCCGTGTTGTTCCTGGCCTCCGACGAGGCACGCTATGTCACGGGTGTGACGTTGCCGGTCGACGCCGGCAGCTGCCTGAAGTAGCCGATGACCGACACCGTCCTGGTCACCGGGGCATTCGGTCTCGTCGGCTCCGCGACAGTGCGGGCCCTGGCCACCGCCGGTCATCGCGTGGTGGCCACCGATCTGGGCACCGAAGCGAATCGGGCCAAGGCGCAGTCGCTTCCGGTCGGGGTACAGACCCGATGGGGTGATCTGACCTCGGTCCCGGACGTGCAGTCCCTGATCGCCGATGTCGCGCCGGATGCGATCGTGCACCTGGCCGCCGTCATCCCCCCGGTGATCTACCGCAACCCCGGCCTGGCGCGCAAGGTCAACGTCGATGCCACCAAGACACTCGTAGACGCCGCCGCGGCGGCACCGAAGCCGCCACGGTTCGTACAGGCATCGAGCAATGCCGTCTACGGTTCCCGGAACCCGCACCGCAACCCGGACCCGGTGACCGCCGAGACACCACCGCGGCCCACCGAGTTGTACGGCGGGCACAAACTGGAATCCGAAGCGTACGTGCGCTCGTCGAGCCTGGAATGGGTGGTATTGCGGCTCGGCGGTGTGATGAGCACCGACCTGAGCGCGCTGCCGTTGACCCTCGATTCGCTCTACTTCGAAAGCGCCTTGCCCGTGGACAACCGGATCCACATGGTCGATGTCCGTGATGTGGCAGCCGCTTTCGCCGCCGCGACCACCGCCGAGGTGACCCGGGAGATCCTGCTCATCGCCGGTGACGCGTCGCACCGCATGCTCCAGGGCGATGTCGGCGCGTCGCTGGCGGCAGCCCGTGGCCTGCCAGGCGCGCTACCGCCCGGGCGACCGGGCGATCCAGACAGCGACGACGGCTGGTTCATCACCGACTGGATGGACACCACCCGCGCCCAGCAGGCACTGAAGTTCCAGCACCACGCGTGGCCAGACATGCTCGCCGAGATCCGGGCACACACCGGATGGAAGCGGTACCCGTCCCGGCTGATCGCACCGCTGGCACGCGCCTTCCTGAAACGCCAAGGGGCGTACCGCAACGCACCCGGGGTATACGCCGATCCGTGGCGGGTGCTCGGCGCGCGACTGGGTGACACCCGGCTCGACGCCCGGACATGACGCGGTCGGACACTACCGGGTAGCTCGGGTGCGTCGGACCGCACCGGGTCGGGTACCGATGACGCCTTGATCTTCCAGTGCCGCGATCTCCTCCAGTGACAGACCCAGCTGGGCGAGCAGTTCGTGATTGTGCTCGCCGAGCATGGGAGCCGCCGCGCGGTGCAGTTGCGCCGGTCCTCGTGACAGCGTGATCGGCAACGTGCTGTGCGGGGCGGCCGGGTTGACCGGGTGCCCGACGAACTCGAAGAAACGGCGATGCCGTAGCTGCGGCAGCTCGGTCTGCCGGTGCGGCTGCATCACCTTCGCCACGGGCACCCCTGCGGGCCACAGTGTCCCGACGATCTCGTCACCGCTACGGGTGGCACACCAGGCGGCGAGGTGACCGTCGATCGAATCGTGTTGGGCCACCCGCCCGGCATGGCTCGCCAATGCCTCGGCCGCGGCCCACTCCGGTGCGCCCAACGCGTCCCGCAGCGCGGTCCACTGCGCATCGGTGGCCACCGCCACGGCCACCCAACTGTCGGCACGCCCGAACTCGTCGATGTCCGCGCATCGGTACAGGTTCTGTGGGGCGGCCGCCGGCCCACGGTTCCCGGCGCGCTGCAGCAGCGCCTTGTTCGCCGAGAATTCGATCACCTGTTCGGCGGCGATGCTCAGGGCGGCATCGGCCATCGCAGCTTCGACGAGCACGGCCGCACCGGTCTGGCGGCGGTGCTCGAGTGCCAGCAGCAGCGCGTTGAGCGCATGGATGCCGGCGTTGGGGTCACCGACGGAATACGGCTCGAACGGAGGGCGGTCCGGGAACCCGGTGAGCCAGCTGAGCCCGGTGGCGTCCTCGATGATGTAGGCGAAGGCCGGGTTGTCCCGCCATGGGCCATCCAGGCCGAAGCCGGGCATGCGCAGCATGATGACGCCGTCGCGCATCTCGCGCACCGACTCGAAGTCCAATCCGATCTGGTCGATGACGCGCGGGGTGAAATTCTCGACGACGACATCGCAGGTACCGATCAGGCGGCGTAGCAGATCGCGGCCCTGCTCGGTCTGGAAATCGAGCGTCAGGCCCAACTTGTTGGTGTTGAGTGCGGAGAAGATGGGCGAGCGCTCCCACCACAGTTCCTCACTGGCCGGGATACCGGCGATCAGCCGGGTGCCGTCGGGACGGCCGGTCGATTCGAGGTGGATCACCTCGGCGCCGAGCATGCCCAAGATATGAGTGCACGACGGGCCGGCCCAGAAGGTGGTCATGTCCAGGATGCGCAGCCCGCTGAACGGCAGCCGATCGCGGTCGGGCGGGCCCATCGGGGCGGTACGCGGTACCCGGGTCCCGGCGGCCACCTCGGCGGTATGCGCACCCAGCACCGGGGCGGGACTGGGCGGGCGCAGCCGCACGCCACCGATCCGGTAAGGGTGTGCCGGCTGGACGAAGCCGTGCGGGTTGTCGACAAATGCTGCCCGTTCGACGAAATGGTCCATCGCCGTGACATTCTCACCGTTGCCGACCGGCGAGTTCGGAATGCGGAAGGCCGACGCGAGGTCGCGGATATCGTCGACATTCTGCTCACGCAGCCAGGCATACAGTTCTTCGGCGTGTAGGTTGGCCTGCTCGGTGATGGCCAGGGTGGTGTCCTCGTCGATCCACTCGTCGTGCCCGGACATGGCGCACAGATCGTGCCATTGCTGGGCCGTACCACATCCCAGCGCCACCAGGCCGTCCGCGGCCTCGGCGACCCCGGGCACGGTGGGCCGCCGCTCGGTGCGCCACGGACGCCCGAGCATCTCGAAATAAGTAACCGGATAGTAGGTCAAACAAAGGATCTGGGTTTCCAACGCCGACAGGTCGATCAGCTCGCCGTAACCGTCGCGCAGGGCGCGGACCCGGAACGCCTGGGTCATCGCCGCGGCGTAGGCACCGGTCACCCACTCCCCCACCTGCCCCCCGACGTGCGCGGGCGCCCGGTCCTGGGACCCGCGACCGATCCCGATCGCACCGCCGGACCAGGCCTGTAGGGTGAACTCGGTGGCCGCCCGGTCATGCCACGGACCGTCCAGCCCGAACGGGGTGATCGCGGTGACGATCAGATGAGGGTGGCGGCGGTGCAGTTCCTGCGGTGAGATGCGCTCGGCGACAGCAGATCCCGCGGACCACACCACGGCATCCGCCGAGCCCAACAGCCGCTCCAGGTCGTCCTGGCCAGCGACCACGCTGCGCTTACCGCCGGCCAGGAACTTGAACAACGCGCCACTGTCCCCCGGCGCGATCCCGGTACCGGAGGCCGACCACCGCCGCAATGGGTCTCCCTGGGGCGATTCCGCCTTGATGACGTCGGCACCGCCGTCGGCCAGGATCCTGGTGCAGTAGGCGCCGGCGATACCGCTGGACAGGTCCACGACGGTGTAGCCGGAAAGTGGTGCGCTCATGTCTACTCGGGCTTGTTCCGGTTCTTCTTGGACAGCCGGAAGTCCGGCGGGAACTTGCTGTCGTTGTCGTTGACCGCCGCCGACAGACCCGAGTCGACGGACTCGACCATGTCCAGGTCGTCCTCGCTGTCGTTGGCCACCCCGTTGCCCATCGACTCGAAGAAGGCGCTCAACAAGCTGCCCATGTACTCGCCCTGGTGCTGTTTGAAGATCTCGAAGAACATCTTCTGCTGAAACACGGTGTCCACCGGCCGGTTCCGGGCGCACGCCTGTGCGTACTTCTGTGTCTCGTCCTCCAGCTGATCGCGGGCCACCACCTTGTTCAGGAAGTTGCAGTCGTACATCTCGGCGGCGGTGAAGGGGCGCCCGGTGAAGACCATCTCCTGGAACTTGCGCAGACCCATCATCTGCACCCAGGTCCACATCCGCGGCCCCCAGCCGTGGTAGCGGAACGACGGGTGCCCGAACAGTGCGTCGTCGCTGGAGATCACCAGGTCGGCATCCGCACACTGGTAGAAATGCCAGCCGTAGCAGTAGCCCTTGGCCTCGACGATGCTGATCTTCTTGAAGTCCTGCAGCGCGCGATTGCCGGCCTGCGAGTTGGCGTACCACGAACTGATGGTGGCCCCGTTGCGGAAGGTCCCCTTGGGCGGATAGCTGACCTCGCCGACACCGTCATCCTCCAGCCGAAGTTCGGCCAGCCGGGCGGCCGGATTGTCGTTGCCCTCCATGAACTCCGGCAGATCCGCTCCGCTGCCGAGGTTGTCTCCCACACCCCGGATGATCACCACCTTCACGTCGTTGTCGGTGTTGGCCGCACGCAGAATGTCGGCGTAGCGCAGCCGGGCCATCGAGGTCGGGGCGTTGAGAAACTCCGGCCGGTCGAACGTGATGGTCGCGATTTTGGTCCCACGGTCCTTCTCGTAGCGGATGATCTCCTCCGGGGTGGGCCGATCGGCCATCACCACACTCCTTTGCTCATCTGGGTTAGCACCGTGGGGCCGTCCGCGCCGATCACCACGGCGTCACGGGTGAACACCGCGCCCACGTCGGGTTCCCAGACGTAGCCGGTCACGGCCAGCACGTTGCCCTCGGCCAGCACGTCGCGTTCGGCGGTGGCGCGCAGCGCCGGTGACACCACCGGCGGGTCGAATCCGAGGCCGAGGCCGTGCGCCACCGGCATCGCCGGTAGCGGCTCGCCCGCCTGTGCGTAGGCGTCTAGCAAGGCGCCGGCCGGTTTACCGGGCTGGCAGGCGTCGATCAGCCTGTCCCACAAGTCGTCTCGGCGTCGGAACAACGACCGGACCGCGTCGGTCGGTTCGCCGATGTAGAACGTGCGTGCCACCTCCGCGACGTACCCGTCGGCCAATACCCCGGCCGACAGCGCCACCAGGTCGCCGGCACGCACCGTACCGTCGCCGCGGTCGCGGCGCCACGGGTGCTCGGTGGAGGTCACCCAGGCGGCGTCCTGGGTCGCCGGGGTGCTGACACCACCGGCGGCCTCGGCCTCCAGGATCACCCCGGCGAGATGCTGCTCGGTCGTGCCGGGCGTCAGCTCGGCCGCCCCCTTGGCCAGCCCCTCCTCGGCGACGATCAGCGCCCGACGCAGGGCCGTGATCTCCTCGGTGGTCTTGACCCGCCTGGCGGCCCGCATCGCGGGCTCGGCATCGACCAGTTCGGCGTTGGGGAAGACCATCGGCAGCAGTTGGGCGAACATCGGTGTCAGCGCATCGGTTCCGACCCGCCGTGCGGTGTCGGCACCCTTCATTTTCGACATGATGGCGACCAGGGTCATCGGGTTCCAGGCGAACCCGTACAGATTCTCGTGCGGAATCTCTTCGGGGATGCCCTCATCCCAGGTGCTGTTCAGGTGGATCTCACCGGTGGCGCGGACGTAGGAGCAGATCGGCCCGAAGGGCCGGGTTCCCACCACCCACAGCTGTGGCGCACCGGAGATATAGCGCACGTTGGCCTGCCGGCCCAGCACCAGGATGTCGAGGTCGTGTGCCGCCATCTGCGCGACGGCGCGCTCGCGGCGGCTGATGCGCAACGCCAGGCCGTCGGCCTCGATCTCAGTTCCCACCGGACACCTCGTAGGGATCGTAGGGATATTCGGTCAGCGGCATCCAGCCGTCGTCGGTGACCACCACGATCTCCTCACCGCGGTAGCCACCGGTGCCGTCCTCCCAGACCACCGGCTCGAACACCAACAGCATGCCGGCGGGGAACACGAAGCTGTCGTCCCACTCCTGACCGAGATCGGTACCGATCATCGGCATCTCGGCGGCACTGGTGCCGATACCGTGACCCAGATAGAAATGCGGCAGCCATGGTTTCTCGCCGCCGGCGGCCGCTGTCGCCGCGCGCCCGAGGTCACCGCAGCTCGCGCCCGCCTTGGTCACGGCAAGCACGGCGTCGACGATGGTGCGCCACCTGTCGAACTGCGCCTGTTGGGCGGCGGTCGGATCCGCACCGACGATCCAGGTGCGGCCGTGATCGGAGCAGTATCCGCGGTAGGCGATGGACACATCGGTCCACAACACATCGCCGCGGGCGACCTCACGCTCGGTGGTCAGCAGCGGCAACGCCAGATCGCCGGTGGTGGTCCACGTTCCCGCGGCCTTCGATGTCGGCATCACCTGCCAGATGGAATCGAACATGTTGGTGGTGGCGCCGAGTTCGAAGGTTCGCCGCACGAATTCGGCGGACAGGTCGATCTGTCGCACCCCAGGCGCCAACGACCTCTGAATCCCGGCAATGGCCTGTTCGGTGATCTGGCAGGCCCGTCGGATGCACGAGATCTGGTCGATGGTCTTGACCAGTTTCGCCGCGCCGATCACGGGCCCCGCATCCACCGGTTCGGTGGGGAACAGGGCTCGGCCGGCCCGACGCATCGCGCCGGTCAGCTCGTCGACCGCAACCCTCGCACCGGCCGGCAACAGGCCGCTCAGGATCCTCGCGAATTCTTCGACGCCCTCGTCGAATTCCAGATAGACCGGTCCGTTGCGGTGATCCTCGGGCAGCCCCGACTCGCTCACGGCCCCTTCCCGGAACGGCAGGAACAGATGCGGGTGCTCGTCACCGGCCACCACGACCGCCACCGGACGCTCGATATGGGACAAGCCGGCATCCGCCAGCGGCCAGCTGATTCCGGTGGCGTACATGACATTGCTGTTGCCCAGCAACACCAGCGCATCGACGCCCTGGTCGGCCATCGCGGCCTGCAACCGCGCCGAGACCTCCCGACGCAACCGGTCCATGTCCGGCTCGGTCGGGATGTCCAGCCAGCTGCAACCCGTCCGGGCGATCTGGGTCACCCCGGCGCGCGTTGCTGCCGTCATGACAGTCCCAGGAATTTCTGGATGTTGGTCGAGACGATCTTGGTGGCGGCCTCGGGACCGACCGCATCCACGACCGTGGCCAGCGATTTCTCCGAGTACCCGAACGTGGACTCGTTGTGTGGATAGTCGCTGGACCACATCACGTTGTCCACACCGATCTCGTCGATGAGCCGCAGACCCAGTGGGTCCACCATGAACGAGGCGCTCATGTGGTGGTCCCAGTAGTGCCGAATATCGTGCTGCAGTTCGTGATTGAACATGTGCCGATAGGACGCCAGCATGTGTTCGCCGTCCTGCAGCGCCGTCGGCACCCAGGCGATACCGCCCTCGAACCAGCCGATCTTGAGGCGGGGATGGCGGTCGAGAATGCCGGAGAAGAGGTACTTGGCGAACTGCTCGCGGAACGAGTCGACGTTGACCATCATGCCAACGACGACGCTGTTGTTCTCGCACGGGGTCTTGGGCGGGGTTTCGCCGATATGGTGGCTGACCGGCAGCCCGGCGTCTTCGATCTCGTCCCACACCGCGTCCAGTGTGGCACCGCCATAATCGTAGATGTTGCCGTCGTCGTCCTTGCCGGGGTTCAGCGGGAGCAGAAATGTCTTGAGCCCCAGCGCCTTCAATTCGGCCAGTGTGCTCCGGGCCCCGTGGGGATCCCACCAGTTGATCAGTCCTACCCCATAGAAGTGCCCGTTGGAGCGCTCCTGCAGGTCGGCGATGTGCTCGTTGTAGATCCGGAACACGCGCTCGCGCAGTGCCTTGTCCGGGTAGTGGAAGAGGGCCAGCACCGCATTCGGGAACGCCAGTTCCTTGTCGATACCGTCTTCCTTGAGCTCGCGGATGCGGGCCTCGATGTTGTTCGACGCGGCGCCGGCGAGGTCGTCGTACTGCATGAGTACCCGGCCGAAGTCGCCGCCGGTCCAGGCCTTGCCCTTCATACCGACCATGTAGGCGCCGTCCTCGTACCAGATCCGCGGTGCGGCACCCTTGAGTTCTTCGGGGAAACGTTCGTAGAAGATGTCGTCGGCGACGGAGATGTGGTTGTCGGCCGAGAAGATCTCGGTGCCCTGGGGAAGGCCACTCAGGCCGCCCTCCGAGGCGTGGCCGCGTCGGTCCTTGGGCGCGCCGAATCCTTCCGGCGGATACAGGGCTGTGGCTGTGGACATTCGATGGCTCCGATCGGGCAGGGCGGTGGGTTCTGAGGTGGTTCTGGCGGGCTACCAGGTCACCGGAAGTTCGTAGACGCCATAGGCGAGACGGTCGTGCTTGAACGGCACCTGGTCGAACGGGATCGCCAGGCGCATGGTCGGTATGCGGCGCAGTAGGGTGTGGAAGACGATCTGCAGTTCGGCGCGCGCGAGCTGCTGGCCGACGCATTGGTGCCGGCCGTAACCGAAGCCGAGTTGCTGGCTGGCGTTGCGGCTGAGGTCGAGTCGGTCAGGCTCGGGGTAGGCCTTCGGATCCCAGTTGGCCGGTGCGAGGTCGATGATCACACCCTCACCGGCCCTGATGGTCTCACCGCCGATCTCGATATCGTCGATGGCGACGCGGCGCTGTCCGTTCTGGATGATCGACAGGTAGCGCATCAGTTCCTCGACGGCGTTGGCTATCACCTTGGGGTCCTCGGCGTTGCGCAGGAAGTCGGCCTGCTCGGGGTTCTGCAGCAGCGCCAGTACACCGATACCGATCACATTGGCGGTGGTCTCGTGGCCGGCGATCAGCAGGCCGGTGCCCAGCTGCGCGGCCTCCTTGACGCTGATCTCGCCGGCGTTCACCCGCTCCGCCAGGTCGGACACCGCGTCCTCGGCCGGGTCCGTCTGCTTCTTCTCGATCAGGTTGATCAGGTATTGGTGCAGGCTCATCGCACCCTTCTGCATGGCGTCCGCGGCGGCGTAACGAGCCAGCCCAGCATTGGCGTGCTCCTGGAAGAACTCGTGGTCTTCGTAAGGAACACCGAGCATTTCGCTGATCACCACCGTCGGCACCGGCAGCGCCAGCGTGTCGACGATATCGGCGGGCTGTGGCCCGGCCAGAATCTCGTCGATGCAGTCGTCGGTGATCTTCTGGATGACCGGGCGCAGACCCTCGACGCGGCGGAAGGTGAACGGCTTGGACAGCATCCGCCGGAAGCGGGTGTGCTCCTCGGCGTCGGCGGTGAACACCGAACGCGGGCGTTTGTCCACCGTGGCCAGCATGTGCTCGTTCCAGTGCGGAAACCCTTCGCGGCGGTCGTCGACGCTGATCCGCGCATCGGCGAACAATGCCTTCGCCTCTTCGTGCCCGGTGATCAACCATGGCGTGTCGCCGTTCCAGATTCGCACCCGAGACAGCCCTTTGGGATTGTCGAGCATCTGCCGGGGTGGCGCGAACGGGCAGGACGCCTCCCGCTCCATCGGGTATTCCGGGATGTCGGTTTCGGTCAGCGTGTCAGACATGGGTCCTCAGTCTCGGATGTCGATGGCTAGGGCTGGGCAGGCCGCCGCGGCGGCGCGGGCATTGTCATGCTGGTCCGGGCCGGGCTCGGGGTCGAGCAGTTCGACGACCCCGTCCTCGTCACGCTGATCGAACACCGCCATGGCGTTCAGTACGCACTGGCCGGATGACACACATTTGTCTTGATCCACAGTGATTTTCATGCCGGATCGCCCGTCACCGGCGCCAGCCAAAGTCCGACGATCGCGTCGATCAGCCCGGCACCGGCCGCGCGCCAGGTCCGGCCCGCCGCGGTGGAACCCGCGGTCAGTGCCCGTTCACGGTCGGCGCAGCTGTGCATCAACAGGTTTCGGGCCATGATGTTGCGTTCGTAGCGCACGATGACGGGCAGGTCGGGCAGGCACCGGTTGATCCCGTCGATGACCTGCACCAGCGACGCAGAACTCAGCGCGTCCTTGACCACGATGGGGTGGTAGGCCGGATCGGCCATCGCCTGCGCGGCGAAACGCGCATACCAGGTGGGGTTGCCCAACGCGTCGAGGTGATCGGTGAGCGGGCGCACCAAACAGGTCACCCACCCCCGCAGGCCGGTGCTCTCGTCGGTGTCGGCAACGAACCGCTGGCGGATCTCCTCGATAGGCACACGGTGGCGTTGCTCGATGGCACGCACCAGATCGGTCTTGGTGCCGAAGTGATAGCCCACCGCGGCGTTGTTCCCCTGCCCCGCCGCCTCGCTGACCTGACGGTTCGATACGGCGAACACGCCGTGTTCTGCGTAGAGCCGTTCGGCCGCGGTCAGGATGGCCTCGCGGGTGGTGCTCGCCCGCTCGGTCCGCAGGGTTCTGGCTGCCGTCACCGTTACAGTCAACGCCCGTTCTGTAATTAAGTCAAGCAATTGATTTAAACGAAAGACCGTCCCTTCTCGGCGAGCGTGCGTGTTTGCGGACGACACGCCGCACCGAGGCCGCACATCACGCACGCTCGCGGGATCAGGATTTGCGCACGATCACCTTTCCAGCCACGGTCCCGCCGTCGATGGGCAGGATCGTCCCGGTGACATACCGTGACCTGTCGGTCGCGAAATACAATGCCGCCTCGGCGACATCGTCGACGGTGCCCTCACGTTTGAGCGGCCGGTCATCGCGCATCTGGACGCGAATCTTGGCCTCGAACTGCTCCAGACGTTCCCGATCCTCACCTGCGGCACTCTTGCGCACGATCGAAGTGCGGATGTTGCCCGGGGCGATCGCGTTCACCCGGACCTCGTGGTGCGCCAACTCGATCGCAGCAGACTTGGTGAACTGGATGACGGCGGCCTTGGACGCCCGGTAGGTCTGCACACCCGCACCGGCCTGGATGCCGCCGATCGAGGTCAGGTTGATGATCGACCCGCCGCCGTGCTCGGCCATATGGCGGGCGGCGTCCCGGGTGCCCGCCATCACCGCGCGCAGGTTGATCCGCAACACGGCGTCAAAATCGGCGAGGTCGTCGTCGAGGAAGCGACGGTGCATGGTGCCCGAGATTCCGGCGTTGTTGACCATCACGTGCAGACCGCCGAACGCGCTGACGGCGGTGTCCACCAATGCGGCCACCTGCGCCATTTCGGTGACATCTGCCGTGCGAAACAGTGCCGCCGCGCCCAACTCCTCGGCCACCGCCTGACCGCGTTCGGTATCCACGTCGCCGAAAACGACCTGCGCGCCCTCGGCGACGAACCGCCGCACCAGGCCTTCGCCGAGCCCGCAGGAGCCGCCGGTGACCACGGCGACCTTGCCCGCCAGTTCGTCACTCATGACACTCCTTTCAGAAAGTCCAACAGCAGGTCGTTGACCTCATCGGGCGACTCGATGTGCGGGCAGTGGCCGGCATTCGGCACCACCGCCGCGCGCCCGTCGGGTATCTGCCCGGCGATCCGCGCCGCCCAGCCCGCGGGCAGCAGCTTGTCGGCCCCGCCCTCGATTACCAGCACCGGCACGGCGATCCGTTCGTAGGCGCGCACACTCGACGGTGTCGGCGGCGCCGCCAGACCGGGACGGCGGAACCGTGCCGCCGCCAAGGACTCCCACGCTCCGGGCGCGATGCTGGACTCATAGCGCCGTTGCACATAGTCGTCGTCGCCGGCGTAAGCCGGGTCGGCGAACAGGGCCGCGACGATGGCGCGCATCCCGTCGACGGTGGCGTTGTAGTCGTACAAGGCGGCGACGTGCTCATTGCGCTGGATATCCCCACCTCCGCAGATGGCCACCAGTGAGCGCACCGGCAACACCGGATGCGCGGAGGTGGCATCGACGAGCAGGTTGATCGCGCCCATCGAGTTGCCCGCGAAATGTGCCGAGTCCACCCCGAGCAGGGCACAGAACCGGGCGATGTGCCGGATCCGCATGCCGCGCCCATCGGTGAAATCGATGACCTTCGCGGACTCGCCGAACCCCAGCATGTCCGGCGCGAGCACCCGGTAGTGCTCGGCGAGCGCGGCGATGGTGCGCTCCCAGGCGATCTCGGCGCAGCCGCCGAACTCGCCGCCGTGCAGCAGCACGACGGGATCGCCGGTGCCGGCCTCCAGATAGCTGGTGGTCAGTCCGTCGACGAGGATGGTCCTGCGGGCAAAGCTCATTTGATCGCGATCGGGCTGACGGGGGCACCGACGGCGCCGACAACCTTGAGCGGCGGTGCAATCAGCTGGAATTCGTAGACGCCGTCGGCCGCGCAGTCCGCCGCCAGAGCACCCAGATCCCAGTACTCGCCGAGCATCAGGCCCATATCGCGCAGGCACAGCATGTGCATCGGCAGGAAGGTGCCCTCCACGCCGTTCTCGGGATCGGGATCCTCCACCATCAGATTGTCGGCGGCCACCGCCGCCACCTCGTGATCGTGCAGCCACGAGGCGCACGTCCAGTCCAGGCCCGAGCCGGCCTCCTGCCCGTCACCGCTGGACGGGAACCGCGTCCACCACCCGGTGTGTACCACCACCACGTCGCCACGGCGGATCTCGACACCCTGCTTTGCGGCGATATCGTCGAGTTCAGTAGGTGAGATCGGTTGGCCCGGTTCGCAGAAAACCTCGGCCCCACGGTGGGCCACCACATCCAGCAGCACCCCGCGCGAGGTGATGCCCTTGACGTCGACCTTGTCGATACCGCAGTGATACGCCCCGAAGCTGGTCACCGAATCGGCCGGAAAACCGTTGTACAGCTTGTCCTCGTAGTAGACGTGCGACAGCGCATCCCACTGAGTGGCGGCCTGCAGCGGCATGGTGATCATATCGTCGTTGAACCGGAAGATGTTGTCGACGAAGAACGCGCTGAGGTCTTGCGCCACGGAATTACGTGCCCAGTCGGGTGCATACTTCACCAGGGTTTCGGCATCACCGCCGTCCACGGTCATCACGTGCACCGGGTTCTGCCGGAACTTGAAGGCACCCTGCGGGCCGTTCGAGCCGAAGTCACCGCCCAGGGAGATGACGGCGCCCTTCTTCACGGTCGCGGCCGCCTCGGCCACCTTGTCGGCGGTGATGAAGTTCAAGGTGCCGAGTTCGTCGTCGTCACCCCAGCGCCCCCAGTTGCGCACATCGTCGGCGACGCGGCGAAAATCTTTCATGGTGGCCACTATTCGGATACCTCCAGTGTTGACGGTGCCGTCTCCGCCGGCAGTGTCGCGGCGATCCTACCGGCGATGCTGCCGCCATCCACCCAGATCACCTGTCCCGATATGTAACTGGCCGCGGGGCTGTTCAGGAACGCCAGTGCCGACGCCTGTTCGTCGGGCCGGCAGACATGTCCGAGCAGGGTGGGAAACGCGTCGAGGTAGTGCTCACCGTACGCCGACTTCAACTGGTCCAGAATGGGTGTCTCGGTGACGCCCGGGCCGGTGCAGTTGATCCGGATACCGCGTTCACCAAGATCGAGCGCACGCCGCATGCCGTAGAGGATGATGGCCTCCTTCGACAACCGGTAGCCGCCGTCGGCCAGCGCGTCCGGGTTCGCCGCACACCACGAGATGCCCTCGGCCATCGAGCGTGTCGCCAAGAGACCCGCCGTAACGGCCGTGTTCGCAAGGTAGTCGGCCGCCGCCAGCGAGGACACATTGGCGATCGCGGACCCGGCAGGCATCCGCGGCAACAAAGCCTCGGTGAAGTGCCGCATGCCGAGGAAGTTGACGGTCACCACCAGCAGCGGGTTGCCGATTCCCGAGGACACCCCGGCGACATTGAACAGCGCGTGCACCGGACCGTCGATAGCGGCCACCGCGGCGTCGATCGACGCGGCGTCCGCGAAGTCCACCTCGACGAACGCCGCGGGCTCGGTTGGCGGCCTGCGCAGATCGAGTCCGGTGACGTGCGCACCCAGGTCGGCCAGTTGAGTGGCCAGCTGCGCGCCGATACCCGACGCGCACCCCGTCACCACCACGCGGCGTCCGTCATACCGCCAGCGCTCCCCGCCCATGGTCAATTGCCGGCCTTGCGCTGTTCCTTCTCCAGTTGGGCGGCCTTGACCCGGCCCTCGTTGATCTCGGCCATGGCCTCGGGGATCTCACCGGCGGTGAACTTGCCACCGCGGCCGGTGGGCAGACCACCGAAGGAGTACGTCTCGTCGAACATCGGTGCGTTCGACGGCTGCCGGCGGCCCTCCACCTTCTCGATGACCGGGGCCAGCCGCTTGGCCTTGTCCGCCACCGCCTTCGCATCCCGATCGATGAACTCCGGCAGGATCTCCTTGCCCATGATTTCGATGGACTCCATGGTGCCCTCGTGGCTGCGCGGGTTGAGCAGCAGGATGATCTCGTCGACACCGCTGGCCTCGTAACCGCGCAGGAACTCACGCACCGTCTCCGGGGATCCGATGGCGCCGCGGCCCGGACCGTAGGCCAGCGTCGGATCCTCCTTGACCGCGTCCTGGTAGAGGTCCCACACCCCGGTCCGGCCGGGGGTGTGCATACCGGTCAGGTAGTAGTGCATGATGCCGAACGAGAAGAAACCACCGCCGGTGCCGAGCCGCTTGAGTGCCTCGTCATCGGTCTTGGCCACCATCATCGACAGATCGCCGCCGATGGCCAGGATATTCGGGTTGATCGCCGGAGTGACCGGGGCGCCGGCCTCCTCGAACTCCTGGTAGTAGCCCTCGACCCGGTCCTTGAGCGCCTCGGGACCGGTGTAGGCAAAACTCAGTGCGCCGATCGCCTTCTGGGCGGCCATCTGCACCGAGGACGGGCGGGTACAGGCCACCCAGACCGGCGGGTGCGGTGACTGCAGCGGCTTGGGGATGACATTGCGGGCCGGCATCTCGACGTGTTCGCCCTTGAAACCGGTGAACGGCGCTTCGGTCATACAGCGGATGGAGACCTCCAGGGCCTCCTCCCACATCGTGCGTTTGTCGGCCGGATCGATATCGAAGCCGCCGAGCTCGGCGACCGAGGAACCCTCACCGGTGCCGAATTCCACCCGGCCGTTGGACAGATGATCCAGGGTGGCGACCCGCTCCGCGATGCGTGCCGGGTGATTGATCGGCGGCGGCAGGTGCATCACGCCGAAACCCAACCGGATGTCCTTGGTGCGTTGACTTGCCGCAGCCAGGAACATCTCTGGCGCGGTCGAGTGGCAGTACTCCTCAAGGAAGTGGTGTTCGGTCAGCCACACCGTGGAGAACCCCGCCTTGTCGGCCGCCTCGACCTCGTCCAGACCGTGCTGGAACAGCTGGTGCTCGTCCCCCTCGGACCACGGCCGAGGCAGCGGGAATTCGTAGAACAGCGAGATCTTCATGCGGTTACCTCTCTATGGGAGTTCTCAGAAATGTGTTGTGCCGCGACGTAACCGAACGTCATGGCGGGTCCGATGGTGGCGCCGGCACCGGCGTAGCTGCGGCCCATCACCGCCGCCGAGGTGTTGCCGGTGGCGTACAGGCCGGCGATGACGCTGCCGTCCTCGCGCAGCACCCTGGCGTGCTCGTCGGTCAGCAGGCCGCCGGAGGTGCCGAGATCGCCGAGAATGATTTGAAAGGCCAGGTACGGCGGCTTGCCCAGGGGCGCCAGATTGGGGTTGGACAGCGTCGGGTCGCCGTAGTAGTTGTCATACGCACTGTCACCGCGGTTGAAGTCGTCATCGTGCCCGCGCCGGGCCAGAGCGTTGAATCGGTCCGCAGTGGTCCGCAATTCGATCGGCGGCACACCGATCTTGGCGGCCAGTTCCTCGAAACTGGACGCCGCCGCCACGATGCCCGAATCCAGCCATGCCTGCGGGATTTTGCGCCCGGTGGGCACCGGAGCGAACGGAACCTTCGGGATCGGGAGATGACCGCCCACCACATAGCGATGAAACGATCCGATATCGGTGACCAGCCAGCACGGGATGTGCTCGATGCCGCCCTGCTGCCCCTCGATCATTGCGTGCGCGAAGTCCATATAGGGCGCCGCCTCGTTGATGAAGCGCTTACCCGCGCCGTTGACCACGAACTGGGCGGGCATCATCCGCTCGTTCAACATGAACTGCAGCCGGCCGTCCGGCCAGCACATCGCGGGAAACCACCAGGCCTCGTCCAGCAGATCGGTGGCGGCACCGACCTTCTCCCCCGCCCGGATACCGTCCCCGGTGGCGGCGGGATTGCCGAAGCTCCAATCCTTTTCGAGCAACGGAAGATACCGGCGACGCCACTGCATATCGTGGTCGAAACCACCGGTGGCCAGCACCACGCCTCCGCGGGCGGCGATCCGCAGCGGCTCGCCGCCGCGCTCGACGACGGCACCGACCACCCGCCCGTCGACATCGGTGATGAGTTCGGTCATCGGTGCCGACAACCACAGCGGGATATCGTGCTGCTGCAGGGCCAGCCGCATCCGGGCCATCAACGACTGCCCGATGGCGGCCATCCGGTCCCCGAAGACCCGGGCCCGGAACATCCGCCAGATCAGTTTCACCAGGACCGCCTTGCCCCGCCAGTTCTGCCGCACCTGGTAGAACAGCCGTAGGTCCTTGGGGGCGAACCAGATGCCCTTCGGCGCGAGGGCCAGCGGCGCCAGCAGGTTCTGCTCTTCGGCGCCCAACTTGCGCAGGTCGATCTCGGGGACGTTGATGGTGCTACCCCGCTCTGATCCACCGGGCAACTCCGGGTAGTAGTCGGCGTACCCGGGCTTCCAGACGAATTCGAACCAGTCGCTGTAGCTCTCCAGGAAGTCCATCATCTCGGGAGCGGTATCGACATAGGTGCGCAGCCTGGCGTCGCTGACGAGCCCACCGGTGATGGTCTTGAGATACTCGAAGACGCCGTCGGGGTCGGGGATGTAGCCGGCGCGTCGTTGTGCCGGCGCCCCCGGCACCCAGATTCCACCGCCGGACAATGCGGTGGAGCCGCCGAACTTGGCCGACTTCTCCACGACGAGGGTGGACAGCCCGGCCGCATCGGCCTTCAGTGCGGCCGTCATACCGCCGCCTCCGGAGCCGATGACGAGAACATCGACGGTGTGGTCGAACTGGGTGCTCACTGCGGTACCGCCGTCCGGATCGCGAATCCCGCGATCAGCTCGGGGGCAGCGCGGTAGTAGCGCTGCCGGGTCTGGTAGGGACCCTGGGCGGCCAGTGCGGCGAATGCCGCCACCCAGGTACGGATCTCGTGTGCCGAATTTCCGGCCTCGCGCGCGATCCACTCGTTGTTCCAGCCGTCCACCTCGGCCAGCCGGTTGGTGTCGATCAGGTCCAGCAGCGCCCGGTCCCAGTCCGGGTTCAGCGGCTGCAGCGGGCTCCGCCCGTGGGCGAAATCGTGCGCGGCGGCGATCACCGCGTCCTGGCGGGCCGACCGGGCTTCCGGTGTCATCGGCGCCCCACCGACGATCCGGGCCAGCGCGGCCGGCGGTGCCGTCGCGAGCGTCGGGACCGGCGGATCGTGGGACAGCCCCCCGGAGCCGATGACAAGCACCCGTCGATCGACGGCGTGCAGATACTCGCCGATCGCCGTGCCGAGCGCCCTGGCGCGTCGCAGCGGGCCCAGCGGGGTGGCCACCGAGTTGACGAACACCGGGATGACCGGGCGTGAGCCCGCGTCGCCGAATAGCGCCTCCAGCGGCTGCACGGTGCCGTGGTCGACGTCCATGGCCGCCGACAGCGCCACGTCGACCCCGTGTTCCCAGGCGGCCGCGGCCATTTCCTCGGCGAGCCGGGCCGGTACGTCGAGCGGCCCGGAGTAGCTACCGTAGTCACCGACACCGTTGGCGGCGCTGCCGATACAGAACGGCGGCATCAGCCGGTAGAAGAACCCGTTGTAGTGGTCCGGGGAGAAGATGACGACGAGTTCCGGATCGAAATCCGCGACGAACGCCCGCGCCGCCGCCAGCTGGGTATCGATATCCTCCAGCAGTTCCGCCGACGGCCCGGGCAGGTTAAGCAGGGGGCTGTGCGACATGCAGCACAGGGCGACGTGGGACACGGCTTTCACCTCCCGTCGTCAAGCAGAGAACGTCGAAGAGCGTGGCGCTGGTCTCGTCGGACAACTGCGCCAGACAGGCCGCCGCGATGCACCGGTCGGGCCGGATGAACAGCACCGATTCGGTGTGGGCGTCGAAGAACTTCTTCAGCGCGCCGGTGCGGTCGCCGACGACGGTGACATCGGGGTCGTCATGTCCGGTCCAGTGCAGCTGGGTGTTGGGCCGGGCCTCGACGAGCTTGGCGCCCAGGTCTTTCCAGCGTGCAAAGGTGTTGTCTCCGAGTAGGGTTCGGGGATTGTTGTTCCAGGCCAGCACCGCGAACCCGGTGCCGAGCACCTCGTCGAGCAGGGTGTTCGGGGTGTCTCGGGTGTCCACGTTCGGCTGGATGAACAGCGTGCCCGCGGGCGGTATCGCCGAGGCGGATTCGGTGTGCACCACCGCGCCGGTGTCATAGCGCGGCATGGGTTTGAACCGCATCTCCAGGATGTAACGCTTCAGCGTCGGTACCACCGACGCTGCGCGGATCACCGTGTCCCGCAGCGTGGCCACCCGCGGGTTGGTCGGTGAGATGACCCGGCCCACCAGGGTGGACAGGTCGATCATGGCCCGTGCGTGCTTGCGGCGTTCGGCATCATAGCTGTCCAGCAGACCGTCGGCGGCCTCCCCGTTGACCACCGCGGCGAGCTTCCAGCCGAGGTTCGCCGCGTCCCGGATTCCGCTGTTGTAGCCCTGGCCCTGCCACACCGGCATCAGGTGGGCGGCGTCCCCGCCGAGCAGCATGCGGCCCTTCCGGAAGGCGCCGGCGATGCGCGAGTGATGGGTGTAGACGCGGTGCCGGATGATCTGGACCCGGTCGGGGTGCGGCACGAACGGCGCCAGCATGCGTGCGATGAACTCCGGTTGCTCCACCTGTTCGTCGGTCTCGTCGGCGTGAATCATGAACTCGAAGCGCCGGATTCCGTGTGCGATCGAGATGGAGGCGTAGGGCCGGCGCGGGTCGGCACCGACCTCGCTGTTGGGGTGCCCGAGCGGGTCGGACGCGAGATCGACAACCAGCCAGCGGGTCGCCGAAGTGGTGCCCTCGAACGTGACTCCCATCAGGCGACGGGTGGTGCTGCGTCCGCCGTCGCAGCCGACAATGTACTGTGCACGCACCCGAACCAGGTCACCGGAGGCCAGCAGGTCGGCGGTGACTCCGTCGTCGGCGGGTACGCAGTGCTGCATCCGGGTGCCCCAGCGCACCTCGACATGTGCGAAACGGTCCAGCCCGCGCAGCAATTCGGCGTCGACGAGAGGTTGCACGAACCCGTTGCGCTTGGGCCAGCCGAAGCGGGCGTCCGGCGGTGCCATCTCGGCGAGCAGGCGCCGCTTTCCGTCGAAGAAGCGCAGGATCTGGTTGGGCACGGTGTGCGGGAGTATCTGCTCGACGAGCCCGATGGACTGGAAGGTGCGCAGCGACTCGTCATCGAGTCCCACCCCGCGCGGATAGTCGATGAGGGTGTCGCGTTCCTCCACGATGACGGTCCGAACACCATGCAGGCCAAGGATGTTGGCCAGCGTCAGGCCGACCGGCCCGGCGCCGACGATGAGCACATCGACCTCTTCGGTGGTGCGGCGGGCGGTCATGACCTGCCCAGCAGGAAGTCGATGTGCAGCCGGTCGAAGGTCTTGGCGTCCTCGTACTGGGGCCAGTGACCACATCCGGGCATGACCTCGAAGCGCGCGCCGGGGATCATCTCCGAGATGCGCCGGCCCTCGCTGACGTCCGCAGTCGGGTCGTCACTGGTCCACAACACCAGGGTGGGCGCGGCGATGGCGCCGTAGTCGGCGGGACCGAGCAGGTTCCGGGCCCGAATCTCAGGATCCTGCAGTGCCATGATGTCGCTCATCGCCGCGGCGAAACCCGCTTGCTGGTAGACCTTCTGGCGGCTGGCGACGATATCGTCGTAGCCCTTGGATTTGTCGGCCATCAGCCATTTGATGCGCGCCTGCACGGTATCCCAGTCGGGATTCTGCGCGGCCGCCATGGACAGCGTGATGATGCGTTTCATCACCTCGGGATCGGCCTGCGACCCGCCGGCGGTATTGAGCACCAGCCGCTCGATGCGGTCGGGGTGATCGGATGCCGCACGCGCCGCCACCCATCCGCCCAACGATTCGCCGGACAGGTGCACCCGGTCGGCTCCGATCGCGTCGAAGACGGCGAGGAGGTGTTCGACATAGTGCGCGACCTCCAGCGGGTGGCCGGGTTTGTCGGTGTAGCCGTGGCCGAGCATGTCGATCGACCAGGTGGAGAAGTGCTCGGCATGCGCTTCCAGGTTTCGGACATAGGCCTCGGCATGCCCGCCGGAGCCGTGCAGCAGCACCAAGGCCGGCCTAGACGGATCGCCGGCGTGCAGATAGCGGGTGCGTACCCCGCCCGCGTCGAGGTAGCCCTGCGAAAACGACACCCCTTGGAGATCACTCCAGACGCTTTCGTGGACGGCCATCGCGCTCCTCACCGATTCCAGCTTGCGGAAATATCATTCTCACCGTTGCGCAACCATGTGTGCTAATATCGAACACTAATGTGCACTATCTATAGAGCATCACTCTCGCCATGACGTCTGTCAAGGGACTCGGCCCGCGGTCAACACCGAGATCAGACACCGAGAGCACGATGCGCCCGGCAGCCGGATCCCAAACCCTGGCCAGGGGGCTGTCCGCCTTACAGGCGGTGGCCAACGCGCCCAACGGCGTCACCGCAGCCGAGGTCGCCGACTTCGTCGGGGTGCACCGCACCATCGCCTACCGCCTACTCAGCACGCTGGCTCAGGCGCGCTTCATCGCCAAGGGATCCGATGGCAAGTACCGGCCGGCGGCCGCGCTCGCCGTGCTCGGCGCGTCATTCGACAACAATGTCCGACAGCTCAGCGTCCCGACGTTGCGCACGCTCGCCGACGATCTGGGGGCGACGGTGTCGCTGTTGGTCGCCGAGGGTGAGCAGCAGGTCGCGATCGCGGTGATCGTGCCGACGCTGGTCTTCTACCAGCTGTCCTTCCACGAGGGCAGCCGCCATCCACTGGACCGGGGCGCGGCCGGTGCGGCGCTGCTGGCCAGCATGCCGCGGCGGCCCGGCGAGCGCGAGATCGTGCGACAGGCCCGGGAACAGGGCTGGGTCATCACCCACGGCGAGGTCGAACCCGACACCTACGGCCTGGCCGTGCCGGTGCGGCGGCGCCCACCGTCCCCGCCCACGTGCATCAACCTCATCTCGCACCGCGAGGATGTCGTGCTCGGCGGCCGCGACGCCGTGATGCGCGCGGCCCGGCAGCTCTCCGGCATTCTCAACTGACAGGAAGGACTGCGGCAGTGCCCGATTCGGAGCATGACTGGGACAGCGAGACCGACGTCGTCGTACTCGGCAGCGGCGGGGCCGGACTGGCTGCGGCACTCACCGCCGCCGCCAGCGGAGCCGACGTCGCCGTCTACGAGAAGGCCGCCACCGTCGGCGGCACCACGGCGGTGTCCGGCGGGATCACCTGGATCCCCGCCCATGACCGGCTGCCCGGCGCCGACCTGCCGGTGCAGGATGCCCTCGATTACCTTGAGGCGCAGTCGCTGGGCGCGATGGACCGCGAACTGGTCGAGACCTTCGTGCGCACCGGTCCGGCGATGCTGGACTACCTGGAGGAACACAGCGAACTGCGCTTCGAGATCGCCGACGGATTCCCCGATTACAAGCCCGAACTGCCCGGCGGCCGTCCCTCCGGCGGACGGTCGTTGGCCGCCGCGCCCTTCGATCTGGCTACGGTCGGTGAGTGGGGCCGGCGAATCACCGCGTTCCCGGTGGACTTCAGCAACGTCGGTATCGACGCCGAGACCAAGGCCCGCATCCACGCGACGGTCGACGAGTCGCTGACCGACCCGTGTGTCGCCGGCACCGCGCTGATCGCCGGACTGCTCAAGGGGCTTCTCGACCGCGGCGTCACACCGGTCACCGAAGCGCGTGCCGTCGAACTTCTCGGATCGGCCGATGGCATCATCGGGGTGCGAATCCACCATGGCGGCAGGGATATCCGGGTCCACGCCCGGCGTGCGGTGATCCTGGCCACCGGCGGCTTCGAATGGGATGGCCAGCTCGTCGACGCGTACCTGCGCGGGCCGATGCGCGGTGCGGTCTCTCCGCCGAACAACACCGGCGACGGCCTGCGGATGGCCATGGCCCACGGCGCCGACCTGGCCAACATGGGGGAAGCCTGGTGGGTACCGATCGTGCAGATCCCCGGCGACACCCTCGAGGGCAAACCGCGCAGCCGCAGCGTCCGGCTGGAACGAACCAGACCACGCAGCATCATCGTCAATCGCGCAGGCAAGCGATTCCTCAACGAGGCCGGCGAATACAACTCGATGGCCGGCCCCTTCCATCACCTCGACCCCCGGGCCGGGTACCTCAACGATCCGGCCTGGATCGTCTTCGACGCCCAACACCTGAAGCGATACGGGTTTCTCGGTGTCGACCCCGACGGGCCGGCGCCGGAATGGTTCAACGAGGCACCGACCCTCGACGACCTCGCCGACAAGATCGGGGTCGATCCCGTCGGCCTGGCCGCGACCGTCCGAGCCTGGAACAGCAACGTCGAACAGGAGATCGATCCCGACTTCGGCCGTGGCGCAAGCGCATACGACGGATACTGGGGTGATCCGTCGGCCGCGTCGCCGGCCTTGCAGACCCTGGGCCCGTTGGACACCGCACCGTTCTACGCGGTGCCCGTTGCCGTCGGCGCGATGGGCACCAAGGGCGGCCCCCGCACCGATCGCGACGGCCGGGTCCTGCACGTCAGCGGGAAGGTGATCCCTGGGTTGTTCGCCGCGGGTAACGCAATGGCCGGGGTGACCGGCAAGGCATACGGCGGAGCGGGCGGCACGCTCGGCCCGGCGATGACGTTCGGCTACCGCAGCGGGTACGCCGCCGCCACCGGGAAATCCCTTGACTGATTTCGGCGTGATCGGTTGCGCTGGCCGCAACCAATCACGCCGAAATCGCAGAGAGAGGGGACTAGGGCTGGTCCTTGATCGACGGTCCGGGCGGACCCGCGGTACGCCAGTCCAGTAGCCCGTCCTCGGCCAAACCGACCGGGAACTTGTTGTCGTGCACCTGCGCCCAATGGCTGTGGTTGAGCTGGTGCAGGGTGAAGCAGGCGTTGAGCGAGTTGTAGAAGCCCTGATTGTCCTGGGTCTGGTTCACCGACTCCTTGATCAGCAGCGCGGCCATCGTCGGTACCTTGGCGATGCGCCGCGCGAACTCGACCGTCTTGTCCGCGAGTTCGTCGGCGGGAAAGATCTTGGAGACCATGCCGAGCGCGTGTCCCTCCTCGACCGAGAGGGTGTCTCCGGTCAGCATCAGCTCCTTGGTCTTGCGGGCGCCGAACTCCCAAGGGTGCGCGAAGTATTCGACGCCGCACATGCCCAGCCGGGTGCCCACCACATCGGTGAACCGGGTGTTGTCGGCGGCGACGATGAGATCGCACGACCACATCAGCATCAGCGCCGCGGCATAGACATCGCCGTGTACCGAGGCGATGGTGATCTTGCGCAAATTGCGCCACCGCCGGGTGTTCTCGAAGTAGTGATGCCATTCCTGCAGCATCAGCTTCTCGGCACCCTCGCGGGTGCCGCCGTTCACCGTGAAGCTCGGGTGCTGGCCCGGCCCCGGCGAGTACTCACCGATCTGCACCTTGGAGCCCACATCGTGTCCGGCGGAGAACATCGGGCCATGCCCGCCCAGGATCACCACGCGCACGGTGTCATCGGCCTCGGCCCGCAGGAACGCCTCGTGCAGTTCGACGAGCATGCTGCGGTTCTGCGCATTGCGCGCCTCCGGGCGGTTCAGCATGATCCGGGCGATGGTGCCCTCGTCGAGGGTTTCGTATGTCACGAAGCGGTATTCGGGGGTCTGGTCAGCCATGAACCGCACTCTATTCCAATGAGAACGTGGTTACCGCAGCGGGCATGCTACAGCGAAAGGATGGTGGCCGACGCGGTGCCGGGGGCACCGTAGACCTGGGCCAGCCCCACGCGCGGGTTGCCCGGGACCTGGCGCTCCCCCGCCTCGCCGCGCAGCTGGCGCACCAGCTCGTGCATCTGCCGCAGACCCGAAGCCCCGATGGGCTCGCCATTGGCGATCAGCCCGCCGTCGGTGTTGACCGGGATGGATCCGGTGATCTCGGTGGCCCCCTCGATCAGCATCTTCTCCTGCTCGCCGTCGGCGCACAGTCCGGTTTCGGCCATGTGGATCACCTCGGCCCCGGCATCGGTGTCCTGCAACTGGGCGATGTCGACGTCCTCGGGACCGATACCGGCGGCCTCGTAGGCGGCCTTGGCCGCGAACACCGTCGGCGATGGGTCTTCGTCCAGTGGTGCCGAGGTGGCGTGCACCTCGTAGGCGCCGAAGGTGCGGGTACGGATCTCGCTGGCTCGCACGTATACCGGTGTGTCGGTGTACCGGTGTGCGATATCGGCACGGCACATGATGACCGCGGCCGCGCCCTCATCGGGTGCGCAGAACATGTACTGGCGCAGCGGGTAGTTCAGCACCGGCGAGGCCATGATCTCATCGACCGAGATCTCCTTGCGCCGGAACGCATTCGGGTTGAGTTCACCGTTGCGGAAGTTCTTGTTGGCCACCCGCGCCAGCGTCTCCTCGGAGATGCCGTGCTTGTGGATGTAGTGGTTGGCCTTCATCCCGAAGAACTTGGTGGTCACGAACTGGCCGTTGTTGGCGTACCACTGCGGCAACGCGAGCTTGGCCGGATCATCGGTGAAGGCGCCGCGCGGATGCTTGTCCAGACCGATCGCGACGCCGATGTCGTACTTGCCGAGCCGGATGGTGTCCGCGGTCTGCTGGATCGCGCTGGCCGAGGTGGCACAGGCGTTGAAGACATTGGTGAAGGTGATACCGGTCAGGCCGACCAGGCGTGTGACCGCGTCGGGGTTGGACACCTCGTAGCTGCCGCCGAACCCGAACTGGATGTCCTTCCACTCCAGATTCGCGTCGGCCAGCGCGCTGGTGATCGCTTCGGCGCCCATCTCCATCGCGGTCTTGTCGAACCGGCCGAACGGGTGGATGCCGACGCCGATGATCGCTACATCGTTGCTCATCTACGCAAACCTCCCTAGACCGGCTTGAACCAGAAGGTGACGAGCTCGTCGCCGTCGGCGTCCGTGGCGAACGGCGCCATCATCAGCTCGACCTCCATCCCGAATTTCAGCTTCTCGGGGTCGTTTTCGGTGAGCCGGCCCTCGACCCGGATCACGTCACCGAGTTGGACCAGGCCGACACCGAACGGCACGAAGTCCTTGCCGGTCGGTCCGGCATACGGCGCCCCGGGCGGGAATCCCTGCGTGGTCCAGGCCACGACGGTGCCGCGGCGCGGCAACAGCAGGTCCGACATCTGGGCCTTGCTGCACCTGGGACAGCGGGACTGACGCGGAAACGTGGTGGCCGAACACGCGCCACACCGGCTGCCGATGAGTTGTGGGGCCGCGTCGGGCCAGGTGGAAATCTCGGGGGCAAGCGCCTTCTGCATGAGGCTCCTCGGCTATCTCTCGAAGAATGTATTGACGAATTCGAACAATAGCATTTCACGAAAGCGGAAACCATATTCTCATTCAGGGTCGATCTGCGCGCTGCCCAGCAAGCGGGCGGCGGCCGCGTAGACCTCCAGCTCGCCGGAGGCCACCTGCGCCGCCAACCCATCCAGCCCACCGTCAGACCGCAGCGCGCTTTGCGCCAGCGACAGGATCTGCAGCCGGGCTCGGATCGCCCGACGCTCGGGGGTATCGGCACGGTGGTGGGCGTCGATGGCGGCGACCAACTCTTCGATACCGGCATTCTGCGCGGCGACGATCTTGAGGATCGGCAGCCCGGTCTCGATGTGCAGATCCCGGGCGGTCTGGTCGGCGCCGTCGCGGTCGGCCTTGTTGACGACGATGATGTCGGCGATCTCCAGCAGGCCCGCCTTGGCGGCCTGGATCGCATCTCCGGCGCCCGGGTTGAGGATGGCCACCGTCGGGTCGGCGACGGCGGCGATCTCGATCTCGGACTGCCCCACCCCGACCGTCTCCAGTACGACGACGTCATAGTCCAGTGCGGCCAGCAGCCGAATCGCCGCGGGGACCGCGGCCGCGAGCCCGCCCAGATGTCCGCGTGTGGCCACCGAACGGATCATCACGTCCGGGTCGTTGATATGGGCAGCCATCCGGATGCGGTCACCGAGCAGCGCACCGCCGCTGTACGGGGAGGACGGATCGACCGCCAGTACCGCGACCCGCAGGCCGGCAGCCCGATAGGCCGACACCAGAACCGCGACGGTGGTGGACTTTCCAGCGCCCGGCGGCCCGGTGATGCCGACGGTGCGCACCGGCGCTGCGGGCAACACCGCCAGCACGTCGTCGCGACGCGCGCTCTCGACCAGACTCAGTAGTCGGCCCGCCGCCCGCATCGACCCGCCGCGGGCGGCGGCCAGCAGCTCCTGGATATCCATCACCCGCGACTCTATGGCGCAACCGCGATGCGAATCGGCGGACGCGGCGCGGAAACGATCACGGCCTCAGGCATCCACGGGCCCCTTTCACACACGAATGAGAATGTTATTCTCTCTAATTGAGAGCACTAATCGCAAGAAGGAGTAATCATTGGACATCGCCGGTAGCTCCGCGCTCGTCGTCGGCGGCGCAGGGGGCCTGGGTGAAGCGACCGTTCGCCGGCTGCACGCCGCAGGGGCCAAGGTGGTCGTGGCCGACCTCGCCGACGACAAGGGCCCCAAGCTCGCCGACGAACTGGGCGTGACATACGTGCGCACTGACGCCACCTCGGAAGACTCCGTCAATGCCGCCATCGCCGAGGCCGAAGCGCTTGCCCCGCTGAGAATCTCGGTGGACACCCACGGTGGCCCGGCGGCCGGGGGCCGGCTGGTCGGCAAGGACGGTTCACCGCACGGACTGGAGGGCTTCGAAACGACGGTGAAGTTCTATCTGACGGCGGTGTTCAACGTGATGCGACTGGCCGCCGCCGCGATCGCGCGTACCGAGCCCCTGCAGGAAGGCGGGCGCGGTGTCATCGTCAACACCGCGTCCATCGCCGGCTACGAGGGACAGATCGGCCAGCTCGCCTACGCCGCGGCCAAGGGTGGCGTGCTCGGCATGACACTGGTGGCCGCACGAGACCTGTCCCCGTTGGGCATTCGCGTCAACACCATCGCCCCCGGCACCATCAACACACCCGCCTACGGGAAGGCCGCCGACCAGTTGGAGCAGTACTGGGCGCCGCAGATCCCGTTCCCGAAGCGGATGGGCCGCTCCACCGAGTACGCCCAACTCGCCCAGAGCATCATCGAGAACGATTACCTCAACGGCGAGATCATCCGTCTCGACGGGGCGCTGCGGTTCCCACCCAGGTGAGCTCGACGTCTGTCACCGAGTGGCCACATATTGCACACATGTCGCGACGACGGGTGCGCCAAGTTGCCATTCGAGCGGGTCAGCAATACTCGTCACGCAGCACCCGGCGCAGCACCTTTCCCGACGGCAACCGCGGGATGGCATCGACGAAGACCACCCGGCTGGGACGTTTGTAGCGGGACAGCCGTTCACCGACCAGTGTGATCAATTCTGCTGCGGTGACCGGCTTTCCAGCGGCGACGGCTGCGACGACCGCCTCGCCGTCGGCGTCGTCGGGCACACCGAAGACCGCGCAGTCCGCGACCGCCGGATGCCCGTGCAGCACGGCCTCGACCTCTGCCGGGGCGACCTGAAACCCGCGAACCTTGATCATCTCCTTGAGCCGGTCGGTGATCCGCAGCCAACCGTCGCGGTCGAGGTGGCCGATATCCCCGGTGCGGTACCAACCGTCGTCGAACGCGTCGGCGGTGGCATCGTCGGGCAGGTAACCGGCCATCGCCGACGCCGAACGCACCTGGATCTCGCCGCTCTCGGCGATCCGCACCGTCACATCGGGCACCGGCTTGCCCACGGTGTCCAACCGCGCGTCGCCGATCGGGCAACAGGCGATCACCGGCAACTCACTGGCGCCGTACGCCGACACCCACCGCACACCGACCCGCTCGGTGACGGTGTCGGCGACGCTCTTGGTCACCGGGGTCGCGCACCACATAATGTAGCGCAGCGATGACAGGTTATAGCTTTCCAGGTCCGGGTGCGCGGCGATCGCCAGAGCGATGGGGGCGACCGCCATTTCTATGGTGATCCGGTCATTCTGGATATGGGCCAACATCTGGTCGATATCGAAACGCGGATGTAGGCGCATCCAGCCCCCGGCGTCCAGCACGGTGGCGATGTTGAGCAATCCGAGGATGTGCGACGGCGGCGTCATGATCTGCATTCGGTCATCGGCCGTGAGCTCCAGGGCGGTCCGCCAGTGCCGCACCGCCGCGGCGAAGCCCGCGTGCGTGTGCCGCACCGCCTTGGGCAGGCCGGTCGTTCCGGAACTGAACACGAACAGCGCATCCGCTTCCGGCGCCACCGGGACCCACGAGCCGCTGCCGGGCGTGACGGGGTCATCGAGGTGCAGCATCGGGATCAGATCGGCGAGCACCTCGGTATCGCCGACCCCCAGCACCGGCGCGGTCAACGTCAGCGCATGCGCCACCTCGGCCGGCTTCCAGCCCGAGCTGATCAGCACGACCGCCGCGCCGAGACGCCAGATCGCGCGCAGCGCAACGACGAACTCGGGCCGGTTCGACGACATCAACGCCACCCGGTCACCGGCGCCCACGCCGCGGGCCGCCAGCGTTGCGGCCATCCCATCGGACAGCGCATCCAGCTCGGCCATGGTGTACTGGCGGTCCCCGAATGCCAGGACCGGTTGGTTCTCTGCAGCCATCAATCGGCTATCCTATCCGGAATGGAGAATGCTATTCTCCATTTGTCAGAATCCGACGTCCAGGAGAGCGTGATGACGGCCGAACCCGTGCCCGCCGACGAAGTGACGATCCTGCTCGACGGGGCCCGCACCACGACGCTGCCGGTGGCCGGCGACACCCTGCTGGAAACGGCGCGGCGCGCCGGCCTGACTCCGCCGTTCGCCTGCGAGGCCGGAAACTGCGGCACCTGCATCGCCAAACTCGTCGAGGGCAGCGCGACCATGAAGGTCAACGACGCGCTCGACGAGGACGAGGTCGACGAGGGTTATGTGCTGACCTGCCAGGCGATCCCCAACCCGGGCCCACTGACGGTCGATTACGACGACTGAGGCATGGCGTCGCAATCCGGCGCCGCCCGGTACTCCGGTTGGAAGCCCTCCACCCGGATCGGGCTGGCGATCAGCCGGAACTCCCCCGCCGCGACCACCATCTCGGGGGTGTCCTGCAACGCCTCGGGCAGTGATCGCACCGCGGCGGCCGGGATACCGAGCGCTTTGAGGCGGACCTCCCAGTTGACCGCGGTATCCGAGGCCAGCGCGGCCGACACCAGCGCCAGCACCTCCTCGCGCGCCGCGGCCCGCTCGGCCATGGTCTGGTAGCCGGTGATTCCCGCCTCCCGGGCGAACGACCGCCAGAAGCCGTCATGGGTGATGAACAGCGCCAGATAGCCCTGACCGGTCGGAAACAGCTGGGCCGGAACGTAATAGGAATGCGCTCCGAACGGGTATCGCTGCGGCGCGGCCCCGTCGTTGAGATAGGCCGCGGCCCGATAGTTCAGCTGCGAGAGCATGACATCGCGCAGGCAGACGTCCACCTGCCCACCCTGCCCGGACACGATCTTCGCCAGCAGCCCCAGCGCAGCGGTCAACCCCGTCGAATTGTCCGCGGCCGAGTATCCGGGCAACGTGGGTGGGCCGTCGGGGTCGCCGGTCATGGCCGCCACCCCGGTCGCGGCCTGAATCACGTAGTCGAACGCCGGGTCGTCGCTGCCGTGCAGACCGTATCCGGTCAGCGCGACGCACACGATCTGCTCGTTGTACCGTCGCAGATCCTGATAGGTCAGCCCCAGCTTCTTGATCGCCGAGGGCTTCATGTTGACCAACAGCGCATGCGAATCGGCAACCAGCTCAGCAAGTCTGGCGCGCCCGTCCGCGGACGCCAGGTCCAGGCACACGCTTTGCTTGTTACGGTTGAGGCTGGCGAAATAGCTGGCGCCGACCTGCCGAGATATCTCGCCGCCCGGCGGTTCGACCTTGATCACCTCGGCGCCCAGATCGGCGAGCAGCATGGTGGCATACGGACCGGCCAACATGACACCGACCTCGATGATCCGGATACCGGCGAGTGGTCCCGTCATACCGCCGAGACTACGGATTGTGCTGCCGGCGAGCCGAAAACACGCCACAACACGTCGTGTCGGCGCACTAGACCACCTGCTTGGCGAGTTCGGCGATCACCTCGCGGGTCCGGTACTTGGACGCGATCAACTCGTCACGGGTATCGCCGATCGGCAGCAGCCGCACCGACAGGTCGGTGACACCGGCGTCGGCGAACGTACGGAATCGACGCAGGATCTGATCCTCGTCACCGGCGGCGCACAGGTCTCCGACGGTGCGGGCATCGCCGCGGTCGAGCAGCTTCTGGTAGTTCGGCGATGTCTCGGCCTCGGCCAGGATGCGGTTGGCCCGGTCCTTCGCCTCGTCGATCTCGGAGTTGGCGCACAGCGTGACCGGGATGCCCGCCACGATGCGCGGTACCGGCCTACCGGCCTCGGCGGCGGCCTTGTTGATCTTGGGCGCGATGTGCTCGCCGATGGCCTTCTCGTCGGCCATCCACAGGGAGGTGCCGTCGGCGTGCGCACCGGCGATCTGCAGCATCACCGGGCCGAGCGCGGCGACCAGAACCGGCAACGGCGTCGCGGCGCCGAGCGCCGTCGGGTTGTGCACCGTGAAGGTGTCGTTCTCGACGTCCACCGGCCCGGGACCGGAGAGGGCGGCATTGAGCACCTCCAGGTAGTCGCGGGTGTAGGCGGCCGGCTTGTCGTACGGCAGGCCCAGCATGTCCCGAATGATCCAGTGATGCGACGGACCCACACCGAGCGCCAGCCGACCGTCCGAGATGGCATGCACCGACAGCGCCTGCCGGGCCAGCGCGATGGGATGCTGTGCCTGCAGCGGTACCACCGCGGTCCCGAGTTCGATCCGGGTGCTGTGCGATGCCATCAGCGCCACCATGCTCAGCAGGTCGAAATCGTCAGGCACCTGCGGCATCCACGCCGTCGCCAGTCCCGCCGAATCGGCCCACTCGATATCGGAGACCAACTTCTTTACCTTGCGCGACATGTCGCCGCGCTCGGCCCCGATCATCACACCCAGTCTCATGCGGGCTCACCAGACTTTGCGGTCAGGGCGCGCACATCGGTCACCAGTTTCTCCAGTGGCGTCCCGGTCGGAAACACCGCCGCGGCGCCGGCGTCCAACAGCTTCTGCACATCGGATTCCGGAATGGTGCCGCCGACCACGACGGCGATATCTCCGGCATCGGCGCCACGCAACGCATCGACGGTGCGCTTGGTCATCGCCACATGCGCGCCGGACAGTATCGAAAGGCCCACCAGGGCAACATCTTCCTGTAGCGCGATGGACACGATGTCCTCTATCCGCTGCCGGATACCGGTGTAGATGACCTCGAATCCGGCATCACGCAGGGTGCGGGCGACGATCTTCGCGCCGCGGTCGTGGCCGTCGAGCCCGGGCTTGGCGACCAGCACTCGTGTCGCCATCAGAACACCACCGGCTGCACGAACTCGCCCCACACGGCCTTGAGCGCGGAGACCATCTCTCCCACCGTGCAGTAGGCGTTGGCGCAGTCGATCAGCTTGTGCATCAGGTTGTCGTCTCCCTCGGCCGCCCGGGACAGCGCGGCCAGCGCCTCTTTCACCGCGACGTCATCGCGTTCGGCCTTGACCTTGGCCAGCCGCGCAAGTTGTTTGTCGCGGCCCTCCGCATCGAGTTCGTAGGTGGCCAGATCGGGTGCCGGTTCGTCGACCACGAACCTGTTGACCCCCACCACCGGCCGTGCTCCCGATTCGACTTCCTGGTGGATCTTGTAGGCCTCGTCGGCGATCAGGCCCTGCAGATAGCCGTCCTCGATACAGCGCACCATGCCGCCATGCTGCTCCAGATCGTGCATGATCTCGATGATCTTCGCTTCGGTGGCGTCGGTGAGCGCCTCGACGAAGTACGAACCACCCAGCGGGTCAGCCACTTTGGTCACGCCGGTCTCATACGCCAGGATCTGCTGGGTGCGCAGGGCCAGGGTGGCCGACTCCTCGCTGGGCAGCGCGAACGGTTCGTCCCAGGCCGCGGTGAACATCGACTGGACGCCACCGAGCACCGAGGCCAGCGCCTCGTAGGCGACGCGGACCAGATTGTTCTGGGCCTGGGGCGCATACAGTGAGGCTCCGCCGGACACGCACCCGAACCGGAACATCGCGGCCTTGTCCGAGCTCGCGCCGTAGCGCTCCCGCACAATCGTCGCCCAACGCCGCCGTCCCGCTCGGTATTTGGCGATCTCCTCGAAGAAGTCGCCGTGGGTGTAGAAGAAGAAGGAGATCTGCGGGGCGAACTTGTCGATGGTCATCCGCCCGCGCTCGACGACGGTGTCGCAGTAGGTGACACCGTCGGCCAGCGTGAACGCCATCTCCTGCACGGCGTTGGCGCCGGCGTCGCGGAAATGCGCCCCGGCCACCGAGATGGCGTTGAACCGCGGCACCTCGGCGGCACAGAACTCGATCGTGTCGGCGATCAGGCGCAGCGACGGCTCGGGCGGCCAGATCCAGGTGCCGCGGGAGGCGTACTCCTTGAGGATGTCGTTCTGGATGGTGCCGGTGAGCTTTTCGCGCGGCACACCCTTTCTCTCGGCGGCCGCCACGTAGAACGCCAGCAGAATCGCGGCAGTGCCGTTGATGGTGAAGCTCGTGCTGATCTTGTCCAGCGGGATGCCGTCGAACAGGATCTCGGCGTCGGCGAGGGTGTCCACCGCGACACCGACCCGACCCACTTCCTCGCCGTATTCGGGGTCGTCGCTGTCGTACCCGCACTGCGTCGGCAGATCGAGCGCGACCGAGAGCCCGGTGCCGCCCTGGTCCAGCAGATACCGGTATCGCTCGTTGGACTCCTCGGCGGTCCCGAAACCGGAGTATTGCCGGAATGTCCAGGTCTTCCCGCGGTAGCCCGAGGCGAAGTTGCCGCGGGTGAACGGGTACTGCCCGGGCGCGGGCGGGTCCCCCGCCCGGTCTGCGGGACCGTACACCGGGGCCAGCGGGATCCCGGACGGTGTCGCCACCGGGGGCTCGGATTGGTCGCTCATCAGTGGATAACGTACTTGCTACAAATGAGAATGCCAATACCGAATTTGGAAAACATGCACCTTGAGGCACTTGCGAGCGGCTTCAGCCGTCGACGAGCCGCCCCCGGTCACACCCCCGAACACGCGTCGCCGCAGGACATGCGCGATTATGACACTTGCCCAGAATGAGAATGGCAATACCATCGAAGGCCACGACCCCCTTCGGCCGAGGAGTCCAGAATGTCCAGCGAGCCACGTCCGCTTGCCGATCGAACCCTGGTGGTGTCCGGCGGTAGCCGCGGCATCGGGTTGGCCATCGCGCTCGGCGCCGCCAAGCACGGAGCCAACGTGGTGCTGTTGGCCAAAACCGCGGAACCCCACCCGAAGCTGCCCGGAACCGTGCATACCGCGGTCGCCGAGATCGAAGCCGTCGGAGCCAAGGCCGTCGCCGTCGTCGGCGATGTCCGCAAGGAGGATGACGTCGCCCGCGCGGTGGACACCGCGGTGCAGACCTTCGGCGGGGTGGACATCGTCGTCAACAATGCCAGCGCGATCGCCACCGACCCGACCGAAACGCTGCCGGCCAAGAAGTTCGACCTGATGATGGACATCAACGTGCGCGGCACGTTCCTGCTCACCAAGGCCGCGTTACCGCACTTGAGAAGGTCAGCCAACGCGCACGTCATCACCCTGGCTCCGCCGCTGAACCTGAACCCCTACTGGCTCGGCGCCCACCCCGCCTACACGATGTCCAAGTACGGGATGACGCTGCTGTCGCTGGGCTGGGCACAGGAGTACAAGGACTCCGGCATCGGATTCAGCTGTCTGTGGCCGCAGACATATATCGCGACGTCGGCGGTGACCAACCTGCCCGGCAGCGACTCGCTGGTCTCGGCATCACGCAGCCCGGAGATCATGGCCGACGCCGCCCACATCCTGACCGGACCGGCCGCGGACGCCAACGGCCAGACGTACATCGACGCCGACATCCTGGCCGGCGCCGGAATCACCGACCTCTCCCGGTATGGCGGCGGCGACGCTCCCATCTGGGATATCTTCGTGGACAAATCATGAGTATCTCGCTGCTGTTGGAGATGGCGTCCTCGACCGATCCGGACCGCACGGCGGTCGTATCGGGTGCGCTCAGACTGACCGCCGGTGAGTTGAGCACGCTCGCCGACGGTGGCGCCGGCGTGGTCGCCGCCTCGGGTGCCAAACACCTCGCCTACGTCGGCGCCGGTGGCGCGATGCTGCCAGTGCTGCTGTTCGCCGCGGCGCGCGCCGGTGTCCCAATCACCCCGCTGAACTATCGGCTCAGCAGTGACGGATTGCGCGCGCTGATCTCCCGGCTGCCCGACCCGTTGGTCGTGGTGGACGACGAATACCGTGCCGCCGTCGGCGACGGGTTCGCGGTGATGGGCTCCGAGCAGTTCCTGGCCGAGTCCGGTACCGCCGAGCCCGCCGCCGAGTTCCCGGATCCGGATTCCGTGGGCGTGGTGCTGTTCACCTCCGGCACCACCTCGGCGCCGAAAGCCGTTGAACTCACCCACAACAACCTGACCAGCTATATCACCGGAACGGTCGAGTTCGGCTCCGCCGAGTCCGGCGATGCCGCGCTGATCTGCGTTCCTCCGTACCACATCGCCGGCGTCTCGGCCGCCCTGTCGAACTTGTATGCCGGACGAAAGATGGTGTACCTGACGCAGTTCGACGCCGCCGAGTGGGTTCACCTGGTCGAGACCGAGGGGGTCACCTCGGCCACGGTGGTGCCGACCATGCTGGATCGCATCGTCGCTGTCCTGGAATCGCGGAACGCCACACTGCCGACGTTGCGCACGCTGGCCTACGGCGGATCCAAGGTGGCACTTCCCTTGGTGCGCAAGGCACTCGAACTGCTGCCCGCGGTCGGGTTCGTCAATGCCTACGGCCTCACCGAAACCAGTTCGACGATTGCGGTGCTGAGCCCCGACGATCATCGGGTCGCGCTCGGCTCCGACGACGACGCGGTCGCCAAACGCCTCGCGTCGGTCGGTCGCCCGGTGCCCGGCATCGAGGTCCAGATCCGCGCCGAGGACGGCACCGTGCTGGGCCCGGGCGAAACCGGGGAACTGTTCGTGCGCGGAGAGCAGGTCTCCGGTCGCTACACCGGTATCGGCTCGGTCCTCGACGCCGAAGGCTGGTTCCCCACCAAGGATGTGGCGACCCTTGACGACGACGGGTACCTGTTCATCGGTGGCCGCTCCGATGACACCATCATCCGCGGCGGTGAGAACATCGCGCCCGCCGAGATCGAGGATGTCCTCGTCGAGCATCCGGACGTGCGCGATTGCGCCGTGGTCGGACCGGAAGACCCGGAGTGGGGGCAGATCATCGTCGCCGTCGTGGTCCCCGCGCCCGGCGCCGAACCGCAACCGGCGGCACTGCGGGACTTCGTCCGGGCACGGTTGCGCGGATCCCGCACCCCGGACCGGATCGTCTTCCGCGATCTGCTGCCCACCAACGCGACCGGCAAGGTGTTGCGCCGTGAACTCGTCAGCGAACTGAACGCAAAGGAGCCCGCATGATCAAGAACGGCACCCGGCTGCAGAGCCAGGTCTGCGACACCCAGGTCATCGTGGTGCGCGCGTCCGAAGGCCTCGACGACCTGCGCGCCGGTGGGGCACCGATGATTCCCGTCGGCGAGAACCCGGCCGACGGGCTGACCCTGGATCCCGCGCTGGCCGAAGGCAATCTGATGGGTAAGCGCTATGTCGACGACAGCGGCGCCGAGATCCTGGTGACCAAGGCCGGGGCGGGCACGCTCAGCATCGGCACCACTGCGTTGACCATCAAGGAAGCCAAGCCGCTACCGGCCAGCGACTGAGTCTGGAGCCTGGCTAGGCTCCAGACATGACGAGCACGGGCAAGACCCGCTCACTGGGCTTGGTCGCCGTGGCCTACGTCGTCGCCATCGCCGTGGCGGCGGCGTGGTTGTGGCTGGGACCCAGCACGGGGCGGCTGTGGCTGGACACCATGATCGCCGATCTGCTGGCGACCGTGGCCATCTTTGCCTTCAGCCGGAGCTACCGGAATTCCAGCTTCTACGACGCCTATTGGAGCGTCATCCCGCCGCTGCTGTTGTTCTACTGGTGGTACCGCAGCACAGACGTGGATGTGCTGCGCGCCTGCCTGATCGCCACCGTCGTGACGCTGTGGGCGATCCGGCTGACCGCGAACTGGGTGTACGCGTTCCCGGGGCTGCACCACGAGGATTGGCGCTATCCGTTGTTCAAGGAACGCGCCGGACGGTTCGAGTTCCTGGCCGACCTGATCGCCATCCACCTGATCCCGACCCTGCAGGTCTTCCTCGCCATGGTGCCGGTGTACGTGGCGCTGACCCGGCCCGGCCCCGGGCTGGTGTGGCTGGCCTGGCTCGCATTCGCTGTGGGACTGGCCGCAGTGGCGCTGGAACTGGTCGCCGATGTCCAGATGCACCGCTTCGTCGCACAGCGCCGTAGCGGCGAGGCGATGGACCGCGGACTGTGGGGCTGGTCGCGGCATCCGAACTATTTCGGCGAGTTCGCCTTCTGGGCGGCGCTGGCACTGTTCGGTATCGCAGCGGCTCCGGCGGACTGGTGGTGGCTGATTCTGGGCGCGCTGGCCATGCTGGCCATGTTCCTCGGTGCGAGCATCCCCATGATGGAACAGCGCAGCCTGCAACGCCGCCCGGCATATCAGGATGTGGTGGATCGGGTCCCGCGGTTCGTACCGCGGCCCCCGAGACGCGAGCGGGCGCCCCGCGCGACGTGACACCGATCCGGGCCGGTCACCCTAGCCGACCGGCTACGCTGGCCGGGTGAGCACCGAGGGCAGGCTGACGCCGACCGCCTACACGGCGGCGCAGCGCCGGGTCATCGCCGCCGCCCTGGACCTGTTCGGCGCACACGGTGTCAGTGGCACCTCCTTGCAGATGATCGCCGACGCCATCGGCGTCACGAAAGCCGCTGTCTACCATCAGTTCAAGAGTAAGGACGACGTTGTCATCGCGGTCGCCGAGACCGAGCTGGCCGCACTGCAGGACGCGCTCGACGCGGCGCAGGCCGAGCCGGATCAGGTGGCGGCCCGCGAGGTGCTGCTGACCCGGGTCGTCGATCTGGCCGTCACCCGCCGACAGCTGACCGGTGTGCTGCAGTTCGACCCGGTGGTGGTGCGCCTGCTGGCGGAGCACCAACCGTTCGCAGCGTTCATCGAGCGGCTCTACCGGGTGCTGCTGGGCGGGGGTACCGGTGTCGAGGCCCGGGTCAACGCCGCGGTGATGTCCGGCGCGCTCAGCGCGTCAGTGATGCATCCGCTGGTCAGCGATGTCGACGACGACACCCTGCGTACCCAGATCCTCAAGGTCACCAGGCGCATCCTGGATCTACCTCAGGGGTGACGGCTGGTCACTCCCCCGTCGACTACCAGGTAGGTGCCGGTGATGAACGACGCCTTCGGTGACATCAGGAACGCCACGGCCGCGGCCACCTCCTCGGGATCGCCGATCCGGCCCAGCGGTGCGGCCTGCACGAAACTCTCGCGGACCTCGTCGACATCGAGTGCAATCTGCAGCATCGGGGTGCGGATGAAGCCGGGACACACGGCGTTGATCCGGATGCCCGACGGACCGAGCTGGGCGGCCATCGACCGGGTCAGCCCGAGCAACCCCGCCTTGGATGCGCAGTAGGCCGGGATGAACGGATTAGCCGTCAGCCCTTCGATACTCGCGATGCCCACGACCGCGGGCGCGCCGCCGGCACGTGCACTGGCCTCCAGCTTGGGCAGCAACTGCTGTACCAGCATTGCCTGCGCGCGCAGGTTCACGTCGAGCACGGCGTCCCAGGACTGCTCGGTGTAGGCGCCCACCGGTTCGGGGATCACCCGGCCGGCGGCGTGCACCAGACCGTCGATCTCGGCGAGCGCCTTGATGGCGGCCGCCGTCGCCGCCGTGTCGGTGACATCGACGACCGCGCCGGGCATCCCCAGTTCGGCCGCCGCCTCGGCCACCTCGGGGGCGAGATCCCAGAGCACCACCGGGCGCCCGTCGGCGACCAGCGCCCGCGCGCAGGCCCGTCCGATTCCCGATGCCGCCCCGGTGATGACCACTGCCGCCATGGGAGATGAACCTAGGTCAGCAGGTGCGCCGTTGGTGTGGCTTTGCGCCACGTGCCGCCCGGACGACATCGTCGGTGAAGCGTTCCAGCAGCACGGCCTGGGTGGCGGCCAGGTGTTTGCGCGCGAGGCGCTCGGCCTGCGCCGCGTTACCCGCCGCGATTTCGTCGACCAGTCTGCGGTGGGTGCGCACCGCGCCGCGCGCCTGCGTCGGTGACGGGTATTCACCGCGCTTGACGACATAGTCGGCCCACTTCTCCTCCTGCGCCGACCACAGCGCAACCAGACTGCCCACCACATGGCGGACGGTCGCGTTGGGGGTGTATTCGACGACCAGATCATGGAATTCGCGCGCGATGCGGGTGAAGGCGGCGCCATCGGCCACGGCCTGCGCCGAGGCGTCGACGTTACGGCTGAGGGCCGGCACGACGGCGGTCAGCCGGTCCGCGCGGCGCGCCACCTCGGCCACACACAGCGGCTCGAGCAACTGCAGACCGGCCGCCAGGTCACCCAGTGAGACGGCGGACCCCTGCAACGCCAGACCCAGGTGGTAGGCCGCCGACGATTCACTGGGCCGATGCACCTGGGCACCGCCGACGCTGCCGCGGCGCACGGTCACCAGCCCCTCGGTTTCCAGGATGCGCAGCGCTTCCCGCACCGACGGATAGCTCACCCCGAATTCGCTGACCAGCTGATCCTGGGTGGGTAACCGCTCGGCGCCGGCCAGGATCCGATTACGGAGCTCACCCGCCACGGTCTCGGCGATGCGGTGTTGCGGGGTGCGCATGAAATCAATACTAGCAATCCTTATAAGGATTGCTCTACGATCGCGAGCGTGGATTTCGACATGGGGCCAAACGCTGCCGCGCTGCGCCGCGAGCTCCGCGAACTGGTGCAGACGCATATCCCCGAGGACTACCTGGGAGCGTTCACCGACAATCCCGACGATCTTGCGGTGGCTCAGGCCTTCTGCCGGCTGCTCGCCGAGCGTGGACTGCTGTGCATGTCCTGGCCCACCGAGTTCGGCGGACAAGCATCCTCCCCCTGGGAGCAGACCGTGGTGCGCGAGGAGATGTGGGCGCACCACGAACCGCGCGGTGCGCAGTACATGGGCGTCAACTGGGTCGGGCCGATCATCATGCGGCACGGCACCCCGGAACAGCAGGCCCGGCATCTTCCGCCGATCGCGGCCGGTGAAGTCATTTGGTGCCAGGGGTTTTCCGAACCGGAGGCGGGCTCGGATCTGGCCTCGCTGCGGACCACGGCCGTACGGGACGACCACGGCTGGGTGATCAACGGCCAGAAGATCTGGACCTCCTACGCCACGATGGCGCAGTGGTGCTTCCTGCTGGCCCGGACCTCGAAACAGGACAAGAAGCAAAGGGGCCTGACCATCTTCCTGGTGCCGATGTCAGATCCGGCAATCACGGTCCGGCCCATCCGGACGATGATGGGACCGCACCACCTCAACGAGGTGTTCTTCGACGATCTGCGGGTGACGGACGCAGATGTGCTCGGCACCGTCGACGACGGCTGGACCGTGGTGCAGAGCGTGCTGGCCTTCGAGCGTGTGGGTATCGCCCGGTACGCCCGCTGCGAACGCCTGCTGCACCTGGCCCCGAGCGCGCTCGGAGAACACTGGACCGAACTGCCCGATGAGCTGCGCGGCCGGTGGGCGCGCATGCTCACGCACTGCCGACGAGCCCGGTTGATGGCCTACCGCCTGGTGGCCCTGCAGGCCGAGGGGCGGGTGCGGCCCACCGATTCGGCGGCATACCGCATCGCCGTGACCAAGCTCGACCAAGACAGCGCCGAGGTGCTCATGGAGCTCACCGCGGCACTGCCCGAGGGTGTTTCGGACATCTTCACCGCCGAGGTCGAGGACCACTGGCGGTACTCGCAACCCTCGACGGTGTCCTCCGGCAGCATCGAAATGCAGCGCATTCTGCTGGCCCGAACCCTGCTGGCAGCATCGTGAACATCGACCTGAGCCCGGAAGCGCGCGAGTACGGCGAGCAGGCGCGGCGAGCCTTCGAGTCCGCGGGCGGCGACACCCTGCTACAGCGCGCGGAAGCCGAACCCGCCCAGCGCACCCCGCTCGTCGAGGCGGTCCTGAACGATCTGGGTGCCTGGGATCTGGAGCCACGCGCCGATGTCGACGCCGCCGAGGCCGCCGCTGCCCTGTGTCGCAGCGCCGGCTACTTCGGACTGCCCTACCCGCTGGCCGAACGACTGGCCCGCCCCACCGATATCGACGCCGACGGGCTGATCGCGGTGGCGGGCCCGGCCCCGGCCGCCACCATCGCCGGCGTCGACGGCAAGTGGGTGACAGTCACGCTGGACGGGCAGCGGGCCCAGGTGGCCGAAACATCCGGTACCCGCACCGCCTTCGTCACCTCGCTGCGGCTGGACGCCCTCGACGATGCCGGTGCCGCAGATCTCGCCCTGGCGCTCGTGCTGCCGTGCTGGACGCTGCTCGGCATGCTGGACCGGGCGCTCGAACTCACCGTCGCACACGTCACACTGCGCCGACAATTCGGTCAGCCGCTGTCCGGATTCCAGAGCGTGCAGTTTCAGCTCACCGACGCCGAAGTAGAACGCAGCGGTCTGGAGATGCTGGCCCGCTACGCGCTGTCGACTGTCACCGGACCCGATGCGCTCGCCGACGCGCTGGCCCTGCGACTGGCCGCACTGGAGGCCGCCGAGGTGGTGTTCCGAGTGGCCCACCAACTGCACGGGGCGGTCGGCTTCTGCGATGAGACCGTGCTGTCCTGGTTGTCGCGGTACAGCCAGCCGTTGCGCCGGCTCCCGCTGGGCCTGTCCGCAACCCGGGCACACCTGACCGATGTGTTGGGCACCCGCGGCCTGACCGGACTGTACAGCGACGCACCGTGACCCGAGATCTGGAGGACTTCCGGGACCACGTCCGCCGGTGGTGTGCCGACCACGTGCCCGCCGATTGGCGGACCACCCAGACCGGGGTGAGCGATGCACAGTATGTGCGCTTTCAGAAAGACTGGTTCGCCGAGCTGCACCGCGCGGGGTTCGCGGTACCGCATTGGCCCGCCAAGTGGGGCGGCGGCATGTCGGTGTCCGAACAGATCGTGCTGTACTCCGAACTCGCCGCGCATGACGCTCCCCGGCTGGTGCTGGCGTTCGTCGGGATCCATCACGCCGCCTCCACGCTGCTCGCCGCGGGCACCGATGAGCAGCGCCGCCGCCACCTCCCGGCGATCCTCGACGGCGAAATCTGGGTGCAGGGCTTCTCCGAGCCCGAGGCCGGCTCCGATCTCGCCGCGCTGCGCACCACCGCACGCCGTGACGGTGACGAATTCGTCGTCAACGGCCAAAAGGTCTGGGCCAGTGGCGGTCTGCACGCCGACTGGTGCCTGCTGCTGGCTCGCACCGACCCGGAGGCCAGGAAACGCCACGGCATCTCGTACTTCCTGATGGACATGAAGTCCCCGGGGATCGAGGTCAGGCCGATCAAACAGGCCACCGGCGAATCCCATTTCTGCGAGGTGTTCCTCAGCGATGTCCGGATACCCGCCACCAACCTGGTGGGCCCGGAGAACCAGGGGTGGCAGGTCGCCCAGGAGACTCTCGGCGCCGAGCGCGGAATGACGATGCTGGAGCTGGCCGAGCGGCTGGGCAATGCGGGCTTGCGCTGGCTGGTCACCGCATGCGACCAGGCCGGTCTACTCGACGACTCCCTGGTGGCAGATCGGCTGGCACAGTTCGAGATCGAGATCACCGGGCTGCGGGGGCTGTGCCGCGACCTGGTCGAGAATCACCCTGGCGGCGCAGCGGATGCCTCGGTGGTCAAGCTGTTCTACAGCGAACTGCTACAACGGCTCACCGACTTCGGCGCCGAGATCAGCGGACTACCCGGACATACAGTGCTGGCCAAGCCGATCTCCAGCGGCTGGGAATCCGGCGCCTGGGTACTCGATTTCATCGGATCCTGGGAATGGACCATCCCGGGGGGCGCCAGCGAGATCCAGCGCACCATCATCGGTGAGCGCGGACTCGGCCTGCCCCGCGAACCGGCGGGAGCATGATGACCCGCGAGTTCGCCGACCTGCACGCCGAACTGCGTTCGGTGGCCAGGAGTCTGCTGGCCACCGACGACCCCGACTGGACGCTGATCGCCCGCGCGGGCTGGCCGGGACTGGAGATCGCGGACGCACTCGGCGGCGCCGCGGTGTCGTTCGCCGAGACGGCGGTGGTGGCTGAGGAGCTCGGCAGGGCCGCCGCTCGCACCAGCCACCTCGGCGTCAGCGCCGGCATCGGCGCGCTGCTGGCACTGCCTGCCGACCCCGCACGCGATGGCGCCTTATCGGCGGCCGCCGAGGGCACCGACCGGCCGGTCGCCGTGCTCAGTACCGGGGACCGCCGCGACATCGCATTCACGCTGACGGCCGACGGACTCAGCGGCAGAGCCGATTTCGTACCCGATGCTCTCGAGGCGACCCGGCTGCTCATCCCCGCCCTCGACTCGTCGGGAACGCCGGTGCTCGTCGCCGCCGAGCCGGACGCTTCCGGGCTGGCGATCACCTGTCAGCCGACCCTGGACGACACCCGTCGACTCGCCGCCGTCACCGCCGACTCGGTGCAGCCGGCCCGGGTCTGGCCGTTCCCCATGGCCGCCCGGGTACTGGACCGCGCCACCGTCATGGTCGCCGCCGACAGCCTCGGCCTGGCCGAGGCCATGCTGGCCGCCACCGTCGACTACGTCGGGCTACGGCACCAGTTCGGCCGCCCCATCGGGTCGTTTCAGGCGGTCAAACACGCGTGCGCCGACATGCTGGTGCAGACCCGGGTGGCGCGCCGTCTCGTCGAGGCCGCCGTCGACGCGGTAGCGACCGGCGGGGACGCGCAGCCGGCGGTATCGATGGCCAAGGCGTATGCCTGCGAGACCGCGGTGGCCGTCGCGGGCAAGGCGATGCAGTTGCACGGCGGCATCGGCTACACCTGGGAGAGCGGTATCCACGTCTACCTCAAACGGGCGACCCTCAACCGGTCACTGTTCGGGTCGCCGATCGCGCACCGGCGGGCGTTGGCGGCACGGCTCCGATAACGCTGCCGGGCGTTACGAGGTGTGCCATCGTGACGCTATGGCTCGCTGGTCGATGCTCGCGCCGGTGCTGGTCGCCCTGGCGGCAATGGCCGCATGTTCGGTGCCCGACGACAAGAGCATCAGCCGGGAACGCCTCCAGGAACAGATCATCGAAGAGGTCACCGAGCAATCAGGCACGGCACCGGATTCGGTCAGCTGTACCGGTGACCTTGCGGCATCCGTCGGCGCCCGCACGGACTGCACGATGGCCGCCGGCGGGCAGCAGCGTCGTATCAGCGTGACGGTGGGCGGTGCGCAGGGCGACCAGGTCGATCTGCTTATCGAACAGAGCATCGCCGAGGCAACGGTCACCCGTCAGATCATCGAGCAGGTCAGCAGGCAGATCGGGCGGGCCCCGGAATGGGTGAGCTGTCCCGGCGATCTCAGCGGCAGCGACGGTGCCACGCTGCGCTGCCGGCTCAGCGATTCCGGCACGACGTACGGCGTGACCGTCACGACCGTCCACCGCGGCGAGGTGACCTTCGATATCAAGGTCGACGAGCGCCCGGAGTAGGCCCGTTGCACGTCTGGGAGACAGCTCGACGGCCCGTGCCTTGTTAGCCTGTCGGCATGTATCGACGGGTCGGTTGCCGCGCCGGGTGGCTCAGCGTCGCACTGACGGTCGCGTTGTTGCTCACCGGCTGTGGCACCACCGTGCTCGACGGCCGCGCGGTGTCGATGCTCTGGGACCCGTCCCGCGCGGGTGGCCTGCCCGCCGGCGACGGCCCCAGCGGGCCTCGCCCGGATGCGCCCGCGCCGACGCGGACCGCACAGAACAGCGATAACGGCCCCGTGGATCGGCTCGCCCTCAGCGCGATCGACGATCTGGAGCAATTCTGGTCGGAGAACTGGAACGGCGCTCTGACCGGCACATACACCCCGGTGACCGCGCTGGTGTCCTACGACGCCGCCGACCCGAACAGCCCGCGGGTCTGCGGCAACGACCTCTACGAGTTGTCGAACGCCTTCTACTGCTATGACGGCGATGTGCTGGCCTGGGATCGCGGCGAGTTCATCCCCGGGGCGGCACAGTACTTCGGCGACATGGGCGTCGTCGGGGTGATGGCCCACGAGTTCGGTCATGCCGTGCAAGCCAAGGCGCACCTGGTCGAGAAGTCGACCCCGGTGCTGGTCAAGGAACAGCAGGCCGACTGTCTGGCCGGGGTCTACCTGCACTGGGTGGCCGCCGGGAAGTCACCGCGTTTCGCGCTGAGTACCGGCGACGGCCTCAATCACGTTCTTGCCGGGGCGATCTACATTCGCGACCCGCTGATGACGCAGGAGGAGGCGCTCCTCACCGGAGATGCCCACGGCTCCGCACTCGACCGGATCAGCGCCTTCCAGATCGGATTCAGCGGCAACGCCGATCAGTGTGCCGCCATCGACATGGACGAGATCATCGAGCGCCAGGGAGACCTGCCGCAGTTCCTGTCCTACGACTCCTACGCCGATCCGGCTGCCGGTGACAGCACCATCGATGCAGACCTGCTGAACGAGCTGATGACCACGCTCGGCGATATCTACTCCCCCGCCAACCCACCGGCACTCAACCTGCAGATGGCCAGCTGCCCGGATGCGGAGTCCATATCTCCGGCCGCATACTGCCCGTCGACCAATACGGTCAACGTCAACCTGCCTGCCTTACAGGAACTGGGCACGCCGAAATCCGAGGAGCAGGGTGTGCTGCTGCAGGGTGACAACACCGCGCTGTCGATCCTCACCTCTCGCTACGCGCTTGCCGTGCAACACGAACGCGGCATCCCGCTGGAATCACCACTGACGGCGTTACGCACAGCCTGCCTGACCGGGGTGGCGCAGGGCCGGATGGCCGAACCGGGTAGCCCGTTGATGCTGTCCGCGGGTGATACCGACGAGGCGATATCGGGACTGCTCACCAACGGCTTGGCGGCCAGCGATGTCAACGGGGTCACGGCCACGGCCGGCTTCACCAGGATCCTGGCCTACCGGGCCGGGTTGTCCGGTGACCCCGAGCAGTGCTACCAACGGTTCTCGGCATGAGCGACGCGTGCACGGCGGAGCGGTCGACTGCGTCCGAAACCCTGGCCTGCGGGGAAACCGCATGAACCAACCTCCTGAGTCCCCGCAGCAGCCGTGGTGGGCCCGCCCGGGTGGCGCACCGACTCCCGGCGAACCGTCACGCGGCGCACCGCGACATGCCGCTCCCCCGCCGCCGGGGCCACCGCCTCGCGCGGCCTATCCTCCTGCCCCGCAGCACTATCCGCCACAACGGCAGCAGCCGTACCCACCCGCGCCCGGCTACCCGCCGCCCGCACAGCGTGTTCCGCCGCCCCGGCACCCGGTCCCACCCCAGCGCCCGCCGGTGGTGGTCGACCCGAACCGCTACACCCTGCCGCCGGGCACACCGGCGCCGCACCGCGCACCGGCCAGACGGTCCGGCCCCGGTAGGCGCACCGTACTCATCGGCGCCGGCGTCGCCATCGCGCTGGTGATCGCCGGCCTGGGCGGGTGGCAAGTCTTCTTCCGCGACACCACCGTCATCCCCGTGGAGCAGGCCGAGGCCGGGGTTCGGGAGATTTTGACCGACCCGATCAACGGGTACGGCGCCAACAGCATCAGCGCGCTGCGCTGCAATGACGGCAAGGATCCATCGGCCGGAAAGGGTGAGAGCTTCACCTGCGCTGTGGAGATCGATGGCACCGTGCGCCATGTCTACGTCGAATTCCAGGACGACAACGGCACATTCGCGGTCGACGGCCCACGGTGAGGGTCACACCGCCTTGAGCTGTGCGGTGATCATCGTGTGTCCCCCGGTCTGCCAGGCGTCGAGGAACTTGTCGAGCGGCACGGGCAGCCCCTGCCCGCCTTCCCACGCGCTGTCGTTGATATAAACCAGGTTCTTGGTCGTGTTGACACTGAGCACGATCACCATGTGGTCACTGCGCAAGGTGCTGGCCGGCGGGACATAGCGATCGGGGTGAAAGAAAGTGTTCTCGTAGGCCTTCCAGACGGTGTCGGCGTTCACCGAAACCATGACGCCCTGCTGGTCGGCCAGCGACGCGGTCAGCGTATCCAGCGCCAGTTGTCGCTGGCTCTTGAGGAACGTCGTCACGTCGGCATCCAGGCCGTTGAGGTTGAGTAGTTTCAGCACGTCTACCTGGTTGGTGCCCCAATGCTTGCCAGGAACATCACCGTCACCCTCGAAGATCGACTGACCGGCGTAGACATCGCTGGGGGTCGACCACGCCTGCTCCAAGATCTCTTGCTGGGTCGGCATGACACCGGTGAGCTGGCCGATGATCCCGGCACTGGCCATGATGGCGCAGGACTGTGCGTCGCCCTGATAGATCCAGAATGGCTTGTTGGCTGTATAGCCGCCGAACTCGACATCGCCAGGTGCCGGCGGTTCGGGATGGATCAGTGATGCCACGCCGAAGGTACGCGCCAGATCGTCACTCAGATCGACGAGATTGCGCTGTGCACCGTCGATCTGGTTCACCACCGTCTCGGCGATCATGGAGCCCAGATTGCGCAGGACAACACCGAGGTTCTCGGGCCGGGGCAGGCTCCAGACCAGCCGTGCTGTTTGCACCCCGGGCGGGACCGGGGTGGCTCCCGCCGTTGCGGCCAGCTGCGCGGTGACCAAGCTGTAGTTCGACGCCTGCCACGCCGAGAGGAAGTCTTCGACGCCCATCGTGGCGCCCTGACCGGTGGACATCGTCGGGTCGTTGTAGATGACCGTGCCCGCTTCGGTGTCCACCCCCAGCACGATCACCGACTTGCCTGCGGGACCGTTGATCCCGTCCGCGGGGCCGACGATCGTCACGATCATTGCCTTGCCGGGGTTCTGCAGTCCGGCGGTCAGCGCGTGCAGAGCATGCGACCGTTGGTCGCGCGCGAAGAAGCTCGTCATGATGCGAACGCCCTTGCCCTGCAACAGCTCATAGCTGTCGGTGTAGCCGACGAACCGGTTGGCGTTCGGGTCGTACACCTTGACGTTGGCGTTGTACAGGCTGTCCTCTTCCATCGCCAGATCCAGGAAGCTTTGGACATCGACCGGGGTCCCGGTCAGCTGAGCCCAAGCCATCGCCACGGTGGCCAGGGTGTGGGACCCATATTGCTGCTGGACCCAGTACTGCAGGTTGGCACTGGGATTGCCGTACGGTGCGGGCTCGATGAACATCACGCGCTTGATGCCGAGCATGCGGGTGAGGTCGGCCCCGAGAACCGTGAGATTGCGTTGCACCCCGCGTATCTGGTGGGCGACGGTGCCGTACACGTCGCGCCCGAACTGCTGCAGCGTGCGCAGGATCTGGTTCGGTGTGGGCGGTGCCCAGGCGAACGCGGCAGCACGCGCGGACGGGACTGCGGCGAGCGCCGGCGCGGTGGCCTTTTGGGCCGTGTCGCCCGTGCGGGTGTCGGTCGGCGTGACGGCGGTCTGCACGATCGCCTCGGCCACCGCATCGCTGCGCCCACCGGCGGGCGCAGCGATCTGCGCCGGTGCCGACGAGAACACTGATGGCACCGGGGTTTCCGGCTCGGCGCTCGATAGCTCACCGGTCAGCGGAGCCGTCTCGCGCCCGCGGGGTGCCACGAGTTCCTCGGCCTCGTCGGCTTCGGTCGCCCGGCTGCGTAGTGCCGCGCCGTTCGCGCCGGCCGTGTGCACGCCACGCGCCGCGATCGGGCCCGTCCGGCGCGGCGCCGGTCGGCTCGTCGGGTGCGATGAGGTTGCCGTGGGCGCGGAATCTGCCTTTGTACTGCTCGAAGTCGAGGCGCCGTCCGACGGCCCGGAGTCGGTGTCGGCGGCGGCCACCGCGGCTCCCCCGAGCATGGCCGCCCCCACACCCAGGGTCAATGCCCCGGAGCCCAACCAAAGTCGGACCGCGCGCACACGTCGGTCTTCGTCGGCCGAGTCACGGTCGGTCGATTCATTGCAGGAAGCCACGGACACCACACCCCAGCGTTTGGCGGAATTGCGAGCAATTGACGCCAGTGAAAGTGGCGGCGATGTGGATCGTAAGAGGGGGTGCGGCAATCGCGCAAGCAAACACAGACAATTGGCCATGGCCATCAGAATTGGAGCAGTAGCCACGAAGTACTCACCGTGCCAATGCAATTTGACGTTCCTGTATGCGCACTACGCGCAGGTCACGTCACTCAGCTAACTATCAATGAGGGGCGGCCATCGACCCCGCCGACGCTTCAGCCTGCACCGATGGCACCCGACCACGCGCGGCGATGTTAGGAAGGCAACCAAACAATTGCCCACGCAAGAACAACGGTCAGGCACCCGGGCGTTTGTGCGGCGTCCCGTGCACGCCCTCGGCGTAGGCGGTCTCGGCGTGCTGGGTGAAGTCGATACCGGACAGTTCGTCCTCCCGGGTGACCCGGAAGCCGACCGTCGCCTCGATGATCTTGGCGAGCGCGAAGGACACCACGAACGCGAACACGGCCACCACCGCGATCGCGAGCGTCTGCTTACCCAACTGGGTGATCCCGCCGCCATAGAACAGGCCCTGCGGCCCGCCCGACACCATCTCCGCGGCAAGCAATCCGATGAGGAAGGTGCCCACCACGCCACCGACGAAGTGCACGCCGACCACGTCGAGAGAATCGTCGTAGCCGGCCTTGAACTTCCAGCCGATGGCGAATGAGCAGACCACGCCGGCCGCGATTCCGACGACGATGGCACCCAGCGGTGAGACGAACCCACACGACGGCGTGATGGCGACCAGGCCGGCGACCACGCCCGAGGCTGCGCCGAAGGTGGTCGGGTGGCCGTCCCGGAACCGCTCCACGGCCAACCAGCCGAGCATGCCCAGACATCCGGCCAACAGCGTGTTGAGGAAGATGACCGCGGCCTTGCCGTCGACAGCGAAGGCCGACCCGGCGTTGAATCCGAACCAGCCAAACCACAGCAGGCCGACACCGAGCAGCACGAACGGCAGATTGTGCGGACGCATCGCCTCGGATTTGAAGCCGATGCGCGGTCCGAGGACCAGGGCAAGCGCCAACGCCGATGCCCCCGAGACGATTTCGACGACCAGTCCACCCGCATAGTCGAGCGCGCCGAACGTCGACAGCCAACCGCCCGGACCCCAGACCCAGTGCGCCACCGGCGAGTACACCAGCAGGGTCCAGGCGGCCACGAACATCACCCAGGACGAGAATTTGGCGCGGTCGGCGATGGCGCCGCTCACCAGGGCCGCAGTCAGGATCGCGAAGGCCAGCTGGAAGGTGACGAACAGGAGCTCGGGCACGTTCGAGCGGACCGCATCCAGGTCGATACCGGACAACCCGATGTGCTGTAGCCCGCCGATCAGGCCGCCCCCGGCGTCCGCGCCGAAGGCCAGGCTGTAACCCGCGATCACCCAGGTCACGGTGACGACCGGGATGGCGATGAAGCTCATCATGATCATATTGAGTACGCCGGACGAACGCACCATACCGCCGTAGAAGATGGCCAGGCCCGGGGTCATCAACAAGACCATTGCGGTGCTGACAAGCAGCCAGGCCGTCGCGGCCGGACCGATCTGCACGGGTACTCCTTCGTATCGCAAAACGCCCGGACGACTATGACACAGCGGTGCCGAGCCCCTGCCGCATTTCACGTGCAGCGGCGACCTGGCGTTCGCCGGCGTCGCACTGGGTACCTGAAGGCGATGGCTGACAATTCATGGACCGTGCAGATCGGCGAGACCGATAATCCGGGAGACACCGGAGTGCCCCCGGTGCCGACCGAGGTCTATCAGGGTGACGAACAGGGCGCCCGCGCCGAGTACGCCGAGCGGTCGGGCGAGGCTCGGGAACCGGACCACCGCTATGTGATGCTGCGGCATACCGGTGCGGTGGTCGAGTGCTGGGGGACGCCGCCGACCGCGGGGTGAGAACCGCCCTACTTAGGGCAAGCAGCAGGACTCGGAGGCTTTCGTTGTGCGGGCGGAGGGATTCGAACCCTCACGCTCTTCCGAGCACCGGCACCTAAAGCCGGCATGTCTGCCGTTCCATCACGCCCGCAAGCGGGGTTCAGACTACCGCCTCGCTGCGCGTATCTGGTTGTCAGTGGGCCGAACTAACGTCGACTTCAGGCGGCGGGAGGCCCTATGCGCTCGATCGAAGATTTCAATGCTGTGCGTGCGCTGATCGCCGCCGGATTGAACGACTGTGCGATCGCGCGACAGACGGGGGTACCCCGGCGCACCGTCTGCGGTTGGCGGCACAACCCCAGTTCGATCACATGAGGTGAGCCCTCTGTAGTGGTCCAGTCGTTGTGGGACTCTGTTGCCCGAGTGTTTGGGCAGGAAGAATCAGCAAC
>JAKJHY010000018.1 GCA_021648845.1 Mycobacterium sp. MBM | reverse complement strand
AGGCATCACCTGACGGCCACCCCTCCAAGAAACAGGACCGGCCACCGGCCGGAACCCATCCCTACAAACGATTAGGAGCCATCGTGAATCGTGTCGATGTCTGCTATGTGTCTGAAGACTCGGGCCAGGTAGCGGACTTCATCACCGCCCTGACGGCCAACGGACTCGACGTCCAAACTGCCACGGCCCAACCATCGGACGAATGCCCGGTGGTCGTACTTATCACCCAGTCGATGCTCGATGCCGAGGAATCAGCGCGCGCCCAGGCTGTCACCGGTGGCTACGACGAGGTTCTGCCAGTGTCATTCCTGCCGGGGCCCGCCCCGATATTCGCCGGCCTCAGCCAGAGCCTCATCGGACAGCTCGGGATCGACAAGTGCGCCGCACGCGTCAGCACCATCGTCAAGCACGGCGGCCGGGCGATCGTCGGCTGGAACAACCTCGTCTCGGATGCGCAGCGATGGCAGGCCGAGGGCAAGCAGGCGCTGATAGCAGAATCCGATATCGGCGGATCGCTTGCCCTACTGCAGTCCGAACCCGCGAAGGTCTCCGACCGACGCGGCCTGGTCCGCGACTACATCGCAGCCAGCCAGGCTGCGATCGGCCGTCGACGCAGGGTCGGCCAGGTAGTGATCGGCACGACGGCAGCCGTTCTGACGATTGTTCTGGTATTCGCTGTCGTGCAGGCGATCAACGCCCGCATCGCACAGAACCGCGCCGATGAGGCCGCCGGCGTCGCAACCGCCAGCCGTTTGGCCCGCGAGGCCGTCAGCCTGATTTCCGGCGACCCGGACCTTCCCAGCCTGTTGGCGGCACGGGCGCTGCAATCCGCGCAGAGCCCCGCTGCGCAAACCGCTGCCGCCCGCGTTGCCGCTAGCACCTGGCCGCACAAAAGTCACCAGCTCGGTTTCCAGCCCGCAGGCATCAGCGCCGCCGCCGCGTCGGACCGGATCGCCGTCGTCGAAGCCGGCCAAGGCGTACGGGTCTACGAATCCGCCGGCGGCACACAATTGGGCGAGTTCCCATTCGAGTATCGCAACGGGTCCGGCGGCGAGCTCGGACTGTTGAATCCGAGCGGTGATCTGCTCGCTGTCCAGACCCGAGACTCCAACTACATCAGGGTGTTCGACGTCGACAGCGGCGATCAGCTCCCGGCTATTCCCCGATCAGGCGGAATCCACCTGCTGGACTGGCTCGACGGAGAGCACGTGCTGATCGGTCGCAGGAATCAACTGGTGTCGATGGGCGTGAGGGACGGCACCGTGACAACAATCACCGAGGCTCCGGGCAACGAACCCATCGACAGTGCGTCCTTTGCTCCAGAGCAGGACCGGATCGTCGTCGCAACCGGTACCTCGGTGCTGATCGTGAATGCGACGACACACGACATCGATGATCGCCGCGCGGTCACCCTGACCGATCCAGTGCTCAGTGACGACGGGTCCACCGTGATGGGCCTCGACTACCCTCGGCCGGTCACTTACCGGATCGACGACGTGTCCGCGGACCCCGAACTCCAGCCAGTCGTGGCGCACCGAATTCTGCCGCTTGGTAAGGACTTCGCGTTGATCACCACCCGGGATGGGGAGCTGTCCGTCCTGTCACAGGGACGGATCTTCCAGACCGTTCGCGCCCATCTCAATGGCAGGGTGTGGGCGGCCCGCCTACCCGATGACCGAATCGCCACTGTCGGCGCGGACGGCTTCCTCCGGGACTGGGCGATCCCCCCAATCGACACGTTCGGTGTTCCCACATCCATCGGGCTGGTGGACGAATCGACCCGGATGTCGAGCGCCATCGGTGTGGAGGTCGCGCCCCGTGAGTCGGCTCGCAACCAGATCCGCAGGCCATCTGCCGGATTGCTGGCAGTGACCACTCTCCCCGGCTATGCGCACGTGCTGACCATCGACAATCTAGAGACCACCGACCGACGTTTCTTCGACGGTCTGACCGCCGATGTCTCCCTGTCCAAGAGCGGGACGCAGATCGCCAGCGTCGGCCCCAAGCGTGCCAGAAGCTTCGCATTCGATACGTCCGAGAACTTCTGGACGGGAGACAGGACGCGGGAACTTCCGGGAACCAAGGTCCCGACCGCTATCGGCGACGGTGGCAAGGCGGTGTCAGCGGTCAGCGATGACGGATCGACGATTCTGATAGCCGACGAGTATCTGGTGTCGCTGCGACGCAGCGGCGACAACACCGACCAACAATTCGACATCGGCAGAACCCCGGTATCGCTCAACCCGACTCCTACCGGAGCCGGGGTAGTACTGACCAACGACGGCTACATCCGTGATGCCAACGGATCCGAAGAGCAACTCGCCTTACCGTCTGCAGATCAGCCCATGACCATCACAGCGGCCGAACCCCGCTCGGATGGTGGCTTCACAGTCGCCACCGACGACGGCCAGCTGTTCATCTCCGGTGCAGACCGGCAACTGACCGCGCTCGGCACCATCGGTGCCGGTAACGAGTCCTTCGCCCTGCGTACCTCATCGGACGAAGAGCGAATCGCCGTGATCGGTCAGCAGGGCATCGTCGTCTTCGACACCACCTCGGGTGAGGTTATCTTCCGTGAGGCCGCCCCGGGTGCCACCCTTGTCACCGATGTCGTGTTCTCCGAAGACAATACGAAGCTGTACGCCGTGAACCGGATAGGCGCGGTCCGCTCGATCAAGATCGAGGACGCCAACAGCGTGCAGTTGGTGGAACCCCGAGATCTCACCCCCCAGGAATCGGCCTTGTTCAACCTCGGAGAGGGCTGATTGTGGCTGAGATCGGCATTTCTTACGCCCATGTGGATGCGCCGGCGGCGATCGCCGTCCGCCGCGCCCTCGTCGGCCACGGATTGAGCGTCTGGATGGATGAGGCCGATGAAGCCTCCGACAACGCGGAATCGATCGGACTGCCCTGGGGACAGGCCCATTGGGATGTGATCACCGCGGAGTTCGCCGCTGCCAACGTCATCGTCGTCATCGATACTCCGGCCTGGCGGAAGTCTCGGTACTGCCAGGATGAATACGCCTTTGTACATGATTGGGGTAAGTGGGTCGAATTCCTCGACGCCGGCGAGGGCCCACCGGTGCCGGCGCGGATCGCCGAGATCGTCGACAGACTTTCCATGCGCCATGCGATGACCAGCGCGCACGCCCGACTGATGGAGGCCGCGCGCACCTCCGCTCCACGACACACCAGCCGACTGGAGCGGCTACTGCACCATGGCGAGGAGCGGGACGCCCGGATGTTGCTGTCCAGCTCACCGGAGGTGGACGGAATCACGGTGACACACCGACTCGGTCCGTACGCCGAAGCGGCGATCGAACGGAGCCGACAGGCACGGAAACGGCTGCGGCGTCTGGCCGTCGGCACCCTCGCCATGCTGGCGGTGCTCGCGTTGGTAGGTGTCACAGCATTGATGGTCGCCCGGACTGGGGAACGGGCCGCCACTCAATCGGCGGCGCGCAGCCAGGCACTCGAACTTGCGGCCAGGTCCGCGACAGAGGTGGACACGAACAAAGCACTGGCCCAGGCTCATGAGGCCGACAGACTGTCACCGAGCCGGGAGTCTACCGAAGCAGTCAACGTCGCCACCGCCAACAACGCCCGCCTCAGAACTATCGTTGTGGGCCCGCAGGACTATATGGCGGCTACCTGGGCCGCCGAGGCTGATGTGCTGGTGGCGTACGCCGGGAACCGACTTACCGTGCTCGACGCCGAGACCGGAGAGCAGTTGCGCAGCATCGGCGTCGGGGACTCGATACGCCTGGGCAGCGTCGTGGTGTCCGCGGACGCCGACCTTGCCGTATTCGTCACCGGCGACGGGCGACAGATGCAAGTAGCGGATCTGAACACCGGCGACGTCCGGGCCGCCCATATCCAGGGTGTCAACGCGGTGACCACCGGAGACGGCACCGAACTATGGTGGACTGCCGACGGTGGCCTGTATCGGGGAACGTTTGCGACGTTGGACACCGCAGCGCCCCAACGCTATCCGCTGGCAAACCCTGCCCTCACCGTGGCCGTTACTGCCGACCAAAAGCTGGTCGACTACATCGATTCACGTGGCGTCCTGCACAGCAACACCTACGACGCCACATCGATCACCGCGACTGGAACGCTGGCCATCGTCCCCCAGGATCCGGGGCCCGAAACCCCCTCTCCCATCACTGCACCCATCAGCAATCCGGCTGCCGTCGCGGATCCGACATCTTCGTCACCCGCGAGCCTGAAGCGCTGCGGAGACAACCTTTTCGGCGGCATTAGCGGACTGTCCGCACTCAAGGGCACGACATTCACGATGATCGGGGGCACGCTGGAAACCGATCGGCAGTACGGCACGCCCCGCACACCGGTATGCAACCCGGACGACACCGCATGGTATTCGTCGGTCATGCCGGGCGGCCCATCACATATGTATGGCGCCGCGCCCTGGCTACCGCGTGGGTCCGAACGCGAACTGCCGGTGACAGACCCGAGCAACACACGGGTATCAGCGATCACCAACAACGGCAAGCTGTACCACGTTCCGGCCACACCGATCGAGTCATACGGCGCCGACGGCGTGGTGACAATGCTGCGCATCGGTGGGACGGAGTATCTTGTCCACGCCGACGGACGGATCGTCGACGCAGTGTCGGGTGCCGAAACAGGACGGGTTCCCAGCCCCGTGGACACTGCCAGCGCAGCAGCGGCCACAGACTTCGGCGTGCTGGCCACCCAAGGCATGTTGTGGCGCATCGATGCCGCCGGGCGGGCCACCGAGTTGATGCCGCTGGCACAGACCTCGATCCACAGCATCCGAGCCGGCTCGAACGGCGCGACATTCATCTGCACTTCCACCGATTCGATCACGACGATCGACCCCGCAACCGGGACTCACAGCCGCGTCGGCATCGATGGTCTGGATTCCGGCGAGATGCCGGTCGACGCCGATATCTCACCCACCGGTGACGCGTTGAGCTTCGTCACCGACGCCGGCCGCGTGGGCACGATGACACTCTCGGGAACCGAAGTCGTTGCGGCCCCGCAGTTCAGCGAGGAGACGTTTGCCATGGGGACACGAACCCAGCTTGCGTACATCCCGGGTACCGGCGAGCTGATTGTGGCGAGCAATGACGGCACCATCCGACTGTTCGACTCGAACCTGAGAGTGACCGAAATTAACTTCTTCGGTGGCGCTGTGGATACCTTGCTCACCTCGGGCCGGTTCGCCGCACTCAGCTCCGACACTCTGGGCACCACCGTGTACGAGGGCAGCACCCTCACCGCTCTCGATCACGTCCCGACGGACGTGTCCAACCTGAGTTCGGAGACAGTGGCGCTGGAACCGGTGCACGGCAGACTCAGCGGAATCGGAGTCCGCGATCCGCAGACCGGAGAGGCTTCGGTGCGTCGTTACATACCGCTGCCGACGCTGTGAATTCGAGGCGATACCTCATGAACCCTCGGCTGAGGTCAGCCCTCAGCGAGCAGCGACAGCCAGTCTCAGAATCCGATGCCGCATGGGCTCGCCTGCAATCCTGCGCGCATCGCTCCCACTGTTGGCCATGCCTCAGCTTAGAACCTGGTCCGACTGACCTGCCGTGCCGGCGGCGAGCACACGTGCGGAATCCCGGCGCAACTCGACCTTGACGTCAGCCAGGACCGCCGCCACGATGTCGCGGTAGTCAGGACGATTGACCTCCAGCCACTTGGTCGCCGCGTACTCGCACACGATGTCCGCCTGCTGTGCGGTGTCCGCCAGTACCTCGGCCATCCGCCGGTACACCGGGTCGTCGAGAAAGTTTGGGGTGTTCTCGTCCAGCCACCCAACGATCCGCTCGTAATCCCGGTCGATGATCGCCTCGAACTCCTCGAGCTGGAAGTCCGAGAGTCCCCCGGATAACGCCGTTCCCACCCGCAACTCCAGTTCCTCGTAGATATGCTGCAGCAGGCTCGACCGCTGCGCCGCCGGCAGGTCCCCCAGCCCCACATCGTCCAGGAACTGATCGTCCAACTGGATCACGGCGCCTCCCGAGCGATACGACCGCGCCGCGGTGGGCGACGCACCCTTCCATCATCACGCCGGCCAGCGTCCGCGAGCTATCGTCCGTTCGGCCCAAACCTGCCGACTTACCCTGCCCGGCTCCCGCGTCCGGTGTTAGGTTCAGCCCGCCGGGCCGTCGGACTACAGGACAGGGTGAGCTAGTGGAGCGTCGTGCAATCTGCCTGGCAGCGTTCCGACGCAACGACGACCGTCGTGCGGCCGAGCTGCGCGCGGAGCTTCCGTTGCTGCTGGGCAGGCTGGCCGCCGAAGTGGACGGATCGACCGTCGAACTACGGGTGACCACCGGCCATGACGGGGTCGTCGCCGGTCAACTGGCCGTCGAGGCTGGGTTGTCGACCGATGAGCTGCTCTCCGAGACCACCGCGGCAGTGGAGTCCATTGCCGAAGTCTTTACCGCAGACGAAGCCGCGCTGTCCGCGACGTCGGTGTGGCCGCTCACGTCATCGGGCCGGTCCCCGTTGGGATTCAGCCGCGACGAGTTGGGGGCGGCCCGTTCGGCGATGTGGTCGACGGCAGGTACTCGCGGAATTCCCGAACTGGTCGAGCTGGTCAGTCCCTATATCGGCGTGGGAATCCGAATTCGGATGTGCGCCAATCCGGTGCTGACCGCGGCGGGTCAGATCTGGGACGTCGACCTGGCCATCGTGTGCTACGAGTGCGCACCGTCGCTGCGGCTGCGCGCCGCGGTGCGTGCCCTGTTCCCCGGACTCGAGGTCGCCGCCGCACCCGGTGGCTCACCCGCGGTGCTACATGTCAACGCCGACGAGTTGGCTGCCGCGTTCCCCGTTCCGGTCGCCGGCGAGGAGCCCATCCCGGGGGCCTACGTCGGTACCGCGGCACCGTTGCCTCTGCACCCGGCCCGCACGCCGGCAGCGATGCCACGCTCGATCCGGATCGGGGCAGCGGTGACCGTGTCCGGAAAGCGTGTGCCGGTGCAGTTGCAGCTTGCCGAGCGGCTTCGTCACGTGCACGTCCTGGGCCGCACCGGCACGGGCAAGTCGTCGTTCATGGCGGGGGCGGCCTATCACGTCGCCGAGTCCGGTGACGGCATGCTGGTCCTGGATCCGCACGGCACGTTGGTGGACCGCATCATCGCCGAGTTGCCCGCCGCGGCCGCCGAACGCACCTGGCTCATCCGCTGCGGGGACGTGGACAATCCAGTCCCGATCAATCCGCTCGCGGTGCCCGACCGGCGGCGGCTGGAAATCGCGATCGATGAAGTGTGCGCGGTATTCCAGTACCTGTTCGACAAGAAGGAGACCGGCATCGTCGGGCCGCGCTTCCGCGAGCGGGTGGCGATGGCCCTGCGCGCCCTGGTGGCGGTCAACGGCGCCAAGGCGTCAGTCCTCGATGTACCTGCGGCTCTTCATGATCCGAAGTTCATGATGCGCGCAGCCAAGGCGGCCTCCGACGAGCGGCTGCGGATGTGGATCGAGAACGACATCGTCAACCGGAAGTCCGGTGAGTACGGCGATCTCGTATCGTGGGTGAATTCGAAGTTCGAACCGTTCACCAGCACCGAGGCCATGCGCGCCATCCTCGGCAGCGGCGAGGACGCCGTCGATATGGCCGAGGCCATGGACGAGGGCCGAATCCTGCTGGTGGACTTGTCCAAGAGCGATCTGGGCGAGTCGGCCACCCGCCTGCTCGGATATCTGTATCTCAACGAGACCTGGGTCGGCGCCCTACAGCGCGGCAATCCGCAGCGCCCGTTCACCGTGGTCGTCGACGAGGCACAGTCGATGATCGCCGGATCTCTGACCGCGATGCTGTCCGAGGGGCGCAAGTTCGGGCTGTCGGTGATTCTGGCCCACCAATACCTCGGCCAGCTGTCGGAGGACCTGCTGCCGGCCGTGGACGGTAACGTCGCCACCACGGTGGCGTTCCGCAGCGCCGTCGCCGATGCGCCCGCACTCATGCAGCGGTTCGGTCACGGCGTCAAGCAGGCCACCCTGATGACGCTGCCGGACCTGTCGGCGATCACCCTGCGCACCGCCGCACACGTCACCGGCGAACCGCACACACTGATCGTCGATCACAACGAACGGGTTTCCGCGCGTGCCGGGTCCGAGTTGGCGGACTTCACCGACGCCCTGTCGACGGCCACTGCACGCGATTTGGTCGATCAGTACCGAGAGTCGACATCGGCTGCTGCCGAAGGCAAGTCAAACCTCAGGTCCGATGGGCCAGCCACGCCCGCAACGCCCCCCGGCCAAGCGCCCCGGCCGGCCCCGCCCGGCCAACCCAGGGACCGCAGCTTCCTCGACGAGTGGCTCGCCAAACGACATCACGACACCACCCAGCGACCCGCATCCGACACCACGTCCGGCGGCTCCGACGACGGCTCCTGACCCATGGCATCGCCCATAGCGAGCCCCCAAGAACTCGCCTACCGCGCCATCCTCACCTTGAGCACCCGGCACAACGTCGATACCGCCGCCGCGTTCTCCGCGGGTGCGCTCGCCCGGATCTGTCAGGCCGAACAGCGATTCGAGGAGGCGATCGGGTACTTCCGGCAGGCCGCAGATCTTTACAACACATTGGACGAGCAGCACATCGCGGGTGAGCACCTGCTCGACCTCGCCGAGGTGTTGCTGCTGACCGAACACCACGAAGAGGCCGAACGCAATTATGCGACCGCACTGTCCATCTTCAGCCGACTAGGGCTCAGCGCGGAGATCGCCGAATCCCACACTGGACTAGGCGAGGTGTACTTCACCACCGCCCGATATGTCCAAGCCGAGGTTCACTTCTGGTCAGCCACCGAGCACTCCAAAAATGCTCGCTCACAACGCCATTACGCCGACAGTCTGCTGGGCCTGGCCAATGTACACGCCGAGCTGGGCCAGTACGCCGAGGCGCTCGACCTGTACCGCGACGCGCACAAGATCTTCGAGGCAGCCGGCGCACAGACCAAGTCTGCCCGATGCGCCGCGGGCATCGCCACGGTCGATGCAGATCGCGGCCGGTACCGGCGCGCCGAACTCGGCTTCCTGCACGCAATCGACATCCTCACCGCGACCGACGCTCCCCGCGAGGCCGCGGAGTGCCGGTTGTTGTTCGCGGATGCCCTGACCGCCGCCGGCCGGTACGAGGACGCGTACGCGGTCGCCGCCCAGGCGCGCGACGACTTCCGCTCTTCCAAAGACGCCGCCGGCTGCGCCGAATGTGATCTGGTAATCGGGTACGCACTGTTTCGAAGCGGCCGCCATGAGGAAGCGCAGGCCTCAATCCGGCGTGCCCGCAAACGCTTTCAGAACTGGCAGCTGAAACGCGAGGTTGCCGACTGCGACTCCGCGTTGGCGGAGATCCTTGCGACAGTGGGTCGGCACCGCGCCGCCGCCGATCGATATCACCGCGCACTCGCCATCTTCGAACACACCGGTCTCGACGACGAGGCCGCCGATTGTCATCTGAACCTCGCTCTGCTGCATGTCGCTGCAGGAGAGTTGGACCGCGCCGACCATCACGCCGCAACCGCTGCACTGCGGTACAGCGATCTCGGCGCCACCGTCGACATAGCACGGGCCGATCTTGTGACGGCGGATATCTTGGCTGCCCGGGAGGACCTCGCCGGTGCACTCGATATCGCCATTCCAGCGTTGTTGCACCTGGATCGCCAGCGTTCCCAGTTTCCGACCGCGCATGCCAGGCAGTACTGGCGTGTCACCTTCGAGCACTACGTGGGGCTGGTATTCAGGTGCGCTGATCGATTGGCGGATACCGTTCTATTGGCCGACCTCACCGAGGTCACCATCAACGCCGGAGTCCATCTGCCGTCAACTGAAGCCGACGTACGGATCGGCGCGATACCGCCCCGGTTTCACCATCGGACTACAGCCCGGCGGGCCCGTCGGCTCACCCCGCAGGCCGTGTTGCCGTTGGAGCAGACGCCGCAGTTGCGTCAGCCAGACGGCACCGTGGCGCTCGCGCGCTACTTCAGCCTGATGGAACGTCGCTACGGTGTGTCAGCCGCGCCGGACGTATCGCCGATACCCACGTGGTAGCGCACCCGAACTACTCGCACGCAGCTGGTTCAGGAGCGCACTCGAACATCTCGGTCATGGCGCCCAACGTGCGGTCGATCACGTCATCGAGGTATCCGATCGTGACCTTTTCCGCGGCCGGAACCGCGTACTCGGCGTAGATGTGCAGGCCTGCTCCGTCGGCGACATCGGCGAGTACAGCCTTAGGGTTCACCGTCTCGGCATTCCACCGGTTGACGAACTCGGCGAGCCCCACCCTTGCTGAAGCGTGATAGCTGCGATGCACTGTTATGCAATTGAAGGCAAGGTATCCGCGATTGTTGACATGAATGGCGACGGACAACTCCGGGCGACTACCCGACCCCGGAATCCGGACGTCGGTTATCGGGCCGACACGAGACCACCGCCACCCACGACGATCGAGTACCTGCCTGATCCGCGACGGTGTCACGGTCGCCACGTTGGCCACCGTCGGGCGCGCGGCGCGGGCGAGCGCGGGGTCGGCGGTGAGCACCTCGCGGACAATCTCCGCCACCAGCGCGGCCCGCTCGATGGCCGTTACCGCGCGGAAGTGCGGAAGCGCCCGTTCCAGCCACTGGTCCCGACTCAGCTCGTGCGCGGTGAGATCCCGGAATTCACACCGTTGTTCGTCGCTCAGGCTGGCATCGAGTATCTTGCCCACCCGTAGCTGCAGCTCAACGCTGGCCGTCGCCGCGAGGTCACGACGTTCTGCCGACTGTAGCCCGGGCAACGCGACCGACATATCGTCGGTCAGTGCGGCGGCGATGAGATCGTCACCGGCGTCGTCGGACTCAGACATCGTCGTCATCCCCCGCGAGGTCGTCGACGTCGATTAAGCCGTCCTCAAGGGCACGAAGAAGCAGCGCGATTTTGGAGTTCGCCTGTCGCCCCGTGGCGTCGTACTTGTCCCGGATACGCTCGATGTGCGTGCGCACGGTATGCGGAGACACGTACAACCTGCGCGCGACAGCCTCCTTGGTGCCACCGGCCAGCCATACCAGCAGCACCTCGCGCTCGCGGTCGCTGAGGGCCGGTTTGCGGCGTCCGCTGCCGCTCGTCAAGCCCTGACGGGTCACACAGGAACAGCATCGGTGTTCGGGGGTGGGTTCGGTCACGAGATCTCCTGGAATCGTGGTTGTCATCGTCGGCGACTACTCCGCTTCCCCACTGGCAATGGGCAACTCAACCCCGGGCGCATCGGATCCGCAGCTCCGTCAGCGCGGCTGCTTCAAGGGCGGTCCATTCCGAAACACCCTCGTCAGTCGCGTTCATCACCGCGCGCCGATCGTCAAGGTGACTGAGCCCCAGGGCATGCCCGAACTCGTGCAGGAGAACCGGCCCGGCACTGCCCGGTGCGAAGTCGGTGATCATGTTCCCGGCCCAGTCGCTGAGCAGGCGCACATCACCACTGGTGTACCGACCGGCAGAATGGGTCGCCCCACCACTGCCAATCGCGTCCGGATCGCGATTCCTGGCCTCGAAACTCTCCACCGGTTCCCAGCTGGCGGTGATACCTCGAAAACCGGGATCGGCGCCGGCCCGATTCAGCACCGGCGGGTTCTCCTGAAACTGCAGCCCGGAGATCGCACTGATACGCGCGGCCGCCTCTCGAAGCAGAGTCGATGCTCCAGGCGGGGCGGACTCGACGACCAGTCGGTAACCGATGGGACCGCACGGCCAGGTGACCGGGTTGCCGTCGGTGTGGGTGGCAAGCCACGGATAGTCGAGCGGTGCGGCCGATCGCGCGGTCGGCTCAGACGCCGGTGTCGGCGGCAATGTCGGTGTCGCGACCGTTTCCGTTCCCCCATGCAGGAGCACGGTCGTGATGCCGACTAGGGCCATTGTGACCACCACAGAAACCAGCACAATCAGCGATCTGGGCAGTTTGTCACGCGCTGGGGCGGGCGCGGCAGCAGCCGCAGTCGCGGGGTGCAGTCCACCGCTTCGGGCGCCGAAGGCCGGTCGGGTCGGTGACGGCGGACGAGAAAGGCCGTAGTGGTTCCGGAACTCAGCAAAGGTCACCGATGCGGCATCTTCGAAAGGCATTTGGCAGACTCCTGTTCACGTCCTGGGATTCCACGGCCCGAGCGGTGCACGACGGCACCGGCCGGGCCGCGGGCCCGCGTCAGGAGACGAAATCGCCGCCGGCGTAGACGCTCACACCGGGCCCGACCTCCCGCTGCGTCGGCAGCACGTGCTGAGGCTGACCTGTCAGCGCGGACCGCCCCGACGCAAGCATGGACTTCAGCATCCCCTCGGTCATCTTCTGGATCGCCGCGGCCGGCGTGGTGCCCGCGTTGGCCATGAACAGCGCCGAGCGATCCATCGGGTGGATCAACTGGGACAGGACCGACGCATCGGCATCACCGATGCCGAACGGGACGAACAACGGGTAGGACTTGTTGCCCTGACCCGTCGCAGGGTCGAACGCGGTCAGTTCCGCAAACGCGGTCGGCCAGTCCTCTCCCCCGTTGGGATAGCCGTCGGTGAGGAAGAACACCGCCGGTCGGAAGTACTTGTACTGTGCTGCACCAGAGGCGATGTCACGCGTGATGACTTCTCGCAGTTTGGTGAATCCGGCGGCATAGCTGGTGCCGCCGCGGACACCGAGCCGGTGTCGATCGATGTCGGCTTCGGCGAAGTCGCCCAGCGGGATGACCTCCCGGGCGTCGTCGGAGAAGTCGACCACCCCGAACTGCACCTTGTCCGAGAGCACCGGATCCTTGGCCAGGGTGTCACGGAACTCCACGAGCGCCTGGTTCAGGGTCGCGATGTGCGGACTCATCGAGCCGGATACATCGCAGAGCAGGTAGAACGGCAGGACGACGTAGCGGTCGTCGGCTTGAGCGGGTCGGCTGGTGCGGATGTCATCGTGAACGGTCATGTCCGTCTTTCTCTTTGGGTGATGTTGTTGGGTCGAGCTGAACAGCTATCCGATTCCCCACACCCGTGCGCTGACCGCGGCGGCGGCCAGACGCGCGGCATCGTCGGCATCGGATGCAGAGACCGACGGTCCCGGAGTATCGGCGATATCCCCGGCGAATCCGTCGGCCGCGCCACCGACCCCGATGGCGACGATCACCGGCCCGGACTCGCACAGCCGGTGCAGCGCTCGAGCCCATTGGTCATCGGGATCCGGCGGAGTATCGATGACCACGACGATGAGGGGCACTCCGAGACGGCGCCCCGCGGCGGCGAACCGGTAGGCGTCATACTCGACGATCCCCGCCATCCCGTCGAACAGCCCCGCGTAGCAGGTGCCGGCGAAGCCCGACAGTTGAACCCGGGCGCTCTGGTCCAACGGATGCCCCAGTGGAGCAAGCTCATTGGTGAAAGTACTGAACTCGACGATGCCCAGCAGCACGTCCTCGTCGACCTGCGGCCACCGCGCGAGCTGGTCGACGAATCCGGCGCACAGGGCGGCGCTGTCGGCGCTCCGGTGCGATGGAAGCATCAGATACACCGGGCGCGGCGGGCGGGTCACAGGACGGTCCCGTCGGGCAGCCGGGCGGACTGCAGGTAGGTGTTGGCGGCATTGCCGTTGCGCGGACGCGGGGATCCCGCGGCATTGTTCGGGCACTGCCGGTTGGCTGCCCGTTCGGCGGCGAGCTGACGTTCGTACTCGTCCAGTTGGTCCTGCGCCCGCAGACGCGCGTGCTTTGCCCAGACTTTCAGGGTGTTCTCCACGACTTCGGTTTGTGTCTGCACCACGTGCTGGTTGATTCGGATGCCCTGGTCCTTCTCTCGGGTCAGGCGGTCCCGCTCGATCTCACCGGCCAGCGCGGCCCGTTGCCGCTCGACGTCGACTCGGTCGGTTTCCACGTCGACGCCGAGCCGGGCCCGCACCTGCTGCGCGTCGCGCCACGCGGTCATCTGCTGTTCGAACACCACGGCGTCCCCGTCGTCCTGGGTGTCCTGTACCCGGTCGTAGGCGGTGGGCGGGCCGAAGCTCATCATCAGCTTGACCAGCACGGGGAGCAGTTCGATGCAGGTGAACATCGCGAACAGCAGCAGATGTGCCCAGCCCAGCATCGCGTCGCGGTCGCCGATCCGGTCGAGCGCGTGCAGCCGGATCAATAGTCCCGTGTTGTCGGCATTGCGTTCGTCGAACTCGCGCTGCAACGTCTGCCGATCCGCGCGCAAGGTGTTGAGCCTGCCCTCCGCATCGCGGAGGGTGGCCTCGGCCTCGGACCTGCTGCTGGCGGCGGCAGCATCCAGTTCCCGTTTGGCGGTGTCGGTGACCTCCTGCTGGCGATCGGCGGCGGCCTTTGCGGCGTCGTACGCCTCACCGACACCGACCCGACCTGTGCCGCAATTCCCATTGAGTTCGCATTGCGCCTCGGCGTGCAGGCGCAGATTCTCAGCCTGGGCCGCGTCGTAGGCCGCCTGCTTGGCCTGTACCGCCGGATCGGTGGAGCCGTTGCTGGCCACCCGTTGCCGGCTGACGTCGACCTGTTCCTGCAGGGTGGGGATGTCTTTGAACCGGTCGTCGTTGGCCAGGTCGAGGCTGAACTGATCGGCGGCCTCGCGCTGAATGGTGCGGATCTCGGCGGCGGTCTCGCGGTGGAAGATGTGCAGGGTCAACGGCGTTGACACGACCGATCCCAGGATCAGCGCCAGCACCACGCGCGGTACCGCGATGCCGATCATCTTGGCCGCCGACGCGCAGTTTCCCATCTGCACCACCAGCGCACGGTCGATCACCAGGATCACCAAACCCCACACGAGGCCGATGGCGATCGCGAGCGGCGTCGGCGCGTTGAGCGCCATACCCGCGGCGAAGACCGCTGAGAGCGCGGCGATCGCGGCGGTTGCGGTGATCACAGCACCCATCGCGACGAATTTGATGCGGGCGCCGGGCACCGCGGCGAGGATGTCGGGGCGGCCACCGGCCAGCGCGACGAGCGGCTGGGTGAGTTTGTCGGTCATCGTGTTCTTTCGTCAAAAGGTCGGCTCTAGGGGTTCTTCCGATTCCCCAGCGCCACCGCCTCGGCCACCTGTTTCCAGGCGTCGCCCGCCGTGATAGTGATGACCGGCCCGGCCGGCGCAGTCGGTGCGTGCGGCAGCGGCCGGCCGGCGAGCGAATACAGCGGCGTGAGGTCTGGCAGCGCGACGGACGGCTGGTTGTCGGTACGCATCACGCTCAGGACCGTCCCGAGTTCCGGTTCACCGATGTTCATGGGGGGCAGGATGATCGGTGCGACGTCGACGCGATGGATCATCGGTGACTGCAACGTGAGTACCTCGTCAGTCTCGACACCGCTTGTGCCGTATCGGTTCTGCGCGCTCAGCGTGAACGGCCCGCTCCGCGTCACGCTCATCCGACAGTCTCCCGTCCCGGACGGGCAGGGTACCGTCTCGCTGTGTCCATCTGCGGAGCGGACGGTCACCTGCTGAGAGCCGGCAACCTGCCAGCGCACGGTGACCATCGATCCGAGGGGCACTAATCGCCGGTCGATGTCGGCCATCGTGAATTCGGGCGGACTGGTCAGCGCGGCCAGATACGCAGTGAGGTACGCGTACCAGTCTTTGGCCGAAGGGCGGACCGCGCGGTCAGCGGACAGCCCGGCCCGCATCATCGAATTTCCCTGCAGGTCAAGCACGCCGACGAGTCGATTCGGGTCCACAGTCTGGCTGGCGTGCGTGCCGGGTGTGAGGGCCCGCAGGATGAACAGGGCCAGCTTGTACCGGTCGGTTTCGGTGTCTTGGACGCTGCCGCCCGCCACGGATTCGGGCGGCACCCAGTCCGGGGTGTGGGCCTGCGCGATGCGCGGCGATCGCGGGCTCTGGGCGGCATCGCAGTCGACCACCATGATCCTCGGCGGCGTCGCGGCGCTGAACATCACATTGTTCAACGACAGATCCCCGTAGACGATGCCGGCCCGATGCAGCACACCGATCAGGTGCGACAGTTTGGCGCACAGTACCAATCGTGGCGCGAGATCATCGGCGCGCGGCACGTCGATGCCCGCGGAGTCGGCCTTGGCCGGGTCGACCACCAACCACTGGGACTTCAGCGGCACCTGCACGGTCTGTTGGGACGGCAATACCTGTTGCCCGAAGAACACCGCCGGGATGAGCTGCATCAGGAACCCGCACACCGTCCCGCGATCGGTCACCAGGCACAACGGCCAGGCCGCCGCATCGTCGAGGACCGCGCGGTGCTGAGCACTCAGGTTGGCCCGAAAGTCCACCAGATCGGTGAGATTGGCGATCTCGGCATCGTCGGGGGTGGTGCGGAACTCCTTGAACGCGAGGTCGGTGAAGCCGTCGAAGGTGAGCTCCCGCAACCGGTGCACCGTACCGAAGTTGCCGCTGTCGAGCTCGTCCATGACACCGAGCCGGGACCGCTTCATCGTGGCGGCCGTCATCGGACGACGTCCGCCTGCGGGCGCGGCCACAAACCGACGGCGGTTCGGTCGTCATCGAAGGAGCGGCGGGCGAAGCCAACCTGGGCCGCGAACTCGAACTCGTTGGGCGGGTGCGCCCACCACCGTCCCAGCGTGTGACCGACCTGGCCGTCACCGGCCCCCAGCGGATCCGCGACGCCATCGGTCATCAGGAAAAGCGCCGCTTCCTTCCCGAATTCTACTGTGGCATTCGACATCTGAAGCGACTTTGCCGGAAGCGCAGCGGTGGCTGACGAGAGCGGGCTGCCGTCGCCTCCGATCGTCTTCACTGCCCCGCCGATGCACTGCCATCCCTGCGGTCCGAGCAGGTAGGCCGCACTGTCACCGACCCAGGCCACCTCGGCGCGATGAGCACCGTCCGCGGTCTCGGTGAGGCGGGCACACACCACTGTGGTCGCCATTGGCGCACCCGTGCCGCTGCTGCGGTCGGCGATCCCAGCCGAGAGTGCTTCGAAGGCCCGTTGCCAGTCACCGTCGAGCAGGTCGGGCAGCCGTGAGGCGGCCAGGTCGGCCGCCTCGTGAGAGCGGTCGAACGCACCGAGGCCGTCACAGACGGTGACGACCAACGCCTCTTCATCCGGTCGCCAGGAGATCGAATAGGCATCCTGGCGCGGTGTGCCGAACCGGCGGTGCACCACACCGCGCACGCTGGCTGCGCGGATCTCCAGCCCTGCGATGCGCGCAGCGTCGACCGCGATATCCGGCCGGTTCGCCACCCCCGCGGGGATACCGGCGCCGACTTCGGCCGCGGCTCGACCGGGATCACCGATGACGTAGCCGTCGACGGGAGGGATCGTGAATGCTGCAGTGGTGCCCAAGGGTCCGGCCTTTCGATCGACGATGTGGTCATCGAGTAATGCCGATTCCCCACCCGGGGCCGTGGCATTGCCATTGAGACCCTGAATCAACTCGTGGCGGCGTCTCGTCACGGAATAGCGGTCGAACAGGCCGGTCCTCGCGGTCGCTCGAACGGTCTACAGACGGCGATTTACCAGACCGACATAGTTAGGCGAGGCAAAACGCGACAGATCTCAGGAGTGTGAACGTTCTATGGTGAGTGAATTTCCGGCCGGACTGGACCGCCAGACCCTCGAGACGGTTCTGAACCTCGACGACGACGTCCTGTCGTTCCAGAGAGTCAACGATGCGGGGGCCATGTGGTTGGCGAACGTGGCGGTCGAAGGCGGCGATCCTGTCGATGTAATCGTTGACAACGGGATCAATGAGATCTACGTGCAAGCACTGCTCCGTCTTGACTACGAAGGGATAAGTCCCGCTGAAAGGAATCTGGTCATCACAGCGGCGATGACGGCGTTGGAGCCCTATTCGACGGTCGGCCTGACCCAACTCGGCAATGGCGTCTATCTTCGAAGCGCCTTCTTCATCGATCATTCCACCATCCACGCATTTACCAACACACTCAAGGCGATCACCCTGGCGCATTCTGCCTACCAGCGACAGTTGCCGATCACCGCCGAGGCCCTCCGCGCATAGTGCCCGGTTGTATCGTTCACACCGCAGGAGCCGACGTGTGCGTCAACGACGCCCAGATCAACGGGGTGTGCGCGGCGTCCCCGGTCTCCCGCCAAAGGCGCAGTTGGCCCCGTTGCCAGGCAGTCAGTTCCCCGATCGGATCGTCGCGGGTGTGGGCAAAATCGATGACCATCGCGAACTGGGTGGTGGGCCGGACCTGTGCGTGACGCAGCGCGGGATGGGCCGCCCACAGAGCGGCGTCGGTCGGCAGCGTCCACCGGGTCGTCGTGACCAGTTCCGCGCCCGCCTTGACCATCGCGGAGACCAGGCCGAAGGTTTCCATGGTGCGGTAATCGGCGGCACCCTCACACGAGATCATCGCCACGCGTGGGGGCATCGGCCAGATGTCGGGACCCTGCGTAGCGTCGAACAGGGCGCGGTATTCGGGGGGCGCATCCTTTACCCCGGACAACAGGTCCAGGGCGGAAAAAGGACGATGCCCGTCGACCGGTTCGGCCAGCCCCCACACCGACGCAGCGTCATCCGTGAGATGCATTGATGCCGAGCCAGGTTCGTCCGGCATCGAGGTCACGTGACCGAAGTAGAAGAGTCGCGACCGCGGCGTGGCAAGTAGTGCCGCGAGCCTCTGGCGGCCGATGCGGCCGCCGACCGAACCGTAGAACTCCTCGCCTTCGGCGGCACGGTGTTCGTCGACCCGCTCCAGGCACAGCCCGGTGGCTCCGTTGTCGGTGGCCAGCACCCGGTGCATCGACGATGTCTTCGGCAACACCGGGTCGATGACGACGACCGCGGGCCGGCCGACGGCCACGGTCCACGGCACGGGTTGCCGACGACGCGCGGCATGAACCACAGCGGGTAGGTCATAGACGAGATCGGCGACATCGAGGAGCCGGAGGTCGCCGGCATCCAGCGTGAGCGTCTCCCACGGCACCCTCGACAGGCGCGGGCTGGGAATCAACCGAACCCTGATCGACATCCCTGCTTGGCTTTTCGCGTGCAACTGCTCGACGAGCGCTGGCGGAAGCACCGCTCGGGACAGCTGTGCCGACAGCAGGCGTTCGGCCAGCAAATCGGTGAAGGCGCCCGATCCCAGGCTGTCACCACCGGCCCGGAATAACGCGGCGTCCAGCGCCGTCAGTGCTTCGCCCGACTGCCCCGTGTCCAGGCGGTGGGCGTTCGGGCGGTGTGGGTCGTCGAGCCAACGCCACACGACGTAAGTGTCACCCACGTCCACGCAGCGGATCAGGACCTCGACATCAGTCATCGCCGTCGTCGGCCGGCTCCGGCTCCACAATCTCGGCCAGCAGCGGCCTCCAGCTCGAAACTGTGGTTGCGGCTGCGGCTATCGTTTCGCGATAGGACTTGATGGCATCGCGGCGTCCCATCAACAGTGCCGCCGCCGCTCTGTCGACACCCGGCCTCAATCCCTCGGATTCCAGGAGTTCTATGGCGTTGTCGGCCGCGGTGCGGGCAATTCCCAGATGTGTTCGCTGTCGAGCGCGGGCGTCCTCGAGGTCCTCGGCCGAACTCGCATAGGCCAAAACCTGTGCGTAACGGTGCCGGGTGAAAGCGTCGCGCATCCACCTGTCGACCTCGATCAGCACCTGCCCTGTCGCGTCATTGCGCAGTCGCGTCGGGTCAATATCGGCATCGTAAATGCCGAACACCAAGGTCATCTCGTCACTTGCCGGAGGTGTCAGGACCGCCGTGAGCGAACGTCCCTCAACATGCATAGGCGCAACCGCTACCAACGTACCGTCGGATTCGGCGGCATAGGCCATCATGTGCGCCGCCTCGGGTGACCGCACGTCCGCCGAGGCTTCGAGCAGAACGCTCACCAAGGTCGATTCTCCGGAATCCATCTCCACGATCAGATCTGGATGGTCAGCTCCAGTCCAGGCGAGCAGGCGCTGCGGCACCACTTCGGGATCGACATATGCTGGGCGGACAGCCGACGGAACGCCACCACCGAGGTGGGTTTCCACGGCGGCCGCCGTCACCCAGTCACTTAGCAGCACTGAAGCATTCCCGTTGCCTACGGGCGTGTTGAGCCCTTCTGACAGACGTTGAGATAGTGCCCGGATATCGGGGCCCCACCCATGCGCCCCCAACGCTTCCGCGGCTACCGCCGCGACCCGTGTGACATCGGCGGCGACGCCACCGGCGAGCAGGCCGTCCACGCACTGCTCGCCGAGCGTCATCAATGTGGGTGCCGCAGCGGCGAACAATCGCTCGGCATCACCAAAATTGCCTGTGTTGTAAGCACTTTCCGCCCAATCCAACAGCAACGCGCCTTCTGCAATCGGCCGCACTGTGCACCGATCCACCGCGGCTACCGTGGCGCGACGCGTCCACGGCTCGGTGAGCAGGGGAACGTCATCGACGTAGACCTCTCCGGCATCGGAGGTAAGCGCCCGAGTGCGATCGACCAGATCGGGATCACCCAGAGCCCGTGCCAATGCGGCCAGGTTGCCGGTGGCCTCCACCGACCAGGCCAGCACCCGTTCGGGGTGACCGGCGTCCACCTGGACGGCAGCTCCGGGCCCGACCGGCACCGTTACCGCGGCCACGGCCGGCACCAAACGCGACCACCAACTGGCTGCACCGTCAGCGTGTACGACCAGGATGCCCTTCTGTTGCGCAGCAGTCGTACTCATGCCAGGTCACCCTTCTTGGGATTGTCGTATACGTCTTGGGGATCCATGCCTCGGTATCGTTCGAGCATGGCTGCTACTGCGCGCAACCGGTCGGCCCACCGTTCCGTCTGAGGGGTACGGCCGACCCATTCGGGGAAGTCTTCGATGTCGGAAAGCGCGTGCGCGAGCGCGATGCGCACCAGTCCTGTCACGAATCCCGCGGCGTGCCCGAGATTGGGGCATACCGCAGTGGCGGGCTCGCCGCCCTGGGCGGTCCACTGTTCCGCCACCACTTGCTTGATAGTCGACGACCCGCGGCCCAGATCGGTGAGACCGGAGACGATGTCCGTGGCCACGTCCTTCTCCCAGAACGCAGTTATCGGAGCCGACTCCGATCGCCTGCTACGCCAGGGAGCAATCCGGATGTCCTTCAGGAAGCTTGCCGCCCGGCCCAGGACGGCGGACTGCTCGATGCTGAGGTGCTCTGATGGCGGCGCGGCGCCGCGGCTACCTTCCAGGATGTCAGTCTCGGTCGGTGTTTGGATGAGCGACCTCGGCCGTAAGTCTTCCTGGGCGAGCGACCTCTTCTTTACGTAGTAGATGATGCGGGCGTCCGCCACGGAAACGCCCTCGCCTTGCGCCAACTTCTTCTCGATAGCGGATATCGCCCGTTGGGCCGACTTGTCGAAGAATTCATCAGACCTACCTTCCACGCCGGTCATGGATGCCCAGAACAGCTCGCGCGCTTCGACATTGTGGTTCGAGCCCTTCTCGGCCGGAGCCAGCTCGACGGTAGGCACCGGGATTCCCAGTTCACGCTGCAAACCGGCAAGGGCCACCGTGACCGCGTGCGAAAGTTCGGGGTCTCCGACCCTGTTGGCGTGCTTGCACAGATTGCCCGCGTACACCGCCGCGGCCAACTCCAGATCGCGCCGGCGGCGCCGGTCCGGATCCCCGAGGAATGCGGTGAGCGACGCGCGGCTGGCGATGACACCGTCGGCGATCATCGCCTCACGCACGTCCTTGGTCACACTGCGAGCCGCTTCTCGTACCGCGCTGCGTTGTAGCTTGCTCACGGCGGGCCGATAGTTGTGCACTTCGGGGACGAATCCCACGACGTAGCGCGCCAACGGATCGCCGTAGGCGCCGAGAAGTCGGGAGACCCGTTGCCAATCCCCCGAACCCGGATAGACGTTGTTGACGCCCTGGGAGGCGTACATGACTGCTGTGGCGCCGAGTGCGGCGCGCACCCACTCCTGTTGAGCGAGCTTGGATGCCCAGGCGTTCAGCGCATCCTCGAAGCGGCTGCTGTCGAGCCCGTCAAGGTCGGTGCGCTCGGTCCAGCGGCGGATCAGCACGCGCCGGGACACTGCGGCGTCACCTCGGGCAGCCCACCACTCGGGTTGCTCCCAGAAAGGAATGCCGGCAGAGCTCTCATCGCCCATGCATGTCACCTATCGTCTTGATCTGCTCTGCGGCCGCGGTCCGGCCGGGCACGGGTATCTCCGATTCCCCACCCGGGTGACCCTGTACGACCGCGCCGAGACTACGCATCCTGCCGTGATTATGCGGGTTCTTCATGGCAACCTGCACCCTCGGGGAATGCCTGACTCAATGTTGAGTGCTGCCGTTGCTGCGGCCGCATTCATGCTTCGACGACTTCTGGGCGTGGCCGGTCGACCCCCAACCGCGCAAGTTCACTTCGCGCGTTCGACCCATCGCGCTTCTGCCCAGTCGCCCACATCGTCAGGAGTCAACACCGCTGTCGATGGGTTGCACCGCAATCCAAGCACCCGCTCAGGCAAATCGTGATACTCGCTCGTCAACGCCACGCACAACCAGTCACTACTCGTGTCGACCCACGACGGCCAGAGCAAGTTGAATCGCTGAAAGCGTCTCGTAATTCCACGATTCTGCCGCGGAGCCCCGTCATCGCTTCGCGAGCTCCTGCCCGGTGATATCACCGAAAGTGGCACCGAAAGCCAGCCCGGTCCTGTCCGGATCGGCGCCGTCAAAGACGACGGGTGGTGCATACGGATACAGCTCCGACCATTTTTGCTCGACAACAATATCCTCCCCAGGCACCAGCAGGTAGAGCCTGTCGATACCTGCATCTCGCAACTCTTGCCGGGCCGCTTCCTTGTTGGTCGGAAGATCTTGAAATCTACCGTCAGACAACAAAATTAACGACTGCACGCATTGCGAACGCGGAAGACCTCCAATGCTGCCAAGAAGGTTCGCTAGCAATGTGTTGTCGGTGGGGCCGCCCGTTGCCGAAGTGGCCGGGTCGTCAGCAATCGCAGTCGGAGGCATCGCGACCTCTGCATGCCCGCTGAACACAAGCACCGACAGTTCGTCGTCCCCTCGCAAGTTTGCTGGTGCCCACTGCAAGAGCTGGCGAAGCGCTTGTGCCCGCGGTTGAATGAACTCTTGCATCGATCCCGACTCGTCACTCGCGATGAAAACTCGAACGCAACCCAGATTGCGTTCACCAGACAGGTAGGTGTCGTCCAGTGACCTTGGATCTCGCTGATCGATCAGCCACCATATTAGGCCGATCAGTAGCGCCAAGACCGATGCCAGGGCACAAATCCGCATCCATGAGACTCGGCGCCGACCGCTGAGTGGCCGCAGCGAACTGGCGGGCCGGAAGCCGTGAACCACAGTCAACACCTGCCATCTTTGACATTCGCCGTCGACACTGAACTAGTGTTTCGGCGCCGACAGGGTGCCTGCGTGGTCGATGGCACTGACAAACCCGTGAGGTTGCTGTGCCCGCTGTGTGCCCCCATTAACCTGCGGCTGCGAATTTTGCACCTGCGACATATCATGAGGCGCTTTGATCTCCTGTGCCAAGTCCTTTCCAGCGTCGCGTCTTTCCTGTTCGGGATCGTCGGGGGGCCTAACCGCCTCTAGCCGAGTTATCGCCAAGCGAATCAATCTGTGAGGCAGAAAAACGTGCGAGTTAGACTCGTCGAGCTGTTCGTCCGGCGCGCCAGAGTTGCGGGCCACCTTGATCACCCGCTGGCCGTCTCCGGAAACGACTTCACCATCTAGTTCCAACGCGTAGTCCGCGGACCTCAGCCTACTGGCCGGACGTCCAGATGAGCCCCTGCTCAACAGGATGCCGATCGTCGCACTCAGTAGTTCCTGGTCAGCGTCGTTCTTCAGCTTCTCCACCAAAGCCTTGGCGGCGAACCACTTCTTTTGCCAACGGGTTAGCGCTGCCGACTCGCGTAGCAGCAGCAGCCAGTCGGCAGCACGCGTGTACCGTGCCTTCCAGCGACGACCAATGCTGGTGCTCTCGCCGGGGTCGAACATGAAGGCGCGGGTCAATGCATCCACCAGAATGAAGACTGCGAACACGATTGCCATAATGGTGCCGGGCGGGTGCTCGACAGCGCCGAAATTGGCTGCTTCCTCGGCCCGGTACCGCCACTCTACGAGCCTTATCGTGGTGAAGCAGGCAACCCCCAACAGCACGGTCGACGTGGTGACAAACACCAGCGCGCTTCGCGTCGACTCGCCGGCCCGCAAGTAGTGGACCGATCCCGCGAAAAATCGCGCGCTCATGATGCCAACTACTGGGACCAATAGCGCCAATATGGCAGTAAAGAACCGGACAATAAAAGGCGAATCATCCTGCAGTGACCGACCAAAAATATCGAAATAGAAAGCAAACTCAGCCACCAGAAGGACCATCTCGCCGAATACAACCGTCACCGGTCTGACTTTTGGTGTGGAACGGTCTATTTCATCCTCTGCGCGTCGCTGTGCGCGAGCAATCTCGGCCTGTTCGTTCGCCAGCAGCGACCGAACCATCGAGCCTGTTTTGAACCGGTCAACTCTCGCATTGGCTATGCGGTACCGACGTTCCGCGTCCTCCACACGATTCACTGCCCGCGTGAGCTTTCGGCGACTGCCTGAGTCTATGCGTTGTGCTGCTCCAAGCTGAAGGGCAAGGGCAGCCCGCTCCAGATCGTGCGCGCCACCTTCCGCGCTACCAGGAATCTCGGAAAGCTTGGCCATCATCTCTGTCGTAGTGGCATCGTCACCCAAGATCGGACGCCGATTTTCGAGCCACCTCGGCACCAATCGATTGAGCACAACAACCCCACCATTCTCCGCGCAACGCGGCAGACATGCAGCAGCCAAGCGGGCCTTTCCCCGCAGCGCAATCATCCGCATGGTCGTTCGAGTTCGCAAGACGTAGCTGAGAAACGTCATCCGAACGGCGTACAAGCACTGTTTGTTGATTTCATTCGCACTAAGCTGTCTCAGCCGACAACCTGTCCTGCTGGGAAGGATTGACCCGAATGCGTCGTATCGCAGCATTGCTCGCAGCAACAGCAGCAACCGCAAGTATGACCGGATGTAGCACCAGCGAGGACAGACCTGATTCGCAAGCCGAAGACAGCATCTGCACTGCGTCCAGCCAGCAGACGCCCAGCGAGAAAGCTGTGCGGGCGGTCGTTGTCGTGGATCGGACAGCATCAGCGCGGACCGACGTCGCCATACCCACAACGCTGAAGAATATTCTGGCGACGATCCAAGATGAGGGCGTGGAATCCAAGTCAGGATCACAGATGCAGACTCTGGGAGTCAGCGGCGAGTCGGTGTACCCCACCATCAGCACCGAATACAGCCTGGACTTGCGCCCGGGTGACACCAGCACGAATGCGGATAACCTTCGGGCCAAACTGCTCACCGATTGCCTAACGACATTCGTCGAATCTGATGCGACTCGCGCGAAAGGCGAGGGCACAGACTTGGTAGGCGCACTTCTCGCGGCAGATCAACAACGACCCGAACAGATCCTCGTAATCTCCAGCGGACTCAACGACACGCCTCTGGCGGATCTGACCACACCCCCGACTGATCCGGGCCCAGCCGTGTCGGCAGTAAGACAAGAGGCGCCGGAATTCGGAACTTGGCAGACACCAGTGACCTGGTTCAATCTCGGAGAGCCAGAGCCACCACTCAGTGCCGCCGACCGCGACCGCGTCATTGCGTTCTGGTCAGCCCTGCTCGGCAATCATTTGAAGATCGATACTCGCGAGTAGCACCTCACCGAAGGTAGCAGAGCTGACGCGTAGTGCAGGCACGGGCAAGGAAGCCGCGTCTGCCTCCATCTCGCGATAGGCCGCCACCAGTCTGCGTCATGTGCAGCCGACCCGGTCAATCTGTCACCTATTTGTGCAGCCGCCCCTGCGTAAGTCGAAACACAGATTTCTTACCGCATACCAAGTCGAATCGCATCGCACCTATAGGACCGGCCGCACCGTGTCCCTCAGCGCCTCCCAAACATTCGGCGCCGCCGCAAGTGTCGTCCGCGACTCAAGGGTGTAAGGCTCGCCGTTTGCGTCGGTGACGCACGCACCGGCGCCAAGAGCGATGGCAACGCCGCCACACATGTCCCACGAATTGTTCGACATGGTCACCGAACCGTGGAGCCGCCCTGAGGCGAGCCAGACCAGATCGATGGCAGCACTGCCCAGCATCCGCACCCTGTAAACCTCCGCCGCAAGCCGCCGGTGCAACTCCAGCTTGGTGTCGTTCTTCCGCTGCGCGCCCGGACCGGTCGAGTAGTCACCAACAGCCACTATCGCGCGCCTGAGCCTAGATTCGGTCGATACAGCCATTCGGCGACCATTCTCAGTTGCCGGCACACGCGGCCCGCCGCCGAATCGACTCCCCAGCAGTGGGAGCGACACAGCACCGAGGACTGGGATATTGTCCTGCACCAACCCGATCGACGTACCGCACAGCGGTAGCCTTTCAAGAAAATTCACCGTGCCGTCCACCGGATCGACGACCCAAGCGAGACCAGTCTTCGGCACACCGCCGCCCGTCTCTTCACCCACGAACGGGACATCTGGTGTCAGGCTTGAAAGCTGTTCCCTTAACCATGTTTCGATTGCAACATCAGTCTCCGAAACCGGGTCTCGGTCGCTCTTATCATGCCATCGTGGCGCACGTGCCACGCTGTCCAGGAACATGCCATCAACCTTGTCAAGCAGACTGTGCAGAGAAGCGAGAAGCCCGGTCAACCATTGCGCGTCAGTCACTCATCATCCCCGTCTCCAAGTAGCTTCGTAGATGCGGACCACAGCTCGGCGAAGCTCTCGCTGAATGCAGCGACCAAGCCAGCCGAGGAGCTACGACGTGCCAACACAAATGTCGGCGAATCGACCCCCCGCAGCACGGGCATGTACGGCTGGGCTATGCAAAGTGTCTCATCCAGAATCGTCAGACTGAACCTCGGCGTCTCACGGGTGGTGGCCACCTCCAGGCTCCCGGCCACCTCGTGCCCCATCATTCTGCGTTTCAAGTTCATGAGGTGATCGATGTTCAGATGCGTAAGGTCACGTAGCTTGCCTGCGGGATGGCATTCCTCTTCCTCACGCGCCGCCATTGCGGGACAATCCGGATCCAGGAAGAGCGCGCGTATCTGACATCCCCGCCGAACGAGCCGAATCAAGGTTGGGCCAGACATCTGTTGGCACAGAAAGTTCAAGGAGATTCCCGAGCACTCTATGCGATCCGCAGCTTCGTGTAACGCCATCAACCCGATACCAGCTGTGGCAGCACCGCGTGACGAATATGCCCGCGCGACATCGTCGAGATCGTTTAGTGCTGGTGTGCGCAGAAATCCACCGTAGCGCAGTGCGAGCTGGTCGACCACACGAGAATCAGGAGTCAGTTCACGCGCTTCCGCTACTCGATCAGCAGTTGCGCACAGAGCACGCTCCACCACGTCGGCGAGCCGCTGGAGTTCAGTTGCATCGAAGTTGCCATGTTGCCTCAACGCCCTAGGCAACTCACTCGTTGGACACCCCTGGGTCAGGCTATACAACATCGCGTCCGGCTTGACCCCTGACCGCTGATCATTGAGGAAACTCTCCCACTCGTAGCGAACCCAGCTAGCTTCGAGGTTCTCCCGAGATGAGCCGACAGCGACTAGAACCTTCGCGTTGTCGAGTGCCTCATCGATCGCACGCGAGTAGTCCGAGCGGGCGGACGCCGCAAGTGTCACTGGCGAGAAGAATGTCGCAATGCCACGCGAGGTGAGCTCGTCAAATAGTGCAGAGGCCAGCGTGAAGTCCGTGGTGATTTCGCCATCGGTGGTGTGTTTGAACGAAACGAAGACACAAGTCGCGACCACAATCACCTCCTCGGACTGCCTCACTAGCTCGACGTCCCAACAGCTCTGCTGCTCAATGCGCCAGCATTGCGGACATCTAAGCACGCAGCGCGTCCGATGGCGCATATCGGCGACCTGCAGCCAGAGCAGTCGGGTCCAACGAGTTTCTTGGCCACACCAGTCGCGCCGAGCGGCAACGCCGCCAGCGTAGCCAAGCCCCAGATACGCCGAACCTACCTGCGCGGCGCAAACCGACAGTGCGAAAAGCGGCGAGGTCATCAAGATGAACGCAATCGAACCGAGCCTATGGATAGCTCATCAGCGACCAATCATTCTAAGCGTCAGAAGATCTAGATCCTGACGTTGCCTTCGGATGTGTGCCGAGCGAGTTGGCACTCGGTGGCGCTGTGGGCACACGCTGGCGACAGGTCAGCAATGCCAGCGCCGAGCGATCGAGCGTGTCCGGTCACCGCCTCAACCGTGGCAAGCTACCCGACGCACAACCCCGCAACACCGACGAGTGAGGCCCATCTTCGATAGGGGCTAGGGTCTGCTGCACGATCAGGTGACAGATTCAGTCACGCGGCCTGACTGGCCGGTGTGGTCATAATTGCTTCGAATTCGATCGGCGTCAACCGGCCGAGACCGGCTTGGCGTCGACGACGATGGTAGGTCCGCTCGATCCAAGTGACGATCGCGATCCGCAGCTCTTCTCGTGTACTCCAGCGGCGGCGATTCAACACGTTCTTCTGTAGCAAGCTGAAGAAGCTCTCCATGGCCGCATTGTCGCCGGCAGCTCCGACCCGGCCCATCGATCCAACCATCTCGTATCGGCTCAGTGCATGTACGAATCGCCTTGACCTGAACTGAGATCCACGGTCGCTGTGGACTATGCAACCGGCCACATCGCCGCGACGCGCCACCGCACTACTGAGGGCTGTGGTGGCCAGCCGGGACTTCATCCGGGAGTCGATCGAGTACCCGACAATGCGATTGGAGAACACGTCCTTGATCGCACAGAGATAGAGCTTGCCTTCATCGGTGCGATGTTCAGTGATATCACTGAGCCACAACTGATTTGGACCACCGGCAGTGAAGTCGCGCTCGACAAGATCATCGTGCACCGGCGGGCCCGACTTGCCATTCTTGCCGCGCCTTTTGCCGAACACGCTCCACAACCGATTCTGCGAGCAGATCCGCCAGGCGGTGCGCTCGGCCATCGGCTCGCCGGCCTCGCGGGCCTCCTCGACCAGGTAGCGGTAGCCGAACTCCGGGTCGTCCTTATGAGCGTCGAACAGGGCATTGGCGCGGTAGGCCTCGACATATTCGGCGTCGGTGACTGGCTGGGCCCGCCAGCGGTAGTAGGGCTGGCGGGCGAGCTTGAGAACCCGACACGTCACCGCGACGGGGATCCCGTCAGCGGCGAGCTCATTTACGAGCGGGTAGAGCCTTTTCCCGGCAGATTGGCCTGCGACAGATACGCCGTCGCCCGACGCAATACCTCGTTCTCCTGCTCCAACAACTTGATCCGCCGCCGCGCATCCCGCAGCTCAGCGGACTCGCCCGTGCTTTTACCGGGCTTGGTGCCCTCATCGATATCGGCCTGGCGCATCCACTTGTGCAGCGTCATCGGGTGCACACCGAAATCAGTGGCGACCTGCTCGATCGTCACACCATCATCGCGGCTGCGAGCGACCCGCACGACATCATCGCGGAACTCACGAGGGTAAGGCCTGGGCACAAGGACATCCTTCCAGCTCACCCGACCAGGGCAAGCCAACTCAGATGCCACCTATTCGTGCAGCAAACCCCTACAGCTACTCACGGGTACGTCACCTTGCCCTCCAATCTCACAACCAAGGACGACGACACAGGTACCGATCCGGAACACGGTCGGCGCAGAGTCCGATCGGCTCGCGTTGCCACACGGCAGTGTGACGCGTACCGCCCACCGTCCAGTCCGTTTCCAACGCTGATCGCCGGCGAAGCGGTCAACCAGCATTCGCGTTACCTGCCACCTCAATCTGGCCGGCGACCGCTCGCCAGACTCGCTGACCCCACCGCTTTCCCGCGGAGTTACCTTGCACGACCAAGTCGCCACCGCACACGGATGCGAGCGATTCCCCACCTACATCGCTGCCAACTTCTTGACCAGTCCCTTGCGTTTGAAATAAACCCGATCAGCTGAGGCTGCTACGCCGGCCCGCGACTCCCACGCCGACATCCACATCTCCACCAGCGATCCACCGCTCTCCACAGCGCTGATGTCGATGGAGATCGTCGGATTCTTCATGCCGATGGAACCCACCCCGAAGCCCCGCGACTGCATGTTGATCATGCCGGGCCCCTGGACAGCGTGCCAAAGCACAGATCCGAAATGGTCGCGCACGACCGCGGCCACCGCATCGGGCGCCGCGGCCACCTCCACGTTGATCTGGCGTTTGGCCTCTGAGCCAAGCCAGACCGCCGCAATCCACATGACCACCACGATGATGAGAAATCCGACGAGAATCTCCAAAATAGTTTTCCTTTGCAAGAGAGCAGATTCGGACTTCGGCGAATCTATGCGCTCTGCGACGGCCGGGGTATCGCACCAACGTCCGACATCAAGGAGCCACCGACAGCGCGATGGACTCAGCAATCGTCCGAGATCACATAGCATTCTGATGTGCCGTCGGAAGGAGCACCGCCATGACCGGAACCGTAGGTGATCCCCGGGGGGACGCTACTAAAAGCCGCGTATCCCATCAGTGGAGGTGGATCGGCCTCGTCGGCGCCGGCGCGTTCATTCTGGGCTGCATCGGATACCACCAGCTGCTGCAGAGCAAGGGCACCGACTCTGCGCTCACCGATTACGTCTACGGCAGCCTGTCGCTGTTTCTTTTCAACCCCCCGGACGGGACGCGGTTGCCTGTTGCCCTCGACATCGCACGCTTCGCCGCGCCCGCGGCAACCGGTTGGGCCGGCGTCAAGGCGGTCACGACGTTGTTCACCGAAAGCACCAACCGCATCAGGGCGTGGCGGCGCAAAGGCCATGTCGTCGTCTGCGGCCTGGGCTTCAAAGGGACGGCCTTCATAAAGGCGCTGAGAGCAGCGGGCTATCACGTTGTCGCCATAGAGTCTGACGACACCAATCCCGCCATCAACGAGCACCGGAGCATGGGCGTTCCCGTCATAGTGGGCGACGCCCAACGGGAGGACACCCTGTCGCGGGCCGGAGTTGGGCGGGCGGAATGGCTACTGGCCTTGTGCCCGGACGATGCCGTCAACACCGAGATTGTGCTGAGCGCAAACATTCTGTCTCAGGACCGCGTACACGGCACCCTCAACTGCCTCGCCCAGATCAGCGACCCACATCTGTGCAATCTCCTGGGCGAGTTGGAGTTCACGAGTCAGAGTTCCAATTGGTCGGTGACATTCTTCAACACCGACGACATCAGCGCAGACCTGCTCCTGGACGAGTACCCGATCGCGGCAGACACGACCGCGCCGCACATCTTGGTTGCGCATCTCGATCCGTTGGGGCAGCGAATAATCCTCACGGCGAGCCAGCGGTGGCGCATCAAAGGTAAAGGTCAGCCATTGATTGTCACCGTCGTGGATGACGATGCCGCGGCGAAGATCGCGAAGTTCAAGAACGAACACGGTCGCGTGGACAACTCCTGCACTTTCATCGCGGCTTCGACATCCCGGAAGGACTTGCTGGACTTGGACTCTCGGTACCGGCAACTCCAGGTACCACCGCCGAGTCACGCCTTCGTCACCTCGTATGACGACGAGGAAGGCGTTGCGACGATGCTCAAACTACATAGCCTGGAGTCGCCGTTCACACGTGTTCTGGCACATTCGCACAACTACGGCAAGGCTAAGCTTCTGAACAAACTCACCGCAGTCCAGGTGTTCCCGGTATTCGAAAAAGCCTGTGTACCAGAACACCTGGTCGCGGTATCGATCGAGACGCTGGCCCGAACAATCCACGAGATCTGGCGCGACGAACAACGGACCGCGGGCAAGGACGACATTGAGTGGGATGATCCACGGGCGTCAGCATTGCGGGAGTCCAGTCGGGCCCAAGCCCGTGACATTCCAACGAAACTCCGGATACTCGGATACTTGCTCGGCCCGGCCGGGAACACCATCGCGAGCCCGTTCAGCCTGACCGACGAACAAGTCAATGAACTAGCCCTCCATGAGCACGACCGGTGGAACCAGGAGCGCGAAGACGCAGGCTGGACGTTGGGCCCCGAGAAGGACATCGAGAAGAAGACAACGCCATATCTTGTCCCTTTCGAGGACCTTCCACCCGACATCGCCGAATGGGACCGCGTGTTCGTGCGTAAGATCCCTCAGATCGTTGCTTCCGCCGGATTCACGGTACGACCGCTATAGGTCGCACGATCGGCCTATTTTCGACGGACGACATCACAGATAGCTTGGCTAGCATGGCAAATTGGAACCACGTGGCCGACTACCTGCGCCGGAACTTCAAGATCAGCGACGACCAGGGAGACTTTCTGAGTCTGCTGTTCGACGTCGGCGGTGGACGCTCACAAATCGTGACTGTCTCCAAAGGCTCGATGTCCGCGACCGACGAGGAGTTCGCCGTCATTGCATCACCGATCGCCGATGCACGTGCCGTGAACATCCAGGCAGTGCTGGAGGAGGCCGCCGAGTACGTGGTCGGCGGTGTGGTGAAGCACGGCGACTCGTTGGCCTACAAGCATGCTGTGCCACTTGCCAATCTGGACCTCAGCGAGCTCACCGGCCCATTGGAACTCGTACTCAAGTCCGCGGACTACATGGAGGCCAAATTCACAGGTGCCGACCGGCTCTGAACCGGTCTCGCCGGTGGTGCATCCGAACGCCATCATTGCCGCAAGGCAATGATGGCGTGGCTGCTTCTCAGTAGCATCGTCACAGCGCCTTTGAAGAACATGGCAGACACGACTGGCGCCATCGCCTGATCCACCCTCACTGCCGGATACACGCCTCAAGAGAGACGTGTATCCGAAGGTAGGAGGAAGTATGGAGCAGGACAAGAGAATTGCGTTCGCCCTGGACCAGCTGAAGGGTCGGTTGCACTCCGCGACCGGCGACAAGCGGTGCGGCTGCGGCCCGTGTCGGCACTGGGTGGGAATGGCCGCCAAGGCCGCCGGTGTCTCACCGGAGCGGCTGGAGAGCCACCTGCCGCCGCCGGCAAAGCCCGGCCGGCACCGGTGCCGGCCGCGACCGATGACCTCCCGGATCGGCGAATCCGGCTCAGGTATCGACATGATGCTCAGACGCCTCCACCAGGAGGAATGAGTACCGCTGCGGCGGGTGAGGACCGGGCGACCGGCTCACCCGCCCGCCCGGTCTAAGGATGCTCGCCTCGAGCGCGCCAGTTCATCAGCGCCACACGGACATCAGCTGATCCGAAGAACTCTCGGCATTCGGGTTGCTGGCCGAGGAAACCCGTGATCGGATTGAACTCCGCCCACGGCTTCAGACTCTTTGGCAGACTTTCCCGATCTATGTCAGGCCAACGTTTCTCATCACGATCGACAGGAAACTCCTCGTAAATCTCTTCCAGCAGCAGCTGCCAGGTCGCCATCTCCGGCGACAATGTGTTGGCGTAGGCGTTCAGGCTCTCATCCCCGGTGATGCCCCGAATTCGCTTCGTGAGAGCAGGGATGAACCCGTCCGTGCCGACGATCAGGTGGGTCAGGGCGTGTAGCCAGTCGTACGCTTCGACATCCATATAGTCGGTGTTGAGCAGTTCGCCCATCACCACGCTGGTGAGGTCGACCCGCTCGGCGTGGGGATTGAGCTCCTCGTAGGCGTCCGGGTCGCGTAGTTCCTCGACCATCGCCACCGCCGCCGGCGATTCGGGCTTCGCAGAGAGTCTGTCCACGTGCAGCGGACGGGCATTCAGCCAAAGGTTGGCTGCGCTCATGTACAGAGGTGCGTGTGTGGCAGAGTCGTTTGTCAACGCCCACAACGGCATATCGGGATCCGCGGTGTGCACCCAGTCCAGCACCCCCATCCCGGTGGATACCGCATAGGACTGGCCCGCAGCATCGGTGACATGGGCGCGAAGATGCCGATTGTCCTCGCGCCGGCAACCCAACTCGAAGTCGACAATCACCCCGTCGATAGCGGCCCTCTTACTTGGATCGTGCAGTACCGCAATCGCACCACTAGGAGAAGACACGGCCTGCAAACGAGCCCCACACTGCTCGGCGTATGCCTGTCCGAAACGCAGGAACGCGTGCGCCTTCGTGGGGCTGTCTTCGACGATCAGATACGTCTTCATCGGTCCTCGCTGTCGATGTCGGGATCGACCCAGATATTCGGGGGGCGATCACTCCACGCCGCCGTGATTCGTTTGGTGCCGTCACCCTTGACTTCCTGGGTCAGATCACCATGGTAGTCGTCGCGCAACCAATCGCGAAGCGCACGCAACGTTCCTCCCTCACAACACCATTCGTCCTCACTCACCGGCGGGAGGTGATCACGCACAGACAGGTGATACCTACGATCACGTTCGCTACCGAACACGTATCCCTCCAGAATGATCTGTTTCGGGTAGCCGCGGAACTCACGTTTCTGAACCGCCTGCGCCACGTTTTGCACCAGCGCGGTCGTCATCCGCACTGCAACGCGGTGATCCTCCTTGCGGATCTTCATGCTGTCCCATCTGATGTCGATCTCGATATTGCGCGGCGAGATTCCCCCCGGCGAAGCCACCTTTTTGGCCAGTGAGCGCAGGTCCATGCGCTGTGCCGCGAACAACCCGACCCGGGTATTGAAGTTCGTCAGGAAGCTGGAAAGCGCTTTTAACTCGATCGCATCCCGGTACTCGACTCCGGGTAACACGCTGACCCGGTCGGCAGCGGCTTTTGCCGGGCCGAGATCGTCATGGAACGTGCTGCCCAGCGCTTCACGGGCATCCAGCACCGCTCTGCGGCCGACATGCGCGGCGGCCGCCACCACCCTGTCGTGATTACGCATGGTCGATCCGATCAACAGCGTCAGCCCACAGCACAGGTAGGCGACCGGCACCATCTGCGCAGTCCACCGTTCGTGGATCACGCTGAACCACACGATCGTCGATACGACGCTCAGCGACAGCACAGGCGCGTATGGGCGGACAGTGTGCATGATGGGAGGCATCTCGCTGGACTCTGAGTAGTTGGGCGGATCGAGGACAACATTGCCCAGCCCGGAATTCAAGTACAAAATGGCGGCCGACAAGGCGACGATCTTCAGCCAGCCCTGCTCGCCGCCGGGGTCGGCGAAGCTCACCGCGGCGACGTTCAACGGACAGGCGATCGCCCCGAGAACACCTGTGGTGTTGTAGGTCCGAGTCCGGAAGTGCTTGCGCGCCATGTCTCGCATTCGTCGCACAATCTTCCACTGAGGGTCCGGTGCATCGAGAGCGTGGAACGGCTGCAGGTATATCTCAAGCGGGACCTGGATCGCGGCGACCGAGAGCACCGACCAACACCACACTGGGGCTCCCAGCACGGCCAGCGCAGCCACGATCACCGCCAACGTAGCGGCTCGGATGAATGCTGGGCGCAGTTGATCGTAGGCCTGGACACGGCGCTCGGCGACCTTCGCATGCCACTCACTGAAAGTCGCCGGCGACGCGAGATCAACCCACGGTTGCGTCCACGCCGACTTGGTGCGCGTCGCGTCCTCGGGCAACTGCCACCAGAACTCGAGGTCCGCATCGCGACGCGTGTGGGGCTCGAGAAAGTAGGCGCGCAACCGGCGCCTCAGTGTGGTGTTCACGTGCCAGAAGCCTCCTGCCCTGCTGCCTAGTTCGGCAGTGTAAGAGTCCGTGTGCGTTGCGGGCATCAACTCCGCTCAGCGCGTGACGTGAGGTGCCAGCCGGAGCAGTGTTGACACCGGTACCCGCGAACCACCGTCCAGCTCGATTCCTGTTCGGACAACTCTGCCTGCGAACGCGAGCGACGCGCAGCTTCCAACGCTAGTTTTACGTCCTTGCGTTCGCCAAGACGCTGCTTGCCGGTACGAGTGCAGGTCGGCCAATTGTGCTTGCGCCGAGCGCGGTGAATGTTGTGCCGGTACGGGTTTGGGTCAAATGTTGTCATGCCAACCAACCTAGTTTCCACGCTGGGAGGCCCATTGCCCCCGGGAAATGGGCCTGTTGACGACAAGGTGGCGTTCCTTGATTGTCCGGGGACGATCCGGGCAATCAAGGAACGGCCGAAAATCGTCAAGGAATGAGGATGTAGCTCATTCCTGGCACATCGGTGACGGTGCGCGTGCTGAAGCGGTTGAAACCGACTGTGCGGTAGCCGTTGGCCGCGGTGGCTCCGCGACCGTAGTTCATCTCCGTGATGGTGACGTTCTTACCGTTGACGGCGTCAACCCAGGCAACGTGGCCGATACCACCGACCAGCGACTGTTCGAACACCACGATCGAGCGGGGCTGCGCGTCGGCAACAACCTTCCAGCCCGCTGCCCGCGCCTGGTCATCCCACTGGTGGGCACTACCGGTCAAGGCAGGGATGTAGTAGCCAGCGTTTGCCCGCACCTTCTCCTGGGCGCCCCACGTGCAATAGCCCACAAAGGCGTGCAGCGGGTTGCTCTGGGTTGTCGCGCCCTTAGGGCGGCCAGCGGGCGCTGGTTGCGCGACCGGGGCGGGCGGCGAGCTACAGTCCCTGACTACGGCGTTCAGTGTTCCGGTCTCGATGTCGACATCGGCAACGAAATGACCGTCCGACGTCTTGTACCAGAGATTGTCCCAGCCGCCGGGGATGTGTGGGCTGAAGAAGCCCTTCACCGCCTGACCCCGCGCCGAGCACACCAGCGTCAGCCGGGTCCCGACGCCGTACCAACCGGACTGCGTCGACTGCAGCGTCGGCGCCGACATGCGCTGAGTCTGTGCCTTCACCGTCGCCGCGGCGTCGGCATGGGCAACCGCCGGCACACTGATCACCGCCAGACCGGCGACGGCGGTGACGAGCAGGCCGCGTCCGAGCACGGCAGCGGCGTTCTTGTTCGGTGTGTGGGCGTTCATGGTTGCTGAGTCCTCTTTCGGGGTCCTGACGCACATCGGACTGCGCGTCGTCAGGAGATTCTCCGATTCCCCGTCGGTGCGTCATTGCGGGAAGGCAATCAGACGGTGAAGATCCGCGCCTTTCCAGACTGGTCGGGATTCGAGCATGGGGCAGGCACGGCGGTCAGACACGCTGTCAGGTCGCCAGAGTGAGCGCATAACTTCTATGCCAGCTGACACTCCTTCGCCCACACTGTCGAGGGCATCGTTGGTCAACGACGTGGCCAGACCGAAGGCGGCGGCATCGCACCCGCTTGCGACCGTACGTTCCGCGGGATCGCTGATCGATCTTGTTGATCGTGTCAGCCACGATCAACGGCCTTAATCCACAGTCGCAACCGGACTGCGTCGGTGGTACTGCATCAGGGACCGGGCTAATCCGGTTATCCGGCAGGCGGATCGGGCGGAGTGTCCACCGAGCCCTAACTCTTATCTCAGTGCGCAGCGGCGAGAAAGAAACCGCGAGCATGCTGTAGGCACCAACAGTGCCTCATGCACAGCTACCGCAACATCGGGTGCCGATCAAGCAGTGCCGGCCAGGGCCGACGTGATCCGACGAACCGTGGCGTAGACAATTCCCACCGCGCCAAAGAATATCGCACCAACGAGCGCCCCACCGATACCACCGAATCCGCCGTTGATCAATACGACGAAGAACTTCTCGAACACGTTGGAGTCGTCCCGGAGCTCACTCATAACCACACCCAGCACGACGCAGAGAGCGACCAGAGGACCACCCCATTTCCCACATTCGATCACGGTCTCCAGGAAATCGAAATCCTCGCTGCAGTCGTACCCCCCGAACGCCACACCGACCCCCACCCCGACAAGCAGGATGATCACCGCCCACCCAGACGAGATGCCGAATTCCTCACCCAGGGTTTTTCCGTTCGCCCCGTTGATATTCAGAATCGCAAGGATCGCGAAACCGGCGACAAAACCCGCCAATCCTCCCGACCCCAGGTGCACCAACCTCGATCGGCGGTCCCTCGTGGCCGCTGACATCGCCTCAACCTGCCGCTGCCGCTCGATCTCGACGGCCCGCTGTTGCTGCCGCGCCTGAGCTGCTCGGGCATCGCGGATTCTTCGTCCTTCATCACCCGCTATGTCCGCAGTCGCGTCCACAAGCAACGCAAGGGCCAGCATTTCGTTTGAGACCGCCATCAATCCTCGCATCCGTCTGCAGGCTCGATGGACCATGACGATTCCATTTTGCCGCGCAGTTGTAACTGCCAGCGTGATGACGAATCTAACACCGGAGACATTCCTTTGCACGACCCACGGGTCGCACTGGGTGGCTGCAACCTAGCGGTCGCAAAGCCGATCAAACTGAATACGCATGACAATGGCGAATCCACCGCAGCCAGATAAGCCGGACCCGACGGGATTGTCGGCTAATGCAATTGCGCCGAACGCCAACGCCGCCGGCGCAACCAACATCAAGACGGGACGAACCTACCTACCTACCTGGCCCCATAATTTCGCCACTGACGTCTAGGGCGGCCGGAGGTACCAGGCAGCGTCAGAACTGAATGATCGAGGGCCGGAACTCTACCGGTAGCCGCATGATATCCAATTGCGACACTGTCAGTTTGCGGGCCATATTGACACACGACTCAGTACCAGTCAGTGCGCGATCCCAGGTGATCGCAACCTGCTTCTCGAATCCGACTCGCAAGCGCATCTCAATCTGCGACTCGAAGGCAGATCGGTAAAAGACGTTGTTCAGCAGGCTTCCGCACTGCACAAGCCTTATGCCGCCAGCCAACTCGTCGGCGGTGAACCGTCGTCGAACGGCAACTGCTGCCACGTCCGCGAGATCCTCGGCCGCCGCTTTCACCAGATTCTGCGAGGACAAGTCACCGCGCTCGGCTGCGCCGCAGACGCTGGCAGTGAATCGAGCGATTTCGCCCTTCATGTTCGGATCAGCGATCGCCAGATCACGCATCTTGGAGATCAAGGCACGATGGTCGTTGTTGCGTACTCCATAAGCCTCTTGAAGCCTATGCAGAAGAACGGATTCTGTCCCCGCCTCGTAGTCACGAAAGGCGCGCCTGATCGCTTCCAAACCGATCCAGAATCCGCTGCCGTAGTCGCACGCCACCCACTCATGACCGCCGGCTTGATACATGGAGCCATCCGCCGGGCGGACAATCACACTAGATCCCGTGCCTGCGATGATGATTCCTTCTGCGCCACTGCCCAGAAGCAATGACACAGCATCGTTTGCCGCGCCGATAGCCATCACTCGCCCATACAGCGCTGGGCCCACTTCCACTATCGCGGTGTTGAACTCGTCGCGGGTCCACGGCGTGTATCCGGCTGCACTGATCCAGACGTAAGTCGGAACTTCTTCAGTGGTCAAGTCGTCAATATGGACCGACAGTGGACCTAGAACTCGTCCGAGTACCTTCGGTATCAGGGAATGCTCAAGCGCCCCCGATAGGCTGTCGCCGGACTCATACGTCGCCCGTCTGATCTGCCCGTCTGCGTTCTCGGCGACGATCTCGACATTCGTGCGGGTGCCACCCGAGTCGACACCTACGTATACCGCCGCGCTCAACGCACCTCCAACCATCTACCGTCCGCTACTAGTTGACCAGTGCCGCACAATGTCTCGATCGCCTTATCAACGTTGCTTTTTGGATGCCCGAGCGCACAGAAATGCGCCGCAAGGCGCGCCCTACTGGTGCGCCCATCGGCACCCTGCGTAAGCCGCGCACGGTCATGCAAGTCGGCCAGCAACGCATCTTTGCCCACCGCCTCTGCCGAGCCGCGCAGACTTCCACTGACACTCCCACCAACTGTGTAGATCGAAGCACGAAGCGCTTCGAGTTCGCGCTCGAGTTCTCCGGCATGCTCACGCGCCGACTTCGTGCTTCTGCGCTCGAAGTAGAAGCCGGACAACAGGCCGAGAACCAAGCCGACCGCGGTATTCAAGACGTCGCCCCACATTGGTTCACCTAACCCGCTACCGTCGACTGCATTCTAACTTGAGCGTCGAAACACACGAATTGCCAGCAAATCACATCCAAGCGGAACGCCTCTATCGTACGTTCAGACGACAGAACTGGACCCCAACAACGCCCATTCAAGTATCCTGTCGATCGCGAGTTGTCTCGAAACCTTGCTGTTGCACAACGGAAACGACTACCCCGGCGGCATGTTGCACCGAGGAATACCTTGCGATGCTTAGCCCGTCCCACCGAGGCGATGGGCTCGACTCTGGCATGAGGCAACCGCACCAGACGATAATGAACAACATGAGCGCCGAAACCGAATACCGATTCTACTACCAATCCAGCAGCCACGGATGCATCAACCTGACCAAGACGCAGGCCGACGAATTGATCGCCATCCTCGATGAGGTGGCCACGTCCGGGAAGACAATCGTCTGGTCGGTTCACGACACACACAACGAATACTGGGACACAGCGATTCGGTTCCTGATCGGCCCAGGGATCCCGGTCCGACTGGAGGTGAGCACGCCAACCAGCCTGCGTACATAGCCGGCGATGTTCATTCTCGCGCACATCGAGTCCCACACCGTCGTCGCTCCCACGCCCGCCACAGCGCCGACTACTGCTGTTTCAGCGAGTCAGGGCCGCCGCCTACCGCAGCAGCGGAGCGGGATCGATACGTCCGAAGTAGACGCGGTCGCCCCAATTCGGCTCGAGCGGCAGCATCTCGAAGTGCAGGTGCGCACCGTCTGCGCGGCCCGTCGCCCCTGAGTAGCCGATCAATTGCCCCTTGGAGACCTGCTGACCATTGTTGACGACCGTAGAGCTCAAATGCGCGTAACCGGTGTACTTGTCGGCGTGCTTGATCAGTACACAGATGCCGGCCATCCACGTCATCCAGCGGTTACCCTGCCCCCACCCTTCAAAGGTCACCACGCCGGATTCGGAAGCAAACACGGGTGTTCCCGTGCCCACCTTGTAGTCGATCCCGTTGTGGCCGTTGCCAAACCCACGACTGATCGCCGGCGCACCGTCCAGCGGGACACGGAAACCCGCCGCCGGGGGCGGGCTGACCGGCGCAGGGTTGGGTGGCTGCGCGTTACAGTCGCGTGCGACGGTGTCGAGGGTGCCGGTTTCGATATCGACGTCCGCCACGAAGTTGCCGTCAGATGTCTTGTACCACAGGTTATCCCAGCCACCGGGGATGTTGAAGCTGAAGTAGCCCTTCACCGGCTGGCCGCGCAGCGAGCAAACCAGGGTGAGCCGGTCGCCGGGGTTGTACCAGCCATTCTGGTTGGAGTCCAGCGTTGGCCCCGACATCCGTTGCGTCCGCACCTTCACGGTCGCCGATGCGTCCGCATGCGCGGGAACCGGCACCGTGGACCCAATCGCGCCGAATACGGCCAGGGCGATGGCGACAGCGGATCGGACAAATCGGTCTGAGCTCAGCAACATAAGTCCTCGATGGGTGTTAGGCCAGCAGTACCGTGGCGTGTAAACCATTTATCCCCCACTCAGTACGGCCTGTTACGGCGAGCCCTCGAATTCAGCCGTTCGGCCTACAGTTACCCCTCAGACGCTCCGATCGGCGGCGCCACACCCCTGCCACCGAGTTCGCCCGTGCGGTTCACGGTCCACTAGACGGAATACCGATTCCTCCCAGCAAGACTTTCGGCCTCCAAACACGCGCAATCGTCGCGGAATGCGTGCGCGCAGCTACCGGTACGCGAGTTTCGCGCACAGGTGGTGTGGGCGAAAAGCAAAGCGGCGCCCACCCTTTCGGGTGAGCGCCGCTTTGTGTGAAGCGAACTTACTTGATGATCTTGGTAACCCGGCCGGCGCCGACGGTACGGCCACCCTCACGGATGGCGAACCGCAGGCCCTCGTCCATGGCGACGGGCTGGATCAGCTTGACGGAGATGTCGGTGTTGTCACCGGGCATCACCATCTCGGTGCCCTCGGGCAGGGTCACCACACCGGTCACGTCCGTGGTGCGGAAGTAGAACTGCGGACGGTAGTTGTTGAAGAACGGCGTGTGGCGGCCACCCTCGTCCTTGGACAGGATGTAGACGCTGCCCTCGAACTCGGTGTGCGGGGTGGTGGTGCCGGGCTTGACGACAACCTGGCCGCGCTCGACATCTTCGCGCTTGATGCCACGAACCAGCAGACCGACGTTGTCGCCGGCCTGGCCCTGGTCGAGCAGCTTGCGGAACATCTCGACACCGGTGACGGTGGTCTTGGTGGTGGTCGGGCGGATGCCGACGATCTCGACGTCCTCGTTGACGTTGATCACGCCACGCTCGACGCGACCGGTCACCACGGTGCCGCGGCCGGTGATGGTGAAGACGTCCTCGACGGGCATCAGGAACGGCTTGTCGGTCTCGCGGACCGGGTCCGGGATCGACTCGTCGACGGCTTCCATCAGCTTGGCGACGGACTCGACCCACTTCGGGTCACCCTCGAGCGCCTTGAGCGCCGAGACCTGAACCACGGGGGCGTCCTCGTCGAAGTCCTGGGCGGCCAGCAGCTCGCGGACCTCGAGCTCGACGAGCTCCAGCAGTTCTTCGTCGTCGACCATATCCGACTTGTTCAGCGCGACCAGGATGTAGGGCACGCCGACCTGGCGGGCCAGCAGCACGTGCTCGCGGGTCTGCGGCATCGGACCGTCGGTGGCGGCGACCACCAGGATTGCGCCGTCCATCTGGGCGGCACCGGTGATCATGTTCTTGATGTAGTCAGCGTGACCGGGGGCGTCGACGTGTGCGTAGTGACGCTTGTCGGTCTGGTACTCCACGTGGGAGATGTTGATGGTGATACCGCGCTGACGCTCTTCGGGCGCATTGTCGATCTGGTCGAATGCGCGCGACTCGTTCAAATCGGGGTACTTGTCGTGCAGAACCTTGGTGATTGCTGCAGTCAGCGTGGTCTTGCCGTGGTCAACGTGACCGATGGTCCCGATGTTGACGTGCGGCTTCGTCCGCTCGAACTTCGCCTTCGCCACTGTGGTGTCCTCCTGGACTTGTTGGTGCTTTTTTTAAAGCAGGTTGTGTTGATGTGTTCAGTTGTGTGGTCCGCCGAGGCGGGGGCCGCAAGCTACTGGCCCGTCGCCTTCGCGATGATCTCCTTCGACACGTTCGCCGGAACTTCGGCGTACGAGTCGAACACCATGGAGTAGTTGGCCCGGCCCTGGGTCTTCGACCGAAGGTCGCCGACGTAGCCGAACATCTCCGACAGCGGCACCTGCGCCTTGACGACGCGCGCACCGCTGCGCTCCTCCATGGCCTGGATCTGACCACGGCGGGAGTTCAAGTCGCCGATCACGTCGCCCATGTAATCCTCGGGCGTGGTGACCTCGACAGCCATGATCGGTTCCAGGATCACCGGCTGCGCCTGCTGCGCGGCCTTCTTCAGAACCTGGGAACCGGCCACCTTGAAGGCCATTTCCGACGAGTCGACGTCGTGGTAGGCACCGTCGAGCAGGGTGACCTTCACGTTCACCAGCGGGTAGCCGGCGAGCACGCCGTACTGCATCGCGTCCTGCGCACCGGCATCCACCGACGGGATGTACTCGCGCGGGATGCGGCCACCGGTGACCTTGTTCTCGAACTCGTAGGTCGCACCGTCCTCGCCGACGAACGGCTCCAGGTTGATGATGACCTTGGCGAACTGGCCGGAGCCACCCGTCTGCTTCTTGTGGGTGAACTCGACGTTGGTCGCCGGGCGGCGGATGGTCTCGCGGTAGGCCACCTGGGGCTTACCGACATTGGCCTCGACCTTGAACTCGCGACGCATCCGGTCGACCAGGATGTCCAGGTGCAGCTCGCCCATACCGCCGATGACGGTCTGGCCGGTGTCCTGGTCCAGGTGCACCTTGAAGGTCGGGTCCTCTTCGGCCAGCTTCTGGATGGCCGTGCCCAGCTTCTCCTGGTCGCTCTTGGTCTTGGGCTCGATGGCAACCTCGATGACCGGATCCGGGAAGGTCATCGACTCCAGCACGATCTGGTTGTTCGGATCGCTCAAGGTGTCACCGGTGGTGGTGTCCTTGAGGCCGATGACCGCGTAGATGTGACCGGCCGACGCCGTGTCCACCGGGTTCTCCTTGTTGGAGTGCATCTGGAACAGCTTGCCCAGGCGCTCCTTCTTGCCCTTGGTCGAGTTGATGACCTGGGCACCGGAGTCGACCTTGCCCGAGTACACCCGGACGTAAGTCAGCTTGCCGAAGAACGGGTGCGTGGCGACCTTGAAGGCCAGCCCGGAGAACGGCTCGTCCGCGGAAGGCTTACGAGAGATGATCTCGTCTTCCTTGTTCGGGACATGTCCCTCGGCGGCCGGCACATCCAGCGGGTTGGGCAGGTAGTCGATCACGGCGTCGAGCATGGGCTGCACGCCCTTGTTCTTGAACGCCGAACCGCACAGCACCGGATAGGCCGCCGAGGTGATGGTCAGCTTGCGCAGACCGGCCTTGATCTCGTCGATCGTCAGCTCTTCGCCGCCCAGGTACTTCTCCATCAGGTCGTCGTCGGTCTCGGCGACGGCCTCGATCATGGCGGTGCGGTATTCCTCGGCCTTCTCCTGCAGGTCGGCCGGGATATCGACGGTCTCGTACTTCTCGCCGAGCTTGGTCTCACCGCTCCAGACCTTGGCCTTCATCTCGACCAGGTCGACGACGCCCTCGAAGTCACCTTCGGAGCCGATCGGCAGCTGGATCGGGATGACGTTGGCGCCCAGGCGGTCCTTCATGGTCTGCACCGAGAAGTAGAAGTCGGCGCCCAGCTTGTCCATCTTGTTGACGAAGCAGATGCGCGGGACGTCGTACTTGTCGGCCTGGCGCCAGACCTGCTCGGACTGCGGCTCGACACCTTCCTTGCCGTCGAAGACCGCGACGGCACCGTCGAGCACGCGCAGCGAGCGCTCCACCTCGACGGTGAAGTCGACGTGGCCGGGGGTGTCGATGATGTTGATCTGGTTGTCGTTCCAGAAACAGGTGGTGGCGGCCGAGGTGATGGTGATACCCCGCTCCTGCTCCTGCTCCATCCAGTCCATCGTGGCGGCGCCGTCGTGCACCTCACCGATCTTGTAGCTGATACCGGTGTAGAAGAGGATGCGCTCGGTCGTCGTCGTCTTACCGGCGTCGATGTGCGCCATGATGCCGATGTTGCGGACCTTCGTGAGGTCGGTCAGCACGTCCTGTGCCACGGCTAAATTCCCACTCTTTCGCTTGCTTGGTTGCTGTCCGGTGTGCCGCCCCGCAGGGCTTTCATCACCAGCGGTAGTGCGCGAAGGCCCGGTTTGCTTCGGCCATCTTGTGCGTGTCTTCGCGACGCTTCACAGCGGCACCGAGACCATTGCTGGCGTCGAGGATCTCGTTGGCGAGGCGCTCGACCATGGTCTTTTCGCGGCGCGCCTTGGAGAAGCTGACCAGCCAGCGCAGGGCCAGCGTGGTCGAGCGGTCCGGGCGGACCTCGACGGGCACCTGGTAGGTGGCGCCACCGACGCGGCGGCTGCGCACCTCGAGGGCGGGCTTGACGTTGTCCAGCGCACGCTTGAGGGTGACGACCGGATCGGTGCCGGTCTTGTCACGGGCCTGCTCCAGGGCACCGTAGACGATGCGCTCGGCCAGCGACTTCTTGCCGTCCAGCAGCACCTTGTTGACCAGCTGAGTGACCAGCTGCGACCCGTAAACCGGATCGTTGACCAACGGGCGCTTCGGCGCGGGACCCTTGCGCGGCATTAGCTCTTCTCCTTCTTCGCGCCGTAACGGCTGCGTGCCTGCTTGCGGTTCTTGACACCCTGGGTGTCCAGCGAGCCGCGGATGATCTTGTAGCGCACACCGGGAAGGTCCTTCACACGACCGCCGCGCACCAGCACCATCGAGTGCTCCTGCAGGTTGTGGCCTTCGCCCGGGATGTAGGCGGTGACCTCAACCCCGGTGGTCAGCTTCACGCGGGCGACCTTCCGAAGCGCCGAGTTCGGCTTCTTCGGGGTGGTGGTGTACACGCGGGTGCACACGCCGCGGCGCTGCGGGCTGCCCTTGAGGGCCGCGGTCTTGACCTTCGCGACCTTGTCGCGGCGACCCTTGCGGACCAGCTGGTTGATGGTTGGCATGTACCGGCTTTCTGTGTTGCTACTTCTACTTCTGGTGGCTCGGTGGTACTTCAGTCGAACTTCTAGGTCTCTGTACTGCAGTTTTCGCCTGATCGCTTACCCCGCGACCGGGCGTGTCGCACGCGCCCGGCACCGAAACTTCCGATGCATTCGAAGGACACGAAGACACACGAATTCGCCCGGCCTGCAGGCATACGACCAACTTTACGCAGCCGCATGCGCCCCTGACAGCCAGGCACGAGGCTCCACAATACCAGGGGTGGGCGTGCCGAACCAAACCCGTCTGTGAGGGCCTTATCGCAGGTCAGACGCTACGGCTGTGCGCAAGCGCCTCGCACCAGGGTACAGACGGGCTACCGGCGCTCCATGCCGGCGGCCAACCGCAGCACCATGTCGGTGAACACCGCGTCGGTATCCACATCGTCCATCACCCCGGTCATCTCCAGTAGCACGAAGCCGTGCAGCGCGGACCAGAACTCCAGCGCGGCATAGAACGCGTTATCGCCGTCCAGACCGTAGGACGCCAGCGCGGCCAGCACCGGCCCGGCGGCCTCCCGGGCGGCGGCGGTGTACTCGGGATCGTCCCCGCCCAACGGCATCCGGGTGAAGGCGGAGGTGATCGAGCATCGGGATACGTTGTCCCCGGCATTCTGCTGACCGCACCGACACTGCCGGTCGAAGTGTGACCGTTCGACGGACATCGGCCAGCACTGGAATCCTGATACGCTCCGCCCACTGTTTGCCACGTGCTGTGCTGATTCCAAAAGGGAGCTGGCGTGGAAGTTTTTCTGCCCAACCCGAGTGTCGCTAGGGCCGGTGCCGGAGCCCGGGATGCCTGACCATCCGCACCCCGGCGACGCCGACGCCGCATGCGCGGCTGACGTCGACACCACCGCCGCACAACCGATGTTCGCGCAACCTCAAAACGCGCAGGCGGCCGACTATCCGGCGATCGGACTCACGCCAGCTCTAGGGGGCCCGCAGCGGTCGGGTACCGCTATCTCGATACGCGTCCGACCACGCACGTGGGCCGCCCTCGCCGTCACCGTGGTGGTCGTCGGCATCGGTGCGATCGCCATCTTCTCGTCCGAATCTAACAACGCGCAGGTCCCCAACACGCCGCAGCACCTCATCGACCGCGACGGCGGGGCGGGCGGATCGTCATCCACGCAGACCCGGTCGGAATCGGTACCGCAACGGCAGGCCGCCCCGCCCCCGATATTGCGGGAACCGGATCCCTACGGCAGATCGTGCGATACCGGTTTCTCACTGCCAGGAAAATCCGGTTGGGCAACCCGCAGCGGCCGCGGCGCCGCCGGGACCTCCTGCGAGTTCGCCCAGAATGTGCTGTACGCGTACTGGGAACAAAACTCCTCCCCGAGTGCCGAGAGTCGGATCATTCTTGCCTACGGCAGTGTGCCGTGCCCCAGCACTGGCGACCAATGCTCTGGCGATCGCTTTGTGATGCATTGCGCGGCGCTCGGTTCCGATTCGTGGATCACCTGCACAGGCGGCCGAGACGGCCGCGTCTATCTCTACTGAGAATGTCAGGGTTGCCAACCCGACATCCCGCCGAGGAGGAGACGACACGATGACCGATGGACAACAGCCGATGTTTCCGCTTCCGCAGAGCGGACAAGGAAATCCCGGTTTGAGCTACCCGGTCATTGGCACCCCCGCACCGACTGCGCCGCTGGGCGCGCCGTCCGGCGGCAACCCGGGCTCGCCGCAGAGATCGACTCCCCCGCCGTGGCTGCTGGCCGCCGCGGGTGCCGTGGTCGTCGTCGCGGTCGCGGTCGTCGCCGTCGTCGCCACAGGCGGCTCCGAGGACGACGCCCCTTCCGCGGCAACAAAACCCACGGTGGTTACCGATCCCACCGTGAGATCGGACGAGACCGCCGCCGAGCCTGTGACCGCACCGTCACGGCCCGACGCGCGCCGGGTAGCCCTGAACGTGAGCGTGCCGATCAGCCAGCCGGACTGCGACGGTTCGGGGATCGTGGTGCTCAGCAATGCCGTCACCCCTGGGCGGTACGACGCCGAGATCCAGCGGGCGCTTAACGCGTTTCCGGGTGCGTCGTACCTGCGCACCGACCATTCCTGTCCGTCGCTACGGCAGGTCAGCGATCAGGGAACCCCCATCTACGCCGTCTACCGCCCCGCCGGCCGTAGCCAATCCGCTGTGTGCTCCGAGGTCCGCCGCACCGGTGGCGACGCCTACGGTAAGTGGCTCGACAGCACCACCGACCCGCGCTACATCCTGCCCTGCTGACCGCCGTTCAGTATTTCTGCGGCTGGGTACCCGCCTCGATCTCGGCCACGATGGCACCCGCCTCCGGCCCGCAGATCGGCTGCAGATCCACACCACCGGCGACCAGCAAGTCCTCGACCCGTCGTCTGAGCTCACCCGAGCTGAGTCGGCTGTACAGGTTCGTCCCCGGGCACACCGTGTCCGGGGCCGCATCCCGATGTCCGCCCAGGGTGTCGGTGCTGATCTGGAACTGCCGGGAGGCCCACGCGAAAGCCATTGCCGCCCCGTGCAGTTGCGCCTCGGACACCTCTTCTTCCTCGAAGTTGCCCTCACACAGAACAAGGAAATGACCGGCCGGGTCGTAGCTTGTCGCGGTGTCCCCGGCAATCTCGGGCCGACGGAGTTCGTAGATGTTGCCGTTCCGGTCCACGCTCAGGTGGTAGGCGATGTCCACCCAGCCCTGGGTGCCCTGATGGTATTGCTGGTGCTGGCGCAGCCGGCCCGGAGCATTGCTGTTGTCTCCCAGCGACACCGCGGTGTGGTGCAGCGTCATCCGGGTGATGGTGTGTGCAACCCCGCCCGGGGCTGGCGCAGCCGCGCCCCAGGCATCGCGGCACAACAGCAACGCCGAAGCCGCAGCCAGCGCCGGAACGGGCGGTTGACTCGACTGCGCCGGTTGTTCGGGTGGTGGCGGCCCGGCGTCGACGGACGTTGACGCGGATGGCTGCTCGTCGTTGCGGCTCGAGCAAGCGGCCGCGACGGCCGCCAGACCCGCACCTCCGGCAACCCACAGCGCCTGGCGACGACTGAAGGTCCGGTGGTCCCGACCGGGCACCTCAGGCACGCTCATACCCGTCACGATACGGCCAGGTTCACCGCCCGCACAGTCCGGCCGTCCTCACCGACCGAGTTTGCCGCAACCCCATCCAGTGGCGCCTGCCACATCGGATGGCAAAACCGGGAAAAATGTCCCGTCACCACCGACAATGCTGTCAAGCCAACTGTGAGCGGGCAGTTCTCACCGAACGCGCGGATTCGTCCGAGATCGTCCGTGCGAGTCGACTGCAGACCCCGCCGCACCGGACGAGAGGTTCGCCCACCGATGGACAAGGGAGCGGCGCAGTGACCGACGGATCGCAACCGATGTTTCCGCTACCGTCCAACAGCCCGGACGGTGGCAACCCGTCGAGTTACCCCCGAATCGGTCAGGCCGGCCCAGCACCCCGCCCGCCGGCGACTCCGCCGACCGGTCGCGGCCCCGGCGGAATGAACCCGAAAGTGCTCGCGGGAATCGTCGGTACCGTGGTGGCGGTCATGGTGCTCGCCCTCGTCGTCGCCCTCGTCGATGGCGGTGGTGGCGACGAGACCAGCGCCGACCGCACCGCGGGTTCGACCGATCGGGCGAACCGCAATCCGGTTGCCGTCAGCGAGGTCGAACCGTGCTCCTCACCACCGACACTGGCCGCGGAATCGGCCGACCTACAGCCTGACGGTTTGGTGATCATGGCGACGGTCTCGCCAACGTGTTCGGGCGGCGACCTGCTGGCCAACACCGCATTTCGTGTCACCGCGGTCGACCAAGCCGGCCGGGACGTGGCAGCCGGTGTCTTCGACCTCTCCACCACCCCCATCGCCGTCGGCGACGACGGGGCATTGGTCACCTTCTCATTCCCACCGAACAGCTACTGGCGCATACCCGAAATAGTGAGCGGGGGTTTGCGATTGACCGCCTATCGGCAAGGTTCCGACCGGTCCGTCTCGGACAACTCCTTGACTCCGTCGACGGTGCGGGCATTCGCGTTGGGCACCCCGGAGTCGGGAAACCTCGAGGCCGCCGCCCACTCTGCTCTCGTCGACATCGCGGCGGCCGATAGAGGCTACATCGACACCCACCTGCTAAATGCGTGGCAACCGCAACTGAGCTCGAAGTATCCCGGGCTCTTCGCTGACGGCGTGAACTGGACGTACCCCGACATCGTCCGCGAACATCTGGAGCTACGCCAGCGGTTTCCCGGTGCCCGGCTGGTGTGGTCGCCGGACTGGCCGGTGTACAACCCCCATCCGCACTGGTGGATCACGCTGTCGGGGGTGCCGTTCAGCAACGGTCACGACGCCAATAACTGGTGTGCCGCAGAGGGATATGACGCCGACCACTGCTACGCGAAAAAGCTGAGTCACACGCTGGGAACGTCCGAGACCAGCATGTACCGGTAGCGGTCTGCCTTCGCTTCGCCGTCGCGACTCTCGTCAGCACAGTTAGGATGTCCGAATATGCCGTTCTCCCATGGTGAGTCATTCGCCGGCTTCACCGTCGATCGGCTGATACGGTCCAGCTCCTCGGGCGACACCTACCTCGCCGAGCATCCGCGGATCAAGAACCCGGTCGCCCTCAAGATCATCACCGCGCCGGACCTGTCCGATCGCCCGAACCGGGACCGGCTCAAGCGGGTTGTCGAAGCGGCCTCGACACTCGAGCACCCGAATATCACCAGAATCGTCGGTCACGGACGGACGGCGGGGCAGCCGTGGTTGACCACCGAGCACATCAGCGGTCCCGACGCGGGTGAACTCCTCGCACAGCGGTATCCGTCAGGCATGCCGCGGCGCGCCGCGCTAACCATCGTCGACCATATCGGACGCGCACTGGACTACGCCCACGACCGTGGGGTCGTGCACGGGCACCTCGGTGTCGACAACGTCCTGCTGCAGCAACCCTTCTCGAACGACTATTTCGTCCTGCTCACCGACTTCGACACGGCAACCGCGGTCGAGGACACCGAGGGCCGCCCTGACCAATACGCGCTGGCCGCGGTTGCCTGCCACCTTCTCACCGGCCAGGCCGAACCTAATCACCGAACACTGAGCGCATCCCATCCCGAGCTGTCCGACCTCGCGCCGGTGCTTGCGCGCGCGCTCGACACCGACCCGGCGGCACGGTTCGACAGCTGCCGGGACCTGACAGCCGCGTTGACAGACCCGACCGCATCCGATCGCCGTCCGGCCCAGCGGGCCACACCCGGCAAGGCCGGCCGATCCCGTTTCTCGCGAGCGCTGCCGGTGGCCGGCGCGCTCGCCGCGGTGGCCGCACTCGTCACCGGCGGGGTGTATTTCAGCAGAACGCCACCGACGCCGACGCAGACCACCGCGGCCACACCTCCGGTCCAACCGCAGGCGCCGGCCGCACCGGCCCCGCCGGATCCGTGCGACCCAGTGGCCCTGGCCGCCGACCTGCCGCTGCGCGATAAACTCGCCCAGCTTCTCATGGTCGGGGTGAACGACGCCGACGATGCCCGTTCAGTGGTCACCAACCACCATGTCGGTGGCATCTTCGTTGCCAGCTGGACCGATATGACGATGCTGCAGGACGGAACGATGCCCGAACTTCAGGGCATCTCGGGGCCGCTGCCGCTTGCGGTCAGCGTCGACGAAGAGGGCGGCCGCGTGCAGCGCCTGTCCCACCTCATCGGCTACCAGTCGCCCCCTCGGGTCCTCGCGCGGAACAGCACACCGGAGCAGGTTCGGGCCATCGCACGAGACCGTGGCCAACAGATGGCCGATTTGGGCATCACCGTCGATTTCGCCCCAGTCGTCGATATCACCGATGCTCCCGACAACACCGTCATCGGTGACCGCTCCTTCGGCTCGGACCCGCAGACGGCCACCACCTACGCCGGCGCCTACGCCGCCGGATTGCGCGACGCGGGCCTCCTTCCGGTGCTCAAACACTTTCCCGGACACGGTCGCGCATCCGGTGATTCGCATCTGGGTGGGGTGACAACCCCACCGCTGGACACTCTGCAGGATCAGGATCTGGTCCCCTACCGGACGCTGACGACAGCTGCCCCGGTGGCGGTGATGCTCGGACACATGCAGGTCCCCGGATTGACCGGAACCGATCCGGCCAGCCTGTCGTCGCCGGCCTACCAGCTGCTTCGATCCGGCATATACGGCGGGCCACCGTTCTCCGGCTTGGTGTACACCGACGACCTGTCCAGCATGGGCGCCATCAACCAGCGGTATGGGATCGCCGACGCGGTGCTGCGGGCACTGCAAGCCGGTGCCGATGTCGCGCTGTGGATTTCGACCGATCAGGTCGGCACCGTGCTGAACAGGCTCGAACAGGCGGTCGGGACCGACGAACTCAGCATGCAGCGGGTGACCGAGGCACTGACCAGGGTGGCAACGGCGAAGGGTCCGAAACCGACCTGCGGGCGGTGAGCGTCGGTCAGCGGTACCGGTCTCGGTCCACCGGGGCGTCGCCGGTGTCGTTGCGTTTCTTCAATCCGGTGTTCAGGTCGTCTCCGTTGTCGGCGGCATCCAGGGAGCGCTGAATCATGCTGGAACCACCGACCTCACCGGGGCCGGTGAGATCCGGTGAATCGTTCAGCATGGTCTGCGGTGTTCCGGCGAAGCCGAGGAAGGCCGTCGCCGCGACAGCCATATCGCCCAGGAAGCCCACCGACACGGGCCCGCCGCCACCGCCGCCGCGAGCGGCAAGATGGTCGGCGAATCCCTTGCCGTGCCGCTCGATCTGTTCGACCGAGTTGGCTGCGCCGCGCGCTTTGTCGGCGGCGCCGCGTAGCTGACCGACCAACGGCCCCATCGCCAGGCCGCTGCGTCCTTGGGCGTGCGCCTGATCCACCAACCGGGTGATCCGCCGATGTGCCTGGGACACCCCGTCGCCCGTTCTGCCGGCGTCGGCGGCCAGCTCGCGCAGCGCCTTCGCGATCCTCTCGATATCGGAGGACACCGTTATCGCTTCCGCGCTGATTGTTGGGCGGCCTGGGCCTCTCGCGCGGCTAGCGCTCGTGATGTGGCTTCCTGCGCCAATCGCTGTGCGGTGCGAGATGCCTCGTTGAGCAGGCGAGAGGAATCGGCAAGGTCGCGCACCGCCCGGTCCAGCATACCGACCATCTTCTTGTCGGTACCGGATGCGGTGCCACCAATGATCGCGCCGACACCCTGGGCGACCGGCTTCACCCGCGCCGCATGCGCATCCATCAGGCCGGCCTGCTCGCGCGCACTGCGGGCGATCTGGTGCAGTTCGGCGGCCGCCCGCTCCAAAGCCGCGAGATCATCACCCGACCCGGAACGCATCACATCGAGCGACCGTAGTTCGAAGCGACACGTGCGGCTTGATTCAGCGCGTTCACTGCAGCGTCGACCTGTTTGGCGGCGGCATCGAGCGCCTGCATCACCTCTTGGTCCTTGCGCTGGGAGCTCCCTCCGATCGCCGCCCGCACCTGCCCCTGGTACCCGGTGAACTTGCTCTTGAACTGGCCGAGTTGACCTGCGGTCTGCTTCGCCGAGTTCGAGATGCTCTCCAGCGTTCCCTTGAGCTTGAGAAGTTCCGACATCTGTTGCCTTTCCGATGTTCTGATGGATTCAGTTAATCGTCATGATGCGACGGGCGGCGCGCACCGGGCCGCCGGTATCGGACCGACGTGTGCGTCCAGCCGGGACCGCACGCTCGGCGCCCCAGGCGCGGATCGCGGCGACTTCCTCCGGGTTGGTCTGACTGAACGGCACCAGGTTGGCGAACAGATCCTTGACGACATCGTCGGGCACGGCCGCGCCGGATAGCCCCTGCAGTGTCGCGTAAGAGGCGACTTCGTGTACTACTGCAGCGATATCGGCGCCGGCGAACCCGTCCGATGCCGTCACCAATTCATCGAGTAGGTACGGCGAGACATCAACTTTGAGGTAGGTCTGGTAGTACATCCGGATGATCTCGGCGCGATCCTCGGCGTCGGGCAAGTCCACGAAGAACAGCTCATCGAACCGGCCCTTACGCAGCAGTTCCGGTGGCAGCGAAGCGACATCGTTGGCCGTCGCAACGATGAACACTTTCGCCCTCGACTCCTGCAACCAGTACAGGAACTGGCCCACCATCCGTCGCGTCACACCGGTGGAATCACCGCCGGCACCACCGCCGGCCAGTGCCTTCTCGATCTCGTCGATCCACAACACACACGGCGCCACCCGGGCCGCCATGTCCAGCGCCTCCCGCAGTCGACCTTCGGACTGGCCGACATACATGCCGAGCACCGAGGACATGTCCAAGCGGTAGAGCGGCAACTGCCATTCGGCCGCCACCGCCTTGGACGACAACGACTTTCCACACCCAGGGACGCCGACCAGCAGCACCCCGCGCGGCGGCTTGAGCGTCGAATGGCTCAGGTCCATCCGGATCAGCTCACCGCGCTGACGCAGCCAGTCCCGTAGCTGCGTCAGCCCACCTACCTGCCGGTCCTCAGCGCGGATGTGTACCCGCTCAATCCCCGATATCGCACCGAACATCCGGTCCTTGTAGGTGGATAGTTCGGTGATGTCCTCTTGCACCAGTTTGCCTTTGGCCAGCAGCGCGCTGATGGCGTTGAGTGCCTGGGATTCGCTGAGGCCAACCAGTACCTCGGACGCTCGGCGCACATCGTCGTGATTCCAATCGATCTGCATGTTCCCGCGGTAGTTGTCGACCAGGTCGCTGACCACATAGAACAATTCGTCCAGATCCGGCAGATCCAGCTCGACCGCCATCCCCATTCTCATCAGCCCGGTCGACACGGCGCCGGACGTCACGAGAATGATGGACCCTGACCGGCCTTCAGCCAGGTCAGCCAACTCGGCCAGATGGCGCGACGTCGAACTGTCGTCACCGATGTCCTCCACATCGACGAAGACGAAGTTCACGTAGTCACGCGAACGGAAGGTGGCGGCGGCGTAGTCGAAAGCGCCCAGCAGGGACCTGTCGTCGACGATCGCCTTCTGGCTGAGCAGCTCGGTCAGGCCACCGGTGCGGGTGTGGCAGTAGAACGACATCGCCTTCAGCTGTCCGGCCACCTGCCGGATCAGATCTTGTGCGCGCCGGGCCTCCGAGCTCTGCAGCACGATTAGCGGAATCCGCGCGTTCAGGTACCGACGCAGCTCGGTGGAGGTGTCTGCCAGGTTGGGCATCGGTATTCCTAGTTGTCGATGATGATCGCGCGCCGACGGCGCACGGGCGGGTCCGGGTCGGCAGCCTCCGGGCCGCGGGTCGGTGGGAGCGGGGACACCGGCACCGGCGGATCCTCTACCCGGCCATCCAGCAGTGCCTGCAGCGAGAATCCCGGATCCAGCACCGCGGTCAGCGGATTGGTACGCAACGCGTACAGAGCACGTTCGATCTGCGTTCGGTCCAGCCGAGTACCGGGTTGCTGCCGCATGACCGCCTCCTCCAACTCCTGCTGCAGCTGCCGGATATCACGGGCGATGCCGTTGGCCAGCTCGGTGCGCACCACCTCGGGCAACCCGGGGTGACGGGCCAGCTGCAGACGGCGAGCCAGCAGAACACGGCCACCGAGCAGCACCCGAGCCCGGCTGTGTTCGTCGCGCACCGCCGCCAGGTCCCTGGTGAAGGTGACCGACCACTGGTCCATCACCCGCTGCTGCGCAGCCATCAGGTGTCCTAGGAGCCGCTCGTAGGCGGCCGGCGGGAGCGAATCGACCACCAGCACCGGCAGCCCCGCCATATCGTGGCGTGGGTCCGCACCCCACAACCGCAGCGCAGACACCCACGCCTCGTAGACGCTGGTGGGCGCGGTCATGGTGAGCTGTGCCGTGGACCTCGGTGGATGACATGAATCTCCCCGGGCGGCAGCGGATCCCACTTCGGCAGATTTCCGGCGATCTTGCGGTTGCGGCTGATCTCCTGCTTCTGCGGCCTGCGCTGCACGCCGATATCACGCGAGATCACCTGTTCCTGGTCCGACGGATTCGGCGGCACGAACAACGAAGGCCGTGCCCGGCGAATCACGATCGGGGGTGCTTCAGACATCGACTCCTGCTCCGGGTAGGGCACTGCGGCGATCCGTTCAGTCGGGGCGGCCCCGTCAACCGCCGAGAACCGCTGTGTCGCAGCATCGGATCCGTCCCGGCTGATCCGCGGTGGTGGTGTCCACGAATTCGTCATGAGACCTGCTCCTGAGTCCGACTCTGTGCATAGACGGGCCAGGTGTCGATGAGTCGGAGCAGATCCTGCTCCTTGCCATCTTCCTCCCCGTAGGCAAGTTTGGCGTCTACAAACTCCGCGACGGTGGCGCGGTAGATGTCGATGGAGAACTCCAGCGCCGCCTGCGCCATACCCTGTGCTTTCTGGTACTTCTCGTCGCAGTCCTTCTTCTTGCGCCACACCCAGAATCCCGCTCCGCCTGCGGCGGCCAGGAACAGCAGCACACCGAAACCTATGACGTCGGCACCGATGCACATGATCATGATGATCAGTCCCAGCAGCGCGATGCCGCCGGCGATGAAGTAGTTGTTCTCCTTGAACCGCACACTTTCCAGATAGTTGTGCACCGTCTGCTGCCAGGTGTCGGCCAGCGATGCCTCGGCCTGCTGCTGCGGGACACCGGTGTTGGACTTCCATCCGCTGAAGCCGAGCGTCATCGCGTACTCGGAGTGATTGTCCGGCAGCGAGATATCGACATTGTCCAGGAAGCGCGACCGGTAGTCGGCGGAGTACCGGTGCACTGCGGCACGGAAGTCGTCTCGGCTGCCGCCGATGGCGATCTTCTGCGCCGAGACCGACACACCGTACATCTCCCGGCGGATGGCGGTCTGGGTCTGCAACGACACTGCGTCGAGACTCTCTTCGAGCGCCACATTGATCTCGTCGGCCGCCGCTTTGGCGCGGTCCATGTCGCCGCCGTTGTCGATCACCGCCTGGTGGAAAACCACCTGCCGTTTGAGCGGCAACTCCTCCTCGTCGTACTCCTTGACCAGCAGTTCCAGAATGTCATCGAGGCGGTCCTGGACGGAACCTCCCAGCAGGGTCGGCTCTTCCCGGATCGCCAGGTACTTCTCGGCGGTGAATCCGTGCGTGGATGCCCGCTCCAGCAAATCCTTGAACTGCGGCCAATGCGGGCTGATCCGGGAAAGGTGCGGATATTCGCCGTCGTTCACCGTCGCGCGGTGAATGTCCAGATCACCGCTCCACGCCGCGATCTGCGCCTCGACCACATTGCGGTCGTCCCGCAGCATGACGTTCCACTTGGCCAACTGCTCGCCGATGAGCTGGCGCCCGATCGGACCGAACGCCTCCTGCGAGGCCGCCTCCAGGATGACGACGAACTCGCGGGTCAGTGCCCGCGGGTCCAGTGCCTGGATGTAGTGCCGCAACCAACGGGCCGCCGCCTCGGTACGTGCCTGCCGGCGCAGTACCAATGCGAAGAACAGGCTGGTCTTCTTGGGATCCCGATTGAAGGCCTCTTCGATGGATCGGTGGGCCAACTCCTCGTTGTCCCGCGACCAGGCCGCCAACCCGACCAACGCCGGCGCGAGCCAGTACCTGGGAGTCTGGATCATCAGCTCCTCGGACACTTGCTGCACGGTCTTGTCGGTGACGTTGCCGATGTCGAAGGCTTGCAGTGTCCCGACGGTAGTCCGCCGGACCTGATTGTAGTGCCCGTACTCCCGATCCAGCTCGGCTTCCAGGTTGCCGATGACGGTCTCCGAACGCTGGATGTTGGCGGTCCGCTCGGCCTGGTTGACGAATCGCTGGAACTCTTCTCGCAGTTCGAGCAGTTCGGAGCGGGTGGTCTGGATGTCAGTCGACACCCGACCGATCTCGCCCTGCACACCCTCGACCTTGCTGTCCAGCCTGCCGAGTTGGCCACTGATCGAGTCGTGCATGTCGTTGAGCGCTCGGCTCAACGCTGCTGGGTCAACGGTCATTTCGCTCCTCGTCCCGGATCCTCACATCGAAACCGCGGTGCCGTCCGGCAGGATCGGCACAATCTTTCCGTCTGAATAGATCTCGATAAACGCATACGATCCGCTACGCACCAGGCCGCGGGCCTGCGAATACGGGTACCCCGGATCCTGGGCTGGCGAAAAGTGCTGCAGGATCGAGCCGAACAGGTCGAGTTTGTGGTCGACGAAGGGCGGTCCCAGGTAGCACTTGGCGAACATGCCGATCACCTCACCACCTTGGCGGGCCTCGTACTCCTCCCGAATCCACTCCATGATCTGGGTCTGGGCCACCTGATCCACCGACGCGTCGACCTGGGTGAGTACCTGCAACAGTTCGGCCCGGCGAGGCTTGATTCGGTTAGCCAGGGCGATGTTGTCAACGCCGGGAAGGATATTGGACCGCCCGCTCTGCGTGGGCACCGACATCCGGGTCAGCGACGGCTGCGCCTGCGGTGGCTTTATCCGGTTACGGAAGCTCATGGCAGCACCTCACATCATCGCCAGGATCAGAATCAACACAACGACGATCAATGCGACGGCCGCACCGATCAGAACCGCGGGGCTCACCGTCGGCTTGGCGGGCTCGGGCGGTGGTGGCGCTGGTGCCGGCGCCGGCGCTGGCGTAATTGGCGGCGCTACGTGCACCGGGTGTTGAGCGGCGGTGCGGACGCGGTCACGATGGCGCTCCAGCCACTGCCAGGACTGCTCGGCACGGTCCAGATCGATGCGCAGCGCTTCCAGAGCAGTCGGGATCGCCGAGGCCGCAAGCGGTTCGGCGGATGCGCGCGGCGGCGGCGTCCCCGCCTTGGTAGCCAGTTCGTTGACCCTCCTGGCCAGCCGTGAGCTGGTGTCGCGGTACTGCGTCCACCGCAGGGCGGCGTCTTGGCGTTCCCGATCCAGCGCGGCAATCTCGTCTCGGGCCCGGCGCTCGATCGCCTCACGTTCGTTCGCGTGGGACTGCGGCAGGTCGATAGTTGCCCGCAACGCGGTGACGTAGGCGTCGTAATCGGCGGCGGCACTCATGACGCACTCCCGATGGTGGGCTCGAACGGAACCACCACCTGCAGTCCCCGATCGGAGCCACGGTCGAAGAACTGCGCCCGGGGCGCCCCTTCGGCCGGCTGTGCCTGGGGGCCGGCGATCTCGCGCAGATCGTCGAGACCGACCCTGAGGAACACATAGCGCGACACACCGTGGTCGAAAGACAGCTGCGCCTTGAACGCGCGCAAGGTGGGCCACCAACCGATGAAGTGCAGGCCGCGGACACTGCCATGGGTGGTGAGTTCGGACAGCACCGATGTCGCCGAGATGCGGGGCCCGTATTCGTCGTCGGGATCCAATGGCACCTCGTCGGTCATCCCGATCACCCGCTCCAGCGCGATCCCTACCACCAGCGTCGGAAGGGTGTTGGTGCGCAGCTGTTGGGACAGTTCACCGATGAGATTGCCCGGTATCTGATCACCGGACACCGACCGGACCTCGATCCCCCGGCTGCGCACCTGTTCCAACGCATAACCCAGGATCGGGTCCGCACCCGCCGAGGACCTCCCATCGAGCACGATGACCCGGGTGCCGGCCTCCCATCCGGCAGTGGCGGTGACGACAGCGGCTCCCAAAACGGCTGAGGCGTCGGTGTTTCCGGTACCGATCACCGCAACGGCCTGGTCGATCTCACTGTGGAAGCGAATCTCGACGAGTTCATCGGTGATCGCGATCGGCCGACCGACGGCCGCTGTGGGCACGTCGCGCTCGGGCAGTGCGCCCGGCCACCGGGCGTATCCCCGGCCGAGGAACACCCACGGCTCGGCGCGCCGAGAATCTCTTTCCCACAATTGTTTCTGCAACGCGTTGATCCACGTTGGTTCGGCGTAGCCGGCGACGGCGACCTCGTTGGCAGAGGTGGTGCCGAAGTTGCGGTTGACCACCACCTCGCCGCGGTAGACGAGTTCTGCTGCCGCGGTGTTGCCACGGGACAGGATCACCTGTGACTCCTCGGCGGTGTTCTTCAGCGACACCCGCAGCGGGAACTGCGCGAAGATCGAATCGCCTTTGACCTGCAGGCCCGAGATGCCCGACAGCGTCTGCGAGGACAGCAGGATGTGGATGCCGAACGCTCGGCCCTGCCTGGCCAACTGTTCGAACAACAGCACGGCACTGGTGGTCAGATCGTCGTTACCGTCGAACAGCACCTGGAACTCGTCGATGATGAGCAGCATCCTGGTCATCGGCTGGCCGGTGTGCTGCCGGTACTCGCGAAACCCGTTGCAGCGTGCGGCGGTGAACAACTGGGCGCGTCGTTCCATCTCCTGCTGGACGAATTCGAGCACGGCCAGGCCGAACGGCTTGCTGCTCTCCAGGCTGAGCACCCGGGCATGCGGCAGCCAGTTCCTGCCGTCGGCGTCCTTGTCGAAACGTTTGAACTCCAGGCCCTGTTTGAAGTCGAGCAGCAGCATCTCGAGTTCGTCAGGTGCGTACCGGGCGGCCAGCGAGTAAATAATGGCCAACAACAGGTTGGACTTGCCCTGGCCCACCGCACCGCCGATCAACATGTTCGGATGCGGCGGATTTTCTGAACGCAGCGCCAGCCGCACCGGTTCCCTACCCCGCAGTCCGATGATCGCCTCGATGCCATCCTCGACGTTGCCGCGCCAGGGGTCGGCGACGACGCCGGCCAAGAGTTGTTCCAGTGAGACCGTGGGCCCGGTGTCATTACTCACCTCGCTGACCGAGCGTTCCAGCACCGCCTTGACCTGATCCCGCGTCGGCGGTGGGTCGGCCACCACTTCGATGGCCTCGGGCAGCAGCGAGGTGTGCCAGCGGCCGTCTTCAGCCTCGAAGGGGGTCATCAGGTCAAGCAGCTCGCCCGGCCGGACGTCGCGGGCCGGTGCCGCCGTCGGATCCACCTGTACGAGCAGGGAGACGCCGCGTGTGGCCCCGGACTGCGCCAAGCGCACCAGGGACGCCTGGGCCGCCTCGTCGATTCCGAGCGGGTAGCTGAACACCGCCAGCACCGTGTACGGGTGCACCGGCCGTCCGTCCTCGAGCCAGAGCTCGCCGAGGCTGCGCACATGGCGGGCGCTGATCTGCTCGGCCGCCGTTGACGCGGACGCGGTGACGTCGGCCAGCACGGCGTGCAGGTCTACGGATGTGTGGGCGGGCGCGGAGTAGCTGTCCGGATGGGCGTCGCGCAGGTCGGCCAGAAATCCCAGCGGGCCCTCGATGCGAGGATCGAACACCCGCAACCGCAGATGACGCAACGGAACCTGAGCGGTGGTACGCAAAATGACCTGCCGCACCAGATCAACGGCGGTGGCCTCGTCACCGTACACGGCCCAACTGCGGTGCTCCAGGAACGGCGCCACCGCCGGTCCCAGCGCGGTGGCGCCGAACCGCACGTGGGTCGACGGCTGAGGCGCTAGCGGCCACGGTTGGGTCCACGGAAGGCTCGCCGCCCCGGGCGCGACGGCGTTCGCCCAGGCGGCTACGGCCTCCGCGGCTTCGCTGACCTGCTGCTGATGCCGTCGCGCGGCGGCTTCCACAGCGGCGTCACGGCAGGTGAGGATATTGCGTTGTCGGGCAGTGATCGACGTATCAAGCCCACGGAACTCGTCATCGCTGTGCCGGGCGATGCTGGTGGCGATGCGATCGGATTCGGCCGACAGCGCGGTCACCCGCTCCCGCAGTTCCGCTTCCAGCGAGGACGCGGCCGCGTTGTCGGCAGCCGAGGGCAGCCTGGGTGTCGTCGACTGCGACGACTCCTGGCCGGGCTTCCGTGGCGGGGGCGGTGGCACCGCTATCGGCGGCGGCTGGCGAGGTGCAGGAGCCGCGAGTTCACCCTCAAGGTGAATCCTGCGACGACTGCGCCCATCGGCTGTCACCGAGCATCCCCCTCATCGATCACCCACGGCTTCCAGCTAATAACGGAAAACGACTCAGGTTCTTCTCTTGACGTCACAATCTCGACGTTGCTCGATAAAGCTAACCGTTGACGGATAACGGGGCAACCGTTTCTGACGCTCTAGCAACAATGGTCGGCCGAACGGCCGACAAGCCGAGAATCGGCGAGCCGGTTATCTGCGCTCCATGCCGGCGGCCAACCGCAGCACCATGTCGGTGAACACCGCGTCGGTATCCACATCGTCCATCACCCCGGTCATCTCCAGTAGCACGAAGCCGTGCAGCGCGGACCAGAACTCCAGCGCGGCATAGAACGCGTTATCGCCGTCCAGACCGTAGGACGCCAGCGCGGCCAGTACCGGCCCGGCGGCCTCCCGGGCGGCGGCGGTGTACTCGGGATCGTCCCCGCCCAACGGCATCCGGGTGAACGCCGAATACCGGCCCGGGTGGTGGTGGGCGTAGCTGCGGTAGGCACTGGCCATGGTGACCACGGCATCGTCGCGGGTGCGGCCCTCACCGACGGCGTGCAACATGCCGATGATGTCCCGGATGACCCGCATCCGCACTGTTCGGCGCAGGTCTTCGAGACTTTGGACGTGGTTGTACAGCGACGGGCCCTTGGTGCCCAGCTGGGTGGCCAGCGCGTTGATGGTCAACGCGTCCCACCCTTCGCGGTCCAGGAAGGCCAACGCGGCGTTCACGATTGCGTCGCGGCTCAGTTTGGTCGCCCGCGCTGCCATTCGCCCGCCCTCCGGTTCGTCGTGATCCCCCGAAGCCGGGTTGACTAATGACTCTAGTTCACCCGGTCCTGGCTGAGTTTGGCCAGTTCGTCGGTGATCGCGCACAGCGGGGGCAAGGTGGCGGGATTCATCGTCTGGATCGACCAGGTGATCAGATCGTCGCCCTTGGCCACATAGATGCTGCAGGCGTTGGCGTCGTAGGCCTTGAAACCGTCGTTGCCCTCCAAGGAGAGCTCGCTGATGGTGCGGCCGGCCCGCTTCTCCAGTTCCCGCTCGATCTCCATATCGCTGCCCCGGTACCACCAGGTCGAGATGCCCATCCCCGCCCCGAAGGTGCCGACCACCGAGTTCTCCTGCCAGAAGCAGCCGGTGTCGTTGACGAGCACCTTGGTGAACTGGGCGGCGCCGGTCACCCGCGCGATATCGGCGTCGGTGATGCCGTGGCAGTCCCCGCCCCGGAACCCGCCGCCGGGCTCTTGGTGGCCGGCGGCGGGAGCCGCCCGCTCGGTCTCGCCGGTGCCACAACCGGCCAGCGCCACCGAGACGGCGGCGGCAAGGGCGGCGATCATCGCGGGCCGGCGCATGTCACATATCCGATCTCAGCGTCGCCGACAGCAGCATGCGGGCCTGCGGGCAGGCGTCCACCCCCGGGGTGTTGCGCACTTGAACCCACCAGCTGAGCACGCCGCCGGCGGCGGCAGCGGTCGCCGCACAGCCCGAACCGGTGGTGTCCCGGCTGGCCAGGAACGCGGGCCTGCGCTCGATCACGGTATCGCTGACCTGGGCGCCACGGTCGAGCGCCAGCGCGCGCTCGCGCCCCAGGTCGCCGGTGTCGAACCAGGCGAACGTCGCATCGATCAGGCTCGTGCCGCGGGTCAGCACGTATTGGCACACCGCGCCGCTGTACGGCCGGACCACGTCATCGGCGGAAAGCATGGACTGGACCGAGTCGTCGGTGAGCAATCCGCAGCGGTCGTCGGTGTAGCCGTAGCCGCGTCCGGCGTCGGCGTAGTCATCAGCGTCGGCCGAGCGCATGGGTTGTGCCACGCCGCCGACCTGCTGCGTGCAACCCGCGGCGGCCATCACGGTGGCTGCCACGGCAAGAGACCGGAGGATCGTCCGGGAGCCACGCGCGCGCATCGTTGCACACGCTACCCAGCGCCAACGCGGTCTGCGACCGGACGGCAAACCCGGCAACCGGCGCCACGGAACGGGTCGGGCCCCGTACTCTGTTCACCCATGGCGACTCTGCGTGTGAAAAGTCGGAGCCGGTCGATCGCGGCGGGCGCACTGGTCACTCCGCTGCTGCTGGCCGGGCTGGCCGCGCCGTCGGCACAGGCCAAGAACGGCGACACCCATATCACCGGTCAGGGCATCACGCAGACGCTGGACTGCAACAACGCCACACTGCTGGTCAACGGAACCGGCAACACCATCAACGCCAAGGGCACCTGCTGGGCGGTGACCCTGCAGGGCTCGTCGAACGTCGTCATCGCCGACAACATCATCAACGACGTCACCGTGTACGGCTACGACCAGACCGTGATCTATCACAATGGCGCGCCCGCGGTGATCGACCGGGGCCGAGAACTCGGCATGACCAACCGCGTCAACTGGGCGCCGGCCTGACCCGGTGCGCCGGTTCATCGCACTGTTCGCCCTGCTGTGCGGATTGGGCGGCGCGGCAACGCATCCGGAGGTGATGACGGTGGCCGACGGTGAGCCGCTGATCCCGCCGGTCTCGGCCGCGGCGCAGGCCGTGGGGTTCATCGACGTCCGCACCGCGGTGCCCGACGCGGTCATCGACCTGCGGTATGCCACGGCGGACAATTTTGTCGGGGCACCGCTGTACCCGGCGGGTGCGCGGTGTCTGGTGCATGAATCGCTGGCCGACGGACTGGCGACCGCGGCCACCCAGCTACGTGCCCGCGGGTTGCGGCTGGTGTTCTGGGACTGCTACCGACCGCACGACGTGCAGGTCAGGATGTTCGAGGTGGTGTCCAACCCGGCCTGGGTGGCGCAGCCGGGCCCGTATTCCAAGAGCCACGAATCGGGGCGATCGGTGGATGTCACCACCGCCGGCGCGACCAGTCTTTCGGAGATGGGCACCGGCTTCGACGATTTCACCGCCACCGCCAACGCCTATGCCACCGACGGGGTGAGCGCTGCGGCGCAATACAACCGGGCGGTGCTGCGTGCGGCCATGGCGGCCGGCGGGCTCAGCGTCTATTCGGGGGAATGGTGGCATTTCGACGGCCCGGGCGCCGGGGAACGACGGCCGATCATCAACGTGCCGCTCACCTAGGCTGAATACGACCGGCTACGAATCGAGGAATCATGCGCACCCATATCGCAGGAACCGTCGCCGCCGTGGCGCTCGCACTCGGCCTCACCGGATGCGGATCTGACGGCGACTCCGCTGCCCCGACGGTCACCGCGGGCACGTCGGGCGCACAGGTCGAGATCGGCAACACGATCAACTACGGATCGTTCGGCACCACCGCCGATATCGACTGCGCGCAGGGCAAGGCCCTCAACGTGGGCGGGTCCAACAACACGCTGACCATCAAGGGCAGCTGCTCCAGCGTCAACATCGGCGGGGCCGACAACAAGGTGACGCTGGACAACGTCGAGAACGAGATCAGTGTGGTCGGCATCGACAACACCGTGGTTTACAAGGCCGGCGACCCCAAGGTCGAAGATCTCGGCAGCGGCAACAAGGTCAGTAAGGGCTAGCCTTCGGCGCCCTAGCCCGGCGCCCCGTGCCGGCCGGCGCCGTCGACGAACCGCTGGGCACCGGCCAGCAGTTCCGAGGACACCTTGGCCAGGCTGGCGAACTCGAAATCGAGTGCCGCCGGCTCGGTCTCACCCCACTGGTGGATCGCCGAAAGCCGGTCGGCGCGCAGACACGACTGCGGGAGCGCGGCCAGCTGCGCGGCGAGTTCCTCGGCGGCCGCGCGGGCCTGCCCCTTGGGTACCACCCGGTTGGCCAACCCGATCTGCATGGCCTCCTGGGCGCCGACGGCGCGCCCGGTGAGGATCAGGTCCATCGCCCGGCCGTGCCCGATCAGCCGGGGCAAGCGCACCGTGCCGCCGTCGATAAGCGGCACGCCCCAGCGCCGGCAGAACACCCCGAATACGGCGTCCTCCTCGACGACCCGCAGGTCGCACCACAACGCCAGTTCCAGACCTCCGGCCACGGCGTATCCGCCGACCGCGGCGATCACCGGTTTGGACAGCACCATGCGGGTGGGCCCCATCGGCCCCGGACCGCTGCGGTGGGTCTGGTTACCGTCCGCGGTCCCGATGGCCTTGAGATCGGCACCGGCGCAGAATGTTCCGTTATCGCCCCAGAGCACCGCCACCGACGCACTGTCATCGCGATCGAACTCGTCGAACGCCGCGTACAGCTGGGCCGCGGCCGGGCCGTTGACCGCATTGCGCGCCTCGGGGCGGTCCATGATCACTGTGGTCACCGGGCCATCTCGTTCGACCCGCACGCCGCCTTCGCTCACACTGCCTCCGCTTCGTTGTCGCGCCGCGCGACCAGTTCGGCGGCGAAATCCCGGTAGGCCAGCCGGAGCCGTTCACCTGGCCAACGCGCCGGGAGCAGTTCGGCCGGCAGCACCGGATCGGTCAGCAGGTGGCGCACGATGGCGGCGGCCACCACGAAACGTCCGGGCACATCGGTGGCCTCGGCCATCTCGGCGAGCAACCGCTCGCCCGCACGGGCCCAGGCCGGCAGATCCCACAGCTGCGCCACCAGCCCGGTGGGATCGGTGTCGCGGCTGCGCAGCACCCGCACCTTGGCCAGCACCTCGTCGGGCAGGTCCGCCCCGAGATTGTCCGGACGCAGCCACGCCCCTTCACGCAGCTCACCGAACCTACTCTGCAGCAGGGTGTTCCGCAGCTCGGCGCGGGTGCGGGCATCGGCGCCCACACTGGTGATGAGCAGCGTCGTCCACGTCCCGTCCCAGGGTTGCTCCTGCGGTTCGATCGCGCTGTCCTGGCGGCGCTGCCGGGCCAGCAGTCGCTCCGAGAGCCGGTAGCCGTCCGCCGAGCGCACCAGATCCCCCGCGCTCACCATTCGGGTCAGCGCCACCCGCAGCGTGGACTCCCGGATACCGAAATCCGCTGTCAAAAGCACGAGTTCGGCCGACGACGCCCAGGCCGGGTGCGCGCCGAGCAGGACGCTCAACACCACCGAACGGGCGGTCAGACGCACCGGTCAGACTCCGGAGGCGCGGCGGCCATGGTCACCCAGCGGTTCGTCTCGGTGCCGGACGGCCTCCCGGAAGCCGTGCTCGCGGGCGTCGGCGACGAACGCGTGACCTTCCGGGGTGTGCCGGGCGATACCGTCGAAGACGGTGCTGACCATCCGGCTGGTGGCCACACCCTGTTGCAGCAGCGCGGTGTTGCAGGCCAGCTTGGCCATGATCAGCTGGTTCACCGGCATCGCGGCGATCCGCGCTACCAGGCGCTCGGTGCGCTCGTCCAGATCCTGCGGTTCGGGTGCCTCCACAGCCAGGCCCCATTCCGCGGCTTGCGCCCCGGTAAGGCAATCGCCGGTCAGCAGCAGCCTTTTCGCGCGCTGATCACCTAGCCGGTGTGCCCACAGCCCGGCCGCGGGCACCCCCCACACCCGCATCGGGGGGTAGCCGATCTTCGCATCCGATGCGGTGATGACCTGGTCGGCGTGCAGGGCGATATCGGTTCCGCCGGCGATGCAGTACCCGTGGATCTTGACCACCGTCGGTTTGTCGCAGTGCATCAGGCTGGAGAAGCCCCGCACGAACCGGCTCATCATCTGGTAGTCGATCATCGGATCCCACGGCCGATCGGGCAGATGATTGATCGCCTGTGTGCGCCCGTCGAGCACGGTGCCGCGGTGATCGGCGCCGGCCGAGGAGCTGCCGTCGGCGTAGGCGCCCAGGTCGAAACCCGCGCAGAACCCTTCTCCGGCACCGGAAACCAGAATGACGTGCACGCCGGGGTCGAGGTCGGCGCGCTCCACCAGCTCGGCGAGTTCGACCGGGGTGTCGGCGATGATCGCATTCCCCTTGTCGGGGCGGTTGAAGGTGATCCGGGCGATGCGGCCGGTCACCTCGTAGGTCATGGTCTTATAGGTGTCGATGCTCATCCCTTGACCATCACGCGCTCGATGATCGGCGCCAGGTCGAGTCCGGTCGGCAGGGTGCCGAACGCGCCGCCCCATTGGCCGCCGAGCCGGCTGGCCAGGAACGCCTCGGCGACCGCGGGATGGCCGTGGCGCACCAGCAGGGCACCCTGCAGGGCCAGCGAGATGTCCTCGGCGACCTGCCGTCCGCGGTACTCGATATCGCCGAGGCCGCTCAGCGAGGCCTTCAAGGCGGCGACGTGCGCATCCAGTCGCGGGTCCTGGGCCTGAGCGAGTTCGTCGAACAGCACGTCGACGCATTCCGGGCGGGTTGCCATGGCGCGCAACGTGTCCAGGGCGCTGACGTTGCCGGACCCCTCCCAGATACCCATCAGCGGCGCTTCCCGGTACAGCCGGGGCATGCCGGAGTCCTCGACGTAGCCGTTGCCGCCCAGGCATTCCATCGCCTCGGCGGCGTGCGGTGTGGCTCGCTTGCACACCCAGTACTTGGCCGCGGCGAGCCCGATCCGGCGTAGTAGCGACTCGCGTTCGTCACCGCGCACCGCGCGGTCGGTGGCCCCGGCCATCCGCATGGCCAGCATGGTCGCGGCCTCGGCCTCGACCGCGAGATCGGCCAGCACATTGCGCATCAGTGGCTGGTCGATCAGGTACGCGCCGAACGCCTTTCGATGCTGGGCGTGATGCACCGCGCGGCTCAGGCCGGTGCGCATGCTGGTGGCGCTGCCCAGCGTGCAGTCCAGTCGGGTCAGGTTGACCATCTCGATGATGGTCTTCACCCCGCGACCCTCCTCGCCGACCAACCAGGCCGTCGCCCCGTCATACTCGACCTCGCTGGAGGCGTTGGCGTGGTTGCCGAGCTTGTCCTTGAGGCGCTGCAGGAACATCCGGTTGCGGGTGCCGTCGGGCAGCACCCGCGGCAGGAAGAAACAGCTCAACCCGCCCGGCGCCTGGGCCAGCACCAGGAACACGTCACACATCGGTGCCGAGGTGAACCACTTGTGTCCGGTGAGGGTGTAGCTCCCGTCGGCGTTGGGCACCGCCTCGGTGGTGCCCGCCCGGACATCGGAGCCGCCCTGTTTCTCGGTCATCGACATGCCGGCGGTGAGGCCGGCTTTGGTCGCGGGCACCGCGAGTACGGGGTCGTACACCCGGCTGGTGAGCAGCGGCTCGTAGGTCGCCGCCAGTTCGGGGTTGCACCGCAGCGCCGGTACGACGGCGTAGGTCATGGAGATCGGGCAGATGTGTCCCGGCTCGGGCGTCCACACCGAGGTCTTGGCGGCGCGGACCACATGGGAACCGGTGCGGTCATCGGCCCACGGGGCGCCGTGCAGACCGTGCGTGACGGCGACGTTCATCAGCTCGTGGTAGGCCGGGTCGAATTCGACCTCGTCGATGCGGTGTCCGTAGCGATCGTGGGTGTGCAGCACCGGACGGTGCCGGTCGGCGAGTTCACCCCAACGCTGCGCCCGCTCCGACCCGCTCAGCGCACCGAGTTCGGTGATCTCGTCGGCACCCCAGCCGCCGCCCTCGCGTACCAGCGCCTCCATGAGCACCGGGGAGGCGGCCGGATTGTGGTCGAGCAGCGGGGGAACCTGATTGGTGACGACATGGGTGGTCATACCCCACTGTTACATTTTCTCGACAGTCGCACAAGATACGTAATACGGTGCATACTCGTGCGGTGCAGCCCAACACCGTCATCCGCGCCGCCGACCTGCCGATCGCCCACGAGCCGGTTCCGGCCGACCAGACCGTCCACGGCGAACCGAGCACCGCCGCCGCGACGCTCACCCGGTTCGGCGATCTGGAGATCGGGGTGTGGGAGATGACGCCGGGCACCATGACCGACGTCGAGGCCGACGAAGTGTTCGTCGTACTCACCGGTGCCGCCACCGTGGAGTTCAATGACGGCACACCCGCGCTGCAGCTGCGCCCCGGCGATGTCGGCCGCCTGGCGGCGGGCGCTCAGACCACCTGGACGGTGACCGAGACCCTGCGCAAGATTTATCTCACCTGAGCCGCGGCCGCCGCACGCCGAGTGGCGCGCCGCGACTCGTAGAGGTGCCCGGCGTAGATCACCGCGGCGGCCAGCGCCCAGCCCAACAAGATGTCGATGACATAGTGCTCGGCGGTGTACACCAGCGTGAAGGCCATGACGAGCGGGTACGCCACCAACACCGGACGCCATCGACCGCTGAGCCGGTTCCACAGGAACGCGGCCAGCGCCGCCGACATCCCGGCGTGCAGCGACGGGATCGCGGCCACCAGGTTGACGCTGGCCTGGCCCTGGTCCAGCAGCGCCGTCGCGGTGTGCAGGTTCAAGTTGCCCCAGCCCCGGGTGACGATGCGCTCGATCCAGGCGTTGGCGCCATCGCGCGCGCTGTCCATGGCGCCGAGCACCCCGCCGTCGGGGACACCACGCGCCGACCGGAACATGCAGCGCGGCCCCGACGGTCCGCCGGAGACGTCGTCAGGGGTGCACCGAGCGGCCGCCCAGGGCGGCGCGGCGGGCACCAACGCATAGATCACCAGGCCGGCGACGTTGAGCCCGACGAAGAGCTTGACGAACAGCTTCCATTCCTCGCGGTCACGCAGCCAGAGCACCCCGGCGATGACGTACGGCAGGATGAAGAACGACATGTAGACGGTGCTGATGCCGACTTCCCACCACGGTGGCTGCGGCAGTTTCAGGCGTTCCTGCAACCAGACCGTCGGCATGGTGCCGGCGAACAGCCACCGGTCGGCGTCGGCCTGCCAGTGCCACAGCGTCGGTCTGCCGACGAGGTCGGCCGCTCCCCTGCTCAGGTCGTAGGCGATCAGCAGCAGCGCGAACGGCAGCCAGTCACGGACCACGTAGAACATCCGCCGGCCCTGACCGATGCTGGCGGCGAGCAGTCCGGTGCTGATGTAGAGCAGCACCAGTTCCCGGTTGAAGGCGAAACCGTCGGTGATCGTGCGCCACAGCACGACGGCCGCCCAGACCGTGACGGCGGTGTAGCGCACATACCGCAGACGCTGGGTTCGAGGACCGGGTGTGCTGACAACGTCGGCGGCGACTGTTTGTTCCTCGTCGATCGTCGCCACGAGAGCTGAGCCTAGTTCACCTCTCGGTCACCCGCCGTTTGCCGAAGTACCGGTGCGACCTCAGATGTTGTCGCGCAGGAACGCGATGTCGTCCTTGCGGCCGTCTTCGGAGGTCTCGCAGATGACCGGCGCGGCGGCGGCCTTGACCACCGCCACCAGCAGTTCGGGGTCGATCTGGCCGGTACCGAAGTTGGCGTGCCGGTCGGCACCGGAGCCGGCGGCATCGCGCGAGTCGTTACAGTGCACCAGGTCGATGCGGCCGGTGATGGCCTTGATCCGGTCGACGGCGTCGATCAGCGCCTCACCGGCCGCCCAGGCGTGGCAGGTGTCCAGGCAGAAGCCGATGCCCTTGTCGCCGATACGGTCCCATAGCCGCGCGATGGTGTCGAAATGCCGCGCCATCGCGTGGTCACCGCCGGCGGTGTTCTCCAGGTACACCGGAACATCGGTCTGCAGGTAATCCAGCGCCTTCACCCAGCGCTCGAAACCCGCCTCCATATCGTTGTCATCGGCGTGCCCGCCGTGCACGATGACGGCGGTGGCGCCGATCTCGGCGGCCGCGTCGCAGGTGTCCTGCAGGATCTTCCGCGACGGGATACGCACCCGGTTGTTGGCCGAGGCCACGTTGATCAGGTACGGCGCGTGCACGTAGAGCGGGACGTCGGAGGCCTTGAGCACCTCGGCGTCCTCGCGCGGCTTGGGTTTCTTCCAGCTCTGCGGGTTCCCGAGGAAGAACTGGACCACGTCGGCGCCCTCCGCGGCGGCGGCCGAGATCGGGTCTTCGGGGTTGACATGCGAACCGATGAGCACCCGGCCAGTCTAGGCACCCGGGGTGACAGCACCGCTAGGGTGCAGAGCGGACATTCAAGATCGTTGAGAGGCGAACCGTGGAACCCCAGCAGAACGTGACGTTCGGTCAAAAGGTCAAGATGGGCGGGCAGGCCGCGGTCGCCTTCGCACGTAACCCCAAGGCTCTGGTGGCGTTGGTGAAGTACCAGCGCGAGATGCGTAAACAGAACCGGCAGAGCGGCACGACGAGCTGAGCTGCCGCACTCGCGCACCGGGAACGCGTCGAGTTCCTACCTGAGTTCAGCCGGCCCGCCCCTGCCCTCGGGACACTGAGGTGGGGTAGGTGTCGGCGGCCAATTCTCTACACGGCTTCAGCAATCGTCGGCGGTGCCGCCACGAGACTGAAACCAGGTAGGCAATGACGGGTCTGACCACACGTGAGCGACCCGGTGCGCACACCGGCCGGGCCGGGCACGCCAGCCGACGGGTCATCAGCTCTGGGCGACCAGCACGAACGACAGGTAGGCCACATACGCGGCGACCATGGCGGCGCCCTCGCCGCGGCTGACCCGCCGGCCCGTGACAAAGATCGGGACGCAGGCCAACGCGACGCCCGCCATGATCGGGATGTCGATCCGCACCAGGTGCACCGGCTGGGCGATGACATTCGGGGCCCGCGGGCGTCTACCCCATATGCCCTCCGACATCTGGCCCCTCGTGCACACCGAACGGCGCGCGCTCATCGCCGACCTCGCCAACGTCGATCCGGCGCTGTGGGAGCGCCCGTCACCATGCGCGGGATGGACGGTGCACGATGTCGTGGCGCATCTGGTCGACGTCGCCGAATCCACCCGGCTCGGCTTCGCCCGCGACATGATCATGGCCGGCTTCGATTTCGACCGGCAGAACGACCGGGGTATCGCCCGGTCCAGAGGTGCGACACCGGCCGCCACGCTGCAGCGCCTGACAACGGCGGCCTCCCGCACCACGACGCCGCTGGCCCCGATCGACTCCCGCATCGTCGAGGAGGTCGTGCACGGGGAGGACATCCGGCGTCCGCTCGGCATCACCCGTCACTACCCGCCCGAGGCCGTCGAACGCTCGCTGCGCTACCAGATTCGCACCTCGACACGGTTCGGCGGGGCCGCAGAACTCGTCGCGAACCGTCGGCTGGTCGCCACCGACCTGGACCTCGCGTGCGGGGACGGCCCCGAGATCCGCGACACCGCACTGGAACTACTGATGGCCACCACCGGTCGAAAAGCATTGCGCTGAAACGACGTTGCACTGAAACGACAAAGCCCCCGGGACGAATCCCGGGGGCATTGTCGTACCTGGTTAGCGGTAGTCGCTGTATCCGTAATCGTCCAGCGGCACCGCGGCACCGGTGCTCTGGCCGAAGTCCGGGCTGTAGTACTGATCCTCGTAGGACGGGATCGTGTACGCCGCAGCGCGGGCCTCTTCGGTCGGCTGCACCTGGATGTTGCGGTAACGGTTGATACCGGTACCGGCCGGGATCAGCTTGCCGATGATCACGTTCTCCTTCAGACCCTGCAGCTTGTCGCTGCGGCAGTTGATCGCCGCATCGGTCAGCACGCGGGTGGTCTCCTGGAACGACGCCGCCGACAGCCACGAATCCGTGGCCAGCGATGCCTTCGTGATACCCATCAGCACCGGACGGCCGGCCGCGGGCTCGTTGCCCTCGGCGACGACTCGACGGTTCTCCGACTCGAACTCGCTGCGCTCGGTCAGCGATCCGGGCAGGAACTCCGTGGCACCGGAATCGATGATCGTCACGCGGCGCAGCATCTGCCGCACGATGACCTCGATGTGCTTGTCGTGGATCGACACGCCCTGCGCCCGGTAGACCTCCTGGACCTCCTTGACGAGGTGGATCTGCACCTCGCGGGGGCCCTGGACCCGCAGCACCTCGTGCGGATCGGCGGCACCTTCCATCAGCTGCTGGCCGACCTCGACGTGGTCACCGTCGGAGAGTAGACGCTCGGAACCGTCGTCGTGCTTGAACACCTTCAGGCGCTGGCGACGGGTCAGCTTGTCGTAGACGACTTCCTCGCCACCATCGTCGGGGACGATGGTGATCTTGTAGAACTTGTCGGTCTCCTCCAGCTGCACCCGGCCGGTGACATCGGCGATCGGGGCACGGTTCTTCGGCACACGGGCCTCGAACAGTTCCTGCACACGCGGCAGACCACCGACGATGTCGGCGCCACCGGTGACGCCACCCTGGTGGAAGGTACGCATGGTCAGCTGCGTACCGGGCTCACCGATGGACTGCGCGGCGACGATACCGACGGCCTCGCCGATGTCCACCAGCTTGCCGGTGGCCATCGAGCGGCCGTAGCACATAGCGCAGACGCCGGTGCCGGTGGTGCAGGTCAGCACGGAACGGACCTTCACCTCGGTGATACCGGCGGCCAGCAGCGCGTCGATGGCCGGGTCACCCAGGTCGTGTCCACGCGCGACGACGACGGTGCCGTTGGCGTCCACCGCATCGGTGGCCAGCGTGCGGGCGTATGCCGACGTCTCGATGTGCTGGTCGCGGACCAGGCTGCCGTCGTCCTGCTTCTCGGCGAGGGTGACGTTGATACCGCGCTCGGTCTGGCAGTCGGTCTCGCGCACGATGACGTCCTGGCTGACGTCCACCAGACGACGGGTCAGGTAACCCGAGTCGGCGGTGCGCAGCGCGGTGTCGGCCAGACCCTTACGGGCACCGTGGGTGTTGATGAAGTACTCCAGCACGGTCAGGCCCTCGCGGAACGAGGACTTGATCGGCCGCGGGATGTACTCACCCTTGGGGTTGGTGACCAGACCCTTCATACCCGCGAGCGTGCGGGTCTGGGTCAGGTTGCCGGTGGCGCCGGACTTCACGATCGTGATGATCGGGTTGTCCTCGGGGTAGTACTCCTCCAGCGCCTTACCCACCTCTTCGGTGGCCTGCTGCCAGATCTTCACCAGCTCGCCGTTGCGCTCGTCGTGGTTGAGCTTGCCGCGCTGGTACTGCTTCTCGATCGAGTCGGCTTCACCCTCGTAGCGCTCCAGGATCTCGGCCTTCTGCGGCGGCACGAGCACGTCGGCCATGGAGACCGTCACACCCGAACGGGTCGCCCAGTGGAAGCCGGCGTCCTTGAGCTTGTCCACGGTCTGCGCGACGACGATCATCGGGTAGCGCTCGGCCAGATCGTTGATGATCGCGGCCTGCGCCTTCTTGAACATCTGCGCGTTGACGAACGGGTAGCCCTTGGGCAGCAGCTCGTTGAACAGCACCCGGCCCAGCGTGGTGTCCGCGATCCAGGCGTCACCGAAGTTCCAGCCGTTCTCGAACAGCTGCGCCTCCAGATCGGCGGGCGGACGCTGGTTGGTCAGCCGGACCTTGATCTTCGCGCGCACCGACAGCACACCGCGGTCCATCGCCATGATGGCCTCGGCCGGGCTGCTGTACACGCCGGTCTCCGGGGTGTCGTCCGCCGCCGGGGTGTACTCGCCAAGGTCACCGGGGATCTCGGTGGTCAGGTAGTACAGCCCGGTCACCATGTCCAGGCGCGGCATGGCCAGCGGGCGGCCCGACGCGGGAGACAGGATGTTGTTGGAAGACAGCATCAGGATGCGCGCCTCGGCCTGCGCCTCCGCGGACAGCGGAAGGTGCACGGCCATCTGGTCACCGTCGAAGTCGGCGTTGAACGCCTCACAGACCAGCGGGTGCAGCTGGATGGCCTTGCCCTCCACCAGCTGCGGCTCGAAGGCCTGGATACCGAGGCGGTGCAGCGTGGGTGCGCGGTTCAGCAGCACTGGGTGCTCGCCGATGACCTCTTCGAGGACATCCCACACCTGGGGCCGCTGACGCTCCACCATGCGCTTGGCGCTCTTGATGTTCTGCGCGTGGTTCAGGTCGACCAGCCGCTTCATCACGAACGGCTTGAACAGCTCCAGGGCCATCAGCTTGGGCAGACCGCACTGGTGCAGCTTGAGCTGCGGGCCGACCACGATGACCGAACGGCCCGAGTAGTCGACGCGCTTACCGAGCAGGTTCTGCCGGAACCGGCCCTGCTTGCCCTTGAGCAGATCCGACAGCGACTTGAGCGGGCGGTTGCCCGGCCCGGTGACCGGACGTCCGCGGCGGCCGTTGTCGAACAGCGCGTCGACGGACTCCTGCAGCATCCGCTTCTCGTTGTTGACGATGATCTCGGGCGCACCGAGGTCGATCAGTCGCTTGAGCCGGTTGTTGCGGTTGATGACGCGGCGGTACAGGTCGTTGAGGTCCGAGGTCGCGAACCGGCCACCGTCGAGCTGCACCATCGGGCGCAGCTCCGGCGGGATCACCGGCACGGCGTCGAGCACCATGCCCATCGGCGAGTTGCGGTTCATCTGGAACGCCGCGACGACCTTGAGCCGCTTGAGCGCACGCAGCTTCTTCTGGCCCTTGCCGTTCTTGATGGTGTCGCGCAGGCTCTCGGCCTCGGCGTCGATGTCGAAGGTCTCGATGAGCTTCTTGATCGACTCCGCGCCCATGGCGCCCTCGAAGTACTCGCCGTAGCGGTCGATGAGCTCGCGGTAGAGCACCTCGTCGACGATCAGCTGCTTGGGAGCCAGCTTGGTGAAGGTGTTCCAGATCTCGTCGAGACGCTCCAGCTCACGGCCGGCACGGTCACGGATCTGGCGCATCTCCCGCTCGCCACCGTCGCGCACCTTGCGGCGCACGTCGGACTTGGCGCCGTCACGCTCCAGCTCGGCCAGGTCGGCTTCGAGCTTCTGGGCCCGGGCCTCCAGGTCGGCGTCGCGCTGGTCCTCGACGGCCTTCTTCTCGACGACCATCTCGGCCTCGAGCGTGGACAGCTCGTTGTGCCGCATCTCGGTGTCGACCGAGGTGATGACGTAGGCCGCGAAGTAGATGATCTTTTCCAGATCCTTCGGGGCCAGGTCCAGCAGGTAACCCAGGCGCGACGGAACACCCTTGAAGTACCAGATGTGCGTGACGGGTGCGGCCAGCTCGATGTGGCCCATCCGCTCACGGCGCACCTTGGCGCGGGTCACCTCGACGCCGCAGCGCTCACAGATGATGCCCTTGAAGCGCACGCGCTTGTACTTGCCGCAGTAGCACTCCCAGTCGCGAGTAGGTCCGAAGATCTTCTCGCAGAACAGGCCGTCCTTCTCGGGCTTGAGCGTGCGGTAGTTGATGGTCTCCGGCTTCTTGACCTCGCCGTAGGACCAGTTACGGATGTCGTCCGCCGTCGCGAGACCGATGCGGAGTTCATCGAAGAAGTTGACGTCTAGCACGTAACTCCCTTTCCCCTTGCGGGATTAGTAATGCTGTGTTCTATTGACCGACTCGCGCGAGCGCTCGCCGATCAGGCCAGATCTTCGACAGAGGCGGATTCGTTGCGCGACAAGTTGATTCCGAGGTTGGCGGCGGCGCGCTCCAGGTCCTCGTCGTCTCCGTCGCGCATCTCGATCGCCGCGCCGTCCGAAGACAGCACCTCGACGTTCAGGCAGAGCGACTGCAGCTCCTTGAGAAGCACCTTGAACGACTCCGGGATGCCGGGTTCGGGGATGTTCTCGCCCTTGACGATGGCCTCGTACACCTTGACGCGGCCCACCGTGTCGTCGGACTTGATGGTGAGCAGCTCCTGCAGCGTGTAGGCCGCACCGTAGGCCTGCATGGCCCAGCACTCCATCTCGCCGAACCGCTGACCACCGAACTGCGCCTTACCACCGAGCGGCTGCTGGGTGATCATCGAGTACGGACCGGTGGAGCGGGCGTGGATCTTGTCGTCCACCAGGTGGTGCAGCTTCAGGATGTACATGTAGCCGACCGTCACCGGGTACGGGAACGGCTCACCGGAACGACCGTCGAACAGCTCGGCCTTGCCCTGCGCGTTGACCATGACGTCGCCGTCGCGGTTGGGCAGGGTCGCACCGAGCAGGCCCTCCAGCTCCCGCTCCTGGGCCCCGTCGAACACCGGGGTGGCCACGATGGAATCGGCCGGCGCGGACAGCATGCCCTCGGGCAGCTTGCTCGCCCACTCGGGTGAACCCTCGATGTTCCAGCCGGCCTTGGCCACCCATCCGAGGTGGGTTTCCAGGATCTGGCCGATGTTCATACGACGCGGCACACCGTGGGTGTTCAAGATGATGTCCACCGGGGTGCCGTCGGGCATGAACGGCATGTCCTCGACGGGCAGGATCTTGCCGATGACGCCCTTGTTGCCGTGGCGGCCGGCGAGCTTGTCACCGTCGGAGATCTTGCGCTTCTGGGCCACGTAGACGCGGACCAGCTCGTTGACGCCGGCGGGCAGCTCGTCGTCATCCTCGCGGCTGAACACGCGGATGCCGATGACCTTGCCGGACTCGCCGTGGGGCACCTTGAGCGACGTGTCGCGGACCTCGCGGGCCTTCTCACCGAAGATGGCGCGCAGCAGGCGCTCCTCGGGGGTCAGCTCGGTCTCGCCCTTCGGGGTGACCTTGCCGACCAGGATGTCGCCGTCGCGGACCTCGGCGCCGATGCGGATGATGCCGCGCTCGTCGAGATCGGCCAGCACCTCATCGGAGACGTTCGGGATGTCCCGGGTGATCTCCTCGGCGCCCAGCTTGGTGTCGCGGGCATCGATCTCGTGCTCCTCGATGTGGATCGAGGTGAGCACGTCCTCTTCGACCAGACGGTTGGAGAGGATGATCGCGTCTTCGTAGTTGTGGCCCTCCCACGGCATGACGGCGACGAGCAGGTTCTTGCCCAGCGCCATCTCACCGTTCTCGGTGCACGGACCGTCGGCGAGTACCTGGCCGGCCTCGACGCGCTGCCCGGTGTCCACGATCGGGCGCTGGTTGGCGCACGTGCCGTGGTTGGAGCGGGCGAACTTGCGCATCCGGTAGGTCTGCCGGGAGCCGTCGTCGGCCATCACGGTGATGTAGTCGGCCGACACCTCTTCGATGACACCGGTCTTGTCGGCGACGACCACGTCACCGGCGTCGATCGCGGCACGCAGCTCCATACCGGTACCGACCAGCGGGGCCTCGCTGCGCACCAGCGGAACCGCCTGGCGCTGCATGTTGGCACCCATCAGGGCACGGTTGGCGTCGTCGTGCTCGAGGAACGGGATCATCGCCGTCGCGACCGACACCATCTGGCGCGGCGAGACGTCCATGTAGTCCACGTCGGTGGCGGAGACGAACTCGACCTCGCCGCCCTTACGGCGGACCAGGATGCGCTCCTCGGTGAACCGGCCATCGCCGTCCAGCGGCGAGTTGGCCTGCGCCACGATGTGGCGGTCCTCCTCGTCGGCGGTCAGGTAGTCGATCTGGTCGGTGACCTGGCCGTCGACGACCTTGCGGTACGGCGTCTCGATGAAGCCGAACGGGTTGACCCGGGCGTACACCGACAGCGAACCGATCAGGCCGATGTTCGGACCCTCGGGAGTCTCGATCGGGCACATCCGGCCGTAGTGGCTGGAGTGCACGTCGCGGACCTCAAGGCCGGCGCGCTCACGGGACAGACCACCGGGGCCCAGCGCCGACAGGCGACGCTTGTGGGTCAGCCCGGACAGCGGGTTGTTCTGGTCCATGAACTGCGACAGCTGGCTGGTGCCGAAGAACTCCTTGATCGCCGCCACGACGGGACGGATGTTGATCAGGGTCTGCGGGGTGATCGCCTCGACGTCCTGGGTGGTCATGCGCTCCCGCACGACGCGCTCCATGCGGGACAGGCCGACCCGGATCTGGTTCTGGATCAGCTCGCCGACGGTGCGCAGGCGACGGTTGCCGAAGTGGTCGATATCGTCCACCTCGACCGGGACCTCGACACCGCCGGGAGCGGTCATCGTGGTCTGGCCTTCGTGCAGCCGCACCAGGTATTCGATGGTGGCGACGACGTCCTCTTCGGTCAGCGTCGAGTTGGTGATCGGCTGGCCGGCGTTCAGCCCCAGCTTCTTGTTGACCTTGTAGCGGCCCACGCGGGCCAGGTCGTAGCGCTTCTCCTTGAAGAACAGGTTCTCCAGCAGGGTCTGCGCGGACTCCTTGGTGGGCGGCTCGCCCGGGCGCAGCTTGCGGTAGATGTCCAGCAGCGCCTCGTCGGTACCGGCGGTGTTGTCCTTCTCCAGCGTGCCCATCATGATCTCGGAGAAGCCGAAGCGCTCGGTGATCTGCTCGTTGGTCCAGCCGAGCGCCTTGAGCAGCACGGTGACCGGCTGGCGGCGCTTGCGGTCGATGCGCACACCGACGGTGTCGCGCTTGTCGACGTCGAACTCCAGCCACGCACCGCGGCCGGGGATGACCTTGACGCTGTGCAGGTCCTTCTCGGTGGCCTTGTCGATGGACGAGTCGAAGTACACGCCCGGCGAACGGACCAGCTGGCTCACCACGACGCGCTCGGTGCCGTTGATGATGAAGGTGCCCTTCTCGGTCATCATCGGGAAGTCACCCATGAAGACCGTCTGGCTCTTGATCTCACCGGTGTTGTTGTTGATGAACTCGGCCGTGACGAACAGCGGGGCCGCGTAGGTCATGTCCTTGTCTTTGCACTCGTCCACCGGCGCCTTGACTTCGTCGAAGCGCGGATCGGAGAAGCTCAGCGACATCGAGCCGGAGAAGTCCTCGATCGGGGACAGTTCGGCAAGTACCTCTTCCAGGCCGCCGACCGGGTTCACGTCGCCGCGGTCGATCGCCTTCGTGCGCCACCGGTCCGAGCCGACCAGCCACTCGAACGAGTCGGTCTGAACGTCAAGGAGCCCCGGAACCTCGAGAGGCTCACGGAGCTTGGCGAAGGAAATTCGGTTCGGCGCCCCGGGTACGGAGCTATTAGTGGAATCTGACTTGCTCTGGCTCGAGACTGCCAAGATGCACCCTTCCAGCTATATCTGCATCGGTTCGGCTGGCTCTCAAGCCCGAATCTTCGAACGAACCACGGCACGCGTCTAGCTCGCTGAGCAGGGCTCAGGCTAGAGTCACGATGTCGGGTGCAGCGAAGGGTGGGCAGGATGCAGCCAGCGCAACGTCCGATACTAGCCCAAGACGGCGCAATCCTCAACCACCGCAAGCGGAGGGGGAACCGGGGCGCTGGCTGGCGACTCGATTGTGTTCAACCCCTCCTACATTGCTGACCAACAGACTGGCCCGTTTGCCTGCTTCCGTCAAGAGATAAGGCCGTGTCGGCTGTGGATTTTCCCTCCGCGGACCCCGCGCGCGGGCCATCGGCGGGCGAGTGTGCGCCCAGATCGGGAATTCCGGAGGATCGCCGATCTGGGTGCACACTCGACGATGCGACAGCAAAAAACCGCCCGGCTCGAAGCGCGGGCGGTTTTCTGCGAGTGAGCGGTATTACTCCTGGGCGACCGGGATGGACGTCGTCGGGGCGTCGTCCTCGTGGTGCTGGCGCACAACATGGCCGGGCTCGTGCGACTGGTACTTGTGGGTGCCCTCCAGGTCGTCACGGATGGCTTCCTGGGCGGCCGGGGGCAGGGTGTGCAGGATCTCGCGCACCCGGGCCTGACGACGAGCCACGGCCTTGCGCTCGGGCATACCGGGAGTGGCCATCAGCTGCGGCGGCACACCCTCGATCTCCTCGACACCACCGTCGTGCTGACCGGCGTCGATCATGGCCTGCTCGGCCGCGGCGGTGGCCTCGTCCTTCTCCTCGGACATACCGATCGGCCCGATCCGGCGACCGTTGAGGAACTGCTTGACCACCGGCTCCTCGGAGGTCAGCAGCACCTCGCGGGGGCCGAACATGACCAGCTTCTTGCGGAACAGCATGCCGATGTTGTCCGGCACCGTGCGCGCGATGTTGATGTTGTGCGTCACGATCAGCACGGTCGCGTCGATCTGAGCGTTGATATCGATCAACAGCTGGGACAGATAGGCCGTACGGACCGGATCCAGACCGGAGTCCGGCTCGTCGCACAGGATGATCTTCGGGTCGAGAACCAGGGCGCGGGCCAGGCCGGCGCGCTTGCGCATACCGCCGGAGATCTCACCGGGGAACTTGTGCCCGTCGTTGGGCATACCGACGAGCTCCAGCTTTTCCATCACGATGTTGCGGATCTCGGACTCGGACTTCTTGGTGTGCTCACGCAGCGGGAAGGCGGTGTTGTCGTAGATGTTCATCGAGCCGAACAGCGCGCCGTCCTGGAACAGCACACCGAACAGGGTGCGGATCTCGTAGAGCTCCTTGGCCGAGCACTCCAGGATGTTGGTGCCGTCGATGACGATCGAGCCGCGCTCCGGGCGCAGCAGACCGATCAACGACTTCAGGAACACCGACTTACCGGTACCCGACGGGCCCAGCAACACGCTGACTTCACCCTCGGGAACCGTCAGCGTGACGTCTTCCCAGATCTTCGATGCACCGAACGATTTGCTCAGTCCAGTCACGTCGATTTGGACGCCCATACAGCTTCCTTCCGCTCACAGCACCGCCGCGCCACCTGCTGCACCCGCTTGTGGCTTGAGTCACTGTAACCTACACAGTTTTTCAGCAACGACGAACCGCACACTGAACGCCTCCACAGACACGTGTGGGCCGGGTCCTTCGACCCGGCCCACCGTGTGTGCGAGAACTACTTGACGGTGACCGTCGCGCCGGCGGCCTCGAGCTTGGCCTTGGCGTCGTCGGCGGCTTCCTTGTTGACCTTCTCCAGCAGCGGCTTGGGGGCGCTGTCGACGAGGTCCTTGGCCTCCTTGAGGCCCAGGCCGGACACGATCTCGCGGACGACCTTGATGACGCCGATCTTCTTGTCGCCGGCACCCTCGAGGATGACGTCGAATTCGCTCTGCTCCTCGGCGGCCTCGGCGGGCGCGCCACCGGCGGCGGGGCCGGCAGCAACGGCGACCGGAGCGGCGGCGGTGACGTCGAAGGTCTCCTCGAACTGCTTCACGAACTCAGAGAGCTCCAGCAGGGTCATTTCCTTGAACGCGTCGAGCAGTTCGTCGGTGGACAGCTTTGCCATGGTGATTCCTTATCTCTTATGGATGGTGGTGGTTTGGGTGGACTCAGGCGGCGGGTTCTGCGGAACCCTCTGAGGCCTTCTTGTCTTGCAGAGCTGCAGCCAGGCGGGCGATCTGCGATGCGGGCGCCACGAACAGCGCGGCGGCCTGGGACTGCTTCGCCTTCATCGCGCCGGCCAGCTTGGACAGCAGGACCTCGCGCGATTCCAGATCGGCGATGCGCTCGACTTCGCCGACGGACAGCGCGCGGCCGTCCATGTAGCCGCCCTTGACGACCAACGCCTTGTTGTCCTTGGCGAACTTCTTGATCGCCTTGGCGGCGTCGACGGGCTCACCGTTGATGAACGCGATGGCGGTGGGACCGGTGAACAGGTCGTCGAGACCCTCCACGCCGGCCTCGGCCGCTGCACGCTTCACCAAGGTGTTCTTGGCGACGGTGTAGGTCACACCGTCGCCCAGCGACCTGCGCAGCTCGGCAAGGTTGGACACCTTCAGGCCGCGGTACTCGGTGACGACGGTGGCCGTCGCCTCCTTGAACTTCTCGGCGATGTCGGCGACCGCGGTGGCCTTTTCAGCCTTGGCCATGCTTGCCTCCTCGTAATGGTTGGGACGTCCACCAACCATCGGGCGCATAGGGCCGAGAAACGACGAACGCCCCGACACAGACAGGTCGGGGCGCGCAAGAATGCTCTACCTCGTCCTCCTGCGTGGGCCGCCCGGACGGATCCGGGACCTTCAACCGATTGCCGAGAACTTGCACTTTGCGCAAGCGCTCATCGGTGACCGACGGTCTTCGGTGGAACCCGGCAAGGATAGCCGACGATGGCGCGATCGGCCAAAACCAGGCGGCTCGCGCGGAACCGCGTAGTTTCGACGGTGACACCCATTGACCTTGATCAAGGAGCGGAATCGATGAGTCTGTACGCGGTAGTTGATCCGGCGACCGGCGACGTGGTGAAGGAGTATCCCACCGCGACCGACGACCAGATCGAGGCGGCGGTATCGGCGGCGTCGGCGGCGTTCACACAGTGGTCCAAGTCCACCACGGTCGCCCAGCGTGCCGAGTTGATCCGCAAGGTGGCCGCGCTGCACAACGAGCGCAAGGACGAGCTCGCGAAGATCATCCAGCGCGAGATGGGCAAGCCGTTCGACCAGTCCGTCGGGGAGGTCGAGTTCAGCGCGTCGATCTATGAGTTCTACGCCGACAATGCCGAGAAGTTCCTGGCCGACGAGCCGATCGACCTGCTCGACGGCGAGGGCAGCGCGCTGATCCGGCGCAGCCCGGTCGGGGTGCTGCTGGGCATCATGCCGTGGAACTACCCCTACTACCAGGTGGCCCGCTTCGCCGGCCCGAACCTGGTGCTGGGCAACACCATCGTGCTCAAGCACGCCCCGCAGTGCCCGGAGTCCGCGGCCGCGCTGGAGCAGATCTTCGCCGATGCCGGCTACCCCGAGGGCGCCTACGTCAACATCTACGCCACCAACGAGCAGATCGCCGAGCTGATCGCGGACCCGCGGATCCAGGGCGTATCGCTGACCGGGTCGGAGCGCGCCGGCGCCGCGGTGGCCGAGATCGCCGGACGCAACCTGAAGAAGGTGGTCCTCGAGCTGGGCGGCTCGGACCCGTTCATCCTGCTGTCCTCCGACGACCTGGACGCCACCGTCGAAGCCGCCGTGGACGGGCGGTTCGAGAACACCGGTCAGGCCTGTAACGCCGCCAAGCGGATCATCGTCGCCGAGGACATCTACGACGAGTTCATCGACAAGTTCACCAAGAAGGTGCTGGCCAAGGCCGACGGGTTGGCCCCGCTGTCCTCGGTGGCCGCCGCCGAACGCCTCGAGGAGCAGGTCAAGCGGGTCGTCGCCGACGGTGCCACGCTCACCTCCGAGGGGGAGCGCAACGGGGCGTTCTTCCCGCCCGGTGTGCTGACCGGCGTCTCCCCGGATGCGCCGTCTGCCAAGGAGGAACTCTTCGGCCCGGTGGCCACCGTCTACAAGGCGGCCGACGAGGACGCCGCGGTCGAGCTGGCCAATGACACCCCGTTCGGGCTGGGCTCCTACGTGTTCACCACCGATCCCGAGCAGGCCAAGCGGGTCGCCGACAAGATCGAGGCCGGCATGGTGTTCGTCAACGCGGTCGGCGCCGAGGGCGCCGAACTGCCCTTCGGCGGCGTGAAGCGCTCCGGGTTCGGCCGCGAACTGGGCCGCTTCGGCATCGACGAGTTCGTCAACAAGAAGCTCATCCGCATCGCGAAGTAGGACCGGTCACCGCACCAGGGCGGCGGCGCCGACCAGTCCGGCGTCGCCCCCGAGGTGGGCGGGCAGCACCCGTAGCTCACGGATGAACGTCAGCCCCGTATGGCGGGTCAGCGCCGCCCGCAGCGGGTCGAACAGCACGTCACCGGCCTTGGCGACGCCACCGCCGATCACCACCAGATCCAGGTCGCACACGGCGGCGGTCGACGCGATCACCGCGGCCAGCGCCGTGGTCGCGCGCCGGAACGCGGCCAGCGCGACCGGGTGTCCGGCGGCGGCTGCCGCGGCGAGTTCCTTGGCGTCCGCCCCGGCCCAGCCCTGTTGCTGTGCCCACCGGGTCATCTGCGGGCCGGAGGCGATCGTCTCGACGCAGCCGTGCCCGCCGCAGGCGCAGCGCTGCCCGTCGACATCGGCGACCATGTGGCCGATGTGCCCGGCGTTGCCGGTGCGCCCGTCGTACGGTGCGCCGTCGAGCACCAGGCCGCCACCGATACCGGTGGACACCACCATGCCGAGCAGAAACTGCGCTCCCCGGCCCGCCCCACGCCAGTGTTCGCCTAGCGCCATGCACAACCCGTCGCCGCCGAGGCGCACCGGCAACCCGGTCAGCTGCGCTACCCGCGCGACGATCGGAAAGTCTTGCCACACCGCAATATTGACCGGACTGATGGTTCCCGCCTCGAGCGCCACCGGCCCGGCCGAGGCGATACCGACCGCGCGGGCCGGCTGCGCCGAAAGTGCCTGCCCGATCAGGTCGGCGGTCACCTGCCAGGCCGCTTCGGCGGAGTCACGCGGGGTGGGCGCCTGGTACCGCTGCAGCACGGTGCCCGCATCGTCGACGAGGGCGGCGGCGATCTTGGTCCCGCCGATGTCGAGCGCCAGGATGGGGCGGGCAGGAGCGTAGCGACTCGGGGTTGATCCAGTCATGCTCATCAGTGCCGGTGGGTGTTGTCGGGCTGGCGCGGATCACCGGGGTGCTCGTAGCCGGGGGCGAGCTCGACGAGTTCGGCGCAGCGCGCGTCCAGCCACCGTCGGAATACCCGGCGCCGCGCCGCCGCCGTCAGATGGGCGGCGATGAGTGGGCGGGCCTGCGCGAAATCCGGGACCCCGCAGCGGCGGGCGGTGAACCGGGCGGGGTTGCGCCGGTGGTAGGCGACGATCTCGATATCGCTGACCTCGACTCCGGCGGTGACCCGGGCAAACGCCGCCCGACCGGCATCGGTGGCCAGCACCGCCGCGGCGATGCTGCCGATCTCCAGCCGGGCGCACATATCCGGCAGGATCTCACCGATGTCCGGAATATGTTCCGTGTCAGCGTTTTCCAGGGCCACCACCCGTTCGGCGGTGACCAGCTGGGTGAGCCAGCGCCGCAGCTGACGGCCTTCGCCGGTGCCCGGGCGCGGCAGGGCGGACGCCCGATTGCCCGATCGCAGAAGGTGTTCGCGTTCGTCGATCTCGGCGACGGTCACCACCTGATGCCCGACCCGCGCCGCGATCATGTGACCACCACCGCGACGGCCGGCGAGTAGATCAGCTCACCGGCGCAGGCCACCCGCACCAGGGCCCACCACCTGCCCGGCCGCACCCACGGCGGCGGGGCAACCTCGAACTCGATCCGGGCGGTCCCCCCGGCGGGCAGGTCGGCCCCGGTTGCGGCCGGCCCCAACCACTCCCAGGTTCCCCACGGGCTGATGAGATGCGCTTCGGCGGTCACGTCGGCGCGCGCGTCGGTGCCGACGGTGACGCCGAGTCGCGCGCTCTGACCGGGGCGCACCCGCACCTCGGACGGGCCGGCCACCAGCCGCAGCAGTTCGGCGCCACCGGGGTCGCCCACGGCCACCGTGCAGACATCCTCGATGACCTGGCGCCAGGACTGCGGGAGACCGCCGCGACCGTTGAGGGCGAGTTCGACCCGGATCGGGTAGAGCCCGCACGGCTGCCCGGGCGGTATCGTCACGGTGGCGTCGGTGTCCAGGAAGTCCCCTGGCGGCAGGACGAACGGCAGCTCCGCGGTCTCGGCGTTCCAGCCGGGCGGGCACAGCAGCCGGACCCGGCCGTGCACCGCGACATCGGTGCAGTCACTGACGACGGTCAGGCGCAGACGGACCTGCTCGCCCGGCTCGGCGGACAGCGAATGCGGGTGCAGATGCGCCACCGCCGGCAGCCCGCCCAGCGGGGCGGGTCCCCGGTTGTGCAGCCAGTAGCGGGCATACAACGGTTGCGCCGCTTCGGCTTCGGGGACCAGCTGCTCGTTGTCGGCGTTGAGGATCTTCACCGCATCCAGGTGGGTCAACATGGTGGCGATCTGATAGCCGTGCAGGGTGAACCCCGCGCTGCGATCAAGGCGGCGCTCCAGCAGATCGGCCGGCACCAGCGGCGCCACCGCGCAGAGACCGGAACGGACCACGAATTGGGTGCTGCGGCCGTGTGTTTCGACGATGCGAAGCGCCACCGAAGCGGGGTCGACGGGTTCGGCGCTGCCCGCGGCGATCGGATTGCCGGCCGCCTTGAGCGCGCCGAGCGCCACTCCCCCACCGGCGGAGTCCACGTCGAGCAATGCGCCGTGCGAGGGCAGCCCGTCGGTTCCGGCGCGCCGGTTGGGCACCGCCAGCAGCGGGTGCGAGAAGGCGGCGCTGCGGCTGGGGATCTCGCCGTCGCGCCAGTCGCCCTCGTCGGCGACGATGGCGTAGTCGAAGGTGTGCGTCCAGTGCTGCAGCTGAAACCCAGAGCCGTCCGGCGCGGTGCGCTTGGGCGGGTCGATCCAGGTGCCCGATGGCCAGCCGGTGCAGGACCGCATCAGCGACGTATGCAGTGTGCCATCGGGTTCCACCGCGAAACCGGGGACGCCGCGATTGAGCAGGGCCACCGTCGCGGGCTCGAACGGTTCCACGGCCCCGTCGATCTGCTGGCGTACCGCGATCTCGGCGTCGCCGATCTCGTCGATGAGCGCCTCGATCCCGCCGACGACGATGAGCACCGGCAGAGCGCGCGCACCCCGCAGGTCGGCGCCCGGCACCCACTCCTGGGCCAGCGGAGCTTCGGCGGGCACCCACACCCGCGCCGCGCCGGTGGCGCCGACCTGGCGGTCAAGCTCGGCACGGTACTCCGGTGCGGTGCCCAATACCTCTGCGGCAAAGTCATTCTCGTCGGGATGTCCGATGACGATTCGCATGTCGGGCAGATTCGAGTCCACCGCCAGGTTGCCGTACCGCGGGCGCCCGGCGACGCTGCAGGTGGCGGTGACGCCGCAGCGCACCAGCGCCACCATGAGGGCAGATTCGTCGAATTCGGCGCCGGTGGTCACCACCTCGGCCACCGAGACCGCGCGTACTGCGGCCCCGATCCGGATCCGCAGCGTCGAGGACAGCCCGAACCACCCGTAGGCCGGGTTGTCCAGGGTGTACGGGTGCACCGCCGTGTCCACCGCGTCGTGGGCCCCGCGCTGGTGCAGGAGCCCGAAACCCCGCCCGATGACGGCGTCGCCGACCTCGCTGACCGGCATGGCGCCGGGTATCGGGCACGGCCAGCGCAGCCGCAACAGCTGGTCCGCACCGGTGAATTCGTCGATGGTGGTGCGGCATTCGACGCGGTCGATACCGTCCCACAGGGTGATCGTCTGGGTGTAGCGCAGCGTCTCGGCCATCTGCCCGGTGATCACCAACCGTTCGCCGAGCGGGCTGCGATAGGCCTGCACCGTGGCGGCGAACTCCGCCGCGCCGATCACCGGGCCGCGCGGCAGCAGGTGCCACGGGCCCTCGCCGGCCTGCGGATGCGCGGGATACTCGGCGTAGACAGCCAGTTCGTTGCCGACCCGTCCGGCGGCGATGAGTTCGCGGCCGTCGACGACCAGTGAGCTGACCCCGCCGCCGCGGGCCGGGTCCACGGTGAGCGTGTAGTGCGCGTTGGCGATGGTCGTGCCGCCGGTCTGCTGCCAGCGCGAGCCGGCGGTATCGTCGTCCCATTGGTAGCCCTGCCACCCCAGCGAGCCGATATCGTCGACGCGCCAGGTGACGGTGTGGTCCTCGATCAGGGTGGGCAGTGCGGTGCCGTTCATATCGCGCACCACACCGGTGAACGGTTCGTCCAGTTGGGCGGTCACCATGTCGGTGCGCCCGTGCGCCAACGGATTCCACACCACGACGGCCGCGTCGACGGCACCGGTCAACAGTCGCAATGCGTTGTCGCGGGCGGTGCGGCCGATCTCCCAGGCATCCCGCCACCCGGTCAGCAGGTCGAGGTACACCTGGTCGGATTCCGAGCCGGTGATGGCGTCGTGGTGGGCGCCGTAGGCCAGCTGCACCCAGGCCTTGGCCAGTGCCGCCTGCGGATAGTCGGCGCCACCGAGCACCCCGGCGAACACCGCGAACCGCTCGGCCTCCAGCACCGCGTTCTCGGCGGCCCGATTGGCCTGTTTGGTGTCGATGTAGGAGACGTCCTTGCCGGTGTAGATCGGGTTCATGTCCCGGGTCTGCACGGAGGGGCGGGTGCCGCGGCTGTCCAGGTCGGCGCGCACCGCGGCGAAGAAATCCCTGGGCAGCGCGCAGACGAACCGGGGCCAGGTGTACCGGCTGTTCCAGTCCCGGTGGATTTCGGTGACCCACTTGTTGGGCGGGGTGTAGTCGGTGCCGACGGGCAGCAGCACGTTGCGGGTCAGCGCGACCTTCTTCAGCTCGCGGAACAGCCGGTAGGTTTCGGCTTCCGCATCGGCCAGCGTCGCCGCCGAGTCCATCCACCAGCCGCCCGCGTAGTGCGCGGGCATGTAGTGGGTCAGCAGTCCACGGCCCGACGGTGCGGTCCACTGGAATTCGCTGGCGAACTGCATCCTGGCGGGATCCCCGTGATCGGCCATCGGGCCCCATTGGTGGTGCGGCCCGCGCGCCCACGAGCTGGAGGTCAGCCCGGCATCGGCGGCCATCCCGGGGAACTGCGGGTCGTGGCCGAACACGTCGAGCTGCCAGGCGGTGGCCGGGTCGCCGCCCAGCACGTCACGCTGAAAACCGAGGCCGTGTACGAAGTTCCGGATCGCCGTCTCGGGGCTGGTGAGGTTGGTGTTGGGCTCGTTGTAGGTGCCGCCCATGATCTCGATGCGGCCCTCGCCGATCAACCGGCGCAGGTCGGCGCGTTCCTCGGGGTGGGTGTCCCAGAACGGTTTGAGGTAGTCCACCTCGGCGAGCACGAATGTGTAGTCCGGATCGCGGCGGGCCATCTCCAGGTGCGCGGTGACCAGATCGAAGGCATTGGTCTGGCGGCAGGCTCCTGGCGGGTCCTCGGTCCACATGCTGGTGTAGGCGCCCTGGGTGTTCCACCACACCGGGTCGTAGTGGAAGTGGCTGATCATGTGCATCGTCCAGCCGGGTTCGGCGTCGGTGAAGGTGAAGGCGGTGTTGCCGATGGCGGCCGCGCGTTGCCTGCCGGGCTCGGGATCGGTGACGCGCATCGGGACTTCCACGGTGGTCGCGTCCGGGCGGGCGACCGCCTCGCCCTCCAGACCACTGCCGGTCACCCGCACCGGGGTGGGCGCCGCGCAATCGGTGTAGGTGATGCGCACCAGTTGCATCGGAGCGTCCGGTGGTCCGACGAACAGTTCCGTCGACTCCGCTCCCGTGACGCGCATCCTGGCACCCTACGTTCGGGCGCCTGCAGTTCTCGGCGAAACTCGCGTACCCGTAGTCCCCGAAGTCGGTCCCAACAGCGACGGGTACGCGAGTTTCGCCAGTCATCGGGCGCCTGCCCTGCGGAGCCGTTCGGCGGCGGCTCGCACCGCGTCGGCCACCTCGACCGGTTCGAGCACCTCGAATTCGCAGACCGGCATCCCCAGGTAGAGCGCCATGATGGCGGGGTCGTCGGCGCCGGTGGTGAGGATGCAGGTGTCGGGTCCTTCCGCGTCGATCTGCACGGAGGCCGCCGAGAATGTCTGTGCCACAACATCGCGGGGTGCGTGGTAGCGCACTCGCGCCACGTAGCGGTAGGGCGAGCTGGTGATGGCGCGCTGCACGTACTGGGCCGCGTCGGGGGCCTCGCGGGGCGCGAAGGTGCTGCCCAGCGCCCGGACGTCGGCCATCCGGTCCAGCCGCAGGCTGCGCCAGTCCTGCTTGTCGCGGTCGAACCCCAGCAGGTACCAGCGCCGTCCGGTGGTCACCAGTTGGTAGGGCTCCAGCCGGCGCGCGGTCTGGTTGCCGCGGATATCGGTGTACCCGGCGTTGACGTGCTCGTGGTCGCGGCAGGCCCGCGCCAGGGTCATCAGTACCTCGGGATCCACCGGGACGTCGGTGCTGTTCGGGGTCAGCGTCACGGTGGTCTCGTGGACGGCGGCGACCTGCGAGCGCAACCGTGCCGGCATCACCTGGTCGAGTTTGGACAGCGCCCGCAGTGCCGACTCCCCCACCCCGGCGACGCTGCCGCCGGCGGCCAGCCGTAGGCAGACCGCCATGGCCACAGCTTCTTCGGGGTCCAGCAGCAGCGGCGGCAGCGCGGCTCCGGCGCCGAGCTGATAGCCGCCGCCGTGCCCGGTGCTGGCGTGCACCGGATAGCCCAGGTCACGCAGGCGTTCGACATCGCGGCGCACGCTGCGGGTGGTCACGCCGAGTCGCTCGGCCAGTTCCTCGGACGTCCACACCCGCCGGGATTGCAGCAGACCGAGCAGTTGCAGCACCCGCGCGGTGGTTTCCGACATGTTTTTGATACTGCCGCACTTTTAGGACAGAAGCTGACCTAAACAACTGTCAGAGTGAACGCATGCACCCCGACCTCCTCGCCGACCAGCTGGACTTCCACTGGCGTCATCAGCTCCGGCCCCGCCTGGCCGGACTGACCGATGCCGAGTACTTCTGGCAGCCGGTGGCCGACTGCTGGACTGTTCACCCCGACGGCGGGGTGGATTTCAGCTACCCGGAGCCCGCTCCTGCCCCGTTCACCACCATCGCCTGGCGGCTGGCCCACGTGATCGTCGGCGTCCTCGCGATGCGCAACCATGCCCGTTTCGGCGGTCCGGCCGCCGATTACCAGAGCTGGCCGTACGCCACCGACGCCGCGACTGCGCTGGCCCAGCTGGACACCGAGTACCGGCGGTGGATCACCGGGGTGCGCGCGCTGACCTCGGCCGATCTGGACCGCCCGTGCGGACCGGCCGAGGGTCCGTACGCCGACGAACCGATGTCCGTGCTGGTGCTGCACATCAACCGTGAGGCCATCCATCACGGCGCCGAAATCGCTTTGCTGCGAGATCTGTACACCCACAACCACATCAACAACAACCAGGAGAAATGACTCATGCCCGCAATGCCCCCGCCGATCGCTGATGAGCGCGCCGGTCTCAAGGAGTACGTCGCCGCCCAGCAGTACGCGTTCAAGGCGATCGCCTTCGGGCTCACCGACGAGCAGGCCCGGTCCGCGCCGTCGGTCAGCTCACTGTCCATCGGCGGGCTGATCAAGCACGTCACCAAATGCCAGCAGGGCTGGATGCAGCGCGTCGCGGCCGCCCCCGACCTCACCGAGGGGGACAAGCGCCCGATGGCGGAGCAGGCGGCGAACTACGGCGACGAGTTCGTGATGGGCGAGGACGAGACGCTGGCGCAGATCCTGGCCGCGTTCGACGCGCAGAACGCCGAGACCATCCGGTTGATCGAGACCTCGGATCTCGGTGCGGCCGTGCCGGTTCCGCCGGGCGTGCCGTGGTTCCCGCAGGATATCGGGGCCTGGTCGGTGCGCTGGGTGATCTTCCACCTCATCGAGGAGCTGGCCCGCCACGCCGGTCAGGGCGACATCATCCGGGAGAGCATCGACGGTGCGACGCTCTACGAACTGCTGGCCGGGCTGGAGGACTGGGAGCCGACGCCGTGGCTGACGCCGTGGGGCAAGGACGCGGTCTCCTAGTCCGTTTTCGACGCAATGGCTGCGCCCGAGCCCCACGCGCAGCCATTACGTCGACTTTCACGGGCGCCAACCGCGGGATAGCAGCGCGGCGCGAGCGTGCGCGACGATGTCTTGGCCGCGGTCCTCCTTGATGACATGGATGACGTGCCAGTTCAGCCGTTGCAGTTCGCGGTTCACCCACACATCCTTCGCGTACTGGCGCCGGTCAGCGAGGTGCTGCTGACCGTCGTACTCCGCAGCGACCTTGTACTCCTCCCACACCATGTCGAGTCGGCGCAGGTATCTCCCATCCTCTGCGCGGACGACGTATTGCGTGACCGGCCGTGGCAATCCAGCGTCGATGAAGAGCAGACGCAGCCAGGTCTCCCGCGGTGATTCGGCACCGCCGTCGACGAGCGGCAGCGCCGTGCGCAGTTTCGGGAGACCCGGCGCTCCCCGGTGTGCCCGCGCGAGCAACTCGACGTCCGCGGTCGTGAATGGGCAGGCTCGCATCAGGGCGTCTATCCGCGCGACCGCCGGCCCCCGATCAAGGCGCCGACCGAGGTCGAATGCCGTGCGCGCCGGCGTCGTCACCCGGACGCCGGCGATGGTGATGACCTCGCTCTCAGCCAGGCTGTCGTAGCGGACGACAAGTCCGCGCTGACGCCGGCATCGTCCGATCATTTCGATCGGCACATCGTCATCGATCCACAAGGCGCCATGCACCGCGGAGGCGGCAACCCCGCTGATCACCGCCGTCGGCGCGGCCAGCATCGCGCCGCGGATGCGCATCTGAAGCGTCGGCTGCAGCTGCTTCGGTACATAGATTCCGCGCAAGATCGGCTTATAGCGGTGACGCAGCTGTCCCCTGGTCAGATGCCCGCCCGCGACGGCGTCGGCACCGACGAATGGAATCCGCACACTGATTGGACGCAGCGCAGCAGCGCTCGGCTCCGCTCACCCGCAAATTCAACGTTTCGGTCGCCGGGAGGGGCCGAGAACAACCAATACGTCGAATCCGCGACGGCCATGGAGGGAGGTCAGGGGAAGAAGGCCAGCGCCGTATCCACGACGGTGTCGAGGTCGTCGCCCAGCGTGCCGGACAGCCATTGCTGGGCCAGCTCTGCCATCGCCCCGGTGAACAGGGCCGCGCCGATGCGGGTGGCCACGGGATCCGACCCGGGATGCAGCCGCGAGCCCTCGGCCAGCACCGCGGTCAGCAGCGCATCCTGCAGCGCGGCCCGGCGAGCGATCAACACCGGGTTCGCTCGGGCGTCGGTGAACAACACCCGGCCGCGCCGCGGGTCGGCGGAACTGAAGCCCAGCACCGCCGCCATTCCGGCGCGGGTGCGCGCGGCCGGTGACTCCCCCACCGCCGCGATCCCGGCATCCACCTCGACGGCCAGTTCGGCGGCCACCTTGTCGAATACGGCCCCGAGCAGTTCGTCGGTGTCGGCGAAGCTCTCGTAGAAGTAGCGGGTGTTCAGCCCGCAGGAGCGGCAGATCGAGCGCACCGTCAGGGCGGCCTCGCCACCGTCGCCGAACAGCGCGTAGGCGGCGTCGACGAGCAGCCCGCGCCGCTCGGCGCGCCGGTCGTCGAGCGGTACGCCCGCCCACCGCGTCGGAGTGGTCATCGGGTCAGCCTAGTTCTGGTCACGCCCGCACCCAAAGAGTATTCTGGTCACAGACGTAACCAGAAAGGGGTTTCGGCGTGGACATGCCGCACCAAGTGCTCGGACAGATGCTGCAGCGCAAGTTCGATCACGACATCCGCAGGCACTATTTCCGCGGCATGGAGTTCGCCGAGCCGGCCGGCGACCCGGGCTGGTTCGGCCCGGGCAGCGCCGTCTGGCATGTGCACTCGCACACCGAGGCGCTGATCTTCGGCCTGCAATGCGCGGCGTTTATCGAACGACTCGACCCGTCCATCTACTGGATGGGCATGCACCATTCGCGCCTGGTGAAGCGCGATGAACAGGGCAACGCGGTCCCGGTCATCGACCCGAAGGGCGCCGCCGTACGACTCGGGCATTCCATCGCCTTCTTCATCGGCACGGCATACGGCAATACCGAGACCGCCGAACGAGTTTCGCGGGCCGTGCGCGCCATGCACCACACCATCAAGGGAACCCGGCCGGACGGCGCGGTCTATGACGCCGACGATCCGGAGTGGCTGCGCTGGAACTACGCCACCGTGGTGTGGGGCATCGCAACGGCCCACGAGATCTATCACCCGAACCCGTTGCGCGGCAGGAAGCTGGACCGCTACTACGGCGAGTTCGTCCGGGTCGGGCATGCCCTCGGCGGCACCGATCTGCCCGCCACCAAGGCCGAGACACTGGACTGCCTGCACTCGTATCTGCCCCGACTGGCCCTCACCCACGGCGCCGCGATGTCCACCGGCCCCAATCTCCCCCTGCCGCAGTCGGCGGTGGACTGGGCGATCCGCGACACGATGCCGACATGGGCCAAACAGCTGATCGGCCACACCGATCCCAACCCCATCGAGCGGGCGGCGCGGCGGGCCACGGTGTGGTCGGTCATCAACGGTCTGCACACCGCGGCCGGGCCCGCGACGGAGTTCCGCCAGGCCCAGGCCCGGGTGGCGGGCGGCACGACCTGCGCGCACACCGAGCCGACATATGTGCTGGGTAGCGACCCGGAGTTGGCGCGCGAGGAGGTCGAGCACAGCTTCGCGTGACTGTGAGCCCGGACACATTCTTGGGTGCTACCGCGGGTTTTGAGACACTGCAGGGATGAGTTCTTCGCCGAAGATGAAGCACCGCGAGCCCGCCAGGCTGGATCGGGTGCCGTTGCCGGTCGAGGCCGCCCGCGTCGGCGCGACGGGCTGGCAGATCACCCGCACCGGCGCCCGGGTGGCCGCAACGTTGTTGGGCAAGGGTTCGCTGCAGCAGAAAATCACCAAGCAGATCCCGAAGACGTTCTCCGATCTGGGCCCCACCTACGTCAAGTTCGGGCAGATCATCGCGTCCAGCCCGGGTGCCTTCGGTGAGCCGCTGAGCCGCGAGTTCCGCAGCCTGCTCGACCGGGTGCCCCCGGCCGATTTGCGGGCGATCCACAAGATCTTCAAGGAAGACCTCGGCGACACACCGCAGAACCTGTTCAAGTCGTTCGACGAGAAGCCGTTCGCGTCGGCGTCCATCGCCCAAGTGCATTATGCGACACTGCATTCCGGCGAGGAGGTGGTGGTCAAGATCCAGCGCCCGGGCATCCGCCGACGGGTGGCCGCCGATCTGCAGATCCTCAAGCGTGGGGCGCGTCTGGTCGAGTTCGCCAAGCTCGGGCAGCGGCTGTCGGCACAGGATGTGGTGGCGGACTTCGCCGACAACCTGGCCGAGGAGTTGGACTTCCGACTGGAGGCGCAGTCCATGGACGCCTGGGTCGCCCATATGCATGCCTCCCCGCTGGGCGCCAATATCCGTGTGCCGCAGGTCTATTGGGATCTGACCAGTGAGCGCGTACTCACCATGGAGCGCATCACCGGGGTGCGTGTCGACGACGTCGCCGCGATCCGCAAGAAGGGTTTCGACGGCGAGCAGCTGGTGAAGGCGTTGTTGTTCAGCGTGTTCGAGGGCGGACTGCGCCACGGCCTGTTCCACGGCGACCTGCATGCCGGCAATCTCTACGTCGACGACGACGGCAAGATCGTGTTCTTCGATTTCGGCATCATGGGCCGCATCGACCCACGGACGCGTTGGCTGCTGCGGGAGCTGGTGTACGCGCTGCTGGTGAAAAAGGACCATGCCGCCGCGGGCAAGATCGTCGTCATGATGGGCGCGGTGGGCACGGTCAAACCGGAAGCGCAGGCCGCCAAGGACTTGGAGCGCTTCGCGACCCCGCTGACCATGTCCTCCCTGGGTGACATGAGCTACGCCGAGATCGGCAAGCAGCTGTCGACCCTGGCCGATGCCTACGACGTCAAGCTGCCGCGTGAGCTGGTGCTGATCGGCAAGCAGTTCCTCTACGTGGAGCGCTATATGAAGCTGCTGGCCCCGCGCTGGCAGATGATGAGCGACCCGCAGCTGACCGGCTATTTCGCCAACTTCATGGTGGAGGTCAGCCGCGAGCACAAGGAAGGCGCCGAGTGAGGGTCCGCACCGGGACCGCGAAGTCCGGCGATCTGGACATCGCCTACGAGGACTTCGGCGACGAAAGTGATCCCGCCGTCCTGCTGATCATGGGGCTGGGCGCGCAGCTGCTGATGTGGCGCAAGGAGTTCTGCGAGAAGCTGGTGAACCAGGGGTTGCGCGTCATCCGCTTCGACAACCGCGATGTCGGGCTGTCGTCGAAGCTGCCGGGCGCACACAGCGGTGCGCCGCTGATCCCCCGGATGGCCCGCTCGCTCATCGGGGTCAAGAGCCCGGCGGGTTACACGCTGGAGGACATGGCCGACGATGCCGCGGCCCTGCTCGACCATCTCGGGCTCGAGCGCGCCCATATCGTCGGTTGCTCGATGGGCGGGATGATCGCGCAGGTGTTCGCCGCCCGCCACGATGCCCGCACCCGCTCGCTCGCGGTGATCTTCTCGTCCAACAACCGGGCCTTGCTGCCGCCGCCGGGCCCCAGGCAGCTGCTGTCGTTGTTGCAGAAGCCCGCCGACACCAGCCGCGAGGCGGTGATCGCGAACATGGTGGGCCTGACCCGCATCATCGGCAGCCCGGGGTATCCGGTGGACGAGGACAAGGCGCGCGCCGAGGCGTTGGAGAGCTACGAGCGGTGTTACTGCCCGGCCGGCGTGGGCCGCCAGTTCGCGGCGATCCTGGGCAGCGGCAGCCTGCGCGGCTACAACCGACGGACCAGCGCGCCGACGGTGGTGATCCACGGTAAGGCGGACAAGTTGATGCGTCCGTCCGGTGGCCGCGCGGTGGCACGCGCGATCCCCGGGGCGCGGATGGTGCTGTTCGACGGGATGGGCCACGAACTGCCCGAGCCGCTGTGGGATGACATCGTCGGCGAACTGAAGACCAACTTTTCGGCCTGAGCGCGTCAGCCCGAGCCCAGGTTGGCCTCGGCGAGCGTTGTCAGCGACACCGCGCAGTTGCGCAGTGCGGCCGTCGACACATGCCGACCGAAGAACGCGGACACCACCGTGTCGACGACGGGTTGGGCGCTGTGCAGGACGTCGCGGCCCGCGTCGGTCAGTTCGGCCCATGTCGCGCGGCGGTCCTCGGACGCGGCGACGCGGCGCACCCAGTTCGCGGTTTCCATCCGTGCCACCAGGCGGGTGGTGCCGCTGCGCGACATCATCAGTTCGGCGGCCAACGCGCCCATGCGTAGCCGCCCGCCGCCGCGGTGCAACGCGTCGAGCACTTCGCGTTCGAAGTAGGCGATGCCGACGCCGGCGCGCAGTTGGTCGTTCAGCGCGGTGCACAGCAGCGAGTCGGCGCGGCGCAGCGCTCGCCATGCCGCCAGCTGGTCCCCGGTGGGCTGCGCGTTGGCAGCGCCGGTCACCGGTTGTCCTCCGCGCCGGCAGTGGCGTGCCGGCGGGCGTGGCGTACGGCCTCGTCCAGTGAGTCGATGAGGTGGTTCTCATGGCGCAGCGATTCGATGATGCCGACGTTGGCGAGCAGGCTGCGGTGTTCGGGTCGGACGCCTTTGATGATGACGGTGATGCCGCGGGATTCGAGTTCTTCGGCGATGCACCCCAGGGTGTGGGCTCCGGTGGCGTCGAGCAGGCCGAGCTGGGACAGCCGGATGATCACCACTTTGGCCTCGGCGTGGGAGGCGTCGAGGATCTCGGCCGATATGCGTTCGGCGGCTCCGAAGAACATCGCCCCGTCCAGCCGCAGCAGGACGATGTGCTCGTCACCGGGTTGGTAGGGCGAGGGCAGCTCCTCGCGGCGCACACCGCTGCGTCGCGCCACGGCCGACAGGGCGAAGACCGCGGTCACCAGGATTCCGATTTCGACGGCCTGGATCAGGTCGAAGCAGACGGTGACGACGGCGGTGACGGTGAACGCGGCCGCGGCGGAGCGGCTGGATCGGATGATCCGGACGATGACGCGCCATGCGGCCATCCGCGCGGCGGTCACCATCAGCACCGCGGCCAGCGCCGCCAACGGAATCGCTCCGACCGGGCCGCTGACCAGATAGACCACCCCGAGCAGCAGCACGGAGTGGGTGATCGCGGCGACCCGGGTGCGCGCACCGGATCTCACGTTGACCGCGGTGCGTGCGATCGCACCGGTGGCCGGCATCCCGCCGAAGAACCCTGAGGCCACCGAGGCGAGTCCCTGCCCGACGAGCTCACGGTTGGGGTCGTAGCCGCCGGATTCCGACATGGTGGCCGCGACCCGCGCCGAGAGCAGCGATTCGATGGCCGCCAGCGCGGCGACGGCCACCGCCGCTCCGAGCAGTGTCTGCATGGTGGCGAGGTCGGCCCGCGGCAGCACGGGAGTGGGCAGCTGTGCGGGCAGCGCGCCGATGCGGGCGGTCGTCATGCCGGTCGCCGCAACCAGCACGGTGGCGGCGATGACGGCCAGCAATGATGCCGGGATCGCCGGGTGTAGCCGCGGCAGTATCAGCATGGCGGCGACGACCACGGCGACCACCGCGAGTGCGGGCCACAGCGCGGCGGCGTCGGCGTGCGCCAACACGTGTGCCGCGGCGACGAGGGGGCGCTGCCCCTCGGGTGCGGCGGCGCCGATCGCGGCGGGGATCTGCTGCAGGAAGATGATGATGGCGATACCGAGGGTGAAGCCCTCGATGACGGGCCACGGGATGAACGTCACTGCGCGGCCGAGGCCGGTGACGCCGGCCGCGATGACGATTACGCCCGCGACCGCGGTGACGACCGCGACGCTGCCGATGCCGTGCTGGGCGACGATCGGTGCCAGTACGACGGCCATCGCGCCGGTGGGCCCGGACACCTGGACGTGTGAGCCGCCGAATACGGCGGCCACCACGCCGGCGACCACGGCGGTCACCAGGCCGGCGGCGGCTCCCACGCCGGAGCTGATGCCGAACGCCAGCGCCAGTGGAAGCGCGACGACCCCGACGGTGATGCCGGCGAGCACGTCGCGCCGCCAGGATCGTGGCAGCCCGGCGTAGTCGGCGCGGCTGGGCAGCAGGGCGAGGACGGCGTCGCGCAGCCCGTGGCTGGTCATCCGGAGGTGCCGATGGGCGGAAGCGACTCGATCACGTCGAGTTGATCGCGTTGCGCGGCGAGGGTGTCGGTGAGGAAGATCCGGGCGATGACGAGCAGCTCGGCGATCTTGGGGTGGGCCAGCTCGTAGAACACGGCGTTGCCGGAGCGCTGTCCGCGGACGACGTGGTGGCGTTTGAGCACGGCCAGGTGCTGCGAGAGCTGGGTGGGTTCGATATCGCTGTCGGCCAGGATGGCGCTGACCGGTGTCGGCGTGGAGCTGGTCGACAAGATCTCCAGCACGCGGATCCGCGCGGGGTGGGCCAGGGCCTTGAACAGGTTGGCTTTGATCTCGTACAACGGCTGCTCGGGACCACCGGAGAAGCTGTCCATCGGCCGCCGCCACCTCCGTGATTTGATGGATTGCAATAATTCGCAATCCATCATACCAACCGCTAGGCTCGCCGAAATGCGGACTCAGCCGACATCACCCACCAGGCCACGGGCGCTGCAATACATCGCCTACTGCTACGGCAAACGACTGCCGGATTCGATGCGCGCCTGGGTGGCCAATGACCTGGCCGGCCCGGGGGCGACCATCCGCATGATGTGCCGCGTCGCGGTGCCGGCCATCGCGATCCTGGCGCCGATCTGGTTCATCCCGATGTCGCTGTACCTGCACGTGAGCATGACGTTGCCGATCTTCATCCCGTTCGTCTTCTTCTCGCATGCCCTCAACAAGGTGTGGCGCCGACACATGCTGGCCAAACACGGACTCAACCCCGATCTCGTCGATGCGCTCTCCCGGCAACGCAACGCCCATGTGCATCGCGCGTACGCCGAGCGCTACGGGCCGCGCTCCGGGCCGACGAGCAGTCACGACATCTGAGAGTTGCCGCTCGCTCGCGACGCCCGGCGGCCGTCGGCGTAGCATTCCGGCGTGAGACCGGTCACGTCCACCGGGACGCGAACCAGGTCGCCGTGGGGGGCACGCATGGCCGAACGCAAGAACAAGCTGCAGCCGAACTTCACCGACGTGCAGGCCCATTACGACCTGTCCGATGAGTTCTTCGCGTTGTTCCTCGACCCCACCCGGACCTACAGCTGCGCGTACTTCGAGCGCGACGATATGTCCCTTGAGCAGGCGCAGCTGGCCAAGATCGACCTCTCGTTGGGCAAGCTGGGGCTGGAGCCGGGCATGACACTGCTCGACGTCGGGTGCGGCTGGGGTGCAACGATGATGCGGGCGATCCAGAACTACGACGTCAACGTCATCGGACTGACCCTCAGCGAGAACCAGAAGGCCTTCGTGGAGGGCGAGTTCGCCCGTTCGGACAGCACCCGGGACAAGCGCATCCTGCTCAAGGGCTGGGAGGAATTCGACGAGCCGGTCGACAGGATCGTCTCGATCGGCGCGTTCGAGCATTTCGGCTTCGAACGCTACGACGCCTTCTTCGCGATGGCCCATAACGTGCTGCCCGCGGACGGGGTCATGTTGCTGCACACCATCTGCGGTAAGAAGTTCGACCAGCTGACCGCCGAGGGCATTCCGCTCACGTTCGAGGTGGCCCGGTTCGTCAAGTTCATCCTGACCGAGATCTTCCCCGGCGGACGGCTCCCGTCGATCGAGAAGGTCGAGGAGCACGCGGTTCCGGCGGGTTTCACCGTGACGCGGCGCCAGTCATTGCGTTGGCACTACGCGCGCACGCTGGACCTGTGGGCCGAGGCGCTAGAGTCACATAAGTCCGAGGCGATCGCGATCCAGTCCGAAGAGGTGTACGAGCGCTATATGCGTTATCTCACCGGCTGCGCGAACGGTTTCCGGGTCGGCTACATCGACGTCAATCAGTTCACGATGACGAAGTAGTTGCACAAACAACTGAACGATCTATTCCGCGGTGGTCAAGAAACGGCCTCAGCAGGGATTTAAGACACGCTGCGAGCGTCCCAAGTGACCAGACTCACTGCGGGTAGGGTCTCCACCGAGCGGGCACCCACCCAGGTGGACGCCGCAGTGCACCATCGAGAAGGGCAATCACTTCTATGTCTGATAACTCAACCGGCACTGCGGAAATGCGACCACACTTCGAGGACATCCAGGCGCACTACGACTTGTCCGATGACTTCTTCGGCGTGTTCCAGGATCCGACCCGCAAGTACAGCTGCGCCTACTTCACCGGCCCGAACGCGACGCTGTCCGAGGCTCAGATCGCCAACGTCGACCAGCACCTGGACCGGCTCAACCTCCAGCCCGGCATGACCGTTCTCGAGGTGGGCTGCGGCTGGGGACTGACCCTGCAGCGCGCCATGGAGAAGTACGACGTCAACGTCATCGGCCTGACCCTGAGCAAGAACCAGCAGGCCTACTGCAACCAGTTGCTCGGCAAGATCGATTCGCAGCGCTCCTTCGACGTGCGCCTTGAGGGCTGGGAGCAGTTCTCCGGCAAGGTCGATGCGATCGTGTCCATCGAGGCGTTCGAGCATTTCGGCTTCGAGCGGTACGACGCCTTCTTCGACATGTGTTTCGCCAGCCTGCCCTCGGGTGGCCGGATGACGCTGCAGAGCAGCTGCGGGTATCACCCCAACGATCTGCAGGCCCGCGGTAAGAAGCTGACGTTCGAGTTGGCACGGTTCGCCAAGTTCATGGTCGACGTGATCTTCCCCGGCGGCCGCATCCCCAGCACCCAGATGATGGTGGACCACGGCGTCAAGGCCGGCTTCACCGTCCCTGAGGTGCTGTCGCTGCGCAACCACTACATCAAGACCCTCGGCATCTGGGCCGCCCGCCTGGAGCACAACAAGGATCGGGCGATCGCCGCCGCCGGCGAGGACCACTACAACGACTACATGCGGTACCTGACGGGCTGCCAGTACTACTTTGTCGACGAGGCGCTCGACGTCAGCCTGGTCACCTACGAAAAGCCGTAGCTTTTCCGTTGCGTATCAGCGGGTTTCACTGCCAGGGTGAAGCCCGCTGATGCGTGTTCTGGGACTGTTGCTGCTTGTGGTCGCGGCAGCGGCGTTGGGCGCGCGGTTCGCACCCGCGGTCAATCGCTGGGTGGTGGCGACCGCCGCACTGTCGCCGTATCTGATGCTGGGCGCGCCGCTTGCCGCGCTGGCGTTCGGACTGTCACGACACTGGACGCTGGTATCTATCGCGGCGGTACTCACCGTCGTGGTGCTGGCTGTGCAGGCGCCCTCATATATCGGCAGCCCCGACCCCGGCGGCGGGACGGCGCTGCGCTTCGTCTCCGCCAACCTGCTACTCGGTGAAGCCGACCCGGCGGCGGTGACCAGGCTGGCGACCGAGCACGCCGACATCATCGCGGTACAGGAACTCACCCCGGAACTGGCCGCCGCGCTGTCGCCCGCCCTGACCGCGACCTTCCCGTACTCGGCGTTGCGCCCGCGGGAGCGCGCGGCCGGCGTCGGCCTGTGGAGCAGGTACCCGATCACTTCCTCGGGCAGCGACGACACCTTCTTCCGCGGGTTGATCTACGCCCGGGTGCGGGTTCCTGGGACCGATTTCGAGACCACCGTGCTGTCCACCCACATGCCCCCGCCGCGTTCGGCGTTCGCGTCGTGGCGTACCGACATCACCCGGCTGGGACCGGTGCTGCGCGGCCTGCCCGACGACGGGCCGATCGTGATCGGCGCTGACCTCAACGCCTCGCCCGATATTCGCGAGTTCCGGCAGCTGTTGCGCGACGGCTATCGCGACGGAGCCGCCCAGGCCGGCGCCGGGATGACCCGCACGCACCCGAGCAATTCGATCATCCCCGCCCTGCTGGCCGTCGATCACATCATCACCCGCGATGCGACGGTGACGGCGCTGCGGACGATGGAGGTCGCCGGGTCCGATCACCTGGCGTTGGTCGCGACGGTGACGCTGGGTTGAGCGACATTCTTCGGACCGGGCCGACGTTGTCCGCACCATCCGAAAGGCGTTGCCGAGTTGGCAGCCCGCCCAGCGCGGCATCTCACGACCCGCACACGCAGACGCTTACAGCAACGTCAATAAATGCGGCGGCCTTCGCCGGCACATGCGCAGCGATGTCAATTCTGGCTACGCGAGACCAGCCGATGTCGGCGATCGGCAGCATTCCCTGCGACCTCGCGGAATATGCCATATCGGTACCGAAAATCTGCATCGCCGTTCGATTACAGCTATGTCACAGGTCACACTGCGACCCTCCGTAAATCCATCGCCAGCAAACTTCAGCAACGCAGCTTGAGGCGCGTCGGCACGACCTCGATTCGGGGTAATTGCAAACACAACATTTGCGCGAATCGGTCCGGCGCGCGCGCACTCGACTCCGGCGGCGATCCCGCGAAAACATGTGCCACGAGCTGCGACGATTCGGTTGACAGCCAGATCACAGCATGCGATGCTTCTCACAACTCAGTGCCCGCCAGAGGGGGAAAAATGTCAGCTCTCGCCCGCAAGATAAACATCGGTATCGCCGCCGGCGCGTTGGCTGCCGCAGCAACCTTCACGCCGATCAGTGTTGCCCAGGCGGACACCACCTTCGCCACCGGCACGGTCGGCTCGCAGATCGGCTCTGCCCAGTGCGTCCCGACCGAAGCGGAGCCCTGCGTTCCGCTGGCCGCCGCGGTGGTGCAGGGGGCCAGCGCGAGCGCCACCCCGGGCAGCATCATCCGCAGCGTCTTCCAGAATGACCTGTGGTGGATCGGCCGGGCCAACCCCACCCCGCCTCCGCGCGCGGATGTGCTGGTCTTCACCCCCATCAGCCTCGTTCCCGGGTTCCTCAAGCCCGTCTACGGCTGGTTTACCCAGAACCTAGACTTCGAGGTGTGCCTGTTTGGCGCGACGGTGACGGTCGGCCCATACGGCACTACGACGGCCTCGGTCGGCAGAGGCTGCAACTAGTTGACCCCCGCTGAATCTGATTTCATCGGCGCGGATCCGCAGTGCGGATCCGCGCCGATCGCATAGGGAAGCCCGCTGAGTGGACAAAGTTGACCCTTCCGACGGTGACGACCGTCGGACCGATGCTGCAGGTCACGACGAACTGACTGAGCATCACACCGTATTCGGACGACGCCGGAAGCAGATTCTTATCGGGAGCGTGCTGACGCTGGCGGTGGTGGCTGTCCTGGGTGGCTGGCTCGCCAAGAACGGCGCGGACGCCAAGGGCAGCCTCGAAGAAGCCCGTACCAACGCACAGCAGGCCAAGGACGCTCTGCAAGAAGGGAATTCCCAAGACGCCGTTCGCTTCGCCGACAGTGCGCAATTACACGCTCAGCAGGCGCGCGACGCCACGCATTCGGTTGCGTGGAACATCGCTGCCTCCGTCCCGTGGCTCGGCAGCCCGTTCGAGACGGGCCAGCAGATCTCCGATGTCGTCCTCGGCTTGGCGACCGACGTACTCAAACCCGCGGCGGAGGCCGGCACGGCTCTCTCACCGGACCGGTTGATCGAAGGTAGCCGGGTCGACGTGCAACTGTTGAGTGCCGAAGAGCCCAAGCTCAGAAGCCTTGCCGAGGCTGCCGTCAGACTCAACGCCGACGCTCAGGCAATATCTGATCCCAGCTATATGGCGGTGTTGCGTGACGCACGCATCCAACTGCAGGAACAGACTGCCGAGATCACCGGGCTGCTGGACAACACCGCCCTGGCCGCCCGCCTTGTTCCGCCCATGATGGGCGCCGATGGACCCCGAAGCTATTTCATGGGGTTTCAGACCAACGCTGAGGCCCGCGGTACCGGTGGCCTGCTGGGCGGATTCGGCGTTCTCCGTTTCGACAACGGCGTGGCCTCGGTGGACACACTCGGCGCCAATACCGAGCTCGACAAGCAGTTCACCCCCATCGATCTCGGCGCGGAATTCGAGGAGACCTACGGGTATGTCAATCCGTTCGGGGATTTCCGCAATAGCAACATGAGCTCGCACTTTCCGTATGCCGCCCAGATCTGGCGCTCGATGTGGGCACAGCAGACCGGCATGCAGGTCGATGGAGTGATCGCGCTCGACCCGTTCGCCCTGAGCTACATTCTCGGGGCTGTCGGTCCGGTAACGTTGCCGGACGGTGAGCAGGTTACCGCGGACAATGTGGTCGAACTGACGGAATCCACGGCCTATCAGCGCTTTCCAACTGACCAGATAGCCCGAAAGCAATATCTGCAGGATATTGCGAGCGCTGTGGTGCAGAAGATGACCGCTTCAGTGGGCTCACCACGCACCTTGCTCGAAGCACTCGGGAAGGCCGTCAGCCAGGGCCGCATCGCCGTGTGGAGTTCGGTGCCCGCTGAGCAGGAGCTGTTGGAGCAGACACCGCTGGCACACATCGTTCCCGATGATGCTGCCCCCTACGCCGAGGTGGTCATTAACAATCTCGGCGGCAACAAGATGGATTACTACCTGGAGCGTGAGATCGAGTACGTCGCCGACGGTTGTGACGGGGAAACCAGGAATTCGACCGTCACGATCAGACTGAAGAATGCGGCACCGCCCGGCCCGCTGCCGGACTACGTGGCGAGTGCCAACGGCCTTGATCAAAACCTACCAATCGCTGCGCCCAGCGGCTCGATGTTCACTTCAGTCCGGCTTCTGGGCACACAAGGAGCCAGACTGGAAAGTGCACTGGCCAACGGCGAGCGAACACAGGTAGTTATCGGTACCGAGCGAAACCACCCCACGTTCGAGATACAGGTGGTTATCCCTCCCGGACAGTCAGGTGAGTTGAGTTTCCGGCTGTCGGAGCCGACCGCTTCTGGGATGGCTCGGGTACCGATCCAACCGCTGGTGGATTCAGTTTCCCCTAAGGTTGCTGTACCCACGTGCTCGTAGCAACCGTGGGAGCAAGCGGCACTCACACCGCGGCGAGACCTTGGCGGCACGCACCAAAGGGAGCAACTCAATGACGCTGGCGAGCACACTCAAACTCCTTCGCAAGCAGTGGCTCATCGTCTGCGGAGTCATTGTCCTTACCGTGGCCATGGCTGTCGTGGTGACGGTGCTGACCCCATCGAAATATCAAGCGTCCACACGACTCTTCGTATCGACGTCTTCAGGATCGACCCTCTCGGACGCCTACCAGGGAAGTCGATTCTCCCAAGAGCGAGTTGTCTCCTACACAGACCTGCTGATGGGCGAAACACTCGCCCAGCGGACAATCGACAAACTTGAACTCGACACCACCGCCAAAGAGCTTCAGGCGAATGTCACCGCCAAAGCCAAGGCTGGCACCGTCTTGATCACCGTCGAGGTGCTCGATGCGTCGCCGGTACGGGCGCGAGATATTGCGAACGCGCTCTCTGACGAGTTCGTCGTCATGATCCAGCAGCTAGATGTACTGACCGGACACGTTGGTCAATCGTGAGAAGGGCGGCTGGTTGCTGCAGGCTGTGTGGGGCCGGTGATGGTTG
>JAKJHY010000017.1 GCA_021648845.1 Mycobacterium sp. MBM | reverse complement strand
TCACCCGCCAAAAAGCCATCACCACCCGCTGGCTAGACCCCTCCCACGGCGGCATCAACCTCGGCTTCCCCGAAAACGGTTAAAGGACAACAGAACCAGTGGTCACCACTATCGCACTACCCCGTTTCGCCAAATTCGGTGCCGGTTCGATCGAACAGCTCGGATCCGTGGTCGCACAACTGGGTATCGCCAGACCGGTGCTCGTCACCGACCGATACCTCACCGAGACGGGCCAGACCGAGCGACTCGTCAAGATCCTGTCGGCGGCCGACGTCGAAGCGATCGTGTTCTCCGAGACCGTGCCCGACCCCACCGTGGACTCCCTCCAGGACGGATTGGCACTCATCCGGACTCACGCCGCGGACGGCGTCATCGGATTCGGCGGAGGCAGTCCCATGGACACCGCCAAGGCACTGGCAGTGTTGTCGGCCAACGGCGGAGACATCGCGTCGTACAAAGCGCCCAGCAGTTACGAAGGCCCGGCGCTGCCGATCGTGGCCGTGCCCACGACATCCGGAAGCGGTTCGGAGGCAACCCAGTTCACGGTCATCACCGATGGTGTGACCGACGAGAAGATGCTGTGCCCGGGACTGTCCTTCCTGCCGGTCGCCGTGATCGCCGACTTCGAACTGACGATGTCGATGCCGGCTCGCTTGACCGCCGACACCGGGGTGGATGCACTCACCCACGCCATCGAGGCCTATGTGAGCCGGCGGGCCGGCCCGTTCAGCGATGCACTGGCACTCGCCGCGATGGGGTCGATCTCGCAGTACCTGCGACGCGCCTACCTCGACGGTTCGGATCGCGACGCGCGTGAGGCGATGATGTTGGCCTCGACCCAGGCCGGCATGGCGTTCTCCAATGCCAGTGTCGCGTTGGTGCACGGGATGAGCCGACCGATCGGTGGACACTTCCACATCGCGCACGGCCTGTCGAACGCCATGCTGCTCCCGGCGGTCACCAAGTTCTCGATCTCCTCCGCGGTTGACAGGTATGCAGATTGCGCAAAAGCGATGCGGATCGTCGACGACACCGTGGACGACGACACGGCCGCAGAAGCACTGGTCACCGAGTTGGCGCAACTGTGCACCGATGTGGCGGTCCCGACACCCAGGTCCTACGGCATCGATATCGCCAGCTGGGAGGCCCGACTGGAAACCATGGCGACCCAGGCACTGGCCTCCGGGTCCCCGGCCAACAATCCACGGGTGCCCACCCACGAGGAGATCGTCGACCTGTATCGGGAGATCTACTGACCCGTGCCGAGGGAGGCCGGTGCGGGCCCGAGGGTGCTTAACGCGCCGCGAAACCGGGTAAGACAGGTGGGTCTATCTCGCAGGGCAGTGTCCGCACTGCACATCGGCCCTACTAGCAGAATCGAGCCTCACCATGACCGTTGTTCAGATCGTCCGTCGTCTCCCCCTAGCGGCCGCCGTGGCGGGCGCCGTGCTGGCCGGTGGGCTCACTGCCTGCAGTTCTGACAGCGGAACCTCGACCGAAACCTCCACCACCACCGAGTCGACCATGACCACCACCCCGTCGACGGGCGCGGTGACGACCACGCTCGCGCCCAGCTCACCGGCGCCGGCACCGGCACCCGGTGCTGAGGCCGGACCCGGCGGCGCCACCGCAAGCGTTCCCGGTGCCGGCGCGGGCGCGGGGCCGGGCGGCGCCACCGCCGGTGTCCCGGGGGCCGGTGCCGGCGCAGGGCCCGGTGGTGCGACTGCCGGTGTCCCGGGGGCGAGCGCGGGTGCAGGCCCCGACGGCGCCGGCGCGTGTGTCGGATCGGTGTGTGTCGGCACGCCGTAGTCACGGGCCTACCCAGACGCCGGCAGGGGCGGGATCAGCCGATCCCGCCCCTGCCGGTGTTGTAGAGCAGGTCAGTCCAGGTCGAAACGGTCGTTGTGCATGACCTTGACCCAGGCCGCGACGAAGTCCTCGACGAACTTTGCCTTGTTGTCGTGCTGTGCGTAGACCTCGGCCACCGCACGCAGGACCGAGTTCGAACCGAAGACCAAGTCGTTGGCCGTCGCGGTCCATTTGACCTCACCGGTGTGGCGGTCGTAGCCGGTGTAGACGTTCTCGGCCGACTCCGAACCCTTCCACACCGTGCCCATATCGAGCAGGTTGACGAAGAAGTCGTTGGTCAGCGCGCCCGGCCGGTCGGTGAACACACCGTGTTTGGTCCCGCCGTGGTTGGCCCCGATGGCGCGTAGACCGCCCACCAACGCCGTCATCTCCGGCGCCGTCAGGTCCAGGAAGTAGGCCTTGTCGACAAGCAGCTGCTCCAACGCCGCCTTCTCGCCCGGGCGCACGTAGTTGCGGAACCCGTCGGCCTGCGTCTCCAGTACCGCGAAGGACTCCACATCGGTGTTCTCCTGGGTGGCGTCGGTGCGCCCCGGCACGAAATGCACGGTGACCTCGTAGCCGCCATCCTTGGCCGCCTTCTCGATCGCGGCCGAACCGGCCAGCACGATCAGATCGGCCAACGAGATCTTCTTGCCGCCGGCGGCGGATCCATTGAAGTCCTGCTGGATCTTCTCCAGCACCGGAAGCACCTTGTCCAGTTCGGAGGGCTCGTTGGCCTCCCAGTTGCGCTGCGGTTCCAAGCGCAGCCGCGCACCGTTGGCGCCGCCGCGTTTGTCGGTGCCTCGGAAGCTCGACGCCGACGCCCAGGCGGTCTTCACCAGTTGTTGGACCGACAGGCCCGACTCCAGCACCTTGCCCTTCAACGTCGCGATATCGGCCTCGTCCACCAGCGGGTGATCGACCGCGGGAACCGGGTCCTGCCACAGTTGCGGCTCGGGAACCCACGGACCCAGGTATCGGCTCACCGGTCCCATATCGCGATGCAGCAGCTTGTACCAGGCCTTCGCGAAGGCGGCGTTCATTTCCTCGGGATGATCCAGCCACCGCCGGGTGATCTGTCCGTAGATCGGGTCGACACGCATCGAGACGTCGGTGACCAGCATGGTCGGCTTGCGCGGCGGCCCGCCGAACGGATCCGGAATGGTCGCCGGGGCATCCTTGGCCTCGAACTGCCAGGCACCGCCCGGGCTCTTGGTCAACTCCCATTCGTTGCCGTACAGGATCTCCAGATACCCGTTGCTCCACTGCGTCGGCGTGCCCGTCCACACCACTTCCAGACCGCTCGTGATGGTGTCCCCGGCGTTGCCGGTGCCGAACGGGCACTTCCAGCCCAGACCCTGCTGTTCGATGGGTGCGCCCTCGGGCTCGGGACCCACATCGTCGGCGCTGGCGCCGTGCGTCTTGCCCAGGGTGTGTCCACCGACGATCAGCGCCGCGGTCTCCTCGTCGTTCATGGCCATCCGGCCGAACGTCTCACGAATATCGTGCGCGGCCGCCAGCGGATCCGGTTTTCCTTCGGGGCCTTCGGGATTGACGTAGATCAGGCCCATCGTGGTGGCGCCGAACGGCTCGGCCAGCTTGCGGTCGCCGTCGTTGGTACCACCGTAGCGCTTATCGGTGCCCAACCAGGTGTCCTCCTGGCCGTAGAGCACCTCCTCGGGCTCCCAGATGTCCTCGCGACCGAAGCCGAAGCCGAAGGTCTCGAAGCCGGCGGACTCCAGCGCCACGTTGCCCGCGTAGACGATCAGGTCGGCCCAGGACAGCTTGTTGCCGTACTTCTGCTTGATCGGCCACAGCAACCGACGTGCCTTGTCCAGGTTGGCGTTGTCCGGCCAGCTGTTGAGCGGGGCGAAGCGTTGGGCGCCCTGTCCGCCGCCACCGCGACCGTCGTGGATCCGGTAGGTACCCGCGGCATGCCAGCTCATCCGGATGAACAGCCCGGCATAACTCCCGTAGTCGGCGGGCCACCAGTCCTGCGATGACGTCATCAACGTCAGCATGTCGGCGCGCAGCGCCTCGGTGTCGAGCTTCTTGAACTCCTCGCTGTAGTTGAAATCCTCACCCAGCGGATTGCCCTTGGCCGGTTGTCGATGCAGGACCGACACATCGACCTGTTCGGGCCACCAGTCCTTGTTGGTCAGGGGCGCATGGGCTTTGGGCGTGGGTGAGTCGATCGCCGGGTTCTCGGACTCACTGTTGCTGTGGGTCCGAGTGTCCGAATGCGGAGGCCGGGCATCAGAGGTGTCAGACAATTTCTCGCCTTTCGTCGGTTTCGTGTGGGCTGCACATCGGTGGGAACTGCGACGTTCGGGTCGGCAAGGTCACGAGGATCGCCCCGCCACGCAATCGGGGCACACACCCCAGTAGATGACCTCGGCCTCGTCGATATCGAAACCCAGGTCATCGGAAGCAGTCAGGCAGGGCGCTTCCCCGACAGCACAGTCGACATCGGCGATGGTGCCGCATATCCGGCACACCACGTGGTGGTGGTTGTCGCCGACCCGCGCCTCGTAGCGGGCGGTCGCCCCGGCGGGCTGGATGCGCCGGGCGAGCCCGACGGCGGTCAACGCATTGAGGACGTCGTAGACCGTCTGCCGGGAGATGTCGGGAAGATGGCGCCGTGCCGCGTGGAAGATCGTCTCGGTATCGGCGTGCGGGTTGTTCTCGACAACGTCCATCACGATCAGGCGCGGCCGGGTGACCCGCAGTCCGGCCGCCCGCAGCATCGTCGTGCTCTCCGAGGCGTGAACCATCTTCTCGAGTGTGGCTCGTCTTTTGGAAGGTATCAAGTATTTGTCGAAAATCGTTGGGCGCAATCGCCGCTCAGGATGCACGACCTTGATGGGGACACGGCCGTATACCGTGTCGGGTGTGCACTGCTGGCATCGCGGACGCCTCGACGACCGACAGGACGCACTGGTGCGCAGCTGGCTGCCCGGGCTTCGCCTACGGGCCGATATGAGCTGGGGGTCGGCGGGCACGACCGTGCTCGATGCAGACTCCGATCGTGGGCGCGTGGTGATCAAGGCCGGCACGGCCACGAACCATCACATCGACCGGGAGATCGCGGCCTTCCAGGGTTACACCGACCGCCTGACGCACGGCGGCACCGCGTCCCGCCTGCTGCACCATGACCGGCGGGCGAAACTGCTGGTCCTCGCCCACCTGGAGGGCTCGCTGGTGCAGGGGTCCGCCGCCGAGTGCGCCCCCGACACGTACGTCCAGGCCGGACGGCTGGCCCGGGTGCTGCACGGCCAGGCGCAGCGACTCGATTCGACCTGGAATCGCAACGCGATATCGAAATCGCTTGCCTGGCTTGATAAGCCGCACGATATCCCGCGCGCCATCGCGACCAGGCTGCGGACACTTCTCGGCGCGCACGTGCCCACGCCTGTGACGGTGGTACCCACACACGGCGACTGGCAACCCCGGAACTGGCTCATCGGGCACGGATCGGTCAAGGCGATCGACTTCGGGCGTTTCGCGTGGCGCCCCGCCGCCAGCGACTTCTGCCGGCTCGCGGCACAGCAATGGCGCCGCGACCCTGAGCTCGAAGCCGCATTCTTCGCCGGCTACGGTGGCGATCCGCGCACGCCCACGCAGTGGCGGATGCTCGTAGTGCACGAGGCGATCGGCACCGCGGTCTGGGCGCACCAGGTCGGTGACGAGCCGTTCGAGCGCCAGGGACAGCGCATGATCGTCGAGGCGTTGACGCTGTTCTGAGGTCGTGCCGGCTCAGCGCAGCTCGCTCAGGTTTTCCACCGAGTTGCGGACGTCCGTCGTGATCATCCTGGCCACCAGCGCACCCACCGGGCCGCTGAGCAGCCCACCGGCCAGATCGGCAACCAGATGGAACGCCGATCCCGGCCGGTGGTCGGTCACCGTCATGGTGAGCGCTATACGCACGCCGCCCATACCGCGGCCGTGCAGCTGAATCCTGCGTGGCTCGTCGTAATCGGTGACACGCCAATGGATCGTGTTGCGAAAACCCTTCACCTTGATCGACGAGGACACCTGCGTGCCTTCGTCGATCGTCTCCGGCGGCGGGCTACGCCACCCGGCGAAAATGGTCAGCCACTCATCGAACCGCTGCAGGTCGGACGCCAATTTCCAGGCTTGATCCGGCGTCAGATCCGATGACACCGACACGTCGACTTTTGCCATATCCCCTCAGCACGTTTGTTGTCCGGGTAGTTGATCTCGGTCTGCGGGTACCCACAATCGCGCTGCGTCCACCCGTGCCGGCGGATATCCGCGCTACCGCACGTCGCGTGCCTCGACATCTCCCCGCCGCACCCGCACCTGAAAGCTCTTCTCACCCCAGCCGTCGAACACCTCGAAGTGCACCCGCTTGGGGCTTCCGAACAACGTCGTCGTGGTCACCGTGCCGGTGGCACCGGCCGGCACGACCGGAACGTCGATGCCCTCGATTCTGCGACGGGCCGTCACCACGTCCCCTTTTCGATACCCCACGTGAACCCCCCTCGGTCCCTCCGCCCGGCCCCCGCCGGGCGCTCCCCTGCCCACCATCGTCGCGATGATCGGCGCGGGACGCAATCGAGTTTGTGGTTACCGGCGGTGGACCTTCCGGTGGGAGCGATGGGTCGCGCCGGTAGCGTGGCGAACGTGAACTGTTCTCGCGTCTCCTCGTCCATTGCACTCCTTGCCGGCGCTGCGGCAGTCGCGCTCACCGTGTCGGCATGCGGTTCCGACACCCAAAGCGCCGCCTCGACCAGCGCGTCCACCACCACCGACGTGTTCGACATCCCGGCCACCGCGGATGGGACCACCCCGGCGGCGAGTCCGTGCCCGTCGGCCGCTCCGGCAACGGGCGGCACACCGGAATGGACCTTGTCCGGCGCCACCGGAAGCATCGCGGTCACCGGTTCCACGGACACCGCCGCACCGGTCGTCGATGTGCAGGGCCCGTTCAGCGTCACCGAGACACAGGTTCATACCTTGACCGCCGGTGACGGGCCGGTCGTCCCGGAAACCGCGACCGTTTCGGTCTGCTACATGGGTGTCAACGGCCGCGACGGGTCGGTCTTCGACAGCAGCTATCAGAGCGGTTCGCCGGTCGACTTCCCGCTCGACGGGGTAATCCCCGGCTTCCAGAAGGCCATCGCGGGACAGAAGGTCGGCTCCACCGTCGCCGTCGCGATGACCTCCGAGGACGGCTATGCCGAGGGTCAGCCCGCCGCCGGCATCCAAAAGGGTGACACCCTCATCTTCGCCATCAAGATCCTGGACGCCTCAAGCTAGCGCCACGTCGACGTCTGCGGGTGCACCGCAGACGTCGACACCGCGAGGCTCACCGTGCCCGACGAGCCAGTTTCGCCGGTTCGAGCACGAACACCGTCTTTCCCTGCTGGCGGATCCAACCCCGGTTCGCGAACTCCGAGAGCGCCTTGTTGATCGTCTCCCGCGACGAACCGACCAGCTGCGCGAGTTCGAGCTGAGTGAGCTCGTGATCCACCCGCAGCACATCGCCCTCGGTCTTGCCGAACCGCTTGGCGAGGTCGAGCAGCTGCTTGGCCACCCGCCCGGGAACATCGGTGAAGATCATGTCGCACAGGTCGTCGTTGGTGCGGCGTAGCCGGCGCGCCAGCACCCGCAACAACTGCTCGGCAATCTCCGGGCGCTCGGAAATCCAGCCGCTGAGCGCCTGCCGGGCCACCGCAGCCACCCGCACCTCGGTCAGGGTCGTCACCGTCGCGGTCCGCGGTCCCGGATCGAACAAGGCAAGCTCACCGAATGTCTCGCCGGGCCCCATCACCGCGATGAGGCTCTCCCGCCCGTCCACCGAACGCTTACCGATCTTCACTTTGCCCTCCACGAGGACATACAGCCGGTCGCCGGGCTGGCCCTCGGTGAACACCGTGTGGTTACGACGGAACGTGACCCATTCCAGTTCGGCTTCCAACGCCGACATCGCCCCCGGGTCGACATCCTGGAAGATGGCCGTGCGAGCCAGAACCGCGTTCAACGAGTTGCCTTTCCGGACATCGGGTGAAACACACCTGCCTCACTCACCGGAGACGGCTCCACGTCAGTCTATTCGTGCCCGTAGTGGCCTGTCTCACTCGGTCACTACCATCGGCGACAGGACGGTGCGCGCCACACCCGCGCCGGCCGCAGACACCATCGAGAAGGGGGCCCGTCACGATGCGAGTTCAGACCCGATCCCGCTGCGCGCTGCTGATGGCGGCTCTCGTGAGCTGCGCGGGCATGCTGCTCGGCTGCGCACCCAGCGCATCCGCCGAACCCTGTCCCGATATCGAGGTCGTCTTCGCCCGGGGCACCACCGAACGCCCGGGCGCAGGTCGCGTGGGCAACGCGTTCACCGAGGCGCTGCGCAACCAGGTCAGCGGCAAGACCGTCAGCCTGTATCCGGTCAGCTATCCCGCCAACCAGGATTGGCCGACGTCGGTCATCGGGGTCAATGATGCAGCCAACCGTATCCGCCAACGGGCAGCGGAGTGCCCCGACACGAAGATGGTGCTCGGCGGTTTCTCGCAGGGTGCAGCGGTCGCCCAACTCGTCACCGCCGACGCCCCGGCCATCCCCCCGAACTCTTTTGCCTTCGGGACCACGACTCCCCTGGCGCCCGAGGTTGCCGAACGCGTGGACGCCGTGGTGTTGTTCGGCAAGCCCAACGATCGGTTCCTCTTCCTGATCGGGCAACCCTACGTCCCGCTCGGTGCCACCTTCGCCGCCAAGACCCTCGACCTGTGCGCGGTCAATGATCCGATCTGCTCTGGCGGCCTGGACCCGGTGGCGCACAACCTGTACACGGCCAACGGCATGGTGACCGAGGCCGCGACATTCGCCGCCGAGCGGGTGTAGCACCCGCCACGACCACGAAGTATCAAGGGTTCCCCGGTGCGCCCGCGCTGCCATGCTCGATCTCGAAGGTCGGATCAGAAAGGCAGGCGGACGTGAACGTCTACGAAGCAGTCCGGAGCCGGCGGTCGGTGCGCGCATTCTCCGAGGAACCCGTCCCGCCGGGTGTGCTGGAACGGGTGCTTGCCGCCGCCGCCTGGACACCCTCGGGATCGAATATCCAGCCCTGGCACATCTACGCCGTCACCGGCGCGCCACTGGCACAGTTGAAGAAGGTCGCCGTCGAGCGAGTCACGGCCGGCGATCCGTGGGACGAGCGCGAGTTCCAGATGTATCCGCCGGATTTGCCGCCGCCCTACCGTGACCGCCGCTCCCGATTCGGCAAGGAGCGTTACGCCGCACTGGGCATCGCACGCGAAGACTGGGAGGCCCGTCAACGCGCGGCCATCGGCAACTGGGACTGTTTCGGTGCGCCCGCCGCACTGTTCTGTTTCATCCATCGCGGCATGGGCCGGCCACAGTGGGCCGACCTCGGAATGTACCTACAGACCGTCATGCTGTTGTTGCGGGACGAAGGCCTGCACAGTTGCCCGCAGATGGCGTGGTCGCAGGTTCGCACCTCAGTCGAGGAGGCGCTCGCTCCGCCGGCCGAACTCATGCTCTTCTGCGGCATGTCGATCGGATTCGAGGATCCGGCCGCCGATTGTGCCCGCACGCAGCGGGCACCTCTGGACGAGACGGTGACCGTTGTCGGCGACTGAGCAGGTGGTAGTGCTAGCAGGAAGACCAGCAGTGGCGTCTGCGTCAATGTGGCGCAGCACGAATCCGGGGATGCTGAGCACAACATTCGAGATCGCCTCCCCAGCTAAGGATCGCCATGGCCACCACGACGTCGACCGCTTCCCGTTCGCACCGCCTGGCATGCCTTGCCGCCGGCGCGTTGTTCTTGGCTGCCACCATGGGCCCGCTGGTGACCGCGAAAGCCTTCGCCGACAACGGAACTGCGTGCCCGGATGTCGAAGTGGTGTTCGCCCGCGGAACTTTCGAGGCGCCCGGCGTCGGCGCCACCGGCCAGGCGTTCGTGGATGCACTCACCCACCGGCTGGGCGGCCAGACCGTGGCCGTTTATGGGGTGAATTACCCTGCCTCACTTGACTTCGCGGCCGCCACAGCTGGCATCGCCGATGCCAGCAACAGGGTCGAGAGCATCGCGGCGACATGCCCGGACACCAAGATCGTCCTCGGCGGCTACTCGCAGGGCGCGGCGGTGGCCGGCTACACCACCTTCGACACCATCCCGGCCGGACTCGCGCTGCCCCAGGACATCGGCCCGATGCCGGCGTCGGTGGCATCGCACGTGGCGGCGGTGGCGCTGTTCGGCACTCCGGACAACTGGTTCCTCAACCTGGTCGACCACGAGGCACCGCCGGTGACGGTGGGCGCACCGTATGCGGCCAAGACCGTCCAGCTGTGCGCCCAGGGAGATCCGGTCTGTTTCCCCGGCGGTCTGGACCGCGGCGCGCACAGCGCCTACAAGTCCAACGGCATGGCCCAACAGGCGGCGGATTTCGTGGCCGACGAACTCGGGGCCGGGCCGGCACCGACGTCGGCCACCTGAGGTCGTCAGCTCAGATCCCGCGACTGCACGACGTCGTATTCGATCACCACGGCTTCCCGTATCGCCGACTCTTGCTCGCCGGAGGGCCCGTCCCCCCGGAAGCGTTCCACGGCCGCCCGAGATTCCCAGCGCTCGAAGATGTTCACGCGGCCCAGGTGCACGGGGTCGGCGGATATGGCGAAGTCCAGGCAGCCGTCCGCCGACCGCGCGGCCTGCACGACACCGATGCAGCCCGCCAGGTAGGAGCCCCGCTCGCGCGGGTCGACAGTGATGTGTCCGGCGACGATGACCACGTTCAGTCCTCCTTCTGCAATGTGCGCTACGTATTCGACTCCTGCGGAGCGTCTTTCTCATCGCCCCGGTTTCGGTGCCGAACGGCACGGGTACAGACGAGCAGCAGGCCGTCACCGGTGAGGCGCGTCGTGTTCCGAAGGAGTTCGCTGATGAGTATTCGTCGATTCGCGCAGTGCGTCGGGGCCGGCACACTGCTCGCCGCGGGCATGGGGGTCGCGGCCGCATCGCCCGTCGCCTCCGCGGAACCGTGCCCCGATATCGAGGTGGTATTCGCACGCGGTACCGCCGAGGCGCCCGGCGTCGGTGGAACCGGCCAGGCATTCGTCGACGCGTTGCGCGCCCAGACACCCGGCAAATCGGTGTCGGTATACCCGGTGAACTATCCCGCGAGCGACAATTTCGGCGACCGAATCGCGTTCGCCCAGAATGTGGTTGAGGGAGTGCGCGACGCTGGGTCACACGTCCAGGCCACCGCGGAGGCCTGCCCGCAGACCCGCGTGGTGCTCGGCGGATTCTCCCAGGGCGCGGTGGTGGCCGGGTATGTCACCGCCGCCGCCGTTCCCGAGGGAATTCCCGCCGAGTACCTGCCCTCCATCCCGAGCCCGCTCCCGGATGCCGTCGCCGATCATGTCGCCGCGGTGGTGCTGTTGGGGAACCCGTCGGACGCGTTCCTGCGGCAGTTCGGTGCGCCGTTGAGCAGCATCGGACCCCGGTATGCATCCAAGACCGTGGAATTGTGCGCCCCGGGTGACTCCATCTGCGATGGCAGTCCCGGCGGGATGCCGTCGCTCGCGCACGCCATGTACCCGATGAACGGAATGACCAACGAGGCCGCGGCCTATGTTGCCGCCAAGGTGTAGACGCGCACCGTCGCCGACTCTGTCGGTCATCATTGGGACATGGAGTCGACACGGATAGACCGTTGGCTGTGGGCGGTCCGGCTGACCAAGACCCGCCCCGATGCGGCGGCGGCTTGCCGGGGTGGGCACGTGCGGATCAACGACAGGGTGGCCAAGCCCTCGGCCACCGTCGCACCCGGCGATACCGTGAAAGCCCTGGTGGGTGATCGCGCACGGACCGTCGAGGTGCTGCGGGTCATCCAGAAACGCGTCGGTGCCCCCGACGCGGTGACCTGCTACCTGGACCGGACACCGATCGTCGAGCCGACAGCTGTCGTGCCGGTGGCCGTGCGTGATCGCGGCGCGGGACGACCCACCAAACGCGACCGCCGCGTGCTGGACAGATGGCGAGCGGGTCTGGGCTGAATCAGCCGACGGAGTCTTGGGCGATGATGGTCGGCGGCAGCGGAGCCGGTGGCGGTGGCGGAACCGGCGCGCCCGGGGCGGGCACCCCAGCCGGTGCGGCGCCGGGCGCCCCGATCGGCAGGACGTCGGCGGGTGGGTTGGGATCCGACAGCGATACGAATCCCGGCGGCAACGGCGGACCACCGACCTGCGGTGTGCCCTGCAGGGATGGCGTCGACGATGACGGGTCGGTCAACGAGATATAGCCCGGCGGCAGCTTGGGCGCGGGGCCCGCCCCCGGCGGCGGTCCGGGCGGCAGCGCGGCGGTACCGGCCTCGGAGAACGCGGCCATCGGGTCAGGCGAGCGCGCGGCGTTCCACAGATCCCTGATGTAGCCGAGACCACCACCGGAGGAACCCTGCCCATAGGCGGGGTTGCTCATCTCCGGCACCGGGGGCGCACCGACCGGCGGTGGTGCGGGCGGCGCGGCCACCAGCTCCTCCGGATTGAGCGCCACCGGCTGGCCAGGGATCGGCGCGGCCGGGTCGCCCGGCGGCACCAGCGGTGCGGGCTCGGCACCGGCCACCCCTGCGGTGAACAGTGCGCCGCCGGTGAGGAACGTCGCCAGCGCGACCCTGACGGTGGGGCGCATCGCGGCACGCTGTCGATCGGTCATGGATCAAAAGGCTAGCGGGTTGTGGCCGCCGGCGTCACCGATAGCGGTCGGCGGCTACCGGGCGGTGGTGCCGTCGTCGGCATCGGTCGCCTGGTGCGCGGGGTCCTCGTCTCCGGAATCCTCGGACATTGTCGCCGGCTCCAGCGCCACACTGTGGGCTCGCTGGGCGGGCACACCCGACGCGGTCGGGTTCTCGGCCGGTTGCAGACGGACCACGCGACCCACTGCGCGGCGCAGACCAGGGGGGCCGTCGATGCGGACAAAATCGCCGATGCGGCCCGCCCGGTAGCGCAGCGGGGAGCCGAGCAACTCACCCATGACCACGCCGCTGCCGATCGCCAGCGCGATCGCCACCGCCGACATCAGCTGCGCAATACCGTCGAGGAACCGTTCGTCGACGGCGAAGTAGAACACCGACCGGAACACGGCCAGCCCGGGCAGCAATGGCGTGATGCCGGCGGTCGCGGTCACCAGCACCGGCGCCTGTCGTCGGATCGAGGTGACGGTCGCGAACAAGCCGACGCCGACCGAGGCGATACCGGTCGACAGTACGGCCCCGAACTGCGCGTGGCCCAACGCGATCAGCACGGCCTGCGCCGCACCGGCGGCGACACCGGCGGCCACCACCGATCGCGGCGGCGCGTAGCACGCGAGGGTGAGGCATATCCCCGCCAGCGCGGCACCGAACACCGCGATGCCGATCTGCAGCGGGTCGGTCGGCACGATGATCGACTGGGTCGCATCCACGTGCAGCTCGATGGTGATACCGGCCAGCGTCGCGATCTTCAGACCCGCCACGATGCCCACGACGATGCCGGCGGTCAGAAACAGCGCATCACCGAGGCGTCCGACGGCGGTCACCATGTGCCCGGTCAGGGCGTCCTGCACCGAGCCCACGAGGGTCATCCCCGAGAGCAGCACGACGATCCCGGTCGCGACCAGCGCCGTCGGGCCCTGCCCGGCGAATCGATAGGCGGCCACGGCCACCAGCGTGGCGATCGCCGCGCCCGCGGCGTGCTGGAAGAAGAACGGGGTGCCGGCGCGGTTCAGTAGCCGGCCGATCCGGTCGATCACCGCCGAGGTGAGCGCGGCCAGGATGCAGACCAGCCAGTTGCCGCCCAGCAGCATGGCGATGCCCAACGCGAAGCCCGCCCAGTAGACGGTCGCCAGCCAGCGCGGATACGGATGCGGACGTTCGCTGAGGACGTCCATCGCCTCATGCGCCTCATCGACGGTGACCCCGCCGGAGGTGATGCGCCGGACCAGCTTGTCCAGTTCCGCCAGCCGGGTGTAGTCGGTGGCGCGGTGGCGCACCGAGCGGACGATGGTCAGCGGTGGGCTGTCGGCAGTGGGTAGGGCCGAGACGATGATCGTGGAGAAGGTGATGTCGACGACGCAGTCGCTGAGCTGATAGGCCGACGCGACGTCCTGCGCGGTCGCGACGATATCGGCGGTACCCGAGCCGGAGGACAGCATCACCTCAGCGAGCCGGATGGTGAGGTCGAGGACCTTGCGGGTGTACGCGTCACCGACATGGGTGACGCGGCGTCTGCGTTGACCGGCCACCGGCGCCGGGTCCCGGCGTCCACGCAGGGCGCCCCGCAGACTGCGACGGGCGCGGGCCGTGTCCTCGGATCGGTCGAAAACCATCACTGGACACGATACTGATGGCCGGGCGAGAGGCAGCGGCCCCGGGGGTCCTTCCCGAGGCGAAATCCCGGTGCCGCTTTCCTTTCCGGGTGAAGAGCCGATGGCCGGTGCCGCCGTGTCGTCAACGACGCCAGAAGATGTGGTGCATCACCCCGCTGGGGCTGGGCACCATATCGCGGTGGAACCGCTCGAGGAGCTCGTCGGAGGTCCGCCAAAGCCGGCTTCCGCCGCCGAGTTCGACCGGCGCGACCACCACGTGCAGGGTGTCCACGAGATCGGCGTCCAGGAACTCCCGGATGGTCTGCGCTCCGCCGCCGAGTCGCACGTCTTTGCCCTGCGCAGCCCGCCTGGCTTGGTCCAGAACTTCGCCCGGCCCGGCATCCATGAAGTGAAATATCGTGTCCGACAAGGCAAATGAGGGTCGCGGATAATGGGTGAGCACGAAGACCGGGGTGTGAAATGGGGGCTCGGTACCCCACCAACCGTGCCAATCGTGGTCGGCCCAGGCTCCCCGATGGGGGCTGAACTTGTTGCGGCCCATGATCTCGGCACCGATATTGTTGGTGAAATCCCTGGTGAAATAGTCATCGATGCCGCGGCTACCGCCGGGATCCGTCCGGTTGGGCCAGCTCGCGGTGGCGCCCGCCCAGGCCATCATGGTCTGCGGGTCGGCGTGCCCGAACGGTCGCTCGAGACTCTGGTCGCGACCGGCCCCGAACCCGTCCTGTGAGACCACGAAGTTCTGCACTCTCAGCAACTGGACCACGCTTTCCTCCTCGGTCATCCACCTACGGTATGCAGACCGTAGGGCACCGGGAAAGTCATCGGCCGACCGCCGAAACGCACGAATCCCCGGTTTCGGCCGTCATTGGGTGACGGCCGAACCCGGGGATTCGGTGAGGTCTTTAGAGGCCGGTGACGCTGACCGCCTGCGGGCCCTTGGCGCCCTGGGTGACGTCGAACTTCACCCGCTGGTTCTCCTCCAGGTTGCGGAATCCGCCGGCCTGGATCTCGGAGTAGTGCACGAACACGTCCGGTGCGCCGCCGTCAGGAGCGATGAAGCCGAAGCCCTTTTCGCTGTTGAACCACTTAACGGTTCCTTCTGCCATGATCTTACTTCTTTCTTTTTTCTTCTGGCCGAACGTCATGTCGACCAAGCCTGGTTGTGCGACCGATCGTCGCCAAATCAGCAAAGTTCTGGTGTGCGGTGCCGGCACAGGCCGTAAGAAGGGGGTACTGGCACCCGGCCGCGATTCGGCCGAACACAGACACGCCGCTTCACGAATGCGGCGTATGGAACGAGCGTACCAACGATGAGCTCGTCCACCTAATTTCGGCACGCGCCGGCCGGAACGGCATTCGCGTCACGTCAGCCGGCACCCATCAGGTCCGCCAGCTGGTCGGCGGTCTTGCGCCAGCCGTCGTGGAAATTCTGATAGTCCTGGGCGGGCAGCATCGCGTGCTCGATGGACATCAAGGTCTGGCCATCCTGCAGAGGTTCGAATGTGACCGTCACGATGCTGGCCGTCGTCGGGTCCGGCCAGTACGAGTTGGTCCAGGTTAATTTGAGCAGCCGCGGTCGCTCGATCGCGACGAACCGCCCGGTGATGAGCACGCTGGTCCCCGCGTCGTCGACGTCGAAGCGAAACGCCCCACCCACCCGCGGTTCGACGGTTACCGTGACACATCTGGTCGGGCGCGGACACATCCACTCCCGCAACGAATCCGGATCCAGCCATTCGTCGAACACCTCGCCGGGCGCGGCGGGCATGACCCGCTGCACATGCACCGTCGGTTCCCTCGCTCACCGGCCGGCCTTCTTGCGGCGCAGCCGTGCCGTGAGCGCATCGGCGCGAGCCGACCAGAATTCGGTCTGCTCATCCATCCACCGTGCGGCCGGACTCAGTCCGTCCGGGCGCAGCGTGAGCCAGTGCTCGCGGCCGCGCACCTCGCGGGTCACCAGACCGGCCGCCTCCAGAACGCCGATATGGCGAGAGACGCCCGCGAAGGTCATCGGCATCGGCGCCGCGAGATCGGTGATCCGCGCATCGCCGTCTCGCAGCGCCTCAAGCAACCGGCGACGCGTGGGATCCGCAAGGGCCGCATACGCGCGGTCCAACTGCTGATCTTCAACCATTCTGTTGACTATATCCGGACCCGTGTGGTGTGCTCGACAAATATTCAACCAACTCGTATAACGATCCGGCCGGCAACGATCGAAGGACCGACGATGCAGACACCACCGATTGTGGACGCGCAAGAATGGGCGGCCGCTCTTGCCGCGATGCTGATCAAAGAAAAGGAGCTCACCCGGGCCCGCGATGCGCTGGCGGCACAGCGCCGGCGGATGCCATGGACGCCGGTGCGGTCGAACTATTCGTTCGACGGCCCCGACGGCAGGGTCCAGCTACTCGACCTGTTCGCCGGCCGCCGGCAGCTGATCGTCTACCGGGCATTCATGGATCCCGGGGTACACGGTTGGCCCGAACATGGTTGCACCGGTTGCTCATTGATGGCCGACCACGTCGGCGAGCTGAGTCACCTGCACGCCCGCGACACCACGCTGGTCTATGCCTCCCGCGGGGCGCAGCAAGACATCTCCCGCATCAAGGAACGAATGGGATGGTCCATTCCCTGGTACACCATCGTCGAGGAAGCGGGTACCGCGTTCGACACCGCGTTCGATGTCGACCAGTGGCACGGCACGAACGCATTCATCCGCGATGGCGAGCAGATCTACCGGACCTACTTCGTCAACAATCGCGGCGACGAGGTGTTCGGCAACACCTGGAGCTATCTGGACATCACCGCCCTCGGCCGACAGGAGTCGTGGGAGGACTCCCCCGTCGGGTACCCGCAGAGCGCGCCCTACACGTGGTGGCGGTGGCATGACGCGTACCACGAACAGTGAGGCGGCGATGAGCGCGCTCGCATCATCGGCGATGATCGGCATGTGACATCTCCGCGCACCGATGTAACGCCGCTGACCGTTCCCGCGCTGCTCGCCGACCGGGTGCACGCCTCGGGACGCGACACCTACCTGATCACGCCCACCGGGCGGCTGACCTACAAGCAGGCGGACGCGCAGTCCGCCGGTATCGCTCGACGCCTACTGGGCGCCGGCATCGGCAAGGGCAGCAGGGTCGGGCTGTTCTTCCCGAATGGCATCGAGTGGATCATCTGGTGGCTCGCGCTCTCGCGGGTCGGCGCCGTGGCGGTCCCGCTGAGCACGCTCTACGCACCCGCTGAGATCGCCAAGGTACTGCGGTTGGCCGATATCGCGCTGTTGATCGCCCCCGGCGCGGTGCCCGGCACCGATGTCGGCACCCGCCTGGAGGCCGCCTTGCCCGAGCTACCGCGGCAGCACCGCGATGCGCTCTCGCTGGCGTGCGCACCGTACCTGCGTCGAATCGTGCTGACCGATGACGTCGACTACGGCTGGGCCACCCGGTGGGGCGACGACCTGGGTCGGCAGGTCTCACCGGATGTCCTCGCCGCGGCAGAACAGGAGGTCTCCCCCGCCGACCTGGCCGTCATGGTGCACACATCCGGGTCGACCGCCGAACCCAAGGGCGTGTTGCACACGCACGGCACGCTGGTGCGACAGACCTCGATGTGGCCGTCGGCCATCCGGGCGGTCACCGCAAACCCGGGCCGGCCAAAGGTGCTGTGCGCCATGCCGTTCTTCTGGATCGGCGGACTGTTGGCGGCGATGGGTGCCCTCCACGATTCGATCAGCCTGCTGGTGATGGAGCGGCTGGACGCAAAGACGGCACTGGATCTGATCGAAGCCGAGCGTGGCACCGGGATCGTCGGCTGGCCGGCGTTCACCCAACGGGTGCGCGATCATCCCAGCTTCGCCGACCGCGACCTGTCCAGCGCTCCCATGCTTCGGCACGGCCCGCTGGATATCGCCATGACCGATGTACCCGACGGATTTCCGGTGCACCGCACCATGTCCGAGACCGCCGGCGGATTCGTCTGCACCGACATCGCCATCGTTGACGAGCATGGCACACCGGTGCCCGACGGCACCACCGGCGAATTGTGGATCCGCGGTGTCGGCACGATGGCCGGCTACAACAAACGGGAGCGCAGCGAGGTGTTCGACGCCGACGGTTGGTATCACACCGGGGACCGTGTCTACCGACGAACCGGTGACCCGCGACTGTTCTACGTCGGGCGCACCACCGACCTGATCAAGGCCGGCGGCGCGAACGTCTCGCCGGTGGAGGTGGAGGCGGTGATCGCCGGGCTCCCCGAGATCACGCAATGCGTGGTGATCGGAATCGAGCATTCCGACCGCGGCGAGCAGGTGTGTGCGGTGGTGGTGCCCGCGCAGGCCGCGCTGGATCTGGGCGCGGTCCGAGAAGCGGCCCGTGCACACCTGTCGGCATACAAGGTTCCGACCCGATGGGTCATCGCCACAGCAGACCAGATACCGACGCTGCCAAGTGGGAAGTTCGATCGAAAGGCACTGCTGGCCAACGTCATCGCCGGTAACCTCGCGATCAGCCCAACAACTCCCTGAACCGGCCGGCCGGAAATGTCGCGGCGCCGGCATCGTGTACCCGAGAAGCAAGGGCGCCATCGGATGTCACGACGGTGAGGCCGGACGGGGCGTCATCACTGCCGACCAGCCGGACGATCTCGTCGTCGGCGGAGTCCGGCGCGGCACGTGGCGCGCAGACCACGGTGACCACCTCGGACTCCAGCGGCATCGGCCGCTCGAGCACCACGGTGACCTGGTGTCCGCCACGCGCCGCCCACCGCTCCAGCTGTTCGACCAGCGCGGTCAGCGCACCCGCACGGTCCCTCCACCAACCATCCGGACGCGACCCGACGACATTCATGGCGTCCACGATGTAGCGCATGGCACCATCGTCGTACGTGTGAGAACTTTTACCCATACCGACCACCGCCTTGAGAGATTAGCCTCGTGAGGTGCCCAATCGCTCGCGCCTGACACTGCTGATGCTGCCCGCGGCGCTGGCCGGTTGCTCGTTCTCGATGTCCGCCGGCGGACCCGACTACGCGAAGCTGGAGAGCGCGATCACCGACGAGCTGAATACGAGCTACCAGAAGATCGACCGCGAGGTATCCGAGGTCGAGTGCGTGCGGCCGGCGAAGGCACCCAAAGCGGGTGACACCTTCATCTGTAACGCCGACGTCGACGGATCGAATGTGCGAGTGCAGGTCGTGGTCAGCGACGACGAGGAAAACGTCGAGTACAGCACCCTGGATGTGCTCTACGATCTATCCCAGACGGCACAGGGGCTGACCAAGGAGATCTCTGCGGACAGGGGATTCGCGGTCACCGTCACGTGCGGCGAGGGCCTCAAGGTCATCGAGGTCGGGGAATCCTTCGAGTGCACCGCGGCGGACCGTCGCGGTGACACCCGTCCGGTGAAGGTGACCGCCGGCGGCGTCGACGGAGACGATCGTTGGGAGCTCATCGGGGTGAACTGACTTCCGCCGATCGACCTCACACCTGCGATAGCCTGCCAGCTACATGGTGGGTTCGATATCGACACGCACACTCGGTGATCGCCTGGAACAGGCGTGGCTGCAGTCGTGCGCGGGAGCCGGCCGAACCATCGTGCTGCTCGGCGATGCCGGCATCGGAAAGTCCAGTGCGCTCGCACGGCTCGCACACCGAATCGGACCGACCGCCCATCTGGTGAGCTGCCGCGGCGGGGATATGGCGGCACCGATGTCCACCGCCGTCGAGATCGCCTCAGTGCTGCCGATTCCGGTGCCGGTGGGCTCGGTGGCCGGCGAGGTCGACGCCCTCAAGGTCGCCGACATCCTCAGTGCCGGGCTGGCGGGGGCCCCCGGGACCACCCTGCTCGTCGACGATATCCACGATGCCGACGCCGCCAGCCGGACGGCGCTGAACCTGGCCATCCGACGCTGCACCGACGCCGCCGTCCTGGTGGTGGTGACCGGCCGCCGGGTCCCGTCGGCCGAGAGTTTCGCCGAGGGATTCGACGTCGAAGAGCTCACCGGCCTCGACCGGCAAGCCGCGGCCGCGATCCTCGAGGCGGCGAGCAGCGTGCCCATCGCGGCGGCGGTCATGGACAAGCTGTTGGACGTCGCGGCCGGCAATCCACTCGTATTGCGCCATCTCCCCGACGCGTTGACACCGGAGCAGCTCTCTGGTGCGGATCTACTGCCTGAGCACGTTCCCCTTGTCGGAGATCTGCGCACAGTGTTCAGCCGGCAGTTGCCCCGCCCCGGAACCGCGGCGCGCACCCTGCTGGAGCTGGCCTCGCTGTCCGCAGACGGGTCATGGTCGGTGCTGCGGTCGATGCGCCCAGCCATCGCCGAGACGGCCTTACACGCGCTGGAGGACAGCGGACTGGCCTGCCTGAGCGCCGGAAGGCTGACGCTGCAGCACCCACTGTTGCGTAGTGCGACCGTCGCCGCAATGTCGCTCAAGGACCAGCGCCGGCTGCATCTGGAATTCGCAGACTGTCAGGCACTTTCCGACACCGTCCGGTTGGTGCACCGCGCGCACGGCACGCTGGGGCCGGACGAATCCCTGGTCGATGATCTCGTCGGGGCGGCGCACATTCTTCGGTGCAGAGGCGGCACCGAGCCGGCGGCCCGACTGCTGGACCGCGCCATCGACTTGACCGGCGACGACTCCCGCCGAGCCGAACTCAGGGTGTTGGCCGCCCGCGAGCTGATGACGGCCGGACAGACCGACTCCGCGCGGCACCGACTGGAAACGATGTTGGAGGATCCCACATCTCACGATCTTCGCGTCACGGCAACACTCTTGCTTGCCACCCTGGAAGCCGTGGGTGGCGCTCCGGCAATGGCCCTCCAGCGCCTCAAGGAGTGCACCAGCAGGGCCTCCGGTCGCGAGGTGGGCATGGTGTACGCCCGAATGGCCATACCGTTGGGCATTCTCGGGATGGTCAGCGAGATCATCGACACCGCAAGGACGGCGGTCGCCGTGAGTGATCCGGCCTCCACCGATTCCGATGTGGCACGGGTGATTCTGGCCCATGCACTCAGTGCCTGGCACGAGAATCGATCGAACCAACTCGTCGATGGCATCACGGAACTGGATCTCGTCTCCGCCGTCAGGCACGACCCGATGATCGGGCTGCATTTCGGGCGAGCACTGTCGATCGCGGAACGATACGAGGCCGCGGTCGCGGCACTGACCGGGCTCGGCGCCCAACTTCGGGGTGAGGGCGCACGTTCCGCGCTGGCGATGGTGTTCGGAGCACTAGGCGAGACCTACGTTCGCGCGTCGCGCTTCGATGACGCCCTGGTGTGCCTTGATGAGGCGACCGCACTCAGCCTGGCGGCCGGCCAACGAGCCTTCGCACCGTTTTGGCTCTCGCTTCGTGCGCGGGTGCATGCGATCCGCGGGGATGACCACACATCGGCCGCAGATCTGGAACTCGGCTTCGCCATTTCCGACGAGCTGTCCACGTTCGGCGCACGCTATTTCCTGTTGGCCAATTCGGGACTGGCCGCGTTGACCGCTGATCGTCCCGGTGACGCCGTCACCGCATTGTCCGAGTGCTGGGCCTTCGAACAGGTTGGCGGATTCCTCGCTCCACAGTTGGCGCGCTGGCACGTCGACCTGATCGAGGCCTATATCGCCGTGGGTCACCGCGCCGACGCCATACCCGTGCTGGAACATCTCCAGGTGGTCGCCGCGGCGGTGGGGTCCAGCCGGTGGACCAAGGCCACTGCGTGCCGGGCCGAGGCGCTGCTGCTCCACGACACCGATCCGGCAGCATCACTGCGTCTGCTCCACCGAGCGGCCGCGATATACGATCCCGCGCACGACGCTTTCGACCGGGCACGTACCTTCCATGACATCGCCCGCTTGGCCGTGGACCCGACACACCGTGAGAACGCACGCACCGAAGCACGCAACGGATTCCGCAGGCTTGGCGCAGCCGCATGGGCAGCCAAGGTCGACCGGCGCACCCCCGAACTCAGCGCGCTCACCGAAGCAGAGGGGCGGGTGCTCAACGAGGTCGCCAACGGGCTGACGAACCAACAGATCGCCAAGCGACTCGGCGTGAGCGCCAAGACGGTGGCCAACCACCTCTACCGCGCCTACCGGAAACTCGGCGTCGCGTCGCGCACCGAAGCGGTTCGGTTCGTCCTGCTGCAGGACGGCACTTCGAGCGACTCACCTTTGAGTACTTGACACCTGTCAAGTAGGGTTGAGTCATGCTTGCTGAGGACGTGCTGACCACCGTGCCGACGACGACCGTGGAAGCGCTCGCCGTCTTCGACGCCGCCCCCGGTGTCGATCCGGATTTCATGCTGGGCACCTGGCACGGTGCCGAGCTTCCCACCGCACATCCGATGGATGGACTGCTGGCCGCCAGCGGCTGGTGGGGCAAGCAGTTCGTCGACGCCGAGACGGTGCACCCGCTGCTGTTCCCGAAAGACGGCGGGACCGCGTTGTGGGCTCTGAATCCGGTGTTGGCCTTCGGCGGTCTCGGGATCGCCACGAAGTTTCCGCTGGTGCGCAACCTGTCGCTCGTGCAGCCCATCTCGGCGTTGCGACCCGCGTTGCGGACCAAGGCGCCCAAAGCCCGGCTGCGTACCACGCGCTACCGCGGAACCGACAGCGCGACAATGATCTACGACAATCTGCCGATCAATGACGTGTTCCGAAAGATCGCAGAGGACACCGTCATCGGTGCGATGGACTACCGCGGCGGCACTCGCCCGTATTTCTTCATCTTGCAGCGCAACGACTCGCTGCCCGTCGAATAGGTTGCGTCGCCCGGCTCAGGCGATGATGCGGACCAGATAGGGCGTCATCGATGCCGTGCGCACCGGCGACACCGTGACACCCGAATCACCGGCCTCCAGCATCTGGCCGTTGCCCACGAACAGCGCCACGCTCTGCGTGCCCTCGGGGCCGAAAAAGATCAGATCGCCCGGCAGTGCCTGCGCGGGCAGTACCTTCTGGCCGACCTTGTACATCTCCCCCGACGACCGTGGCAGCTTCACACCAACTCCGGCGAATGCGTACACGATGATGCCCGACGCGTCGAAGCCCACCACGTTGGCGGACGGATCGGGAGTGCTCGGAACAGTCGGGGTGAGCGGTGACGCCACCGGGGCGGGTGGAGCCAAACCGGGGAAGTTCAGGCCGGGCACACCGCCGGGAATGGCGGCGGCGGCGGGTTCGGCGGGCGTTTCGCGAACGACGCCGCGGGTTGGGCCGTTGGCGTCGCCGCCACCATAGGTGAACGGCACACCGCGCTGGGACAGTGCCCGCGCGATCACGTAGTCGACCGCCTGCTGATTGCGGGCGGGGCGGGTGTTGAACGGATCGGCCGATGCGACGCCGGGACTCACTGTCAACACAGCCAGGCCGAGCAGCAGGGCACAGAAGCGTCTCATCGGGTCGTCAACTCTTTCGATCAGGTCGGAAACGGCGACAACCGGGTAATTGACGGTCGTCACCGTTATTTCTACCGACCGATTCCGCGGTTGCCCAATTCAGCTGTGGCACAGCGTGAATGAGATGCAGATCCGTAACCCAAAAGAGACCGCCGAGCCCGGGTCGTGATGGGTCTGCGACCTCCCCGACATCGATGGGCAGGGTTGGGAAAAGAAGAACGGCACCGGTCAGCGCGGCCGCGGTGCGGCGCTGACCGGTGCCGTTACGGCGAACCGGGTTACTTCAACGCGGCGAGCGCGGCATCGTAGTTCGGCTCCTGCGCGATCTCCGGCACCAGCTCGGAGTAGGCGATGTTGCCGTCGGCGTCGATGACCACGACGGCCCGGCCGAGCAGACCCGCCATCGGGCCATCGGTGATGGTGATGCCGTAGTCCTCTCCGAAGCTGTCCCGGAACGCGGAGGCCGACAGCACGTTCTCGATGCCCTCGGCACCGCAGAAGCGACTCTGCGCGAAGGGCAGGTCCTTCGACACGTTCAGTACGGTCGCACCGCCTGCGGCGGCACGCTCGTTGAAGGTTCGCACGCTCGTGGCGCACACCGGGGTGTCCACCGACGGGAAGATGTTGAGCAGCACAGGCTTGCCGCTGAACTGGTCACTGCTGACCGCGCCGAGGTCGGTGCCGGTCAGAGTGAAGGCCGGAGCGGACGAGCCGACAGCCGGCAGCTCGCCAACGGTGTTGATGGGGTTTCCCTTGAGGGTGATCTGTGCCATGACGACCAGTCTGTCAAAGCCGACGCGAGTCATGTGTTCCAGGGTCCCTCCCGATGCGTGGCACCATCGGATTGTGATCGCCCTGCCCGACGGAGTCCTCGCGATGGCCGGCCGCGGGCCCGAATGGCGGCACTGGGTCGACAACCTCTCCAAGGCCGTGGACAGCCAACTCCAGGAGTGGGAGCTCACGGCCGACGGCGCGCCGCAACACGGTTTCTGCTCGATCGTGCTGCCCGTGCGCACCGCGGAGACGACCCCGGCCATCCTGAAGCTCGCCTTTCCCGATGACGAGTCCGAACACGAACACATTGCGCTGCGGCGCTGGGACGGCCGGGGAACCGTGCGCCTGCTACGTGCCAATCCCCACCGACGCGCGATGTTGCTGGAACGGTTGCACGCCCGCAATCTCAACGATGTCCGGGATCTCGAGGCGTGCGAGATCGTGGCGGATCTCTATCGGCAGATCCATGTTCCGGCACCACCCCAGTTGCGTCCGCTGACCGCGTTCATCGAAAAATGGAATACCGACCTCGTATCGCTGCCGCGTGGAGCCGCAGTGCCACACCGACTGGTGGAGCAGGCGCTCTCCCTGGGCGCCGATCTGGTCACCGACCCGGCGAGCACCGGGACACTCATCCACGGCGATCTGCACTACGAGAACGTGTTGGCTGCCGACCGCGAGCCGTGGCTGATCATCGACCCCAAGCCGATGAGCGGCGATCCGCACTACGAGATCGCCCCGATGCTGTTCGACCGCTTCGACGAATTCAAGGGTCAGGTGCGAGAGGGTGTGCGCCGGCGCCTCCACACGCTGGTCGACGTCGCCGGCCTGGACGCCGACCGCGCGCGGGCGTGGGTGATCATTCGGATGATGCACGACGCCATGTGGGAAATCACCGAACACGAGGTGCCCGACGCGCGGTACCTCACCACCTGCGTGGCGATCGCCAAGGCCGTTCAGGAGTAGCCGGCTTCGTGCGTGCCCGCTCGTGTCGGTGCAGCCCGGTAGTATCGCACACATGTTCGATGGATCGGATCGTGGGGCGCTCGCCGGGTTGAGTGATGAGGCGCTCATCTCGGCGGTGTCGGATGCGACCCGCACCGAGGCGATGGCGGCTGCCCGCCGGTTGGCGTTGATCGGTGAGGTGATCGCCCGCCACTGCGACGACGAGGACGACGCCCACGCCCACCAGGTCATCGACGGCTGGGCGTGGGCGCAGGCCGCGGTGGCCGCGGCCTGCAATCTGAGCCCGCGTGCGGCGTCCAAGCAGATGCGCATCGCCCAAGCCCTGCGGGACCGGCTCCCGCGCACCGCCGCCCTGCTCGCCACCGGAGTCATCTCGGCGGCGGTGATCGATGCGATCACCTGGCGCACCCACCTCGTCGACGACCCCGACGCGCTCGCGTTGATCGACGCGGCGATCGCTGCCGAAGCCGGCGCCTACGGGGCCCATTCGGAGAAAGCGTTGATCGGTGCGGTGGATCTGTGGGTGGAGAAATTCGACCCCGACGCCGTGGTGCGGTCCCGGCGGGCCGCCAAGGACCTGTATGTGGAGTTCGACGATAAGGACGACCCGCACGGGGTGTCCTCGTTCTGGGGTCGGCTGCGGGTCACCGACAAGGTGCTGCTGCAGCAGCGTCTCGAGGAGCTCGCCGACACCGTCTGCGCGAATGATCCGCGCCGCCGCGGGGAACTACGCGCGGCCGCGCTGGCCACCTTGGGGGTCATCGGGCCCGCGTTGCAGCGGCTGACCTGTGAGTGCGGGGATCCCGACTGTGTGGGCAGCGGGAAGGATCCGCGCGCGGGCGCGGTCGCCATCTATGCGCTCACCGACCAACTCCCCGCCGCCGAACAGGACCGCCCGCGGCAGGGTGTGCCGGGGTCGGCGGGCACCCCGGACACCACGCCCAACACCGAGGCCGAGCGAGTGCCAGTGTCTGGCGGCGACCCCGAGCCGCAGACACCGGCCGCGGAATCCGGCCCCGCCGAGCCAGCCGCAGAATCGGACCCCGCGGCCCCGGCCGCAGAGTCAACCCCCGCCGAGCCCGCGGCCAGTGCCCCGCCTGCGGCGTGCAACCCCAGTCCGGCGGTGATGCTCGACGGCGCCATCATCCCCGCGGCCCTGTTGGCCGAGCTCGTCGCCGGCGGGGCCACCATCAAACCGCTCGCCGAGATCGCTGATCTGCCCACCGAACCCCGATACCGGCCCTCCGCCGCGTTGACCGCCTTCGTCCGGATGCGCGCCGTGACCTGCTCATTTCCTGGCTGCAGCCGGGCGGCGCACCGCTGCGATCTGGATCATCTGATCCCTGGCCGGCCGGGGCCACCCACCCGGGCAACCTGGCCCCGCTCTGCCGGCTGCACCATCTGGTCAAGACTTTCGCCGGCTGGGCGCCCACCGCCACACCCGACGGCAGCATCGGCTGGGCCGCGCCCACCGGGCACACCTACACCAAGGCCCCCGGCGCGGCACTCCTGTTCCCGCACTGGAACATCCACACCCCCATCCCACGCAAACGCAATATCACCCTGCTCAACGACACCGACCGCGACACCAAGATGCCGGTCCGGCAACGCACCCGCGCCCAAAACCGCGCCCAACGCATCACAACCGAACGCCACCACAACGCCATCGCCCGCGCCCTCGAACACGCCGAAAGCGACAGCGACCCACCACCCTTCTGAGCGGGCGATCCTTCTGAGCGGGCGATGGGTCCGCTGTTCGGGAGAGCGACCCGTCAGCGCCGGGTGCGCACCGGCAGTGACAACATCCCGCGCAGGGTCACGTTCGGCTTGTACTGCGGGTCACCACCGAGCTCGGCATTCGGGAAACGCTTTGTCACCGCGGACAAAGCGATCGACGCCTCCAGCCGCACCAACGGCGCACCGAGACAGAAGTGCGCACCGTGCCCGAACCCCAGGTGCCTGATGGTTTTGCGGTCGGGATCGAACACATCGGGGTTGTCGTTGGCCGCCGGGTCACGGTGCGCAGCAGCGAGCAGCACGATCATGGTGTCCCCCTTGGGAATCACCGTGTCGCCGACCTTCATCTCCTCGGCAGCGACCCGACCCAGCAACTGGGCAGGCGGATCGAACCGCAACGTCTCCTCGATGACCCGCAGTGCGCGTGAGGGATCGGCCCCGAGCGCAGTCCACTGCCGACGATCACGCAACATCGCCAGCACTGATGTCGCCATCAGGCTCACCGTCGACTCATGCCCGGCGATGAGCAACAGATTGCACGTCGAGATGATCTCGTCCTCGGTCAACTGGTCGCCCGATTCCTCGACCGCGATCATCGCCGAGATCAGATCGTCGCCGGGGCTGGTGCGGCGTTGGCTGATCAACTGTCGGAAGTACTTCCGCAACCACTTGCCGGCCTCGATGCGGTCGGTGAAGCCTTCCGGCACATCGCCGGTCGCCGTCAGGAAAGGATCGACGGTCTGGGCGAGCAGGGTGGATGCGTGCCCGAATTTGGGCTCATCCTCGACCGGAACCCCCAGTAGCCGGCAGATCACCGCAACCGCCACCGGGTAGGCCAAACCGCTGACGGCGTCGAACTCACCGCGCTCTTCCGCGGTGTCGAGCAGCCCGTCCACGGTGGCGACGATCTCGTCACGCAACTGGTTGATCACCCGGGGCGCGAACGCCTTGGCCACCAGTTTGCGCAGCCGGGTGTGATCGGGCGGATCCAGGAACAGGAACGCCGGCGTCCGCCGCTTGTCCACCAGGCCGGCAAGACCGAATGGCCGCGGTTCCTCGCCGGCGGCGATCTGGCGTTGGGCAATGGCCGACTTCATCCGGTCGCTTGCCGACGCGGGATGGCGCAGGGCGGCGTCACAGTCGGCGTACGACGACAGCACCGTGAGGCTGATCTCAGGAATCTGCAGCGGACCGTGTTCGCGCAACTTTCGGTACACCGGATAGGGGTCGACACGGTTCGACGGAGCAAGTGCCTGCCCGAGCAGGACCGCCGAATCAGACACCGAAGTCATCCCCTCATTGTGCAATTGCGCTTTCCAGCCGTGATCGCCACCACCGCACTCTGGCCGGATCGGACACCGTATAACGGTCCAGCAACTCCGGCAACGGTGCCGGCGACATCGGTGCGACCGGCAGAAATCCATCGACGGGAACCAGTCTGCGCGAGTCTGCCACCAGATCCCCGTCCAACCACGATCCGGACCCCAGCGTGGCGGCGAACGGCAGATCCGGGAGCGCACCGGCCAGAGCCACCCCGACCGCCCCCCCGATGCTGGTTGCGACACCCGAGGTGACGGTGCACGGCAGCCCGCACGACTCGGCGATTCGCAGCGCCCGCCGCGCCCCACCCAGCGATCCGCCGTGCAGCACCACGATATCGGCCGCCTCCGTCAGGCCCGGATCCCGCAGAGCCTGCTCCAGCCCCGAACCAATCGCGATGGCGACGCCCACCCGTCGACGGACCGCGGCCAGATCCTCGATGCTGCGGCAGGGCTGCAGAACGAACTCCAGGCCACCCGCCGCCCGATCGAGTGCCTCGATGGCGCGAACGGCCGCGTCGGCGGACCACCGGCCCTTGGCGTCACATCGGATGCGGCCGTCCGGACCGAGCGCGTCTCGCACCGCCGCCAGTCGCGCACCGTCATCGGCCAACGTGTCGCCGGGCTGGCCCACCTCGACGGAGGCGGTCCGACACCCCGATCCCGCGACCAGCTCCCGGGCCCGCTCCGGGTCCGTCGCCGTAACGGTCACGGCGACCGGCACCCGGCCCCGGCGGGCATCCGGCCAGCCGACGGTGCCGGGTTCGGTGGCGGCGGTCAGCCAGCGCACAAGCAGATGATCGGGGCACCCCGGCGGCGGACTGAACTCGCCCCAGCCCTGTGGCCCCTCCACGAGGACGCCTTCGTGCACCGCGGCGCCACCGCACATCGGGATGGCGAACACCGACGCGGTGTCCAGATCGATCAACGTCTGCACAAGAACTGCACGCTAGCCGAGTTCCCGCGCGACGGTGCGGACCTCAGCGGAACGTGTACAGCGGCACCAGCATCTCGGCGGGCGTCAGCGAACCGTGATGCCCCACAAGACGGGACTGCAACGGTTCGGCACCAGACCGGATGATGGCGCGCTCACGGTAGGCCGCCACCACCACGTCGCCGATCCGCGACCGCACCCTGGCCTGCACCGAGGGTCCGAACCAGCCGGTGCCAATGACCTCCGACCGGGTGAGCACGGTGAAATCGTCGCCGAGCGCCTCCCGCCAGGCCGCTGCCACATCCTCGGCGGCCCCGGCCTCGGTATAGACGTGCCGTGCGCGGGGTTCACCGCCGAGCGACCGCACACCGGCCTGCAGATCCGGGCGCCGGTCGAAGTCGACCGGGTCCTCGACGTGCACCATGCCGTGATCCGCCGTGACGATCAACGCGGCACCGGGCGGTAGCCGCTCGGTGATGAGGCGGATCGTCATGTCGATCTGCGCGAGTTCCAGCGCCCACGAGTCGGAGCCCGGCCCCCGCACGTGCCCGGTCAGGTCCAGGTCGCCGTGATAGGCGTAGACGAGGGTACGGTCCCCGGCGGCGAGCGCACCGACCACACCATCCACCAGATCGCCGGACGAGAAACTGGGCCGGAAATCGCCACCGCGCAACGCCGCCCGGGTCAACCCCGAGCCGGCCTGGTACATCGGCGCCACCTGGGTCACCACCACACCGTCGGCGGCTGCTCGCTCGAACGCGGTCGCCGACGGCTGAAACTGCTCGGGAACAACCTCTTTGAGCAGGTCCACCTTGGGTCCTTCACCCATCAGCCGCCATTTGAGCGGGTTCATCAACCGATCGTGATCGGGCACCGCCAGCAGGTAGCCGACGAGTCCATGCTCGCCGGCGGGCAGGCCGGTGCCCAGCGAGGCCAGGCTTGCCACCGTGGTACTGGGAAAACCCGCCGTCAACGACCGCACCGGCTGCTGCGCCAGAAACGGTGCCACCTCGGCGCGGGCCGCGACGAGTTCGGCCCCCATCCCGTCGATCAGCAGGATGGCCACCCGCCGTACCCCGTCGAGCCCGAGCCCGACCCGATCGGTGTCGCCGGGCACCCCCAGCGCGCCGAGAACCGACGGGACCAGATCTGCGAGGGCGCCGTCGCCGTATCGCGGAGTGACAAACATGGCTGCCAGATTATGCGGCGGGCCGCACGCGGTGGTTGCCACTAGGCTGACCGCATGCCGAGTGTGCTGACAGTCAATGTCGCCCATCCCCGCACCAATCCCGACACCCGCAAGAAGCCGACCGGTATCGACAAGCGTCCCACCGAAGCCGCCGTCGAGGTGCGCGCGCCCGGTCCCATGCGGGGCGGACTTGGCAGCGGCCTGGTCGGCGATCTGGTCAGTGAGCAGAAGCACCACGGCGGGGATGACCAGGCCGTATATGCCTACGCCCGGGAGGATCTCGATGCCTGGGAGGACGACCTCGGCCGTCGGATCGGCAACGGCACCTTCGGCGAGAACCTGACCACCGCGGGTGTCGATGTCACCAACGCGATCGTCGGTGAGCGGTGGCGCGTAGGCGACGGCGGGCTGGTGCTGGAAGTGACCCGGCCGCGCACACCGTGCCGCACATTCGCGAAATGGCTGGAAATCGACGGCTGGATCAAGACGTTCACAGATCGCGCCGCACCCGGCGCCTACCTGCGCGTCATCACGGCCGGAACGGTGCGCGCCGGCGATCCCATCGAGATCATCGAACGCCCCGATCACGACGTGACGATCGACATGGTGTTCCGCGCGATGATGCATGATCCCGGCCTGCTGCCGTCACTGCTCGTCGCCGACGCGCTACCGGAACCGTTGAAGGACAAGGCCCGCCGCCGCGCACACGCTTAGCGCGTTGGCGCAAGTTCGCCCGCGATCAGGTGCGCGATCCGCTCGGCAAGATAGCGGTGCCCGGCGTCGTTGGGGTGCACTCCGTCGATTCCGATCAGCTCGGGTCTGCCGACGAACCAGCGCTCCACGAGGGGATCGACGAACCTGGCTCCAGACGCCCAGGCCACCGTCGCCAGAGCGTCCCGGATCTGCATGATCCGCAGCGGGACGTCGTCGGTCGGCCACGGCGGCCCAATCACCAGAAGGCGTGCCGTCGGCGCGCGGCGCCGCGCGAGTTCGAAAGCTCCTCTGGCCAAACCGGCCACGTCGACGGCGTCGACCGGCTGGTCGTTGCGTGACCCGAAGAAAACCACCAGCGCATCGTCGGGCCGCACCGCACGAGCCGTCAGGTCACCGAAGGTGCTGTTGTGGTCGCCGCGCACCCCGTACCCGGCCCTCCCCTCGGCCGCGACGTCGGCCGTCACCGGACGTCCCTGGTCGGCCAGGATTCGCCACGCCAAGGAGGGCCACCCGTGCACACCGAGACCGCCGAGATCGGTGCCGGTGGTGTACGAGTCGCTGATCACCGCGACCCTGTTGAGCGCCGACTCCCGCCCGGCGAGCCGTACCGACGGCGCCACCGGTGCGACCGCGGCGATCAACAGCGCAAGCGAGACCACCGACACGGCGACACGACGCACGACATCCTCCTGCTCGAAGTACCCGCGCAAGCCTACTGGACCTCGCAGATAAACTGCCGCACAGAAGTATTCGCGTCAGGCCGAGAGTTTCGAGTCGGGGCGTTCGGTATCGGCCGGCTGCATTCTGGGCACCGCTGCGCGAACGTCGACCATCCGGCGCATCCAGTGCCGGGCCGGCTCCTCCACCAGGTGGTACAGCAACGCCGAACAGGCCAGCGTGACCGCGAAGATCGCCGTCAGCCACAGCGGGCCGACCGGGCCGGCCAGCGTCAGCTCGAACTGTTGCGCCGCCCAGTTCCACGCGGTGTGCACCAATTCGTGAACCATGTAGAGGCTGAACGAGATCTGTCCGCCGTACACCAGCACCCGGGTGGACAGCAGCCTCGGCAGGGTTCCGGCCCCGATGGCCAGCATCACGACCAGGGGGACGAACAGCAGATCCACCACACCGCCACTGTCGATCACACCGGGAATCGGGTGGGCGTCCAGCCAGTACAGGATGCCGATCAGCATCGCGACCAATATCAGCGCGCCCACGCCGGCCAACGTCCGGGTGCGGTCGCTGGGGTAGAGCCGCCGCACCGCGGCGCATGCAATGGCTCCGGCGGTGAACTGCAGCAGGATGCGCGGCAGCCAGCTCCACGGGGTGTAGAACTGCCCGCTGGCCAGGAGGAACAGCACCGGCGGCAAGGTCGTGGCGAACGCCAGCAACAGCAGACTGCGGGCCCGGGTGGCCCGTGCGAGCCGGAAGATCAGTAGCGCCAGGAAGCCGAAGGCCAGGTATGCCAGCCACTCGGCGCTGATCGACCATGCCGGGCCGTCCCAGCTGGAACCGTCGAAGTAGGGCTGGAACCAGAGTTGCACCAGAAAGAGCTGACGGATGTAACTGATGGCGGTGAGGGTGTCGGCGTTCTCGGCGGGAATGTGTCCGACGTTGAGCGTGAAGACGATCCACAGCGCAGCCAGGTGCAGTGTCACCAGGTATACCGGCCACACCCGGGCCAGCCGCATCCAGAGGAAATGCACGGTGTCACGCGTGGACCAGGACGGCCCCATCCGGTCCAGGTAGTTCCAGGCCAGCACGAAACCGCTCAGGATGAAGAAGAGATCGACGCCCTGGGCGCCGCTGTTGAGCACCGGAGCCAACGCGGCACTGGTGTCGGGTATCGCCTGCCCTAGCAGTGGGCGGAAGTGGAACAGCACGACCCAGACTGCGGCGAAGAGGCGAAGACCGGTGAGGGCCTTGATTTCTCCGCTGCGCACAACACTCTTTCCGGGTTCCGGTACTCACTTGCGCTTACGCGTTCTCGGTTGCGCTTACGCGCTGACCGGGCGGGCCGCTCCCCTCGTCCGCAGAGCCGGCAGCCACCGAAGAATATCAGCGCAGACGGTCGTTCTATGTGAGCCCGCGACCCGATGGTTGCTGAGATCTACGATCCGGGCGCGGCAGGCGGCGCGGGCGCAGGTTGGGGTGGGTTCGCCTCGTACTGCGCGGCGTTGCGGTTCAGCGTGTCCATGTAGAGCTTCCACTGCAGCGCAGCCAGCACCGGGGACATGCCCGGTGGCGGCGGGGGCTGGTTGGTGAGCGCCCAGGGCTGGCACCCGGTGGTCTTGAACGAGCCGTCATCAGGCTTGATCTCTACGATCTGCGGCTGCTTGGTGAACGCCCGATCCAGCGTCTCACCGGGCTCGCCCTCGGTGACGACCGGAGCCATTCGTCGCCATGAGCACGTGCCATCGGGGAACGGGCCGGCCGAGGCGTAGACGCCAGGCACGATATCGATGCCCACCCGGTAGGTGCCGTCCTTGTCGATGACGTTCAGCGGGGCGGCCGACGGTGGGGCATCAGGTGCTGCACTCGCCGACGGCGCCGGGGGCGGCGGATCGGTGGGCTCGGCGACCGCCGGGCCCGCGGCGATCAATCCGGCGAGAACCAGTCCGCCGGCGGTGAGCATCGGCAGTTTCAACCCCATGGCAATCCAGGGTAGGCGGGGATTGCCGCAAAGCGGAATTGCGTGGGTACCGTCACAATGCCCGCAGGTCAGGTGCATGACCCCGAGGTGCTGGGCGGACGCCCAGAACCGACGGCACGAGACTCTGTTATATGAGCTAAGCTCTCAGTTACCTGAGCTAACCTGTGGCGAAGGTGAGAGTTCGCTCTCAACCGGCCTCGACCGGTCTTCAACGGCTCCCGGCGGGTCACGGCGGGGCGAGAAAAGGGCAGCGGGGAACTCGATTCTCGATGACGACGATTCTGAAACGCGCGTGGATCCCGCTGGTCATCGTGGCGGTGGTGGTGGTCGCGACGTTCACCGTGATGCGGGTGCGCACCTTTTTCGGGACGGGTCCGGGGTATGTCTCCACGGAGAACAGTGCGTCCGATGATACCGAGCCGTTCGATCCGAAGGTCGTCAAGTACGAGGTGTGGGGTGAGCCCGGGGCCACCGCGAACGTCAACTACATGGATCTCGATGCCCGCCCCGTGCGCGCCGACAATGTGACCCTGCCGTGGGAGATCACGCTGAGCACGACCGCGCCCTCGGTGTTCCCGACCATCTCCGGGCAGACCGACGGCACCACGTTGTCGTGTCGGATCACCGTCGATGACGAGGTGAAGGACGAACGCACCGTCGACGGGGTCGGCGCCCACACCTACTGTCTGGTCAAGAGCGCATGAGCGAGCGCAGCGAGCGAATCGACGGCGCTGTGAGCGAGCCCCAGCGTCGCGGTGTCATCCCCCGCACCATCCGCACCCTGGCCGTCCCGATCATCCTGGGCTGGATCGCACTGCTCATCGTGTTGAACACCGTCGTCCCGCAGCTGGAGACGGTCGGACAGATGCGCGCGGTATCGATGAGCCCGGAGAGCGCGCCGTCGATGATCGCGATGAAGCGGGTCGGTTCGGTGTTCGAGGAGTTCAAATCCGACAGCTCGGCGATGATCGTGCTCGAGGGCGACGAACCGCTGGGCGAGGCGGCGCACGCGTTCTACGACGACATGATCGACAAGCTGGAAGCCGACACCAAGCATGTCGAGCACGTCCAGGATTTCTGGGGCGACCCGCTGACCGCCTCGGGTGCCCAGAGCGCCGACGGCAAGGCCGCCTATGTCCAGGTGTATCTCGCCGGCAACCAGGGCGAATCGCTGGCCAACGAATCCGTCGAGGCCGCACAGGAAATCGTCAACAGCCTCACCCCGCCGCCCGGGGTCAGGGCGTATGTGACGGGCCCCTCGGCGCTGCAGGCCGATCAGCACATTGCAAGCGACCGCAGCATGCAGACGATCGAGGCCCTGACGTTCACGGTCATCATCGTGATGCTGCTGATCATCTACAGATCGCTGATCACCACGGTGCTGGTGCTGGGCATGGTCGTCGTCGAACTCGGCATCACCCGAGGCATGGTCGCCTTCCTCGGTTACCACGAGATCATCGAACTTTCGATGTTCGCGGTGAACCTGCTGGTGACGTTGGCGATCGCGGCGTCCACCGACTACGCCATCTTTCTGATAGGGCGATATCAGGAGGCCCGCGGTGACGGCGAGGACCGGGAATCGGCGTACTACACGATGTTCCACGGCACCGCGCACGTGGTGCTCGGCTCGGGCATGACCATCGCCGGAGCCACCTTCTGTCTGCACTTCACCAAACTGCCGTACTTCGTGTCACTGGGCATCCCACTGTCCATCGGCATGGTGGTCGCCGTGGTCGCGGCGCTGACACTGGGCCCCGCCGTCATCTCGGTCGTCACAAGATTTGGGAAGGTGCTGGAGCCCAAGCGGACCATGCGCACCCGCGGCTGGCGCAAGATCGGTGCCGTCATCGTGCGCTGGCCGGGCCCGGTCCTGGTGTCCACCATTGCGCTGTCGATGGTGGGCCTGCTCGCGCTGCCCGGCTACGAGACCAATTACAACGATCGCAAGTACCTGCCGCAGGACCTGCCCGCGAACGTCGGCTATGCCGCGGCGGACCGGCATTTCTCGCAGGCCCGGATGAACCCGGAACTGCTGCTGATCGAAAGCGATCACGATCTGCGCAATTCGGCGGACTTCCTGGTGATCGACAAGATCGCCAAGTCCGTCTTCCGGGTGCCCGGGGTCGGCCGGGTGCAGGCCATCACCCGCCCGCAGGGAACCCCGATCGAGCACACCTCGATCCCGTTCCAGATCAGCATGCAGGGCACCACGCAGAAAATGAACGAGAAGTACCAGCAGGACATGATGGCCGACATGCTCAAGCAGGCCGATGACATGCTGACGACCATCACCAATATGGAGAAGATGAGCGCCATCACCGTACAGATGGCGGCGGTGACGAATTCGATGGTCACCAAGATGAAAGCGATGACGCTCGATATCGCCGAATTGCGGGACAACATCTCCAATTTCGACGATTTCTTCCGGCCGCTGCGCAACTACTTCTACTGGGAACCGCACTGCTACAACATTCCCGGCTGCTGGGCGCTGCGCTCGATCTTCGACACCCTCGACGGGATCGACGTGATGACCGACGATATCCAGGCCATCATCCCGGATATGGAGCGGCTCAACGCGTTGATGCCGCAGATGGTCGCGCTGATGCCGTCGATGATCGCGACGATGAAGAACATGCGCACCTACATGCTGACCATGTATCAGACCCAGAAGGGCATCCAGGATCAGATGTCGGCGATGCAGGACAACTCGTCGGCCATGGGTGAGGCCTTCGACGCCGCGCAGAACGACGACTCCTTCTACCTGCCGCCGGAGACCTTCCAGAACGAGGACTTCAAGCGCGGGATGAAGAACTTCCTGTCCCCCGACGGGCACGCGGTCCGGTTCATCATCAGCCACGAGGGTGATCCGATGAGTCCCGAGGGTATCGCTCATATCGAGGCGATCAAGCAGGCCGCCAAGGAGGCCATCAAGGGCACCCCGCTGGAGGGCTCGAAGGTCTACCTGGCCGGTACTGCCTCGGTGTTCAAAGATATGGCCGAGGGCTCGAAGTGGGATCTGATCATCGCCGGAATCGCCTCCATCGGCCTGATTTTCATCATCATGCTGATCATCACCCGCAGTATCGTCGCGGCCGCGGTGATCGTCGGTACCGTCACGGTCTCACTCGGTTCCGCGTTCGGGCTCTCGGTGTTGATCTGGCAGCACATCATCGGGATACCACTGCACTGGCTGGTGCTGGCCATGGCGGTGATCATCCTGTTGGCCGTCGGCGCGGACTACAACCTGCTGTTGGTCGCGCGACTGAAGGAAGAAATCCATGCCGGTGTGAACACCGGCATCATCCGAGCCATGGGCGGCACCGGTTCGGTGGTGACGTCGGCCGGGTTGGTGTTCGCCTTCACCATGATGTCGATGGCGGTCAGCGAGCTGACGGTGATCGGGCAGGTGGGCACCACGATCGGTCTGGGTCTGTTGTTCGACACCCTGGTGATCCGGGCGTTCATGACGCCGTCCATCGCGGCGCTGCTGGGCAAATGGTTCTGGTGGCCGCAGCGGATCCGGCAGCGCCCGGTGCCACAGCCGTGGCCGCAACCACCGGCCCAGCCGGTTGCTGCGGGCGGGCCGGAAACGAGTTGAGGAGTCAGATGTCGAAAACCACACTGGCAGTGGTGATCACTGCCGCGGCCGCCGTGGTGTTCGCGGCTCCCGCGCAGGCCGATCCGGACAGTGATTTCGCCAGGGAACTGCACACCTACGGGATCTACGGGCAGAAGGACTTCAACGCCTGGATCGGCAAGATCGCCTGCAAACGACTCGACCGCGGCGTCGACGTCACCGCGCAGGACTCCGCGACATTCGTCTCCGATCAACTGCTGCGCGGCACCAGCACCGAACAGGTCTACCAATTCCTCGGCGCGGCCATGAACTACTACTGCCCCGACAAACGCGTCCTGCTCACCCAGTAGAAGGAGCACCCATGAAGAAGCTCACACTGGCCGGACTCGCGGCCGCCGCCGCACTCACCCTGGCCCCGGTGGCCGGCGCCGACGCGACCGAGGACTACCCCATCCCGCGCAAGATCCTGCACACCCCGTGCACCGCCGAGCAGATCCTGGCCGCCACCCGCGACACCGACCCGGTCTACTACGAGCGCTACATGATCGACTACAACAACAAATCCCCCGAAGTCCACCGCGCCGTGCAGGACCGCATCCACTGGTTCTTCTCCATGGACTACGCCGGGCGCCGCCAGTACTCCGAAGACACCGCCACCAACGCCTTCTACGAGCAGCTGGCCTGGAACTGGCCCAACTGGGCCAAGATCTTCTTCAACAACAAGGGCGTGGTCGCCCACTCCACCGCCGTCTGCATGAACTACCCACCCGACGACATGTCGGTCTGGGTCTGGTAGTCCGCAGTACACCCGCATCGGCTTGCGCAAGCCGTTCCGCGCCAGTGACTTCCGCGGTCGCCATCCTCGAATCGCCAATGACAGCAACGGGTTTCATATCCGCCTGAGCGCCGGCGCCCGCCCGGCAAGATCTTTGCGAAAACTCAAGATCGACGTACGGTCGCCGGCGAAACGTCGCGCAGCACAAGGCGGTTGAACGGTCGTTTTGTGAATTGTCCAGCACATTTCCGCGAAATGTGAAGGGAGTCACAGAATTTTCCCCCTCCCAAACGGCTCTGTTAACGTCCGTCCGCATGTTTGCTGTAGCTTCACTTCTGGCGCTTGTCAGCCAGGTATCAGGGACGCCGTACATTTCGGGCGGGGACACCCCCGCCGGCACCGATTGTTCGGGCCTGGCATCGTGGATCAGCAACGCCGCGACGAACCGGCCGGTGTTCGGCGACCGGTTCAACACCGGCAACCAGGAAAGCGCCCTGCTGGCCCGTGGCTTCAAATACGGCACCCAGCCCGGTGCGCTGGTCATCGGCTGGAACCGCAGCCACACCGCGGTGACGCTGCCCGACGGCACCCCGGTCTCCTCCGGTGAGGGCGGCGGCGTCAAGATCGGCGGTGGCGGTGCCTACCAGCCCCAATTCACCAAGCACATGTATCTGCCGATGGAGCCCGCCCCTGTGCCGGCGCCCGAGGCGATGATTCCCCCACCGCCACCCGGGTTCGTTCCACCGCCACCAGGAGAACTGCCCCCGCCCGCCGGCGCGCAGGCGCCCGTGCCGGTGGACCTGCCGCCGCCGGCCCCGCTGGACCCGATGGCTCCTCCCCCTCCTCCGCCGCCGTTCGACGGACCCGTGCCCCCTCCGGCGACGTTTCCGCTGTAGCCCACCACGGGCACCGTGACCTAGACGTAGCGCGGCCGGCCCGCAAGGGCCCCCAGGACGATCTGGATGACATAGATCACCACCACCATCGCCCACGGCACCGTCCAGCCACCGCTGACTTCGTGCAGCAGGCCGAATGCGAACGGCCCGACGCCGGCCAGCAGATAGCCCAGTCCCTGGACCATGCCGGACAGCCGTGCCGTATCCGCCGCGTTGCGGGCCCGCAACGCGATGACGGCCAACGCCAGCGAGAACACGCTCATTCCGAGGCCGAGCAGCACCGTCCACAACACGGGGGCGGCGGCGGGTGCGATCGCCAGGCCGGCGACCCCGGCAATGCCCAGTACACCGAGTCCCACAATCCAGCCGCTCTGGCTGGGTCGGCGGGACGCCAGCGGAGCGACGACGATGCTGATCGGCACCGCGATGACGGCGTTGAGCCCAAGCAGTAGGCCGGCGTCGGCCTTGCTGAGGCCATTGTCGATGAAGACCTGCGGTAACCAGCCCATGACCACATAGGCCAGCAGTGACTGGCACCCGAAGAATCCGGTGATGATCCAGGCCAGTCTGCTGCGCAGCAGGGAGCGACCGGGCGCCGCCACGGCATCGACGCGCGGCGCGGGCCCGTGCGTGGCGCGCTTGTGCGCCATCGCGGCCAACCAGACCATCAATGCCGCGGCAGCGAGCACCGCCCAAGCGCCGAGGGCGAACCGCCAACCACCCAGCAGTCCGTCCAGCGCCGGTGTGACGGCCGATCCGGCCGCACCGCCGCCCTGCAACGCGGCGGTGTAGATGCCCGTCATCAGGCCGATCCGGGCGGGGAACGAGCCCTTGATCACCACCGGGATGAGGACATTGATCAGCGCGATGCCAGCGGTGGCGACCAACGTGCCAGCGATGACGACATGTGGGCCGTCGATCACCCGAAGCACCAGGCCGGCGGTCAACACCGCGAGCGCGGCGGCGATCGCCGAACCTGTGCCCACGCGGCGGGCCAGCCGTGGCGCCGTGAGTCCGGCAGCGGCGAAGCACAGCCCCGGAAGTGTGGTCAACAGCCCGGCCCACAGCGCAGATGCTCCCAGCTGATCGCGCATGTCACCGAGCAATGGCCCGACGCTGGTGATGGCGGGCCGCAGGTTCAGCGCGGTGAGCACTACCGCCACGACCAGCAGTGCCCCGCCGGCCGCCCGCTGCGGCAGCGCTGGGCCTGGTTCGGCATCCGGCCCGACGACGTCGGCGGCGTCGCGGTCCCGATGATGGAGCGCGCTCGGGTGGCGGCTTGGAGTCACCTGCACTAGCCTGCCATACATCCGATGATTGGATGAAAGGGAGTGCTGTGCCATTGGCCACCACACGCCGCACCGGGTTGGTCGACCAGGTCATCGAACAGCTGCGGTCCTCGGTGAGCACCGGTGAGTGGCCGGTCGACACCAAGATTCCGACCGAACCCGCGCTTGCCGAAACGCTCGGAGTGGGTCGCAACACGGTGCGCGAAGCCGTCCGAGCCCTCGCACACAGCGGCATCTTCGAGGTGCGTCAGGGCGACGGCACCTATGTGCGGGCCACCAGCGAGGTTTCCGGGGCGCTTCGACGATTGTGCGGCACCGAGTTTCGCGATGTGCTCCAGGTCCGTCGCTGTCTGGAGGTCGAAGGGGCGCGACTGGCCGCGTCGGCCCGCACATCAGACGACGTGAGCGAACTCTGGACATTATTGGATCGCAGTGAGTCGCTGCGTGAGCAGGGCGGTGACGATTTCGCCAGGGCCGATGCCGAACTGCATTTCGCCGTGGTCAGAAGTTCGCACAACCCCGTGCTGACCGAGCTCTACCGCGGGCTCACCGAGGTGGTGTCCGCCAGTGTGATCACCACCAGCGAGGTGCAGCCCATCACCGAGTTCGCCCGGCACCGAGGGCTGATCGAGGCGATCGCCGCGCAGGACGTCGCGCGCGCGGGTCGCGAAGCAGGCGGCTTCCTCGACGACCTGCTCGGACGTCTGCCCGAACCGGGCGCGGCCTCGCCTACTCCGGGGTCAGCGCGTCGCTGTTGACGAAGGTCAGCGACCCCGTATCGAGCAGTACCGCCCACCGGCGGGCCGGGTCGGCAATGTGGTTGTCGCCGATGTCCACCGAGTAGCCTGCACTGTCCCCGAAGTCGTCGACGATGCGGCCCGCCACCTCGTCATCGGTTCCGGCGTGGACCCGCACTCGCGCATCCAACGCGATTCCACGATCGTCGGAATCGCCGGATTCGGCACCGACAATGTCCTGAGCTGTCACGAGAGCTCCCCTGTCATCTTCGGCGACCGCGGCAGGCGGCCGGCGTGCGATCGCATCGTGGACGCCGGGTAGGCGGAACCGAAGCACATTGCCGGAGATACAACGGCGGCAGCGAAAACTTCGCACCGATCAGCCGCGCATCGTCCACGATCCATGATCGCAGACCTCCTGCGGGTCGACTCCACTACCGGATCCTTTACGTCGTTCTGCAATCCTTCTGCGATCCTTCTGCATCGCAGTCGCGACAAACCTCGATCGACCCCCGCGCCGATCAACACCTGATCGAACACGCCGATATTCGAATATTGCATGCAGGATTGTCAATGTTTGTCGGCAATACCGGCCCCGGGACCACGTTCAGCGATCACCCGCTGCTCGACGGCGGGCGCCGCGACGCGCCGCAGCGCCTCGGCTAGCCTCTCAGCGTGATCGTGCTGCTGCCACCGTCGGAGACCAAGCGATCCGGGGGCGACGGGCCCCCGCTGCGGTTGGACGAATTGAGCTTCCCCGCGCTGAACGCACCGCGCCGCGAACTGACCGCCGACATCGTCGCGCTCGCCGCCGACGTCCCCGCATGCCGGCGCGCTCTCGGTCTGACCGCAAAACAAGACGCCGAGATCGAACGCAACGCCGCGCTCATGACCGCGAAAACAATGCCGGCGATCGACCGGTACACCGGGGTGCTCTACGACGCATTGGACATCGGATCACTTCGCGGCGCGCACGCGGCACGGGCGCGAAGCCGGCTCGTCATCTGTTCTGCGCCCTTCGGTCTGCTGCGCGCCGATGACGCGATACCGCCGTACCGGCTGTCCGCATCATCGAAGTTGCCCGGTCGCCCCACGCTTGCGGCCCAGTGGAAGCCGGCCCTCGAACCGGTGCTGGCCGAGCTCGCCGCCCGCGAACTCGTGGTCGATCTGCGATCGGGCTCCTACGCCGCACTCGGCAGGATGGACGACGCGGTTCGGGTCAACGTGCTCGCCGAACACCCGGACGGACATCGGACCGTGGTCAGCCATTTCAACAAGGCGCACAAGGGCGCACTGGCGCGGGCCCTGGCCAGCACCCGCTCCGAGCCCGACGATGCGGCCAAGGTCGCCACCGTTGCCCGCAAGGCCGGGATGCGCGTGGAGCGCTCCGGCAACGACCTCGTCATCGTGGTGGCCGCCTGAGTTAAACCGTGACATCACAAGGCGATCACGGCCCGCGTCGAACCGGCAGCGGCCCCGGCGGTTTTGTTAGCTTGCCCCCTATGACGCCTTCGACAACCATGCGGCGGTGGCTGCGCCGAGGCGTGTCCGCCGCTCTCGCCACGGTGGTCCTCGGGTCACTGGCCGGCGCGCCACCCTCCACCGCGTTCTCCCGCCCCGGACTGCCCATCGAACAACTCGACATTCCCTCGGCTGCGATGGGCCGCAACATCCGGGTCGAGTTCCAGGGCGGTGGACCGCATGCCGTCTATCTACTGGACGGCCTGCGTGCACAGGACGATTTCAGCGGGTGGGATATCAACACCGCCGCGTTCGAGTGGTATCACGACTCCGGGCTCTCGATGGTGATGCCCGTCGGCGGACAGTCCAGCTTCTACACCGACTGGTATCAGCCCGCGACCGGCAACGCCGGCACCATCACTTACAAGTGGGAGACCTTTCTCACCCAGGAACTGCCGGCCTGGCTGGCCGCCAATCGCGGTGTCAGTCCGGTCGGCAACGCCGTTGTCGGCCTGTCGATGTCGGGTGGCTCCGCGCTCACCCTGGCCATCTGGCATCCCGCTCAGTTCATCTTCGCCGCATCGCTGTCCGGTTTCGTCAACCCGTCGCTGGGGCTGTGGCCGACACTGATCGGGCTGGCCATGCGTGACGCCGGTGGCTACAACGCCACCGACATGTGGGGGCAGACCAACGATCCGGCATGGCGCCGCAACGACCCCATGGTCAACGTGGCCATGCTCGCGGCCAACCGCACGGCGATCTGGATCTACTGCGGCGACGGCACACCGTCCGATCTGGACACCACAGGCGATTTCGGCGGAATGTTCAGCGCACAGTTCTTGGAGAACATCACCCTGAACACCAATAAGACCTTCCAGCAACGCTATCTGGCCGCCGGTGGCCGCAATGGGGTGTTCAACTTCCCCAAGGACGGCACCCACAGCTGGGGGTATTGGGGGGCACAGCTGCTGGCGATGAAACCCGACCTGCTGCGCGTACTCGGGGTCACCCCGCCTGCTCCCCCGCCGGTGGCCCCGGCGCCGGCGGCACCCGCGCTGCCCGCTCCCGGGGTCGGCGCACCCGTCGCCCCGGCGCCCGCCGTCGTCGCACCGGTCGCTCCGGTGCCTGCAGTTCGCGTCCCGATCGCCGCTACCCCGCCGGCCGTGAGCCGACCCGCCTGAGCATTCGCATACCACCGGTCACGGCGATGGGTAGCGTGGCGGCATGAAGCTGATCTCGCCGACCGATGCACTGTTCCTCGTCGGCGAGTCACGGGAGCACCCGATGCACGTCGGTGGCCTGCAGCTGTTCGAGCCACCGCCCGACGCCGGCGAGGACTTCGTGGCCGAGCTGCACGCGGCGATGGTCGGCAACGATGACTTCCAGCCGACCTTCCGCAAGCACCCGGCCTCCTTCTACGGCGGAATCACCAATATGGGCTGGGCTTTGGACAGCGAGGTCGACGTCGACTACCACCTACGCCGATCCGGCCTGCCGCGCCCGGGGCGGGTACGCGACCTGCTGGAACTGGTCTCCCGGATGCATGGCACGCTGCTCGACAGGCATCGCCCGCTGTGGGAGGCGTACCTGGTCGAAGGACTCAGCGACGGACGCTTCGCCGTGTACACCAAGATCCACCACTCGCTGATCGACGGGGTATCCGCACAGCGCCTGATGATCCGCACGCTGTCCCGCGATCCGGATGACCGGGGGGTCCGGGTGCCCTGGACACTGTCCTCGCGGAAACGGCCCGGCACGCCGTCGGGTCGCGCGTCGTCGGTGCTGCGGTCTGTCGGCGGGGTGGCGTCGGGCATCGCCGGCATCGCACCCTCGACGGTCTCGCTCGCCCGGTCGGCGCTGTTCGAGCAACAGCTGACGCTGCCGTTCCGGGCCCCCAGAACCATGTTCAACGTGCCCATCGGTGGTGCCCGCCGGTGCGCGGCGCAGTCCTGGCAGCTGGAACGCATCAGATCGGTCAAGGCCGCGGTATCCGGCGCAACCATCAACGATGTGGTGCTTGCCATGTGCGCCGGAGCGCTGCGGGCATACCTCGACGAGCAGCAGGCACTGCCGGAAACGCCCTTGGTGGCAATGGTTCCGGTGAGTTTGCGCGCCGAGCACGAACAAGATGCCGGTGGCAACATGGTCGGCACCATCCTGTGCAATCTGGCCACCGATGTCGTCGACCCGATGAAGCGCCTGGAAACGATCAGCATGTCCATGCGGGACAACAAGCGCGTCTTCAGTGAACTGCCGCGCACCCAGGCGCTCGCATTGTCCGGTTTCCTGGTCGCCGGACTCGGCCTGAGCCTGGTACCCGGTTTCGTGTCCTCCGCGCCGCCACCCTTCAACATCGTCATCTCCAATGTGCCCGGAGCGCGGGAACCCATGTACTGGAACGGCGCCCGACTCGACGGCAACTATCCGCTATCCATCGCCCTGGACGGTCAGGCACTGAACATCACGCTGACCAACAATGCGGACAACCTCGACTTCGGGCTGGTGGGTTGCCGACGCAGCGTTCCGCACCTGCAGAGGTTGCTGAGCCACCTGGAGGACTCGCTGGCCGCTCTGGAGCAGGCGGCCGGGATCTAGCTCGCGGAAAACAGCTCGCGTGCCGCGTCTTTCGACAGCACGGGACAGCGGACGGTGCCGCAGTCACGGGATGGGCACCGCTTCGTATCGGATCGGTGTCGGCCAAAATGAGCGGTTTGCGCAGTGTCGAGATCGCGATAGGTTCCCCTCGTCGTCAGTTGCAGGGAGACCGAAATATTCATGCCACGCACTACAAATCGACGTGCACTGACATCGTTGGCCACCGCGGGACTGTACTGCGGCGTGTTGGGCTGGCATCCGGTTGCCGTTGCTGAGCCCAGCCCCGGCGTGCCGTGTCTGGACATGGTCTCCGACCTCGCCGCGGCTCCGGAGATCATTCCGCAATCCCTGGAGGGCGGCACCGCGGCGTTGAACCAGGCACTGGTGGCCCAGCCGCCGGCGGCTCAGGCCGCGACCGCGGCACCGCTGATCGAAGCAGCGGCCGTACCGGCGCCGTCGGCGGACATCGCCCCCGCACCGCCGCCGGTGCCCGCCGTGATCGAGGCGGCGCCGCCGGTGCCCGCGCAGATGTCGGTGCTCGAGCGCGCGATCGCCGGTCCACCTGTGGCTCCGGCGCCTGGCGCCGTCCCCGCGGGGGCACCGATCGCCGCCCCCGTGGTTCCCGTCAGTGTTCCGCCGGTACCGGTGCCGGCAGGCGTGCCGATGCCGGCGCCCGCCCCTCCGGCCGCCGCCCCGCTGATCCAGGCCGCCGCGGCCAATCCAGTGCCGACCGCCCCACCGATCGCGGCAACTCCCCCGCCACCGCCGCTCGCGGCGGCAGCACCGCCGGCCCCGCCTGTCGCGGCTGCCCCGCCCGCGCCCGTCGAGATCGCACCGGCCCCGCCGGTGGTCGACACGCCGCACACACCACCGGCCGAAGCCGCAGTGCCACCGGCCGAGATCGCAGCGCCCGCACCCGGTGCACCACCGCCCCCGCCAACGGACGCGGCGCTGGTCGAAGCCGCGGCGCCGCTCGGGGCCGCACCGATCGACGCGGCAGTCGCCCCGCCGGTGGCCGTCGGCGCTCCGGCGGCCGCGCTGGCCAGCGAGACGGCCGGCAATGTCCTGCCCATGCTCGCATCGGCGCCGGACGTGCTGGCGGCGACACCACCGCCACCGCTGGCACTGCCCACCGTGCCGGGCCTACCGGTCACCCTGCCGAGCGAGATTTCGCTGCCGACCGATCTCGTCTGCGAGGGCACCGCGTGGTGAACGCGAGCTGACGAAAGGCTATGGCGCCGAGGGTATTCAGGCCTGCGGAGCGGGCGCGCGCACCACCACCGGCACCGCCGGGAAGTAGATGGCCATCTCGGAACGGGACTTGCGCAGCGCCGCGGTGCCGTAACCCTTCTTACGCAGGTCCGGACGGATCCAAATCCGTACCTCGACCTCGTGGTCGACGAGCTCACCGAGCACCAGCCCGACCTTTTCCTCGCCCTCAAGCGCCACGAACCACGCCGCTTCCTCGGCGTCCAGACGTCCCAGCGCAGAAGCGATCTCGTCGTCGAGACTGCCCGCGGGGCCGCCTCTGCCGTCGCCGGCGGTGTGCAACTCATCGACGCGGGCAGAGAAGATGTCGCGGTCGGTCTCACCCGAGAAAGGTCGCAGCACCAGCGTTTCGGCCGACGAGGCCGGGCGCTCGTTCAACGTGAAGGTGAGCTGGCTGTTGAGATCCTCCAACTCGGCGGCGATGCCCTTGCGGGCGTCCTTGGTCAGCTGCTGGAACGACAGCCCGAATACCGCTTCACTACCGGCATGCGTGGTGCCGAGCAGTTCGGCGATGGCCGTCACGGCGGCAGCACGGTCGGTGGCATCGACGATGATGTCGAGGACCTCATGCCTGCGGTCCAGCGCCTTCAACAGGGCTTCGGCAATTTCACGACGGGCTGCGGCACGATCCAGATCGGTCATGGGACAAGCCTAGATCAACCGTCGCCGACCGCGGTGGGATCGGGTGCCGCCGCCGGTCAGACCTTGGCGAACCGCTTCTCGTCGTAGAGCCGCGCCCACTCCGCCCGGGGCCGGATCGAGGTGTCGACGTCGGTGGCGCTGGCGCGAAGGGCGCCCACCGTGGCCTTTTCGCGGGGGGTCAGCCGGAACGGATCCCAGCCGAAGAAGCGACAGGAGTTCTCCCAGGTGATCTTGTTGATATCGGCATCGGAGGCCCCGGCAGCGTTCAACTCGGCCAGCACCTGCTCGGGGGCGTCGGGCCAGAAGCAGTCGGAGTGCGGGTAATCGCACTCCCAGGCGATATTGTCGATGCCGATCTCATGGCGCAGTTTCAGCGAGGTCTTGTCGGTCACGTAGCAGGCCAGCGAATGCTCCCGGAAGACGTCGCTGGGCAGCTTGTCACCGAAGTCGCGGCGCAGCCATTTCTGGTTGGTGTAATGCCGGTCGCTGCGGTCCAGATAGAACGGGATCCAGCCGATGCCACCTTCGGAGAAGGCGAACTTCAGGTCCGGATAGTTGCGCATCGCCGGACCCCACAACAAGTCCTGGGCGCACATCGCCGAGACCTGCGTGGCCAGGATGATCAGGTTGTCGATCGGGGCATTCGGCGCCATGCTGATGGCCCCGAATCCGGTTCCGATGTGCAAGCACATCACCACCTGTTCATCGGACAGTGTCTGGAACACCGGACCCCAGTAGTCCTCGTCGTGGTAGCTGGGAAGTCCCTCCAGGTGCGGCAATTCCGGCATCGTCACCGCCCGGCAGCCCTTGGCGGCCACCCGGCGGATCTCCGTGCACATCGCGTCGGGATTCCAGGTCGGCAGGACCGCGATCGGGATGAAGCGATCCGGGTAGGAACCCGCCCATTCGTCGATATGCCAGTCGTTGTAGGCCGACACCATCACCAGCGTGACCTCTTCACGGTGCATGTTGAGATGGCGCGCGGAAAACCCGGTGAAGGTCGGGAAACACATCGACGCCAGGATCCCGTTGCGGCTCATGTCTCGCACCCGCTCGTGCACGTCATAGACCCCGGGACGCATCTCGGCGAAGCCGGCGGGGTCGCGGCCCCATTCCTCGGCGGGCCAGGACACCACCGCGTTGAGCCCGCTGACCCCCTGCGGCCTGCCTTGGTACATCCATTGATCCACCCCCTTGTCGTCGGTCACGACGATGGGGGCCTCGGACTTGTACTTGGCGGGCACGTGATTGAGGAACATGTCCGGCGGCTCCACGACATGGTCGTCGATGCTCACCAGAACGAGGTCGTCGGTCTGCATAACCAACTAGTACCCTCGAAAACCGTGACCGTCTCTGCGCGATCGGACAGAGGTTTGACCTTTTCGGCCAAGCTGGATCGAGCCCCCCGCCGAGTGATCGAACTGCGTCGCGGTGGGCGAGCACTGGCGGGCAGCTATCTGTACGAAGGTGACGGGTTGATCACCGGCTGGCATTCGCACGAGGTGCACCAGATCGAGTACGCACTACAGGGCGTCGTCGAGGTCGAGACCGACGCCGGCCACTACCTGCTGCCACCCCAGCAGGCGGCCTGGATCCCGGCCGGTCTGGAACACCAGGCGGTGATGAATCCCGACGTCAAGACCATCGCGGTGATGTTCGACGCACACATGATGCCGGACACCGGCGACCGGGCACGCATCATCGCCGTATCGCCGCTGATCCGCGAGATGATGATCTACGCGCTGCGGTGGCCCATCGACCGAGCGCACGGCGATCAGATCTCCGACGGCTTCTTCCGCACGATGGCCCACTTGGTCGCCGAGGCGCTCGACCACGAAGCGCCGCTGAACCTGCCCACGACGGAGCATCCGATCGTGGCGGCGGCGCTGACCTACACCAAGGAACACCTTGCATCGGTCACCGCCGAAGATGTCAGTCGCGCGGTCGCCGTCTCGGAGCGCAGCCTACGCAGACTCTTCTCCGACACCCTCGGAATGTCCTGGCGGACATATCTACTGCACGCCCGGATGCTGCGCGCGATGGCGCTGTTGGCCGCGCCGGCACAGTCCGTCCAGGCGACCTCGGCCGCGGTGGGATTCGACAACCTCAGCTCGTTCACCCGCAGCTTCGTCCAGTTCTGCGGCGAGACCCCGTCGGCCTACCGCAAGCGGGTGGCCGGCGGAAATACCTGACCGCACTACGCTTTTCGGAACAAGCCGTCACGGAGCAAGGTGTTCACGGACTCCTGCCACCGCTGCAGCTGCTCGGGCGAATTGAACGACGCCGACAGGTGGCGTTCGATGTGCCCACGCATGCTGATCGCGCCGAGCGGCAGGATCAGGGCGTTGATGACCGCCCAAGGTAGATCGATATCGGGGCGGGTCTCGCCACGCTCGGCTCGCAGCTGCCAGCGCACGACGCCGACTTCGTAGAGGCGATCGAAAATTATGGTGCCCAACGCGCTGCCGTCGACGAGCGCACGGCCCAGGTACGCCGCGACCTCGGGATTCTCGGCGAACAACGTGTTGACCCGATTACCGATCTCGGACACCGAATCGGTGGAGCCCGCCGGGACCGGCTGCGCCAATGGGGTGATCACCACATCGATCACGTACTCGTCGACCGCCTTGATGAGCCCGGCCTTGGTGGCGAAATGGTGTTGCACCAGCCCCAGCGACACCCCGGCGGCGGCGGCGACTCCGCGCAGCGTCGTCGCGGCGGTTCCGTGCGCGGCGAAACTCTGCAACGCCGCGGTACGGATCTTGTCGATACTGCGCGGCAGCTCAGCGTGCGTACCGGCGGCCTCAGATCTCACAAATGCCACCGTAGTCAATCTCACGCCATGACCGCTGGTCGATACGTCTGTATCGTCGGTACGATACAAACGTATGGTCCATCGCGCGATAGTCGAGACGGGAAGGGATGGTGGGGGGACGTGTATCCGATATCGATCGAAGACGGAGTGTGGACGGCGCCGTGCACACAGAATCCCGACCGGTGGACGACGACGGCGGACGAAGGCGCAAAGGCGTTGTGCCGAGCCTGTCCCCGCCGGTGGCAGTGCGCGAAGGAGGCCTGCGTGACCCCGGGGGCGGAGGGTCTGTGGGCCGGTATCGTGCTGCCGCCGGCGGGGCGTAGCCGCCAGTTCGCACTGAAACAGCTGCGCTCGCTGGCGGAGCGAAACGGAGGTTGGCGCGGGCGCTGACGAATTCGGGTGCACCGGTAGCGGTGTTGAGCGCTACCGCGGTGGCGCGCCTGCGCATTCGGGATCGACCTGCACGGCGTAGGACGTGATGGCACTGATCCGGGCGCCGGAGAACTCGACGATGTCGCAGCCTGCCACAGCCGTCACACCATTGGGCCCGCTGTAGCGGGCCACCGTGTCCACCGCCACCACATCGCCCTGTGCGGCCACCACGCAGCGCAGCATGCTGGTCTCGGTGTCGACCAGGCTCTGCCGGGTCTCGGCGCAGGTACGAATGACGGCGTCGGCGCCTTCGAGTACCAGGTAGCCCACGATGGTCCACTGGACGTCCTTGGCCAGATGCGGTAGCGACTCCTCGAACCGGTGCGTCGAGAACGCCAGTGCAATGGCGCCGCGGTCGACGGAATCGTCCATGAGGTCCTCCTCGATCGCATCGCCGGCAACCACCTGTCCCCGGAATCGGTCACTCCACGATGACCCGGGTACGGGCACCAGGGCCACGATATGGGCCGCGTGTAATCCATGACACACTTTGCCGATGGTTCCACCCATCGAACGCCCCAAGCTCGAGGGCAACGTCGCCGTCAGCACCGACCGCCAGCTCGGCTTCGCCGAGTTCGGCGATCCTCATGGCCGGGCGGTGTTCTGGCTGCACGGGACTCCCGGTGCACGCCGGCAAATCCCCGCCGAGGCCCGCGCCTACGCCGAACTGGCGAAGATCCGGCTGATCGGAATCGACCGGCCGGGTATCGGTTCCTCGACGCCGCACCAGTATCCGAACGTGCTGGCGTTCGCCCAGGATCTGCGCGTCATCGCCGACACACTCGGTATCGATAATTTCGCCGTCATCGGACTCTCCGGCGGCGGGCCCTACACGCTGGCCGCGGCGGCCGCCATGCCCGACCGCGTGGTCGCCGCCGGCGTGCTCGGCGGTGTGGCACCCTACGTCGGGGCCGACGGCATCACCAGCGGCCTGATGAACCTCGGCTCCACGGTGGCGCCCGTCCTGGAGTTGGCCGGTGGCCCGATTCGTATTGCGGCCGCCACCTTGATCAGGCTGATCGCGCCGGTCGGCTCACCGGCGCTGGAGCTCTACGCCAGGATCTCCCCGGAGGGTGACCGGCGGCTGTTGGCGCGCCCCGAGTTCAAGGCGATGTTCCTCGACGATCTGCTCAACGGGGGGCGAAAACAGCTTGCGGCCCCGTTCTACGACATCGTCGGCTTCGTCCGGGACTGGGGCTTTCGCCTCGATGAGGTCAAGGTGCCCGTGCACTGGTGGCACGGCGATGAGGACCACATCGTCCCGTTCGCGCACGGCGCACATGTGGTGGCGCGGCTACCGGACGCCGAGATGACGGTCCTGCCCGGCGAGAGTCACCTCGGGGGGCTCGGCTGCGCCGAGGAGATCCTCCGTACGATGCAAGATATCTGGGATCGCGACGGCCGCGGCTCCCTTTGAAAGGAGTTCGGTACGTGGAACTTTCGGGCACCGGAATCTGGAGCGCACCCCTTCGCTATGGTGACGCCGGGGCGGCCGCCGATGCGGCGGCCGAACTGGAGGAACTCGGCTACCCCGCGCTGTGGATCCCCGACGTCGGCGGTCCGGTGCTCGACGCGGTAGAGAACCTGCTGACCGCCACCAAGACCACGACCATCGCGACCGGCATCCTGAACCTCTGGATGCACGAGCCCGCCGACGTCGCGGCCGCCCACGCGCGGCTGTCCGCGGTACACGGCAGGCGGTTCCTGCTCGGTATCGGCGTCAGCCACGCGCCGCTCATCGACTCCAAATCGCCGGGCACCTACCGCAAACCGCTGGCGGCCACCGCGGCGTTCCTGGACGGGCTGGACCGTGCCGATCAGCCGGTCGCCGCCGAGGATCGGGTGCTCGCCGCGCTGGGGCCCAAGATGCTGCGGCTGGCCGCTGACCGTTCCCGCGGCGCGCACCCATACCTGGTCACCCCCGAGCACACCGCGACCGCGCGGGAGCGCCTCGGCGACGGCCCGCTGCTGGCACCCGAGCAGACCGCGGTGCTCAGCACCGACGCCGATGTGGCACGCGGGATCGGACGCGAGTGGGTGCGCGGCTATCTGGCCATGCCGAACTACGCAAACAATCTCCTTCGTTCCGGTTTCACCGAAGAGGACATACGTTCGGTCAGCGACCGCCTCGTCGACGCGGTGGTGGTGTGGGGTGACGAGGAGGCGATCCTGCGACGGGTCAACCAGCACAAGGCCGCCGGCGCGGACCACGTCTGCGTGCAGGTCCTGGACACCGACCCGACAGCCCTTCCGATGCAGCAGTGGCGTCGACTGGCACCCGTGCTGAACTGAGCCCGCCGATGGCTGCCCTGGACATCGGCGTCTACGTGCCGCAGATGGGTTTCTCCTATTCCGATGTGCTGCACCGCGCCGTGCGCTGCGAGGAACTCGGAATCGGCTCGCTGTGGCTGTACGACCACCTGTACGCCCCCGGGCTGCCCGAGATCGACTCGCTGGAAGCGTGGACATTGGCCACCGCACTGCTCAGCCGCACCGAGCGATTGCGGATCGGGCACATGGTGCTGTGCAACCAGTTCCGGCATCCGGCGATGCTGGCGAAGATGGCCACCACGCTCGACCAGATATCGGCGGGCCGTCTGCAACTGGGCATCGGCAGCGGGTCCATCGAGGACGAGCACCGGCGCGCCGGACTGGACTGGGGATCCTTCGCCACCCGCTCCGAGCGGCTCGGCGAGACGCTGGAGATCCTGACCCAGGCGTTCGCTGGCGACACCGTCGACTTCAACGGCACTCATTACACCGTGCGGGACATGCCCATCCGTCCGGGTGCGCTCCAGCAGCCGCGCCCACCCATCGTGGTCGGAGGTGTCGGCGAAAAGTACACGCTGCCACTGGTGGCGCGCTACGCCGATGTCTGGAACGTGCCCACCTATGCACTCGGCGAACTCGAGCACAAACAATCGGTGCTGCGCAGCCTCTGCGCCGACATCGGGCGCGATCCGGCCAGCATCGTCATGTCGGTGGAGGCGGTAATGGCGCTGGCCCCGGACGAGCATTCGCTGCCGAAGGTCCGCGAGTTCGCCGAGAAGCGATTCGGTGCAACCGGTTTCGGCCTCGCCGAGGGTGGGCTGATCGGTACCGCACCGACGATCGTCGAGCGACTTCGGCGGTGGCAAGACCTGGGGTTCGGTCAGGTCGTGCTGTTCACCCACGACCGTGCGTCCGACCAAACCCTGGAACTGCTTGCCCGCGAGGTCATTTCCGCGTTCAACTGCTAGTCACCCGATGATGCCAGTAGCTCGCTGCGCAGCAGGTGCATCGCCACCGTTGTCGAGCGTTCCCGTACATCGCTGCGGTCTCCCGGCAACCGGAGCGTACGCACCAGCGTCGGCCGGCCACTGACCGCCACGCCGAAGCACACGGTGCCGACCGGCTTCTCCCGCGAACCACCGCCGGGGCCCGCGATTCCGGTGATGCCGACCGCGGTGTCGGCGTCGAACCGCGCCAACGCCCCCTCGGCCATCGCCCGGGCCACCGGTTCGGAGACCGCCCCGTGCTCGGCGATCAGCGTGGCGTCCACCCCGAGCAGTGCCACTTTGGCCTCGTTGGAATAGGACACCACCCCGCCGGCCAGATAGGCCGACGAGCCTGCCCGGTCCGCCAGGCGCGCGGCCAGCAGGCCGGCGGTGCACGATTCTGCGGTGGCGAACCGGCGACCGGCCAGCAGGTCGGCGACCTGGTCATCGATCAGCGCGCCGTCCTCGGAGAACAGTTCTCGCGAGTGGTGCGCGCGTAACAAGTCCACCAGCGCCGCGTATGCCCCGGCAGCGCTCGGTTCGTAGCGGGTGACGATCTCCAGCTCCCCGCGGCGCAGGCAGGTGGTCACCTCGAGGTCGGTGAAGCCGTCGATACTCGCCTCGGCCACCCGCAGCGTCTCCGCCAGGCCGGACTCGGGCAGGCCGAACATCCGGATCGTCTGCTGGCGGTACTCGGTGCGTGCGGCGATCGCCTGCCGGACGGCCGCCGTGTCCACGGCGGCCGACCACATCGGCTGCAATTCGCGTGGCGGGCCGGGCAGCACCACGACGGTCGGTTCTCCCGGCAGGACGACCCCCGGAGCGGTGCCGACGGGATCCAGGATCTCCGCCCCGGCGGGGACCATGGCCTGTTTGCGATTGGCGGCCATGACGGCGTCGAAATCGACTCCCTCGCGGCCGGCGACCAGAGTCCGAAGGATTCCGGCGATGCGGGCTTCCAGCGGGGCGTCGAGCAGCAACTCGCGACCGGCGAAGCGGGCCACGGTGGCCACCGTGAGGTCATCGGCCGTCGGGCCCAGCCCGCCGCTGGTGATGATGAGGTCCACACCCGCACCGGCCAGGAAACGCAACTGCGCCTCGATATCGTCGGCGCGATCGCCGCACTGGATGACATAGGCCAGTTCCACGCCCAGCTCCAGCAGCCGGTCCGCGAGCCATGGTCCGTTGAGATCCTGGATCCGACCGGTCAACACCTCGGTTCCGGTCACCACGATGGCGGCGCGCACACTCATCAACGCAGCCTATGCACCGGCCGACGCTAGTGCGACAGCCAGCCCTTCACGGTCGCCAGGTCGCGGCTGTACTGCTCCATGATGTCGTCCTGATAGCGGGACCCACCACTGATGGCCTCATCGCCCTGCCAGATCACCCGGATGCGGGAGGCGCCCCGCAGATAGATGTCGACCCGGTCGGCGACCCGGCGGTTCCACCCGTGATCCTCGGTGATCTGGGCAAGCGCCTGCCGTTCGGTTACGTCGGCCATCGTCGTCCTCCTGTGGTCGGCTGTGCGTCCATCCTCCCCTGCCGCTCCCACCGGTCCAGGACCGCCCCATCCCGATCAGCCGATCGGGATGCCTAGAACAGATCCTTGTGCGGCACGTCGGTGATCAGGCCACCGTCGACCACGAACTCGGCGCCGGTGGAGAAGGAGGACTCGTCGCTGGTCAGGAACACCACGAAGGTGGAGACCTCTTCGGACTGCCCCGGCCGCCCCAGCGGGGAGGTCACCATATCGTCGGGGAAGTGCTTGGTCATCGGGGTACGGATGAAGCCCGGGTGCAGCGAGTTGATCCGGATGTTGAACTTGCCGAGTTCGATCGCCGCGGATTTGGCCAGCCCGCGCACCGCCCACTTGGAGGCGACGTACGGGTGCACCATGGGCGCGCCGCGCAGCCCCTCGATCGAGGACACGTTGATGATCGAACCACCGCCGGCGGCCTTCATCTGCTCGACGACCGCCTGCATCCCGAGGAATGTCCCGGTCAGGTTGACGTCGATGACCTTCTGCCACTTGGCCATGTCGAACTGGCCGATCTTGCCGAGCGCGACGATGCCGGCGTTGTTCACCAGGGTGGTCAGGCTGCCGTAGGTCTCGACGGCGGTGTCGACCGCCGCCGCCCACTGCTCGGCATCGGTGACGTCGAGGTGGACGTAGCGCACGGAGTCGCCGAGCTCGTCGGCCAGCGCCGCGCCCTTGTCATCGAGGATGTCGCCGACCACCACCTTGGCGCCTTCGTCGATGAGCATCTTGGCGTGCGCGGCGCCCATCCCCTGTGCGCCACCGCTGATGAGTACAACTTTTCCGTCCACGCGTCCCATGGGGCGTCAGGCTACCTCAACCCCGAAATAAACTAGAACCTGTTCCAATTTGCAGCCGGCCCACGCATACTGCGATCAGACCAAACACCCTGAGGAGATCTGTATGGCCATTCGCGTGGCACTCGTCGGCACCGGCAACTGCGGCCGACTGGCCTTGATCCAGCTCATTCAGGATCCCCGATTCGACCTGGTCGCGGTCGGTACGTCCACCGAGGCCAAAGTCGGTATCGATGCCGGGGAACTCGCCGGCCTGGACACCGCCACCGGAGTGACCGCGACCCTGGGCATCGCGGACGCGCTGGCGGCGAAGCCGGACTGCCTGGTCTACTGCGCGATGGGCGACACCCGCCCCGTCGAGGCGACCCGCGACGTGATCGCGGCACTGTCGGCCGGGGTCAACGTGGTCGGCTCGGCACCCGGCGGACTGCAGTTCCCGTGGGGCGCGATGCCGGAGAAAGCCATCACCCGGGTGCAAGACGCCGCGCAACTGGGCAACTCGAGTGTGTACATCACCGGTGTCGACCCCGGGTTCGCCACCGACCTGGTGCCGTTCGCGATCGCCAGCACCTGCCAGCGCATCGATCAGGTCAAGACCATGGAGATCGCCGACTACGCCACCTACGACGGCACCGAGGTGATGTCGATCGTGATGGGGTTCGGCAACCCCCTCGACCAGCCCGGCATGCTGTTTCTCCCCGGCGTCCTGGCCGCGGCATGGGGTACGGCGATCCGGATGTTGGCCGCCGGGCTGGGTGTCGAGCTCGACGAGATCACCGAGCACTACGAACTGGAGCCGGCTCCCGAAGACATCCCGGTTGCCACCGGCGTCATCGCCAAGGGCACGGTGGCCGCGATGCGCTTCGAGATCAACGGGATGGTCGGTGGCAAGCCGGTGATCGTCGTCGAACACATCACCCGGGTGCGCGAGGATCTGCGCCCGGACTGGGCTCAGCCCGCGCAGCCGGGCGGTTCCTACCGGGTGGAAATCACCGGCGAGCCGTCCTACGTCGTCGACATCTGCCCGACCAGCAGCCGCGGCGACCACAATTACGCCGCTATCCTGGCCGCGGCCGGCCGGATCGTCAATGCCATCCCCGACGTGGTGGCCGCCGCACCGGGTATCCGCACCACCCTAGATCTGCCGCTGGGCACCGGCCGGGGCTTGGTCTATCCGACCTAGTCCGGGTGGCTTGCACAATGGAAGGGTGAGCGACCCGCTGCCCGCCATACGGGAGAGCCCGCCGGGCCCCGGTATCGGCGCGTTCTTCGATCTCGACGGCACCCTGGTGCGCGGGTTCACCGCGACCGTCCATGCGGGCCATCGCATCCGCAACGGGCAATCCGGCTTCGGGGAGCTGTCCGGAATCTTCGAGGCGAGCGTGCGCTACAAGCTCGGACGGATGCAATTCGCGAGACTGTTGCAGCGCGCGGCGGGCTATCTCGCTGGGGAACCACTGGCCGATCTGGAGGCACTCGGCGACGAATTGTTCACCACCAGGATCGCCACCCGGCTCTTCCCGGTGATGACGCAGGTGGTCGCCGCCCACCAGGAGCGCGGACATACCGTGGCGATGAGTTCCTCGGCGCTGACGATGCACGCCGGACCGGTGGCCCGCCATCTCGGCATCGAGCACGTGTTGTGTAACCACTTCGAGGTGGACGCCGAGGACCGACTGACCGGCCAGATCGTCAGACCCATCATCTGGGGACGCCAGAAGGCAAGGGCCGTGATGGAATTCAGTGACGCACACGGTATCGATCTGGCGACGAGCTTCTGCTATGCCGACGGGACCGAGGATCTGCCGGTACTCGATGCGGTCGGACACCCCACAGCAGTCAATCCCCGGCCGGGCCTGGCGGCCGCGGCGGCACGGAACGGCTGGCCGGTGCTGCGGGTCAGTTCCGATGAGGATCGGCGGTGGTGGTCCCGCGCCCCCGGGATTCGATGATCGCGCGCACCGTGCGTCGGCATCGCCCACAGTCGGCGCCGGCCCCGCAGGCCGCAGCCACCTGCTTGGTGGTGGCGGCACCGCGGTCCACGGCCTCGACCACCTCGTGACTGGTGACGCCATTGCACAGGCAGACGAACATCAGCCCTCGATGCGCATCATCTGCTGGAACTGGCCGATGAACACCGGCGGATAGGCGCCCACCCCGGCCTCGGCGAGCCAGGCGGCCGCGTCGTCGGAATCGTGCAACCAGCGCCGGGCACTGAGTTCGTCATGGATCTGCTGCAGGATCAACACCTCGTGCGGATCGTCGAGCGCGCGAAAGCTCCAGAAGCGTTGGACGCCCGAGGCGTGGAATGCCTGCGCCGCCCCCCGCACCCGGTTGTTGAGCGCCGCGATATCGGCGACCGAGGTGATCATGGACACCATTACCGGCGGGGCCGGGTGGTCATCGGCCGCCGAACCGGGACTGTCGAAATCGATCCGCTCGAACAGTTCACCGGCGAAGACCGCGGGTAGATCCTGGACGCCCACCGCGTCGAACCATTCGAAGAACACCCGGGAGCGCAGCAGCTCCAGCACCGGTTCGTGGGCATGAATCCCGAGAATCACCAGAACACGCTCGGGATCCGTTGTCGAGGTGTACACCAGTACGTGGTGCACACCCATCTCGGCCAGGACATCGGTGCGGCGCTGCAGCAGTGGCCAGACCGCACTCGGATCGGGCACCCGGTAGTCCGACACCAACACCAACGAGTTGGCCAGCCAATCCTTCATATCGTGGCACTCCCCAGGATCGCGAATACGGCCGCTGTTAATCGAATTTCCGAAAATCGGTAATGACATTCTCGCACGCCATTTGCCGCAATACCGACGAATGCCCTGGCGGGCATTGCAGAAATCCCGGGTCGGGATACTAAACTAGAACACGTTTCAGTCTGCGATTTGCGATCGCCCAACCTAGGAGCCTGCGTGCACACTCCCCTCTGCGACCAATTGGGTATCGAATTCCCGATCTTCGCCTTCACCCACTGCCGCGATGTCGTGGTCGCGGTCAGCAAGGCCGGCGGGTTCGGCGTGCTCGGGGCGGTCGGCTTCACCCCCGAGCAGCTCGAGGTCGAACTGAACTGGATCGACGAGCACATCGGCGACCACCCGTACGGCGTCGATATCGTCATCCCGAACAAGTACGAGGGCATGGATGCCGACATGTCGGCCGATGAGCTGAAATCGACCCTGAACGCGCTGGTACCCGAGGAACATCTGGAGTTCGCCAAGAAGTTGCTGGCCGACCACGGTGTGCCCACCGGTGACCTCGACGACAACGCGCTGCAACTGCTGGGCTGGACCGAGGCCACCGCGACGCCGCAGGTCGAGATCGCGCTACAGCACCCGAAGGTCACGCTCATCGCCAACGCGCTGGGCACCCCGCCTGCGGACATGATCAAGCATATTCACGACAGCGGCCGCAAGGTCGCCGCGCTGTGCGGCTCGCCCGCCCAGGCGCGCAAGCATGCCGAGGCCGATGTCGACATCATCATCGCCCAGGGCGGCGAGGGTGGCGGGCACTGCGGTGAGGTCGGCTCGATCGTGCTGTGGCCGCAGGTGGTCAAGGAGGTCGCCCCGCGGCCGGTGCTGGCCGCCGGCGGTATCGGCAGCGGACACCAGATCGCGGCCGCGCTGGCCATGGGGGCCCAGGGCGCCTGGACCGGGTCACAGTGGCTGATGGTCGAGGAGGCCGAGAACACCCCCGTTCAGCAGGCCACCTACGCCAAGGCCTCCAGCCGCGATACCGTGCGCAGCCGCTCCTTCACCGGCAAGCCGTGCCGCATGCTGCGCAACGACTGGACCGACGCCTGGCAGACCCCGGGCAATCCCGAGCCCCTCGGCATGCCGCTGCAGTACATGGTCTCCGGTATGGCCGTGGCCGCCACGCACAAGTTCCCCGACCAGACCATCGACGTGGCGTTCAACCCCATCGGTCAGGTCGTCGGTCAGTTCACCAAGGTGGAGAAGACCGCCGCGGTGATCGAGCGTTGGGTGCAGGAGTACCTGGAGTCGACCAACACCCTCAACGAGCTCAACGAGGCGGCTTCGGTGTAGACCACTCGCAGCAATGACTCACGATATGGCCGTTCCCGATACGTCGGGGACGGCCATATCGCGTATCCGGCGTTGTCGGCCGAGGCTCCTAGGGGACGACTGCAGCGGGCGGCGCGGCCGGCGCCACGGGCGGCGCCACGGCGGGATCGGCGGGGGTGATCGGCACATTGGGTCCCGGGGCCTGCGCCGGGATCGGGGTGTTCAGATTGCGCTGCGAGATACCGAGCAACAGGGCTTCCCTGCCGCTGAGCTCCCGGTTCTGCACGGCGTGCCAAAGATCCCGCAGGTAGCTCACGTTCGGTGACTCCGCGCCCGCCATCACGGTGGGATCCATCGTCGACCCCGGGGGTAGGGCGTCCGGGCTCGGTAGATGCGGCACCCCCTCCGGAGCGGCCTGCACCACGGTGCCGTCCACCACCGGGGCCGGCGCGGGAGGAGGCGGCGGCGCGGGTTCGGCGGCGGCCGGAGATGCGAACACCAGTGCGGCGAACCCACCGCCCACGGCCAGGCCCAGCAGTCTGGCTGCGATATCGCTCATTGCCGACGCTCCCTTCTGACGAACTGTGCTCTCTAGATGTTCCGTCCTGGCCCCCGATTCGTTACAGATGCGGCTGCTGTGACTTTGGTGTGGGTTTTTCTCACCGACCTCGGTCACGTGTCCGACTCAAGGATGTCGGACTTGAGGACGCGGGGTGCCCCTCTGGTGTAGCAATGCGATAGCGACACCAGTGACTACCGCGGAGGTTTGCGCGATGCCGACACCCGACCTTCCTGCCGGATTCGACTTCACCGATCCCGACATCTACGCCGAGCGACTGCCGGTCGACGAACTGGCCCAGATGCGCAAGGTGGCCCCGATCTGGTGGAACGAACAACCGCACGGCGCGGGCGGATTCAACGACGGTGGCTTCTGGGTGGTCACCAAGCACAAGGACGTCAAGGAGGTGTCGCGGCGCAGCGATGTCTTCTCCAGTCTGGAGAAGACCGCACTGCCCCGCTACAAGGACGGCACGGTGCGCGAGCAGATCGACTCCGGCAAGTTCGTGCTGCTGAACATGGACGCCCCGCACCACACTCATCTGCGCAAGATCGTCTCGCGGGCGTTCACGCCGCGGGCGGTCGAGCAGCTGCGGGCAGATCTGGCCGAGCGGGCCCGCCAGATCGCCGAGGCCGCCCTGGCCGAGGGACGAGGAGATTTCGTCGAACAGGTGTCCTGTGAGTTGCCCCTGCAGGCGATCGCGGGGTTGATGGGGGTACCGCAGGAAGACCGGATGAAGCTGTTTCACTGGTCCAATCAGATGGTGGGCGACCAGGATCCGGAGTTCGCGAACAACGACGCGATCAGCGCATCGGTGGAACTGATCACCTACGGCATGCAGATGGCGGCCGAAAGGTCGGCCCATCCGGGCGATGACCTGGTGACGAAGCTGGTGCAGGCCGATGTGGAGGGACACAAGCTCTCCGACGACGAGTTCGGCTTCTTCGTGATCCTGCTGGCCGTCGCGGGCAACGAGACGACCCGCAATTCGATCACCCAGGGCATGATGGCGTTCACCGACTTTCCCGACCAGTGGGAGCTGTTCAAGCGGGACCGCCCCGCCACCACCGCCGACGAGATCGTGCGGTGGGCCACCCCGGTCACGTCCTTCCAGCGCACGGCGTTACAGGACACCGAACTGGGCGGCGTGACAATCAGGAAGGGCCAGCGAGTGGTCATGTTCTACCGCTCGGCGAACTTCGACGAGGATGTCTTCGAGGATCCGTTCACCTTCGACATCCTTCGCGATCCGAACCCGCACGTCGGATTCGGCGGCACCGGCGCGCACTATTGCATCGGCGCGAACCTGGCTCGGATGACCATCGACCTGATGTTCAACGCGATTGCCGACGCGATGCCCGATCTCACCCCGCTGGAGAAACCGCAGCGGTTGCGCTCGGGCTGGCTCAACGGCATCAAGCACTGGCAGGTCGACTACGCCGGTGCGGCGAAGCAGCCTGTCGCGCACTGACACCGGGTGCCGCCGGGTAGTCGAGGATCGAGCGCCAGTAGTCGTCGTCGATCTCGCCGTCGCGCCGCAACACGATGGCCAGGCCGGTGGCCATGGCGATGCCGAGCAGCCCCAGCCACAGCCCGGCCAGGGCGATGGCGGTCCACAGCACGGTGGTCAGGGCCGGCCACGGTGACAGCACGGCGAGTGCCGGTGCGAAGAAGAAGCCCGTGCCGACAAACCAGGAGGATCCGGCTCGGTCGCACCGCATTACCGCGCGCAACCACCGCGGAACAGTCGATCGCCGGCTCTCGTCCATACCCGTCACGCTCGTCCGCACAGGTCGTCGTCGCAATTACCGCAGAGGTAATGGTGCCGCGGCCGGTTGTGGTCGACACTGACCCGGTGGCCGACACTCAGCTGCAGGGTCCCCCGTTCGGTGCGGTGCTGCGCGCGTGGCGGCAACGCCGACGGCTGAGTCAGCTCGACCTCGCGCTGGCGGCCGAGGTGTCGGCCCGGCATCTCAGCTTCATCGAGACCGGCCGCTCATCACCCAGCCGGACCATGGTGCTGCGGCTCGCCGAAGCCCTCGGCGTGCCGGCCCGCGAACAAAACCAACTGCTGCTCGCCGCGGGGCTGGCACCCGCATACTCCGAACGGACCTTGGCCGATCCCGGGATGTCGGCGGTGCGGGCCGGCCTCGAGCGAGTTCTCCACGCGTACAACCCCTGTCCATGTCTGGCCGTCGACCGCGGCTGGAATGTGGTGCAGGTCAACGCCGGAGCGGCGATCATGCTCGACGGGGTGGCGGCGCACCTGCTGGCACAGCCCAACGCGCTGCGAATTGCCCTGCACCCCGACGGTTTGGCCCCCCGGATCCGCAACCTGGCGCAGTGGCGCCACCACGTCATCGGGCGCCTGCGACGGGAGGCGGCCGCGAGTGGGTCGGTGCAGTCGGCCGATCTGCTCGCCGAGATCGAGTCCTATCCGGGCGGTCTGGATGCGGGCACCGATCTCGGCGGCGTCGCGGTCCCGCTCGAGCTGATCGGCCCGGACGGCCAGCCGCTCACCTTCATCTCCACCGTGACGACCTTCGGCACCGCCCTCGACCTGACCGCCGCCGAACTCAGCATCGAGGCGTTCCTGCCCGCCGACGACGCTACCGCCGCCGCGTTGCGCTGACACAAGCCCCGGCGTACTGGTCTGACCACTTGACCTCTTACCTGGTTGATGCGATGGTCTTCCCATGGCACTGCAACCGGTCAACCGGCGCTCGGTCCCCGAGGATGTGTTCGACCAGATCGTCACCGAGGTGCTCAGCGGTGAGATGAAACCGGGCGACGCGCTGCCCAGCGAGCGTCGCCTCGCCGAGGTGCTGGGGGTGTCCCGCCCCGCGGTTCGCGAGGCACTCAAACGACTCACCGCCGCGGGGCTGGTCGAGATCCGCCAGGGCGACACCACCACGGTGCGTGACTTCCGCAGGCATGCTGGCCTGGACCTGCTCCCCCGGCTGCTGTTCCAGGCCGGTGAGCTCGATATCGCCGTCGTGCGCTCCATCCTGGAAACCCGGCTGCACAACGGCCCCAAGGTCGCCGAACTCGCCGCGGCACGGCGCGGCCCGGAGCTGGCCGACCTGCTGGGGGCGGCGATCGACGCCCTCAGCGACGATCCCGACCCCGTCGAGCGACAGCGGCACGCGCTGACCTTCTGGGACCATCTCGTCGACGGCGCCGAATCGATCGCATTTCGTCTGATGTACAACACGCTGCGCGCGACCTATGAACCCGCCCTGCCGGCGCTGGCGGCCATGATGGCCGCAGAGGTCGGCCGCCCCGAGGCGTACCGGGCAATCGCCGAGGCCGTGCGCCGCGGCGACTCCGAGGCAGCCACGGCAGCGGCCCGCGACTTGCTGGAACCCGCCACCACCGCCCTGTTGGGCGCCCTGACCGAACTGGAGGACCGCCGATGAGTTCCCGCCGAGGTGTCACGCTGGCCGACGCCGGTCTGGAGTTCTTACGCCACCCGACGCCGTGGATGCTCGGCGCCACGCTGCTGGCCGCGGCGTCCGCCCGCCTGGCCGCCGTTGACTGGCAGCTGACCGATGCCGCGGTGCCGCTGGTGATGCTCGCAGTGTTCCCTTTCGCCGAATGGGTGATCCACGTGCTCATCCTGCACTGGCGGCCGCGGCGGATCGTGGGCCGCCCGGTCGATCCGCTGCTCTCCCGTAAGCATCGGGCTCACCACGTCGAACCACGCGACGTGGCGCTGGTGTTCATCCCGTGGCAGTCGCTGCTGTGGGTACTGCCGTCGGCCGTGGCGATCGCCCTGCTGGCGTTCCCCAACCTTGGCCGTGGTCTGACGTTCCTGGCGTTCCTGGCACTGCTCGGCCTCGGTTATGAATGGTGCCATTACCTGATCCACACCGATTACCGCCCGAAAACCGCTGTCTACCGGTCGGTCTGGCGCAACCACCGGCAACACCATTTCAAGAACGAGCACTACTGGTTCACCGTCACCAGCAGTGGCACCGCCGATCGACTGCTGGGCACCTACCCGGATCCGACGGCCGTCGACACCTCACCCACCGCACGCAATCTGCATGCCGCCATCTGAAAAGCTCAGGCCTGCACGATGATCGGATCACCGATATGCACGTTGTTGTAGTACCAGTCGGCATTGTCGGGGCTCAGATTGATGCAGCCGTGGCTGACGTTCGCATATCCCTGCGAACCCACCGACCAGGGTGCGCCGTGGACGTACACGCCACCCCAGGTGACGCGCACCGCGTCGTACACCGTGAGCTTGTAGCCCTCGGGATCCTCCAGCGGAATGCCGATGGTGCGGGAATCCATCACCACGACACTCTGCTTCTCCAGTGCGGTGAACCGGCCGACCGGGGTCGCGAACCCGGATTTGCCCATTGATGCCGGCATTTCCCTGGCGACCACACCGTCGATGCTCACCGTGAAGGTGTGGGCGCTGATATCGGCCACCCCAACCACCTGCGCGCCGGTCTCGAACGACGACTTGAAACCGAGCGCCCGCACCGAGATGGTCGAATGCGCCGGCCAGAAATCCGACGGGGTGAAGCGCACCGTCGCATCGTCCAGCCAGTCGAAAGTGCCGGCCGGGACGGTGTCGGCCGAGAACGTGATACCGCGTTCGGCCTGAACGCGATTGCGGACCGGATCGGCGAAGGCCACGGTCACCGGATAGGCCACCCCGACCACCTCACCGGCCGCCGGTGACACCGATACCGCCGGCGGCGGGGTGGACACCGCCGCGACACCGGTGGCGGTTGAGCCCATCAGGGCCAGCGTCGCGACGCCCGCCATGGCGAGCACGATCCCAAGATTTCTGCGCAAGTTCACGAACCTCCCCTGATGCCGGACATCCGGACCTGGCTTATGTACTACATGGTAGATCGTGCCCGGAGCGGGAAGTGTTAGCCAGCCGTGGCAACCGCGGCTCAGCCCATCGGCGGATTCATGATGATCGGCGGCGGAGCCTGCTCGTCACCGCCGATCCGCAGCCGATCCCTGATGCGCTGCAACAGCGGCTTCTTCGGCTGGTCGTAGACCGGGCCGACGACCGGAGGCGGGCCGGCCTCGGTGGGTGGCGCCACCACGGGCGGGGGTGGCGCCGCAGCGGGCTCCTCCAGCACATAGGGACCCCCGGCGGGCGCCGTGTCCATGACGGGTTCCAGCGCCGGCGGCGGTGCCGATTCCACGACAGTCTCGACCACCGGTGCGACGGCTTCGACAAGGTCGGGAACGACCGGAGCCGCGGGCGGCGGCGGCGGGAGCGCAACGCTGGCGCTCGGTCGCACGACCGGAGCCTCGTTGACGATGCGCTCGGCGGTGGCAGCCGGGCCCGGCTCGCCCGGCCCGGCCGGAGACAGCTGGACGGCGAGTGCCACCGACCCCGACACCACGAAGCTGACCACGCCGGCGACCAGCAGACCGGCGAACACGCGCGAGGGCGAAATCCGGGGTACGGCCGCGGCGTGGCGTCCGCTGCCGGCGGAGGAGAACAACGGGGCAGAATCCAGCGGCAGCCCGGCATTGTGTGTGGAGGCGAGTGCGGCGCCACGGGCCAGTGCCAGCGGCGCCTCGGCCGGCGCGAAGACCGGAACCGAGAGTGCCTCTTCCAGCCTTGGGTGCACACTGTCGAATCCCCCGGCCGAGCCGACCAGCACCAGAGCTTCGGGCTGCCAATCGGCCCGGGCGAACACCGTGCTGAGCCAGCCGATCAAGCTCTCGTCGGAATCGATGCCGTGATTGACCGCGGTCTGCACCGCACCGTCATCGGCATGCACGATCAGGGCGATCGCGGTGTCGGGTTCGATGACGCACACCGCGGTGGTGCGGCAGTCGATGACCTCGGCCATCCCGCGGGCCAGCGCCTCGGTGGCCTCGGGCAGCCGAACGGGGACCACATTGTCGAAACCTGATTCGGTCAGCGATGACATCAACAGCGACGCCTCGGCATCCGCATCGTCGCTCCAGGTGACACCGATGGACGTCAGTCGCTCGCCGCGCGTGGCCGCGATCGCCTCGACCGCGGCGGTGGCCCGCGCGGTGCTCGATCGTCCGTCGGCCCCCTGAGCCGGCAACTCGAGAACGCTGTTGCCGGAGCCAACCGGCTCGTCGCCGCCGCCCACGATCACCACGGACAGCGACGTTGGTGTCATCGACAATCCGAGCACCGCGTCCACATGTACCCCTTCGGACCCTCTTCGGCCGCACGCAGGCAACCGCGTCGTGACGATGCAGCCACCGTCCCGTTATCGGGCTGAGACTACCTGCGCGGCGGCCGGTAACCCACCCGAGCGCCGAGACCTGCCGCCCGAGAATTAGCTGAATTCGGTAAAAACGATCTTCCAGTCCCTTTCGGCATTTGCCGCACATCGGGTCGGTGCGCTCCGATCCCCGGATGACCCGGCAGGTCCGGCCGGACATGGAAAGGTGACCGTCATGACTGGGGCGGATGAGGCCGGGGGCCAGACGAATCAACGGGCGGCACGCACACTGTTCGGTCACCCGATCGGGTTGGCCAACCTGTTCGGTGTCGAACTATGGGAGCGATTCTCCTTCTACGGGATGCTCACCATCCTGGGGTACTACCTGTACTACTCGGCCACCGAGGGTGGCCTCGAACTGTCCAAGACGACCGCGACCGGGATCGTCGGCGCCTATGGCGGACTGGTGTATCTGTCGACGGTGCTCGGCGGCTGGCTCGCCGATCGCGTGCTCGGCATGGAGCGCACCGTCTTCTACGGCGGCGTGGTCGTCATGCTCGGACACATCGCGCTGGCCGTGCTGCCCGGGATCACCGGTGTCGCGGCGGGCCTGGTGCTGGTCGCACTCGGCTCCGGCGCACTGAAGGCGAACGCCTCGTCACTGTTGGGGACGTTGTACGACAAGGGTGACGCGCGCGCCGACGGTGGTTTCACCTTGTTCTATCTCGGCATCAACCTCGGCGCGTTCGTCGGGCCACTGATCACCGGCCTGCTCCAGACGCACGTGGGATTCCACTATGGATTCGGCGCCGCCGCGATCGGCATGGCACTCGGGCTCACCCAGTACGTGGTATTCCGGCGCAATCTGGGCGATCACGGTCGCAATGTGCCAAATCCATTGCCGCGCAGCGGCATTCTACCGGCCGCTGCGGCCGGGGTGGGCATCGTCGCCGTCGCGGTGATCGCCTTCGCCACTGGACTCGTGCGGCTGGCGAACCTGTCACAGGTGACCACCGGCGTCATCATCGTCGCCGCCATCGGCTATTTCGCACTGCTGCTGACAAGCCCCAAGGTCGGCCCGCTGGAACGCACCCGCGTCCGCGCCTTCATTCCCCTGTTCATCGCCAATGCCGTGTTCTGGTCCTTGTTCCAGCAGATCTTCACGGTCCTGGCGGTGTACTCGGACGAACGGATGAATTGGTCGATCTTCGGTTGGACGGCCCCGTCGAGTTGGATCGGCTCGATCGAGCCCGTGTGGATCATCGCGCTGTCGCCGCTGTTCGCGACCATGTGGACCCGGTTGGGCCAGCGAGCACCGACCACCCCGCGCAAGTTCGCCTACGGCGTGATCGGCATGGGTGCGGCCTTCCTGCTGTTCCTGCCGTTCGCCGGCACCACCGGGCGCGCGGTGCCGGCATTGTTCGTGGTCGCGGTGATGGCCGGCTTCGCCGTCTCCGAGTTGATGATCTCGCCGATCGGGCTGGCGGTGACGACCCAACTCGCCCCGGAGGCGTTCCGGGCGCAGATGATGGCGTTGTACTTCTTCTCGGTCGGACTCGGGACATCGATGTCCGGGGTACTGGCCGGCTATTACGACCCTGCACATGAGTTCGCCTACTTCGGCATCCTCGGCCTGGTGGCGATCGGCGTCGGCACGCTGGTGTTGGCGGGCACCGGACGGATCAGCCGCCTGATGTCGGGCGTGCACTAGTACAGCAACCTACCCTAGTGTCAATTACGTGCGCAGCAGCCACGTTTGGCAACACAGCGGCCGGGGTAGAGGCCCAGCGACCGGTTACTTCGCGGTGACGGGATCTGCGCCGACTCGTGACCCGTAGGTCCCGTCAAAGCGGTGCGGCCGGGCGGAGAATCGAACAGCGCCAGCACGTCACCATGACACCGAGGTCAGGTCGACGAAGGAGAAATACACGATGAAGTCCATGCTGCTCGAAGACCTGTTCGCCGGACCCACCCGGCTTGGGACGGTCTACGTCTACCACCGCGGCTTCGGCCATTCCACCGCAACCTGCTCATGCGGGTGGGCCGGTCGGCGACGTCGCCTCAAAGCGGCCGCCGAACAGGACGCCTGGACGCACTGCGCGCACCTGGGCTGCGCGGTGTCAGTGCCCTTGGTCAACCCCGGCTATTGGTGACTGCGCGACGATCTGGGCCAGCATGCCGGCCTCGATGTTGCCGCCGGACAGGATGATCACCGTCGCACCCGGTGGCGTCGGGTGTCGCCGATAGGCGGCCAGCGCAACCGCACCGCTGGGCTCGCTGACCAACCGCGCACGTACGGCCAATTCGGCTACTGCAGAACGGATTTGGTCTTCGGAGACGGTCAGCACATCGGTCAGCACATGCTGCAGGTGCGCGAAGGTGAGTTCCGACGGTTGCGACCGCAGGCCGTCGGCGATCGTGCGGTTACGGTCCTCGATCGACATGTCCACCCGACTGCCCTGGCGCAGACCGGCCAGGGTGTCGGCCGCCAGTTCCGGCTCCACCCCGAAGATTCGGGCATCCGGGCACAGTGCCCGGATGGCCGTGCCGACCCCGGCGGCCAACCCACCACCGCTGACCGGAATGAGCACCGTCCCGATCTCGGGTAGATCCTCGGCGATCTCCAGCCCGATGGTGCCTTGGCCGGCGATCACGTCCGGGTGATCGAACGGCGGCACCAAGGTGGCGCCGGTCTCCTCGACCAGTTGCGCCGCGACCGCTTCGCGACGGCCTGCCGCGCACAGCACGACGCGGGCACCGTGGTCCCTCGTCCGCGTCACCTTCACCGGGGGTGTCTCCTCGGGCATCACGATGTGCGCGTCGATTCCGAAGCGGGCCGCCGCATAGGCGACTGCCTGGGCGTGGTTACCGCTGGAGTACGCCACGACGCCCCGGCGGCGGACCTCCGGATCGATCCGGCCGATGGCGTTGAATGCACCACGCACCTTGAACGCGCCGATCACCTGCAGGCTCTCCGGTTTGATCCACAGCGGCCGGTGCGGATCGGCCCACGGCGCCGGGATCAGCGGAGTACGCATCACGCTGCCGCGCAACAGATCCGCCGCTGCCCTGATCTCGTCGACCGTGACGAGGGTGGGCGCACTCATTGCGGTTCCGGGGCGGATGAGATCACCGCACGATGCTAGCCGTGCAGCGCCCCGTCGGGCAGGGTGACTGCCGTGAGCTCACTGAGAATCGTCCCGCGATACGCCGAGATCGACCAGCAGGGCGTGGTGTTCAACGGCCACTACCTCACCTGGTTCGACGAGGCGTGCACCGCGCTGCTCGCCGAACACGGCGTCGACTATCCCCGATTGACGGCCACCGGGGTCGATTTCCAGGTCGTCCACAGCGATATCGACTATCTGGCGTCCGTGCGCTGGCGCGACGGCGTCCGGGTGGACGCCGTCTGCGACCATATCGGTACCACCAGCTTCGCCATCGGCTTCACGGTGCTGCGCACCGCGCCCGACGACCCGCCTGGTATCGAGCGGGTCGCCGTGCGCGGGCGCAACGTATACGTCGTCGTATCGACCGACGACTGGGCCAAACGTGCACTGCCTGACGAGCTACGGACCGCGCTGCACGCTGCGCGGTAGCCGGTCAGGGTTTGTGCAGCGTGAACTGGCAGACGTCGGTGTACCCGTCTCGGAACAGCTCCGAACAGCCGGTCAGATACCGCATGTACCGGTCGTAGACCTCTTCGGACTGGATCGCGATGGCCTCGTCGCGGCGCCCCTGCAGAGTGTCCGCCCAGATGGTCAAGGTGCGCGCGTAGTGCAGCCGCAGCGACTGCACGCGCTGCACCTCGAAGCCGGCCCTGGTGGCGTGCTCCTTCACCACCGACACGAACGGCAACATTCCGCCCGGGAAGATCTCGTCCATGATGAACTTGAAGAACTTGAGCTTCGTCATGGTCAGCGGTAGCCCACGCTCGGCGAACTCCGCGTCGCTGGGCTTGACGATGGTGTGCAGCAGCATCGTGCCACCGGCCGGCAACGCGGCATAGGCCATCTTGAAGAAGTCGTCGTACCGGCTGGCGCCGAAGTGCTCGAAGGCACCGATGGACACGATCCGGTCGACCGAACCCGAGAACTGCTCCCAGCCCTGCAGCAACACCTCGCGGGACCGGCCGGTCTGCAGACCGTCGAACAGTTTCTGCACGTGAGCCTGCTGGTTGCGGCTCAATGTCAGCCCCACCACATCGACGTCGTAGCGTTCGATCGCGCGTTTCAGCGTCGCGCCGCTACGACGATGTGCATTTCGCGAGCCGACACCCCGACCTGTTCAGCTCCAGCCCGAACATCACCATCGGCGACCAGACGCCCGAGCTGGCCGAGTACTTCGGGTCGATGATCGCGATGGATGACCCGCGGCACAGCCGGCTTCGCAATATCGTGCGCAGCGCATTCACCCCCAAGGTGGTCGCGCGCATCGAAGAATCCGTGCGCCTGCGCGCTCGCCGCCTGGTGTCCAGCATGGTCGCCGAGCATCCCGACGGCCACGCCGACCTGGTGGCGGCGCTGGCCGGGCCGCTGCCGCTGCAGGTGATCTGCGACATGATGGGCATCGCCGAGCCCGATCACGACAAGATCTTCCACTGGACGAATGTCATCCTGGGCTTCGGCGATCCCGACCTCACCACCGATTTCGACGAGTTTGCGCGCGTGGCGATGGAGATCGGGGCCTACGCCACCGCGCTCGCCGAGGACCGGCGTAGGCAACCTTGCGATGACCTGACCAGCGCACTGGTGGCCGCCGACGTCGACGGTGAGCAGCTGACATCGGCGGAGGTGGCGTCGTTTTTCATCCTGCTGGTAGTGGCCGGCAACGAAACCACGCGAAACGCCATCAGCCACGGTGTCGCGGCGCTCAGCCGTTACCCCCAGCAACGGGATACCTGGTGGGCGGATTACGAGGCGCTCGCGCCGACCGCGGTGGAGGAGATCATCCGTTGGTCCTCGCCCGTGGCCTATATGCGACGCACCTTGACCCGCGATACCGAGCTCGGCGGAGTGGCCATGTCCGCCGGCGACAAGGTCACGCCCTGGTACGGATCGGCGAACCGCGACGAATCCCGTTTCGCCGATCCCTGGCGGTTCGACGTCCGGCGCAGTCCCAACCCGCATCTGGGCTTCGGCGGCGGCGGCGCTCATTTCTGTCTCGGCGCAAACCTGGCCCGCCGCGAGATCACGCTGGCCTTCGAGGAACTGCACCGCCAGGTCCCCGATCTGGCGGCGGACGACGAACCCGACCGGCTGCTATCGGCCTTCATCCACGGCATCAAGCGGCTTCCGGTGCGCTGGACACCTGCGGCCTAGGCGATCTGCTGCTACGGGGTAACCGTGACCGGGCCGGCCGACCGGCAGTATGTGACCGGTGGGCTGCCCGCGTTGGCGCAGCTGCGGCCGGTGGCCACGTAGCTGGCACCGGGCGTGTACGGGGCGAAGTTCACCCGCGCGGTTCCCGGGCCCTCGGCCTGTACGCACACCGGTGCCACCGCGCCGCCCACCATCTGCAGGCAGGCCACCTGCAGTTGCGGCTCGGCGCGGTTACAGGCGCCCGGCGACACCGACGCCGACACCATGGCGGTGCCGGATACGTCGATCACCTGGGGCGACGACAGCGAGGTGGCGCATCCCGGGTCTTCCGGCTCGGCGACAGCGGGACCCGCACCGTTCATGACCCCCACCAGCAGCGCGGATATCACCACACCAGGCCACACCACGCCGCAGACCGTCATGCCCGGAATCGTAGGGCACCGTGGCGTCGGACGTGCCGGGCTGGGAGATTTGGGGGTCAGCGGCGGCCGAGAACATCGAGCATGCCGGCGGCCGCCCGCGGCCAGGTGAACTGTTCGGCGCGGCGACGCGCACTGCTGCGGCGCTGCCCCTCGGGACGGGAGACGACCGCGGCGACCGCATCGGCGAGGGCCGCCGGATCGTTGTCGGCAGTGGCCCCACTGTCGGCGGTCAGTATCTCGGCGAGCGCCGAGGTCCGTGACACCACCGCGGGTGTGCCGCACGCCAGGGCCTCTAGCGCGGCCAGGCCGAAAGTTTCGTGAGGTCCCGGCGCCAGCGCCACATCGGCGGACGCCAGGATCCCGGCCACCGTGTTGCGACATCCGATGTAGCCGGTGAAGTCCACCGGCAAACCGGCGGCCTGGCGCTGCAGCCGGCTCCGCAGCGGCCCCTCACCGACCACCACCAGGCGCGCGTCGACTCCCGAATCACGCAGCGCACCAACAGTTTCGATGCTGCGGTGGGCATGCTTCTCCACCGAGAGCCTGCCGCAGTGCACCAACAGTGTCTGTCCAGGGTGGGCCCACCGGCTGCGTAGTTGCACGCTGTGGTGACGTGGATGGAACTGATCGAGGTCCACCCCGAGCGGCACGGTGACGACATTGTCGGCACCGATCCTGTCGAATTCCGCGCGGGCAAACGACGTGGTACAGACCACGGTGTCGTAGTTGTGCGCGGTGCGGCGGTTGGCGATATCGGCGACGGCGCGGGCGGCGGGTGCCGGCAGCAGTTGCCCCACCAGGCGGTCCAGCCGTTCATGGGAGATCATCACCGTCGCCACCTCGTGCCGTCTGCCCCAGGCACCCAGCGAGCGCAAAGTCAGCCGGTCGGATACCTCTAGGGCATCGGGCCGAAGTTCGGTCAGCAGTTCGGTGACCGGACCCGGAAGCACGGCGCGGTAGCCGCCGGTGAAGGGAATCAACTTCGCCGGCAGTGCGAGCCGGGTGACACCCGAGTCCAGGATCTGGCGGGCCGCGCGGTCTCCGGGCACCACCAGGGTGACCTGGTGGCCCGCCGCGGTGTACTCGGCGCCGAGACGGTCGACGGCGGTCCGCAACCCTCCGGACCGCGGACCGTAGAAATTCGCGACCTGGACCACACGCATGCGTCCATCACAGCCGTCGGCCATGTGCGGCCGAACACGCCCGGTCCACCAGGACGTTAACGGGTGGTGAATGTGCGCTGGCCGGGTTCGGCCACGGGGCCGGACAACCGCGCGCATACTTTGCGTCCATGGCCGGATTTCCGGGCCCCGGGGCGCTGCGCGACCGGGTCGCCGTCGTGGCCGGCGCCACACGCGGTGCCGGTCGGGGTATCGCCGCGGCCCTCGGCGAGGCCGGGGCGACCGTCATCTGCACCGGGCGCAGCAGCGTCCGGGGCCGCGGCGGGTCGGACTACGACCGCCCCGAGACCATCGAAGATACTGCGGCCCTGGTGAATTCGCTCGGCGGCAGGGGTCTGTCCATGCAGGTGGACCATCTGGCGCCGGACCAGGTGCGCGCCCTGGCCGACCGTATCCGACATGAGCACGGCACCATCGACATCCTGGTCAACGACATCTGGGGGGCGGAGCTGCTCAAGGGTCCGCCGGCGACCTGGGGACGCCCGATGTGGGAGCACGACCTCGATGCCGGCCTGCGCATCATCGACCTCGGCGTCCGGACGCACCTGATCACCTCGCACTGTCTGCTGCCGCTGATGGTTACTCGTCGCGGCGGTCTACTGGTCGAGATCACCGACGGCACAAGCGAATACAATGCCGAGGTGTTCCGGCTGTCGGTTTTCTACGATCTCGCCAAGGCGGCGATCAACCGGCTCGCCTTCAGCCATGGACACGAATTGCGCCAGTTCGGCGCCACCGCCGTGGCGGTCAGTCCGGGCTGGTTGCGCTCGGAGATGATGCTGGACAACTACGGGGTGACCGAAGCCAACTGGCGCACCGCGCTGCATTCCGGACGCGATGACGGCTACCCGAGCGCCCCGCCGGGGTTCGCCGAGTCGGAGACACCGCGGTTCGTCGGTCGCGGCGTGGCGGCCATCGCCGCCGACGAGGCGCGGGCCCGCTGGAATCAGTGTTCGGTCACCTCGGTCACGCTGGCACGGGAATACGGGTTCACCGATATCGACGGCTACTGCCCGGACGGCTGGGGTGACGGCTGAGCAGGGTCAGCCGAGGTGTACCGATAACCAATCCAGCGTGCGACGCCACGCATCGGCGGCCGCAACGGCGTCATAGCGGTCGCCGGTGTCGTTGAAGAAGGCATGGTTCGCGCCGGGCTCGGTGACCAGTTCGTGGACCATCCCGGCCCGCTCCAGCGCGGCCCGGGCCACGGGTTCGGTGGCATTGACCCGCTGGTCGAGTTCCCCGTAGAAGCCGAGCACCGCGACGTTTTTGGACCCGGCGAAGTCGGGATTGTCCGGGGTCGGGCCGTAGAACGGGAACGCCGCGGCCAGTTCGGGGCTGCCCGCCGCCAGCAGTCGCCACACCAGCCCGCCGCCCATGCAGAAGCCGACTGCGGCCACCGCCGCCCCGGGGGTGCGGGCGGCGACCTCACCGATGCCCGACGACAGATCGGCGATCATGCGCTCGGGCGCGCGGTTGCCCAGCGCAGCGGTCGCCTCGGCGGGATCGGCGAAGGCGGCGGTGCCGCCCTCGCCGGACAGCAGGTCGATGGCCAGGCTTGAGTACCCGACGCCGGCGAACCGGCCGGCGACCGAGCGCACCCAGTCGTTGAGACCCTTGTTCTCGTGAATCACCAGAATCGCACCCTTGGGTGCAGTGGCCGGCGCCCAAGCGCCCTGTAACTCACCGTCGGGGCCGGCCCAGGTGATCGGGGTGGTTTGTACGGCGGTGTCCATACCCGGGGGCGCGTCCGCCGGCGGGGCAGGTATGGACGGCTCCGGCGCCGGGGAACTCGGAGAACTCGGCGCGCAGCCCGCGATCAGGGCGGTCGCTGCGGCGGTACCCATGCCCAGCAACGCGAGCCGACGCATCGCCTCCCGCCGGGACAGCAGACCGTCGGCATGGTCTGTTGCGATCTCTTCGGCGATATAGCGCTGCAACGGAGTCACGGACCCGATTATGCGCCCGCCCAGTAGACAACTTCTGACATCTGTTCACGATTTTCGTTGACACCCCCCGATCGCACTGCTCTGATGTCTGGGTGACCTACGACACAATCATCCGCGGCGGCCGGTGGTTCGACGGCACGGGCGCACCGTCGGCGGTGCGCAATATCGGTATCCGGGGCGGACAGGTCACCGCCCTGCGCGCCGAAGCACTGGACGAGACGGACTGCCCGCAGATCATCGATGCCACCGGCAAGTGGGTGCTGCCCGGCATGCTGGACATCCACACCCACTACGACATCGAGGTGCTGGGCCTACCGTCGCTACCGGAGTCACTGCGCCACGGTGTCACCACCGTGCTGCTCGGCTCCTGCTCGTTGTCGACGGTGCACGCCGGCGCCACCGACGCCGGAGATCTGTTCGGCCGGGTCGAGGCCATACCCCGCCAGTTCGTGATCGACACCGTGAATCGCCACAAGACCTGGACCAGCGCCGAGCAGTATGTCCAGGCGTTGGAGTCGCTGCCGTTAGGCCCCAACGTGGCCGCGTTCATCGGCCACTCCGATATGCGCACCGCGGTGATGGGCCTGGACCGCGCCACCCGCAGCCGGCACCGGCCCACCCGGCGCGAGCAGGCCCGTATGGAAGCGATGCTCACCGAGGCACTCGACGCGGGCTTCGTCGGAATGTCCTCGCAACAACTACTTTTCGACAAAATCGACGGTGAGGTGTGTCGGTCGCGAACACTACCGTCCACCTACGCCGGGCCGCGCGAACTGCGTCGGCTGAAGTCCATACTGCGCCGCACCGGGCGGGTCCTACAGTCCGGCCCGGACATCCAGAACCCGCTCAACCTGGCGTCGCAGCTGGCCCAGTCGCTCGGAATTGTGCGCAATCCACTCAAGACCAGTCTGCTGTCCGCGGCGGACATCAAGGCCAACCCGCACGCGATCGGGCTGCTAGGACCACTGGCCAGAACCATCAATGCGCTGGGCGGCAACTTCCGCTGGCAACATCTGCCGGTCCCCTTCGAGGTCTACGCCGACGGTATCGATCTGGTGGTATTCGAGGAGTTCGGCGCCGGTGCGGCCGCACTGCACCTGCGTGATGAGGTGGAACGTAACGATCTGCTGCGGGATGAGTTGTACCGCAGGCAGTTCCGCAAAGACTACGAAAATCGCTTCGGCGTTCGGGTGTGGCAGCGCGACTTCCACGATGCCGAGATCGTAGACTGCCCCGACCCCACCGTGATCGGCCGGTCGTTCGGGCAGGTGGGCTTGGACCGTGGCGTGCATCCGGTGGACGCGTTCCTGGATCTGGTATGCGAGCACGGTCGCGCGCTGCGCTGGCGCACCACCATCTCCAACCACCGCCCGGAGGTGCTCAAGAAGCTCGCCTGCGAGCCCGGGATCCAACTCGGATTCTCCGACGCCGGAGCACACCTGCGAAACATGGCGTTCTACAACATGGGCCTGCGGCTGCTCAAACACGTTCGGGACGCCGAAAACGCCGGGAATCCGTTCATGACGGTAGAGCAGGCGGTGCACCGACTCACCGGTGAACTCGCCGACTGGTATCGCCTGGATGCCGGGCATCTGCGCATCGGTGACCGCGCCGATATCGTCGTCGTGGATCCCGAGCGGCTGGACTCCTCCCTGGAGAGCTACACCGAGGAGGCAGTCGACCTCTACGGCGGGTTGTCCAGAATGGTCAACCGCAACGACGAGACCGTGGACGCCGTCCTGGTGGGTGGGCGTGTCGTATATCGCACCGGCCGACCCACCGACATCCTCGGCACCCAACGCACCGGCCGCTTCCTGCGGGCCGCGCACCGCTCCCCCGCGTTATCCACCGGCACAGGCGATTTGGCACATGTCGGCTGAAGGCACGGTGCTGGGGATGTGGCGGGCGCTGTCGGCGCGCGACTGGGATCAGGTGCAAACCTATCTGGCACCGGACTGCATCTACGCCGATATGCCGGTAGGCCCGACCGCCGCGGCGCGTGGCCCCGAGGACATCGTCAAGCGACTCAAGATCGGGCTGGAAGCACTGGCCGCCTATCAGAATCACGACGGCCTGCTGGTCGCCGACGGGCCGAACGTGATGTACGAGCACTCCGAGACCTGGACGTGGCCCACCGGCGAGGTCGCGCAGCTGCGCTTCGTCACCGTGCACGAGGTGATCGCCGACCGCATCACGCTGTGGAAGGACTACTGGGATATGGCGGCGCTGGCGAACTTCGCGCCACCGAACTGGCTCGCCGATTTCGCCACCGCAGACATGTCATGGGTTTACGACGCGACCGACCAAATCTGATCTGAGGACCGCGGTCCGCGCCATACACTCGGGAAGATGACCGAGACCCCGCTACCGCCCGGGCCGCCGCTACCGCCGGGCGTACAGGCCGGCCTGCTGATGAAGTTCTGGCCCCGGTTCGTCTCGGCTTGCCGCCGCCGGTACGGCGATGTCTTCACGCTGCGGGTGGCCTCGCTGGGCACGATCGTCTATCTGGCCCGCCCCGCGGATATCAAGACGGTGTTCGGTGGCGACCCGTCGGTCTTTCACGCCGGCGAGGCGAACTCGATGCTGGCCGGCCTGCTCGGGTCCAGTTCGGTACTGGTCGTCGACGGAGATGAGCATCGCGACCGCCGCCGGCTCATGCTCGCGCCCTTTCACCGCGACGCGGTGGCCCGCCAGACCGGGTTGATTGCCGAGATCGCCGCCGACAACATCAGCGGCTGGCCGGTCGGGCGGACCTTTGCGGTGGCCCCGCGGATGTCGGAGATCACATTGGAGGTGATCCTGCGGACGGTGATCGGCGCCACCGACGCCGGCCGGCTGGCCCAGTTGCGCGCCGTCATGCCCAAGTTACTCAGCGTCGGCGCCTGGGAATCGCTGGCGATCAACACCCCCGGGCTGCAGCGGCTGGCACCGTGGCGCCCGTTCCGTGAGCGCCTGCGCGCGGCCGACCGTCTGCTCTACGCCGAGATCGCCGAACGCCGCGCCGACCCTCAGCTGGCGGGGCGCACCGATGCGCTCGCGATGATGATCCGTGCCGGCGATATGACCGATGTCCAGCTGCGCGATCAGTTGATGACGCTGTTGGTCGCCGGTCACGATACGACGGCCACCGCGTTGGCCTGGGCTCTGGAGCTTCTGACCCGACACCCGGCGGCCCTGCAGGAGGCGGTGCGCGCCGCCCGCACCGGCGCCGACGACTACCTCGACGCCGTGTGCAAGGAGGTGCTGCGGATCCGGCCCGTGGTGTTCGATGTCGGGCGCATCCTCACCGAGCCGACCGAGGTCGCCGGATACCTGCTGCCCGCGGGTGTCATGGTCGCACCGGGAATCGGACTGGTACATCACGACGGCGGGCAGTACACCGACCCGGAGCGATTCGACCCGGCCCGGATGCTCGGCGCTACCCTCGGCCCGACCACCTGGTTGCCGTTCGGGGGCGGCAATCGGCGGTGTCTCGGGGCGAATTTCGCACTCGTCGAGATGGCGGTGGTACTGCGCGAGGTGCTGCGCCGGGTCGACCTGGAACCGACCCGCGCGGCCCCGGAACGGCCACGGGTCAAGGGAGTCATTCTCATTCCGCACCGCGGGGGGCGGATCCGCGCCCGCGCCATGCACCCGGTGTCGCCGATGTCGCCGGTGTGCCCGCACCGTACCGATCCGGCCGACGTTCGAACCGGACGGCCACCGGGTACGTGATACCCGTTGAGCCCCCGGCGACACGCCGGTGACCAGAACGATCCCACCGGAGGTCCCCGTGCCGTTCACCCATGTTCGACGATGGCGCTCGCTGTTGGCCGCAATGTTCGCCGCCGGGCTGATGCTCGGCCTCGCGGGCGCCCCGGCCGCGGTGGCCGACGACCGCCTGCAATTCACCGCCACCACACTGTCCGGAGCCCCGTTCGATGGCGCCGCCCTGGAGGGCAAACCGGCCGTGCTGTGGTTCTGGACCCCCTGGTGTCCGTTCTGCAACCAGGAGGCGCCCACCGTGAGCAGGGTGGCCGCGGCCAACCCGGAGGTCACCTTCGTGGGGATCGCGGCGCGCTCGGATGTCGCCGCCATGCAGGCCTTCGCCGCGCGCTACAACCTGGGCTTCACCAACCTCAATGACGCCGACGGATCGCTGTGGGCCAGGTTCGGCGTGCCATGGCAGCCGGCCTACCTGTTCGTCACCGCCGATGGGACGTCGACCTTCGTGAACAATCCGACCTCGGCGATGTCGGAACAGGATCTGACGGACCGGGTCCGCGCGCTCACCACCTAGATGGGCGACGATCTGCTCGGCGTGGCGTTCGCTGCCGGGTTGCTTGCTGCGGTCAATCCGTGCGGGTTTGCCATGTTGCCCGGCTACCTCGGATTGGTCATCCGGACCGGTGGCGGCACCACCCAAGCGGTGGTGCGCGCGGTGATCGCCACCGCGGCCATGACTCTCGGGGTGGTGGCGGTGTTCGCCGCGTTCGGGACGTTGACGGTATCGGTCGCCTCGACGGTGCAACAGTACGTGCCGTTCGCCACCGTGCTGATCGGTGCGGCCCTGATGCTCGTCGGCGGCTGGCTGCTGGCCGGGAAAGCGCTGAGCCTTCCGGTGCGGCCGGGGTCGAGATGGGCGCCCACCGCCCGGGTCGGATCCATGCTCGGCTACGGAGTGGGGTTCGCGTTGGCCTCCCTGTCGTGCACCGTCGGGCCGTTCCTCGCGCTGACCGCGGGTGCGGCCCGAGCGCGGTCCTGGCAGGAGGGGGTGCCGGTATACCTGGCGTATGCGGGCGGTTTCGCGGTGATCGTCGGGGCGCTGGCGGTCTCCACGGCCCTCGCCAGCTCCGCCCTGTTGGAGCGGATCCACCGAATCCTGCCGTATGTCAACAAGATCAGCGGAGCATTGCTGGTCGGGGTCGGCGCATACGTCGCCTATTACGGCAGCTACGAGATTCGGCTCTTCCACACCGGCGGCGACCCCGCGGACCCGGTGATCGGCGCCGCCGGACGCCTACAGAGCCTGCTGGCCGGCTGGGTGCACGCCAGCGGTGGATGGCTGTGGCTGGCCGTTCTGCTGGCGGTACTGGCGATTGCGGCGGCGGTCGACATCAGCCGCCGAGCAGCACGATCCCGGCGACGACCAGTGACACCACCTTGACCAGCTCGAGCGCCACATAGGCGTAGTGCGCCCGGGACCGCGACGGCGGCGCGCCGCCCGGGCCGGCGGCCAGCACCGCATCGGAGCGTTTGGTCAACTGTGGCCGCACGCCCGCCAATTGCACGATCAGGGCCAGACCGGCGATGACGAGTGCGGTGACCGCCAGGCCCGGCGGATCGCCCAGCAGCAGGGCAATGGCGACCGCGACGCCCAACACCACTTCGGCGGTGTTGAGTGCGCGGAAGACCAGCCGGCCGATCCCGAGCCCGACCTGCAACGTCACACCGGGTGCCCGGAACTTCAGCGGTGCCTCGACGAACGAGATCGCCACCACCATGCCCAACCACACGAAGGTGAGGGCTGTCGCAAAGCCGGTGGTTGCCGGCATGGGGCTACTCCAATCCGTAGACACGCCGCGCGTTCTCGCGCGCGATCAGATCGACCACTCGCACCGCATCGGCCGCACTCCACTGTCCGTCATCGACAAACCCGGCGAGCACCGAGTGAATTCCTTTGCGCCACAGAGCAGCTCCCAAATAATGCAGCTCCGGAGGCCCGAAGCCATCCGAGGAGTACAGAATCTTCCGGAAGGGAGCCATCTCGAGCAGTCGAGCGATGAAAGGCCCCGATCGGGCGCCGAGATAGTTGACCGCCAGACCACCGTCGACGTACACGTGGTTGAAGGCCTGCGCCAGGTAACCGGCCTCCCGCTCGTACGGGTAGCAGTGCAGCAGCATCACCGGGGTCTCGCCGGCCTGTCGCAGAAAGCTCAACAAGTGCAACGGGTTCGCCGCGTCCAGATCGCAGTCCCGGTCGCCGAAGCCGATGTGGAATTGCAGTGGTTTACCCAGCCGCAGCGCACGATGCAGCCCGAATCGCAGCAGCACCCGGTCGGTCAGCCGCCGCCCACCCTGCGCGCGCCAGCGCTGGGCCGCCTCCCGCACCTGGCCATCGGTGGGCTCGGACAGATCTCCGCGCAGGCCACCCCGATAGGCCAGGATGGACTTGGTGGCCACGGCGGTGCTGCACCGCTGCGCGAGCTCGGCGTCGAAGGCCTCGGCATAGTCCCCCGGCTGGGCGGCAGCGTGCTCGGCCACGGCTTCCAATCGCACGACCTCGTGGACGCGGCCTTCGGCCGTACCGGCCATCGTCGGCAGATCGCTGACTCCGTCGCCGAACCCCGTGTCGACCAGCCAGTCGGTGACCCCGGCCGCACGCAGAAAGCGTTGCGCCAGTTCGCCGTCGGACACCATGCTGCGCGCCGTCCAGTAGGTCTCGGCATCGGCGTGCGCCGGGAGATCGAGCAGCGGTGCGCAATGCGCGCGCACCGCGAATCCGAGTTGGGTGTCGAACGCGGAATCGAAGGCGGCCAAGGGGTCGGTGTTGGCCTCGTTGAGCCCGTTCTCGAATGCCTGCCGCGACCCGGTGCGCAACCAGTAGCCGTGCACGTGGTGGTCGATCAAGCCGACCGCGGCGATGTGTTCGGCTACCGCATCGACCATCACAGACTCCAGGCCAGCCGGAATGTGTCGGCGAGCTGGGCATCGGTGAGATCGGCAAAGGTGCACTGCTCGTACCGGCGGACCGCGACGGTGGCATCGACCACGGCGTCGCCGAGGATCTCGCGGATCAGTGCAGAATCCGCCAGCGCGTCGAGCACCTCGGACTGCCGGCTGGGCAGGGTGCGCACGCCGGCCTCGGCCCGCTCGGTATCGCCCAGGCTCGCCGGGTCCACGTCGACCTCGGGTGGCAGCGGGAGGCCGCGGGTGATCCCGTCCAGCGCCAGCCCGAGGATGGCCGCCGAGGCCAGGTAGGGATTGGCCGACGGGTCCACGATCTTGAGTTCGATGTGCGCCCCGTAGGGGTTGCTCGGCCCACCGAGCAGAAAGCGCACGGCCGCTTCGCGGTTTTCGGTGCCCCAACACACGTGTGCACCAGACCAGTGACCCGGTTGAGTGCGCAGGCCCGACAGGATCGAACCGCACAGCACGCCCTGTGCCTGGGCAAGCCCGGACAGCAGCCCGGCAATCGCCGATTCGCCGTCCGTGGTCATACCGTGCGGGCCGGCGCCCCCGGAGAACAGCGCGGTACCGCGCCGCGTCAATGAGACGTGTTGATGCGCGCCCGATCCGACGGATCCGGCGAAGGGCACCGGGGAAAGGCTGACCCGCAGACCATGTCTGCGCGCCACCCGTGACACCAGCATCCGGGCCAGGATCACCTGGTCGGCCGCCGCCACCGGTTCGGCCGGGGCCAGCGACATCTCGAACTGGTTGACCCCGTACTCGGGATGCAGCTGCTCGATCTGCAGCCCGCAGCGGGCCGCCGTCTCGATCACCTCCAGCACGAACGCTTCGAACTCCATGACGCCGACCAGCCCGTACTGCGCCCACAGCGCCGAGGGCAGCGCGGCGCCGTCCGGTGCGACCAGGACAAACTCGAGTTCGTGGCCGATCAGGCCGCCGATACCGGCGGCGGCCAGCCGAGCCTGCACGCGCTGCAGTGTGCCGCGGCTGCAGTACGGGTCCACAGTGCCGTCCTGGCTGAAGAAATTCCCTGGCGCCCAGGCCAGTCCGTCACCGATGATGCGAAGCGCGTCGGTATCGATGCGCACCCGCTGGTCGCCGATCACGCCGGTCTGTTCACCGAAGACGATGCCGGTCTGGTCGATGGCGAACACGTGCCATACCGGACTTGCGCCGAGGCCTGGTTCGGCAAATGCCGCGACCCGCCGTAACGGTACGGTCTTCGCCTGGGTCAGACCGGCGGGATTCACGACGGTACCGATGACCGCGGTGACACCGTCGGCCTCCCACCCGGCGATCATCGACGCGGCAAGGGGTTTGGGCTGCCGAGTAGTCACAGCAGCCATTGTGCTACGGGCAGCTACCGGCTACAGGGTGATCTTGCAGGACTGGCCGATATCCAGGGTGCGCAGCATGCGCCCCATACCCAGCCACATCGCGCAGGAGAGGGCGAGATCGGTCAGCATCTCGTCGCTGAACTCCGCGTGACACCGCGCCCAGAAGTCCTCGTCGTCGCGCAACCGGGTGTGATCGCCGGCGAAACGCTCGGCGAACTCCGCGGCGATGCGTTCCTGCGCGCTGAAACCCGGGAATGTCCGCCACTGCGCGGCATGCTCGTAGAGGTCTTCGTCGACGCCCGCCTCGATACCCGCCGAGTCCCGGGTGTTCTGGCAGACGACGCACTCGTTGTCTAGTGCGATCACCATCCGGGCCAGTTCACGCACTCGCATGGGCAGCCGGTTCTTGGTGTAGACGGCGTGGGTGAATCCGGCCATCGCCACACCGATATCGGGTGACTTGGCGATCCATGCGGCGGCGTCGTCATCAGCGAAGTCTCCGATACGGCTCATCACTCGAACATACGCCCCGCCACAGCGAAGTGGAACGTGTTCTAGTTTCTTCCCGCGCCGAGTTCGGCCCGGTCTTCGACCCACTGCGGTTGCAGCATCATCCGGTGCGCGATGCGCTCCAGCGCGGCCTCGACCTGGATCCGGTCCGGCCGGCCTCGGTCTCCGGTTGCGAGCCCGCCGTCGGTCGCATCACCCGGCCCAGCGTTGAGCCGTTCGACCAGCTTGCTGACAAGGGCGTCGATCACCACCGCGGCCTGGTGGGCTCCGGCCTGGGTCAACCACAGCTGATCCCCGGTGCGCAGCGCGTACCCGGTGTCCACCAATCGCGCGAAGGTCGGCTCCAGCACCTCCGGCGGCAGCCGCCGCAGTTCGGCGATCTGGCTGAGCGTCGCCGAACCGTAGACCTGGTTGTGCCGGTAGATCTGCACCAGCGCCCACAACCTCGCGACATCGAGTTCACAGCCGGGATGATCGGCCAGGCGACGCAACCGGATCTCGGGTGAGTCCCGGAACACCCGGGCCACCGCCAACTCCAGGATGTCGTCGGAGGTGTCCGGCGCGGGCATCCCGAAGCCCTCACCCAGGTCGGTCGCCGAGACGGTCTCCAGCTCGCGCAACGGAATCTCGGGGAGAAACCACGAGACCACGAAACCGACCGCGGCGACCGGCGCGGCGCACAAAAAGACCAAGCCGAGCGCGTCGGCGTAGGCGTCGACGATCGGTGCCGCCACCTCGGGGGGCAGTGCACGCAATGCCTGCGGCGACTCGGCGGCGACCGCGGGCGCGCCGCCCCCGGCCAATGCCGCGGCCACCCGCCCGGACAGGAAGTTGCTGAACAGCGATCCGAATATCGCTGCGCCGAAGGAGCTTCCGATGGTGCGGAAGAAGGTGACACCCGAGGTCGCCACGCCCAGATCAGCGAAGTTGGCGGTGTTCTGCACCACCAAGACCAGCACCTGCATGCACAGTCCGATACCCGAGCCGAGGACGAACAGGAACAGCGATTGCGTCCACAGCGGGGTTTGCGCATCCATGGTGGACAACAACAGGAACCCGACGGACATCACGGCCGTGCCGACCACCGGGAACACCTTGTAGCGCCCCGTGCGGCCGACGATCGATCCGCTGCCGATCGAGGTGATCAGCATGCCGGCCACCATCGGCAGGGTGCGCAGACCCGACACCGTCGCCGAGACGCCATCGACGAACTGCATGAAGGTGGGCAGGAACGTCATGGCACCGAGCATCGCGAAGCCGACGATGAACGCCAGTACGCAGCAGACCGAGAACACCCGGCCGGCGAACAGCCGGATCGGCAGAATCGGCTCCACCGCGCGCAATTCCACCCGGACGAACGCGGCCAGGGCGAGCACCGACCCGACGAAGAGGCCGATGATCACCGGTGATCCCCAGGCGTACTCGGCCCCACCCCAGCTGGTGGCCAGCGTGAGCCCGGAGGCGCCCAGGCCGACCAACGCGATTCCTGGATAGTCGATCACCGGGCGGGGTTTTCTTGCCAATGCCGGGATCGCGACGGCGGCCACGACGAACACCACGACGGCCACCGGCACGTTGATCCAGAACGCCCATCGCCAGGACAGGTGGTCGGTGAAGAACCCGCCGAGCAGTGGTCCGATCACGGTGGTGACACCGAAAACCGCGCCGAGCGCACCCTGGTAGCGGCCGCGGTCGCGCAGCGGGATCACCTCGCCGATCACCGCCGTCGCGGTGACCATGAGGGCGCCGCCGCCGACGCCCTGCAACGCGCGGGCTCCGACCAGCATCGCCATCGAATTGGCGAGCCCGCACAGCACCGACCCGGCGAGGAAGAAGCCGATCGCGACCTGGAAGACCGATTTGCGGCTGAACAGGTCACCGAGCTTGCCGACGACCGCGGTGGCGATGGTCGAGGCCAACAGGTAACTGGTGACGACCCAGGATTGGTGGCCCGCGCCACCCAGATCCGCCACCACCGTGGGTAGCGCGGTGGCGACAATGGTCTGATCGAGGGCAGCCAGCAACATGCCGAGCAGCACGGCGACGAAGATGATGTTGCGTCGCTGCAGGCTGATCGGTGCGCTCGCCGCGGCGGTGTCAGCGACCGTCACGTCTCCCCGGTCCTCCCCGACCCAGGCGAAATATTAGCTTTACTATCTAATATACGCGGACCGGGTGACCGTCGCGCCTTAGCCGGCGCCCCCACCCGGTGGGCGCGACACACACTGCGCCGAGTACAGCTCTTCGCCGAGGGTGTTCATCAGCTGCAGCTGGGTTTCCAGGTAGTCGATGTGCCCCTCCTCGTCGGCGAGGATGGTCTCCAGGATGCCCGCCGATGTGGCGTCGCCTTTTTCGCGACACATGATGATCCCCGGACGCAGCCGCTCCACCACCTCGTACTCGATGGCGAGATCGGCCTCGAACTGCTCACGCAGCGTCTGGCCGACTCGCAGCGAGAACAGCCGCTGGTAGTTGGGCAGCCCGTCGAGCAGCAGAATGCGATCGGTGATCGTTTCCGCGTGCCGCATTTCCTCGAACGATTCTTCCCGAGTGTGTTGAGCCAACTCGGTGAATCCCCAATTGTCCTGCATTTTCGAATGCAGGAAATATTGATTGATCGCCGTCAGCTCACTTGTCAACTGTTCGTTGAGCAATTTGAGAACGTCCGGATCGCCTTGCATATCGCTCCTAGGCACCTTGAGGGCTGGTCAAGTTCGCTATCGCCGTGCGTCCCTGAATCTAGTCCAGTCCCGCGACGGCGGCGAGAGCGAAAACGCCGGTTCGAAGACATTTTTCGACCGGCCCGGGCGTGCCGTAGGTGAGGCTAACCCTAGTCAGAGGCCTAGTTATGGACTGGCTAGCCTAAGTTAGGTTACACTGGCCTAACCCACGGGTGGCCGACATCGGGACCCCGGATCAACGCCGACACACAGGGAGGAACGGTGGACCAAATCCACTCGGATTCGTTCCTTCCCGTCGACGATTCGCATCCGCGGAAAATCCATTCACCGCGCCGCTCGGTAATTGATCGGCACCATTTCCCGGCGAATTGTGTTAGCGGTCCTTCCCTCGCCTGCTCGGACAATTACGCACCCGCACGGAATTACACCGCCGGCCCGACGGTCGCTGCGCCCGCGGACACGGTGGGCTGACCCGCATGTTCGTCTGCCTGTGCACCGGGGCCACCACCCAGGCCGTCCACGACGCCGTGGCGGCCGGCGCCACCACCTCGCGTCAGGTCGCCGATGCCTGCGGCGCGGGCTCGGACTGCGGGCGCTGCCGCCGGACCGTCCGCGCGATCCTGGCGGCCAGCGCCACCGCCACCACCGTCGACTGCCCGGTGCACGCGGTCCGCTGAGATAGCCGGTACTAGCGGCGACCGTCCACGAAGGACGCCAACGCATCGACATTGGCCGCCTGCCCCAGCAGCTCGGCGAACAACGCGTTCTCCCGCTCACTGGCGGCGGCGATCCCCGGCCGAATCGGCGCCATCATCGTCTGCTTGACCGCCAGCAGACTGTTGAGCGGTCGCGACGACAACACCTCGGCATGCCGGCGCGCCTCCGCCATCAGATCGTCCGGCTCACAGACCTTCCACACCAGACCCATCCGGTGCGCCTCGGCCGCGTCGACCCACTCCGAGGACAGCAACAGCCACGCCGCATTCTGACGACCGATCAACCGTGGCAACAGATACGACGAGGCAGCCTCCGGCGGCACCCCCAAACTGGTGAACGGGCACTTCAACCGCGCGGTGCTCGACATGAACGCCATATCCGCATAACCCAGGATGGTGGCGCCGATACCCAGCCCCACCCCGTTGACCGCGCAGATGAGTGGCTTCGGGAACGCTGCCAGGGCTTCGATCATGCCGCGGAAGCCATGCTTGCCGGGCTGGTAGTCGGGATCGGTGACCAACCGCTGCATTTCCACCAGATCGTTGCCGGCACTGAAGGCGCGCCCGGCCCCGGTCAGCAAGACCACCGACACCTCGGGATCCTCGGCGGCCGCCAGCAGCGCCTCGGTGGTCGCGTCGTAGAGCGCCTCGCTGAATGCGTTGAGCGCCTCGGGGCGGTTGAACGTCAGGGTGCGTACCCGATTCTCATCGGAAATCAAGAGAGTCACGGTTGCAGCGTAAGGGTCGGGGTCCACAGCACGTAGCGACTGGTTGGCACGGTGTCGATATCGCGGTCCGCGCCGAAGCGCGCGACACTGGCCGCCATCTTGGCCATCCGCTCACCGAGATCGGCGTCATCGACCGCGCCGAAGAAGGCATGCAGATCCGCCACCGCCTCGATGGGGAACAGCTCTTCGACGATGGCGTCGATCTGCGGCGCACCCGCGGTGAGCGCCCGCACGACGGTGTTCTGGGTGTACCCGAAGGTCGCCTGCGTGGCGATCGCCACCGGGGTGTGATCGATATGCCAGCGTTGCAACCACGTCGGCACGTCCAGGTCCGCTGGGCGGCGCAGCAGCGCGATATTCGCCAGACCCGGGGTTCGCGCACTCGGCGCGACATCCGGGCCCGGTAACGGAACCGACTCGGTCACCAAATACGCCGCCAAATGCTGACATTCGGCCGCGAGCAGCTCCAATGCGCGGGCCAGGGCCGCACCGTAATACTGCTGGGTCCAGATGCTCACCACCGCCGACACCGGGGGATCCAGCGTTGTCAGGGTCATCATCGACGCGCTGACCGCCGCATCACGGACGTTGACGGCCAGACCCGCCAGATCCAGTTCGGACAATGTCGCAGCGACGCTGGTACGCAACCGGGTGCACCACTGTTCGTCGGGGTTCGCCGAACGCATCGTGACGATGACCTTTTCCACGCACTGAACCTAACAACACGATCGTGCTCACACGCGTTGGTGGCCCGACGGATTCAGAACGACGTGTCACGACGCGATGACACCCGCCCGATCCCACCTGCCGCACCCGTCCGCCGGGTAACAATGGCGGGGTGAGCATCGGCCGCCACCTGCGCCTGACGTTGTACGACGCCGGAGCGCTCACCCGCAGCCTCGCCGCGGTGCTGGCTGTCGTCCTGGTGTCGGCCTGGCTGAGTTCACCGGCCGCCGCGGTCAGCGCCGGCGCCGCCGCCATCGTCGCGGGCGCGAGCGCCCTGCAGGACAGCCCGCGGAATCGGTTCCCGACCGTCGTGCTGGTCTCCCTGGAGATGGCCTTGGCCGTACTGCTGGGCTCGTTGACCGAGGGCCACAGCGGTGCGTTCGTCGCCGTCACGGCACTCTGGTGCATCGCGGCCGGGCTGCAGTGGGCCATCAGCGCCAACGCCGGTCTGGTCGCCGCGGCGGGCGCGGCACTCATCCTCACCACGGTGCCCGCCGCCCACACCGCGGGTTCGGTATCGGCCACCGCGGCACTCGCCCTTGGCGGCGGACTGTCACAAGCCGTGCTGATCGGGCTCTGGCCGCAACGCCGGTGGCGCGCCCAGCGAAACGCACTCACCCGCGCATACCTCTCGCTGGCCGCCGACGCCGACCGAATCGTCGTCGACCCCGACACCCGCGTCGATATCGAACCGTTGATCCGGCTGCGCGAGGCCTTCACCGTCAGTGAAGCGCTGGCCAAACGGCGACCACCGATCTACCGCGGTTGGTACAGCCTGCCCGAGCGCATCGCCGAATCGCTGACATCGCTCACCCCGCACACCGGTGACGATGCCGTGGTGCGGGTGCTGCGCAGTGCATCCGAACTGCTCGTCATGGTGGCCCACGCGCGGCGTCGATCCCGAAGCGAACTCGGCTACGCGACAGGCCAATTGGACGGCGCGGCCGGTGCCGTCCACGGTGCGGCACGGGAGGCCTCGATGCGGCTGTCGACCCAGCTGCGCGAAGCGGTCGAACTGCGCTTCGGGCAGTTCGAACCCGAGCGGGTGGCGCAGCTCGGCCGCAGCGGGGTGCCCGACGCGCTCACCGCGAGCGCCGCGCTGGTGCGCGGCCAGCTGACCACGAGCTCGCCCATCGTGCGGCACACCGCGCGACTCACCACAGCGACCGTCGTCGGCGTATTGCTCTGGCGGTACGGCGGCGTCCCACACGGTGTGTGGATGCCGCTCACCGTGTTGATGGTGCTGCGCCCCGAGACTGCGCACACCTATACCCGGTGCGTCGCACGCATCGGGGGTACGGCGGCCGGGGTGGCCGGCGCCGCGCTACTGGCTTCGCTGACCGAACCCAGTGCGCTGGTCTCGGCGCTGCTGGCGGTCGGCTTCCTGGCGTTGGGCTACGTCACCGCCGAGTACAGCTATCTCGGGGTCAACACGGCCATCGCCGGAGCCCTCGTCTTCCTCATCGACACCGGCAGCCCGGGCACCGCGGATGCCATCGGCGATCAGCTGCTGGCGGTCATAACCGGCGGCGGGCTGGCCGTGGCCGTGCACGTTCTGGTGCCCGACAACGCCCTGGTCCGGTTGCGGCAGCGCGCCGGCGAACTACTGAAGACCGAGATCGACTACGCCGCGACGGTCGTCAAGGCCTTCGTGCACGACCTCGACCACCCGAAGGAACAGCTGGAGTCGGCTTGGGGGCGCGCGGTCAGCGCCCGCGCCGCATTCGAGGCCACCGCGGGCGCCACCGGCACCGAATCCAAACCACTGCGGCGCTGGATGCGCTCCTACCGCGCCGCGCTGAACTCGGTCACCACATCGTGCGCCACCCTGGAGGAACATCTGCCGAGCCACCCACCTGCTGAGCTGAACCGCGAATTCATCGCCGCCGTCGACGATTACGTGAAGGCGCTGGTCGGCGATCCGGCCACCCCCGCCGCACCGTGGAGCGTGGACACCGACGCATTGCTTGCAGCCAGCGCCAACGTGCGTGACGCCGCCGCCTCGTTGACCGACGCGAATGTCGCCGAGCGGCTACTGGTCGGCGAGATCGCCACCATCACCGGTGTGGTCACCGAGATCGCCGCGCGCGATATCGGATTGTCTAGTCTCGGGCCCACTTCGGCCGGATGAACACGCCTTCGGCCTGCACTGTGGGACCCTGGGCATCCGAGATGACACCGGCGGCAAAGGTTTTCACACCTTCGGTGCGGACGATGGCGGCCCGCACATGCAGCGCACCCAGTGGGGTGGGACGCAGGTAACGCATGCTGATCGTGCCGGTGAGCCGCGGACTGGTGGCCGGGCTGGCCGACTCGCCGAGCACATGGTCGAGGATCAACGCCGCCACTCCCCCGTGCACGTGGCCGGGCGGACCCTCGTAGGCGGCCCCGAGCGTGAAATCGGCGGATACCGCTCCGTCGTCGTGGTGCTGAATCTGCAGTGGCGGCGCGATCGGGTTGCGCAAGCCGATCACGGCGTTGCCCCATGGCATCCGGTCGCCGTGCGCGGTGAAGCGCACGCCGAACGGTCCGTCGAGCTGCTCGCTGCGCAGAGCGGCCGTCGCGGCATCGATCTGGGCCTTGGCCGCCGCCACCGTGTCCGCATCGGCCGCCGTGCGGATGGTCGCGTCGATGAGGTCGCGCACCGATTCGGTGAGTGGGCGATAGATGTGGCGAAGACGCTCGACATCCTCGGCACTGAGGTCCTCGAGAGTGAAGTCCAGCATCCAAGAACTAGAACACGTTCTACCCGCGCTGTCGAGTCACCACCGGCGGCCGGCACGACAGCGCACCGCAAAACTTCCTACGATGGCCACCGAGACGGCACACGCCGACAAGAGGGGGCACCGAACCAGCCATGGCGGCACCCAGGACGGACGGACTGCAACACGGGTCGCCCGCGACGCTCGTCGACATCGCCGGCAGCAGGTTGCGCGCCGCCATCCTCAGCGGCGCGCTGGGCCCCGGCGAGAAACTCGTCGAAGAACAGCTGTGCGCGGATCTCGGGATCGGCCGGGCGCCGCTGCGGGAAGCCTTGCGACTACTGACCCAGCAGGGCCTCGTCGAGCGACTCCCGCGGCGCGGGTCACGGGTCGCCGAATGGTCTGCGGACGAGATACTGCAGTTGTTCGCGCTGCGCCACGTGCTGGAACGGCATGCCATCGAGACGGCGCTGCCGCTGGCCGACCCGCAGACCGCGGTGCAACCGGTGCGCCGGATGCTCGACGACATGAGCCGCGCCACCGACGACCTGGAGCGCGACGATGCCCATCGGCGCTTCCACGCCGCCGTCGTCGGGCTGGCAGGGCAACGTCAACTCGATATCGCGCTGGCCCCGATCCTGCTCAAGCTCCAGCTCCCGATGGCGATGAACCTGCGCGAGGAAGCCCGCCACCACCGCGCCAGTGACGGCATCGACCGCCACCAGGCGATTCTGACCGCACTGGAGAGCAACGATGCGGACACCGTGATCGCGGCGCTGGCCGATCACGGGCACCTGCAGTACCTGAATCTGCCGCGCAATCGCTAACACGATCGACACACGGGCGTTCCGAGAACGCCATCATTTTGTCGACAATTTCGTTTTATGGGTTTTCACGTGCACGGCCCGTCCATCGGTCCGTCGGTGTCAGAGATCCTCGCCTCGCACGCCGGCGGGACGGGTTCACCGAGTAAGACTGCCGCGCGGGTAGCCGATGCCATCGCCGCCCGCGGGGACGACGGCACCTGGCTGTCCACCGTGCCGCGGGAGCAGCTGCTGGCCGCCGCCGCGGACATCGAAAGCCGGCCGGGGGCGCGCATGTTGCCGCTGTACGGTGTCCCCTTCGGCGTCAAGGACAGCATCGATGTCGCCGGAATGCCCACCACGCTGTCCTGCCCGGACTACGCCTATATCGCCGAGCGCACCGCGCCGGCCGTGCAACGCCTGCTCGACGCCGGCGCGCTGTATGTCGGCAAGACAAATCTGGACCAGTTCGCCACCGGGCTGAACGGGACGCGCACCCCGTACACGGTGCCGCGCAGCGTCTACGGCAACGAGATGATCTCCGGGGGCTCCAGCTCGGGTTCGGCACTGGCGGTGGCTCTCGGCCAGGTTCCCTTCGCCGTCGCGACCGATACCGCGGGATCCGGGCGGGTACCCGCCGCTCTCAACGGTGTGGTCGGGTTCAAACCGTCGCGCGGCCTGATCAGCACCGTCGGACTGGTGCCTGCCTGCAAATCCCTGGACTGCATCAGTGTCATGGCCGGCAGCATCGCCGATGTCGACCGTGTCTTCGACGTGATGGCCGGCCGCGATGACGACGACCCGTGGTCGCGTGACCGCGGCGCGCGCCACCACGGCCGAACCATCCGGGTCGGCCTTCCCCCGGTGGCCGACCTGGAGTTCTTCGGCGACGAGGCGATGCGCACGGCACATCTGAGCTTCCGCGAACAGCTCGGCCGTCAGGTGAGCGTGGTCGAGGTATCGCTGGAACCGTTCCTGGCCGCCGGGGCACTGCTGTACCAGGGCCCGTGGGTCGCAGAACGCCTTGTCGAGTTCGGAGATTTCCTTGCCCGCCAACCAGATTCGATCCACCCGGTGGTACGCGACATCTTCCGCGGTGGGCTGGCTTACACCGCCGTCGATGCATTCGCCGCGCTACAGCGCCTGGCCGAGCTCAAGGCACACGTCGCCAAGGTGTGGCAGACGATGGACGTCCTGGTACTACCGACCATCGGCACGACCTTCACCGTCGACGAGGTGCTCGCGCGCCCCATCGAGACCAACACCATGCTCGGGCACTACACGCACTTCGGCAATCTGCTCGATCTGCTCGGCGTAGCCGTTCCGGTGGGCACCACCTGCGACGGCCGGCCACACAGCGCGATGCTGCTGGGCAACGCCGGAAGCGATGACACCGCGCTGACGCTGGCCGCCCAGATCCTCGACGAACCCCGCGTCGTCGCACAACCACCGTCCACCACCAGCCACAAGGAACAGGTATGAGTCCCATCACGGTGCCCGCCGAGCCGTCGGCGTTCCCCCTCATCGCCGGTCAGACCGCCCTGATCGTCATCGACATGCAACGAGACTTTCTGCTGCCCGGCGGTTTCGGCGAGAGTCTGGGCAACGACGTCGACCAGTTGCTCAAGGTGGTGCCGCCGCTGGCGGCGCTGATCGCCGCGGCCCGCGAGGCCGGGATTCTGGTGATCCACACCCGTGAGGGCCACAAGCCCGACCTCTCGGACTGCCCGCCGGCCAAGCTGAACCGCGGAGCACCGTCCAAACGCATCGGTGACGAGGGCAAGTACGGGCGCATCCTTATCCAGGGCGAGTACGGCCACGACATCGTCGACGAACTGGCACCCATCGAGGGTGAGGTGGTGATCGACAAGCCCGGCAAGGGAGCGTTCTACGCCACCGGGCTACAGGACATTCTGGTCGGCGCCGGCGTCACCCAATTGCTCGTCACCGGCGTGACCACCGAGGTGTGCGTGCACACCACCACCCGCGAGGCCAACGACCGCGGCTACGAGTGCCTGGTGGTATCCGACTGCGTGGGTTCGTATTTCCCGGAGTTCCAGCGGGTGGGGCTGGACATGATCAAGGCCCAGGGCGGCATCTTCGGCTGGGTTGCCGACAGCGCCGCCGTCATTCCCGCTCTACACACCCTCGCGCTGTCCGCCGCCTGAAAGGACCCTTCCGATGAGCACAGAGATCACCGATCCCCCCGTCGAGCCCTCCCCGGCCGCACCGCCGACCACGGTGCCGTGGTGGACCCGCGGCGACACCAACGCGTTCTTCGGGCTCGGCTTCAACATCCTGGTCAACGTTCTCACCCTGACCGGTCTGATGATCGGCGTCATCGCCGTCCCGGCGGGTGACGTGCTGGGCACGGTGCTGCCCGCACTCGGTGTCGCCCTGATCCTGGGCAACCTGTACTACACCGTGCTGGCACGACGACTTGCCAAGCGGGAGAACCGTTCCGATGTCACGGCCCTGCCGTACGGCCCGTCGGTCCCCCACATGTTCATCGTGGTGTTCGTCGTCATGCTGCCGGTGTACCTGAGCACCGACGACCCGACGCGCGCCTGGTCTGCCGGGCTGGCCTGGGCGTTCATGATCGGTGTGATCGTGATGATCGGCGCCTTCGTCGGACCGTTCATCCGCAAGCTCACCCCGCGAGCGGCGATGCTCGGCACCCTGGCCGGCATCTCCATCACCTTCATCTCGATGCGCCCCGCGGCGCAGATGTGGGAGGCGGCCTGGATCGGGTTGCCCGTGCTCGCGATCATCCTGATCGGGTTCTTCACCGATGTGAAGCTTCCGTTCGGCATCCCGGTCGGGCTGGCGGCCCTACTGATCGGCACCGCGATCGGCTGGATCGGTGGATACATGTCGGCACCCGATGTCGGGCAGGCGTTTTCCGATATCGCGGTCGGCATCCCCGATCTTCGGCTGGACCTGCTGTTCTCCGGACTGGCGAATCTGGCGCCGCTGCTGGGCACCGCAATCCCGCTGGGTGTGTACAACTTCACCGAGGCAATGAGCAATGTCGAGAGCGCGGCGGCCGCCGGTGACAACTACAACCTGCGCAGCGTGCTGCTGGCCGACGGCGCGGGCGCGGTGGTCGGCTCGGCCTTCGGCTCACCGTTCCCGCCCGCGGTCTATATCGGGCATCCCGGTTGGAAGGATGCCGGTGGCCGCGGAAGTTATTCGCTGGCCAGCGGGCTGGTGATCGGCATCTTCTGTTTCGTCGGGCTGTTCGGCATTCTCGATGCCCTGCTTCCGGTGCCCGCGATCGTGCCGATCCTGCTCTACATCGGTCTGCTCATCGGCGCCCAGGCGTTCCAGGCGGTCCCCCGCCTGCATGCCATCGCCGTCGTGGCTGCCCTGTTGCCCAACCTCGCCGAATGGGCCAAGTCCCAGATCGACAATGCCCTCAGCGCGGCCGGGACCACGGCGACCGAGGTCGGCATGGAGTCACTCAACGGGGCGGGTGTGGTCTACGAGGGGCTCAAGACCCTCGGCGAGGGCGCGGTGCTCGTCGGCCTGATCCTCGGCACCATGGTGACGTTCATCCTGGACAAGAAGTTCCGCTTCGCCGCGATCGCCGCGACGGTGGGCGCCGCGCTGACGTTCATCGGATTGATCCACGCCCCGGAGGTCTCCTGGGCGGCCAATCCGTCGGTGGCCCTGGGCTATCTGTTCTTCGCCGCGGTCTGCCTGGCCTACTCGCTGTTGCCCGGCTCCAAGGACCCGGTGGCGATCGACGAGGCGGATATCGTCGCCGGCCACTGACCCTGGCGAAACTCGCGTACCCGCAGTGCCCAGCGCGGGCGGAATCGCGACGGGTACGCGAGTTTCGCCGGGCTGGGGCGCGGGTCACACGACGCGGCGGGCGGTGTCGGAGATAACCCGGGATTTCGTAGTCAGTTGTCTACGAAGCCACTTAGGCTGTGATCCATGGCCGCACGCACCCACAGCGCGGACCCGCGCGCCGAGCGGGTCCGGTCTCTCATTCACGAGGCGGCGTTCGCGCTCGCCCACGAACATCGGGTCGACGAACTCACCGTGGCCACCATCGTGGGCCGGGCAGGCGTCAGCCGCCAGGTTTTCTACCAGCACTTTCACGATCGCGACGATGCCATCGCAGCGGCCTTCGCCATCGCCTTCGGGCGGGCATGCGCCGATATCGGCGGGGACCCACGCGCCCGCATCATGCGGCTGTTCGACTTCGCCGGTGAACACCAAGCCATGTACCGCAACGTGGTGCCCAGTTCGGTCACCCAACGCGTGGTCAGCGCCTTCCGCGCTGAGCTCGCCCCCGCCTGCGCCGACATCGCGCGGGCCGGCACCGGCCCCGGCGGCGCGGTGAGACCGATCGCCGGGCTGTCTGTCGAGGCGATCACCCGATTCCTGGTGGGCGGCTTCATGGAGGTACTGCGCTCCTGGATGGAGGAGCCCCCCGAACAACCCGGCAGCCGCGACACCGGGCGGTTGCGCGAGCGCGTCACTGCCGCCTTCGACACCGTCAATGCACTGTTCACATCGCCCGATACCGCAGGAAGGTCCCGACATGGGTAAGCACCACGGACCCGCCGCCACCCAACCAGTGCCGCGCGGACACGGGATCACCCGCACCCAGGTGCGCCACGTGGTACTGGCGATGGTCACGCTCACACTGCTCGTCCTCGCGATGATCGCCAGCTATGCCGGCGCCTTCGCCAAACCGGCGCTGCGTCACCTCGAAGTCGCCGTGGCGGCCCCACCACAGATCATCGATACCCTCGACGCCCGCGCCGAACTCGACGTCACCGCGGCCGACGATGATGCCGCGGCCCGGGCGCTGGTTCTCGAACGCAGGGCCGACGCCGCCTTCGTCGTCGAGCCGAACGGTCGCCTCGACATCTACGTCGCCGGCGGTGGCGGCCGCAGCGTGGCCGCCGCGGCCGAGTCCGTCGGCCGCGCGGCGGCCGCCGAGGCGGGCCTGACCCCCGCGGTGAGCGATATCGCGCCGACCTCGGCCGGTGACCCGTCCGGCACGGTCGAGTTCTATGCCGTCATCTTCGTGTCCATCGGTGCCTCGGTGGGGGCCGCGGCCTTCGGCCGGCTGGTGGGCGCGGTCCGGCGACCCTGGACGCTGGGACTGCGCACCCTGACCCTGTCGGCGTATTCGGCACTGCTGGCCGGCGTGGTGACCGTCTACGTGGACGCCGCGCTCGGTGCGCTCACCGGCCATCCCTGGCAGGTTTTCGGGGCATTGTGGCTCTACGCGATGGCCGTCGGCGGGGCCGTCACCGGGGTGGCTGCCGCGTTCGGAACCGCGGCCGCGATGGTCGTCACCGCATTCCTGGTGATCGTCGGCAACGCCGCCGCCGCCGGACCGGTCGGCCGTCCGCTGCTATCGGGCTTCTACACCGCGTTCAATCACGTTGTCCCGCAGGGGTCCGGGGTATCCCTGTTGCGCAGCATCGAGTACTTCGGCGGCCACGGCGCAGCGACACCGATTGGGACGCTGGCAATTTGGGCTTCGACGGGTCTGATCCTCGCGATGCTCGCCACCATCGTGCGGCTGCCCTCGGCTCAGCGGTTACGCCAACGCGCCAGCGTGGGCACCTGAACCGAACTATCGTTCTGGCCATGAACGAGCCGTATTACGACCTGGGGTCATGGCACCGGCCGGTAGACACCGCCGTCCCAGCGGCTCAGCTGTGGTTCGACCGCGGGCTGGTGTGGGCCTACGCCTTCAACCACGAAGAAGCCGTGCACTGTTTCGAGCGGGCGCTGGAGCACGACGCCGACCTGGCGATCGCCCGGTGGGGCATCGCCTATGCCATCGGGCCGAACTACAACAAGGCGTGGGAGGCCTTCGATCCCGTCGAACTCGCCACCGCACTGGCCAGAGCCCGGGCCGAGCTTGCCGCCGCCGCCGACGGGCGGGCCTCGGCCACCGAGCGCGCGCTGATCACCGCGCTGGCGCAGCGCTTCCCCTCCGCCGATCCGACCGACGAGGCGGCGCTCACCGAAGGTCACCGCGCCTACGCCGACGCCATGTCCACGGTGCTGCACGCTCATCCCGACGACGTCGACGTGCAGGCGCTGGCCGCCGACGCCCTCCTCAACGTGACCGCATGGGCCTTGTGGGACAGCACAACCGGAGAACCCGCCGCCGGGTCGCGGGTGGTGGAAGCCAAAGCCATCCTCGATGCCGCCATGACCACCCCGGCCGGACGCGCACATCCGGGCGTGCTGCACCTCTACATCCACGCCATGGAGATGTCGACGCACCCCGAGGCGGCATTGCCGGCGGCCGACCTGCTGCGCGGCCTGGTGCCCGATGCCGGACATCTGCAGCACATGCCCAGCCACATCGATGTGCTGTGCGGTGACTACCGGTCCTCGGTGATCGCCAATCAGGCCGCCGTGCGCGCGGACCGCAAATTCGTCGAGCACTCGGGACCGCTGAACTTCTACTCGCTCTACCGCGCGCACGATCTGCATTTCGTGGTGTATTCGGCCATGTTCGAGGGCCGGTTCCAGATCGCCGACGACGCCGCCGCCGAGCTCGCCGGCCAGCTGACCCCCGAGCTGCTGGCGATCCAATCGCCGCCGATGGCGGACTGGCTGGAAGCCTTCGTCCCACTGCGGGTGCACGTACTGGTGCGGTTCGGCCGGTGGGCCGACCTGATCGCCATGGCACTGCCCGAGGATCAGGACCTCTATTGCACCACCACCGCGACCGTCCACTACGGCCGCGGTATCGCGTACGCGGCCACCGGTCAGTTACCCCGGGCTCGCGCCGAACAACAGGCGCTCGCTGCGACGTACGCACGCATCCCCGATTCCCGCTATCTGTTCAACAACACCAGCCGGGACATCCTCGCGGTTGCCGTGGCCATGCTCGACGGCGAAATCGCCTACCGGGAAGGGCGATTCGACGCCGCCTACACCCACCTGCGGCGCGCCATCGAGCTCGATGACACGCTGCCCTATGACGAACCGTGGGGTTGGATGCAGCCGACCCGGCACGCCTACGGGGCGCTGTTGCTCGAACAGGGACACGTCGCCGAGGCCGCCGCGGTCTATGCCGCCGACCTCGGCCTCGACGACACCCTGCGCCGGTCGTGCCAGCACCCCGGAAACGTCTGGAGCCTGCACGGATACCACGAGTGCCTGCGCCGGCTGGGCCGCGACGCGGAGGCCGAGATCGTCGCCGGGGACCTCGAGTCGGCGCTGATGCGCGCCGATGTGCCGGTGCTGGCGTCGTGCGCCTGTCGCCTCGGTGTCACGGACGGGGCGAGCGGATGTTGCGATTGAGTGAATTTGCTTGCCTCTCAATGTGTCATGCCACCATTTGCGGTGGTGAGGGTTACTGTTGGGTGGAGAAGCGATACGGGGGCTTGCACACGTCTGGATGAGGTGCCGCCTTCGGCTGTGGAGAGGACGCCCGATGACGTGCGAACGCCATGCAGAAGAACCGTTGTTCGCCCTTGTCCGGATGATCCGGGGTGCCGTCGAGGACCCGGTTCGCTCGGCGGGCGGCGATGACCACGACCTGGAGGCGATCGCCGTCGCGGCTGCCTATGCCGCGTGGTGCTGGGGCGCGGCCCCCACCGCCGACGCCGAGCCTCCGGGCCTGGCGCGCATGCCCGCGTAAACTGCCGGTGTGCCGATCAGCGACGACGACCTCACGTATCTGCGCCGCTGCGTCGCTCTCGCCCGCACCGCCCACACCGGCGGCGACGAGCCCTTCGGCTCGCTGCTGGTCGACGAATCGGGACATGTGCTGTTCGAAGATCACAACCGGGTACAGGGCGGCGATGCGACCCGACACCCGGAGTTCGCGATCGCCCGGTGGGCCGCAGAACACCTGACTCCCGATCAGCGCCGCGCCGCCGTCGTCTACACTTCCGGTGAGCACTGCCCGATGTGCGCCGCCGCGCACGCCTGGGTCGGGCTCGGGCGCATCGTGTACGCCACCTCATCGGAGCAGCTGAGCCGGTGGTGCGCCGCATGGGGTGCGCCACCGACTCCTGTTGCAGCACTGCCGGTCACCCTCGTCGCCCCCGGCGTCGACTGCGACGGTCCGGCCCCGGAGCTGCAGGACGAGATGATGGCACTCTACGAAGCGGCGTTTCGGCCGTGACCGATCCCAGCTGGGTACAGCACGCGATCTGGTGGCAGATCTATCCGCTGGGGTTCGTCGGGGCGTTCCCGGCCGAGCGTCCGCCGGCCGCCGATGAGCACCGGCTTCTGCGCGTCGTCGAATGGCTGGACCACGCAGTCGGACTCGGCGCCTCCGGTGTGGCCCTTGGCCCGGTCTTCGCGTCCCGCACCCACGGCTACGACACCACCGACCACCTGCGCATCGACCCGCGACTCGGCGACGAGGCCGACTTCGACCGGTTGATCGGCGAATGCCACAGCCGCGGTCTGCGGGTGCTGCTCGACGGTGTGTTCAACCATGTGGGGACCGATTTCCCGCGCTACCGCGCCGCACTGGCAAACGGTGACGATACGTGGTTCCGCAAAGACCGCAACGGATTTGCCACCTTCGAGGGCCACGGCGAATTGATCGCGCTGAACCATCGGAACCCGGAGGTGATCGCGTACACGATCGAGGTCATGGAGCACTGGCTGGGGCGCGGCGCCGACGGCTGGCGCCTCGACGCGGCCTATGCGGTGGCACCGTCGTTCTGGGCGGCGGTGTTGCCCGAGGTCCGCCGCAGGTATCCCGAGGCCTGGTTCGTCGGCGAGGTCATCCACGGCGACTACCCCGCACAGCTGCGCGCGGGCACGCTGGATTCACTGACGCAGTACGAGCTGTGGAAGGCGATCTGGAGCAGTCTGAACGACGGCAACTTCCATGAGCTCGACTGGGCGCTGCAGCGGCACAACGACTTTCTGAACACCTTCGTCCCGCTGACATTTGTCGGCAACCATGACGTCAGCAGGATCGCCAGCCAGCTCGACGATGTGCGGCACCTCGAGCACGCCCTGGTGCTGCTGCTCACCACGGGCGGGACACCGAGCATCTACGCCGGCGACGAGTTCGGTTGGCGGGGTGTGAAGGAGGAACGTGCCGGTGGCGACGACGCAGTGCGCCCCGAATTCGGCCGGCCGCAGCCGGGCCCGCACGACACGCTGTCGCTGCACCAGTACCTGATCGGTTTGCGGCGGCGAAACCCGTGGTTGCACACCGCAACCACCGAGGCACTGCAGCTGACCAACACCGGCTACCTTTACCGGGCCAGTGCCGGTGACCGGACCCTGATGGTGGCACTCAACATCGACGATGAGCCGCTGGCGGCGCAGCTACCCACCGCGGGTCGGGTCGTCGCCGGCTCCGGGGCACCGCCGGCCGAACGCGTGCAGCAGCTAGTCGTGCCCGCGCACGGCTGGGTGATCGTCGAACCCGACTGATCCGGCACCCGTTCAGTCGGGGGTCTCGTCGCACTCCGACCACGTGTAGCGCTGCTCGGCCCCGCCGCCGAGCATGAAGGCCCGGTGGTGGCGATCGGCCCGGCCGATGGCCGCCATCCAGGTGACCACGGTGCTGACACGGTTGCTCAACCCGGTCAGGAACGCGATGTGGATGAACCCCCACCCCAGCCAGCCGGCGAAACCGGAGATCCGTAGCGGCCCGACCTGGAGCAGCGCATGGCCCCGGCTGATGTACGCCGCCGACCCCAGATCGCGATAGCGGTAGCGCCGACGTGGCCGGCCTTGCAGATCGCGCCGTATGCATGCGGCCGCGTGCAGACCGCCCTGCATGGCGTTCTCGGCGACACCGGGTAGGCCATCGCGGCCGGCCAGATCACCGATGACGAAGACCTCGGGATGGCCGGGCACCGACAGGTCGGGTTCGACGGTGATCCGGCCGGCCCGGTCGGTGTGCGCTCCGAGTGACTCGGCGGCCCGGCGGGCGAAGGGCACCGCCTCCACACCTGCGGTCCACAACACGGTGCGCGCGGCGTACCGCTGCGCCGCTCCCCCGGACTTCGGTGTGACGGTCACCCCGTCGCGGTCGACATCGGTGACGTGCACGCCCAGGTGTAGTTCGACCCCCAATCGCCGCAAGGTCGCGGCCGCCTTGTCGGCCAATCCTGGCGCGAAGCTCTTGAGCACCCGGTCGCCGCCGTCGAACAACAACACCCTGGCGTCTTCGGGGGCGATGCTGTGAAACTCGTTGGCCAGGGTGCGGCTCGCGACTTCGCGGATCTGCCCGGCGATCTCGACACCGGTGGGGCCGCCCCCGGTGACGGCGAAGGTCAGCCAACTGTCGCGTTCGGGACCCGGGGGAAGCGTCTCGGCGATCTCGAACGCGGTGAACAGCCGCTGCCGGATGCTCAGCGCATCATCGAGCGTCTTCATCCCCGGCGCCCACTCGGCGAAATGCTCCTTGCCGAAGTAGGACTGCCGCATCCCCGCTGCGATCACCAAAACGTCGTAGCCGACGGTGAAGGTCGTCTCGTCGGGACGCATCGCGGTGACGGTGCGGGTGGCGGGGTCCAAGAGGACGGCTTCGCCGAGCAGGGTGGTGACATTGCGGTGGCGCGACAACTCCTCGCGCAGCGACCGGCTGATATGCCCGATGCTCAATGTGCCGGTGGCGCACTGGTACAGCAGCGGCTGGAAGATGTGGCCGGCGCCGCGATCGAGCAGGGTCACGTCGACGTCGAGCCGGCCGAGCCGGCGCGCACAGAACAAGCCGCCGAAACCACCGCCGATGATGAGCACTCTCGTGCGTTCGTCGCTCACCGTCTCGACACTAACGGCACGGTGCGGAGATGATCTCAAGCCCGAGTCGCAATCGTTAGCAACCCGCGACCACACCACGCCGCGCTGTTACGCATGTGACTGATGTGACGCATGGTCAACTAACTCACGAAGAAAGCAGCGGCGCTTGCTTAACACGTGAAGAAAGGTGGGTTGGTTGCCGTTATGAAGTTCATCAGAAATATCCGAGGCGGATTGCTGCGCAGGGCGGCGGTGGTCGCCGCTTCAGTCCTGGTACTGCCCGGGCTGATCGGCTTCGCCGGGGGTTCGGCGACCGCTGGAGCGTTCTCGCGTCCGGGACTGCCCGTCGAATACCTGGACGTGTTCTCCCAGTCCATGAACCGCAACATCCGGGTCCAGTTCCAGGGCGGCGGACCGCACGCGGTCTATCTGCTCGACGGGCTGCGCGCGCAAGACGACTACAACGGCTGGGATATCAACACCCCCGCCTTCGAGTACTACTACGAGTCCGGCCTGTCGACCGTCATGCCGGTCGGCGGCCAGTCGAGCTTCTACAGCGACTGGTACCAGCCGTCGAAGGGCAATGGCCAGAACTACACCTACAAGTGGGAGACGTTCCTGACCCAGGAACTGCCGGCATACCTCGAGGCCGCCAAAGGTGTGTCCCGCACCGGTAACGCCGTCGTCGGCATCTCGATGGCCGGCAGCGCGGCACTGACCTACGCGATCTACCACCCGCAGCAGTTCATCTACGCGGCCACCCTGTCGGGCTTCCTGAACCCGTCCGAGGGCTGGTGGCCGATGCTGATCGGGCTGGCCATGAATGACTCCGGCGGTTACAACGCCGAGAGCATGTGGGGACCGTCATCCGATCCCGCGTGGCGCCGCAATGACCCGATGGTCAACATCAACCAGCTGGTCGCCAACAACACCCGGGTCTGGATCTACTGCGGTACCGGCACCCCGTCGGACCTCGACGTCGGCGCCAACGGTGCCAACCTGATGGCCGCCCAATTCCTGGAGGGCTTCACGCTGCGCACCAATATCGCCTTCCGCGACAAGTACGTTGCCGCCGGTGGCACCAACGGCGTGTTCAACTTCCCGCCGAACGGCACCCACAGCTGGGGCTACTGGGGACAGCAGCTGCAGATGATGAAGCCGGACATCCAGCGCGTGCTGGGCGCTCAAGCCGTCGCCTAGCGCCACAAAACCCAGGGAGCCTGCCGTACCCCCCGAACGGCAGGCTCCCTGCTTTTGTGTGTGCCGGGCGGCGATTCGCGCCGACATGCCTGCACGCCAGCCATACAGTTCAGTCATGGCAGCCGATAACCCGGGCCCCGCACCGATACAGCACGTCCAGCACCGCGTCGATCCCGGGGCGTTGGCGCTGGCCACCGTCGGCGGAGCCGTCGCCTTCATCTTCGCCGGCAACGACTGGGACATCCTGGCCGTCGTGATCGGTGTGATGCTGTTGCTGATCCTGCTCGCCCACCATCACCCTGCCCCGACCAACGGCAGCCCGCGCTCCTACCTGCTGCGCGGGGCCTTCGGCGCCACAACGGGTCTCGCGTTCAGTATCGCCGTCGCCCCGATCATCGAATACGGCATCGTCAGCCCGTACTTTCACCGCGAGGATGACGAGGGCTTCTCGATGGACGCGTGGAACACCACGGTCGCACTATCGGGGGTGTGGCTCGTCTCAGCGATACTGCTGGCGGTCTACGAGCCGCGGATAGCGCGCTGGCTCGATCGGGTGCGTTAGCGTGGCTAGGGTTCACCCACGGTAGCTGCGCTGCCCCGAGTACCTCGCCAGATCACAACCAGTTCAGCGCAACTCGTCCGAAAACCCCGGTGCCGGCTCCGACTCCGAATCGGTCGACGGCTCATCCTCGGCCAACGGATCCGTCGGTTCGGTGATGGAGAGCTCACCGGTGGCCGGGTGGATCTCCCAGTCGGCGGGGGTGATCGTCCGTACCGAGACGAGGCCGGCCATGGTGGCCGAGACGTCGTGTCGTCGATGGGCCGGCAGCAAGTCAGGTGCGCTGACGTGAAGCAGCCGCGGCGTGGTGGCGAGGTCGTATCGGAATGCCCGCAACATCGCCACGCAGGCGGCCACCATCACAATCGAGAAGGGCGCCGCGGTGGCAATCGACGCCGTCTGAAGCGCCGTCAACGAACCCGCTCCACCAACCAGCAACAGGACCGCAGCCGCCGCCCCCTCGAGCACCGCCCAGTAGACGCGGGTGGCTTTTGGCGGGTCCAGGTCCCCACCCGAACAGAGGATGTCGATGACCAAGGAGCCGGAATCCGATGACGTGATGAAGAAGAACATGATCACCAGCACGGCCAGCACGCTGGTGATGGTGGGCCACGGAAGCGTCGCCAACAATTGGAACAGCGAGGTATTCGAATCCACTGCACCGTCGACCAGCATGTCGCCGTCGGTGCGCTGCCGCATGATCGCCGAGTCACCGAAGATGGTGAACCACAACGACCCGATCACCGTGGGTACCAGCAGGACGGTGGTGACGAACTGGCGGATGGTGCGGCCGCGGGAGATACGCGCGATGAACATCCCGACGAACGGTGCCCAGCTGATCCACCAACCCCAGTAGAAGATGGTCCACGATCCCAACCAGGTGCCGTCACTGAACGGCCCGGTTCGCAGCGACAGCTGCGGCAGCGCCTGCGCATACCCGCCGAGGTTCTGCACCCAGGCCTGCAACAAGAAAAGCGTCGGACCCAGCGCCATGACGAACAGGGCCAGCGCGGCGGCCAACCCCATGTTGATGTTGGACAACCACTGCATGCCCTTGGCGACACCGCTGACCACCGACAACGTGGCCAGTGTGGTGATCACCGCGATGAGCACCATGGTCCAGGTGCCGTCGAGCTCGATCCACCCGAGGTACTCCAGGCCGGCACCGATCTGGGTGATACCGAAGCCGAGCGAGGTCGCCACCCCGAACAGCGTGCCGACGACGGCGACCACGTCGACGGCGTGGCCGATCGGGCCCTCGACACGGTTCTTACCGATCAGTGGTTCCAGCAGCCACCGCACCGACAGCGGCCGGCCGCGTCGGTACGTCATATAGGCCATCCCGAGACCGACGACGACATAGATGGCCCAGGCGTGCAGACCCCAATGGAACAACGTGAGCGACAAGGCCTGGTTCGCGGCGGGCGCTGTGGCGCCGTCGACACCCAGCGAGCTGGGCGGGTCGATGTAGTGGGTCAGTGGTTCGGCGACCCCGTAGAACACCAGGCCGATGCCCATGCCGGCGCTGAACAGCATCGCGAGCCAGGCAACGAAGGTGAATTCGGGCTCTTCGTCATCGGCTCCGAGCCTGATGGTGCCGATGCGCGATGCGCCGCAGTACACCGCAAACAGCACGAACCCGGTGGCGACCAGGATGTACCACCACCCGACGGTGGACGCGATGGCTTCATTGAGCCCGGAGAAGGCCCCCTCGGCGGTGGCCGCGAAGACCACCGAAAACACGATGAGCCCGATGATCAGCACCGAGGAAGGGATGAATACCTGCGGTTTCAGGGCGCGGAACGCCTTCGGCAGCACAGATCGCTCGTCGTCGGGCATCAGCCAACCTCGTCATCGTTTCGTCTCGTCACGTGCGCCAGTCATGTTCTGGCCATGTGCTGGCATACCGCCCAGCGAGGATTGACCATACCTGCACCGATTACGGCGTTACCAGTCGATGCACCTCGATCTGCCGCACCGCACGGGCCGGGTCGCGGACCAGTCGGGTGATGAGACAGACTGCTCACGGTGAGCCTCACGTTCCGACGCGGAAAGCCGTCAGGCCCAGATCCGCTGGTCGACGTGCCCGAATGGTTCAGCGCCGCGCTGGCCGTCCGGCCGCGGTATGGCGCGGTCGATGTCCGCGGCTGCCGCATCCAACTGCGACTGTGGGGCAATACCGAAAACCCGCCGCTGGTGCTCGTGCACGGCGGCGGCGCGCACTCCGGCTGGTGGGATCACATCGCTCCCCTGTTCACCGCCACCCACCGGGTCGTCGCCCTCGATCTGAGCGGGCACGGTGACAGCGGCACCCGCCCGGAGTATTCGATGTCGATGTGGGCGCGCGAGGTGCTCGCCGCCGCAGAGGCCTCCGGCTCGTCGGCCCGGCCCACGGTCGTGGGGCACAGCATGGGCGGGTGGGTCGGCGCCGCGGCCGCGACCCGCTACGGGAAGCAGATCGACAGCGTCCTGGTGATCGATTCGCCGCTGCGGGATCGCGTTCCCGCGCAGTCGCGGTTGGCGACCCGCCGCCGCGACACTCCCGGATACCGCACCGAGGCCGAGATCCTGGCCCGCTTCCGAGCGGTGCCCACCCAACCGGTGACCCTGCCGTTCATCGAGCGCCATATCGCCGCACAGTCGGTACGGAAATCCGACAGCGGCTGGGTGTGGAAATTCGACCCCGAGATCTTCGGCGGGCTGCGGCTGGAGGAGACCCCGGACGACGAGGAGATCCTGGAGCACGTGTTCGACCGGATCCCCTGCCGGATGGGGTATCTCCGGTGCGAGAACGGCCTGGTGCCGCCGCCGATGGCCGCGCAGATCCGTTCCCTGCTGCAACTGCGTGGCCCGTTCGTCGAACTCGCCGAGGCCGGCCACCACCCGATGCTGGACCAGCCGCTGCCGCTGGTGGCAACCATCCGCACCCTGCTCGAGTTCTGGTCCATCACCTAGATCGCCGGCCCGCTTCCGATTCGTCAGGAACAAAAGTCCGCCCCCCTTAGTTGAGTGCATCAGTATCAACTTTGGAGGATTGATGTCTGAACCCATCTCCGTCCCGGTGCTGTTCATCCGCGAGCCGATCCTGTTACCGGGCATGGTGGTGCCGATCGAACTCGATGACGCCGCCCGGGCCGCCATCGAGGCCGCCCAAGCCGCGGCTGCGTCCGGTGAGGACGGCACGTTGCTGATCGCCCCGCGCCTGGACGACCGCTACCCCACCCACGGCGTGCTGGCCTCGATCGTGCAAATCGGACGCATCCCGGGCGGCGGCGCCGCAGCCGTCGTCAAGGGCGAACGTCGCGCACACATCGGCACCGGCACCACCGGACCGGGCGCGGCGCTGTGGGTCGAGGTCACCGAAGCGGCCGAGGTCGAGATCACCGAGCAGGCCACCGCGTTGGCCGCCGAATACAAGAAGCTGCTGCTGGCCATGCTGCAACGCCGCGAGGCGTGGCAGATCGTCGACGTCGTCAACAAGATCAGCGATCCGTCGGCGCTCGCCGACACCGCCGGCTACGCGTCCTACCTGACCGATGAGCAGAAACGCGAACTGCTGGAGACCTCCGATGTCGAGCGGCGGCTACGTCTGCTGATCACCTGGACCGGCGAACACCTGGCCGAGACCGAGGTCAACGACAAGATCGCCGCGGACGTCCGCGCCGGGATGGACAAGCAGCAGAAAGAATTCCTGCTGCGCCAGCAGCTCAACGCGATCCGCAAGGAACTCGGCGAGCTGGGTCCGGACGGCCAGGACGGCGAGGCCGACTACCGGGCCCGTGTCGAGGCAGCCGAGCTGCCCGAGAAGGTCCGCGAGGCCGCGCTGCGCGAGGTGGCCAAGCTGGAACGCGCCAGCGATCAGAGCCCCGAGGGCGGCTGGATCCGCACCTGGCTGGACACCGTCCTGGAGCTGCCCTGGAACGCCACGACCGAGGACTCGACCGATCTGACGGCGGCGCGCGAGATTCTCGACGCCGACCACCACGGCCTCGATGACGTCAAAGACCGCATCGTGGAGTACCTGGCGGTGCGGGCACGGCGCGCCCAGCGCAACATGTCGGTGGTCGGCGGCCGCGGCTCCGGCGCCGTCATGGTGCTGGCCGGCCCTCCCGGTGTCGGAAAGACCTCGTTGGGTGAGTCGGTGGCACGGGCGCTCGGCCGCAAGTTCGTTCGCGTCGCCCTCGGCGGTGTACGCGACGAGGCCGAGATCCGCGGGCACCGGCGCACCTACGTCGGTGCCCTGCCCGGCCGCATCGTGCGGGCCATCGGTGAGGCGGGTTCGATGAACCCCGTCGTGCTGCTCGACGAGATCGACAAGGTCGGCTCGGACTACCGCGGCGACCCGTCCTCGGCGTTGCTCGAGGTGCTCGATCCGGCGCAGAACCACACCTTCCGCGACCACTACCTGGAGCTGGATCTCGACCTGTCCGATGTGGTGTTCCTGGCGACGGCCAACGTCATCGAGAACATCCCGTCGGCGCTGCTGGACCGCATGGAGCTGATCCAGATCGACGGCTACACCGAGGACGACAAGGTGGCCATCGCCCGGGACTACCTGCTGCCCCGCCAAGCCGAGCGGGCGGCGCTGACCGCGGACGAGGTCACCTTGACCGAGGCGGCGCTGCGCAAGATCGCCGCGGACTACACCCGCGAACCGGGGGTGCGGCAGTTCGAGCGGTTGCTGGCCAAGGCGCTGCGCAAGGTGACGACGAAACTGGCTTCCGATGACACTCCGCCGGTGATCGACGAGCCTGATCTCGTCGACTATCTGGGCCGGCCGCGGTTCACCCCGGAATCCGACGAGCGCACCGCGGTCCCCGGCGTGGCGACCGGACTGGCCGTGACGGGCCTCGGTGGCGATGTGCTCTATATCGAGGCGGGATCGACCGACGGCGACCCGGGGCTGAAGCTGACCGGTCAGCTGGGCGACGTGATGAAGGAGTCCGCGCAGATCGCGCTGTCCTACGTGCGTGCCCACGCAGCACAACTCGGCGTCGATCCGGACGCGCTGGACCGTCAGATCCACGTGCACGTGCCCGCGGGCGCGGTGCCCAAGGACGGCCCGTCGGCGGGGGTCACCATGGTGACGGCACTGGTGTCGATGGCCACCGGCCGGCAGGTGCGTGGTGATGTCGGGATGACCGGTGAGGTCACGCTGAACGGCCGGGTACTCCCGATCGGCGGGGTGAAGCAGAAGCTGCTGGCCGCGCAGCGGGCCGGGCTGAAGACGGTGTTCATCCCGGCGCGCAACGAACCGGATCTCGATGAGGTCCCGGCCGAGGTGCTCGACGCGCTGCAGGTGCGGCCGATGACCGATGTCGCCGAGATCGTCGCGTTGGCGCTGGAGCCGGCGGCAGCGGCGACGACGGCCACGGTGGCGGCATAACCCGCCGAGCGTGCGTGTCTGTAGGTCGCGGCACGGTGTGCCGACCAGCGGACACGCACGCTCGGCGGTGCGTGGGCAATGCGGTGAGCTTCGACATTCGTGGCGAGCCCGCCGGCGCCTAGATGTTGTGACCTGACACGTTGTTGTCAGGCGGCGAGTCGGCTGATGGGTGGGTGTCCGCCGAGGGCGGAGTGGCCTCG
>JAKJHY010000016.1 GCA_021648845.1 Mycobacterium sp. MBM | reverse complement strand
CCGCCGACCGGACCGCCATCTGCGATACCCATGCTGACCAGCATGGGTCCATTTAAGCAGATAAGCAGTACATATGTTCGATACATGAAGTCGGACGCGGTGGCGAGTCGGGAGGCGGTTCAGCACGCGCTTTCCGATCGGGCCGCGTCGGTCATGGCGCTGCTGGACGCCGACTTCACCGTCTTCGACACCGCCGAGCTACTAGGCCTGTTGTCCGAGCGTGAGCAGCATGCCCGCGCCGATACCGCGGTCGATCACCGCATCCTGGCGGCCCTGATGGACCGGGCCACCCCACATGAGATCGGCGGCAAAACCTGGACCGACGTGCTGGCCACCCGCGACCGCATCAGCGCCACCGAAGCCCGGCGGCGCATCACCGCCGCCCGCGACCTCGGACCGCGGCACACCATGACCGGTGAGGTCCTGGAACCGGTCCTGGCGGCCTGTGCGGCAGCATTGGCCGCCGGGAAGATCACCACCGGACACATCGCCATCATCGGTGCCACGCTGAACAAGGCCTCGGCCTATCTGGATGGCACCGCACGCGGGCAACTGGAATCCACACTGGTCGATATCGCCACCATCAACACCCCCGAAACATTGCAGAAGGCCGCCGATCACGCGCTGGCTCTGATCAACCCCGACGGGGAGGGCCCCGACCCGGCCCGGCACCGCCGCGGACTGACCATCAGCGCCCAAGACCCCGACGGCATGGCCAAAGTGTCGGGCTGGGTGGACGCCGAGCTCGCCGCCTACCTACGCACCATCCTGGACGTGTGGGCCCGCCCCGGCATCAACAACCCCGAAGACCCCGCACCCCAACACAACCCGGTACCCAACCCGCTCGACGAGCAACCGCCGGATACCACCGGCCCACAACCACAACCGCAACCGCAACCGCAACCGCAACCGCAACCACAACCGCGGATCGACACAAAGCCAGAGCCAGAACCGGATGTCGAACCGGCCCAGGAGTCCCCACGCCCCCGCGACTTCGAGGAGTTGCCCGACCCCGCCGACACCCTGCCCCCGCCGCCCACACGTGACCTCGACCCGCCCGCCGGGGACCACCGCACCCCGTCGCAACGCAACCATGACGCGCTCAAAGCGATCCTGCGCGACACCCTGGCGTCCAAACGCCTCGGCCAACACAACGGCCTACCGGTCACCGTCGTCGTCTCCACCACGCTGGCCGAGTTGGAAGCCGCCGCCGGGATCGCGGTCACCGGCGCGGGCACCCTCATGCCCATGCGCGACGTCATCCGCCTCGCCGAGCACGCCCACCACTACCTGATCGTCTACCGCCACCACACCGCCGAACCGCTCTACATGGGCCGCACCAAACGCCTGGCCACCAAAGCCCAACGGCTACTGCTTTACAACCGCGATCGCGGCTGCACCCGACCCGGCTGCACCCAAGCAGCAAGTCGCTGCCAGGCGCACCACGCCAACCCCAGCTGGAACAACGGCGGACTCACCGACGCACCCGACCTCGGCCTGGGCTGCGGACCGGACAACCAGCTCGCCGAACTCGGCTGGACCAACACCATCGACCCCGAAACCGGCCGCGTGCACTGGCACCCACCACCACTGATGAACACCGGCGGCGACACCCTCAACCACCACTTCCACCCCGGCGAACTCTTCCCACCACCTGATCCCGACGGACGGGACGATGACGGATGAGGTCAGAACTCCGAGGGCTTCACCGCCAGAACGGGTTTCGGGCACTCCAGGATCAGCTTCTGCGCGACGCTACCGAGGAGCAGTTTTCCGACCGGGCTGCGGTGCCGAATACCGACGACCAACAAGTCGGCCTCCGGGCGGTCCATCGCGGTCAACAGTTCCTCGACCGCGTCGACACCGACCGGTTGGGCCAGTTCGAACGGCACACCGCAATCCGCCAAGCGCGCCTCGACATCGTGCACCTGGGCGCCGCTGGCGAACCGCGCATCGACATACGCCTCACCCGATGTCGAGTTGATGACCAGCAGATCGGTGCTGCGCAGCTTCGCCTCGGCGATCCCATGCTCCAAAGCCGCCTGCCCGAACTGATCGGCGGTATATCCGATGACGATCGTCATGATTGCGACGCCTTCGCTTTCTGGTCCTCGTCGTCCTCCACGATCAACAGACTCTCCTCGCTGCGCTTGAACAGTCGCAGCACCAACGGTGCGAGCAGCAACAGGGCCATCAGCACGTAGGTGACGACCGCGACCGGCTCGGTGAACAGGTTGCCCCAGTCACCGCCGCCGAGCTGAAGGCTCTGCCGCAGTTGACGTTCGATACGCGGCCCGAGAATCACCCCGATGATCAACGGCAGCACCGGCAGACCGAAACGGCGCATCATCAGGCCCATCAACCCGAAGATCAGCAACAGCAACAGATCCAGCGGCTGCAGATTGACCGCGAACGCACCGAGGGTGGCGAAGAACAGAATTCCGGCGTACAAGTACGGCCGCGGCGTGCGCAGCAGCTTGGCCCAGAGCGGGGCCAACGGCAGGTTCAGTGCCAGCAGCAGGAAGTTACCGATGAACAGGCTCGCGATCAGCGTCCAGATGAGCAGCGGTTCCTTGTCGAACAGCGTCGGACCGGGCTGAATACCGTAGGACACGAAGGCGGTCAGCATCACCGCAGCGGTCGCGTTCGTCGGCAGACCCAGCGAAAACATCGGCACCAGAGTGCCTGCGGCCGAAGCATTGTTGGCCGCCTCCGGCCCGGCGACACCCTCGATGGCACCCTTACCGAACTGCTCGGGATGCTTGCTCAGCTTCTTCTCGGTGATGTAGCTCAGGAACGTCGGAAGTTCCGCACCGCCGGCGGGCAGTGCACCGAACGGGAACCCGTAGGCGGTGCCACGCAGCCACGGCTTCCAGGACCGCTTCCAGTCCTCCTTGCCCATCCACGGCCGGCCGACCGGGATGACATCGGCCGGACGCCGACGCAGATGCGCCGCCACCCACAGCGCCTCGCCGAGCGCAAACACCGCCACCGCGATGACGACGATATCGATGCCGTCGGCGAGCAGCGGCAGCCCGAAGGTGGCCCGCGGTTGACCGGTCAGCGAGTCGATACCGACGATGCCGATCGCCAGACCCAACAACAGCGAGATCACGCCGCGCATCTTCGACGATCCCAGCACCGCCGTCACCGCGACGAGCGCGAACAGCATGATCGCCAGGTAAGACGGCGCGCCGAGGGTCACCGCGAACCGCGAGATCGCCGGCGCGAAGGCGGCCAGCAGCGCCGTGCCGATGGCGCCCGCCACGAAAGAGCCGATGGCCGCCGTGGCCAGCGCCTGCGCGGCCCGGCCGGCCTTGGCCATCTTGTTGCCCTCGAGCGCGGTGATCACCGAGGACGACTCACCCGGGGTGTTCAGCAGGATCGAGGTCGTCGACCCGCCGTACATGCCGCCGTAGAAGATGCCGGCGAACATGATGAACGCCGCGCTCGGGCTGACGTTGTAGGTGATCGGCAGCAGCAGCGCCACCGTCATCGCCGGGCCGATACCGGGCAGCACACCGACAGCGGTACCCAACAACACGCCGATCACGGCGTACAGCAGGTTCATCGGGGTGGCCGCCTCGGCGAACCCCTGCAGGAGCCAGTCGAAGTTCTCCATCTACAGAATCCCATCCAAGATGCCTGCGGGCAGCGGGATTCCGAGCCCGGAGTAGAACGCGTAGAAGCTGGCCAGCGCCAATACCACGCCGATCGCGATGTTGCGCAGGTAATGCCTGCTGCCCAGCACCGTGGCGCAGCCGGCGAAGAACAGCGCACTGGTCACCACCCACCCGAGTGGGGTCACCGCCACGATGAGCATCACGAACAGACCCACCAGCAGTCCGACGGTGCGCCAGTCGCTGGGCATATCCGGGTCGATGTCCTCACCGGCATCCGCCTCGCCCCTGAGGCCCCGCGGGATCGCGATCGCCAGCACGACGGCCATCGCCAGCAGGCCCGACCCGATGACGATCGGGAAGAACCGTGGCCCAACGGGATCCACCTCGGCATACCCGCCCGGCATGGTCAACGCGTCGTAGAGCAGGTAGGCGCCGACGGCGACCATCACCGCACAGACGACGTACTGCGCATAGTCGGGCCGGGTCTTCTCGGCCGCGTCCAGTTCGGTACTCACACCAGCCCCAGATCTGTCAGCGTCGTCTCGACCCGACGATCCTGTGCGTCGAGGAACTCCTCGAATGCGGGGCCGGTCATGAAGGCATCCGTCCATCCGTTCTTCACCAGCGCCTCCTTCCATGCGTCGGTTGCGTGCAACTCTTCGAGGATCTTGACCATGGCCGCCCGGTCCTCGTCGGAAATGCCAGGCGGAGCGAGGATTCCGCGCCAGTTGGTGAAGGTCAGGTCGATGCCCGCCTCCTTCAGCGTCGGCGCATCGACACCCTCGACCCGCTCATCCCCGGACACCGCGAGCACCCGCACCTGGCCGGCCTCGATCTGGTCGACGTACTCACCCAGACCCGACGTCCCTGCCGCGATCTTGTTGCCGAGCAACGCGGTCAGCAGATCGCCGCCGCCGTCATAGGAGATGAAGTTGACCTTGGTCGGGTCCAGGCCGACCGCCTTCGCGGTCTCCATCGGGAACAGGTGGTCCGGACCACCGGGGTTCGATCCCCCGCCGACGGTGACCTTGGCCGGGTCGGCCTTCCATGCGTCGACGAAATCCTGCACCGTCTGAAACGGAGAGTCGGCGGGCACCAGGATGCCCTCTTGCTCCTCGACCATCTTGGCCAGCGCGGTGGCGTCCGAGGCGCGGGCGGTCGAACCGTTGGTGAACACCGCCCCGACCACGCCGAGGCCCATCATCATCATCAAGTCACCGTTGCCACGCTCGTTCATCAGGCGGGCCATCGCGACGGTACCGCCGGCGCCGATGACGTTGAACACCTCGACGCGACCGGTGATGTCGTCGTCCTCCATGATCTTGACCGCGGTGCGGGCGGTCAGGTCATAGCCCCCACCTGGGCTGTTGGGCACCATCATCCGTAACCGGTGCAGGCCCGACGGGTCCTCACCGCGGGTCACCCCGCAACCCGTCACGGCCATGGCGACCAGCAGCATGGCCGCCAGCCCCCTCATGAGTCGTCGCATGGTCGACACCGTCCATCCCTATCGGTCACTGTGATGCTCAAGGAATACTGTGGCCTGTAGTGACTCAGGTCACTGTTGCGGACGTAAAGGAAGTTGTGGTCATTAAGAAACTGACGGCGCGCAGCCTTGCCGGCCAATTTCTGGTCTTCCAACTGCTGGTGGTGGCGGTCGTGCTCGGCGCGGTGGCCGTGGTGTCGGTGCTGCAGTCTTCCCGCGAGTTCCGCGACGTACGGGGCCAGCGGATGATCACGGTCGCCGAGAACCTCGCCTCCACCCCGATCGTGCGGGATCGGTTCGCCGACCCGTTCGCGGCGAACCTGCTCGCACCGGAAGTGGACCGCGCCGTCGCGCTCTCCGGTGCTCGGCTGGTGGAGATCCAGTCACCCGACGGCCGCGTGAGCGCATCCTCGGAGCCGTCCCGGATCAACGACATCGCCGGATTCGGCGACAGTCGAGTGCTGCAGGGACGGGCCTGGTCCGGCGATCTCGACATCGACGGATCACACTCGCTCGTCGGCCAGGTGCCCATCCTGTCCACCGACGGGGACGTGCTCGCGGTGGCATCGGTGAGCGAGCCCTACCCCTCGGCGTGGCAGCTGCTCAGCGGCGCCGGAGAACGGCTGGTGGTCTATCTGGGCTTGGGCGCGGCGCTGGGCATGGCGACATCGTGGCTGCTCTCCCGGCGCATCAAACGTCACACTCGCGGACTTGAGGTGGCCGAGATCGCCGGCCTGGCCGACCATCGGGAGGCGCTGCTGCACAGCATCGGTGAAGGTGTGGTGGCGGTGAACAACGACGGTGTCGTCACACTGCTCAACGACAGCGCGCAAGACCTGCTCGGTGTCGGTGCCGAGGTGGTCGGCAAGCGTGTCGACGCGATCGGGATCGATCCGTCGGTGGTGGCCTTCCTGCTGTCCGGCGATGACGGTCGCGATGTCGTGATCACCACCCGGACGAAGGTTCTCGCACTCAATCGGCGGGCCGCCAGTACCGGCGGAGAGCGCATCGGCACCGTCACCACGATGCGTGACAGCACCGAACTGGCCTCCATGCAGGGACAGCTGTCCTCGCACAAGAGCGTCACCGACACGCTGCGCGCCCAGACCCACGAATTCGCCAACCAACTGCACACCATTTCAGGGCTGGTCCAGCTGGGTGAGTTCGACGCGGTGCGCGACCTGGTCGGCACGTTGACCCGGCGGCGTGCCGAGATCAGCGATGCGGTGACCCGGCGCATCTCGGACCCGGCGGTGGCCGCGCTGCTGATCGCCAAGACCACCCTGGCCGCCGAGAGCGGCGTCACGCTGGTGATCGACGACGACACGCACCTGAGCGCCCTGGACCCGGTGCTAGCCACCGACGTCATCACGATCCTCGGCAATCTGGTGGACAACGCGGTGGACGTCTCCGAGGGCACCGCGGCCAAACGGGTCACGGTGGGCATCGATGACACCGACGGGTTGACCATCGCCGTCGCCGACTCCGGTGCGGGTGTCCCCGAGCCGCTGCGGGAGGCCATCTTCGCCCGGGGCGTCACCTCCAAACCGGATGTGCCCGGTGGCCGCGGTATCGGGCTGGCGCTGGTACGGCTGGTCAGTGCCCAACTCGGCGGGCATGTCACCGTCCGCGACGGAGCCACCGGCGGCGCGGTGTTCGAGGTTCGGCTTCCCCGGGTCGGCAACCCTGCCCGGCCGGCCGTGGTGGGAGGATCCAGCGATGCGTGACGTCCTTGTCGTCGACGACGACTTCATGGTCGCCGATATCCACCGCAGGTTCGTCGACAGGCTGCCGGAGTTCCGTGCGGTCGGGGTCGCCCGCACGGGCGCCGAGGCGCTGAGCATGGCGGCCGAGCTGCGACCGGACCTGATCCTGCTGGACGTGTACCTGCCCGATATGACCGGGCTGGACGTCCTGCAACGCCTTCGATCCGACGGCGACCGGGTGGGTGTCATCATGATCACCGCGGCCCGCGAGCTCGACACCGTGGCCGGTGCGCTGGACGGCGGTGCGGCCGACTACCTGATCAAACCCTTCGAGTTCGACCAGTTCACCGCGAAGCTCGAGGCCTTCGCCGCGCGCGAGGAAGCCCTGCATTCCGACGCCGGTGTCGACCAGTCGCTGATCGACTCGCTGTTCGGCGGTGCGCGCACGACCCGCACCGACCCACTACCCAAGGGGCTCGGCAACGAGACCGGGGAGTTGGTGCTCGACGCCGTGCGCCGGGCCGACGAGGTATCCGCCGCCGAATGCGCCGACCTGGTCGGGATCTCGCGGGTCAGCGCCCGGCGCTACCTGGAGCACTACCTGAGCGCCGGAATTCTGGAACTGCGCCTGCAATACGGAGCGGGCCGGCCGGAACGGCGCTACCGCAGCGCGCGCTGACCATCCGTCGGCCTCCGCCGTCCGCTGCCAAGTAGATTTGTCCGGTGGCACCCACCGTTCTCTTCCTCTACAACGACCCCATCGCCACCGAGGCGATGCTCGGCGAGGCGTTCGTCGACGCCGGCTACGACGTGCACACCTTCGAGGTGGTTCCCCCATCGCGCACCGCCGACCCTGCCGTCACCGTCGCCTTCCCCGACCCCACCGCCTTCGATGTCATCGTTCCGCTGGGCGCGCGCTGGCCGGTGTACGACGACGCGCTGCGGTCCGCCTGGGTCGGTGCGGAGACGGAACTCGTCCAGAACGCCGCGGCCGCCGGTGTACCCACCCTCGGCGTGTGTTTCGGTGGTCAGCTGCTGGCGCAGGCCTTCGGCGGCAGCGTGTCGCGTTCCGATACCCCCGAGATCGGCTGGTATGACCTCGAATCCGACCGCGAGGAGGTGATACCGGCGGGACCGTGGTTCGAATGGCATTTCGACCGCTGGACGGTTCCGCCTGGCGCGCAGGAGATCTGCCGTTCCGCCACCACGTCGCAGGCGTTCACGCTGGGCCGGACCCTGGCGCTGCAGTTCCATCCCGAACTGGACCCGGCCCTGCTCGAACTCTGGCTCGAGGACGACCGTGACGCCAGTGAGGCCGAGCTGGCTGGCCGCACTCACGACCAATTACGTTCCCGCACAGCGGAACTACACGATGATGCGGCCCGCCGTATCCGCCTGCTGGTTCAGGGCTTCCTCACCCACACCGCGCGTCAACCGTGCCCCAGTTCGTGAGCGAGGGCCGCGCCGATGACCGGGCGACGGAACGTGTGGCCCACCCCGGCCAGCTTGGCCGGCACCACCCGCTGATCGGCCTCGGCAAGTTCCTGCGCCCCCTGCGCACCCAACAATAGCTTCGGACCGAACGACGGCACCGGCAGGAATGTCGGCCGGTGCAGCACCCCGCCCAGCGCGGCGGTGTAGTCGATATTGCGCACCGGTTCCGGAGCGACGGCATTGACCGGCCCTCGGAGGCGATCGTCGTAGAGCGCCCGGTGGTAAATGTCGAGCAGATCATCGATCCCGATCCAGGACAGCCACTGGGTGCCGCTGCCCAACCGGCCACCGAGCCCCGCGGCGAACAGTGGGCGTAGCAATCGCAGGGTGCCGCCGCGGGCAGATTGCACGACACCGGTCCGCACATTCACGACACGCAGACCGGCGGCCGCGGCGGGCTCGGTGGCCGCTTCCCAGTCGGCGACCACATCGGCGAGGAAACCCTCACCCCGCACCGCATCCTCGGTGAGCAACGAGTCACCGCGCTGGTAACCGTAATAGCCGACGGCCGAAGCGCTCACGAAGATCGTGGGTCCGTCATCGACACGGGCGGCGACCTCGGCGAGCTTGCGGGTGGGGCCGATCCGGCTGTCCCTGATCGCGGCCCGGTGCGCGTCGGTGAAGCGTCCCGCGATGGACGCCCCCGCAAGGTGCACCACGGCGTCCACGCCCGCGAGCAGGTCCGGCGCCGGGTCGTCCGGATCCCAGTGACGCTCATCGGATCCCGTCGGGGTCGCCCGCACCAGCCGGATGACACGATGCCCGCCGGTGCTCAGGAACGCGGTCAACGCGTCGCCGACCAGCCCGCTGGCGCCGGTCACGGCGATCACCATCGGCGCCAGACCGGCCGCACGGTGCGCCGACAGATCCTCGGCCAGCTGGGTGTGCCGGTAGACGAACATCGGCCGCAGGGCCGCCGCCGGCACGATCGCGTCGACCCGGTCATACACCCGGGTCCCGGTGCCGGCTTCGGTGTACTCGTGGGTGTGCCGCCAGGTTCCGATCACCCGTGCGGGCCAGGACGCCGGTCCGTCGGAGGCCAGCGTGTCGACAAACCGGTGCGGAGGGTCGTATTCCGAGGGTTCGTGTTGCGCGACCCAACGCAGGCCGCCGGGTAACCCGAGCACCGCCTGACCGTCGGCCAGCGAGTCGGTCTCGGCGATCACCGTCATCGGCTGCCACGGCGGCACCAGCCGACGCATCGCGCCCGGCCTGGTGTGCCAGGCGAATACCTCGTCGATCGGATGATCGACGATGCTCTCGAACTCGATGCCCATTTCGATCTCCGCCCTTGGTTGGTCACACCCGGCCCCGGGGTACCCCGGATGGTATGGGAGAAACGGTCCGCACCTTCGCGAACCGCCGGGAAGCCGGCCAGGTGCTGGCGAGCGCGTTGTGTGTCCATCGTTTCGGCACCGGCACGGTGGTTCTCGGGCTGGCGCGGGGCGGCGTCCCGGTCGGCTGGGAGGTCGCCGCGGCACTGGGGCTGCCCTTCGAGGTGTTCCTGGTCCGCAAGCTGGGCGTCCCGGACTGGCCGGAGTTGGCGATGGGTGCGCTCGCCTCCGGCGGCACGGTGGTGCGCAACGATGATCTGATCGAGAGCCAGGCGGTCACCGAGGACGAGGTACGGCGCACCATCGCAGCCGAACGCGAGGAACTGCGGCGGCGTACGGCGGCCTACGGGGTCACCGACAGCCTCGATCTGTCCGATCGCACCGTGATCCTGGTCGATGACGGGATCGCCACGGGGGCAAGCATGCTCGCCGCGATCCGGGCCGTGCGGGTGGCGGGTGCGGCGCGGGTGGTAGTGGCGGTGCCGGTGGCCGCACCGCAGGCGTGCCGCGTGATCGGACGTGAAGCCGACGAGCTGGTGTGTGTCAGCAGCCCGCCCGGATTCCGTGCCGTCGGAGCGGCCTACACCGATTTCGCCCAAACCGGCGACGACGAGGTCCGTGCGCTGCTGGCCCTGCGCCGCTAGCGCTCGGGGGTCTGCTCGGGGTCGGGTGAGATCTGCACCGCTCCGCCGGGCTCGGACTCATCTTCGGCATCGGTGACTCCGGCGACATCGGACTGCGGCTCCGACTCGACCGGCTCCGACTCGACCGGCTCGGACTCGACCGGCTCGGACTCGGTCGGCTCCGGCGCCGTCGGCCCGGGATCGATCGGCAGCGACTCCGGCTCGTCCGGGTAGTCCTGCACACCCTGCTCGTCTTCACCGTCATCGGCATCGGCATCGGCGGCGTCATCGGCATCGTCATCACCCGCGCGCCGGGAACGCAGCGCGTCGGCGATGAGCAGGAGCACCCCGATCACGCTGGCCCCGATACACACCCACGCGACGAGCTCATTGCTGGTGACGACGGCGGCCACCAGGGCGGTCAGCCCGATGACAGCGAGAACGAGCGCGATGATCAGCATCAGACGAACTTAGCCGGTGCCCGTCGGCGTCAGTTGTTACCCCGGTTGAACTGGTTGAAACCGCCGCCCTCGTTACCCGCTGCGGAATCGACGGGTGCCGCCGAGCCACGCTGGCCCAGCTCTTCGAGCTGGGACTCCAGATAGGTCTTCAGGCGGGTGCGGTACTCGCGCTCGAAGGTGCGCAGCTGTTCCAGGCGACCTTCCAGCACGGTGCGCTGCTGGTTGATGGTGCCCATGATCTCGGAGTGCTTGCGCTCGGCATCTGCCTGCAGCGCATCGGCCTTCTCCTGCGCCTGACGCAGCTGGGTCTCGGAACGATTCTGTGCATCGGCGAGCAGCGCATCGGCCTTGGCGCGGGCGTCGGCAACGGTCGTCTCGGCCGTGCTGCGGGCCTCACTGACAAGGGCATCGGCCTGGGCCCGCGCATCGGCGAGCAGCTTGTCGGACTCGGCCTTGGCGGTGCTGGTCAGACGGTCCGCGGTGTCCTGGGCCAGGCTGAGCACCTTGGCCGCCCGGACATGGTGGTCCTCGGAGACGGGAGCGGGCGGCGCCACCGGCGCGGCGGGCGCCTCGTACACCGGCTGGACCGGCTCGGGCTCCGGTTCGGGCTGCGGGGCCTGGTAGGGCGGGATGGTCTGGGTCGCCTGGATGCCGCCACCGGAACGCGCACCGGCCAGCTCCGAGTCGAGCTCGGACACCCGCTGACGCAGGTCGGCGTTCTCCTCGATGAGCCTGGTCAGCTCGTTCTCGACCAGGTCGAGGAAGGCGTCTACCTCGTCCTCGTTGTAGCCGCGCTTGCCGATCGGCGGCTTACTGAATGCGACGTTGTGAACGTCGGCTGGAGTGAGCGGCATTGTCTGCCCCCTTGAAGTCTGGACCGTCAACCGGTTTCAAAGTGTAGAGCGTCTGTACGAGTAACTGGCGTCCATCCTGTCACAGCAGACTCTACGGTTGCACCGGAGGCTCATAATTAAGAGCGAAACTCAATGTTCCCGTGACTTGCGGCGACGCCCCGACAGGGCTCGCCGGTCACATCATCGCGCTGGCTGCGGCGCCGAACGCCAGCTGCATCCCGATGAACGCGACCAGCAACAACACCATGATCGACAGGTCGAAACGGACCGCGCCGATGGTGAGCTGCGGGATGATCCGGCGGAGCAGTCGCACCGGCGGATCGGTGACGGTCAGGATGAGTTCGAGCACCACCACGGTGGCGCCGCGCGGATGCCAGTCCCGGCTGAACGACCGGATGAACTCGACCACCACCCTCGCGATGAGCAGCAGCCAGAAGACGAACAGCACGAAACCAAGGATTTGAAAGACCATCGACAACTGAGCCGACCTCACTACTGCGGATACACCGGGCAGGTATCAGGACATTGAGCAGGTGGGATGCGCGTGCGATCCCAGGACGTCAGCCTACCTGCCGGACAGGAACTTCCTCGGCGACCGCGGCGCGCCCCACTACTGGTACGAGTAGAACCCGGCCTCGGCGATGCGGCGACGCTCCTCGGCGGTGACGTCGATATCGGCCGGCGAGAGCAGGAAAACCTTGGTGGCCACCTTGTCGAAGGAACCGCGCAGCGCGAACGCCAGACCGGCGGCGAAGTCGACCAGTCGCTTGGCATCGGCATTGTCCATCGACACCAGGTCCATGATCACCGGGGTGCCGTCGCGGAATCGCTCACCGATGGTGCGCGCCTCGCTGTAGTCCTTGGGGCGCAGCGTCGTGATCTTGGCCAGCGGGCTGCCTTCTTCGAAGAGTGCGGCCATCCGGCGCGGTTCCATGGCCAGCGCGCTCGCGCCCCGGGTCGGTGCAGCGAAACGCGGTGCCGGACGGTCGAATTCGCGGGGCGCACGCATGCGGCCCTCGAACCGAGGGGCGTCGGCGTAGCCCCCGCGGTACGCGCCGGGGATGTCGTCGTAGTCGCGCGCCGGCATCCGGTCGTCGAAGACCCGGGGCTCACGACCGTAGCCCTCGTCCTCGAAGCGCTCGTCCATCCCACGGCGCGGGTAGCCGCGCGGACCGCGCTCGTCGTCGTAGTACTCGTCGTCGTAATCGTCCATCGGGGCCATACCGAAGTAGGCCTTGACCTTGTGCAGAGTGCTCATCGCCTGCCCCTTCTAACGACTTATGTCTGTGTTGTCTGTGATGAAGATGTGACTGGAGTGACTACTCAGGGTGACGTTAGAGGACGTTGCCCCATCAACGCGGTTCCGACACGCACACACGTGGATCCGTGTCGCACGGCAATCTCCATATCCCCCGACATCCCCGCCGACAGTCCCAGCGGCTGCCGGAAGGATTGCTGCACCCGGTCACGTTCGGCCTGCAAACGCGCGAACGCGTCCTCGGCATTCCAGTCCAGCGGCGGAATCCCCATCAACCCCGCGAACTCCAGCGCATCGATGGCATGCGCTGCGGCACAGAGCTCGTCGATCAGATCGGGTTTGCTCACATCCACCCCGCCACGATCGGGATCACCATCGAGACTGACCTGAAGGTAGATGCGCAGCGGTTCGGTGCGTCGCCCGGCCTCCAGCTCCTGTTCCACACCACCACCGAGTGCGGCGATCACCCGGGCGCTGTCCACCGAATGCGCCGCATACGCCCAGCGGGCGACCGCGCGCGCCTTGTTGCGCTGGATCTTGCCGATCATGTGCCACCGGATGTGGTCGGCCGGGAGGGCGGCGTGGACCTCGGCCACCTTCCGGGCGGCCTCCTGCTCGCGCGATTCACCGAAGTCGGTGCACCCCAACCGGCGCAGGATGACCACGTCGGAGGCCGGAAAGAATTTCGTGACCGGCAGCAGCTCGATCTCACGGACCGGGCGCCCGGCGGCCTCGGCGGCGTGCGCCAGCCGACTGCGCACCGTGGCCAGTGCCGCGGCGAGCTCGGCATCGCGATGGGTGCTCATTGCATCCACACCAGCGACGCCAACCGCCCCGTCGGGGCGTCGCGTCGATGACTGAACAACGCGGTGTCCTCGACGGTGCAGCGCGGATCGATATCGATGGACGTGACGCCCAGAGCCGTCAGCTGCCGCGCCAGGCCGGCGCGGATGTCCAGGCCGACGGTCCCCTTGGCGGTGCGACAGCGGCTGCCGGGCAGCACGCCCTCGACCTCGTCCGCCATCTCGGCGGGCACCTCGTAATTGCGTCCACTCACCGCGGGACCCAACAGCACCGAGATGTCGGCAACACGAGCACCCAAGGCCACCATCTCCGCCACGGTGCGGGGCACGATCCCGAGCTGCGCGCCGACCCGGCCCGCGTGCGCGGCGCCGATGACCCCGGCCCGCGCGTCGGCCAGCAGCACCGGCACGCAGTCCGCCGTCACCACGGCCAGGGCCAGGCCGCGGGTGCTGGTCACCACCGCATCGGTCCGCTCGAGGACCGCAGCCGGCCGGCCGTCGACGACCGCGACATTGGCCGAATGCACCTGATTCATCCACACGATGGCATCCTCGGCGAGACCGAGGGCGGAGGTCAGCCGGGCGCGGTTGGCCGATACGGCGGCCGGGTCATCGCCGACGTGGTCGCCGAGATTGAAGGTGTCGAACGGCGGTGCGGACACCCCACCCGCACGGGTGGTGGTCACCCGCCGAACCCGAACGGGCACGACGGGTCAGTGACGCATGAACGGCGGCACGTCGACATCGTCATCGGAGATGCCGCCGTCGTCCGGACCGCCGATCTTCACGGTCGCGCCGTTGGTGTGTGCCGGGACGGACATGGCATCGGCGGGTTCGAACACGCTGGAGCGCACCTTGCCCGCAGTACCCGGCGCGACACCGGAGGCTCCCTCGCCGACCACGGGTTTGCGGCTCGGTCCCGAGGTGTCGAATCCGGCCGCGATCACGGTGACCCGGACCTCGTCGCCCAGCGAATCGTCGATCACGGTGCCGAAGATGATGTTGGCCTCGGCGTGCGCGGCCTCCTGCACCAACGAGGCGGCCTCGTTGATCTCGAACAGGCCGAGGTCGCTGCCACCGGCCACCGACAACAGCACGCCCTGCGCGCCCTCCATGGAGGCCTCCAGCAGCGGCGAGTTGATGGCGATCTCGGCCGCCTTGAGTGCGCGGCCGTCACCGCGGGCCGATCCGATGCCCATGAGTGCGGTGCCGGCGCCGCTCATCACGCCCTTGACGTCGGCGAAGTCCACGTTGATCAGACCCGGGGTGGTGATCAGGTCGGTGATGCCCTGGACGCCGTTGAGCAGGACCTCGTCGGCGCTGCGGAAGGCATCCATCAGCGAGACGGCGGCATCGCCCATCTGCAGCAGTCGGTCGTTGGGGATGACGATCAGCGTGTCGCAGCTCTCGCGCAGCGCGGTGATGCCGCTCTCGGCCTGGTTGGACCGGCGCTTGCCCTCGAAGGAGAACGGCCGGGTGACCACGCCGACGGTGAGCGCGCCGAGCTTGCGGGCGATGGTCGCGACGACGGGCGCACCGCCGGTGCCGGTACCGCCGCCCTCACCTGCGGTCACGAACACCATGTCCGCGCCGCGCAGCAGTTCCTCGATATCGTCCTTGGCGTCCTCGGCGGCCTTGCGGCCGACCTCGGGATCGGCGCCGGCGCCCAGGCCACGGGTCGAGTCGCGACCGACGTCGAGCTTGACGTCGGCATCGCTCATCAACAGCGCCTGCGCGTCGGTGTTGATGGCGATGAACTCGACGCCCTTGAGTCCGTGCTCGATCATCCGGTTGACGGCGTTCACGCCGCCGCCGCCGATGCCGACCACCTTGATAACGGCGAGGTAGTTATGCGGGGGGGTCATCGCGGGTCGCCCTTTCCTGCCCTGAATGTCGATGTCGGTGAGCGAAACCCTCAACCTCAACCATAGGCTTAGAGTTATGTCAAGTAGTTCCGCGCAACCAGAACGGTAGGGCGACGCGGCGCAGGAACCCCGCAGGCGCGCCGACACGGCACGACATTTCTGCGCCACCGACCCGCAGTGTGCTACTTGACGGTCGGCAGATCCGGACTGGACACGTCATAGGTCTGCCCGGGCTGAGTCAACAGGGCAGCCAGCTTGAGCGCCTTCTCCTGCGTGCGGTCGGTGGTGCCCCACACCACTTTCCGGCCGTCGAACAAGATCAGCGTGATGGCCGCCACCGAAGGCGCCTCCACACGGCTCACCTGGCCGGACACCTCCGGGGGCAGTGCCGTGAGCACCTCGAGCGCCGCCGCGGTGGCCGGATCGTTGGGCCCCGGGGACTCGGTGTCGATATAGGGCAATCCGGGCGGTGGCGGAGCCGTCACGAAGTCCACGCCGTCCTTGTCGAACAAGTGCGGACCGTCGGGATAGTCCTTGACCACCAACGGAATCCGTTCCTCGACGGTGATGCGCAGGGTGGACGGGTACTCGCGCTGCACCCGCACGCTGGCCACCCGGCGGATCGATGCCACCCGCTCGGCCACCGCATCGGTGTCGATCTGCAGCAGCGGCGTGCCGGCCGGCACCGCCGCGGCCTGGCGAATCTCGTCCTCGGAGATCGCGGCCAACCCGGTGACCACCGTCGCGCGGGCAGACATGATCGGGGTGAAATACAGCAGCAGACCCGCACCGACGGCGAGCACCGCGATCACCGCCGACCACATCAACACCTTCAGCCCACGGATCACACCGCGTCTACGCGGCGCGGGCGCCTCCACGGGCCGGCCGGTCACCTTGCGCTTGGCTTCGCGGCGATTCTGCTCGATGGCCATCGCGCGGGCCTGCGCCGCGCGGCGTTCCTCCCGTTCCCGCCGGGCACGCCGGCGCGGCCCCTCGAAATCCTCGTCCGGCGAGTCGGCCGCGGGTGGCCCGTCCGCCACCGGCGCCTCAGCATCCGCAACCGACTCCGCGCCGGGGGCGGCTTCCGACTCGTCGGGCACGAGTGGCTCAGCCGGCACCGCGGACTCGTCGGGGACGTCGGCCGGGCCGGTCATCTGCCCTGCCGCCGCTCCGCGCGCGCGTGCACGGCGTCCAGAATCTCCCGGCCCAACATGGTCACATCGCCGGCGCCCATCGTCACCACCACATCACCCGGTTCGGCGCGGGCGGCGACCCGCTCGGCGACCGCGGAGAAATCCGGCACATAGTGCACCGGCACCCGCACATGCTCGGCGATACTGCGCCCGCTGACCCCGGCGATCGGCTGCTCGCGCGCGGCGAAGACGTCGAGCACGAATACCTCATCGGCCCCGCTCAACGCGGCGCCGAACTCGCGCGCGAAAGTCTGCGTGCGCGAATACAGATGCGGCTGGAACACGACGATGGCCCGGCCCCTCGATTCGGCGGCCAACGCCCGCAACGCGGACAGCGCCGCGCTGACCTTCGTCGGGTGGTGGGCGTAATCGTCGAAAACCTGCACCTCAGCCGCGACACCCACCAGTTCGAAACGTCGGCGCACCCCTTCGAAGTCGGCAAGCGCGTCCAGCACACCATCGGGATCGGCACCGGCTTGCGTCGCGGCCAGCAGGGCCGCCAGCGCATTGAGCGCCATGTGCCTGCCCGGTACCGCCAACCGCATCGTGCGGGGCTCGGTCTCCCCCGCCAGCTGCACCGTCGCCACCGCCCTGGTGCCGTGTTGCCGCCAATCCAGCAGGGTTGCGGCCAGATCATCGCCCGCACTGCCGTACCGCAGCACCCTGATCCCCAGTGCCGCAGTCCGTTCGGCAAGTGCGGCCGCCCCGGGGTCATCCACGCAGGCCACCAGTGCACCCCCGGGCGTCAGCCGCTCCAGGAAGGCGTCGAAGACGTCGACGTAGGCCTGTTCGGTACCGAAGAAGTCCAGATGATCGGCCTCGACATTGGTCACCACAGCGATATCGGGCTGGTACTGCACCAGAGATCCGTCGCTCTCGTCGGCCTCGGCGACGAAATAGGCGCCGCTGCCGTGATGGGCGTTGGTACCGGCCGCGCCGAGCTCTCCACCGACCGCGAACGACGGATCGAATCCGCAGTGCTGCAACGCCACGATGAGCATCGACGTCGTGGTCGTCTTGCCCGCGGTGCCGGTGACCATCAAGGTGGTGTCCCCGGCCATCAGCTTGGCGAGCACCACCGGACGCAGGATCACCGGGATACCCCGACGGCGCGCCTCCACCAGCTCGGGATTGGTCTTGGGGATCGCCGCGTGCGTGGTGACCACCGCGGTCGGGCCGCCGTCGAGGATGTCCAACGCCGAGGCGTCGTGCCCGATCCGGATCTGCGCGCCGCGGGCCCGCAACGCTGCCACCCCACGGGACTCCTTGGCGTCCGAACCCGACACCTGCCCACCACGATCCAGCAGGATGCGGGCGATCCCGGACATCCCGGCTCCACCGATGCCCACCATGTGCACCCGCTGCAATTCCGGCGGTAGGCCCTTCACCGCAGCGACTCTCGGGTGGCGCGGTGGTCCCGCGCGAGCTCCAACGCCACCGCGGCCACCCGGCGGGCGGCGTCGGGATGGCCGGCCAGCGCGGCGGCCGCCGTCATCCGCTCGAGCCGGTCGGCATCGGCCAGCACCGAGATCACGGTGTCGGCGATCAGCGCCGGTGACAGGTCAGCGTCGTCGATCAGCAGACCACCACCGGCTTGAACCACGGGAAGCGCATTGAGTCGCTGCTCGCCGTTGCCGATGGGGAGCGGCACATAGATCGCCGGCAAACCGACCGCACTGACCTCGGCCACCGTCATCGCTCCGGACCGGCAGATGGCCAGGTCGGCGGCGGCGTAGGCCAGGTCCATCCGGTCCAGGTAGGGCACCGCCACATAGGGCGGGCCGGACGGCTCCGGCAGCTCCAAGGTGTTCTTCGGACCGTGCGCGTGCAGCACCGAGATTCCCTTGGCGGCAAGCGCGTCCGCCGCACCGGATACCGCCCGGTTGATCGATTGCGCGCCCTGGGAGCCGCCGAACACCAGCAGCACGCGGGCGTCGTCGGCGAATCCGAACGCGGCGCGTGCCTGTGCCCGCAGCGCCGCGCGGTCCAGCGCGGTGATGCTGGCCCGCACCGGCACCCCAACCACCTCGACGTAACCGAGACCGGGATCGGGTGTCGCGGCCAGTACCCGCTGCGCCGAACGTGCCCCGAGCCGGTTGGCCCAGCCGGCGCTGGCGTTGGCCTCGTGAACCACCACCGGGATGTGGGGCCGGCGCAGACCGCGCCGGGCGGCCAGGTAGGCCGGTACCGAGACATATCCACCGAAGCCGATCACGATGTCGGCATCGACCGCGTCGAACACCGCTCGGGTCTGCCGGACCGCGGTGCGCACCCGCAGCGGGAGCCGCAGCAGATCCGCCGACGGCTTACGCGGCAGCGGCACCGGGGTGATGAGCTGCAGGTCGTAGCCGCGCTCAGGGACCAGGCGGGTCTCCAGCCCGCGCGCGGTGCCCAGCGCGGTGACCCGTACCTGTGGTTCCAACTCGGTCAGTGCATCGGCCACGGCCATCGCGGGTTCGATATGTCCCGCCGTGCCGCCCCCCGCCAGAACGACCGATATCGTGCTCACCCGTAACGCTGACCTTCCAATGACCGGGCACGCCCCTGTTGGCCTCGCCCCTCGCGGCCGTTTCGGCCCTCTCCATGATGCCCTGCGCGACGCGCGCTCCGTTCGCCCGGTTGGGCACTTCGGCGGGCATCGACCACCGGCGCCTTGCGGGGCTGCTTGGTCCTGGCCTTCGCGGTGGCCTTGGCAGTGGCCTTCGAGGTGGCCTTCGAGGTGGCCTTCGCGTTGGCCTTCGAGGTGGCCTTGGGCTTGGGCTTCGCGGCGGCCTTGGCCGGTGACTTCGGCGGGGCCTTCTTGACAGCCTTGCCGTCCTTGGTGCGCAGCCGGTCGCGGGCCACCTCCAGGCGGCTGGGCACATACGGCACCGGCAGCGGTAGCCGCAGTATCCGGTTGACCCGATCATCGCGGCCGGCCCGCAGCGCGGCCACCGCCTCGGGTTCGTGTCTGGCCGCATTGGTGATCACGCCGAGGATGAGCATGGTGGTGGCCGTGGATGTGCCACCGGCGGAGATGAGGGGCAGCTGCAGGCCGGTGACCGGCAGCAGGCCCACCACGTAACCGACATTGATGAAGGCCTGACCGATCACCCACAACGTCACCGTCGCGGTGAGCAGCCGTAGGAACGGATCGGCCGAGCGGCGGGCGATCCGCATCCCGGTGTAGGCGAACAGGCCGAACAGGCACAGCACCCCGGCAGCGCCGATATAGCCGAGTTCTTCGCCGATGATCGCGAAGATGAAGTCGTTGTGCGCGTTGGGCAGATAGTTGTACTTCGCGGTGCCCTGGCCCAGGCCGTCACCGAAGAGACCACCATTGGCCAGCGCATAGCGGGCCTGCCGGGCCTGGTATCCCGAGCCCTGGGCGTCGGCCATCGGGTTGAGCCAGGATTGCACGCGGGCCGAGCGGTACCCGGCCGACACCGCCAGCACGCCGGCGGCGATGACGGCTCCGGACACGGCGCTGACGAACAACTTCAGCGGCAGACCGGCGTACCACAGCAGGCCGAGCAGGATGATGCTCAGCGACACCGACTGGCCGAGGTCGGGCTGCATGAAGATCAGCGTCAGCGCCAGGGCGGCGGCCGGCAACAGCGGCACCAGCATCTGGCGCAGCGTCGCCTGCTCCATCCGGCGGGCGGCCAGCAGGTGCGCGCCCCAGATGGCGAACGCCATCTTGGCCAGCTCCGAGGGCTGCATGGAGAATCCGCCGAACACGAACCAGCCGCGGGACCCGTTGGCGACCTTGCCGATTCCGGGCACGAGCACCAGCACGAGCAAGACGATGGTGAGGGCGAACGCGGGGAACGCCAACCTGCGCATGAGGCTGATCGGCATGCGCAGCGCGATATAGAACGCCACCAAACCCACCAGCGTCCACATCACCTGCTTGAAGAACACGGTCCACGGCGAGCCGCCGGAGTCATAGGAGTAGACCCCCGACGCCGAGAGCACCATGATCAGCCCCAGCGTCACCAGGATCGACGCCACCGCGATGATCAGGTGAAACGATGTCATCGGCCGGCTCAGCCACACCCCGAAGCGGTTCCGTGGTGGCGCGGCGACGGCGGCGGGGGCGGGTTTGTCGCCGGTGGCCTCCGCGTCGGAGGACCGACCGGGACGATGCAACCGCGATCGCACGGCGGTCAGAAGATTGTTCACCCGCCACTCACAAGAGTCACAGGCGTAACGCCAGCCCCACTAGTCCCCTGCACCCCAGAATCCTCCCCCGTCACTCCTCGCAGGGCGCGGATATCTGGGGCGTGTCGCGGTAACGGTCCTGCCAGCTAACGGCGAAACTCGCGTACCGGTCGTGATGACGGCCGGTTAAGCAGCAAAAACGCGTATTTCGGCGAAGGAGCTACGCGCCGACGACTCCCCTGCGCGGCGCCTACGCGCCGACGACTCCCCTGCGCGGCGCCTACGCGCCGACGACTCCCCTGCGCGGCGCCTACGCGCCGACGATGCTGAGCCATTCGCCGTAGAACAACGCCACACCCAAACCGCACGCGATCGCGGTGAGCAGCCAGAACCGGATGATCACCGTGGTCTCGGCCCAGCCCACCAGCTCGAAGTGATGGTGGAACGGCGCCATCCGGAACACTCGGCGCCCGGTGGTGCGGAAGGCGAGAATCTGCACCACCACCGAGGTCACCTCGGCGACGAACAGGGCACCCAGCACCACCGCCAGGATCTCGGTACGGCTGGTCACCGACAGACCGGCGATGATGCCGCCCAGCGCCAGCGAGCCGGTGTCGCCCATGAAGATCTTGGCCGGGGCCGCGTTCCACCACAGGAAGCCGATGCAGGCACCGGCGGTCGCCGCCGCGATCAAGGCCAGATCCAGCGGGTCGCGCACGTTGTAGCAGCCCAGCCCGGGGCTGGTCGCACAGGCGTTGCGGTACTGCCAGAAAGTGATCAGCACGTAGGCGGCGCTGACCATGGCCATCGCCCCGGCGGCCAGCCCGTCCAGACCATCGGTCAGGTTCACCGCGTTCGACCATGCGCTGACGAGCACCACCACGAACAGCACGAACACCAACGGGGCGAGTGTGACGGTGGCGATCTCGCGCACATAGGACAGCTGGGCACTGCCCGGGGTCAACCCCTCGGCGTTGCTGAACTGCAACACCAGCACACCGAACAACACCGCCGCGGTGAGCTGGCCGATGGTCTTGGCCCGCTTGTTCAGACCGAGATTGCGCGAGCGGCGGATCTTGATCAGGTCATCGATGAAACCGACGATGGCCAGTGCCGTGGCCAACCCCAGCACCAGCAGTCCCGACGCGGACGGCCCCTCGCCGTTGAACGCCAGACCCACCAGGTGCGTGCCCAGGTATCCGGCCCAGATCCCGGTGATGACCGCCACGCCGCCCATCGAGGGCGTGCCACGTTTCTTGTGGTGGCTCGGCGGTCCGTCCTCGCGGATCTCCTGCCCGAAGCCCTGCTTGGTGAACAGCCGGATCAGCACGGGCGTCAAGATTATCGAGACCGCCAGCGCGATCGCGACCGCGACCAGGATCTGCTTCACCGCTGCTGACTCCCCTGCTCAACGAGCAGATCGGCCAACGCGCCGAGTCCGGCGGCGTTCGAGGCCTTCACAAGTACGACATCCCCCTCGGCCAGTTCGGCCCTCAGCAAGTCCAGCGCGGCATCCGCATCGGGAACCAGCACCGCTTCACTGCCCCATGAGCCTTCCATCACCGCCCCCTGGAGCATGGCGTTCATCGGCCTCCCGGTCCCCACGACAATCAGACGAGACACATCTAAGCGCACGGCGAACCTGCCGATGCGATCGTGTTCGGATATCGCCTCGTCACCGAGTTCGGCCATCTCCCCCAGCACAGCCCAGCTACGCCGTTTGCGGCCGGTGCTCGCCACGGTCTCGCGGGCCATCCACGCCAGTGCCTTGAGTCCGGCCATCATCGAGTCCGGGTTCGCGTTGTAGGCGTCGTTGATGACGGTGACGCCGTCGGACCGGGTGCTGACCTGCATCCGCCGCGCCGAGGTCGGGCCGGCCCCGGCCAACGCATCGGCCACCTGATCCAGCGTCGCCCCGCATTCGAGTGCCACGGCGGCCGCGGACAGCGCGTTGGACACCTGGTGCTCACCGTGCACGGCCAGCGCGATATCGACCGCACCGTCACCGGTGTGCAGCGTGAACCGCGGGCGGGCCAGCGCGTCGAGTGTCTCGTCCGACGACCAGATATCGGCGCCCGGCCCACGCGAGACGCGCACCACCCGGGCGGCGGTCTTGTCGGCCATCGCCGCAACCGCCGAGTCGTCGGCGTTGAGCACCACCACCCCGGACGCCGGAACAGCCTGAGGCAGCTCCGATTTGGTGGCCGCGATGATCTCACGGGAACCGAATTCACCCAGATGCGCGGTACCGACATTGAGCACGACGCCGATCGACGGGGTCGCGATGGAGGCCAATGCAGCGATATTGCCGGGGTGACGCGCCGACATCTCCAGGATCAGGAAATCGGTGCCGGTGCTCGCCCGCAGCACCGTCCACGGATGGCCGAGCTCGTTGTTGAACGACCCCGGCGGCGCGACCACCTCGCCGAGCGGGGACAGCACCGCCGCCAGCAGATCCTTGGTCGAGGTCTTACCCGACGACCCGGTCACCCCGATGATGCGCAGGCCGCCGGCGGCCAGCTCGGCCGCCACCGCGGCCGCCAACTTCGCGAGCGCCGCCAGCACCGCCGCCCCCGACCCGGCCGCGTCATCGTGTTCCAGAGCGCCCGATGCGGTATCGGCATCGGTGATGGCCGGCACCACGATGGCCGGCACCCCGACCGGGCGGGCCGCGAGCACCGCGACCGCACCCGCGGCGATGGCGCCGGCGGCGAAATCATGACCGTCGGAACGGGCGCCCGGCAGCGCCAGGAACAGTCCCCCCGGCGTCACAGCGCGCGAATCGAACTCGACGGTGCCGGTGACCCGGATCCGTTCGGCCTGCTCGGCGGTGATATCGGCCAACTCGCCGCCGACGATCTCGGCCACCTGAGCCAACGTCAGCGCGATCATCGGGTCCGCCCGAGGGCGGTCAGCGCGTCGGCCAGTTCGAGGCGGTCGTCGAACGGTCGGGTGACCCCGCGGCTGGTCTGTCCCGATTCGTGGCCCTTCCCGGCGACCAGCACCACATCTGCGGGCCGCGCCCAGGCGACCGCGAAGTCGATGGCCGCCCGCCGGTCCCCGATCTCGACGACCTCCCCGGGTTGCCCGGCCGTACCGGACAGCACGGCGGCCCGGATGGCCGCCGGATCCTCATCGCGCGGATTGTCGTCGGTGACCACGACGAGGTCGGCGAGCTCGGCGGCCACCCGGCCCATCGGTGCACGCTTTCCCGCATCCCGATTGCCGCCGGCGCCGATCACGACCGCCAGCCGTCCGCGAGCCTGATCGCGCAGCGTCCGCAGTACCGCTTCCAGCGCACCCGGCTTGTGTGCATAGTCCACCAGCGCCAGGAAATCCTGTCCGCGGTCGACGCTCTCCAACCGGCCCGGCACCGCCGCCGCCCGCAGACCGGGTGCGGCCTGCTCGGGCGAAACACCGACCGCGTCGAGTAGCGCCACCGCGAGCAGGGCGTTGGCGATGTTGTACCGCCCCGGCAGACCGATGCGCAGGGTGTGATGCACCCCGGCCGGGTCGACGGCGGCGAACTCCTGGCTGCCCTGGCCGACCGTGCGCACGGCCTCGACCGTCCAGTCCGCGTCCGGCCCCGTTGCGCTGACCCGCACCGGCGAGCGGGACCGGTCGGCGATCTGACGGCCCCACTCGTCGTCGACGCACACCACGGCGTGCGCGGCGTGTATGGGTGAGTCGGGGTCGAACAACCGGGCCTTGGCGTCCAGATAGTCGGCCATCGTGGGGTGGAAGTCGAGGTGATCCCGGGACAGGTTGGTGAATCCGGCTGCCTCGAAGGCCATCCCGTCGACCCGACCCAGGGTCAGCGCATGGCTGGACACCTCCATCACCACGGTGTCCACCCCGCGCTCGACCATGACCGCCAGCAATGCCTGCAGGTCGGGAGCCTCCGGTGTGGTCAGTGAACTGGGTTCGTCGCGTCCGTCGATACGCACCCCGACGGTGCCGATCAGGCCCGCGGTTCGATCGGCGGCCCGCAGACCCGCCTCGACCAGATACGTGGTGGTCGTCTTGCCGGAGGTGCCGGTCACGCCGATGACGCGCAGCGTCTCAGACGGGCGCCCGTAGACGTCGGCGGCCAGCGCGCCGAGCACCGCCCGGGGTTCGGGATGCACCAGCACCGGCACCCCGAAGCCGGTGGGCAGCTGGTCGGCGCCCGCCGGATCGGTCAGCACGGCCAGCGCGCCGGATTGCACGGCATCGGCGGCGAACCGGGCACCGTGCGCGGCGGAACCGGGCAGCGCGGCGAACAGATCCCCCGGGCGGACGTCTTGGCTGCGCAGCGTCACCCCGGTGACCCGGGTATGGGCGCCGGCCCCCGTCGGGCAGCGCAGGGCGGCCCCGATCCGCTGGGTCAGCGGTCCGAGCTGCTCACCGCAGGGTTGGGAGGGACGCAGATTCATGGCCTTGCCACAGTACCGGGCGGCCGCTCGCGAACCGGGACGCCGCTCAGGTGGCCTGCAGCGTCAGCGGCGGACCGGGATCGGGCGACAGCGGCACGTTCTCGCGTTGCAGCAACCACGCCGCGATGTTGTGGAACAGCGGGGCCATGGTGGTGCCCGGCTGACCGTCGGCGGTGCGGTGCGGGTTGTCGGCCATGATGCCGACGACGTAGCGGGGGTTGTCCGAGGGCGCCATCCCGGCGAAGGTGATCCAGTAGTGGTCGTCGTAGTAGCAGCCGCAGTTCGGGTTGATCTGCTGGGCGGTGCCGGTTTTGCCGGCGATCTGGTAGCCCTCCACGGCCGCCTGCCAGCCGGTGCCCTGCTGCACACCGCGCGGGTCGCGTTGCACGGTGGCGCGCAGCATATTGCGCACCGCGGCGGCGGTCTGCGCCGAGACCACCCGAACACCCTCGGGCGCCTCCTCGGCGGTGCGGGTGCCGTCGGCGGCGATGACGGCCTTCACGATCCGCGGCGGAATGCGCACGCCGTCGTTGGCAACAGCCTGGTACATGCCCGCCATTTGCAGCAGGGTCATCGAAAGGCCCTGCCCGATGGGCAGATTGGCAAAGGAGCTGCCCGACCACTGGTCGATGGGCGGCACCAGGCCCGCGCTCTCGCCCGGCAAGCCGACTCCGGTGCGCTCGCCGAGCCCGAACTTGGCCAACATCTCGGCGAAGCGTTCGGGCCCGATGCGCTGCGCCAGCATCAGGGTGCCGACGTTGGAGGACTTCCCGAAAACCCCTGTGGTGGTGTACCGGTCGACACCGTGATTCCACGCGTCCTTGACCGTGACGCCACCCATGTCGATGGAGCCCGGCACCGACAGCACCTCATCGGGGTTGGTCAGGCCCATCTCGATGGCGGTCGCGGCGGTGACGATCTTGTTCACCGACCCCGGTTCGAACGGTGAGGCGACCGCGGGATTGCCCATCTGCCGGTTGCCCTGCCTGCCGATGTCCTGGGAGGGATCGAAGGTGTTGTCGTTCGCCATCGCCAGCACCTCACCGGTTTTGGCGTCCAGCACGACGGCGGACACGTTGCCCGCGCCGGAGACGTCCTTGGCCTGCTGGACCTGTTGCTGGACATAGAACTGGATATCGTCGTCGAGGGTCAGCTGGACGGTCGAGCCGTCGACGGCCTCGTGGCGATTGCGCATGCTGCCGGGGATCATCACGCCGTCCGAACCGCGGTCATAGGTGACCGAGCCGTCGGTACCGGCCAGCTTGGCGTCCATCGAATCTTCCAGCCCCAGCAGACCATGCCCGTCCCAGTCGATGCCGCCGACGATATTGGCGGCCAACGAACCACCGGGGTACTGGCGGATGTCCTGGCGCTCGGAACCCACCTCGGGGAACTTCTCCATGATCGCTTCGGCGACCGCCGGATCGACCGAACGGGCCAGATAGGCGAAGGTGTCCTTGCTGGTGAGCTTGGCCAGCAGGGTCTTCACGTCGGGCTTGTTGTTCAGCCGGGTCGCGATATCGGCGGCGATCTCACGCAACCGGGTGTCCGGGTCGGGAGCGTCGTCGGGGTCCTTTGCCTTGGCCTCTTCCAGCTCCTTGCGCACCCGCACCGGCTGAAAGGTCAGCGCACGGGCCTCGATGGTGAAGGCCAGCTTGTCGTTGTTGCGGTCGACGATGCTGCCGCGCACAGCCTTCTGCACGTCGGTGACCTTCAACTGGCCGGCGGCTTCGGCGCGCAACCCGGCGGCGTTGGAGATCTGCAGGTTGAACAGCTGCGCCGCGGCGACCACCAGCACCAGGAAGATGACGACGTTTCCGGCCCGGTGCCGGAACACGAAGGACGAACTGCGCAGGCCGCTCGGGGGCTCCGGACGTCGGATCCGCCGGTCGGTCGCGGCGTGTTCCTGCGTCCGACGGCTCATGCCGGCGCCCCGGGTACCACGACGGGCACCTCGGCTACGACGGGTGCCTGCGGCGCCGGCGGCGGTGCCGGCGCGGGCGCCGGGGCCGGGGCCGGGGCCGGGGCGAGGTTCTCCAACCCGCCGACCGGACCGGGCTGTGCGGGAATTGCCGGAGCACCCAGATGGGGCTGCCCGTCGGCGGGAATCGGCACGGTCAGCGGCTCGGCCGCCGGCGGCAGCGCGGCGGGGTCCAGCGGTGCGGCCGACGGTGCCACGGGGGCGGTCAGCGGCACCGCGGGGACCGTCGCCTGGGTGCGGGGCGGCACCCGGACCACGACCTCGCGCGGGTCCACGACCCGGGGCGCAGGCGGGCCGGCGGCCGCCGGCCCGGGGGCGGGCGGGCGGGCAGTGACCGGAGTGTCATCGGGCAGCGGTGAGTTCAGCGGTGGCGGTGGTACGCCCTCGGCCGGTTTCGGTGTGCCCACCACCATCCAGGCACCGGTCGGGTCCTGTACCAGGTGTGCGGTGTCACGGGACGGGATCATGCCCAGCCCGCGGGCGGCCTCGGCCAGCGCCGGCGGGGCCTGCGCCTCCAGCACATCGCGCTCCAGCGCCTCTTTCTGCTGGGCCAGAGCCTGATTCAGCTGGCGGGCATGGCCGAGTTGGTAGGAGCGCTCGGCGGCGTCGGTGGACAACCACAGCGTGACGCCGAGTCCGATCCCGAGTGCACCGATGACCAGTACCACGAACGGCACCCGCGCCACGAGTGTCCGCGGATTGAGCTCGATGGCCGACAGCCGGATGATGATGCGCTCGCGAAGCGGCGGACGAACGACCTTGGGGGCCTTGGCCTTGCGCGCCTTGGCGCGGGCCTTGGCCTGGCTGGCGTTCTTGGGCCGCGCGGGCGCGTCGGCGGGGCGGCGCAGCGGGGTGGTCTTGGGAGCCGAGCGCTGCGGACGCTGCTCGGGTGCGCCGCGGCGTTTCCGGGTCGGGGTCTCGCCCTGGCGGGCACGGGCACGCGGTGGGTTGCCGCGTCGCCGAGCGTCGGCTGCCGGTGCGGGTCGCTTGGCCTTCATGAGACGTCCTTTCCGGCAACCTTTTCCAGTGCCCGCAACCGCACCGAGGCGCTTCGCGGGTTCCGTTCGATCTCGTCGGCGTCGGCCAGCTCGGCACCGCGGGTCAGCGAAACGAATTCCGCCTCGTAGCCCGGCAACTCGACCGGGAGGCCGGGCGGTGTGCGAGACGCGGTGGCGGCGGCGAACAGTGTCTTGACGATCTTGTCCTCCAGCGACTGATAGGACATCACCACGATGCGTCCGCCGGCGGACAGCGCGGCCAGCGAGGCCGGTAAGGCCTCGCGCAGCGAGTCGAGTTCGGCGTTCACCGCGATCCGCAGCGCCTGGAAGGTGCGCTTGGCCGGATGCCCGCCGGTACGCCTGGTCGCGGCGGGGATTGCTTCGTAGAGCAACTCGACCAGTTCGGCGGTGGTGTGCAGCGGTTGGCGCGCGCGGCGTTTGACGATACGGCCGGCGATCCGCGAGGCGAACCGTTCCTCGCCGTACTCGCGCAGCACCCTGGTCAGTGCGCGTTCGTCGTAGGTGTTGAGGATGTCGGCCGCGGTGAGTTCGGCGTCGGGATCCATCCGCATGTCCAGCGGAGCATCGTGGGCATAGGAAAAGCCGCGATCGACGAGGTCCAGCTGCATCGAGGACACCCCGAGGTCGAAGAGCACGCCGTCCACGGTGGCCTCGTCGCGGTCGGCCCAGTAGCCGTCATAGCGGGTGCGGACGAACCGGAACCGGTCACCGAAGGGGGCCAGTCGCTCGGTGGCGATGCGCAGGGCGTTGGGATCGCGGTCCAGCCCGACGACATGCAGACCGGGCAGCTCGGTCAGGAAACGTTCGGTGTGTCCGCCGGCCCCCAGCGTGGCGTCGACCAGGACGGCACCGCCGCCATCGCGGTGGTGGCGGGTCAGCGCCGGCCTCAGTAGTTCGACGCAGCGGTCGAGGAGGACGGGGATATGGCCATGGTCGTGCGTGTCAGGCACTGCGGCTCCCCTGTCGGGAAGGGGCGCCCCTGCACCGGGGTCCCTGTCCGAGGGTGCGGACCTGGCGTCGGGGAAGTACGCCAGGGCCGGTTCGGACAGAGGCCGCGTTGCACGGACTTGATGGTCAGATGATGTCGCGAAGAGTGTCATCGCTGGCCGCGGAGAAGGTCTCTTCGTGGGTCTCCTGGTACTGCTGCCAAGCCTGCGCGTCCCAGATCTCCAGGTGGCCGAGCGAGCCGGTCACCACACATTCCTTGGACAGGTTGGCGTACCGGCGGTGTTCGGCCGACAGGGTGATCCGGCCCTGCGCGTCGGGATGCTGTTCATCGGCACCGGCCGCCAGGTTGCGCACGTAGGCGCGGGCCTGGGGGTCGCTGCGCGATGCCTGCATCGCCTTCTCGGCGAGCTTCTCGAACTCCGACCGCGGGTACACGGCCAGGCTGTGATCCTGACTCTTGGTGACCATCAACCCTCCTGCCAGTGCGTCGCGGAATTTGGCGGGCAGTGTGAGCCGCCCCTTGTCGTCGAGTTTGGGCGTGTAGGTGCCGAGAAACATCCCGCCACCTCCCACCACTCGGTTGGATTCCGAGTCGCTTCTGCCCGCCTGACGGAGCTCCGGTTGCTCCGTTGTCCGCCACTTTACCCCACAATCCCCCACTTAGCTCCATTTGTTGCCACCAACTTGCCCCCACACCCCACCGCCGCACCACATGGGCGACGTCATCCCCCTGCCAGCCCACCGTCGACGGCCGGACCCGGATACAAAACCGCAGCTAGAACCGCATACACCGGATCGGGGACGGCAGGTGGGGTGCAGTGGGGAAAAAGTGGGGACGGTGCCCTGAACGAGCCGACACGCCGCCACGCCCGAGTCATATCCGGGCATGAAAAACGGGGTAGCTCCGTATGGAACTACCCCGGTGGGGAAAGGTGGGGAACCGCTATTCGTCGAACCGACGACGGAAGCGATCCTCCATCCGGCTGGTGAACGATCCGCCGGTGCTCTTGCCACGCTTGGGGCGCGCCGACCCGGCGGACGGGGCCGACTTGTCGACCGGTCCGGTCGCACGCGAACCGGTGATCGCGAAGACCACACCACCGAACATCACGATGAAGCCGATGACCGAGAGGATGGGCAGCCCGCCGATCCACGTCGCGTTGATGGCGACACCGGAGACCAACATCGCGAGGCCCACGACGAAGAGTGCGACACCCTGCAGCCGACGACGTGCCGACGGCGCCCGCAGATTGCCACCCCGAACACTGGAGGCGAATTTGGGGTCCTCGGCATAGAGCGCGCTTTCAATCTGGTCGAGCATGCGCTGCTCATGATCGGAGAGTGGCATCCGTCCCTCCTTGTCCGCGCCCTGGTCCGGTAACTCCGGATCCATGTCATCAACGTGTGGTCCGCCCGCGATCATGGGCGTCTGATCATCATGATACGAGGTCAATCTGAGCCGTACCACCTACTTGGCACACGATTGTATGACGTGCAACACCAAACTCGGCCATCACCTCACCCGCACCGGCACAACCCCGAACCCGGGACCGATAATGAACGGTGACCGTGCGCTCCGAACGACCCGCGAAGGACACCCGTTGCCGACATCTCTGGTGGACCTCTCGGCCGAGGTGATGCGCCGGCGCCTGCCCGAAGCCCTCACCGTCTACGTCGAGGCGATGCGATATCCGCGCGGCACCGAGGAGCAGCGCGCGTCGATGTGGCTGGAGCACACCCGCCGGGTCGGCTGGAAGGCCGTGGCCGCACTCGACGGCGCCGAACTGCTCGGTATCGCCTACGGATACAGCGGGGCGCCCGACCAATGGTGGCAACAGCAGGTGGTGCACGGTCTGCGCCGCACCGGAGCCGACCCCGAACAGGCCGACCGGATGCTGGGCAACTATTTCGAACTCACCGAGCTGCACATCCATCCCCGCGCCCAGGGGCACGGACTCGGCGAAGCCCTGGCCCGTCGACTGCTGGCCGGACGCACCGAGGCACATGTGCTGCTGTCCACGCCGGAGATCAACGGTGAGGCGAACCGGGCCTGGCGGCTCTACCGCCGACTCGGATTCGACGACGTGATCCGCGACTACCACTTCGCCGGCGATCCCCGGGCCTTCGCCATCCTCGGCCGGTCACTGCCCCTGGACTGACCGGGTCTGGCACGATTACCGGGTGCACGTGCGCCCCGGCCGCCACCGGCTTCCCGCCCTGGTCCTGCTGCTGCTGATCCTCGTTCCGCTGGCCGTGGGCTGCGTGCGGGTGCGCGCCTCGATCACGGTGTCCCCCGACGACCGGGTGTCCGGTCAGATCGTCGCCGCGGCCATCCCGCGCGATGACGACGACAAGGGCCCCCAACTGCTGAACTCCCTGCCCTTCAGCAACAAGGTGGCCGTCTCCAGATACGAACGCGGCGACTATGTCGGCTCCCAGGCGGTGTTCTCCGATCTCACCTTCGCCGAACTGCCGCAGCTGGCCAATATGAACCGGGACGCGGCCGGGGTGGACATCTCCCTGCGCCGCGCCGGCAACCTGGTCATCCTCGAGGGCCGCGTCGACCTCACCTCGCTCAGCGATCCCGAGGCCGACGTGTCGCTGAGCGTGTCCTTCCCCGGCGACGTGACCTCCACCAACGGCGACCAGATCTCGACAAATGTGGTGGAGTGGAAACTCAAGCCGGGCGTCGTGACCACGATGAACGCCCAGGCTCGCTACACCGATCCGAGTGCGCGATCGTTCACCGCCGCGGCCATCTGGTTGGGCATCGGATCGATGATCGTGGCCGGCATCATCGCCACGGTGGCGTGGATGAGCCGCGATCAGTCCCCGCGTATCGGAGCACCCGACACCGCGGGCTGAGTGCGGGATGAGCGCGCCTGACTCCCCCGCAATGCCGCGGACGCTCTAGGCTGGGGAGGCTCAGGGGAGCAAGCTGCATACGCTCGGGGGAGCACATCGGACAGGAAAGGGGCGACCGCTGAGCGTGGATACAGCGGCACCGTCGGCCGCCGAGTTGGTAAACGCCGTGATCGTGCAGTTGCGGGAGTATCTCGCCGAACGCCGGCGCGACGCCGCCTACATCGGCCCCGAGTACGCCGAACTGACCGCCGCGCTGGAAGAGTTCGTGCTGCGCGGCGGCAAACGGGTACGGCCGGCCTTCGCCTATTGGGGCTGGCGCGCGGTCGCCGGGCCGGACCGGCAGTCCGACACCCAGGCGCTGCGGCTGTTCTCCGCCCTGGAACTGCTGCATGCGTGCGCGTTGGCCCATGACGATGTGATCGACGCGTCGGCCACCCGGCGCGGGCTTCCCACTGTGCACCGGCATTTCGCCCAGCTGCACCGCACCAACCACTGGCACGGCTCTCCCGAGCAGTTCGGCCTGTCGGCCGCCATCCTGCTCGGCGACCTCTCCCTGGTCTGGGCCGACGATATCGTCGCCACCGCAGACCTGCCCCCCGACGCGCACCTGCGGGTGCACAAGGTGTGGGCCGATATCCGTACCGAGGTCCTCGGCGGGCAATACCTCGACATCGTCGCCGAATCCAGCGGTGCCGACTCGGTGGCCTCGGCGATGAACGTCAACACCTACAAGACGGCGTCCTACACGGTGTCGAGGCCGCTCCAGCTGGGTGCGGCCGCCGCGGCCGACCGGCCGGACGTCCAAGCCGTCTTCCATCAGATCGGCACCGACCTCGGGGTGGCGTTCCAGCTGCGCGACGATGTCCTCGGAGTGTTCGGCGACCCCGCCGTCACCGGCAAACCGTCCGGGGACGACCTGCGATCCGGCAAGCGCACCGTGCTGCTGGCCGAGGCGGTCGAGCTGGCCGAACGCACCGACCCGGCGGCGGCGAAACTGCTGCGCGAGTCGATCGGCACCGAGTTGACCGATGTGGCCGTCAAAGAGGTGTGCAAGGCCATCGAGTCGGTCGGTGCACTGGCGGCCGTGGAGAGTCGCATCGAGATGCTGAACCGCCGCGCCCTGGAAGCGCTCAACGAGGCCCAGATCGATCCGCAGGCCAAGATCGGCCTCGCCGAGCTGGCCAGTCTGGCGTCGAACCGGTCCGCCTGAGGAGATGAGCACCCCGGCTTCCATCGAGACCACCGACCGTGGTCTGCGCGGGCACTCCGCCAAACTGCTCGCATTCGCCGCCTCCCCCGAGGCGCGCCCGGCCCGACTGGGTTTCGTCGGCGCGGCGCTGATCACCGCGGGCGGTCTCGGCGCGGGCAGCACCCGCCTGCACGACCCGCTGCTGGAATCGCTGCACATGTCCTGGCTGCGGTTCGGCCACGGCCTGGTGCTGTCCTCGGTGCTGCTGTGGGGCGGGGTGGCGCTGATGCTGCTGGCGTGGATGTGGCTGGGCCGGCGCGTGGTCGACGGCACCGCGACCCAGTACACGATGCTGGCGACCACCGGATTCTGGCTGACGCCGCTGCTGCTGAGCGCGCCGGTGTTCAGCCGCGACACCTACTCGTATCTGGCCCAGGGCGCACTGCTGCGCGACGGGTACGACCCGTACGTCGTCGGACCGATCGAGAACCAGAACTCGCTGCTCGACGACGTCAGCCCGATCTGGACCACCACCACCGCCCCGTACGGCCCGGCATTCATCCTGGTGGCCAAATTCGTGACGATGATCGTCGGCAACAATGTCGTCGAGGGCACCATGCTGTTGCGGTTGTGCATGCTGCCCGGGCTGGCGCTGTTGATCTGGGCGACGCCGCGCATCGCCCGCCACATCGGAGCCAACTCCGCTGCCGCGCTGTGGATCTGTGTGCTGAACCCGTTGGTGATCATCCACCTGATGGGCGGCGTCCACAACGAGATGCTGATGGTCGGGCTGATGATGGCGGCCATCGCGCTGACCTTCGGCGGCCGGCCGATCATCGGGGTGGGCTTCATCGCCACCGCGGTGGCGGTCAAGGCCACCGCGGGCATCGCCCTGCCCTTCATGGTGTGGGTCTGGATGCGGCGGCTGCGCGATACCCGCGGATACCGACCCGTACCGGCGTTCGCCTTCGCGACAACGGCGTCGATCGCCATCTTCGGGGCCGTGTTCGCGGTGCTGTCCCTGCTGGCCGGCGTCGGGCTGGGATGGCTGACGGCACTGGCCGGTTCGGTGAAGATCATCAACTGGCTCACCGTGCCCACCGCGGTGGCCAACATGATCAACGCGATCGGCGGGCTGGTGCTGCCGGTCAACTTCTACGCGGTGCTCGAAGTCACCCGCATCATCGGCATCGCCATCATCGCGATCTCACTTCCGTTGTTGTGGTGGCGTTTCCGGCACACCGACCGGGACGCGCTCACCGGGATCACGCTGGCGCTCGTGGTGGTGGTGCTGTTCGTGCCCGCCGCGCTGCCCTGGTACTACACCTGGCCGCTGGCGGTGCTGTCCACGCTGTGGCAGAGCCGCACCGCCATCGCGTTGATCGCCGGGTTCTCGACGTGGATCATGGTGATCTTCAAACCCGACGGGTCCCACGGCATGTACTCGTGGCTGCACGTCGCGCTGGCCACCGCCTGTGCGGTGGCGGCCTGGTACTGGCTGTCGCGGGCCCCGGAGGCGTCCGTGGTCAGTACAAACTAGTACGCCATCGCCTGAGCGCGCCGAATGACCTCGCGGGCCTGATGGGAGCGCAGCGCGTCCACCGGCCGGGCGTTCTGCACTCGCTCCACGGTGCCGTCACGGCTGAGCGTCAACGACGGATCCGGGGTGAACAGCCAGCGCATCGACTCGGTGACGTCGAAGCCGCCGTCCTTGAGGACCACCAGCAGCCCCGGCAGGGGTTTGACCACATTGCCCTTCTCGTCGAAGAACACCTTCGGCACCACGATGGCGCCGTTGCGGCGCACGCCCATCAGGTGGCCGTCGCGCAGATGCTGATGCACCTTGGTGACCGAGACGCCGAGAAGCTTCGACACCTCGGACAGGTCGAGGACGGTTTCGTCGGGATCGAGGATGTCTTGGGCCGCCGGGATGCTCACCGCACAGATTCTAAGCGGAGTCATCGAGATCCGTACCATGACTTCGATGGACACCTACCAGCGAGCCGACCCGCTCATCGGTGCCGCGCTGGAAGGGCGCTACCGCGTCGACGCCGTCATCGCCACCGGTGGGATGTCGACGGTGTACCGCGGCCTGGACACCCGACTGGACCGCCCGGTCGCGCTGAAGGTGATGGACTCCCGCTACTGCGGGGACGTTCAGTTCCTCACCCGCTTCCAACGCGAGGCCAAGGCGGTGGCCCGGCTCAAGGGTGACGGTCTGGTCGCCGTCTACGACCAGGGCGGCGGCTCCCCCGCCGACGAACCACCGTTTCTGGTCATGGAACTGATCGACGGTGGCACGCTGCGCGAACTGCTGCGCGAACGCGGACCGATGCCCCCGCACGCGGCCGCCGCCGTGCTCAGACCGATCTGCCACGGCCTGGGTGTGGCCCATGCCGCCGGACTGGTGCACCGCGATGTGAAACCGGAGAACGTACTGATCTCCGACGACGGCGAGGTCAAGATCGCCGACTTCGGTCTGGTGCGGGCGGTCGCGGAGGCCGGGATCACCTCGACCAGCGTCATTCTGGGCACCGCCGCCTATCTGTCCCCCGAGCAGGTCGGCACCGGCGAATCGGACCCGCGCAGCGATGTCTACGCGGTGGGCATCCTGGCCTACGAGCTCCTCACCGGGCGCACCCCGTTCACCGGGGACACCGCGCTGTCGGTGGCCTACCAGCGCATGGACAACGATGTGCCGCCGCCGAGTTCGGCGATCGCCGGGGTGCCCGCGCAGTTCGACGAGCTGATCCGCCGGGCCACCGACCGCGACCCGGCCGCCCGGTTCGCCGATGCCGCCGAGCTGGGCGAGGCGCTCGACGACGTCGTCGAACAACTCGGGCTACCCGCGTTCCGCGTCCCCGCACCCCGCCAGTCGGCCCAGCACCGCGCCGCCACCGAATTCCACAGCCGGGCGCTGGCCGACCACGGCACCGATCGGCATCCGCAAGCAGCCGCCGTACCCCCACCGGATCCGCGGCGCGATACCCGCGTTTTCACCCCCGCCGAGCTGCCGCTGCAGGATGGGCGCGAATATCAGCCCCGCGCAGGGCAATTCGCCGGCATCGACCTCGAACAGTTCCATTGGGCGCGGCAACGCAGCAAGCGGGTGCTGGCGGCCTGGGTGATCACGGTGCTGGTGTTGGCCGGACTGCTGGCCGCCGGCGCCTGGACGCTGGGCAACAACCTGAGCAACCTGATCTGACCCCAGGCCGATCGGCTCCCGAGGTCAGCCCCGCAACATCTCGGCGACCAGGAACGCCAGCTCCAACGACTGCTGGGTGTTCAACCGCGGGTCGCAGGCGGTTTCGTACCGGCCGGCCAGGTCGGAATCGGAGATGTCCTGTGCGCCACCGAGACATTCGGTGACGTTCTCCCCGGTGATCTCGACGTGGATGCCGCCGGGATGGGTACCCAGCGCATGGTGCACCTCGAAGAATCCCTGGACCTCGTCGACGATCCGGTCGAAATGCCGGGTCTTGTACCCGGTCGAGGACTCGTGGGTATTGCCGTGCATCGGATCGCACTGCCAGATCACCTGATGCCCGGACGCCTGCACCTTCTCGATGATCGCCGGCAACACATCGCGGACCTTCTGGTTGCCCATCCGGCTGATCAACGTCAGCCGTCCCGGCTCGTTGCGCGGATCGAGGCGCTCGACGTACTCGACGGCCAACTCCGGTGAGGTGGTCGGGCCGATCTTGATCCCGATGGGGTTGGCGATCACCTCGGCCAGCGCGACGTGCGCGCCGTCGATCTGGCGGGTGCGTTCCCCGATCCACAGATAGTGCGCGGACAGGTCGTAGAGCTTGGGCTCGTCGGACGAATCGGGGGCCGCCCCGGAGTCCATCCGCAGCATCGCCCGTTCGTAGTCGAGCACCAGCGCCTCGTGGCTGGCGTAGATCTCGGCGGTGTCCAGGTTGCGGTCGTTGACCCCGCAGGCCGTCATGAAGCGCAACCCGCGGTCGATCTCCCCGGCCAGCGCCTCGTAGCGGGCGCCGGCGGGTGAGGTCCGCACGAACTCGCGGTTCCAGTCGTGCACCGCCTGCAGCGATGCCATCCCCGAGGAGGTCAGGGCACGCACCAGGTTCATCGCGGCGCTGGCGTTGGCGTAGGCGCGCACCAGCCGGGACGGATCGTGCTGGCGGACCGCGTCATCGGGGGCGAACCCGTTGATCATGTCGCCGCGGTAGGACTTCAGACCCAGCGCATCGGTGTCCGAGGAGCGCGGCTTGGCGTACTGGCCGGCGATCCGGGCCACCTTGACCACCGGCATGCTGGCACCGTAGGTGAGCACCACCGCCATCTGCAGCAGGGTGCGGATGTTGGCCCGGATGTGCGGCTCGGTGTTGTCGACGAACGTCTCGGCGCAGTCACCGCCCTGCAGCAGGAATGCCTCACCACGGGCGACGGCGGCCAACTGGCTCTTGAGCTTCTCCACCTCCGACGGCACCGTCACCGGCGGGACGCTCTCCAGCACCGTGCGCATCGCCTTGGCTTGATCGGGATCCCAGCTCGGCTGCTGCAACGCCGGCCTGACCAGTGCGGAATCGAGGCGCTGGCGCAGGTCCTCGGGAAGCGGCGGAAGCGCGGGCAGCTGGTCGATGGGCACGTCGACGGTCCAGTTCACCGCTCCATGGTAACCGCGCGCCCGGCGCGGATTGACCGGCCATACCCGCAGCTCAGGACCGCACTGCCCAGCCTCCGTCATCGGTCATCAGCTCATAGCGGCGCAGATTGTGCCGGGCGTCGACCAGGGCGTCGTGCGCGTCACGGGGACGCGGTGGCATCCGCGGACAACCACGTTCCTCCCAGAACTGGCGCAGTTCCCTGGTGAACCGCGGTATCGCCGGCGGCAGGTCGGTCATCGGACCCCACAGCTGACACAACACCACATGGTCGTAGGCCCCGACCCAGGCCCACAGCTCGATCGGTTCGTCACCGTCGATATCGAAGAAGTCCTCCAGTTCGGCACGGATCTGCCGGCGTGAGCGCCACAGCTTCGACGACGGTGAGGGCAGCTTGGGCAACACGTTCTTGCGTACCCAGCTACCTGCCCGCTCCGGATCGAATTCCGTTGAGATGGCGTAGTATTCGCGGCCATCCTCGGCGGCGACCCCGATCGAGATGAGTTCGATGGTGCGACCGTTGTCGATGAACTCGGTGTCGTAGAAAAAGCGCATGTGTCAAGCAACTCCCTGGGTGGGGGCGGGCGCCGGCGCGGCATGGATCTCGCGGTCCAGTTCCTCGTTGACCATCGCATCATCCGGGAAATGCGGCTCCCCGGCCACGACGTGCTGCACCCACAATTTCGCCTGCACCACCGGCCGGCGCAACCGGCGTTCCCGCTCCAACGCCTTGTGCATCTTGCGGGGCCGGGTGGTGTAGCGCCAGCGTGCCCACGGTGCGTGCGGTCGGGACAACCGGATGGCGCCGATGAACAGCAGCGGGGTGATGAACATGCCCACCAGACCGGTCCAGACCTTGCCCTTGAGCAGCACCACCACCGCCAGCGCCAGGGTGAGCACGGCCAGCGCGATGACCAGCGCCCTGGCCGCCAAGGTGTCATCGGCGCGCCAGATGTCGATGTCGAAGAAGGACAGCGGATTGAACCCGAGGATGAGCAGTCCGGCGACGGCGATCGCCACGAACACCGCATCCACCGAGGTGCGGCCGTCCTCGGCCCAGTACACGTCCTGCAGGTGCAGGATGAGCGCGAACTCGTCGAGCACCAGCGCCGCACCGACACCGAACAGCACGGCGGCGACCGTGAACTCGGCCACCCCGCCGTTGACCGCCATGGTCACCATCGACACGCCCGACACCATCACCAGCACCACGCCGATCACCACGTGGTGCAGGTGCACCCCGCCGCCCACCGAGAGGTTGCGCGGCTGCCACCATTTGCGCGGCGCGTCGGTCGCCGGGTGGCTGCGGATGTAGCGCACGATGAGACGTGTCAGGAAGAACGTCAGGATGAATGCGATGAGGCAGCACAACAGCGGCAGCCGGTCGCTGGTGATGAAGTCCAGCCGGACGTCAAGGTGCACGGACGAGAAGATACGCCGATCCGCGCCCGGTCCGGGGCATCGGCCGCCGTGTGCCGTCCCCCGCGTCGCGTGCCCCCGATAGGCTGGTCGGCGAAATGAGGATTCGGTGGACGCCCGTCGGGCCTGCGGGGCGGCTGTCGGTGCTGTGGCGACTATTCCAGCTGGCGACGCTGCTGCTGCTCGGCTGGGCCTGCTGGCGACTGCTGGGCCACGCCGTCTACCGCATCGACATCGACGTCTACCGGATGGGTGGGCGTGCCTGGTTGGACGGCACCGAGCTGTACAGCGACGCCACCGTCTTCCAGACCCAGGCCGGACTGGACCTGCCGTTCACCTACCCGCCGCTGGCCGCCGCCGCATTCTCCCCGTTTGCCGTGCTCTCGCTGCCCGCCGCCAGCGCCGCGATCACCCTGACCACGCTGGTGCTGCTGATCGTGTCCACCCATATCGTGCTGACCCGGCTGCAGGTGTGGCAACAGTCGTCACTGCGGACACCGGCCTGGGCGCGCCGCGGCTGGCTGGCCGCGGCGCTGGTGGCGCCGGCGGTGGCATTCGTCGAACCGATCCGGGCCAATTTCGAGTTCGGCCAGATCAACGTGGTGCTGATGACGTTGGTGATCGCCGATTGCGTGCCGCGGCGCACCCCATGGCCGCGCGGTCTGCTGCTGGGTCTGGCCATCGCGGTGAAGCTGACCCCGGCGGTGTTCCTGCTGTACTTCCTGCTGCGCCGCGATATGCGCGCGCTGCTGGTCGCCACGGCGTCGGCGGTGGGGGCCACGCTGCTGGGGTTCGCGCTGGCCTGGCGGGACTCCTGGGTGTACTGGACCCAGACACTGCGCGACACCGACCGCATCGGGTCGGCCACCTTGAACACCAATCAGAACATCTCCGGCATGCTGGCCCGGCTCGGTGCCGGCGAGGACGCGCGCTTCGTGTTGTGGGTGCTGCTGTGCTTCGCGGTACTCGGGTTGACCGTCTGGGCGGTGCTGCGGCTGTTGCGCGCGGGCGCCGACGGCGACGAGTCGGTGCTGGCCGTCATCTGCGTGGCGATGTTCGGCCTGGTGGTCTCCCCGGTGTCGTGGTCGCATCACTGGGTGTGGGTACTGCCCACCGTGATCGTCACCGTGGTGGTCGGGCTGCGCCGGCGCCATCTGGCACTGACCCTGATCGGCCTGGCCGGTCTGGCCCTGACCGTCTGGACGCCGATCACACTGATGCCCGAACATCAGGAGATCGCCGCGTCGCTGTGGCGCAGACTGGCCGGCGGATCATATTTGTGGTGGGCGCTGGCGGTGATCATCGCGGCCGGCACCGTGCGGGTGGCGCCGGATACGGACGCGGGCCGGCAGCGCACCGACCCGCTGCCCGCGGCGAATACCGCCTAGCCGGCCCTGGCGGTCACCGCGGGCTTGGCGGCGGCTTCGGCCTTTTCCTTGAGATCCGCGGCGTACAGGTCGACGTACTCCTGACCGCCGAGGCGCATCAGCTCGTACATCACCTCGTCGATGACCGCGCGCTCGATGAACCGGTTCCCGGCCAGCCCCTCGAACCGGCTGAAATCCATCGGCTTGCCGAACCGCACCTCGACCCGCCCGAAATGCCACATCTTGCCGCCGGGCGGGTTGACGACGTTGGTGCCGATCATCGCGACCGGAATGACCGGGACCCCGCTCTCCAACGCGACGCGGGCCAAACCGGTCTTGCCCTTGTACAGCCGGCCGTCCGGGGAGCGGGTGCCCTCCGGGTACATCCCGAGCAGTTTGCCCTCGGCCAGAATTCGCTGTGCGGTCGTCAGCGCAGCGTGCGCAGAGTCGGCGTCGGTGCGGTCGATCGGCACCTGGCCGGTCGAGGAGTAGAAGAACTTGGTCAGCTTGCCCTTGAGGCCGGTGCCGGTGAAGTACTCGGCCTTAGCCAGGAATGTGATGCGCCGCTTCACCACCAGCGGCAGATAGAAGCTGTCCGCGACGGCCAGGTGGTTACTGGCCAGGATCACCGGACCGGAGTCCGGAACATATTCCAGCCCTTGCACTTTGGGCCGCCCCAGCAGGGACAGCAACGGGCCCATCAGGATGTACTTGTAGAACCAGAACCACATGGACCCTCCTGCGACGTCGCCCCACCACGATCGGGCCAGACCGGCACAACTCTACCCAGCGCCAGTGAGTGCGACCACACGGCGGCCGTCAATCCTCCAGCGTCACCGGAATCTGCTCGTATCGGCCGAATCCATTGGACGGTCGGTCACCGTCGGACGGCGGTGGCGGCGGCGGGGTGGGCTGTGGGTCACCCACCATCGCGCGAATCACCGTCAGCAGCGCGACGCTGTGCTCGGCGATCACCGACAGCAGCGGATGCTGTTCGCCGTTCACCAGCGCGGCCAGCGCGCAGACCGGGCACCACACCTGCTGGCACGGACCGGGCCCGGCACCCTCGGCACTGGCGCGGGCGGCCGCCAGCCGCACCGCGGGATCGAGTTTGTCCAGGATGGCCTGTGCCAGCTGCCGCAATTCGGGTGGGATGTCGGTGTGCGGGCCGGTCATGTGGGCCACACCTCCGGATTCGGTCTGAAACGCACCGTCAACTCCCCACCGCGGAACTGCGCGTCGATCACGGTGCACCGGCGCAGAACCGATGCCAACCGAACCCGCCGCCGCATCCCGCCGGAACCGATGATGAGGTCATCGTCGACCCGGCCGAGTGTCAGCGCACCGCGGTCGACCTGCGGCAACTCTAGCCGCATCCGGTACACGGCATCGAGGCCGGTGCCGGATTCGCGGTCCACCACCGGGCGCAGCGGTCCCGGCGGCGGGGAACCGTCGCGCAGCCGGGCGGCATCGAGCAGCTCACCCAGCGCCTTCGGCCCGATCGGCTCGCCGGCCAGGTGCGGCACCAACACGAGTTTCACATCGCCGATGGCGGTATCGAGCTCGTCGAGCACCGCCTGCTGCTCGGCGATGCGCTCGGCGTACCAGTCGAAGGCCGGGTGGGCGGGCAGATTTCGGTACTCGAAGGAATCGTCCTGCACCAGAATCTGATTGACCAGCAGCTCGGCGACGCGCACACCCATCAGCGCGAGCGCGCCGAGGGTGCGGGCGGCCTCGGCGGCGACCACCCGTTCGGCGGTGAGCACCAGATGCGCACTCACCCGGGACGCGTCGGCGAGCAGCGCGCAGAGCTTTTCGGTCCCCCCGGCGACCCGCTCCACCAACACCACGGCCGCGGCCGCGGCCAGGTCGGCGGGCGGTTGGCCGAGCCGGCGGTGCCGCGGCCAGGCCCGCTCCAGGTACAGACCGAAGGTGGCGGGCAGGGTGAGCATGCGCAGCGCATCGGCGGTCGACGCGCAATCCACCACGATGTGATCCCACACACCGGAATCGGCGAGCTCACCGACCTCGTGCAGGCCGAGCACCTCCTGGATTCCGGGCAACGCCGAAAGTTCTTCGGGGGCAAGCGTTCCCAACTCAGACTGGGGAAACCTGTCCCCCAGGATGCCGGCAACCTCGCGCCAGCGGGTCTCCAACAGGGCCAGGGTGTCCAGCGCCAGCGCGTCGAGAAATCCGCCGCCCCCGGCAGCGGACCCGGTGTCCAGGTCCGCCAGCACCCGGGTCGGTTCACGCCGTCCGGTCGGGACGACGGGCACGCCCAGCACGTCACCGGTGGAATGCGCCTGGTCCGTCGAGACGATCAGCACCCGCATACCGCTGCGCGCATCGCGCACCGCGGTGGCGGTTGCCAACGTGGACTTGCCTACCCCACCCTTGCCGACGAACAGGCTGACCCGGGCGGGCGCGGGGGAAACCTCGGCACTCAGCTCACTCCCACCTCGACTCGCTTCTTGAGGTCCTTCAGTGCGGTGTCGGTCAACCGGCGCTCGGCCTTGCGCTTGAGCAGCCCGATCATCGGGATGATCAGGTCGACGGACAGCTCGTAGGTGACATCGGTACCGGATCCCTTGGGCGCCAAGCGATACGCCCCGTCCAGGGCCTTCAGCAGCGAGCTGGAGACCAACGTCCAGGTGACCGACTTACGATCGGTGGGCCAATGATAGGACAGCACCATGGTGTCCCTGAGCACCGCGGCGTCCAGCACCAGCCGGGCCGTCTTCGGGTAGCCCGCGGCGTCGGCGTCGAGCACCTCGGTTTCCTTGTACTCGGCCACCCAGTCCGGGTAGGAGCCGATATCGGCGATCACGTCCATCACCGTCGAGGGATCAGCCTCGATGTAAATCGTCTGCGCCGTCTTCTCCGCCACGCCCAGAAATCTACCCTCACCCGTTGCGGCCCGGCTCGGCGTCGATGGCCCCACGCCTCACGCCAGCCGGGAGACCCCCACCGGGCGGCTGGCCTCCAGTCGAGTCTTGACCTCGAAGGCCATCTTCTTGCCCGCCACCCGGCGACTGTGGTTCAGCTTTGCCAGATCCAACCGAGCGGGGTCACCGGGCGGCTCGGCGTGCAGGAAGTAATGCAGGATGACACCGTCCATCATGGGCTGCAACCAGACCTCCATGGTGCCGGTCAACGCGCCGGCCACCGTCCAGCGCTGGCCGGCGGGACCGCGGTCCTCGACCACCGTGAGCCGCAGATCCGGCCACCACCGCCGCCAGCTCGCGACGTCCGCGACCGCCCGCCCGACATCGGCCGGGTCGGCGCACACAAAGGTCTCATCCGCGATCTGCACGCTGTTCATGGCCCAATAGCTTCACACATGCGCCGCGGCCGGGCTGTGATGCATCCGACTAGGCTGTCGCCAGAAAATCCGTCACCAGGACCCGAGGGGCCACAATCGTGCGTGAGTTCACCGTTCCGGCATCGTTCGAGATCGCCGAGTATGACACCGTCGTCAGCTCGGTCTATTCGCACGAACGCGAAGACCCCGACCATGTCATCTTCCAACGCCTGGTGGACGGCACCTGGACCGATGTCACCTGCGCCCAGGCCGCCGACCAGATCCGTTCGGCAGCTTTGGGTCTGATCGCGCACGGGGTGCGCCCCGGCGACCGGGTGGCCCTACTGTCGGCCACCCGCTACGAATGGCCGATCATCGACTTCGCGATCCTGTCCGTCGGGGCCGTCACGGTGCCGATCTACGAGACGTCGGCTCCCGAGCAGATCCGCCATGTGCTCACCGACTCGGGCGCGGTGCTGGTGATCGCCGAGACCGACGCACACGCCGACCGCGTCGAGCAGCTCAAGGACCAGCTGCCCGAGGTGCGCACCGTGCTACGCATCGAGAGCACCACCGCCGAGCCCGCGCTCGATGTGCTGGCCCGGGCCGGCAAGTCCGAGGATCCCGCCACGATCGACGCCCGGGTCGCGGCGATCAAGTCGAGTGACGCGGCGACGCTGATCTACACCTCGGGCACCACCGGCCTGCCCAAGGGCTGCCAGCTGACCCACTCCAACCTGCTCTACGAAATCAGGGGCGCCAAGGCCGCCTTCCCGACGCTGCTGCGCAAGGACGAGCGGTTGCTGGTGTTCCTGCCGCTGGCGCATGTGCTGGCCCGGGCGATTACCATCGGCGCGTTCGCCAACAAGGTGGCGCTCGGCTTCACCAGCGATATCAAGAACCTGGTGCCGGCCCTGGGGGTATTCAAGCCGACGCTGGTGGTGTCGGTGCCGCGGGTGTTCGAGAAGGTGTACAACACCGCCGAGCAGAACGCGCGCAACGACGGCAAGGGCCGCATCTTCGAGATCGCCGCCCACACCGCCATCGAGTTCAGCCAGGCGCAGGACGCCGGTGGCCCCGGTCTTCTGCTGAAGCTCAAGCACGCCGTGTTCGACAAGCTGGTTTACGGCAAGCTGCGCGCCGCCCTTGGCGGAAACTGCCGTGCCGCGATCTCCGGTGGCGCACCGTTGGGGGCCCGGCTTGGGCACTTCTACCGCGGTGTCGGCCTGACCATCTACGAAGGCTACGGACTGACCGAGAGCAGCGCCGCGGTCACCGCCAACCAGGTGGGCGCGGTCAAGATCGGGTCGGTCGGAAAGTTGTTGCCCGGCAACAGTATGAGACTGGCCGATGACCATGAGCTGCTGTTGCGTGGCGGGGTGGTGTTCAGCGGCTACTGGCGCAACGACCAGGCCACCGCGGAGGCCTTCACCGACGGCTGGTTCCACACCGGCGACCTGGGCGATATCGACGCCGACGGCTTCCTGACGATCATCGGACGCAAGAAGGAGATCATCGTCACCGCGGGCGGCAAGAACGTCGCGCCGGCCGTCCTGGAGGACCGGCTGCGTGCGCATCCGCTGATCAGCCAGGCGATGGCGGTCGGCGATGCCCAGCCGTTCATCGCGGCGCTGATCACCATCGACCCGGAGGCCTTCGTCGGCTGGAAACAGCGCCACGGCAAGGCGGACTCGGCGTCGGTGGCCGAGCTGGTCGAGGACCCCGACCTCAGGGGCGAAATCGAGTTGGCGGTCAAGGAGGCCAACCAGGCGGTGTCCAAGGCCGAGGCCATCCGCACGTTCCGGATCCTGCCGGTCGATTTCACCGAGGACACCGGCGAGCTCACCCCGACACTGAAGGTGAAGCGCAAGGTGGTGGCGGAGAAGTTCGCCGACCAGATCGCGGCCATCTACGCCTGAGCGTCGCCGGGCGATTCAGCCCGGGGCCAGCAGTCGCTGCAGTCGCGCCCCCTGGGTGCGCCACTGCCAGTTCCGCACCACCCAGTCCCGCCCCGCCGCGCCCATTCGGGCCGCGGTGTCCGGGTCGGCGAGCAGATCGCCGACGGCGGCGGCGATGGCCTCCACATCGGTGCCGTCGACCACCCAGCCGGTCTCCCCGTCGCGCACCGTCTCCGGGGCACCCCCGGAGCGGCCCGCCACCACCGGCACACCGGACGCCGAGGCCTCCAGGAACACGATGCCCAGGCCCTCGACGTCCAGACCCGCACCGCGGGTGCGGCACGGCATGGCGAACACGTCGGCCATCGCGTGGTGGGCCGGGAGTTCCTCGGCGGGGACCCCGCCGGTGAACAGCACGTCCTCGGCGACACCGGTTCGCTCGGCGAGTGCGCAAAGGTTGTCCCGGTACGGCCCGCCGCCGACGATGACCAGCGCGGCACCGGGCACCCGGCGACGGATCCGGTCGAAGGCACGGATCAACATGTCCTGCCCCTTGCGTGGCACCAGCCGGGACAGGCAGAGCACCACGGGCCGGTCGCCGAGCTCGTAGCGGGCCCGCAGTTGCGCGCGGGCCACCGAGTCCGGGGTGAAACGCTCGACGTCGACCCCCGGGGACAACCGCTCCAGACTGGCCCGCGGGCCGAACGCCGAGGCGAACCGGCGCCGGGTGTAGCCGCTGACATAGGTGATGACGTCGGCGTCGTCGCCGATGCGGCGCAGCGCGTTGCGCGCCACCGGCAACATCGACCACCCCACCTCGTGACCGTGCGTGCTGGCCACCACCCGGGTGGCTCCGGCGCCGCGGGCCAGCGGGGACAGCAGGGCCAGCGGCGCGGCGGCCCCGAACCACACCGTCTGGATATCGTGCTCGGCGATCAGGGCGCGCATCCGATGGGCGACGGTGGGCTCCGGCAGCATCAGCGTGCTGGGGTGGCGCACCACCCGGTAACCGGATGCCTCGGCGGCCGCCCTGTCGTAGTCCGGGGCGCCCTTCCATTTCGGTGCGTACACCGTCAACTCATGGCCGCCCGCGGCGGTCAGCTCACCGACGAAGGCCTCCAGGTACGACTGGATGCCGCCGCGGCGCGGGGGAAAGTCGTTGGTCACCAACAGCACCCGGGTCATCGTTCTCCTCACTGTCGGCGGACCGCGTCATCCGGCCATCCACCGGCGCCACTGCGCCAGCACGTCGTCGATATCTTCGTGCAGTGTCTCGCGGACCGCTGTGGCCGGGTCGGGATGCCCGGGACCGCATGCCCGCAGATACAGCGCGCGCAGCGTGTCCGGGCCGTACCGATCGGCCACGTAACGGCTGAACCACCAGGCCCGGTCGTAGGCCAGCGAGCGGGCCGGACCCGCGGTCTGCAGCTCGGCGTCATCGGGTAGCCGGGCCAGCAGCGCGGCGCGCTGCGGTCCCGGTGGAGCCGACGGCGGGCGGGCCACATAGTCGGCGACGCCCTCGGTGATCCACAGCGGCGCATCGGCGACCGTCTGCCGGCGTGCCGCAAAGTGGAAAAGTTCATGGCGCACCACGATCCGCAGCGCGGTATCGCTCATATCCGCCGCGCCCGGCGCGAACACGATCCCGTCGGCGGTGGTGGCCGCCGCGATATCGGGGCCGCCGTGGCCGAGTACCCGGAACTGTTCGGTGGATTCGGTCACCACCACCACGATCTCGCGCGGCCAGTCCGGGCCCCAGAATGCGGTGACGGCCGCCGCGGCTGCGGGCAGCTCGGCACCGACGCGGTCGATGATCGGGGTGCTGCGGGCGCCGCCGAGGCCGCGCAGCCGCGCGGTGCGCCCGTCGGGCAGCGCGATCGACGTGGTGGCGGCGGTATCGGAGGCCGTACTCGAAGGCGGCCCGACCGCGGCCGGTTCGGCTCCGCATCCCGACAGGACTACAGCGGCGATCAGCGCACCGCCGACGAACGCTCTCAGCGGCTCAGTAGCGACGAACGTTGTGAATCGGTGCGTTGTTGACCGGGGCGACCACCACGGGCTTCCCGAAGGTGGAGGCGTGCACCATCATGCCGTCGCCGATGTAGATACCGACATGCGATGCATCCGAGTAGTAGGACACCACGTCACCGGGCTGCATCTGGTCCATCGACACCGGCTGCCCACCGGCGGCCAGCGCGTAGCTGGAGTGCGGAAGGGCGATACCTGCCTGCTGGAAGGCCCACTTGACCAGCCCCGAGCAGTCGAAGGCACCCGGGCCCTCGGCCCCCCACGAGTAGGGCGAGCCGACCCGGGTCAGGGCGGCCTGCATGGCGACCGTGGCCGGGCCGGAACCCGGTGCGGCGGCCGGTGGCGGGGCGATATCGCCGGGCGGGATGCCCGCGGGCGGGGCGGCCAGCACGCCGGGGTCGTTGTTCGGCAAAGTTTCCGGAGCGGGAGCGGCTGCCGGGACCGGCATCGGCGGGATGGCCGCCAGCGCCTCACGCTGGGCCGGGGTCAGCACCTCGTACTGCGATTTGACGACGGCGATCTCGACCTGGAGCTTGCTTTGCTTGGCTTGCAGGTCGGCGCGCACCGCGGCGGCCTGCTCGGCGGCGGTCTTGGCATTGGCCGCCGACGCCGCGGAGGCCGACTCGGCCTGCGCGGCCCGCACGGTGGTGTTTCGGAAGCTCTGCATCTGGGCCGACATCTCGGTTCCCATCACGCGCTGCACGGCCAGCTGATCGATCAGCACCTGCGGGGAACTCGCGGTCAGCATGGAATCCAGACCGTCGGTGCGGCCACCCATGTACTGCGCGGCGGCCATCTTGTCCACCGCGGTCTGAAACTTCGCCAGATCGGCCTTGGCGGCGTTGACCGCCGCGATATCGGCGGCGTGCTTCTCTTCGGCGGCACGCTGCGCGACCAGCTTGTTATCGAGATCCAACTGGGCGGCGTGCATGTTCTCGGTGGCAATCTCGGCCTGGTGCGACAGCTCGTTGAGCTTTGCCAGGGCGTCCTCGGCGGGATCGGCCTGCACGCCAGAGGCGAGGACGCCACCCACCATGATGAGGCTCGCCATCCCACCGACCAGGGACCGTCGGACGCCACTCTTACGTCGGTGTGTGCGATCAGACCTCAAGATATTGCGTCCTTACAACTGCGCTTGCGCCACGACGATCTGCTGTCAGGTCTCGAATAGGTTACGAAACGGCATCGGGCTTGTCCAACGGGAGACGTGAACTTAACAGGCATCCGGGATGAGATTCGGGCTTCCCGACGTTGCCAAAGGTCACACGCGTGTCCTCACGCCACACCAGTTCTACCATCCGGGCCGTCCTGCCGATGGATCGGCACCAGCCGCAAGCGGGGCGCCAACCCGGCGTCCGCGAGCACCGCAAGCGCCGCACGCTCATCGTCCAGCAAAGTCTCGGGCACGCCGAGGAGCACGCTGATCACGCAGTCCTGGCAGCCCGGACCGCGCACCGCACAGTCATCGCAGTCGATCACCACCGAACCGGTGTCCGGCGCCTCGTCGGCCTGATTCCTCCGGTCGTGTTCCATCGACGTCACCTTTCGTTGCTGAGCAGTTCCTGCGCACCGTAACGACGGGCACCGACACGCCCGCCGGCGTACGACACGCTGACCCGGGTTGTCGGGGCCGGGGCCTACCGTCACCGGTGTGCAGCAGCTGAGCTTCGCCGATGTCGACCCGGTGGCCGACCTGCTGCTGGCCGACACCACGTTCGTGGTGGTCGACCTGGAGACCACCGGCGGCCGCGCCACCGCCAGCACGCCCGGCGGTACCGACCACGACGCGATCACCGAGATCGGGGCGGTCAAGGTCCGTGGCGGCGTGGTGCTCGGGGAGCTGGCCACGCTGGTCGATCCGGGCCGCAGCATCCCGCCGCAGATCGTGGCGCTGACGGGTATCACCTCGGCGATGGTGTACGACGCGCCCCGGATCGAGTCCGTGCTGCCGGCATTCCTGGAGTTCGCCCGCGGCGCGGTACTCGTCGCGCACAACGCCGGGTTCGACATCGGGTTCCTGCGCGCAGCGGCACAGCGCATGGACATCGCCTGGCCCCGGCCACCGGTGCTGTGCACGGTGCGGCTGGCGCGCCGGGTGCTGAGCCGCGACGAGGCACCCAGCGTGAAGCTGTCGGCACTGGCCCGGTTGTTCTCGGCCTCCACCACCCCGACGCACCGCGCCCTCGACGACGCCCGCGCCACCGTCGATGTGCTGCACGGGCTCATCGAGCGGGTCGGGAACCAGGGGGTGCGCAGCTATCCGGAGTTACGCGCCTACCTGCCCGACGCCACCGCCCCACAGCGCCGAAAGCGTCACCTGGCCAACGGCCTACCGGCCCGGCCCGGGGTGTACCTGTTTCGCGGGCCGTCCGAGGAGGTGCTCTACGTCGGGACCGCGGTGGACCTGCGCCGCCGGGTCGGCCAGTACTTCACCGGCGCGGACCCGCGCACCCGGATGAAGGAGATGGTGGCGCTGGCGACCCGCGTCGACCACGTGGAGTGCGCGCACGAACTGGAGGCCGGTGTGCGCGAACTCCGGCTGCTGGCCGCCCATGCCCCGCCCTACAACCGCAGGTCGAAATTCCCGCGCCGCTGGTGGTGGATCACCCTGACCGAGGAGGCGTTCCCACGGTTCTCTGTGGTGCGCGCACCGCGCACGAGCCGCGCGGTCGGGCCGTTCACCTCCCGCGCGGACGCCGTCGCCGTCGCCGAGGTGCTGGCCCGCGGCACCGGGGTGCGCACCTGCACGGCGCGGCTGCCCCGCGGCGCGCAACACCTGTGCGAAGAGCGCGAGCTCTCCCCCTGTCCCGCCGCACGCGACACCGATATGGCGCAGTACGCGGCGGCGCCGCGGCGCGCCGCCGATCTGCTCGACGGTGTCGACAGCACGTTGTTCGGCACCGTGTTGCGCCAGATCGAGGCGCTGGCCGGCCTGCACCGCTACGAGACCGCGGCCCGGCTGCGCGACCACACCGCGGACGCGGTCGAGGCGACGTGGCGGGGCCAGCGGCTGCAGGCGCTGGCCGCGGTGGACGAACTGATCGCCGCGCGGCCCGACGGGCACGGCGGCTGGGAACTCGCCGTCATCCGGCACGGTCAGCTGGCCTCGGCCGGGTGCGCGCGCCGCGGCGTGCCGCCGATGCCCGTCGTCGACGCGATAACCACTGCGGCACAAACGATTCTGCCGCAGCAGGCGCCGCTGGGCGGTGCGCTGGTCGAGGAGACGGCACTGCTGGCCCGCTGGTTGGGCACACCGGGGGTCCGCATCGTCAGCTGCCCGAACGGATATGCCAGCCCGATCGGGTCGGCGGCGCGCTGGGCACCCTGGGCGGCCACCGCGCGGTCGGCCCGGCTGGCGGCCGAGCGGACCGCCGACACCGACGGCACCGAACTCGACGACCGTTACGGTGTGCGCCGCCCGCACCGGGCCCGCGCACAGGCGGGCTGAGTCAGCCGGCCGCCTTCTGGGTGAACCGAACCCAATTCGCCAAAAGCCGTTCCGCGGCACCGGAATCGATGGCCTCCGCCGCCCGGGACAGCCCGGACTGCCACGCCGGGACCCACTGGGCGTCCCCGGACAGCCCGGCATGCGCGACCATCGCACCGGCGGCATTGAGCACCACGGCGTCACGGACCGGCCCCTTGGCTCCGCCGAGCACGGCGCGTACCGAGGCGGCGTTGGCCTCCGCATCGCCGCCGATGAGTTCGCTCATATCGGCGCGGCGGAAACCGAACGCCGCCGGATCGAGGGTCAGGCGCTCGACGGTGCCGGCCTGCACGCGCCAGATGGTGCTGGTGGTCGTCGTGGTCAGCTCGTCGAGCCCGTCGTCCCCGTGCACCACCAGCGCGCTGGCGCCGCGGGCGGCGAACACCCCGGCCATCACCTCGGCCAGATCGCCCCAGGCGCAGCCGATCAGGCCGGCCCGCGGCGCCGCCGGATTGGTCAGCGGACCGAGCAGGTTGAACACGGTGGGCACGCCGATCTCCCGGCGAACCACCGAGGCATGCCGGTAGGACGGGTGGAACTGCGGCGCGAACGCGAACGCGATTCCCACCTCGGCGACGCTGCGCGCCACCTCGTCGGGACCCAGGTCGATGCGCACGCCGAGCGCCTCCAGGGTGTCGGCACCGCCGGACAGCGAGGACGCCGCCCGGTTGCCGTGCTTGATCACCGGTACGCCGGCCGCGGCGGTGACGATGGCGGCCATGGTGGACAGGTTCACGGTGTTGGAGCCGTCGCCGCCGGTACCGACGATGTCGACGGCGTCGATGCCGGTCGCACTGTCGGGGACCCGGCGCGCATGCTTGAGCATGGTGTCGGCGAGTTCGGTGACCTCCGCCGACGTCGGCCGCTTCATCCGCATCGAGACGGCGAAACCGGAGATCTGCGCAGGGGTGGCCGCGCCGGTCATGATCTGGTCCATCGCCCACGCCGCCTGACCGCGCAGCAGATCCTGGTGAGTGGTGAGGCGGCCGAGGATCTGCGGCCACGTGATCGGACTGTCGGAGACGTTCTGCGCGGATGACACGCCGTGATGCTATCGCCCGCGCACACCCCGTCCGGAGCCTGTCACGACTGCGTACCGGGACACGTTTGTACTCAATTACGAACCCGGGTGGTGTTGGTCAACTACAAAGCGTCATACTTGCACCTGTGACGAGCGCTGTTGGGACCTCGGGGACCGCGATTACCTCCCGCGTACATTCGCTGAACAGACCGAATATGGTCAGTGTCGGCACCATTGTGTGGCTTTCCAGTGAGCTGATGTTCTTTGCTGGACTGTTCGCGATGTACTTCACCGCGCGTGCGCAGGCCCAAGGCGCCTGGCCGCCGGAGCCGACCGAGCTGAACTTGTGGCTCGCGGTGCCGGTCACCGCGGTGCTGATCGCATCGTCCTTCACCTGCCAGATGGGCGTGTTCGCGGCCGAGCGTGGCGACGTGTTCGGGCTGCGCCGGTGGTACGTGCTCACCTTCCTGATGGGACTGTTCTTCGTCCTCGGCCAGGGCTACGAGTACATCCACCTGGTCGAGCACGGCACCACGATCCCGGGCAGCGCCTACGGATCGGTGTTCTATCTGGCCACCGGCTTCCACGGCCTGCACGTCATCGGCGGTCTGGTGGCCTTCATCTTCTTGCTCATCCGCACCAGGCTGTCCAAGTTCACGCCCGCGCAGGCAACCGCGGCGATCGTCGTGTCCTACTACTGGCACTTCGTCGACATCGTGTGGATCGCCCTGTTCGCCGTCATCTACTTCGTCCGATGAGCGGCAAGCCGACGGGTCCGGTGGACTCGAAGACGAGAAGGGGTTCGATGACCAGCAAGTCCCGCGGAGCCGGGAAGACGATCAAGCAGCGTCGCTTGCGTCGGCGTCTGTCGGCAGCCGTGCTGCTGCTGCTGGGGCTGTCCGTGGCCGGCGCCGTCGCCGCCACCTTGACCCCGACGCCCCAGGTCGCCGTCGCCGACGAATCGCAGTCGGCGCTGCTGCGCACCGGTAAGCAGCTGTTCGACACCTCGTGCATCAGCTGCCACGGCGCGAACCTGCAGGGTGTTCCCGACCGCGGCCCCAGCCTGATCGGCACCGGCGAAGCCGCCGTGTACTTCCAGGTCTCCACCGGCCGGATGCCGGCGATGCGCGGCGAAGCCCAGGCACCCCGTAAGGAACCGGTCTTCGACGAGCACCAGATCGATGCGCTGGGCGCCTACGTCCAGGCCAACGGCGGCGGCCCCGTCGTGCCGCGCGAAGCCGACGGTCACATCGCCTACGACTCCCTGCTGGCCGGTGACGTCGCCCGTGGTGGCGATCTGTTCCGGCTGAACTGCGCGTCCTGCCACAACTTCACCGGCAAGGGCGGAGCCCTGTCCTCGGGCAAGTACGCACCGGATCTGGGCGAAGCCGCCAAGGTCCCGGCGCAGGTGTACACGGCCATGCTCACCGGCCCGCAGAACATGCCGAAGTTCTCCGACCGGCAGCTCTCCCCCGAGGAGAAGGCCGACATCGTCACCTACGTGCGGCAGGCCGCGAACACGCCCGATCCCGGTGGCTACGGCCTCGGCGGGTTCGGCCCCACCACCGAGGGCATGGCCATCTGGATCATCGGGATCGTGGCGGCCGTCGGCATGACGTTGTGGATCGGAGCACGCGCATGAGCGGAGGTGTTCAGGGCGGTGACACCTCGGGACGTCCGGTTCCGGGTCAGCCCACCGACGCCGAATTGGCGCAGATGTCGCGCGAGGAACTGCTCGCGCTGGGCGGCAAGCTCGACGGTGTCGAGGTCGTCTACAAGGAACCGCGTTGGCCCGTCGAGGGCACCAAGGCCGAGAAGCGCGCCTCGCGCACTGTCGCGTACTGGCTGCTCTTCGCCGGCTTCTCCGGTTTGGCGCTGCTGCTGGTCTTCCTGTTCTGGCCGTGGGAGTACGTGCCCTACGGCGGTGAGGGTGAGCGGATCTACACGCTGGCCACCCCGCTGTACGGCCTCACGTTCGGCCTGTCGATCCTGTCCATCGGTATCGGCGCCGTGCTGTTCCAGAAGAAGTTCATCCCCGAAGAGATCACCATCCAGGATCGCCACGACGGCGCCTCGGCGGAGATCCACCGCAAGACCATCGTCGCGAATCTGACCGACGCGCTTGAGGGTTCGACCATCAAGCGGCGCAAGCTGGTCGGTCTGTCGCTGGGTATCGGGTTGGGCGCGTTCGGCCTGGGCACCCTGGTGGCCTTCCTCGGCGGCCTGATCAAGAACCCGTGGAAGCCGGTCGTGCCGACCGCCGAGGGTAAGAAGGCCGTGCTGTGGACCTCGGGGTGGACCCCGCGCTTCGAGGGCGAGACCATCTATCTGGCCCGCGCCACCGGTATCCCCGGTGAATCGCCGTTCGTGAAGATGCGCCCCGAAGATATCGACGCCGGCGGTATGGAGACCGTGTTCCCGTGGCGCGAGTCCGACGGCGACGGTGTCACCGTGGAATCCAGCCATCACCTGTTCGAGGTCGCGATGGGTGTCCGCAACCCGGTCATGCTCATCCGCATCAAGCCCCAGGACATGAAGAAGGTCGTCAAGCGCCAGGGCCAGGAGAGCTTCAACTTCGGTGAACTGTTCGCCTACACGAAGGTGTGCTCGCATCTGGGTTGCCCGTCCTCGCTGTACGAGCAGCAGACCTACCGCATCCTGTGCCCGTGCCACCAGTCGCAGTTCGATGCGCTGCACTTTGCCCGGCCGATCTTCGGTCCGGCCGCACGTGCGCTGGCACAGCTGCCCATTACCATCGACAAGGACGGCTATCTGGTCGCGAACGGCGACTTCATCGAACCCGTCGGACCGGCATTCTGGGAGCGCAAATCATGAGTCCCAAGCTCGGAGATATCGCAGCGGCTCAAGGCGATGCGATCGATTCGCGGTACCACCCGTCCGAGGCGGTGCGTCGCGGCATCCTGAACAAGGTCTTCCCCACGCACTGGTCGTTCCTGCTTGGTGAGATCGCGCTGTACAGCTTCATCATCCTGCTGATCACCGGCGTGTGGCTGACACTGTTCTTCGATCCGTCGATGGCGCACGTGACCTACGAGGGCGTCTACCAGCCGCTGCGCGGTGTGCAGATGTCCCGCGCCTACGAGTCGGCACTGGAGATCAGCTTCGAGGTGCGCGGCGGTCTGTTCGTCCGCCAGATCCACCACTGGGCGGCACTGCTGTTCGCGGCGTCGATCATGGTGCACCTGGCGCGCATCTTCTTCACCGGCGCATTCCGGCGTCCCCGCGAGGCCAACTGGGTCATCGGCTCGCTGCTGCTGATCCTGGCGATGTTCGAGGGGTACTTCGGCTACTCGCTGCCCGACGATCTGCTCTCGGGCACCGGCCTGCGTGCCGCGTTCTCGTCGATCACCCTGGGCATGCCGGTCATCGGCACCTGGCTGCACTGGGCGCTGTTCGGCGGCGACTTCCCCGGCGAGATCATCATCCCGCGCCTCTACGCGCTGCACATCCTGCTGATCCCCGGCATCATGCTGGCGCTGATCGGCGCCCACATGGCGCTGGTCTGGTTCCAGAAGCACACCCAGTTCCCCGGCCCCGGCCGAACCGAGAAGAACGTCGTCGGCGTGCGCGTGATGCCGGTCTTCGCGGTCAAGTCGGGCGCCTTCTTCGCCATGATCACCGGCCTGCTCGGCCTGATGGGCGGTCTGCTGCAGATCAACCCGATCTGGGTGCTCGGCCCCTACAAGCCCTCGCAGATCTCGGCGGGCAGCCAGCCCGACTTCTACATGATGTGGACCGACGGGCTGGCACGCACCTGGCCGGCCTGGGAGTTCTACATCGGTAACTACACCATCCCGCAGTCGGTCTGGGTGGCCTTGGGCATGGGGCTGGTCTTCGTGCTGCTGTCGGTGTACCCGTTCATCGAGCGCAAGCTCACCGGCGACAACGCTCACCACAACCTGTTGCAGCGTCCGCGTGACGCACCGACCCGGACGGCGGTGGGTGCCGCGGCGATCTCGTTCTACATCCTGTTGACCTTCATGTGCATGAACGACATCATCGCGCTGAAGTTCCACATCTCGTTGAACGCGACCACCTGGATCGGCCGCATCGGCATGGTGGTGCTGCCGATGATCGTCTACTACATCACCTACCGGTGGGCGATCAGCCTGCAGCGCAGTGACCGCGCGGTGCTGGAGCACGGTATCGAGACGGGCATCATCACGCGGCTTCCGCACGGTGCCTACATCGAACTGCACCAGCCGCTCGGCCCGGTCGACGAGCACGGTCATCCGATCCCGCTGGAGTACCAGGGCGCGCCTCTGCCCAAGCGGATGAACAAGCTCGGATCCGGTGGTGCCCCCGGCACCGGCAACTTCCTGTTCGCCGATCCGGTCGAAGAACACAACGCGCTCACCGAGGCGGCCCACAGCGCCGAGCACAAGGCGCTCGCGGTGCTCGCCGAGCATCAGGGTTCCAACGGGTCGAACGGATCCAACGGACACCACTGACAGGTCACGTCGACAAAGGCCCGCGCAGCACGCTGCGCGGGCCTTTTCGTGTCGACCTGTCCCCTACCCCGCTACGCTCGACCGCCATGGAGAACGATCCGCCGGCCGATCCGCCGTGGGAGCCGCCGCTGGCCGGTACCGAGGAGCAGCATCTGGTCGCCACGCTGGAACGCCTGCGCGCGACGTTCCGCTGGAAGGCCGATGGGCTGGACACCGCCGGGCTGGGCGTCCGGATCGGCGCGTCGTCGCTCACCCTGGGGGGTCTGCTCAAACATCTCGCCCGGGCCGAGGCGCAACGGTTCGGCCCGGGCCTGGATGACTCACCCATGGGGGCGCCGTGGGATACCGCCGACTGGGACGCCGACCCGGACTGGGATTTCACCTCCGCCGGGCGGGATACCCCCGCACAGCTCTACGCGTTGTGGGATGACACCGTGGCACGCTCCCGGGCCAGGCTGACCGCGGCGCTGGCCGACGGCGGCCTCGACCAGCTGGTGTCCATCGCCTGGCCGGACGGGCAACGGGCGAGCCTGCGCCGCAGCGTATGTGACCTCATCGAGGAGTACGGACGCCACACCGGTCACGCCGATCTGCTGCGCGAGGCGGTGGACGGGCGTGTCGGTGAGGACCCGCCGCAGGATTGGCGACCGGTCTAGTCGGTGCCCAGGACGTTTTTCAGCTCGCGCAGGAAGAACCAGGGCAGCACCGGCATGGCGACGGTGATGATCCCCGCGATGATGTAGAACGCCACCGCGGCGCTACCGCTGCCGCTGGCGGTCAGGTAGGTCGCCAGACCGACGGCGAGTGTGCCCGCCCCGACGGCGCACGCGATGGCCAGCCCGAAGCGCGCGTACACCTGGTCGACCACGACCGGCAGGGCGCCGGCACCCCGGCTCGGCGCCTCCAGGGCGGGTTCGGCCTGCCGGCGGCGTCCCTCGCGCGGCGCAACGGCGGCGATATCGTCGGCCACCGACCCGCCGCTCGGGGCCACATCCCGGGTGGACCGGTGACCGGTCTGCTGGCGGGCGCGCACCAGCAGCGGGATCGCCACCACGATGACGGCCGCCGAGATGCCGATCACGGTGTAGAGCACCCAGGGGGTGTCCGAACCGGAGGCCTCGGACAGTTCGGCGCGCACGGTGCCGCGGCCACTGGCCATGTCCACCAGCGACACGGTGGCCGCCACCGCCGCGCCCAGCGCGGCCAGCCAGATGACGGCACACGCCGCCAGCAGGATCCGCTCCAGGTTCTCCGGACCGGACAATGTACGTCGAGCGAACTCAGTGTCTTTGAGCATCAGCAACTTGTCTGTGCGGCGTTGCCGGTGTTGGACGACAGCACGGTGCCATCGCTTGTGGTGATCGAGCAGTTCAGCCGGCTGACCAAGAACAAGCTCGACGCCTGGACCGAACCGACCTCGGACTGCGAGATCGGTGTGACCGTCAGCGACCACGGAATGTAGACATTGCGCTGGGTGCGGCTGCGCCCGGACGCGTCGATATAGGTGACGGTGATGATATCGCCAGGTGCCTTGGTACCGGTCACCGAATAGGTCACCTGCCGCGGACCGGGCGGCCGCGTCGTCGTCGGCGGCGGGGGCGGCGGGGCCTCGCTGGTGGCCGGTGGGGGCGGCGGCTCACTGCTGGGCGGCGGCGGAGGAGGAGGAGGCGGCTCCTGGGTCACCGTGACGGTCTCCGGCGGCGGGGGCGGCGCCTCGGTGGTGGGCGGCGGCGGCGGCGGCTCACTGCTGGGCGGCGGGGGCGGCGTCGTGGTGATCGCGTCCTGCACCGGCGGAGCCGTCGTCGTCGACGTGTCCGGCCCGGCAAGGCCGGTGTTGTCGGTGCGGGTCACCAGCAGCGCGACGGACGCCACGAGCGCGACGGCGGCGACGATGGCCACCACCCCGACCACCCACGGCCATTTCGGCGGGACGTCCTGTTCGGGTTCGACGGGCGCGTAGGTGTCGTAGTCGTACAGCGCCGGATCCGGCGGCACGTACGGAGCGCTGGTGAACTGTTCGGATTCCGGCGCGGAGTACGCACGGGATTGGATGTCGGTCTCGTCGGCGCGGGACCCGCGATCCTTGTCCGCACCCGAAGACTCCGGTCCTGACGGCCCGCTCATCTGCAACTAAACCTCGGCCTATCCTTCTCGACTGCTGCCTCGGCAACCCTACCCAACCGGGCGCCGGTGCGGACCACACCGCGGCACCGCGTCAGCGAACTGACGCACGGTTGTGACCTGCCGGAAGGCCGTCAGTGCTTCTCGGGGCCGACGTAGTACTCGAAGACCAGACCGGCGGCCGAGGCGAGCACGAAACAGACACCGGCCACGATCAGCCAGGGCAGCCACAGGGCGGCACCGACGGCCGCTGTGGAGAAGGACAGCGCGACCAGGATCGGCCACCAGCTGTGCGGGCTGTAAAAGCCCAGCTCGCCGGCGCCGTCGCTGATCTCGGCGTCTTCGTAGTCTTCGGGCCGGGTGTCCAGTCGGCGCGCGACGAAGCGGAAGAAGGTTCCGGCGATGAGGGTCAACCCGGTGGTCAGCACGAGGGCGGTGGTGCCCGCCCACTCCACGCCGCCGGGCGAGAACATCGCCGTGAGCACGCCGTACACGACGGCTGCCAGCAGGAAGAACGCGGTCAGGAATTCGAACAACCGGGCTTCGATATGCATGAGTCGTCCTTACTTGCTCGCCTGCGAGGGGGCACCGACCTGCTCACCACGACGGGTGTCGAACGGCGCTGTGGTGGTGGCCAGCGGAGCCTGGTTGATGGACTCCAGCGCCTGGGCGTTGGTCAGGCCGGCGGTGCGGGCGTCCAGGTAGGCCTTGAAATCGTTGGGCTCCACCACACGCACCTCGAAGTTCATCATCGAGTGGTAGGTGCCGCACATCTCCGTGCAGCGGCCGACGAAGGCACCGGTCTGCTCGATCTCACTGACCTGGAACACGTTATCGGAGTTGTTCTCCTTGGGATTGGGCAGCACGTCGCGTTTGAACAGGAACTCCGGCACCCAGAAACCGTGGATCACATCGGCGGAGGCGATCTGGAACTCGATGCGCTTGCCCTTGGGCAGCACCAGGACCGGGATCTCGGTGGAGGTACCCACCGTTTCGATCTTGTCGAAGTTCAGGTAGGTGCGGTCCTCGGCGTTCTTGCCCGCGATCGGCCCGACCTGCTCGATGCCATGCGCGTCGACGCCCTCGGGCGCCGAGGCCATGGCCTCCTTACGCTCGTTGTCGGCACCGTCGTAGGACAGTGTCCCGTCCCCGAACTCGACCTTCTGGTAACCGAACTTCCAGTTCCACTGGAAGGCGGTGACGTCGATGACCACCTCGGGGTTGGGATCCTTGTGCAGCATGCGCTCCTGAACCACCACGGTGAAGTAGAACAGCACCGAGATGATCAGGAACGGCACCACGGTCAGCACCAGTTCCAGCGGCATGTTGTAGCCGAACTGACGCGGCAGTTCGGTGTCGGTGGCCTTCTTGCGGTGGAAGGCGCTGGTCCAGAAGATCAACGCCCACACGATGCCGCCGACGACGAAGGACGCGATGACCGACCAGACCCACAGATCGCGGTTCAGGCGCGCCTCCGGGGTGATGCCCTCCGGCCAGCCCAGACCGAAGATCTCCTGGTAGCTGCAACCGCTGAGCAGGATGGCCGCGCCACCCAGAACCACTGACAACGCCACCAAACGGTACCCGCGAGCGGTCACGTTGGCGCCTCCTAAATGAAGTCGGTGAACCGCAGGGCGGTCGGTCAATCTTGGCGAATACTACGCAGCGTAGACCACGCCCGCCGGGTCGAGCGAAGCGACCGGGCGATTGGGCATACTGGCCCGGTGTGCGGACTGCTGGCGTATCTGACCGACCCGTCCGTCGAGACCTCCCCCGCGCTGGTCGACGCGGTGTCGGGAGCCTCGCATCTGATGCGTCACCGGGGCCCCGACGAGCCCGGGACCTGGTCCGACGGCGATATCGTTCTCGGTTTCAACCGACTCTCGATCATCGATATCGCGCACAGCCATCAACCGCTGCGGTGGGGCCCGGCGGACGCGCCGCAGCGCTACGCGCTGGTGTTCAACGGCGAGATCTACAACTACCTGGAACTGCGTGAGGCACTGCGCGCCGAACACGGCGCGGTGTTCGGCACCGACGGTGACGGCGAGGCGATCGTCGCGGGTTTCCACTACTGGGGCACCGATGTGCTGACCCGGCTGCGCGGCATGTTCGCGTTCGCGCTGTGGGACACCGAGACCGACGAGCTGCTGTGCGCGCGGGACCCGTTCGGGATCAAACCCCTGTACCTGGCCACCGGCCCGGGCGGCACCGTGGTGGGCAGTGAGAAGAAGTGCATCCTCGACTTGGCCGCGACGGCCGGTGTCGACCTGGGGATCGACGAGCGCGCCGTGCAGCACTACACGGTGCTGCAGTACGTGCCCGAACCCGAGACGCTGCAGCGCGGTATCCGCCGGCTGGAATCGGGCAGCTACGCCCGGATCCGTCCGGGCCAGGCGCCGGATGTCACCCGGTACTTCGCGCCGAAGTTCACCCCTGTCGCATTCAAAGCCGGCGGCGAGCAGGCCCGCTACGACGAGATCACCGCGGTGCTGGAGGACTCGGTCGCCAAGCACATGCGCGCCGATGTCACGGTGGGCGCGTTCCTGTCCGGCGGTATCGACTCCACCGCCATCGCGGCGCTGGCCATGCGACACAACCCGCGGCTGATCACCTTCACGACCGGATTCGAACGGGAGGGATTCTCCGAGGTCGACGTGGCCGTGGAGTCGGCCAAGGCGATCGGGGCGCGGCATGTCACCAAGGTGGTGAGCGCGGCCGAGTTCGTCGCCGCGCTGCCCGAGATCGTCTGGTATCTCGACGAGCCGGTCGCCGATCCGGCGCTGGTGCCGTTGTTCTTCATCGCCCGCGAGGCCCGCAAACACGTCAAGGTGGTGCTCTCCGGCGAGGGCGCCGACGAACTCTTCGGCGGATACACCATCTATCGGGAGCCGCTGTCGCTGAAGGCCTTCGATTATCTGCCCACACCGGTGCGACGGTCGCTCGGTCGGGCGTCGCAGCCGTTGCCCGATGGGATGCGGGGTAAGAGCCTGCTGCACCGCGGGTCGCTGACGCTGCAGGAGCGCTACTACGGCAATGCCCGCAGTTTCTCCGATGCGCAACTGCGCGCGGTGCTGCCCGGTTTCCGCCCGGAGTGGACGCACACGGATGTGACCGCACCGCTGTACGCGGCATCCGATGGATGGGATCCGGTGGCCCGCATGCAGCACGTGGACCTGTTCACCTGGCTGCGCGGCGACATCCTGGTCAAGGCCGACAAGATGACGATGGCCAATTCGCTGGAACTGCGGGTGCCGTTCCTGGATCCCGAGGTGTTCGCGGTTGCCTCACGGCTGCCCTATGAGCAGAAGATCACCCGCACCACCACCAAGTACGCGCTGCGCCGGGCCTTGGAACCGATCGTGCCGGCCCATGTGCTCAACCGGCCCAAGCTGGGCTTCCCGGTGCCCATCCGGCATTGGCTCAAGGCCGGCGAACTGCTGGATTGGGCGCACGCGACGGTGTCGGCGTCACAGGCCGGTGAGCTGATCGACCTGGCCGCGGTGCGCACCATGCTCGACGAGCACCGGGTCGGCGACAGCGATCACAGCCGCCGGTTGTGGACGGTGTTGATCTTCATGTTGTGGCACGCCATCTTCATCGAGGGCAGCGTGACACCGCAGATCAGCGAACCGAGCTACCCGGTGCAGCTGTAGACCGCCGGGCGCACCCGACCTAGAGTGCCGCGGCGATCTCGGCGCCGGCGTCGGTGCCGTAGGCGTCGCCGATCCGGGTGACGGCGGCGTCGCGGTCCCAGGTCCATTCCTGCGGGCCGGGGGCCTCCAGCACCAGGGTGGCCACCATCGAGGCCAGCTGCGCCGAGCGCTCCAGACCCAGCCCGGCGGCGCGGCCGGTCAGGAAACCGGCGCGGAAGGCGTCGCCGATACCGGTCGGGTCGGCCTGGTGGGTCTCGGGGACGACGTCGACGTGCACGAAGGTGCCATCGCCGACGATATCGACGCCCTTCTCCCCGAGCGTGGTGATGCGCAGCTGGATCTGGCTCATCACCTGCGCCTCGGACAGCCCGGACTTCTGCAGCAGCAGGTCCCATTCGTAGTCGTTGGTGAACAGGTAGGCCGCGCCGTCGATGAGCCGGCGGATCTCCGCACCGGACAGCCGGGCCAGCTGCTGGGACGGGTCCGCGGCGAACGGCAGCCCCAGGGTCCGGCAGTCCTCGGTGTGGCGGAACATCGCGTCCGGGTCGTTGGCCCCGATGATCACCAGTTCCGGTGCGCCGCTGCGCTTGACGACATCGGCCAGGTCGATGTTGCGGGCTTCGGACATGGCACCGGGATAGAAGGAGGCCAGCTGGGCCATCGCCTCATCGGTGGTGCAGACGAAACGCGCGGTGTAGGCGGTCTCGGAGACCAGCACGTTCTCGGTGTTGACGCCGTGTTCGTCGAGCCATTGCCGGTAGTCGGCGAAGTCACGCCCGACCGCGCCGACCAGTGCCACATCGCCGCCGAGCACACCGATGGCGAAGGCCATGTTGCCGGCCACACCGCCGCGGTGGATGACGAGCTCGTCGACCAGGAAGCTCAGCGACACCTTCTGCAGGTGTTCGGGCAGCAGCTGCTCGGAGAACTTGCCGGGGAACTTCATCAGATGGTCGGTCGCAATGGAGCCGGTCACGGCAATGGTCACGGAAATCTCGCCCTTCGATTCATCGCTTCGAACTGTGCAGCTACGCGAACACTACAGACGCGCGGGTGGTGGTGCTTCGCCCCGAGGGGGCCGGCGCCGGCGTGCGCTAGCCTTCATCTGAGTCGCCGCCCGCCCCGACACTTGAGAAAGCACCCGATGTCCGGTCCCGTGCCGTATCCCGAATCCACTCCCCCACAAGGGGTTCCACCGTTTGCCGGGGCGTACCCCGGTGCGCTGCCACCGCCGGTGCAATACCCGAAGCGCAGCCGGTGGTGGGTCGTGGCGGCGGCCGTTGCCGCGGTGGTGGTGGTCGCGGCGGTCGTCGTGGCCGTGCTGGGTTTCTCCGGCGGGGACGATGGGCCGCCGGCCGCGATGAACACCGAGAATGTGCGGCCCGCCATCCAGGGGTTTCTGGACGCGTTGACCGACGGTGACGATGAGGAGATCGCCCGGCACGCGTTGTGTGGGCTGTATGACGCGGTCGACGACCGCAATTCCGATCTCGCGCTGGCCGACCTGAGCTCGGATGCCTTCCGCAAGCAGTTCACCGAGGTGGAGGTGACCTCGGTGGACAAGGTGGTGCCGTGGTCGACGAATCAGGCCCAGGCGCTGTTCACGATGACGGTGGTGCAGCCGGGCACCGGCCGGGGATCAGCCGATGCCGGCACCCAGATACAGGTGGTGGCCCAGCTGCTGCAGTCCGACGACCAGATCCTGGTCTGTTCCTACGTGCAGCGCGCCAGCTGAGCCACCATCGGTAACGCTCAGGTCAGTTGAACGAGTCGCCGCAGGCGCAGGACCCGGTGGCGTTCGGGTTGTCGATGGTGAAGCCCTGCTTCTCGATGGTGTCGACGAAGTCGATGGTGGCGCCCTGGATGTAGGGCGCGCTCATCCGGTCCACGGTCAGCGCCACGCCACCGAATTCGGTGGTCAGGTCACCGTCGAGGGTGCGGTCGTCGAAGAACAGGTTGTACCGCAGGCCGGCGCAGCCACCGGGCTGCACGGCGATCCGCAGCGCCAGGTCATCGCGACCCTCCTGGTCAAGCAGTGCCTTGGCCTTGCTGGCGGCCGCTTCGGTCAGCACCGCACCATGGGTTTCGGTGGTGGTGTCGTCCTGAATAGTCATTGCATTCTCCTGAAGTACCTGGAAGAGCCAGTGCATGCGCGATGTAGTCAACGGTACCTTGTCGAGCCGCTATTCCCGACTCGTCGGGGTCCAATCTGCGGCGGTGCGTCGGGCCAGTCCCTGCAGCTGAGCTGCGGCATCGTCCATGGCCCGCTGCACGGAACCGGCGAAATCGGTGATCGAGTGGGCCGCGGCGATACCCGCCGGGGCCAGCGCGGCCGGTGCCAGGGTGACCTGTCCGGCGAGCACCAGCACCGGGGTGGCGCGCTCGCGGGCCCCGCCGGCCAGCGCGCTGACCACCTTTCCGTGCAGCGACTGGTCGTCGAAGCGCCCCTCGCCGGTGATGATGAGGTCGGCCCTGGCGATATCGGCGGCCAGCGCGGTGTGGTCGGCGATCACGGCCGCCCCCGGTTCGCGGCGGCCGCCGAGCGCCAGCAGCGCCGCGCCGATACCGCCGGCGGCACCGGCCCCGGGCTGGTCGGCGATACCGTCGCCGAGCTCGGCCGCCCAGGCGGTGAGCCGCGCTTCGAGGAGTTCGACGGTGTCCGGGTCGGCCCCCTTCTGCGGGCCGAACACGGCGGCGGCGCCCATCGGCCCCAGCAGCGGGTGTTCGACATCGCTGGCGGCGATCAGCTCGATACCGGCCAGCCGGGCCCGTCCCGCCGTCAGACCGCCCAGCGCATCGACGAGGCCGCGTCCGCCGTCGGTGCAGGAACTGCCACCCAAGCCCACCACGATCCGGCGTGCCCCGGCGTCCACCGCCGCGGCGATCAGCTCGCCCACACCGCGACTGTGCGCGGCGACCGCGGTGTGCACCGTCGGCGGCCCGCCGAGCAGGCTCAGCCCGCACGCCTGCGCGCACTCGATATAGGCGGTCTGCCCGTGCAGCACCCACTGCGCGTGCACCCGAGTGTCCAGCGGGCCGCTGACGGTGCTGGTCTGCAGCCCGCCCAGCCTGCTGGCCAGCACGTCGACGAATCCGGGCCCGCCGTCGGATTGCGGTGCCAGCGTCAGCTCGTCGTCACCGCGGGCCTGCCGCCACCCGTCGGCGATGGCGTGAGCGGCTTGCACCGCAGTCAGGCTGTCTCCGTAGCAATCCGGCGCTATCAGCACTGCGAGGCCCGTCATTCCAGCAGCGTAGAGCCTGCGTTTCCGAGGTGCATGGCGGGCGGCCGGTACCCGGGAAGTAATCTGATCGGTGTGAATCTGCTCGGCCGTAAGAAGGACAATCCGTCCCCGGAGGATGACGAATCCACCGGTTCCCCGGCGGAAACCGGCGATGCCCGCGGGACCGCCCCGAAGGGCCGGCCGACCCCGAAGCGCAGCGAGGCGGCACGCCGGCGTGGCCCGGTGGCCCCGGCACCGATGACCGCCGCCGAGGCGCGCAAACGTCGCAAAGAGGTCGGCGGGCGCAAGCTGACCAAGGAGGAGCGGCGCGCGCAGAAAGTGACCCGGCGCGCCGATATGGCCGAGCGCCGTGAGCGGATGATGGCCGGCGAGGACGCCTACCTGTTGCCCCGCGACAAGGGTCCGGTGCGCCGCTACGCCCGGGATCTGGTCGACTCGCGACGGAATCTGCTCGGGCTGTTCATGCCGATCGCGCTGGGCCTGATCCTGGTGACACTGGCCGTTCCGTCGCCGGCGGTGCAGCAGCCGCTGTCGTTCGCGATGCCGGTGCTGCTGATCGTGATGGCCATCGACGGTGTGATCCTGGGCCGCTACGTCAACCGCCGGGTCGACGAACGCTTTCCCGACAACACCGAATCCGGGTGGAAGCTGGGCTTCTATGCCGGCAGCCGGGCGTCCCAGCTGCGCCGGATGCGGGCACCGCGCCCGCAGGTCAACCGCGGCGACGACGTCTGACGCGCTACATGCCCCCTCACTCCGCTCGTCCCGGGGTGCGCGTGCTGGTGCTCGGCGGTATCCGCTCGGGCAAATCGCACCATGCCGAATGCCTGCTCGCCGAGGCCGCAGCCGTGCGTTACCTGGCCACCGGTCCGGCTCCCGAGACGCAGGACAGCTGGGCGGCCCGGGTGCAGGCGCACCGCGCCCGGCGCCCCGCCCACTGGGCGACCGTCGAAACCTCGGATGCCGCAACGCAACTGATGGCCGATACCGCCACCCCCACGCTGGTCGACGATATCGGCGGCTGGCTGACCGCGGCGATGGACCGCCGGCAGGCATGGACCGGCGGTTCGGTCGCGGCCGATGTCGACGAGCTCTGCCACGCGGTGGACGGGTTCACCGGGCCGCTGGTGTTGGTCAGCCCGGAGGTCGGTTTGACGGTGGTGCCCGCGAGTGCTGCCGGCCGGCTGTTCGCCGATGAGCTCGGCACCTTGAACCAGCGGCTGGCCGCACTGTGCGACCGGGTGGTGCTGGTCATCGCCGGGCAACCGGTGGCCGTGAAGGAGACCATGTGAGTACGTTCCCGGCGGTGGCCGGCCCGGACCCCGATGCCGAGCGCGCCGCGCGATCCCGTCAGCAACTGCTGACCAAACCGCCCGGCGCACTGGGCCGGTTGGAGGAGCTGTCGGTGTGGGTGGCGGCCTGCCAGGGCGTGTGCCCGCCGCGGCCGTTCGGACGCGCCCGGGTGGTGGTGTTCGCCGGCGACCACGGGGTCACCGCATCGGGTGTGTCGGCCTTTCCTTCCGAGGTGACAGCCCAGATGGTCGCCAACTTCGATGCCGGCGGCGCGGCGATCAACGTGCTCGCCGAACTGGCCGGGGCGGGTGTGCGGGTCGCCGATATCGCGGTGGATGCCGAGCCGGCGGGCGACGGGCTCGGCGCCCACAAGGTGCGCCGCGGCAGCGGCAATATCGCCGTCGAGGACGCATTGAGCGCCGAGGAGGCGGTGGCCGCTGTGCAGGCCGGCCGGGACATCGCCGACGAGGAGGTCGACGGTGGGGCCGATCTGTTGATCGCCGGCGATATGGGCATCGGCAACACCACGCCGGCAACGACGTTGATCGCGGCGCTGACCGGTTCGGAACCGGTCGCGGTGATCGGACGCGGGACCGGCATCGACGATGACGGGTGGGCACGCAAGGTGTCGGCGATCCGCGACGCCCTGTACCGGGCCCGCAGTGTGGTCGCCGATCCGGTGGGTCTGCTGCGGGTGTGCGGGGGCGCCGATCTGGCCGCCATGGCCGGTTTCCTGGCCCAGGCCGCGGTGCGCCGCACCCCCGTGCTGCTCGACGGTGTCGTCGTGACCGCCGCCGCCCTGGTCGCCGACGAGTTGGCGCCGGGGGCGCGGGCCTGGTGGCGGGCCGGGCACCGGTCCACAGAGCCTGCGCACACGTTGGCTCTGCAACGACTCGATCTGGAGCCGATCGTCGACCTGGGCATGCATCTGGGTGAGGGCAGCGGCGCCGCGGTGGCGCTGCCGGTGCTGCGTGCCGCGGTGGCCACCCTGGCGTTCATGGCCACCTTCGACGAGGCCGGTATCTCCGACAAGACGCCATGATCGGTTCGCTCGGTTCGGCCTTCGCGTTCGGCACGGTGCTGCCCGTGCGTTCCGCGACGCCCTTCGGGCGAGGCGCGCTGACCGCTCTGCCGGTGGTCGGTGCCGTGCTGGGCGCGGTGGCCGCCGCGCTGGCGTGGGTGGGTGGGCAGCTGTTCGGCCCGGGTGCACTGGCCGGTGTGCTGACGGTCGCGGCGCTGCTGTTGCTGACCCGCGGCCTGCACATCGACGGGTTGTCGGACACGGTGGACGGGCTTGGCTGCTACGGGCCGCCCGAGCGGGCGTTGGCGGTGATGCGTGACGGTACCGCGGGGCCGTTCGGGGTGGCCGCCGTGGTCGTCGTCATCGCCGTGCAGGGTTTGACGTTCGGCGCCCTGGCCCCGGTGGCGGTGGCGGTGGCGGTGCTGGCGGGCCGGGTCGCGGTGGTGATGACCTGTCGACGTTCGGTGCCGGCCGCGGCGGGCAGCTCGCTGGGCGCGATGGTCGCCGGGTCCCAGCCGCTCTGGGTGGTCGGCGTGTGGTCGGTGCTGCTGGCCGCGGCGGCCGCGTTCGCCGGTCCGCGGCCGTGGCAGGGCCCGCTGGTGGTGCTGGTGGCGCTGGGTGTGAGCGCGGTGCTGGTCGGGCACTGCGTGCGCCGCTTCGGCGGTGTCACCGGCGATGTACTGGGCGCATCGGTCGAGGTCACGACGACGTTGACCGCATTGGGGCTGGCCATCGGATAGCGTCGAGGAGATGACCGCCTCGACCCTGGTGCTGGGCAACCGCTTCGCCACCGAGTTGCCCGAGCTGGCGATCGGCTGGCAGGCGGAGAACCCGCCCGACCCGACTCTGCTGCTGCTCAACGAGCCGCTGGCCCTCGAGCTCGGCCTCGACCCGGACTGGCTGCGCACCCCGGCCGGTATCGGCCTGCTCACCGGGACGGTGCTGCCCGCCTCGGCGACCCCCGTCGCCCAGGTCTACGCCGGCCACCAGTTCGGTGGCCTGCAGCCGCGCCTCGGCGACGGCCGGGCGCTGCTGCTCGGTGAGTTCGCCGACGGCCGCGATCTGCACCTGAAGGGGGCGGGGCGCACGCCGCTGGCCCGCGGCGGTGACGGCCTTGCCGCGGTGGGGCCGATGGTGCGCGAGTATCTGATCAGCGAGGCCATGCACGCTCTGGGAATCCCCACCACCCGCGCGCTGGCGGTGGTGGCCACCGGCGCGCCGGTGTACCGCGACACCGTGCTGCCCGGTGCGGTGCTGGCGCGGGTGGCGGCCAGCCATATCCGGGTCGGTAGCTTCCAGTACGCCGCCGGCACCGGGGACGGCGGGTTGCTGCGCCGGCTGGCCGACCATGCGATCGCCCGGCATCACCCCGGTTGCGCCGAGGCCGATGACCCCTACCTGGCGCTGTTCGACGCGGTGGTCACCGCGCAGGCCGAACTGGTGGCCCGGTGGATGCTGGTGGGCTTCGTGCACGGCGTGTTGAACACCGACAATGTGACGATCTCCGGCGAGACCATCGACTACGGCCCGTGCGCGTTCATGGACACCTTCGACACGGCCACCGTGTTCAGCTCGATCGACAGCTGGGGTCGCTACGCCTACGGCAACCAGCCGGCGATCACCGGCTGGAATCTAGCGCGGTTCGCCGAGACGTTGCTGCCGTTGATCGACGAGGACCCCGATGCCGCGATCGAGGTGGCCACCGCGACCCTCGGCGAGTTCGCCCCGCGCTACCAACAGGCGTGGCGTGCCGGCATGGCCACCAAACTGGGACTGGCACAGGATATTTCGGGTGATCCAGCGGTTGCCGCACTGATCGACGAGCTGCCCGCGCTGCTGCAGGAACACCACGCCGATCTCACCTCGTTCTTCCGCGCGCTGGCGCGCGGTGACGTGCCACTCGGGTTCATGGGCTGGGTGCAGCGCTGGCGCGGGCACGCCCCGGACACCGCGGCGATGGCGGCCGCCAATCCCGTCTACATCCCGCGCAACCATCTGGTCGAGGAGGCGCTGACGGCGGCGACCACCGGCGATATGGGTCCGGCGGGGATGCTGCTGGACGCGATCGGGGACCCATTCACCGAACGCCCCGGCCTGCAGCGCTATGCGCAGCCGGCGTCGGCGGATTTCGCCACCGGATACCGCACCTTCTGCGGCACCTGAGGCATCCCCGACCGCTGCGCTCCCGGCGGCGCCCCGCGCTAGTTGAGCCTGGCCATCCAGCCGTGCGTGTCGGCGAAGGTGCCGCGCTGGATCCCGGTCAGCGTGTCGCGCAACGCCATGGTGATCTCGCCGGGCTGGCCGTCGGCGATGGTGAACTCGCCGTCGCGGTGCTTGACGTGCGAGACCGGGGTGATCACGGCGGCGGTACCGCACGCGAACACCTCGGTGATCTCGCCCGCGGTGGCCTTCTTCTGCCATTCGTCGACGTCGATCTTGCGTTCCTCGATGGCGAAACCGGCATCGGTGGCCAACTGCAGCAACGAGTTCCGGGTGATACCGGGCAGCAGTGAACCGGACAGTTCGGGGGTGACCAGGCGCGCCGACCCACCGCTGCCGAACACGAAGAACAGGTTCATCCCGCCCATCTCTTCGACGTAGCGGCGTTCGATCGCGTCCAGCCACACCACCTGGTCGCAGCCCTGCTCCGCGGCCTGGGCCTGGGCCAGCAGCGAGGCCGCGTAGTTGCCGCCGAACTTTGCCGCCCCGGTACCACCCGGCGATGCCCGCACGTACTCGTTGGACAGCCACACGCTGACCGGTTTGATGCCGCCCTTGAAGTACGCGCCGGCGGGTGAACCGATGACCAGATAGCGGTACTGATCGGAGGGCCGCACACCGAGGCCGGGTTCGGTGGCGATGACGAACGGCCGCAGGTACAGCGATTCCTCGCCGCCGGCGGCCGGCACCCACTGCTCGTCGACGGCGATCAGCTGGCGCAGCGACTCCAGGAACAACTCGGTGGGTAGCGCCGGAATGGCCAGCCGGTGCGCCGAGGCCTGCAGCCGCGCGGCGTTGGCTTCCGGCCGGAACGAGACGATGGAACCGTCGGCCCACCGGTAGGCCTTCAGACCTTCGAAGATCTCCTGCGCGTAGTGCAGCACGATCGCCGACGGGTCCAATTCGATGGGCCCGTAGGGCAGCACCCGGGCGTCGTGCCAGCCGTCGGCGGTGGTGTAGCTCAACGACACCATGTGGTCGGTGTGAAAACGACCGAAACCCGGGTCGGCGAGGATGCCGGCTCGTACCTCATCGCTTGCCGGAGAAGGGTTGCGGGCAAGCGTGAACTCGAGCGGGCCGTCGGTCATGCGTTGATTGTATAACCCCCAGGCTAGCGAGTTTTCGCCTGCACGAAGGGTGGGCTAACAACGGCACACTCCAGTGCCCGCCCGCGGACGTCGACGGTCACGGTCTGCCCGTCCTCGATCCCGGCGGCGGTGTCGATCAGCGCCAGGGCGATACCCACTTTGAGGGTCGGCGAGAACGTGCCGGAGGTGGTGACGCCGACCGGGGTGTCGCCATTCAGGACGGTCAGGTCGGCGCGCAGCACTCCCCTGCCCAGCGCCTTGAGTCCGCGCAGCAGCCGCTTCGGGCCGGCCTGCTTCTCGGCCAGCAATGCGTCCCGGCCCCAGAAGGCGTCCTTCTTCCACCCCACCGCCCAGCCGGTGCGGGCCTGCAACGGCGAGATCTCGAGGGACAGTTCGTGACCGTGCAGCGGGTAGCCCATCTCGGTGCGCAGCGTGTCGCGGGCACCCAGGCCGGCCGGCTCACCGCCGGCGGCGCGCACCGCCTCGACCAGTGCGTCGAACACCGCGCCGGCGCGATCCCAGGGTGGCAGCAGCTCGAATCCGTGCTCACCGGTGTAGCCGGTCCGGCAGACCCGGGTGGGCACGCCGACTGCCTCCCCGTCGGCGAAGCCCATGTAATCCATCGTGGTGGGCAATCCCAGGCCCGCGACGATCTCGGCGGCCTTGGGGCCTTGCACCGCCAGTACCGCGTGGGAGCGGTGCTCGTCGGTGATGGTCAGCCCGGCCGGGGCGTGGCGCTGCAGTTCGGCGACGACCGCGGCCGTGTTCGCCGCGTTGGGCACCAGGAAGATCTCGTCGTCGGACACGTAGTAGGCGATCAGATCGTCGATCACTCCCCCGGTCTCGTTGCAGCACAACGTGTACTGCGCCTTGCCCGGCCCGATGCGGTTGAGGTCGTTGGTCAGCGCGCTGTTGACGTAGGCCGCGGCGCCCGGCCCCGTGACCAGCGCCTTGCCCAGGTGGCTGACGTCGAAGAGGCCGACGGTGGTGCGGGTGGCGGTGTGCTCGGCGACGGTGCCGGCGTACGACACCGGCATCAGCCAGCCACCGAACTCGGCGAAGCTGGCGCCCAGTGCGCGGTGTTGTTCTTCCAGCGGGCCGTGCAACAGGTTGTCACTCACGAACACACCCTAATGCTGGGCTCGCTGCTGGCACACTTGCCCGGTGGTGGATTTCGACGCGCTGGTCGCCGGCGGGATTCCCGATGCGCGTGAGCGGGCTCCGCTCATCGAATACCTCGACGCTCTGGGCTTCAGCGCCGAGGAGATGGTGGACGCCGAGCGGCGCGGGCGGCTCTTCGGGTTGGCCGGCGACGCGCTCCAGCTGACCGGGCCGCCGGTGCACAGCCTGACCACCGCGGCGCGGGCCTTGGGGCTTGCGGTCCCCGAGGTGGCGCGGGCCTGGGCCGCCCTCGGCCTGACGGTCGCCGGGCCCGACGAGTTCGCCCTCAGTCAGGCCGATGTGGACGGGTTGTCGACCTGGGCGGATATGCGCGCCGTGCTCGGCGACGAGGCCGCCACCGCGCTGCTGCGCGTGCTCGGCGCAGCTATGGCGAGACTGTCCGAGGCGGTGGCCTCGATGATTCGCGCCGGCACCCCGGATATCCAGATCGAGCAGTCGCACGATGAGTACCGCACGGCCAGGGCCTATCGCGCCGCCGCGGAGTTCGTCCCGCGCCTCGGCGCACTGATGGATGCGGTGCACCGCCACCACCTGCGGACCACCCGGCTGTACTTCGAGCAGGTGGCCCGGGCGGATCCGGCGACGGTGGTGTGCGGTGTCGGGTTCGCCGATCTGTCCGGGTTCACCTCACTTACCCAGACCCTGGGCATCCCGGAACTGACCGCGTTGCTCAACGAATTCAGCTCCGCTGCGGCCGATGTCATCCATTCCGAGGGCGGGCGGTTGGTGAAGTTCATCGGCGACGAGGTGATGTGGGTGACGCCGGGCCCGGTGCCGCTGGTGCGCATCGCCGAGCAGATCGTCGGGCATCCGCGCGCGGCCGAGGCCGGCCTGCCGATTCGAGCCGGACTGGACCACGGCACGGTGCTGACCTTCGGTGGCGACTACTTCGGCAACCCGGTGAACCGGGCGGCCCGCCTGGTCGCTGCTGCGGCGCCCGGGCAGATCCTGCTCTCGGATGCTGTGCACGCGTTGATTCCGGACGCCGAGACCGGCGCCGCGCTACCGCTGCGACTGAAGGGCTTCGACGAGCCGGTCCACGCATACCCGCTGATTGCTGTCTAGGGTTGTGCGGGTGAGCAGCGCACCCGGATACCAGGCCCCGACCGTCACCGTCAGTTCGTCTCTGCCCGGCAGAGGCGTCTCCGAAGCCGTGCTGGTGGTACCAGTGGTCACCGGCGATGCCGGCCCCAGCGTGGTGGGCGTGGACACCGTGCTCGACGCCGAGGCCGTCGGCGCCATCGAGTCCGCACTGACGGCCCTGGACGCGACCGGCGGCGAAGGTCAGCTGCACCGGTTGGTGATCGCCGGCCTGCCGGTGGCCAGCGTGCTGACCGTCGGACTCGGCGAGGAGCGTGAGGAGTGGCCGGCCGACACCATCCGCCGCGCCGCGGGTGCCGCCGCGCGGTCGCTGGACAAGGTCGGTGTCGTCGTCACCGCCCTGTCGGCGCTGGATCTGGAAGCCGCCATCGAGGGGGCGATCCTGGGCGCGTACCGGTTCACCGATTTCCGCAGCGACAAGACCGCGCCCAAGGACAAGGGTCTGACCAAGATCGTCGCCCTGGCTGCCGATAGCAAGGCCGCCACCAAGGCCGCCGCGGCCCGTGCCGTCGATGTCGCGTCCGCCGTCGCCACCGCCCGCGATTTCGTCAACACCCCGCCGAGTCACCTGTTCCCGGCCGAATTCGCCAAGCAGGCAAAGGCATTGGGAGAGGCCGCCGGACTGGAGGTCGAGGTGCTCGACGACAAGGCACTGACCCGGGCCGGCTACGGCGGCATCGTCGGTGTCGGCAAGGGATCGTCGCGGTTACCGCGGCTGGTGCGGCTGACCCACCGCGGCGCCAAGCGGGGCGGTAAGAAGGTCGCGCTGGTCGGCAAGGGCGTCACCTTCGACACCGGCGGCATCTCCATCAAGCCCGCCGCGAACATGCACCACATGACCTCCGATATGGGTGGTGCGGCGGCCGTCATCGCCACGGTGGTGCTGGCCGCGAAGCAGAAGCTGCCCATCGACGTGATCGCCACCGTGCCGATGGCCGAGAACATGCCGTCGGCCACCGCGCAGCGTCCCGGTGACGTGCTGACGCAGTACGGCGGTATCACCGTCGAGGTGCTCAACACCGACGCCGAGGGGCGGTTGATCCTGGCCGACGCGATCGTGCGGGCCTGTGAGGACGACCCGGATTTTCTGATCGAGACCTCCACCCTGACGGGCGCGCAGACCGTGGCGCTGGGATCGCGCACACCCGGCGTGATGGGCAGCGACGAGTTCCGCGACCGGGTCGCCACGCTGTCTCAGTCGGTCGGTGAGAACGGCTGGCCGATGCCGCTGCCCGAGGAGCTCAAGGACGACCTGAAGTCGACGGTCGCCGACCTGGCCAATGTGAGTTCGTCGCGTTTCGCCGGGATGCTCGTCGCCGGGGTGTATCTGCGCGAGTTCGTCGCCGAGGGTGTGCAGTGGGCCCATATCGATATCGCCGCGCCGGCCTACAACACCGGCGGGCCGTGGGGCTACACCCCCAAGGGCGGTACCGGGGTTCCGGTCCGAACCATGTTTGCCGTGCTGGAGGACATCGCCGCCAACGGCTGACGGGCACGCCGAAATTGGTGTCCGAGGCGGCCACTGTGCGGCATTAGGCTCGTTGCTGACGGCTGTGAGCCGACGAGGGACGGGGGCTGCTGGTGGAGGTCGATCCTGACGTGCTGCGCGCCTTCGCGGGTCAGGTGGACATCGCGTCCGGACAGATTCGCGAGGCCGATATCGGCAATAAGGTCGCCACCGCGGCGGACGGGCTGGACGGATCGACCACCCAGTGGGCAGCGCGCCTGGTCGGCGCCCACGTGACACAGGTGGCCGACGGCATCGCCGCCAAGGTCAGGGACATGGGAACGGCGGTTCGCGGCGCGGGTGACTCGTACGAAGTCAGCGACGGCGACCTGGCGGGCAGCTTCGAGGGAATCTTCTGACGCTGTGTTGCCCTCTCGTGCCCGGTTGGAGCGCTGGAATCCGGACGCGCTCACCTTCACCGCCACATCGGTGAAGTCCGGTGGCAAGACCGTCGCCCACGCGGTGACACAGATCAGCACGAAGCTCGCGACGATGGCCGACACCAGAGACTGGTCGGGCCAGGCGCACGACGCGGCCGACACGATGTTCGAGCGGGCCGCGATCCAGACCGAATCCTTCGCCGAGTACACCGCCGCAGTCGCCACCGCCCTCCGGGGTGGCGCCGGACGCATCGGTCCGGCCCGAACGGCGTTGTTGGACAAGGCCGACGCGATCGACATGACCGGACAACTGCACGTCAGCGACCAATGGGTGGTGTTGATCACCGGCGGCCAGATGACCGCCGAAGAGGCGGCCGCGCTGGAGAAGCGGGCGCAGGCCGAACAGCTCACCGTCAACGGCCTCCTGTCGGCCGTCGGCGCTGCCGATGACCAGACCGCCGCCGCGGTCAACGCCGCAGCACAACACCACGGATTCCAGCACCCGGATCCGACCGGCCTCGACAATCTGGTTCCCGGCGCAGCCAAGCCCGCCGACGAGGTACCCAACCCGTCAGCCACCACCGGGCTCATGCAGCAGGCGATACTCCGAGACATCGATATGGCGCAAACCATCCGGGATACGAAAGTGGAGACCGATGGCGATATCACCACTACGACGCACACCATGCAAGACGGAAGCCGACAGGTCGTCACCGAGGACAACGAATACCAATGGGACCGCGGCCCCACGCTGAGCGTGACCCACTACGACAAGGACGGGAATTTTGTGTCACAGACATCCACGGTGACCTGGAAGCCGGACACGACCCACGCGGTACGCGGCGCAACCTCCACGTCCACCCGGTTTGCCGACGGGACGCTCCTGCAGAGCACGGAGTGGCCGGATGGAAGAGCGACGGCGACGGTCCACATGCCCGATGGGCGCCAGGGTGACATCCCTATCGAGTTCTTCAGCAACCCGCCCACCGCCATCGCCGGCGGTGGCCTCACCGGGCTGCAGACATACATCGAGCAGGGCGGGTCCATTCCGAAACTCAGCGCCGGGGCCCTGGACAACCTTGCCGCGGGTGCGAAATTCGCAGGCCCCGCTGTTGGGTTCGCCGAAATGCTGTTCAACGTCGCCGGCGCCGAAACTGCCTTCGAGAGATGCGTCGACATGTATGCCGGCGCCGGGTCGATCGCGGGCGGATTCGCACCGATCTTGGTGCCTGGCGCTGGTTGGGCGGCCGCTGGACTGCTGTCCATAGGTGGATCACAAATAGGCAGCGCATTCGGAACGTTCCTCGGAAATCAGTTCTGTATCCGATGAGGTACATGACCAATTTCGCGGTCTTCGTCCTGGTACCGGCGTTTGCCGTGGTTTCCGGGTGGTGGGGCCTCGAGGCGATGCTCCGCGGGGATCTGGTGTCCGGCACGGTTTCCGTCTCGTTCGCCGTAGCGTTCTGCTTTTTCGCACTCCAATGGGTGGTGATCAGAGGCTCGATCCATCCGCACGTCGACGTCGATCCGCGCGGCACCACCATCAGACCCCGCAAGCTCTATGACGCACTGTCCTATGTCTGGCACGCTGCGGCGGCGCTCGGCGCCCTCCTGTACGTCGCACTCGCCCCGTTCGGGCTCATCGACATACCGATGTATCGTTCCACCCTGCCGTGGATGATGGTGTTCCTCGCCGTCGCCGGGGTAGCAACACTTTGGCGGATGATGGCCCACGGCGGCGACTGCTATCTCCGGTTGACACCGACCGGCTGCGAAATCTGGAACGGTCAATGGCTGGCAATGCGCCGCGCGAAATGGGACGACATCGCAGAGGTGAGAGACCAGCCGCTGCGGCGCAAGCTCCCTGGCCGCGAGGTGATCGTGCTGGCACTGCCCGAGGGACGAAGTGGCACTCTGCTTTCCGACACCATCACAGCCAACAGCGACGCACTCCGGGAGTGGGTGCGGTTCTACTGGCAGCACCCCGAATACCGCGCCGAACTCACCGATGGTCGGGCACTCAAGCGCCTCGATGAGGAGAGATTCGGGACCGAATGACGTTGACCGGGAAGGGAAAAGGCGCGGCCCAACTCCCGCGTGCAGTTTCAACGATCCTCGTGGCAGGTCTGCTGACGGCATGCGGCAGCATTGACGGCCGACCGGTTCCCGAAGACTCCCCCGTCGCTGCGCCCATCACCGTGCCCTCTGCAACGGATGTGAACCTTCCCGAACAGCTTTTGCTGCCATCAATGCGACGAAAGCCGGTACCGGGCTGGACCGCCAGCGCCTCGGATCTCGGACTGCCGGGCACCGAGGGGGTCCGCTACTCGCCGATCGGGAACACCGGAGACCGCGCGGCCTTCCAAGTAAAGACAACCGCACAGTGGTGGGTCATCGGTATCGACGTGTCGGACGGAACCAGCCTGTTCGAACCCGTCTCGTTGGGCGAACATAAGAACGTCGAATCGATGCTGGCATCGTCGTGCTACCCCAATGGCCCGACCATGGTGGTGTGCCTGCGCGGCGAGGGATCCTTCATCGACGCCCCCGAGCATGCCTGGGTCGTCGACACTCGTAGCGGCGCCCTGCTCTACGACGGCCCCACCGAACTGAGACAGGCCCCGGATACCGCAGGCGCGGCGGTCCGCCGGCTCGGGGACTACCTGGTGGCCACGATCGCGGGCCGGGGCGTCTTCGGCATCGGCCCGCGAGCCGAATTGACATGGCATGTACCGGGCAGTGGTTTTGTGTCGTCCTCACCAGACAGTGATATCGCCGCCTCGCCTCTTGCCGTGCAGGACGGCTCCGGAGAACCCGACGTGGTGTTCTCAGTCGCCGACGGCGCGGTGCGCACGCCACCGGCACCCGCCGGAACGCGATTGCTAAAGGCCACCACCTATCCGGGCGGGTTCGCCTACGAACTGCTCCGAGAACAACAGTTCCGTTCGGCTGGCATCGCCTTCTACGACAATGACGGCAACCCTCAGGGACACTTCGACGGTGACGCGAAGCTGATGTCGGGGTCCGACGTCCTCCCCGTCGCGAGGACCAAGACTGCCGACCACGTGCTCACGCTGTCCGGGCGACCACTGCTGGAGTTGCCGGACCCGATGCTGATGCTCTATACCCGTCTCGTTGGTACGACGCTGCTGATATCTAGCGACGAAGACCAACGCTACTGGCGGCAGTTCGACCTGCGAACGGGTGCCGAGGGCGACACCTGTGACAGCGAAGAGATTTCGTACGCCTATATCGGGGCGAGCGCCGATGTCGTTGTGGTAAAGACCTCCACCTCTCCGCTTCGCGCTATCGATCTGTCGACCTGCGAAACGCTGTGGGAGTGGAAGAAGGCAACCGAACACGAATACCGAGATGCGTGGCGGGTGAACCGGAGCCTCATCCTGCGCGTCAACGACGAGTTGTCCGCACTGGTGGCGCCTGCCTGAGTCGCCGGGCACGGCACCCGCGCCTCACCCGCCGAGAAACTCCTCGACACACGTGCGCAGCAGCTGCACGTCCAGCGGCTCCGCATATCCGACTCCGCCGGGTGCGTACAGATAGTCACCATCATCGGCGATCTGAATCCATTGCAGGACACTACTTTTCCCATCACTGCCGGCGTGACGGTCGGGTTCCCGCCACATCCGGATCGTGCCGATCGCCCTCACATCATCACCGTCGATGACACTCAATGCCGCGTCGCGGGGCTCGGCACTGGGAATCAGGAAGCCGAAGTCGTCATACTCCGCTACCGACTCGGGTGCGGCCGGCACGTCGCGGGCACCACCGGTGACCGCAACACGCATCCGGGCACCCGCACCGACCAACCCGACCGACTCCACGAACGTCGAACCCAGCGCATACGGTGACACAGCACAAATATCGACGACATCCACGCCGTCACCGTCACGGCGTTGCACCGCGACGAAACCCGACTCGCCACTCCGCAGTCCGTGCACCCGAAGATCGGCAGTGCCCGCGTCGGAGAAGCTCACTCGGCAGTCAAGGCACACGTCGGCACGCACCAACGCTTCCACCCAGGCCCGCGCCGCTCGCAGATCCCCGTCGCGCAGCCGCTCCTCGATGGCGATCACGTCCCTGTTCAGCAGCCACACCGACCCCACCGGCCGACTACGGCCCAGTGGATACGGCAACGAATCCCGGCCGTAGTGCGCGCAGGCTGCCTCCAGATCCACCACTGCGACGGTGCCCACCGGATCGACTGCCACCGCTACCCCAGGGTGGCCCGTGCGGTGCTACGCATCACCTGCGGGAAGGCGTGCGCCACCCCGTAGACCAGGTAGGCCTCCGGGGTCACCGGGCGGACCGGGGTGTTGTTCTGCACCGCCGACACGATGGCCTTGGCCACCTTCTCGGGGCCGTAGCGCCGCAGCGCGAATCCCTTCTTGAGCTGTGCCCGAAGGGGTTCCACCCCGGCCTGCTTGTGTGTGGGCAGATCGAAGCGGGTGCCGTCGATGATGTTGGTGTCGATCACGCCGGGACATACTGTGGTGAGCCCGATTCCGGCCGGGTCCAGTTCGGCGCGCAAGCAGTCGGAGAACATGAACACCGCGGCCTTGCTGGTGGCATAGGCGTTCATCACCTGCGTCGGGGAGTACGCGGCCATCGAGGCGACGTTGACGATATGCCCGCCCGCGCCGCGCTCGACCATCCGTGCCCCGAAGGCCCGGCAACAGTTGACCACCCCGCCGAAATTGATACCGAGCACCCGGTCGTACTGGTCGGCCGGGGTGTCCAGGAACAACCCGGCATGCCCGATACCGGCGTTGTTCACCAGCACGTCGGGCACCCCGTGTGCCGTGCACACCTGCTCGGCGAACCGGTTGACGGCGTCGGCGTCGGCGACGTCCAGCCGGTAGGTGTGCGCGGTGCCGCCACCGGCGGTGATCTCGGCGGCCGTGGCCGCCGCGGCCGCCTCGTCGATATCGCTGACCACGATCTCGGCCCCAAGCGCGGCGAAGGCCAGCGCGGTCGCCCGCCCGATGCCGCTGCCGCCGCCGGTCACCGAGACCAACTGGTCGCCGAACGGCGGGCGCTGCACCCCGATCTGGGCGCGGGCGAGTTCGCGGCCCGCCGGGGCGCCGGCGAGGTGGTCGACGAGTTCGGTGACGGCGCGGGCCAGTGCGCCCGGATGTGACATCGGCGCCCAGTGCCCCGCGATCAGGTCGCGACGCCACAGCCGGGGCACCCAGTTCGGGACGTCGGCGTAGGCGTAGGGCCGCACGTAGGGATCCTTGGTGTTCACGATCAGCTGGACGGGAACGTCGACGCGATGATCGGCGCGGGCGTGGCGCAGACCGTGGAAGAAGTTCGCCCGGTACACCGGCATGGCGTTGACGGCGTCGCCGACGAGCGCCTTGGAATGGTGGATGCGCTGCGGCGCGATACCGTCCTTGCGCAATCGGCGCCGCATACCGCCGCGCGCGAAGGCGACTCGGACGGCCGCGGGTGCGAGCACCGGCGTCGAGAACGCCGCCATATACGACAGCCGGGCGAGCTGGCTGAGCCCGTGCACGAACCGGCGCGGCCGATACGGGCGCTTGAGCCGGTCGATGACGAATCGGTTGATGTGGTCACTGCTGGGCCCGGACACCGACGTGAAGGAGGCCACGACGTCGACCGCGCCGGGGCGCGCCAGGTACTCCCAGACGCCCACCGACCCCCAGTCGTGGGCGAGCACATGTACCGGCGCGCCCGGGCTGACCGCTGCGACCACCGCCTCGAAGTCATCGGCGAAACGCGCCATGGTGTAGCTCGAATAGTGTTTGGGCACAGCCGATTTACCGACGCCTCGGTTGTCGTAGCGGATCACCCGGAAGCGGTCGGCCAGTAGCGGCGCCACGCCGTCCCACAACACGTGGGAGTCCGGCCAGCCGTGCACCAGCACCACCGTCGCCCCGTCCGGGTCGCCCTGCTCGTAGACCGCGATGCGGGTCCCGTCGGCGCTGTCGACGAACCGTTCGGTGATGTCGGGCATGGCTACCTTTCGAGGTCCTTGCGCAGCGCGCGGTCGCGCTCGATGCGGCGACGCGCATCGTAGTCGCGCATCCGCTGCGGGTAGCCGACTTTCTGCACGTCGTACACCGGGATGTCGAGTTGTTTGCTCAGTCGGTGCGCCCCGGCCTCCCCTCCGGTGCGCCGCCGGGTCCACTCGCCGTCGGCGGCCACCAGGACGACGGTGACCTCGGTGACCGTGGTCTGCGGCTCCACGAAGGCCTCCACGCCGGTGTGCGTGGCCACCCATTCACGCAGATAGGCCAGATCGGCTGATGCCTGTTTGCGGGTCTGTGCGCGCGGCCCGCCGCGCGGACGCCGCCACCTGTCGAACACTCCCAACTGGGGTTACTCCTCTCGGACGCCTACTTCGATGGTGCCAGAGCATCGAGTCGGCGGTCCGCGACGACCACACGCGACGGACATGACAGGATAGAAGGGCACCCCATTCGACACGTGACGATGACTTTCGAGGAGTCAAAACCCATGGCAATCTCCGTCCAGATGCCCGCACTCGGTGAGAGCGTCACCGAGGGGACCGTCACGCGATGGCTGAAGCAGGAGGGCGACACCGTCGCCGTCGACGAACCACTGCTTGAGGTCAGTACCGACAAGGTCGACACCGAGATCCCGTCGCCCGCCGCCGGTGTACTCACCAAGATCATCGCGGCCGAGGATGACGTCGTCGAGGTCGGTGGCGACCTCGCGCTGATCGGCGAGGAGGGTGAATCCGCGGGTGACTCCGGTGATTCCGCCGCCGCCGAGGAAGCCGAACCCGAGCCGGAGCCCGAGCCCGAGGAGGCGCCCGCCGCCGAGGAATCCGCGCCGGCCAAGCCCGCCGCCGAGGAATCCGCGCCGGCGAAGCCCGCCGCGTCCGGGGGCGGCGATGCCACCTCGGTCACCATGCCCGAACTCGGCGAGTCCGTCACCGAGGGCACCGTCACCCGCTGGCTGAAGAAGGTCGGCGACGAGGTCGCCGTGGACGAGGCCCTGGTCGAGGTGTCCACCGACAAGGTCGACACCGAGATCCCGTCGCCGGTGGCGGGCACGCTGCTGTCGATCACCGCCGAGGAAGACGATGTGGTTCCCGTCGGTGGCGAACTGGCCAAGATCGGTTCCGCCGATGCCGCACCGGCTGCAAGCGAGCCCGAGCCCGAGCCGACTCCCAAGGAAGAACCGAAGGAAGAGCCCAAGGCCGAGTCCAAGCCGGAGCCGAAGCCGGAGCCGGAGCCCAAGCCCGAACCCAAGCCGGAGCCGAAGCCCGAACCCAAGCCGGCCCCGGCCGCCGAGAGCGCCCCGTCGGGTGACGGGTCGCCGTATGTCACCCCGCTGGTGCGCAAGCTGGCCTCCGAGAACGGGGTCGACCTGAACTCGGTCAAGGGCACCGGTGTCGGCGGACGGATCCGTAAACAGGATGTGCTCGCCGCCGCGGAGGACAACAAAGCCCCGGCCCAGGCACCCGCCGCTGCCGCGGCGCCCGCCGCAGCGTCCAAGCCCGCAGCCGCCCCCGCGCTCGCTCATCTGCGCGGCACCACGCAGAAGGCCAATCGGATCCGGCAGATCACCGCGAAGAAGACCCGCGAGAGCCTGCAGACCACGGCCCAGCTGACCCAGACCCACGAGGTCGACCTGACCAAGATCGTGGCACTGCGCGCCAAGGCCAAGGCCAGCTTCGCCGAGCGCGAGGGCGTGAACCTGACGTTCCTGCCGTTCTTCGCTGTCGCCGTCGTCGACGCGCTCAAGGCGCACCCGAACGTCAACGCCAGCTACAACGAGGACACCAAGGAGATCACCTACTACGACGCCGAGCACCTCGGCTTCGCGGTGGACACCGAGCAGGGCCTGCTCTCCCCCGTCGTCCACAATGCCGGCGACCTGTCCCTCGGTGGGCTGGCGCGGGCGATCGCCGATATCGCCGCCCGCGCCCGGTCGGGCAACCTGAAGCCCGATGAACTGGCCGGCGGCACCTTCACCATCACCAACATCGGCAGCCAGGGCGCATTGTTCGACACCCCGATCCTGGTCCCGCCGCAGGCGGCGATGCTGGGTACCGGAGCGATCGTCAAGCGCCCGCGCGTGGTCGTCGACGAGAACGGCAACGAGTCCATCGGGGTGCGGTCGGTGGCCTACCTGCCGCTGACCTACGATCACCGGCTGATCGACGGCGCCGATGCCGGACGTTTCCTCACCACGGTCAAGCGCCGGCTCGAGGAAGGCGCCTTCGAGGCCGACCTGGGGTTGTAGCCGATGGCGGGCATGGTCGTCGCGATCGCGGGATCCTCGGGTCTGATCGGCTCCGCACTGACCACGGCGCTGCGCACCGCCGATCATCGGGTGATCCGGCTGGTGCGTCGCCGCCCGTCCAACGCCGACGAGGTGTTCTGGAACCCGGACACCGGCGAGTTCGACATCGGCGAGTTGGACGGTGTCGACGCGGTGGTGAACCTGTGCGGGGTCGGCGTCGGTGACAAGCGCTGGTCGGGTGCGTTCAAACAGAGCCTGCGCGACAGCCGGATCGGTCCGACCGATGTGCTCGCCGCCGCCGTGGCCGAGGCCGGTGTGCCGGTGCTGATCAACGCCAGCGCGGTCGGCTACTACGGCGACACCCGCGACCGCGTGGTCGACGAGAGCACACCGCACGGCGCCGGTTTCCTCGCCCAGTTGTGTGTGGACTGGGAGGCGGCCACCGCCGCGGCCGCCGATGCCGGAGCGCGGGTGGTGCTGCTACGAACCGGTCTGGTGCTCTCCCCCAGCGGCGGGCTGCTCGGTCGGCTGCGGCTGCTGTTCGGGTTGGGTCTGGGCGCCCGGCTCGGCAACGGGCGGCAGTACATCCCCTGGATCAGCCTGGAAGACCAGGTGCGGGCGACGCTGTTCGCCATCTCGCACGGCGCGCTGTCCGGTCCGGTGAATGTCACCGGACCGGCGCCGGTCACCAACGGTGAGTTCACCTATGCCCTCGGGCGCGCCCTGAACCGTCCGACGCCGATGATCGCACCCGGGTTCGTGCTGCGGACGGTGCTCGGGGAGTTCGCCGACGAGGGTTTACTCGGCGGTCAGCGGGCCATCCCGGCCGCGCTGGAGGAGGCCGGATTCGTGTTCCACCACAAGACGGTGGGCCAGGCGCTGGCCTACGCCACCGCGGGCGCGCCGCCCGGGTAGCGTTGTGGGCATGCAGTCCATCCGGTCGTCGTCGGCTCCCCTGCAGGTCAAGCTGTTGGGAACCGTCGACTACCAGGAGACGTGGCAGCTGCAGCGCCAGATCGCCGAGGAGCGGGTGGCCGGTGGCCCGGACACCCTGCTGCTGCTGGAGCACCCGCCCGTCTACACCGCCGGCAAGCGCACGCTGCCCGACGAAAGACCCAGCACGGCCGGCGTGCCCGTCGTGGACACCGACCGTGGCGGCAAGATCACCTGGCACGGCCCCGGCCAGCTCGTCGGTTACCCGATCATCGGACTGGCCGAGCCGCTGGACGTGGTGAATTTCGTGCGGCGCCTCGAGGAGGCGCTCATCACGGTGTGCGCCGATCTGGGCGTCAACGCCGGCCGCGTCGAGGGCCGCTCCGGAGTGTGGGTGCCCGGAACGCCCGCCCGCAAGGTCGGCGCCATCGGTATCCGGGTGGCGCGCGGGGTGACCCTGCACGGGTTCGCACTGAACTGCGATTGCGATCTGGGCGCCTTCGGCGGCATCATCCCGTGCGGTATCGCCGACGCCGGGGTGAGCTCACTGACCGCTGAACTGGGTCGACAGGTCGCAGTGAAAGATGTCACCACTGCGGTCGCCGACGCGGTCTCCGGCGCTTTGGACGGACAGATCCGCGTAGCATTGACGCGGTGAGTGTTACGGCGGGCAGAAGCGAAGCGACCGGGGGAACGGCACAGCCAGAGGGCCGAAAACTGCTGAGGTTGGAGGTCCGCAACGCCGAGACTCCCATCGAGCGCAAACCGCCGTGGATCAAGACCAAGCTGCGCACCGGTCCGGAGTACACCGAACTCAAGGGGCTTGTCCGTCGCGAGGGCCTGCACACCGTGTGTGAAGAAGCCGGCTGCCCCAACATCTACGAATGCTGGGAGGACCGCGAGGCCACCTTCCTCATCGGCGGCGAACAGTGCACGCGGCGCTGCGACTTCTGCCAGATCGACACCGGTAAGCCCGCCGAACTCGACCGTGACGAGCCCCGCCGCGTCGCCGAGAGCGTGCAGGCGATGGGACTGCGTTATTCCACGGTGACCGGTGTGGCCCGTGACGACCTGCCCGACGGTGGCGCCTGGCTGTACGCCGAGACGGTCCGCCAGATCCACGCGCTCAACCCGAACACCGGTGTCGAGCTGCTGGCCCCGGACTTCAATGCGATCCCCGAACAGCTCGAAGAGGTCTTCGAATCACGCCCGGAGGTGTTCGCGCACAACGTCGAGACCGTGCCGCGCATCTTCAAGCGGATCCGCCCGGCGTTCCGCTACCAGCGCAGCCTCGACGTCATCACCGCGGCCCGCGATTTCGGTCTGGTCACCAAGAGCAACCTCATCCTGGGCATGGGTGAGACCCCCGACGAGGTGCGCACCGCGCTGGTCGACCTGCACTCCGCCGGCTGCGACATCGTCACCATCACCCAGTATCTGCGCCCCTCCCCGCGGCATCATCCGGTGGACCGGTGGGTGCATCCCGACGAGTTCGTCGAGTTCACGACGTTCGCCGAGGGCATCGGCTTCGCCGGCGTGCTGGCCGGCCCGCTGGTGCGCTCGTCCTATCGCGCCGGCCGGTTGTATGAGCAGGCGGCACGGGTTCGGGCATCCGCCACACCACCCGTATCCTGATCCAATGGCGAAATCGCGTACCCCCGCCCAGACCAAGGCGGCCAAGGCCGAGGCGAAGGCAGCCCGCAAGGCGGCCTCCAAGCAGCGCCGCAGTCAGCTCTGGCAGGCATTCCAGATCCAGCGCAAAGAAGACAAGCGGCTGCTGCCCTACATGGTGGGCGCGTTCGTCGTCATCGTCGCGGCCTCGGTGGCACTGGGCATCGTCGCCGGCGGTTTCACCACCTATCTGCTGATCCCACTCGGTGTCATCCTGGGCGCCTTGGTGGCGTTCATCATCTTCGGCCGCCGCGCGCAGAAGTCGGTGTACAAGAAGGCCGAGGGTCAGACCGGCGCGGCCGCCTGGGCGTTGGACAATCTGCGCGGCAAATGGCGGGTCACCCCGGGTGTCGCGGCCACCGGACATTTCGATGCGGTGCATCGGGTGATCGGTCGGCCCGGGGTGTTGCTCGTCGGTGAAGGGTCCGCCTCTCGGGTGAAACCGCTGCTGGCGCAGGAGAAGAAGCGCACCGCGCGGCTGGTGGGCGATGTTCCGATCTACGACATCATGGTCGGCAACGGCGAGGGCGAGGTACCGCTGGCCAAGCTGGAGCGGCATTTGAACAAGCTGCCCGCCAACATCACCGTCAAGCAGATCGATTCGCTGGAGTCTCGCCTGGTGGCGTTGGGATCCAAGGTCGGCCCGGCGGCCATGCCGAAGGGGCCGATGCCGGCCAACGCCAAGATGCGCGGCGTGCAGCGCACCGTGCGCCGCAAATAGTCGCAACCGCATAATTCCCCGTCCAGTCCTGTTTAGATGTCCCGCATGACATCTGGGCGGGTGCATGTGCACCGCATGTGACTGGGCACCGCACTTCGCCGCGCTGAATCCGACGTCGAACCGGCGCACGGTGCTCCGCGCCGCCACCATGGCGCTGGCCGCGACAGCGGTCGGGACGGTCGCGGCCTGCGCCGACGGCTCGGCGCCCGCGCCCACCGCCACCTCGGCGCCCGGTGTGGGCCCGGACGCGGACTTCGTGTTCCACAACGGGCCGATCTACACCGTCACCGGGTCGAACCCGTGGGCGGCGGGCCTGGCCGTCACCGGCAACACCATCTCCTATGTCGGCGACGAAGCCGGTGCCATGGCGCTGGCCGGGCCGCAGACCCGGGTGATCGACCTGGGCGGCAAGCTGCTGATGCCTGGGTTCGTCGAGGGACATATCCATCCCTTCCTCGGCGCGTTTCTCACCTCCGGGGTGGACCTGCAGGTGCCGACGGGTGCCGACGCGCTCGCCGCGATCGAGCGCTACGCGGCGGATCACCCCACCGGGCCGGTGCGCGGGTTCGGTTGGCGGGTGGATATGTTCGGCCCCGACGGCCCGACGCGCGCCGACCTGGACCGGGTACTCCCGGACCGCCCGGGATTCTTCTTTGCCATCGACGGACACAGCCTGTGGGCCAACAGCAAGGCGCTGGAGGCGGCCGGCGTCACCCGGGACACCGAGGACCCGATCCCCGGGTTCAGTTATTACGTGCGCGACCAGAACGGGGAGCCGACCGGCTACGTACTGGAGGTCAACGCGGTGCTCGGCCTCGTCGACGCCATCGAACCCATCTCACCGGAGACCATGGGCAGCTTGTTGGAAAGTTGGCTGCCGAAGGCCTCCGAGGCCGGCATCACGACGGTCTTCGACGCCGGCGTGCCACCGATCGGCGATGACCAGGGTGCGTTGATCGCGCTGTACACCGATGTGGAGAAACGGGGCGCGCTGCCGTTCCGGGTGTTGGCCTCGTACTCGGTGAAGGCCCCGCCGGTCGATGACGCGGTGGCGCGGTTCACCGAGATCCGCAGCCGCGTGTCCACCGATCTGGTCCAGGTCGGCGCGGTGAAGATCATCGGCGACGGGACCCAGGAGGGCTACACCGCCTGGCTGCTGGAACCTTATGCGGACAAACCGGATTCGATCGGCGGGTCGCCGTTCACCGAGGCGCAGTGGCATCAGCTGATCGGGGCGGTCGATGCCGCCGGGTTCGACGTGCACGTGCACGCGTGCGGCGAGCGCACCGCCCGCACCGCGTTGGACGCCATCGAGGCCGCCATCTCGGCCAACCCACCGCGCGACCGCAGGCATACCATCGCACACCTGGTCTACGTGCAAGATCCCGACAGCGCACGCTTCGGCGAACTCGGCGTCATCGCGCAGTTCTCGGCGAACTGGATCTCGGCCGACCCGGACACCGTGACGAACATGGCTGCACGCTACGGCCGGCCGCGACAGGAGCTGTTCTACCGGACCCGGGATGTGCTGGCGACCGGCGGACGGATCTCGCTGGGTACGGATTGGCCTGCGGCGGGCTATTTCTCGACCTACAAGCCATTGGATGCCATCCAGATCGGTGTCACCCGGCAACTGATCGGGCAGCCGGACGCCGCGGTGTTGGCTCCGGCCGATCAGACGCTGACGGTCGCCGAGGCCGTGCACGCCAACACCATGGGAGCGGCCTATCAGATGCGGATGGACGCGCTGGTGGGCTCGTTGGAGCCGGGCAAGCGCGCCGATCTGATCGTGCTGGACCGCAACATCTTGGAGGTCGACCCGCACGATATCCATCGGGCGGCCGTCACGATGACGATGATGGACGGCCGGGTCCGGCACGAGCGGTGACCGTTCAGCGCCGCACCACGGCGGTCTTGGTGGCCAGGTCGGACAGGCTGCGATGGTCGCTGTCGGTGAACAGTGCCGGGATCACCAGCGCCACCAGCACCCCGCGGGCCAGCGCCCGACCGATGCCGATGTGGCGGCGGTTGTCCACGGACACCACCGTCAACCCGAGCGCAACCTGACCGGGTGTGAAACCGAACAACCGCACCGCGGCCGCCCCCAGTAGCAGCCAGATCACCAGCACCGCAGTCGACAACGCCGGCAGCGCGAGCCAGCCCAGACTCATCGCGAGTGCGGCCAGCCCGTAGGCGATCAACCAGTCCACCAACAGCGCAGCCGTGCGGCGCCCGAAACCGGCGATCGAGCCCGACCCCTGCCGGGGCAGCCCCAACCGGTGCCCGGGGTACTCGTCGCCGGCGTTACCCGAGCTGGTGGGTTCCGGTCCGGATAACCAGGACGAGATCTCGCGGGCCATGCCGACCAGCATAGGGCGGGCTTCTGAAGTGGCATTGCGTAACTTCGACGCAACATATGGTTGACGACCGTGCAACATCGTGTCCATAGCGTCAACGCGCGGGTCACCAGAAAAGGAGAACTTGTAGTGGCAGAAAAGACCTCCGATGACATCTTCAAGCTGATCAAGGACGAGAATGTCGAGTACGTCGACATCCGGTTCTGCGATCTGCCCGGTGTCGTCCAGCACTTCTCGATCCCGGCAGCGGCATTCGACGAGAGCGTGTTCGAGGACGGGCTGGCCTTCGACGGCTCCTCGGTGCGCGGCTTCCAGTCGATCCACGAGTCCGACATGATGCTGCTGCCCGATCCCAACACGGCGCGCATCGATCCGTTCCGCGCCGCCAAGACGCTAAACCTGAACTTCTTCGTGCACGACCCCTTCACCCGCGAGGCGTACTCCCGCGACCCGCGTAACGTCGCCCGCAAGGCGGAGAACTACCTGATCAGCACCGGTATCGCCGATACCTGCTACTTCGGCGCCGAGGCCGAGTTCTACATCTTCGACTCGGTGAGCTTCGACTCGAAGATCAACGGCACCTTCTACGAGGTCGATTCCGAGTCGGGCTGGTGGAACAGCGGCGAGCCCTACGAGGCCGACGGCTCCCCTAACCGCGGATACAAGGTCCGCCCCAAGGGTGGCTACTTCCCGGTCGCGCCGTATGACCACTACGTCGACCTGCGCGACGAGATGGCCACCAATCTGCAGAACGCCGGGTTCGTCCTGGAGCGCGGCCACCACGAGGTCGGCACCGCCGGCCAGGCCGAGATCAACTACAAGTTCGACACGCTGCTGGCCGCGGCCGATGATGTGCTGCTGTTCAAGTACATCATCAAGAACACCGCATGGAAGAACGGCAAGACCGTCACCTTCATGCCGAAGCCGCTGTTCGGTGACAACGGTTCCGGTATGCACGCCCATCAGTCGTTGTGGAAGGACGGCAAGCCGCTGTTCCACGACGAGGCGGGCTATGCCGGCCTGTCCGATATGGCACGCCACTACATCGGCGGCATCCTGCACCACGCTCCGTCGCTGCTGGCGTTCACCAACCCGACGGTGAACTCCTACAAGCGCCTGGTGCCGGGCTACGAGGCCCCGATCAACCTGGTGTACAGCCAGCGCAACCGCTCGGCCTGTGTCCGCATCCCGATCACCGGCAACAACCCGAAGGCCAAGCGCCTCGAGTTCCGTTGCCCGGACAGCTCGGGTAACCCGTACCTGGCGTTCGCGGCGATGTTGATGGCCGGTATCGACGGCATCAAGAAGAAGATCGAGCCGCTCGCCCCGGTCGACAAGGACCTCTACGAGCTGCCGCCGGACGAGGCCGCCAACATCCCGCAGGCCCCGACCTCGCTGGCCGCGGTCATCGACAAGCTCGAGGAGGATCACGAATACCTCACCGAGGGTGGCGTGTTCACCGAGGACCTGATCGAGACCTGGATCTCCTACAAGCGGGAGAACGAGATCATGCCCGTGCAGATCCGCCCGCACCCGTACGAGTTCAGCCTGTACTACGACGTCTAACCATTACGACGTGTAACCCGTAGGGGGTCTGCACCAGACGACGCCACCCGCGCCGCGATCGGCCAGCCGATTGTGGGGCGGGTGGTTTCGTCTGCGCCCCGCGCCGCGGTCGACCCGGCCCCGCGGAGACGCAGCACCGTGTCGCCTTCTGTGGGTAGGGTGCAAAGACATGATCAACCTGTCCGCCCGCCTGGACGCGTGGGCACCGGCCGTGCTCAGCCTGTTCCGGATCGTGTTCGGGTTCCTGTTCACCCTGTTCGGCACCTCGAAGATCGTCGACTGGCCGCTGACCATGTCCATTCCGGTGGGCTCCTGGCCGGCCTGGTATGCGGGTGTGATCGAGCTGGTCGCCGGTCTGCTGATCATGGTCGGATTGTTCACCCGCGCAGCGGCGTTCGTCGCTTCCGGCGCGATGGCCGTAGCCTATTTCTGGCAGCATCAGCCGATGGCGCTGTGGCCGATCGCGCCGCCGGAGTACGGCGGCAACGGTGGACTCGACGCGATCGCGTTCTGCTTTGCGTTCTTCCTGCTGGTCTTCACCGGGCCCGGGCCGTACTCACTGGACCGGTTGCGCACTCGGACCCCCGCAAACTAGCAATAAGCGGACCGCGGTCCTATTATGACGGCATGGCCTCGCCCACGATCGACACCAAGCTGTCGCAGTTTGCGCCCGTCGTCCTCTCGATCGTTCGGATCGTGTTCGGACTGCTGTTCACCCTGCACGGCACCCAGAAGCTGCTCGGGTTCCCCTCCGCAATGCCGAGCGGCACGGTCCCCATGGGCACCTGGCCGTACTGGTACGCCGGCGTCCTCGAGCTGGTACTCGGGCTGTTGATCCTGACCGGCCTGTTCACCCGCATCGCCGCGTTCATCGCCTCCGGCGAGATGGCCTATGCGTATTTCAGCGCGCATCTGCCGAAGGCGTTCTGGCCCATCGACAACGGCGGCGAACCGGCCGTGCTGTTCTGCTTCGGATTCCTGCTGCTGGTGTTCCTCGGTGGCGGCTCGATCGCCCTGGACACCGCGCTCCGGCGCAAGTCCTAACCAGCGCTCCGGCGCAAGAGTCAGACCGCCTCGCGCGCCCATGCGGGCGTGATGAAGATGCCCTCGGCTTCCACCGTGACCCCCTCGGCGTCCAGGATCTGTCCGCGCGCGAACGCTTTGATGCCCTCGGTGCGATCCACCCAGGCCTCGGCGCGCAACGGGCCCAGCGGGGTGCCGCGCAGGTACTTCAGCGTCAGCGTGCCGGTGAACCGCGGTATGCGCAGGCCGTCGCTGGCCACCTCGCCGAGCATATGGTCGAGCACCAGTGCGCAGATGCCGCCGTGCACCCGGCCGGGCGGCCCCTCGTAGGGCGCGCCCAGGGTGAATTCGGTCCAGCAGCGGCCTGCTTCGGTGTGTTCGATGACCAGCGGCGGCGCGATCGCGTTGCGCAGTCCGATCACCGGATCGGCCCAGGTGACCGGCCGGCCGGTGTCGGCATGCCGCATGGTCCGCGGACCGTCGTGCTGCCGCTGCTCCAGGGTGTCGGCGACAGCGTCCAGGGCGACCTGCGCCCGGCGGATCGTCTCGCTGTCGGCCCCGGTGGTGATGCTGGCCTGCACCAGTCTGCGCACCGCGGCCGTCAGCGGCCCGTGCAGCGCCTGCTGACTGTCGTGCTCGTCGGCACTGATTTCGGCGAACGGCTGACTCATCGATCAGTTCTATCATTAGCCGGTCTATCAGTAGCCAAGAGTGCATCCAAACGTGCCATCTCCTCCGGTCGGAGCGCCTTTTGTGGTCTACTTCCAGGCAGTGTTGTCGTTGCCGTCAATTGACCGGCGTCGGAATGGAGGCGTGGGTCGTGAGGGACTCCAGGACAACGGGCTGCGCGCGGCACGTGGGCCGGGTCGGCGCACTGGCGGTGGCCCTGGGGATCGGTTCGGCCATCGCGGTCCCGGCACCGGCGTGGGCCGAACCGGACACCGGCGGCGCCGACACCAGCCAGACCGGTACCGCATCGGATAACTCGACAGACACCGCACCGGATACGACGCCGAACCCCGAACCGGCCGCCGGTTCCACCCCGGCGGAGGAGCCGAGCAACACCGAGCCGCAGCTGTCGGGCGCGCCCACCACGTCGGTACCCGAACGTCCCTCGCTACGCTCGGCGACCCCGAAGAAGAAGCCCCGCAGTGTGGCCGCCCCGCGGCGCACCGCCAGGACCGCCGCGGCACCCGACCGCGACGTGTCGGTCGCACCGTTGACGCCGACGGTGCAGCGCGCCGTGCCCGCCGAAGCACCGCCGGCCCCGGTGATCGCGGCCGCAGCCGCGACGGGCGCTGTCCCCCAGTCGGTTCCGATCCCCACGCTGCCGACCCCGGCAAAGGTGATCAACACCGTCCTGACGGCGTTGACCGCACCGTGGCAGGGCAGCCGATCCGGCACCACCGTCGAGTTCCCCGGCCTGTGGGTGCTGCTGGCCGCGGCCCGCCGTCAACTCGGCCTCACCCCCGCGGCCACCGCGGCGTCCGCCCCGGCCGCCATGACGGTCGCCGCCGCCACCGCCAATGCCGCCCCCGTGCTCGGCGACCCGCTGCTCGGCGACCCCGATCCGACCACGGGTGCGGTCAGCGGACGGGTGGTGGCCACCGACCCCGAGGGCGCCCGGCTCAGGTTCACGCTGCTCACCCGTCCCGCCGAGGGCACCCTGACCTTCAGCTCCACCGGCGCGTTCACCTACACCCCCACCGCGTCCCAACGTGTCCGGGCCGGGCTGACCGGGATCGCCGACGCCCTCTTCACCGTCGCGGTGAGCGATGGCCGCACCGGCACGGTCGTCGGGTCGGTGGCCGTGCCGATCGATCCCGCACCGGTGCATCTGCTCGACCCGGTGCCCACCGGCGACCGACCCGCGGCGGTGGCGGCCACCGACACCCGGGCCTATCTGGTGAATTCGGCGTCGGGCACCGTCACGGTCGTCGACACCCTCGCCGGCACGGTCGTCTCGACCATCCCGGTCGGCACCAACCCGATCGCCATCGTGGTGAAGGCCGACGGCAGGACGGCCTACGTGGCCGACGCCGCCAACCGCTCCATCGCCGTGGTCGACACCGCCACCAACACCGTGCGGCGCCAGATCGCCCTCAACTTCACCCCGACGGCGCTGGCCATCAGCCCGTCCGGTGGGGCGGTGTACATCGGCAACGCGACCGGCAAGATGGCCAAGCTGAACACCTCGACCAACCGTGTCGGCGCCTGGATCGGCAACACCAGCGGTGCCACATCGGTGATCGTCAGCCCCAACGGCAAGCGGGTGTACGTGAGCACGCCGGCCGGTATCGCCGTGTACTCGGCATCGTCATGGACCAACTCCGCCAAACTCCTTGCCGGCAGCGCTGATTCAACGGCCATCGCGGTCAGCCGGGACTCCACGACGCTCTACACGGTGACCGGCAGTACCGTGCGGGTGCTCACCAGCACCGGGATCCCGACCGCAAGCACAGTCGACGCCGGTGCGACCGTCACCGGCGCCACCGTCAACAAGGACGGCACGCTGGTGTTCCTGACGACCGCCGACGGCGATCTCCAGGTCTACGACACCGCCACCCACTCCCTGCAGACCACCCTGCACACCGGCGCCGGGGCACTGGCGGCCAGCCCGGACGGTATGCAGCTGTATGTGGCCGACGCGGCCGCCGGCGCGCTGCAGGTGGTGTCGCTGGTGCCCGCCAATCAGCGGCCCACGGTGGCGGCGCCGACCGGTACCGGTGATCCGGTCACCGGCAAGGTCACCGGATCGACCGGGGTCACCGACGCCGACGGCGACCCGTTGACGATCACGGTGCTCACCAAGCCCACCAAGGGCACCATCGCGTTCGGCCCGGACGGCACATTCACCTACACCCCCACCGCGACGGCGCGGCATCTCGCCGCCGCCGACACCGCGCCGCTGTCCGCGCTGACCGACACCGTCACCATCACCGTCGACGATGGGCGTCGTGGTGTCGTCCAGCAGAACATCACCGTGGCGGTGGTGCCGGCCAACACCGCCCCCACGGTCAAAGTCACGGTGGGTAGGCCCAACTCGGCGACCGGGGTCATCACCGGCACCGTGCGCGCCAGCGATGCCAACCGGGACCGCATCTACTACGACGGTACCGCCGCCACCCTCACGGGCACCCTCGTGGTGGCCGCCAATGGCAAGTTCACCTACACCCCCACCGTCACCGCCCGGCACGCCGCGGCCACCGCCGACCCCGCGGCGAAGACCGAGACCGTCACCATCACCGTCGACGACGGGCACGGCGGCGTCGTCGCCGTACCGGTGACGATGAGCATCCTCCCCCGCAACAGCGCCCCCACCGCCGCGTCCCTCACCGGCCTGCACACCGACTTCGCCACCGGTCGGGTCACCGGTGCGCTCAGCGTCACCGATGCCGACCTGGATCCGCTGACCTTCACGGTCCCGGTGGGCCCGACCCGGGGATCGGTGGTCCTGCACGCCGACGGAACCTTCGGGTACACCCCGAGCGCCGCCGCCCGCGCGGCCGGCACCAGCACCGACTCGTTCACGGTGCGCATCGACGACGGTCACGGCGCCACCCAGACCATGACGGTGTCGGTCACCGTGGCGGCGTCGACTCCCGGTGACGACCTGCCGGTGGCGGGCACCGTCACCTACGCCACCAATGCGATCACCGGGGTGGTCACCGGCGAGATCCAGGTTTCCGACTCGTCGACGCTGAGCTACCTGCTCGCCACGGCGACGCCCACCAGCGGCACCCTCACCGTCAACCAGGGCACCGGCACATTCGTCTTCACACCGAATACCGTTGCGCGATACCGCGCCTGGTTCACCCCGGATGAGGACGAGCTGCACTTCACGGTCTCGGTTTTGGACGGAACACACGGCATCCCGGTCGACGTCAGTGTCCCGATCTCGGCGGTGCACCCCGACGTCGACGGCACCCTGACGCTGTCCGAGCTGCGCAACCTGGCATTGACCGGCCATGTCGACATCGGCCGGAACAAGGCGGGCAAGATACGCAATATCGACGGCACCTTCACCGTCGACCCGGTTACCGACGCTACCTCCGCGGCGGCCGTCCTCAACCGGATATCCACGCTGCTCGGGATACCCGCCGGCTTTGCCCGTGCCGGCGATATCACCGTGTCCACCAACGACTTCGGCTCGGTGTTCTACCGGCTCAACCCGAAGGTCAACGGGCTGCGGGTGCTGGGCAGCGAGCTGGTTCTCAGCACCGACGCCGGCGGCACGGTCACCGGGCTGATCAGCAACTACGACCCGGCAGTCACGGCCGTCAGCACCGTACCGATCGGGCCGGCGGACCGGGCATCCAAGGTCATCGACCTGCTCAAGGCCGACGTGGTTTCCGATCTCGGCGGCAGCCCAAGCCAGGCGGCCAAGGATGCCTTCCTGGCCACCCTGCACTTCGATACCGAATTGGTGGTCTACCACGAGGATCTGAACAATCCGCCGCAGCTGGCGTGGCGCGTCAACGTCACCTCGACCCCCGACAGCCCCTACCCGTCGGTCGGCGTGCGCTATATCGTGGCCGCCAACGGCACCAAGCCCGGCCTGATCATCTCCGAGTTCGCCAGCGCCCAGCACGCGGTGGCGCCGGTGCGGTCATCGGGCACCGACCAGCTGGGCAAGGTCCGCACCGTCGTGGCCGCCAACACCGGATCTTCGATCGTGCTGTCCGATCCCGGGCGCAACATCACCACCTACGCGACCAGGTACCAGAGCACCTGGTCGGGGTTGCCCAGCATTCCCGGCAATGTGGTCGGCTACACGACCAGTTGGTTGCGCTCGGCGGTGTCCGCGCAGGCCAACATGATTCGCGTGTTCGACTACTACACAGACGTGTTGGGCCGCGACTCGTTCGACGACAACGGTGCCGCGATCGCGTTGAACATCGACTACAACCCGGGCGGGGCGTCGGCGAGCGGCTGGCGCAACGCCGCGTGGACCGGTTCGGTATTGGTGTTCGGCGACGCCGGGCGAACCGAGGCCGCGCTGGATCTGGTGGCCCACGAATACACGCACGCCGTCGTCCAGTACGTCAACGGATTGGCCTACCTGGGTGAATCCGGCGCCATGAACGAATCCTACGCCGATATCATGGGCGCCCTCATCGAGAACAAGACCGGCACCGCCCGTTGGCTTTTCGCCGAGGACGCGTACGGTAATCCGTACCGCAACATGGCCGACCCGTCGGACTACCGCCAGCCCGAGCACTACGGCAACCTGCTGGTCGACCCCTGCGGATGCAATGCCAACGATGATTTCGACTATGTGCACAGCAACAGCGGCATCATGAATTTCGCCGCCTACAAGATGATGGAGGCCACCCGGGATCAGGTGTCCGGTGAGCAGTGGGCCCGGGTGTTCTACGACTCGCTGTACCGGCTGCCGTCGACCGCGAAGTTTGTCGACGCCCGGTACGCCGTCATCTCCTCGGCGCGGGCCGAGGGCTTCGGGAGCGCCCAGATCGACGCGATCAAGGCGGCGTTCGACGCGGTCGGGATCCGCGCCGACGAACAGGCCTGAGGTGCACCCAGCCGGTGGGGCTGCGCCGGTTCATCCCCCGAAAACGTTGAGCACCACGGCCTTTGCCCGCCGCGTCACCCGCAGGTAGTTGTCCAGGAACTCCCCGCCGTCGCCGCCTTCCCAGCCGGCCGCGGCGGCGACGGCGTTGAGCTGACGTCCGGGGCCGGGCAGCTGGTCGGTGGGTTTGCCCCGCACCAGCACCAGCGCGTTGCGCGCCCTGGTCGCGGTGAGCCACGCCTCCCGTAGCTGCGCCACATCCCCTTCGGCGACCAGTTCGGCGGCACCGATGGCATCCAGTGTCTCCAAGGTCGAGGTGTTGTGCAGCGAGGGAATCTTGTGCCCGTAGCGCAGTTGCAGCAGCTGCACCGTCCACTCGATATCGGCCAGCCCACCGCGCCCGAGCTTGGTGTGTGTGTTCGGGTCCGCGCCGCGCGGCAGCCGTTCGGCGTCGACTCTGGCCTTGACGCGGCGGATCTCCTGCACGGTCTCGGCGGATACCCCGCCGGCCGGGTAGCGCGTCTTGTCCGCCATCAGCAGAAAACGCTCCCCGAGGTCGGCGTCACCGGCCACCCGGTGCGCCCGGAGCAGCGCCTGAATCTCCCAGGGCTGGGCCCACTGCGCGTAGTACGCCTCATACGAGGACAACGTGCGCACGAGCGGCCCGTTGCGGCCCTCCGGCCGCAGCCCGATGTCGACTTCCAAAGGCGGGTCGGCACTCGGCGTTCCGAGCAGTGCGCGCACCTGCTCGGCAACGGTCACCGCCCATTTGACCGCGACGGCCTCCTCGACCCCGGCGACGGGCTCGCAGACGAACATGACGTCGGCATCGGATCCGTACCCCAGTTCGCGGCCGCCGAGCCGGCCCATCCCGATCACCGCGATGCGGGCCGGCGGTCCGCTCTCGGGTGACCTGTCCCGCATCACCACCTCCAGCGCGGCCTGCAGGACCGCCACCCAGATCGAGGTCAGTGCGCGGCAGACATCGGTGACCGCCATCATGCCCAGCAGATCCGCCGAGGCGACCCTGGCCAGCTCCTGACGGCGCAGGGTTCGCGCCGCGGCGATCGCCCGGGCCGGATCCTGGTGTCGCCCAGCCGAAGCCACCAGCGCGCGACCCACGGTGTCGGGATCGACGTCCAGCAGCTTGGGGCCCGACGGTCCGTCGGCGTACAGCTGGATCACCTCCGGCGCCTTCATCAGCAGATCGGGCACATAGGCCGAGATGCCGAGCACCCGCATCAGCCGCTTGGCCACCGCGCCCTCATCGCGCAGGGTGGCCAGATACCAGCGCAGGTCCCCCAGTTCCTCGCTGATGCGCCGATAGGACAGCAGTCCGGCGTCGGGGTCGGGGGTGTCGGACAGCCAGTCCAGCAGGGTGGGCAGCAGCACCTGCTGCACCCGGCCCCGCCTGCCGCCCTCGCTGGTCAGCGCGGCCAGATGGGTCAACGCGCTCTGCGGCCCTTCGTAACCCAGGGCGGCGAGCTGACGTTCGGCGGCTTCGGTGGACATGCCCTCCGAGAAGCCCGGTTTGCCAACCGATTCCAGCAGCGGCTGATAGAACAGCTTCGCGTGCAGCCGGGACACCCGCATGCTTTGACGTTTGAGTTCCTGACGCAGCACCCCGAGGGCATCGTGCTGGCCGTCGGGGCGCATATGTGCCGCCCGGGCCAGCCAACGCAGCCCTTCCTCGTCGTCGGGTTCGGGCAGCATGTGGGTGCGCTTGAGCCGCTGCAGCTGTAGCCGGTGTTCGAGCAGGCGCAGGAACTCATACGACGCGGTGAGGTTGGCCGCATCGTCGCGGCCGACATAGCCGCCGGCGCTCAGCGCGGCCAGCGCGTCGACCGTCGAGGCCACGTGCAGCGCATCGTCGTTGCGGCCGTGCACCAGTTGCAGTAGCTGGACCGCGAATTCGACATCGCGCAGTCCACCGGTCCCGAGCTTGAGCTCGCGGGCGCGCACCCCGGCAGGCACCAGTTCCTCGACGCGCCGGCGCATGGCCTGCACCTCGACGACGAAATCCTCACGCTCGCAGGCCGTCCACACCATCGGCATCAGCGCCTCGATGTACCGGGCTCCGAGTTCGGTATCGCCGGCGGCGGGCCTCGCCTTCAGCAGGGCCTGGAACTCCCAGGTTTTGGCCCACCGCTCGTAGTACGCGATATGCGACTCCAGGGTGCGTACCAGCTGACCTTGCTTGCCCTCGGGCCGCAGCGCGGCGTCCACCTCGAAGAAGGTGTCACTGGCGAATCGCATCATCTCACCGGCGACCCGAGTGGTGATCGCGTCCGCCTTCTCGACCACGAAGATGATGTCGACGTCGCTGACGTAGTTGAGTTCGCGGGCACCGCACTTGCCCATCGCGATCACCGAGATCACCGGCGCGGCAGTGTCTTTTCCGCACACCGTGCGGACCGCGACGGTGAGGGCCGCGGCCAGCGCGGCATCGGCCAGATCCGACAGGTGCGCGCCGACGGCACTGAAATGCAGCACCGGTTCGTTCTCGACGGTCGGCGCCATGTCGAGGGCGGCGAGCACCATCAACCGGTCCCGGTAGAGCGTCTTCAGCGGCAGACTCGCGGTGCGTGGGTCGCTGACGCTGTCGGCCTCGGCGACGAAGGCGCTGCGCAGTTCCTCGGCCGTGGGCAGCGTGACGGCGCCGGCCAGCAGATGCCAGGACTGGGGTCGGGCGACCAGATGGTCGCCGATGGCCAGCGAGCCGCCCAGCACCGCGAACAGCCGTCCGCGCAGCGCCTTGTCCTTCAGCAGCGCCTGGTTGAGTTCGGGCCACTCGGACTCCAACGCGTCGGCGAGGCGGACCATGGCGCGCAGCGCGGCGTCGGCATCGGGTGCGCGCGACAACGACCACAGCAGTTCCACATGGTCATCGGTGTTCCAGCCGAGCCTGTTCAGATCGTCCCGTGCGGTGAGCTCGACGAGGCCGAGTCGGCCCACACCGGGCAGTTTGGGGCGCTGCGTCACGGGTTTGGCCACCCGTCAACGCTACCCGGGGCGAGCGCAGCGACGGGGAGGGCGTCCTGGGGCGAGCGCAGCGACGGGGAAATCTACAGCGACAGGTAGTTCTTCAACTCGAATGGGGTGACCGTGCTGCGGTAATTCTCCCACTCGGTGCGCTTGTTGCGCAGGAAGTAGTCGAAGACGTGCTCTCCCAGGGCTTCCGCCACGAGCTCGGAGGTCTCCATCTCGGCCAATGCGACGCCGAGGCTGCCGGGCAGCTCCTTGTATCCCATCGCGCGACGTTCCTCGGGCGTCAGGGTCCACACATTGTCCTCGGCCTGCGGGCCCAGCACATAGTTCTTCTCGACACCGCGCAGACCGGCGGCCAGCAGCACCGCGTAGGTCAGGTACGGGTTGCAGGCGGAGTCGGGGCTGCGCACCTCGATGCGGCGCGACGAAGCCTTTCGCGGGGTGTACATCGGCACCCGCACCAGGGCCGAGCGGTTGGCCGCGCCCCAGGATGCGGCGGTCGGCGCCTCGCCGCCGTGCACCAGACGCTTGTAGGAGTTGACCCACTGGTTGGTGACGGCACTGATCTCGCTGGCATGTTCGATGATGCCGGCGATGAAGGACTTCGCGACATCGGAGAGCTGCAGCGGATCGTCGGCGCTGTGGAAGGCGTTGGTGTCTCCCTCGAACAGGCTCATGTGGGTGTGCATGGCCGAGCCCGGGTACTCCCCGAACGGTTTGGGCATGAACGACGCCCGCACCCCGTCGGCCAGGGCGACCTCCTTGACCAGGTAGCGGAAGGTCATCACGTTGTCGGCCATGGACAGGGCGTCGGCGTAGCGGAGGTCGATCTCCTGCTGGCCGGGTGCACCCTCATGGTGGCTGAACTCCACCGAGATGCCCATCTGTTCGAGGGCATCGATGGCATGGCGGCGGAAGTTGGGCGCCGAGTCGTGCACGGCCTGGTCGAAGTAGCCGCCGTTGTCCGCCGGGACCGGGAGTTCGTCATCCGAGCCGGGCTTGAGCAGGAAGAACTCGATCTCCGGGTGCACATAGCAGGAGAATCCGAGGTCGCTGGCCTTGGCGAGCTGGCGGCGCAGGACATGGCGGGAGTCCGCCCAGGACGGCGAGCCGTCGGGCATGGTGATATCGCAGAACATCCGCGCCGAGTGGTGCTTGCCTGCGCTGTCGGACCACGGCAGCACCTGGAAGGTGGACGGGTCGGGCCGGGCGACCATGTCCGCCTCGGACACCCGGGCGAAGCCCTCGATGGAGGATCCGTCGAAGCCGATGCCCTCCTCGAAGGCACCTTCGAGTTCTGCGGGCGCGATGGCCACCGACTTCAGATATCCCAGGACGTCGGTGAACCACAACCGGACGAAGCGGATATCGCGTTCCTCCAGCGTGCGCAGCACAAATTCCTTCTGGCGGTCCATGACCGGAAGCCTATGTACCGGCTGTTAAATCCGTGTTACACACGTGTCGCGGTTTGCACTATCCGCAGCGCAGCCCGGGTGGCGGCTGCACCAGTCCGGTCAGGAACGCCAGCACGGTGGTGTCCACGCACTCGTCCCCGTTGAACACGACGGTGTGCTGGGTGCCCTCGAAGCTGACCAGCGGCGCGTCGAGCTGGCGGGCCAGTTCCACCCCGGCCTCGTACGGTGTGGCCGGATCGCGTGTCGTCGACACCACGATGATCTTGCCCGGCCCGGGCGAGGTGGCGGCGGCGGGGGCCCGGGTGGCCGGCACCGGCCACAGCGCGCAGGTGTCGCGCGGGGCGTAACCGGTGAAGGAGCCGTAGCCCATGAACGGGGCGGCCGCGCGGGTTCGGCGGTCCGCGTCGGCCCACACCGCCGGGTCCTTCGGGTACGGGGCGTCGACGCAGCGGATGGCGGTGAACGCGTCCTGCTGGTTGCGGTAGTGCCCGGAGGCGTCGCGGCGCCAGTAGTCGTCGGCCAGCTGCAGCAGATCGCCGGGGTCGGTGCCGCGCTGCAGGCCGAGCAGCCCGCTGGTCAGGTAGGGCCAGTAGCGCTTGCCGTAGAGGGCGTTGGCGGTGCCGGTGATGGCGTCGGCGTAGCCCAGTCCGCGCGGATCGCTGGTGGCGGCGGGCCGCTGCACCAGGGGGTCGATGAGCTGGTGGTAACGCGCGACGAACTGGGCGGGGTCGGTGCCCAGCGGGCAATCCGGGGATTTTGCGCAGTCCGCGGCATAGTCGTCGAAGGCCCGCTGAAATCCGGTGAGCTGCCAGACGCTCTTGCTGATCGGATCCGTGCCGGGGTCCAGCGCGCCGTCGAGCACCATCGCCCGCACCCGTTCGGGGTAACGCTGCGCGTAGGCCGTGCCGAGATCGGTGCCGTAGGAGAAGCCGAGGTAGTTCAGCTGTTCCTCACCGAGGGCCGCCCGGACCGCGTCCATGTCCTGCGCCACCGACGCGGTGCCGATATTGGCCAGGAACTGCGGGCCCATGGTGTCCAGGCAGGACTGCGCGAAGGACCGGTACACCTCTTCGATGTGCGCCACCCCGGCCGGGCTGTAGTCGGCCATCGGTTCGCTGCGGTAGGCATCGAACTCGGCGTCGGTACGGCACCGCAGCTGAGGGGTCGAGTAGCCCACCCCGCGCGGATCGAAGCCCACCAGGTCGAACTGCCGGCCCAACGGGGAATCGGCCAGCGCGGTACCCATCGAGGCGACGGTGTCCACGGCCGAGGCGCCGGGGCCGCCCGGGTTGACCATCAGCACCCCGATCCGCGGTCCCGTGGCGGGGATCCGGATGACCGCCAGCTGTGCTTGCGCGCCTTGCGGATTGGCCCAGTCGACCGGCACCTCGACGGTGCCGCACTGTGCCGTCGAGATGACCGGTGCGTCACCGAGGAACCGCGCGCACCCGCCCCAGGTCGTGGGCGCGGCCTGCGCCGGCGCCGGCGCAGACACCATGCCGGCCGTGGTGAGCATGGCCAGCAGCACCGCGAAAAACCTGCCCGCCAGCCACATGGCGCCCATGTTCGCATGCACAGCGCGCCGACTCGGCCGGCGAACCGGCGCGGAGACCAGACGGAGACACAGCTGTGACCCGGGGCGTCTCAGCAGCGCGCGCCCACGGGCGGGAGGGTGCCGTCGATCACGTACTTGGCCGAGATGTCGTCCACGCAGGCGTTGCCCTGGAACACCACGGTGTGTTGGGTGCCCTCGTAGGTGAGCAGCCTGCCGCCGAGTTGTTCGGCGAGGTCGACACCCGCCTGGTACGGCGTCGCGGGGTCGTTCGTGGTGGACACCACCAGGGTGGGCGGGAGGCCGGGCACGTCGAGTTTGTGGGGTTCGGACGTCGGCGGCACCGGCCAGAACGCACAGGTGCCCATCGGCGCGTTGCCGGTGAATTCGCCGTAGCTCAGGAACGGGGCGACCTCGCGCGAACGTCGGTCCTGTTCGATCACGGTTTCCCGGTCGGTGATGGGCGGTTCGTCGACGCAGTTGACCGCAACCCGGACGTCGGTCGAATTGTTGTAGTGGCCGTTGGCATCCCGGCCCATATAGAGGTCGGCCAGGGCCAGCATGGTGTCACCGCGACCGGCCCGCAACTCGGTCAGGCCGTCGGTGAGGTGGCGCCACAGGTTGGGTGAGTACAGCGGCAGGATGGTGCCGACGATCGCGTCGCTGTAGCCCAGACCACGCGGGTCGTTGGTCGGCGCCGGATCGTCGACCAACGGGTACACCAGATCGTGGTAGACCTCGGTGGCCTTCGCCGGGTCGGTGCCCAGTGGGCAGCTCGGGTCCTGCGCGCAGTCGGCGGCGTAGTCGTCGAAGGCGGTCTGGAAGGCGGCGGCTTGGCGCAGATCGGCCTCGACCGGGTCGGCGTTGGGATCGACCGCACCGTCGAGGATCATCGCCCGAACCTTGTCACCGAACAGTTCGGCGTAGGTGGCGCCGATCCGGGTGCCGTAGGAGTAGCCGAGGTAGGTCAGCTTCTCGTCGCCGACGGCCTCCCGCATGGCATCGAGATCTTTTGCCACGCTCTGGGTTCCGACATTGGCCAAGAACTCCTTGCCCATCTTCTGCACGCAGCGGTCGATGAACTCCTTGGTCTGGGTCTCGATGTGCTCGACCCCCTCGTCGGTGTATTCCACCGTCGGGTCCGCACGCAGCTTGTCGTTGTCCTCATCGGAGTTGCACCACAGCGCGGGCTTGGACGCCCCGACCCCGCGGGGGTCGAACCCGACCAGATCGAAGCGCTCCCGCACCGACTGGGGCATGGTGCCGACCAGGTTGACCGCGGCCTCCACACCGGATTCCCCGGGTCCGCCGGGGTTGACGAACAGCGATCCGATCTTGTCGCCGGTGGCCTTGATCCGGATCATCGCGATCTGCGCAACGTCCCCGTCGGGGTCGTCGTAGTTGACCGGTACCGAGAGCAGCCCGCATTCCGCGCCGGAGGGAATCCGGGACTCCCCCGATGCCGCCTCGCACGGCGCCCACTGCACCGGGGTGCCGGGACGGGGTGCCGAAATCACGGCGCGGCCGTCGACGGCATTGCTACAACCGGCGACAAGAAGCAGCGCCATGGCGGCCGCGGGGACCCCGCGCGTGAGGTTCATGGCTGACCATGCTGCCATGAGTCGCCATCGAGGCAGGTGAGGCTACTCGCGCGCGGCGAGCAACTCGTCCAGGGCGACGGTGAAGTCATCGGCCATCTCCCAGAGGTCGGGCAGCAGTTCCGGGCAGGAGATCAGGCCCACGTCGAGTTTGCCGGTCAACGACATGACGGTGATGTTGAGCCCGGACCCGTGGAAAATCGGCCCCAGCGGGTACATCGCGCGGACCTCGCAGCCCAGCAGATACAGCGGTATCTGCGGGCCCGGCACATTGGAGACGACGAGGTTGTGCACCGGCGCGGCCGCCGACAGCTTGCTGCGCGCATAGACGCGCATGGCGACACCGAACACCGCCGGCGCGGCGAATTGGGTCCAATCTTGCAGCAAGGTCGCTCCGATGGCCGAACTGTGCTGCTTGGCAACGGTATTGGCCGACGCGATGGCCCTCAGCCGGTCGGCGGGATCGTCGATGTTGGTGTGCAGCTCGGAGAACATGCCCGACACCTGGTTGCGGCCGGGCCGATCGGACTTGTCGTGGACCGACACCGGGATCATCGCCACGAGCGACGTGTCGGGCAGCTCGCCGCGGTCGAGCAGGAAACGCCGCAACACCCCGGAGACCAGCGCCAGCACCACATCGTTGACCTTGACCCCGAAATGATCCTTCACCGTCTTGATATCGGCCAGGTCCAACTCGGCGAACGCGATATTGCGGCGGCCGGTCACGTTGGCGTTGAACGCCGTCTTGGGTGCGGCGAACGGCGCCGCCATCGTCAGACCCTTGGTGGCACGGCGGGCGGTGTCCAGGACGGTCGACACCGTCGCGGGCAGCATGTTGACCAGTTTGAGCGGCCGGGTGACGAATTTGACGGCGCCGCCCACCGCAATCTCCAGTTCCGAGCCGCCGCCCACACCGTCGACGGCGTCCGGGGGTGGCGCGTCGGGTTCGGTGGTGCACAGCGCGGACATCAGGTTGGCGCCGGTGACGCCGTCGACGGCCGCATGGTGCACCTTGGTCAGCAGGGCCAGCCGCCCGCCGGAATGCGCGTCGGTTCCCGCGACGTTCTCGATCACCCACATCTCCCACAGCGGCCTGCTGCGGTCCAGTGGCAGCGATGCGATATGCCCGCAGATCTCCGCGAGTTCGCTGCGCCCACCCGGGGACGGCAATCCGATGCGGTGCAGATGGCGCTGCACGTCGAAGTCGGTGTCCTCCACCCACACCGGGTGGTCGAGGTTCAGCCGGCTGTCGGCGAGCTTTTCCCGGAATTCCGGCATCGCCTTGATCCGCATGGTCAGGTCGTCGCGCAGCCGGTCGAAGGTGTAGCCGCCCGGAACCGTCGAGGTGTCCAACTCCAGGATCGAGCAGACGTGCAGCGGCTGGGCGGCGGTTTCCAGGTAGAGGAAGCTGGCGTCGAGACCGCTGAGCCGTTGCATGGTGCCGATGGTAGGACCGTGCGGTGGCGATGTGAGGAAATCCACTTAACCGGCCGTTCACGTTGCGGTGCCGGGGTGGCAGACTGGTAGCCGTCAGATGACCCGGGGACCCGGATGGGCCACGAGGATCAACCCGACAACCACATCGAGGGACAAAGATGTCTGAGCAGTCCGTTTATGGTGCCACCAAAGCGCCCGTGAAGGTACGCACCCACCACCTGCAGAAGTGGAAGTCCGAAGGCCACAAATGGTCGATGCTCACCGCATACGACTTTTCCACCGCCCGTATCTTCGATGACGCCGGCATCCCGGTGCTGCTGGTCGGCGACTCCGCCGCCAATGTCGTGTACGGCTATGACACCACCGTCCAGGTCACAGTCGATGAGCTCATCCCGCTGGTGCGCGCCGTCGTCCGGGGCGCCGAGCACGCCCTGGTGGTCGCCGACCTGCCGTTCGGAAGCTACGAGCGCGGCGCCGATCAGGCGCTGGAGACGGCGACCCGATTCATGAAGGAGACCGGCGCGCACGCGGTCAAGCTCGAAGGCGGCGAGCGGGTGGCCGACCAGATCGCCGCCCTCACCCAGGCCGGTATCCCGGTGATCGCGCATATCGGCTTCACCCCGCAGAGCGTGAACGGTCTCGGCGGTTTCCGGGTACAGGGTCGCGGTGACGCCGGCGATCAGACCATCCACGATGCGATCGCGGTGGCCGAGGCCGGCGCGGTGGCGGTCGTGCTGGAAATGGTTCCGGCCGAACTGGCCACCCAGATCACCGGCAAGTTGACCATCCCCACCATCGGCATCGGGGCCGGACCGAACTGCGACGCCCAGGTGCTGGTGTGGCAGGACATGGCGGGGTTGACCTCGGGCAAGACCGCGAAGTTCGTCAAGCGTTTCGCCGAGATCGGCGACGAGTTGCGGCGTGCGGCAACCCAGTACGCCGACGAGGTCGCCGGCGGGGTGTTCCCCGCCGACGAGCACTCGTACTGACCTGACCCGGTTCTCAGCCGAACTCGGGGGCGCGCTTACCGAGGAACGCCGCCACGCCTTCCTTGCCGTCGGCGCCGGCGGCGTTACCGGCGATGAACCGTGCCTCCCGCTCGAGCTGCGCTTCGTACTCGGACCCGTAGGTGTGCAGCAGCAGCTGCTTGACCGCCGAATTGGAACCCTTTGCCCCGGAGGCGACCTCGCCGGCCAGCTTTTCGAGCGTGGCGGGCAGGTCGGCGTCGGGAACGACGGTGGTCACCAGACCCCACTCCAGCGCCTGGGTCGCCTTGAGCACCCGGTTGGTGATCATCAACTCTTGGGTGCGGCGCAGGCCAACCAGCCGCGGCAGCACGTAGGAGGCGCCGCCGTCGGGGCTCAGGCCCGCTTTCGTGTAGGCCATCGTGAACGACGCCGACTCCGCGGCGAGCACCAGGTCACCGGAGACGCCGAGGGAGAAGCCCGCCCCGGCGGCCACCCCGTTGACCGCGGTGATGAGGACGGCGTCCATCCGGGCGAATGTCGACATGGCCCGGTGCAGGTCGTCGGCGATGCCTTTGACGAAGACCCCCGGATCGTCGGCGGCGGCCATTGCCTTGAGGTCACCGCCGGCGCAGAAGAAGCGACCCGCACCGGTCAGGGTGACCACTTTGGTGTCCGCCGTGTCACACAGCGTCGCCGCGTCGGCGAGATCGCGGGTCATCGCCGCGTTCATCCCGTTGGCGGCGTCGGGCCGGTCCAGGACGATGTTGACTACGGATCCGGCCCGGGTGAACTTCAGCGTCTCGAATGCGGTCATGGCGCTCACCGTATTACGGGGGTGGCCCGATGTGTAACACGCGTCCCCCGATCGGGGCGCAGCGCACGCCGCGAAGTTGTTCATCTGGGTGTGGCACGCTATTCACAACTGCCGTCACGAGCTGTACCGAACAAGGGTGAACATGCCTGCTGATAAGCCAAAAGCGTCGCGCCACACCGAGGTTGAGCGAAAGTTCGACGTGCTGGAGACGACCGTCTCGCCGTCCTTCGAAGGCCTGGCCGCGGTGTCGCGGGTGCAACACGCACCCACCCAGACGCTGGAGGCGGTGTACTACGACACACCGAACCACGATCTCGCCGCCAAGCGCATCACGCTGCGTCGGCGCACCGGCGGCGCGGACGCGGGCTGGCATGTGAAGCTGCCGGCCGGTCCGGATGCCCGCACCGAGGTGCGCGCACCGTTGGCCGACGCGGTGCCCGAGGACATCCGCGATGTGGTGGCGGCGATCGTGCGGGACCGGCCGTTGGGGGCCGTGGCCCGCATCACCACCGAGCGCACGGTGTCGCTACTGTTCGGTGCCGATGACGCGCCCGTCGCCGAGTTCTGCGATGACCAGGTGACCGCGGCCGCGCTGCGCCCGGACAGTGAACCGCAGACGTGGCGGGAGTGGGAGCTGGAACTGGCCGAAGGCGCCGGCTCCACCGAGGTCTTGGACCGGCTGTCGAACCGGTTGTTCGATGCGGGGGCGGTGCCGGCCGGGCATGGCTCCAAGCTGGCCAGGGTGCTCGCCACCGCCGAGCCCGCCGCGGATGCGGTGCAGCCGTCGGATCCGGTGCGCCGGGCGGTGGCGGCGAATGTCGAGGAGCTGCTGGCGTGGGACCGCGCGGTGCGCGCGGATGTCTACGACTCGGTGCACCAGATGCGGGTCACGACCCGCAAGATCCGTAGCCTGCTGGCCGACGAGTCGTTCGGTCTGACCGGTGACACCTGGGTGCTGGATGAGCTGAAGCTGCTGGCCGGGATTCTCGGGGTGGCACGGGACGCCGAGGTGCTGGCCGAGAAGTACGAGGAGGCACTCGACGCGCTGGCACCGGAGTTGGTGCGCGGCCCGGTCCGCCAGCGCCTGGTGGAGGGTGCGAAACAGCGCTATGTCAGCGGGTGGCGCCGCTCGCTGCTCGCCATGCGCTCCGAGCGGTACTTCCGGTTGCTCGACGCCCTCGACGAGTTGGTGGCCGCGCCGTCACCGACCGCGGAGAAGTCCGGCGAGGAGTCCGCCGCGGCGAGCCTGGCCGCGGCGTACAAGAAGGTCCGCAAGGCGGCCAAGCAGGCCGAGGAGGACGGCACCGACGAGTCATTGCACCGGATCCGTAAGCGCGCCAAGCGTCTTCGCTATACCGCGGCGGCGACCGGGAATTCGGCGGTGGAGTCGAAGGCGAAGACCATCCAGAGCCTGCTCGGCGATCACCAGGACAGTGTGGTGAGCCGCACGCATCTGCTTGAGCAGGCCGACGCCGCGCACGCCGCCGGCGAGGACACCTTCACCTACGGGCTGCTGTACCAGCGGGAGGTCGAGGTGGCGCTGCAGTCCGAGAACGGTATCGACGACGCCTTGAAGTCGCTGAGGAAGGCCGTCACGAAGTAGGGGGCGGACGAGCTGGCCTGTAAGCCGGATTCTGTTCCTCACCGGTGAACCCGGTGAGGCGGCGACCATCCATCTGGACACACCGTTGCCGGGTGCCTCAAGCGGCCTACCCGCAAGCTCGGGCGAGCAGCCCTCGAACGCTTGCGCAGCCACAACCAGGTTGCGGCCTTCTTGGCCTTGCTTCGGGTGGGGTTTACCTAGCCATCCCGGTCACCCGGGATGCTGGTGCGCTCTTACCGCACCGTTTCACCCTTACCTCCTGCGCCCCGAAGGACACTGGTGGCGGTCTACTTTCTGTGGCACTTTCCCGCGGGTTTCCCCGGATTGCCGTTAGCAATCACCCTGCTCTGTGAAGTCCGGACTTTCCTCGACGCCCAGGCCGAAACCTGGGCTCCGCGGCCGCCCGGCCAACTCGTCCGCGCCGATCACGGTACCCCTAGGCAGCTCGAGCAGGTACAAGAGCCCGGTTTAGGTACATGCACCTCGCCCCGTCAAAACGGCGGCGGGTTCGCGCGCAGGTCGGCGTGTTCGAGGGCGCGGGCGGTGGCGTTGTGGTGGCGTTCGGTTGTGATGCGTTGGTCGCGGTTTTGGGCGCG
>JAKJHY010000015.1 GCA_021648845.1 Mycobacterium sp. MBM | reverse complement strand
CGAGACCGTCGCAGGCGCGGGTTGCTCGTCAACCATGTCCCGATGACGAACGGTCAAAGATGTCCTGAACCCATACAGGTCACAACAACACGCCTCATCGATTTCTCCTTGGTTCGAAGCAACCGCTCATCGTCGTACCCGGCACTGACAATGACATCCTGGTAGGCACGAACATCCGGGAGGAGACAGGTGGCCACGATGGCAACAGATGCTGACTGGACAGTTCTTCCGCGTAAGGGGCTGGGGCGACTCCTATTTGGCATGTCCCCGACGCAGGTCGACGCGCTGTCCGATACCTACGGCGCGGTGACAGGTCGCGGCAGCGATCGTGTTCCCGACGACGTTCTGCTCGACACGCTGGAGACTTTCGGCGACGCGCTGAGCGAAGAGGAGAAGCAGGCCCTGATCGCGACATACATGGAGAGTGGGCCGGCCGCGGACAGCGTGACAGAAACGCGTGGCGATCCGAGCCTCGTCCTGGGCTACACAGCCGACCGCCTTGTAGAGATCATGCCGGTCAGACAGCAACGACCCCTGTTTCTCGATGGCAAGGATTTCTTCGCGCTGCGCGAGTGGGAGCCGCTGGCGCTTTTGGAGCGGTTGAACGGCGGACCCGGACGCTACGCGAACACCGAAGCGGCGTTCGACGATCTCGCCATCTCGGTGGACGGCTTCTGCGTCGCCGACCCGGTTGCCGGGGTGCGCGTACTTGGAAAAGACGACGAGCGGTTTCAGGCGCGCACGGTGACCTTGCGGCCAGAGCCCTATCTCCCGGAGGGAGAGATGGACCGGTTCATCATCCACCAGGTCATCGGCACTACCCGTTGAGAAATCACGAAGTACGTTGTCGCTCAGAGCCGAGCGCCTCGACACCCGAAGTTTCAGCCCCGACCCGAAGGGATCGCATCACTGTACGGCGCGGTACTCCGACCAGCCACCGGGTGAACCACCATGTACACCAATCCGATTCCGATCACCACCACCGCCGACAGCGCGACGATCCAGTTGTCGTACCAGGCGGCATCCGGGGTCCGGGGCCACGCCATGTTCACCATGGCGATCACGCCGTACGCCAGCGCCGCGATATTGACCGGCATCCCCCAACGCCCCAGTGAGTACTTCCCGGACGGCACCCAGCCCTTCAGCCGGGCCCGCAGCGCGGCCAGCACCACCATCTGGAAGGCGATGTAGATCCCGAGCGCGGCGAAGCTGATGATCTTGGTGATGGCATCGGTGGAGAACCGCGACCCGATCACGATCACCGCAGGCACCACCGCCGCTACCACCAAGGCGTAGGGCGGCACATGCCTGGTCGCCGAAAACTTGCTCAGCAGAGACGATCCCATGATCATCCCGTCGCGCCCGTACGAGTAGGCCAGCCGGCTCGCCGCGGCCTGCAGGCTCATCGCGCAGGACAGGAACGAGATCAGCACGATCACCAGGATCACCTTGGACCCGAACGGGCCGAACGCCTCGCCCAGCACCGTGCTCACCGGGTCGGTGTCCTCGCCGGCGATCACCGCCGGGATGTCGGCCACCGCGAGGATCAACGCCAGACACACGAAAGTGGCTGCCGCACCACCGATATAGATGGTGCGGCGCATGGCCTTCGGGATCAGCCGACCCGGATCGCGCACCTCCTCGGCCACATCGCCGCACGCCTCGAAGCCGTAGTACTGGTACACACCGATCAGGGCTGCCGCCGCGAACGCCCACAGGTAGTTGCCGTCACCGCCGGTGCCAAAGCTGTCGAACAGCACCCCGAGGTTGTGCTCTCGGTGTGCGATCAGCAGCCAGCCGCCGACCACCAGCGCACCGATGATCTCGGCGGTGAATCCGATGATCGCCGCCTTGGCAAGGACTTTCGTACCAAGGAAATTGATCGCCGTCGCCACCGCGATCAACAACAGCGCGAACAGGATGATGCTGTCCGTAGTGGCCTCGATACCGAAGACAGCGGCGACGAATGGCCCGCCGCCGTAGGTGACCGAGGCGATGGTGACCAGCAACGCCACCAGGTACACCCACCCGGTCATCCACGCATACCGTCGACCCCACAGCCGTCGCGCCCACGGGTACACCCCGCCGGCGACCGGGAACTGCGCGACGATCTCGCTGAACACCAGCGCGACCAGCAACTGGCCCACACCGACGATCAGGAAACTCCAGATCATCGGCGGCCCGCCGGTGGCCAACGCGAACGCGAACAGCGTGTACACACCGACGACCGGTGACAGATAGGTGAACCCCAGGCTGAAGTTCGCCCACGGGCTCATATCGCGCTTGAACTCCGACTTGTACCCCAGGGAGTCGAGGTGCGCGGCGTCGTCATCGGAATGAGAAGCGTCGTCGGGGCGGGGGGTCGGTGGCGTGGCAGTGGTCATGAGCCTGCTCTCCTTCGGGCAAGAACCGAGTGAGCGAAAAACTACAGTCCTATTGTTTAACTTGCTACCGGAACGACAGAATTTGTTCTCGATCCGGTACATTTCGACGTCAGGCCAACGGGGAGGGAGGCAGCAGTGGTGTCCTCGCTCTCCCCCCTGGTCGCCCCCGACGCGCCCGTCGGCCGTGCCGACGAAATCGTCCTGCGCATCACCGAGGCCATCCACCTCGGCCTGCTCGACGACGGTGAACGCCTCCCGGTCGAAGTCGACCTCGCCGCCCAGTTCGGCGTCGCCCCGATGACCGTCCGCGAAGCCCTGGCCACGCTGCGCGAACAGCATCTCGTGGAGACCCGGCGCGGCCGCAGCGGCGGTTCCTTCGTCCGCCGCCCCGAGGGCCCGCCGGTCGACCAGCTGACCGAACGCCTCGCCGCGATGAGCGCCTCGGACCTGCGCGACTTGTTCGACGAGCACACCGCCATCGCCGGCCAGGCCGCGAAACTCGCCGCCGAACGCGCCGCTCCCTACGCGGTCCGCCGACTGTTCGCGCTCACCGATCAACTCGGCGCGGCCGCCACCCTGGGCGACCGGATCCGCGCCGACAGCCGCTTCCACATCCAGGTGGCCGTCGCCTCCCAGTCCGCGCGACTGGCCCGGCGCGAAGCGAACCTGCAGGCCGAACTCGCCGGACTCATCTGGCTGCCCATCGGTCCCGACGTCGACGTCGCCGCCTATGTCGAGGCCCAGCACGCCATCGCCGCGGCGGTCGCCGCCGAGAACGCCGCCGAGGCGCGCCGGCTCGCCGAGGATCACGCGATGAGCCAGCTCCCCCGACTGACCACCGTGAACATGGATCTGGCTGGGCAGTCATGACCGCCCAACAGTTGGCCGCCGAAGCCTCACGGGCCGTCGAGCCGTTCTACTTGTTGCTCGACGCGGTCGCCGAGGAGGTGCTGCGCAGCCGCCCGCCGCGCGCGGCCCTCACCGAGACCCACTTCTCCGGATTGCAGCGCCTGCTCGCCGGGTTGCTCGCGCGCGAACACGGCATCTGGGGCATGGGTTTTGTCGCCGCGCCGTCGGTGGTCGAGGGCCGCGAACGCTATATGGCGTGGTGGCAGCGGCACAACGAGCGGGTTGCCCGGCTGCGGCTGAACTTCGACCCGACCAGCATCGACGTCTACGACTACCTGCAGATGGACTGGTATCAGTTGGCCCAGCGCGGCCAACAGCGCGTCGCCTACGGCCCCTACGTCGACTACAGCGGCTCGGACATGTACACCATCACCGCGACCATCCCGGTGATCGCCGACGGCACCTTCCTCGGGGTGGCCGGCGCCGATCTGGTGGTCGGCGATGTCGAACGCCGGCTCATCGAGGTGCTGCGCCACACCGACGAGGACGCCGTCGTGGTGAACACCGAGCGTCGCGTCATCGCCGCGAATACCCCGCGCTGGCTGGTCGGCTCACGGCTCGCCGCCGTGCCCACCGAAGACGAAACGTTCCACGAGGTGGCCGAACTCCCCCTCGGCAACGGCTGGTCCATCGCCGTGGCAAACAGCTGACCGACGGGTTACCCAGACTTAACTCCCAGCCCTTGACATTAAGCCTCTATTTCTAGAGTCTTTAAAGGCATCCGGTCACGCACCCTGGAGGTAGCCCCGATGTCGCCTCTCGACCTCGTTCCCCACTTCGATGTCGCCGACCCGGAATTCTCGCTGACCTCCGCCGAAGTGCACGAGGCCCGCGAGCGCAGCTGGTACGCCACCACCCCCTACGGCATCGCCGTGCTGCGCTATGCCGAGATGAACAAGCTGCTCAAGAGCCGCCAGCTCCGCCAGGGCAGCATCGCCTGGCCCGCGCACAACGGCGTCACCGAGGGCCCCTTCGCCCGATGGTGGGCCAGCTGGCTGCTCAATAAGGAGGGCGAGGAACACCGCCGCCTACGCCGCCTGATGACACCGGCCTTCACCCAGCAGCTCATCGCCGGCCAGGTGCCCCGATTCCAGGCGCTGGCAGGCGAACTCGTCGACGCCTTCGCCGCACCCGACCGCTGCGAGTTCATGACCGAATTCGCCGAGCCGTACTCGGCCCGGGTCACCGCCATCATGCTCGGCACCCCCGAACAGGATTGGCGCATCCTGGCCAAGGAGGCCACCACCATCGGGCTGGCGATGGCGGTCACCCTCAAGGACGACCTACCCCGCATCGAGTCCGCCCTGGCCCGGCTGTATGACTACTGCGACGCGCAGATCGCCGACCGCCGCGCACATCCGCGCGAGGACTTCGTGACCGCGTTCGTCAACGCCGCCGACCCCGAGGACGGCCGACTCTCCGACGACGAGTTGCGCGACGGCCTGACGATGCTGATCTTCGCTGCCTTCGACACCACCCGCAATCAGCTCGGCCTCGCCATGCAGACCTTCCTGGCCCACCCTGACCAGTGGCGCCTGCTCGGCCAACGACCCGACCTGGGCGGCAAGGCCGTCGAAGAGATCATGCGGCTGAACCCCACCACCCGCTGGGTGACCCGCGAGGTGGTCGAGGACTTCGAGTATGAGGGCGTGGAGCTGAAGGCCGGCACCACCGTGCACCTTTACACCGAGGCCGCCGGCACCGACCCCCGCGTGTACACCCCGGGCCTGGACATCACCGCGGAACGCAAGCCGCACTTCGGGTTCGGCGGTGGCCTGCACTACTGTCTGGGCCACTTCGTCGCCCGCGCCGATATGAGCGAGGCGCTGCCGCTGCTGGCCCGGCGGATGGTCGACCCGCACGAACTGCCCGGCGCCACGTGGCTTCCCGACTCCGGCAACACCGGGCCCGTCACCCTTCCCATCGGCTTCACCCCAGCCCCCTGACCCAGGAGATCCGATGACCACCACCCCGCTCGACGCGCACCGGCAGACCAACGCCACCAGCGCACACCTGGCCCAGGTGTGCGAGACCATCGCCGAGCGCGGCGTGGAGTTCGTCTACTACCAGGCCATCACCATCACCGGACGCGTGGTCGGAAAGGTGGCCCCGGCAAAGCACTTCCAGCGCCTGGCCGTCAAGGGGGTGCAGCAGCACCAGACCGCGATCGCCAACCTGCAGGGCACCCGCGAGGGTGTACTGCTGGCCGGCGGCGTCAATGCGCCCGAGTACACCGCCATCCCCGATCTGGACACCTTCGCCGTGCTGCCCTGGGACACCAGCTTCGCCCGGGTATTCTGCCGGCTCTACGAACCCGACCACCTGGCCGTCGACGCCGGGATCGAACTCGCCTGCGACTCCCGGGCCCTGCTGCAACGGGCGCACGCCGGATTCACCGACCGCACCGGGCTGGAACTGCGCACCGGCTGCGAACCCGAAATGACCTGGCAAGGAGAAGGACTGGAAGCACAGTTCCGGCCCGGCTCCAGCCCGGCCTACCACATCGAGCACCTGGAGCGGAACCGCCCGATCGTCAAGAAGGTCGTCGAGTACGCGCAGGCGCTGGGCCTGGACATGATCGAGGGCGACTACGAAGACGAGTTCCAGGTCGAAATGAACTTCATGTACGACCACGCCAACCTGACCGCCGACCGGCTGACCACCTACCGACAGATCTGCAAGCAGGTCGCCCGCGAACTCGGCATCCAGGCCAGCTTCATGCCCAAACCGGCCACCGGCATGATGGGCAACGGCTGCCACCACAATTTCAGCCTGTGGCGCGACGGCGTCAACGTGCTCGTCGACCCGGGAGTCACCGAGCTGCACCTCTCCGAGATCGGCCGCCACGCCCTGGGCGGGCTGCTGGCCCATTCGGCGGGCGCCATGCTGGTCAACGGCTCCACGGTGAACTCCTACAAACGCTATTGGGACGCCGGGCAATTCGCGCCATCGAAGATCAACTGGGGCCTGGACAACAAGACCTGCACGGTGCGGCTATCGGCCAACGGACGCCTGGAGTACAAGCTGCCCGACGCCGCGGTCAATCCCTATCTGTCGCATACCATTCTGCTCGCCGCCTGCGAGGACGGCATGAAGAACGCCACCGACCCGGGCGTGCCGTGCCAGGGGTCGTCCTATGACGCCCCGGCCGACCACCGCTTCCCGGCGCTACCGCTGACCCTCGGTGACGCCATCACGGCCTTCCGCCAGGACACCGTGATCACCGAGGCGTTCGGCCCGAAACTCTCCGCACTGCTCATCGACTACCACACCGATGAGTGGGCCCGATTCTGTGGATACGTCACCGACTGGGAGCGTGAAATGTACTGGAATGATGCCCCGTGAGCCAACCGCTGCGACTGGCCTGCCTGGACGCCGACGCGCCGCCACTGTTCACGCTGTGGACCCCGGAGAACGGCCGCGGCGGGTACGAGCCCGGCGTCGCCGCGGCGCTCGGCGCCGAACTCGGCCGCGCGATCGAATGGGTGCGGGTGCCGTGGGTCGACATGATTCCGGCGGTGCAGCGCGGGGACGCCGACGCCGTGCTGTGCGGGCAGGGCATCACCGCCGAACGCCAGGCCCTGGTCGACTTCACCCGCCCGTACGCGATCTTCCACGAGGGGGTGCTGATCCGCCGCGGTGACGACATCCACTGCGCCGAAGACCTGGTGGGCCGCAAGGTTGCGGCCATCGAGAACAGCACCAATATGGCGCTGGCCCAGACCTTCACCGGCGCGCAGCCGGTACCGTTCGGGGCGGGCAGCGACGATGTGTACGCCGATATGTTGGCCGCCCTGCTGGCCAAGGACGTCGACGCCGTTGTCGACGACGATGTGGTGTTCGTGCCACTTGGCGCGACGCACCCCGACTACGAATTGGCCTTTACCGTGCAGACCGCCAACCGCTGGGGTATCGCGGTGGCCAAGGACCGACCCGACACGCTGGCCGAGATCGACGGCGCACTGGCCCGGCTCATCGACTCGGGGCGGCTACGACAGGTGTGGCACCAGCACCTGCCGACCCTGCAGTACCCGTTCTGATATGTCGCGTCCGCTGATCGCGGTCACCGGTCGCCGGGCCGCGCAGGTACCGATCCTGCGGTTCTCGGCGACCATAGCCGCCGAGGCGCTCTGCGAATCGGTGTGGGCGGCCGGTGGTGAACCGGTGATCCTGCATCCCCCGTCCACCGATCCCAGCACCGAGCTGCCATCCAGACTGGACGCCTTCGACGGGGTGCTGCTACCCGGCGGCGCCGATGTCGATCCATGCCGATACGGCGCCGAGCCTGCCCCGGAGACCACCGACACCGTGGCTTTCCAGGACAATTTCGACCTCGCCGTCACCACGGCACTGCTCGACTCCGGCATCCCGGCGCTGGCCATCTGTCGCGGCATGCAGGTGCTCAACGTCGCGCTCGGCGGCACCCTGCACCAGCATCTTCCGGACACCGTGCACCACAACGGCATTCACCAGGTCGACGTGCAACGTCACACGAAATTGCGCGCCATCGTCGGCGTCGACCGCATCCGGGTATCCTCCTACCACCACCAGGCCGTGGACCGTCTCGGACGCGACCTGGTGGTCACCGCACATGCCGATGGCGTCATCGAGGCGATCGAGCACCGGCGCGCCGATATCGTCGCGGTGCAATGGCATCCCGAGGACCTGTGCGCCCAATCCCGCACCGACGCTGCGTTGTTCGCCGATCTGGTGGACCGGGCTCGCAAACGAAAGGCGAATCGATGACTCCCCCGGTGCGTCTGGCCGACGTCCTGCCGAACCTGCCCCGCCCCGAGTCGCCGCGCGCCCGCATCTGCGTGCTGGCCTCGCTCAACTACCCGGATATCAGCGCTGCGGACACCGCCCTGATCACCCGCTTCACCAAGGTTGCGCTGAGCACGCTGCTCGAACTGGGCGCCGACTTCGAATTCTTCGACACCACTGCCCCGCTCGACAGTCCCTCGTCCGCAGCGTACTTCGACGGTCTACTGTTGCTCGGCGGCGGCGATATCGAAAGCTCTTGCTATGGGCAGAACACACCGCATCCGAAGTCCTACGGCACTGATGTCCGTGCCGACCGAGACGCATTCGCCGCGATCGCCGCGGCGGTGGCCGCCGACATCCCTATTTTCGGGATCTGCCGCGGCTCGCAGCTGCTCAACGTCTTCCGCGGCGGCACGCTGATCGGCGATATCGAGGACTACGCCCTTCATCACGGTGCGCCAGGTCAACCCGAGTTCGTCGACGAGCCCATCGACATCATCCCCGGCACCCGGCTGGCGGCCATCCTGGGCGCCGACCGGATCATCGGGCGGTCGGGGCATCACCAGGCCGTAGACCGGGTCGGTGGCGGATTGGTGGTCGCCGCCCGCGCGCTGGACGGCATCACCGAGGGTATCGAGGACCCCAAAAGGTTCTATCTGGGTGTGCAATGGCATCCAGAGGACGACGACGGCCCGGCCGGCGACCGGCTGGCACTGTTCGGTGCGTTCGTCGACGCCGCCGAGCCGGCCCGCGCTCGCAGCATGGCGGCGGTGTTGCGGGAGGACTAACTGCGGCGTCGCCGCTGGGTATGCCCACCGTATTGGGTATACACGTGTTTACTGTTGCAATATAGCCGTGTGGTGTTGCAGTATGCACGTACCGGTTGCCGGGGGGAGCAACCTGCGATTCGGGGGCTGTGAACGTGAATTCTCTGCTGCGCCAACAAATCCAATCTGCATGCAACAGTGTGCACCGCAACCCGGATGACGCGGCCGCTATCGATCGCCTGCGACGCCTGCTCAACGCCGACGCCGGAGTATCGCAAGTGGCTTGGCGCCGAATGGTGGAACTGGCCTGTGACCAACTGATCGACGATCCCAGCGACCGCGACACCCGGGACCGACTGTTGCTCCTGCTGGCCGCCCGTGGATCGGCCACACTGTAGGGGTGACGGCGAAGAAGCGGGACATATCAACCAAGCAGGAATGGCTGTCCCCACAGCAGCAACGAGCCTGGGTCGCCTATATGCGGGTGCAGCTGCGGATGAACTACGAGATGAACCGCCAGCTACAAGCCGACTCGCAGCTGTCGCTGGCCGACTACGACGTGCTCGTGGCGCTCAGCGGTAATCGCGACCGGGCGATGCGCGTCAGCGATCTCGCCGCACAGATCGGCTGGGAGCGCAGCAGGTTATCTCACCAGTTGCGCCGCATGGAGCAACGCGGCCTCACCGAGCGCAGACCCAGCGTAGAGGACGGCCGCACCAGCAATGTCGTGCTGACCGAGCAGGGCCACGCCGCCATCGTCGAGGCCGCCCCCGCGCATGTCGACCTGGTGCGCCGCCTGTTCTTCGACCCACTGCCGGCCAACCTGCTCGGCCCGTTCACCACGGCGCTGGAGCATATTCACGTCAATCTCAATCTGAACAGCTCACTGCCACCCGCGCCGGGTAACATTTAGTGAAATATCACTCAATTGGAGGAGCCATGAGCGATGCGATCACCCGACTGATGGAGGCCAATCTGATGGCCGTCTTCGACGAGCGCGACCCGCAGCGCCGGGCCGCGGCCATCGCCACCACATACGCTCCCGAGGTGCAGTGGTTCGACGACGACGGTGTCGCCACCGGCCACGACGAACTCGATGCCAAGGCCGCTGAGCTGCAGGGAAAACTGCCCGGACTGCACTTTACGCCGGTCGGCCCGGTGCGCCGGACCCGCGGACTGGGCGTTCTCGCCTGGGAGGTGCGCACCCCGGATGACAACGCGGTGGCCTCGGGCTTCGATGTCGCCGAGATCACCGGTGACCGTATCGTCAAGTTGTGGACCATCCTCACTCAGGAATAGGTGATAGTTCACCTATGTTGCATCGGGCGGACCGCGCGAACCTGAGACAAGGAACGGAGCCCGACAATGGGACTACTCGACGGCAAGACCGCACTGGTGACCGGCGCAACTTCGGGCATCGGGCTGGCCACCGCCCAACGATTCGCCGCTGAAGGGGCCTACGTCTTCGTCACCGGACGCGACCGCGCCCGTCTGGACGCTGCCGCCGCGACGATCGGCGCCAACGCTCATGGGGTGCAAGGCGATATCGGAAACCCTGACGACCTCGATCGTCTCGTCACCGAAATCGGCTCACGCGGACGTGGTCTCGACGTCATCTTCGCCAACGCCGGCGGTGGCGAGTTCGCCGCGCTGCCCGATATCAGCGTCCAGCATTACCGGGACACCTTCGACCGCAATGTCGCCGGCACGGTCTTCACCGTGCAAAAGGCGCTGCCGCTGCTCAACGAAGGCGCCGCAATCGTGCTGGCCGGATCCACGGCCGCCTCCGGTGGTGTACCGGCGTTCGGGATATACGCCGCATCCAAGGCCGCCATCCGCTCGCTGGGGCGCACCTGGGCAGCCGAACTCATCGACCGCAAGATACGGGTGAACACCATCATCCCCGGCCCCATCGAGACACCGGGCCTGGCCGGGTTGGCCACCGACGGGGACGAGCAGGCGCTGCTGACCGACCTGGTGAACGAGGTGCCGATGAAGCGCCTCGGTCACGTCGACGAGATCGCCTCGGCGGTACTGTTTCTCGCCTCCGACCAGAGCAGCTACATGACCGGGGCCGAGCTGACCGTCGACGGCGGGCAGCGCCAGCTGTAGGCGCTCAGAGGTCGAGCACCAGCCTCCCGCCCGCCGAGCGTGACACACACAGCAGCATCTGCCCGAGCCGGCGCTGCTCATCGGTCAGCAACCGGTCTCGGTGCTCGACCTCGCCGGCGACCACCTGCTGTGCGCAGCTGCCGCAAAACCCCTGCTGGCAGGAGTAACTCACATCCGGCTTGGTGGCGAGCAGCGCCGCGAGCGCGCTCTGATCCGCCCGGACCGCCACGGTTTCGGCACTCCGCAGCAACTCCATCTCGAACGGCTGTCCGTTGACCACCGGCACCGGCGAGAAGCGCTCGATGTGCAGCTCGGCGCGCTGCGGGACCGCACCGCGCACCAGGTCCATCATCGGCGGCGGGCCGCAGGCGTACACCGCGGTCCACGGGGTCACATCGTCGACAAGCTCGGCGGGCGTGGGAAATCCGGACACATCGTCGGTCAGTACCCGGACCCGGTCGCCGAACGCCTCGAGCTCATCCAGGAACGGCATGCTGTCCCGGTGCCGGCCGGTGTAGCGCAGTGACCAGTCGAGCGCAAGCCGATCCGCCAGGCGCACCATCGGCAGGATCGCGGTGATCCCGATCCCGCCGGCGATGAAGCGCAGCCGCTCGGCCCGTGACCCGGACCCCGGCAGCGGCATCATGAACGCGTTGCGGGGCTCGCTCACCTCGATGAGCTGCCCGAGCGCCAGCGTGTGCATCTCGACAGAGGCCCCATCCGCCCCGACGATCAGACGCACCGCGATCCGATAACGATCGGGCCGATCGGGATCACCGCACAGCGAATATTGCCGGGTCCGCCCGGAGGGCAGATGCACGTCGATATGTGCGCCGGCATGCCAGCGGGGCAGATCCGCTCCGTCGGTGGGCACCAGCGTCAGCGCCACGACATCGGGGTCACGGGCGACCAGCGTGCGTTCGTCGACAAGCATCGCCCGACGGTTGGCGCGGCGCGGCAGTTCCGGCAGCTCCCTGTCACCGCCGAGGCGGGTGACCACCGACAGAAAGTGCGGGACCGCGGTGCCCGCGATCCGGATCAACAGGTCCGAGGGCTTGCCATAGAGCCCCGGCGGCGGCTCCCCGGTATACGGCTTGAGAAGACGCGTCAGCCGGTCACCCATGCGCGGCACGCGCTGCCGGCGAACTGGCGAGGTAGGCGACGGCCTGGGCGGTGCTGCCCTCGGCGGCGGGGCTGTAGTCGCGGCGCAGCAGGGTCAGCCCCGAGCGGACATAGAAACCCATTGAGGGCAGCGCGCCCGTCTTGCCGGAGTTGCGCAAACGCCACAACAATCGCACGTACCCCAGTTTGGGCAGCGCCGGATCTTGGTGCACCAGATACTTGGTGCCGCGCAGCATCATCGCGAAAAACACCACCGTCACCATCACCCCGGCCGCGGCCTGAGCGAAGTAGTCCATGCCGAAGTACTTGGCGACGTTGAACGAGACGTGCCGGTGCTCGACCTCCTCCGCACCGTGCCAGCGGTACAGGTCGGTCAGGGTGGGGTCCGCACCGAGTTCGTCCCACCGGTTGTTGAGTGCCCAGTCGCCGAGGACACCGGTGTAGTGCTCGGCGGCGCTGAGTGCGTGGGTACCCGACGCGAGTGCCTTACGCTTCTTGTCCGGGGGCGCCTGATCGATGCGCAGGTCGTACTGGCCGGCCACCCATTCCAGCTGCTTGGTGAACGGTTCCGGGTCGATCCCGTGACCGCGCAGGTACTCGACGAGCACATTGTCGTGGGTGCGGGCGTGCACCGCTTCCTGGCCGATGAAGCCGACGATCTCCTCGCGCAGTTGCTCGTCGCGCACATAGGCCAGCGAGTCGGACAGCAATTTGCTGAACCAACGCTCGGCGACGGGCAGGAACAGATTCAACGCGGTCACCCCGTGTGAGGCGTACGGATCGCCGGGGATCCAGTGCAGCGGAGCCTGCGACCAGTCGAATTGCACATTTCGGGGGCGTAGGGCGACCTCTTCGGGAGCGAACATGTCCGCGGCGCCACCGACGGCCCGGTCTTCAGTCATCCGCCCACCATTCCCACCCGCGTCGTTGCTCAAACAACTGGCAGCGAAGGGGGCGGGGTATCCGCGATGCGACGGGTGCCGGTGGGCCACCCGCTTGGATGGTGCGGAGTGTTCTCGGCGTGCCCGGCCTAGGCGGGCACGTCGATCCCACGTGCGGCAAGCCTGCGCCGAGACGCCTCGGTGCGAATCGTCTGCGGCCACCAGAACCACTTGCCCAGCAATGCGGCGATGGCCGGGGTCATGAAGGAGCGCACCACCAGGGTGTCGAACAGCAGCCCCAGCGCGATGGTGGTGCCGACCTGCGCCATCACCATCAGATCGCTGAACGCGAACGAGGCCATGGTGAACGCGAACACCAGACCCGCCGAGGTGACCACCGATCCGGTCCCGGCCATCGCCCGGATGATGCCGGTCTTCAGCCCGCCGGCGAGTTCCTCCTTGAAGCGGGAGACCAGCAGCAGGTTGTAATCCGAGCCCACCGCCAGCAGCAGGATCACCGACATGGGCAGCACCATCCAGTGCAACTCCAAACCGATGATGTGCTGCCACAGCAGCACCGACATGCCGAATGACGCGCCGAGCGACAACAGCACCGTGCCGACGATGACCGCGGCCGCCACCAACGCCCGGGTGATGAGCAGCATGATGACGAAGATCAAAGAGGCGGCGGCGATCCCGGCGATGACCAGATCCCACTGCGCGCCGTCGTGCATGTCCTTGTAGGTCGCGGCGGTGCCGGCGAGAAAGATCTTGGAGCCTTCCAGCGGGGTGCCCTTGATGGCTTCCTTGGCGGCCCGCTTGATCGGGTCGACATGCGCGATGCCCTCGGGGGTCGCCGGGTCACCGTCGTGAGAGATGATGAACCGCACCGATTTTCCGTCGGGTGAGATGAAGTTCTCCATCCCGCGCTTGAAGTCCTCGTTCTCGAAGGCCTCCGGCGGCAGGTAGAAGGTGTCGTCGTTGCGGGACGCGTCGAAGGCCTCCCCCATCGCCGTCGAGTTGTCCTGCATCGCCGACCCTTGGTCCTGCATGCCCTTCTGGGTCTGGTACATCGTAAGCATCGAATTCCGCATGTTCTCCATCACGCGGATGTTCTCCGGCATCAGTGCGACCATCTGCGGCAGCAGGGTGTCCAGCCGCTGCAGATCCGGCACCACCTGTTCGATATCGGTGGTCAACACATCGATTCCGTCAAGGGTGTCGAACACCGACCGCATCGCCCAACACACCGGTATGTCATAGCAGTGCGGTTCCCAGTAGAAATAGTTACGCAGCGGTCGCAGGAAATCATCGAAATTCGCGATGTGGTCTCGCATTTCGGCGACATCGAGCGTCATATCGGTCGTCTTGAGCACCATCGAGTGGGTGGTGGCCGCCATTTGCTCGGTGACCGACGCCAGCTGCTGCATGGTCTCGATGTTGGTCTGCATATCGTCGGCCTGCTTGAGCATGTCGGCGAACTGGCCCTGACGGTACTTCTCGTTCATCGTCTGGGTGGCGCCCTGCTGGCTCAGCATGAACGGAATCGTGGTGTGCTCGATCGGTTTTCCGTTTGGGCGGGTGATGGTCTGCACACGGGCCACGCCGGGGACGGCGAGGATGCCCTTGGCGATTTTGTTGATCACCAGGAAGTCGGCGGGATTGCGCAGATCACGGTCGCTTTCCACCATCAGCAGTTCGGGGTTCATCCGGGCCGCGCTGAAATGCCGTTCGGCGGCGGCGTATCCGACGTTGGCCGACAAGTCGGCAGGCAGATAGCGACGGGCGTCGTAGTTCGTCTTGTAGCCGGGCAGGGTGACCAGGCCGATGATCGCCAACGCCAGGCTGGCTACCAGGACCGGGCCGGGCCAGCGCACCACGGTGACCCCGATGCGGCGCCAGCCCCGGGATCGGATGGCCCGCTTGGGTTCGAAGCGGCCGAACCGGCTGCCGATGGTGATGACCGCGGGCCCGAGCGTCAGTGCGGCCAGTACCGCGACCAGGGTGCCGATCGCACACGGCACGCCCATGGTCTGGAAGTACGGCAGCCTGGTGAACGACAGGCACAGCATGGCGCCGGCGATGGTCAGCCCCGAGCCCAGCACCACATGGGCAGTGCCGCCGAACATGCTGTAGTAGGCACGCTCGCGGTCCTCGCCGGCACCGCGTGCCTCCTGGTAGCGGCCGACGGCGAAAATCGCGTAGTCGGTTCCCGCCGCGATGATCATCAGCGTCAACAGGTTCACCGCGAACGTCGACAGTCCGATGACACCGGCATTGGCCAGGAACGCGACCACACCGCGGGCGGCGCCGAGCTCGACGAACACCATCAGCAGAATCAGGATTGTGGTGCCGATCGAGCGGTACACGAGCAGCAACATCAGCAGGATGACGCCCAGGGTGATCATAGTGACCTTGGCGATGCTCTTGTCGCCGGCATGATGCTGATCGGAGATCAGGGGCGCGCCACCGGTGACGAACACCTGCAGACCGGGCGGCGGCGGGGTTGCGGCGACGATGTCGCGCACGGCCTGCACCGACTCGTTGGCCAGCGTCTCGCCCTGGTTGCCGTGCAGGTAGAGCTGGACATAGGCGGATTTCCCGTCGGCGCTTTGTGCGCCGGCGGCGGTCAGGGTGTCGCCCCAGAAGTCGGCCACATGCTGGATGTGGGTGGGGTCGGCCTCGAACTTGTCGATGAGGCCGTCGTAGTAATGATGGGCCTCGTCGCCGAGCGGCTGATCACCCTCCAGCACCACCATGGCGTTGCTGTCGGAGTCGAACTCCTCGAAGTTGGCGCCGATCTGCCGCATCGAGATCATCGCCGGCGCGTCCTGCGCGCTCAGTCCGACCGTGTTCGCCTCGCCGACCTCTTCCAGGGACGGCACCAACACGTTGGTGGCAACCGTGAGGGCCAGCCAGCCCAGCAGGATCGGCACCGCGAGGGTGCGGATGAGGTGCGCGACCCTGGATCGCTGGGCGTTCGTGGCGTTCATGAAGTGGGGCCCGTCGTTTACCGAATCGCTATCGGGCGTAATTTACGTAGCTTATTTAAGCATTAGCAACCCGTACGGACAATTGACAGCAACCTCACAGACTCGGGCGTGCCCGCCGCGCCGGACCGAGCCGTTTCCCGCATGCCCGGCGAGTCACCGCACGTCGTCACCGCAACGTCGTACCGTCGAAGCACTATGGCGAACAACGGACCCCCCGAAAACCCGGGCTACTACTCCGACGACGAACCGACGCAGTACGCCGGCAGCTACAGCGATTACACCCAGCCGTATCCCGCGAGTGACCCATACGCCGGCGGCGCACCCGAACCGCAGCTGCCCTGGTACCGCAAGCCCGCCGCGCTGGTGGTGATCGGCGCGGTGGCAGCGCTGGTGCTGGCCGGTGCGATCTGGGGGATCATCACCGCCCTCGGCGACGACTCGTCCTCGTCCACCACGACCACGAGCACGACCACCTCGTCATCGGAGGCGGCCAGCACGACCGCGGTGGCGCCGGTACCGACCGAGACGGTCACCGCTACCCCGTCGACCACCACCACGACAGCGCCCACCACGACCACGACGACCACCACCCCGTCGACGACCACCACCACGACCACGACGACCACCAGCACGCCGAGCACGTCGGTGAGCACGAGCGTCAGCACCGTGACCGAGACCCAGACCGAAACCGAGACGGTCACCTCCGAACCGCCACCGGCCGACACCCAGGGTTGACCCGCACCCGACCAGCCGGGGCCGGCCCGTCACGCTTGCGGTTCGGTTTGATCACGAGCGGCTCGGACCCGGACCGGCGGTGGTTTGATCGACCGGATGGGGACGCTCGCGCTGGTCATCGTCGTCGCCGCCGTCGCCGCGTGGTGTGGCTACCGGGTTGGGCGGCCGACCCCGCGGCCTGCCCGACGGCTGTTCATCGCGGGATTCCTCTGCGGCACGCTGGCCGGGACCGTGCTGCGCGGTCGGCACCGCCGGCTGGCGCAGCGGGCGATGCGCCGCATGCTTCCGCCGTCGTTCTCAGCGGCTCGGCGGCGCGGTCGCTCCCGGACCCAGAAGGTCGGCCTCGCTGTTCGATGACGTGCACAGCGTGTCAGAAGGTGCAGCGATTACCGAACGGTGCCGATGAAATCGAGGCCGGCGGTGATCGCGGCACGGTGCCGCAGGATCCGGTAGTGCGCCAACCGGCCCAGCCCGCGGGTGGTCACCAGCTCCATCCCCGGCCAGGCGCCGACCAGTTCCTCGCTGTAACGGTACGGCGCGTCCGGGTCATCGGGGTCGTGGATCACCATCAGCGGGGTCGCGGCGCGAAGTCTGGACCCGATGAACCCGAGATCGGTCTCATGCAGCGGCATCTCGATGCGCTTGGCGAGCCGGCGGTGCAGACCAGCACGGATGCGCGGGCCGAAACCATGCCGCTCGGCGAACATGTCGAGGTAGTAGTCGAAGTCGCCCATGGGCGCCAGGAACACCAGGCGTGCGATATCGGTGCCGCGGGTCAGCGCCAGCGCGGCGGCCTTGGCGCCCAGCGAGTGCGCGACGATCGCGCGGGCCGGACCGTGCGTGCGCACGAACGCATCGACGGCCTCGGTGCACTCGACGAGGTGGGTGCGACCGGGCGCCAGCGACCCGGTATCGGAATCGTTGTGTGCCGGCAGGTCGAAGGCGATGACGCGGTGCCCCGCCTGCACCAGAGGTTTGACGAAGACACCGAGGTGCGCGCGGCACCCGCCCCAGCCGTGCACCAGATACACCACCGGCCCGTCACCCCAGGCCTCCCCCGCGACGCGATGCCCAGACCAGTACGCCTCGACGGGTTCGCTCGGGGGGACACCCGGGGGCATGCGCAGGCTGGCGTCGACATCGGGCGGGGTGCACCACAGCTCGGTGGCCCACCGGGCACCGATCGCCGGCGCGAACCGCTCCATCAGCCCCAGCGCCCGGCGGATGCGGGGCTCGACCGGCGGCTCGATCCCCGAGCCGGCCTGGGTGTCCGACTGCGTGCTGTCGCCGACCATCACAAAAGCCCTCGCCCCATGCCCGCGATCCTAGTTGCGGGTCCGTCTGCGGCGGCACACGGCCGATTCCCTCGCGGCCGCACGACCGTGACCGGGCGCGATCTCGGCGACCAAACAGAACGAGAAAGGCCGCAGGTCCTGTGACCTGCGGCCTTTCCTTGTGGTGGAGCTGCCGGGAATTGAACCCGGGTCCTACGGCATTCCCTCAAGGCTTCTCCGTGCGCAGTCCGCTATGCCTCTACTCGGATCTCCTGATCACGCAGACAAGTCAGGATGACGATCCCAGTCGCTGTTTGATGTCCCCACGGGTCCCGCGACCGAACCCGTGGGTGGGTCCCTCTAGCTGATGCCAGACACCGGGCCGAGGGCGCTCCCGGGCTGACAGACACGCAGTCGCTACTTAGGCAGCGAGGGCGTAGTCGCGCTGATTGGAATCGGCGCTTAATTGGTTGCAACGACGCTTACGGTGGTCTCTTGCCTGCACCGGCACGCTTCCCTTGATTCGATGCGCGAAGTCGAAACCGTTCAGCCCCTCGCACCCCCGCCGACTTTCGGCAGGACACACCATCATAGCGCGTATGACAGCAGGGGCCACCGATTAAGTCTGGCCCCCCACCGTCGCCAACGACGCGACGAGTTCGCCGATCGGCACCGGTCGTCCGAACAGGTGGCCCTGCGCCAGCCGGCCACCGGCGCGGGACACCATATCGGCCTGCTCGACGGTCTCGACCCCCTCGGCGATGACGTCGAGCCCGAGGTCGTCGCACAGCGTGACCACCGAGCGATACAGCGTCTGGTCGCGGGCCGGATTGCTACCGGATGCCAGGCTGCGGTCGAGCTTCACGATATCCACCGGCAGCTCGTGCAGATAGGTGAGCGAGCTGAACCCCGAACCGAAATCGTCGAGGGCAACCCTGACGCCCAGTTCACCGAAGCGGCGGATCTGCCGGGCGGCACGGTCGAGATCGACGATCGGCATGGTTTCGGTGATCTCCAGCACCAGCCGGTGACGCGGGATCTGGTAGCGCTCCAACACCGTGCGCACCTGCTCCTCGAACGCCGGATTGCCCAGTCGAGCGCCGCCGATGTTGACGTGGATGTCCAGTTCCAGACCGCGCCCACGCACCTCGCAGCAGGCCCGGTCCAGGACCAGCGCGTCGAGATCGGCGCCCAGTCCGGCGGCCTCGGCCTCCGCGACGAATGTTTCCGCGGAGATGTCGATCCCGTTTGCCGCCGTCCACCGGGCCAGTGCCTCCACCGCCACCGGTGTGCCGTTCCCGAGCTCGACGACCGGCTGGTAGACCAGCCGGAAACCGGGCGGCGGTTCACCCTTGGCGGCCCGCAACATGGTCGAGAAACCGACCACCGCACCGGAGGACGGTTGGTAGACGACCGCGGTGTCCTTGCCCACCCGCTTCCCGGCGTACATCGATATATCGGCCTGGCGCAGCAGGTCATCGGAGGTCTGCGGCAGCCCGTGGAAATCGGGCCGCACCAATCCCATGCTGGCCTTCACCCGCAGTGACGACCCGTGCACCGGGAACGGTTCGCGCAATGCCAGCCGCAGCCGTCCCGCGGCGGCCTCCAGCTGCTCGCCGTGGTCGTCGGCATCCTCGATCAGGATCGCGAACTCGTCACCGCCGATGCGGGCCAGGGTGTCCGCCTCGCCCACGAACCGCGCCAGCCGCTCTCCGACGGCACACAGCAGTTCGTCACCGGCGGCGTGCCCGTACCGGTCGTTGACCTCTTTGAAATCGTCGAGGTCGATGTAGATCAGCACGAAGCGTCCGTGCCGCATGGCCTCGTCGAGCCGCTGCGCGAACAGTTTCCGGTTCGGCAGACCGGTCAACGCGTCATGGTTCACCTGATGTTCCAGCCCGCGCTGCGCCCAGTACAACCACTGCGTGAGCGACCGCTCGGCGCGCGTCGCGACGACCTGACGGGTCGCCACCAAGGCCACCATCGCCACTGTGAGACAGACCGCGGCGACGGACAGCTCGCGTTCGATGTAGAGGTGGAAGGTGAACAGCACCGCAACACCGAGGAACCCCACATAGGGCAATAGCAGCTGCGGCCAGTCCTGGCGGCGGAAGGCGAGATCATCGGGTAGCGGCGAGGTCGGCAGGAAGGCGAAGCCGAGCAGCGCCGGCCCGACGATCAAGCCGATCCCGACCCACTGCACGGCGTCGGCCATGTCCACCGACCGCACATAGGCGATCAATCGGTTGGACACTCCCATGAGCAGCAGACCGCCGGCGAGCAGCAGGTAATTCGTCCGGTTCGGGCGGGCCGGGTCATAGATGGTGGCGATCAGCATCACGACGCCCACCACGAAGATCTCCGCGCCGATGAACACCACATCGAGCACACGCATCGCGGACCCGGAAGGCGAGAACCTGGTGCCCAGATCGCTCATCACCGCCAGGATCAAGAAGGCCAGGGCCGCGATGACACCGTCGAGCGCGTTGGTCACGAACGGTTGCCGTCGCGGACTGTCGGGGGGAGGGGTCACACCGCCGCTGGAGCGCACCAGCAGCACCACCGACGTGAAGACCAGCACCGGCAGCGCCATGAAGACGACCCTGGCCAGCACCGGCGCCCAATCAGCCACGTGCAGCCGCCACAGCGTCTGACCGAGCACCCAGTCCGCCAGGGCGGCGACGAGCGCCAGGCGCCACCAGCGGTCGGGGCCGTGTTGGCCACGCGCGACGCTCAGCCCGCAGGCGATGGCGGCCACCGCGACAACGACCTGCAGTGCATGCGCGACGGTATCGGCCACCGAGGGGCCCCAGAACGCGCCCGCGTTGACCGCCGCCAGTGTGCAGACAGCGGCGAGTGCCCATGCTCGCAGGCGCGAGGTTCGCACTGTCACCCAGCCTCTCGTGCGTATGACCGCGTGGGCCGCACTATATCGCTGTCAGCTGCGGCCCGGCGGATCCCGCGATGATGGGCGCGAGACGAGTCAGGCCATGCCCTTGGCGCGGCGGCCCAGCTCACGGATGATCTCCCGATCGGCGTCCCGCTTGGCCAGATCCTGACGCTTGTCGCGGGCTTCTTTACCGCGGGCCAGCGCCAGCTCGACCTTGACCTTGCCGTCGGTGAAGTACAACGACAGCGGCACCAGGGTCAGGTTGCCGTCCCGGATCTTGCCGACCAGGTTGTCGATCTGACTGCGGTGCATCAGCAGTTTGCGGTTTCGCCGCGGTGCATGGTTGGTCCAGGTGCCGTGATGATATTCGGCGATGTGCAGGTTTCGCAGCCAGATCTCACCATCGTCGACGGTGGCGAACGCGTCGGCCAGCGACGCCTGGCCTTCGCGCAGACTCTTCACCTCGGTGCCGACCAGCACGATCCCGGCCTCGTACACGTCCAGGATCGAATAGTTATGGCGCGCTTTGCGATTGGTCGCCACGACCTGGTTGTTGGCCTTTACCGCGGCTTTGTCGGATTTCTTGTTCTTAGTAGCCATCGTCATCTTCGCACGTAGAGGCGCAGCGTCACATAGGCCGTGACACCGGCCATCGCCACACCCACGAAGAGCAGGATCGGCGCGATATAGAGGATATCGGCGAAGTCCAGCGGCGCAATCAAATTAGCCTGGGTGAACTGGCTGAGCGCCTTCTCCAGGAACAGTGTGCGCACCCCGAGCAAACCGATCAGCGCGAGCACCACACCGATGAACGCGGCCAGCATCGCCTCCACGAGGAACGGCAACTGGGTGTACCAGCGGGTCGCCCCGACCAGGCGCATGATGCCGATCTCGGTGCGCCGCGTGTAGGCCGCCACCTGAACCATGTTGGCGATCAACAACACCGCACCGATCGCCTGCACCAGCGCCACCGCGAACGCCGCGCTCGACATCCCGTCCAGCAACGCGAACAACCGGTCGATCAGATCTTTCTGGTTCAGCACGTTGAGCACACCGGGCTGGCCCTGCATGGCGCTGTCGAAATCGACGTGCTGCTCCGGGTTCTCCAGCTTCACGATGAACGACGCCGGGAACGCATTCTTGCTCGCGACATCCTTGAAGGCCGGGATCTTCTTGATCGCATCGGCGTAGGCCTCATCCTGGTTGAGAAAGCGCACGGATTTCACGTCATCGCGTGAGTCGATCAGCGCGCGCAGCGCCATGCACGGATCGGCGTCGCAGTTCGGGTCGTTGACCGACACATCGTTGGTCAAAAAGACCTGGCTTTCCACCCGGTCGAGGTAGATATCGCGGGACTGGTCGGCCACCCGCATCACCAGCAGACCACCGCCGAACAATCCGATGGAGATGGCGGTCGTCAGGATCATCGCCACCGTCATCGTGACGTTGCGACGAAGTCCGGTCAGAACCTCATTGATCAGGAACCCAAAGCGCACTAGCGATCCATTCCGTAAACACCGCGCTGCTCGTCGCGGATGAGCCGGCCCAATTCGAGCTCGATGACGCGCTGACGCATGGAGTCCACGATGTGGTGGTCATGCGTGGCCATCAGAACCGTGGTTCCGGTGCGGTTGATCCGCTCAAGCAGATCCATGATGTCCTTGCTGGTTTCCGGGTCCAGGTTGCCGGTGGGCTCATCGGCCAGCAGCACCAGCGGCCGGTTCACGAAGGCCCGGGCGATCGCGACGCGCTGCTGCTCACCGCCGGACAGTTCGTTCGGCAGCCTGCTGGCCTTGCCGGACAAGCCGACCATCTCTAGCACGTCGGGCACCACCCGGTTGATCACATCACCGCGCTTGCCGATCACCTCCAGCGCGAAGGCGACGTTCTCGAACACCGTCTTCTGCTGCAGCAGCCGGAAGTCCTGGAACACGCAGCCGATGACCTGGCGCAGTTGCGGGATGTGCCGGCCGGAGAGCTTGTTGACGTGAAACTTCGACACCCGGATATCGCCCTTGGAGGGATGCTCGGCGCCCAGCAGCAGACGCATGAACGTCGATTTTCCCGAGCCCGACGGTCCGATGAGGAAGACGAACTCACCCTTGTCGATCTTGAGAGAGACGTCATCCAGTGCCGGACGAGCAGAGGATTTGTACTGCTTGCTCACTTTGTCGAGGGTGATCATCACGGCACGCCAGTGTAGACGCGAGTCAGTTCCCGCTGCGGGCAGGCGGCGGCGGTGTGGCGATCGTCTGCGGTGTGGGAGGCGGCACCACCGGCAGCGTGATCGGCGGGACCAACCCGTTCGGGCCGTCCGGGTCGACCACCGTCGTGGTGGGCGGCGGTACCGGGCTCGATGTCGGCGAGTCCCCCGGCGAGGTGGTGTCGGTCGGGTCCGTCGGCGATGTCGTCGGGGTGGTGGTGGACGGCTCGGTAGTGGTGGTGGTCGTGGTGGTCGTCCGATAGGTGGTGCGCGGCACCTCCACATTGGTGCGCGGCACCCAGGTGTACTCGGGGTCGGGCACGAAGCCCGGCGGGACGATCTGGGTGGCCGGGGCGGGTGGCGGAGCCGGCGGCTCGTAGTTCTGGCTGATCCAGGACAGCGCGATGAAAGCGGCGATCAACCCCGCGGTGGACGTCCGGATCCGACCGCCGGGCAGGTACCTCGGCCAACCGCGATCCGCGCGGGGCCACTTCTTCAGCGATTCGATGATCTTCATGGTTTGTGCTCGGTTCGGCCGGCCCCGGATTCCTTGTCGGCGGCGCCCGAGGTCGGGTTGAGATTGCCCACTGTCGGCGTGTGATCGGCCGTGGCGATGCCCGCGGTGGTCAACGCGGCGATGATGCGGATACGTAACCGGCGACCGACCTCGAACTGCTTTCCAGGCAGCGTGCGGGCCACCATGCGCAGATTGACGGTGTCCAACTCGATGCTCTCCACACCCATCAGCTGCGGAGTGTCGAGCAACAGCGCGCTCAGCCCGGCGTCCTCCATCGCCTTCTCCCCGACCTCGTGCAGCACATCGTTGACGCGATTGAGATCGGCACTGGCGGGCACCGGGATGTCGACGACCGCTCGGGCCCAGTCCTTCGACATGTTGAGAGACCGCACGATGTTGCCGTTGGGGACGGTGAACACCTCACCCTCACCGGTCCGCAGCTTGGTGACGCGCAGGGTCACCTCCTCGACCGTGCCCTCCGACGCCTCGGGGGCACCGATCATGCTCAACTGCACCAGGTCCCCGAACCCGTACTGGCGTTCGGTGATGATGAAGAAGCCGGCCAGCAGGTCCTGCACGAGCTTCTGCGCGCCGAAGCCCAGTGCGGCACCGAGCACCGCGGCGGGTGCGACGAGCGAACCCACCGGCACGTTGAGCGCGTCGGTGATCTCGACGCCGACCACCACGAAAAGCACGGCGATCGACACCCAGGAGATGACCGAGGCGACCGCCTGCCGGTGCTTGGCGCTCTCGGAACGGACGAGCTGATCGCTTTCCTGGTACTCGGCATCGATGCGGCGGGTGACGCGCCGGGCGATCCAGTTGATCAGCCGCGCCGTCAACAGCGCGCCGATGACCAGGAGCGCGATGTGCACACCCACGGTCAGCAGCCACGCCCCGATTTCGCCGTGCCAGAACCCGTGCCACAGGTCGGCGACGGGCAGGGCCCACACAGTGTTAGTCGTCATCTTTCCTATTGCGCCAACGGATCCCTGCCTCCAGGAAGCCGTCGATGTCTCCGTCGAGCACCGCTGCCGGGCTACCGACCTCGTATTCGGTGCGTAGGTCCTTGACCATCTGGTACGGGTGTAGCACGTAGGAACGCATCTGGTTGCCCCATGAGCTGCCACTGTCGCTCTTGAGCGCATCCATCTCCGCGCGCTCCTCCTGACGTTTACGCTCCATCAGCTTGGCCTGCAGCACCCGCATGGCCGAGACCTTGTTCTGCAGCTGCGACTTCTCGTTCTGGCAGGTGACGACGATGCCGGTCGGGATGTGCGTCAGCCGCACCGCCGAGTCGGTGGTGTTCACCGATTGCCCGCCCGGGCCGCTGGAGCGATACACGTCGACCCGGACGTCGCCCTCGGGGATCTCGATGTGGTCGGTCGTCTCCACGACGGGCAGCACCTCGACCTCGGCGAACGAGGTCTGCCTGCGGCCCTGGTTGTCGAACGGGCTAATCCGTACCAGCCGATGGGTGCCCTGCTCGACCGAGAGCGTGCCGTAGGCGTACGGGGCGTGCACGGCAAAGGTGGCGCTCTTGATCCCGGCTTCTTCGGCATAGGACGTGTCGAACACCTCCACCGGGTATTTGTGCGCCTCGGCCCAGCGGATGTACATCCGCATCAACATCTCGGCCCAGTCCGCGGCATCCACGCCGCCGGCTCCGGACCGGATGTTGACCAGTGCCTCGCGTTGGTCATACTCCCCGGACAGCAGGGTCCGCACCTCCATGGCCTCGATGTCCTCGCGCAGCTTGGCCAGCTCGGCGTTGGCGTCCTCGAGCGCCTCGGCGCCGCCCTCTTCGGCGGCGAGTTCGTAGAGCACCGGCAGGTCCTCCACGCGCTGGCGCAGTTCCTCGACGCGACGCAGCTCGTTCTGGGCGTGGGACAACTCGCTGGTGACCTTCTGCGCATGCGTCTGGTCGTTCCACAGGTTCGGGTCGGCGGCCTCGGCCTCGAGTGTCTGGATACGCCCGCGCAGACTGTCGACATCGAGCACCCGCTCCACGGTCGTCAATGTGGTGTCGAGGGCAGCGATATCGGCAAGACGGTCAGGATCCACGATTGTTGAGGTTACCGGCCGCTTCCGTCGACTCCGCCCTCGATCGCCGGTGCGCGGCTAGCATCGGGTGCGGTAACCGCCTCCGGTGACGTCGCGACAGCCCCTTGCGCGCCGCCGGTCAGCCCCATGAAAAGGCAAGACATGCGCCCGTACCACGTGGCGATTGTCGGCTCAGGCCCGTCCGGGTTCTTTGCCGCCGGATCGCTGTTGAAAGCTGCCGACGACGACCGGGATTTTCGGGTCGACATGCTGGAGATGCTGCCCACGCCGTGGGGACTGGTGCGCTCCGGCGTCGCACCCGACCACCCGAAGATCAAATCGATCAGCGCGCAGTTCGAGAAGATCTCCGCGGACCCGCGGTTCCGGTTCTTCGGCAACATCTCCGTGGGCGAGCATGTGCACGCCACCGAGTTGGCCGAACGCTACGACGCGGTGATCTACGCGATCGGCGCCCAGGCCGACCGTGAGCTCGGCATCCCCGGCGAGGACCTGCCCGGCAGCATCGCCGCCGTCGATTTCGTCGGGTGGTACAACGCGCACCCCCATTTCGGGGAGAAGGCGCCCGATCTGTCGGCCGACCGCGCGGTGGTGATCGGCAACGGCAATGTGGCGCTGGACGTGGCGCGCATCTTGATCAGCGACCCCGAGATCCTCGCGCAGACCGATATCGCCGACCACGCGCTGGACTTACTGGGCCCGCGGGGGGTCCGCGAAGTGATCGTGGTGGGTCGGCGTGGTCCGCTGCAGGCACCGTTCACGACGATGGAGCTGCGCGAGCTCGGGCACATGGAGCAGATGGCCGAGGTCGATATCGTCGTCGAGCGCGCCGACTTGGACCACATCTCCGAGGAGGATCTCGACGCCGCCGACAAGGCCGTGCGACAGAACATCAAGGTGCTGCGCGAGTACGCCGCGCGGGAGCCCGAGGGGGCGCAACGACGGGTCGTCTTCCGCTTCGCCACCTCACCGATCGAGATCCGCGGGGACGGGCGGGTCGAGTCAATCGTGTTGGGCCGCAATGAATTGGTCAACGACGGTGGACGTATTGTCGCGAAAGACACCGGCGAGCGAGACGAGATTCCGGTGCAGCTGGTGGTCCGCGCCGTCGGGTACCGCGGGGTGCCCGTGGACGGATTGCCCTTCGATGAGCGCTCCGGGACGATCCCGCACGCCGACGGGCGTGTCCAGGGCAGCGATCACGAATACGTCGTCGGCTGGATCAAGCGCGGGCCCTCGGGGGTCATCGGCAGCAACAAGAAGGACTCCGCCGACACGGTGCAGACGCTGCTGAACGACCTCGGCGAGCCCGGATTCGACGAGGGCCATGACTCCGCCCTGGTCGAGTGGCTGGTGGCGCGCCAGCCCCTGCTGGTCACCGACGACCACTGGCGGCGCATCGACTCGCACGAACGCGCGGCGGGCGACGCTCAGCACCGGCCCCGGGTGAAGCTGACCAGTGTGGCGGACTTGCTGGGGATCGCCCACGGCTGATGCAGCGTCAGCACCGCCGCGAGATTGCCGTTGTCGAGGCCGCTACTCGCACTTCCGCTCGATAGGTGCAATGTCGCGGAGGTTGTCGGTGCGGGTGGGCAGCATCACCGCATGGCAGCGCTCATCGTCGGTAGCCGAGCACGCGCGGCAGGAACCGTGTCCGAATACGAACTGCGCCGATGGCATACCCGCGTGCACCGCGACATCTACGCTCCGCGCGGCCACGACCTCACCCTGGTTGAACGCATCGGCGCCGCGTACCTGCGTTCCGGGCGTCAGGGCGTCGTCGCCGGGGTCGCGGCATCGGCGCTTTTCGGCGCGGGGTGGGTTGACGATGACATCCCCATCGAGATGATCTGGGACATCAGCCGCGCTCCGGCCGGGATAATCGTGCGACGTGAGCGCATCGACGCCGATGAGATCACCGTGCACGAGGGCCTTTCCGTGACGACGCCGACGCGAACCGCGTTCGACATCGGCCGCCACCTCGGCCGCGGCGAGGCCATCGCCCGGCTGGACGCGCTGCAGCGCGCGGCGTCGTTCCACCAGGACGACGTTGCCGCGCTCGCGGAGCGGTATCGAGGCGCCCGCGGCCTCAAACAGCTGCGGTCGATGCTGCCGCTCATCGACGGTGGCGCCGAGTCACCCAGGGAATCGCGGCTGCGGTTGCTCTACCTCGACGCCGGATTCCCGGACCCCACCACCCAGATCCAGGTGTACGACGGCCGTCATCCGCTCCGCAGACTCGACCTGGGCTGGGAGCAATTCATGGTCGCCGCGGAGTACGACGGCGGCCAGCACCAGACCGATCGATATCAGTATCTGAGGGACCTGCGCGTCATCCCACAGCTTGAACGGCTGGGCTGGACCGTGTTGCGGGTCGTCAAAGAGCAGAGCGACGCGCAGACCCTTGTTCAGGCGTACCAGGCGCTGATCGCCCACGGCTGGGACGGGAAACTCCGCACACCGCACCCCTCTGTCGCCCGACTCGTCGCGAGTTTGCCGTTGTCGAGGAGGTCACTCGCACTTTCGCTCGATAGCCGCAAGCTCGCGGGCTGATCACTCGCCCGGTAGGCATCAGCGTCGCCACGAAGCAGGGGCTGGGCTTTGTCAGCAGGTCGATTCCGGCCGGAAGCGGCTGGGCACGGGCGTCCTCTCAGACGGTCGGATAGGTCTCGGGTGCCGGCGGCGGCGGTGGCGGCGCCGGCGCGAATCCCCACTTGTCGGGGTTCTTGGGCGAATAGACCACGTCGATGAGCTGGCCGATGGTGGGCCACTGGTTCACGTCGACGGCCATCCGCTGGTAGACGACGTGCTCGTTGACCGTCGGCCCGTTGATGACACCGCTGATGGTGACGAACTGCTCGCCCACCGCGTCGGGGCGCGGGCTGACGCCGGTCACCAGCAGCGTGCCGGGCGCCATGTTGGCCATGTTGGCGCCCAGGCCGCCGTTGCGCCGGCGGATCCACGGCAACGCTATGAGCACCAGTGCACCGACCAACAGCAATATCATCGCGAATTCGATCACGTAGCCATGGTAGGACTGCGGGCATGAGCGAAGCGTGCGAGCGAATCACCAAACCGGGATGCGGCAGCCGAGCCTGCGAGGGCGTCGCATGAGCGGCGTTTCCGACGATCTCGACCTCGCACTGCAACTCGCCGATCAGGCCGACACGCTGACGATGGCGCGGTTCGGCGCCCTGGATCTGCACGTCGAGACCAAACCCGATCTGACCCCCGTCACCGATGCCGACAAGGGCGCCGAGGAGGCGCTGCGCGCGGCCCTCGCCACGGCCCGCCCCGATGACAGTGTGTTCGGCGAAGAGTTCGGCGGTGCAACGGTGTCCACGGGTCGACAGTGGGTGATCGACCCGATTGACGGCACCAAGAATTTCGTCCGCGGCGTCCCGGTGTGGTGCACGCTGATCGCCCTGATCACCGATGGTGTTCCGGTGGTCGGCGTCATCAGCGCCCCCGCGCTGGGTCGGCGTTGGTGGGCCGGGGCGGGTCTGGGCGCGCACACGTCCTTCGGCGGCACCGCCCGGCGCATCCGGGTTTCCGGCGTCGGCGAGTTGTCCGCCGCCAGCCTGTCCTACTCGGATCTGACGACGGGCTGGGACGAGCGCAGGGAAAGCTTCCTGAAACTGACCGACGCGGTGTGGCGGGTACGCGCCTACGGGGACTTCTGGTCGTACTGCCTGGTCGCCGAGGGCGCGGTCGATATCGCGTGTGAACCCGAGGTCAAGGTGTGGGATATCGCCCCGCTCGACATCTTGATCAGGGAGGCGGGCGGCCGGTTCACCAGCATCGACGGCGTCGCGGGACCGCACGGCGGGAGCGCGCTGGCCACCAACGGGCACCTGCACGAGGCGGTACTGGCCGCGCTGTGACGTTGGTTACAGCCCTCACCTATCTTACTCTGGAGTAAGATACGGTCAGCAACGCACTGCCCACCCCAAAAGAGGCTGCCGACATGACTCAGATCGAATCTCGCCCCAAGCGCAAGGGCCCCGAAAGCGCCGTCGGGCTCCAGAAGCACAAACGCACCGCCACCGATATCGGTATCGCGCTGCTGACCCCGCTGGTGGGCCAGGAATTCCTGGACCGCTACGGCCTGCGCGACCCGCTGAACAAGGGCATCCGGTACGGCGTCAAGACCGCGTTCTCCGCCGCCGGTGCGTCCACCCGTCAGTTCAAGAAGATCCAGAACCTGGGCGGCTCCCCCACCCGGCTGGCGCCCAAGACGTCGGACTACTTCGACCTGACCCCCGACGACGACCAGAAGATGATCGTCGAGACCGTCAACGAATTCGCCGAGGAGATCCTGCGCCCGGCCGCACACGACGCCGACGCGGCGGTCAGCTACCCGCCGGATCTCATCGCGAAGGCCTCCGAGTTGGGCATCACCGCGCTGAACATCCCGGAGAACTTCGACGGCATCGCCGAGCATCGCAGCACCGTGACCGGCGCGCTGGTTGCCGAGGCGCTCGCCTACGGGGACATGGGGTTGGCGCTGCCGATCCTGGCCCCCTCCGGCGTGGCGGCCGCACTCACCCATTGGGGCAGCGCCGACCAACAGGCGACCTACCTGCCCGAGTTCGCCGGCGAAAACGTGCCGCAGGCAAGTGTCGCCATCGCCGAACCGCATGCCCTGTTCGACCCCACCGCGCTGAAGACGACGGCGGTGCGCACCCCGGGCGGATACCGGCTCTCCGGTGTGAAATCCCTTGTCCCGGCAGCTGGCTCCGCTGAACTGTTCATCGTCGCCGCTCAGCTCAACGGCAAACCCGCGCTGTTCATCGTGGAGGCCGCGGCCGAAGGCGTGACCGTGGAGGCCGACCCCTCGATGGGTGTGCGGGCCGCCGCACTGGGCCGGGTCGCCCTCGACAACGTCGCGGTGCCGCTGCACAACCGCCTCGGCGAGGATGACCGTACCGACGCCGACTTCGCCCAGGACTATTCCGAAGCGATCGCCTACTCGCGATTGGGTTGGGCCGCACTGGCAGTCGGCACCTCCCATGCCGTGCTCGACTACGTCATCCCCTACATCAAGGAGCGCGAAGCGTTCGGTGAACCGGTCGCGCACCGGCAGGCGGTGGCCTTCATGACCGCCAATATCGCCATCGAACTCGACGGCCTGCGGCTGATCACGCTGCGCGGCGCCGCGCGTGCCGAGCAGGGCCTGACCTTTGCGCGGGAAGCCGCGCTGGCCAAGCGGATCGCCACCGACAAGGGCATGCAGATCGGGCTGGACGGTGTCCAACTGCTCGGCGGCCATGGCTTCACCAAGGAACACCCGGTCGAGCGCTGGTACCGCGATCTGCGGGTCCTCGGCGTCGCCGAGGGTGTCGTCGTTCTGTAACGGCCCCTACGACTCTTCAGAAACGGAAAACCCAGTCATGGCAATCAATCTGGAACTGCCCAAGAAACTGCAGGCGGTCGTCGAAAAGGGACACCAGGGAGCGGCGGAGATGCTGCGTCCGATTTCCCGCAAATACGATCTCGCCGAGCACGCCTACCCGGTCGAGCTGGACACCCTGGCCAACCTCTTCGAGGGTCTGCAGGAGGCCAAGACCATCTCCTTCGCCGGAGCGGATGCCTTCAGCGGGCGCAACGACGAAGGCAAGAAGGCCAACGTCAACGGCGCCAACATGTCCGCGCTGCTGAATGCCCTCGAGGTCAGCTGGGGCGATGTGGCACTGCTGCTGACGATCCCCTTCCAGGGCCTCGGGAACGCAGCGATCTCCAGTGTGGCGAACAAGGAACAGCTGGAGCGGTTCGGCAAGGTATGGGCCTCGATGGCCATCACCGAGCCGAGCTTCGGCTCCGACTCGGCCGCGGTGTCCACCACCGCGACACTCGACGGTGACGAGTACGTCATCAACGGCGAGAAGATCTTCGTCACCGCGGGATCCCGCGCCTCGCACATCGTGGTGTGGGCGACGGTCGACAAGTCTCTCGGCCGGGCGGCCATCAAGTCTTTCGTGGTGCCGCGGGAGCACCCCGGCGTGACGGTCGAACGCCTCGAACACAAGTTGGGCATCAAGGCCTCCGACACCGCGGTGATCCGCTTCGAGAACGCACGGATTCCGAAGGAGAACCTGCTCGGCGACCCGGAAGTCAAGGTCGACAAGGGTTTTGCCGGGGCCATGGAGACCTTCGACAACACCCGGCCCATCGTGGCGGCCATGGCGGTCGGCGTCGCCCGCGCGGCGCTGGAGGAACTTCGGGTCATACTCACCGAGGCCGGGATCGAGATCTCCTATGACAAACCGGCACATGCCCAGAGTGCGCCGGCGGCGGAGTTCCTGCGCATGGAAGCCGACTGGGAGTCCAGCTATCTGCTGACCCTTCGGTCGGCATGGCAGGCGGACAACAAGATCCCGAACTCCAAAGAGGCCTCGATGGGCAAGGCCAAGGCCGCCCGGGTGGGCAGCGATATCACCCTCAAGGCCGTCGAGATGGCCGGCACCGCGGGGTATTCGGAGCAGACGCTGCTGGAGAAGTGGGCCCGCGACTCGAAGATCCTCGACATCTTCGAAGGCACCCAGCAGATCCAGCAACTGGTGGTCGCCCGCCGCCTGCTGGGGCTGTCCTCGGCCCAGCTGAAGTGATGCCTGGTGGCGCCGAATCGGGGGGTCGGCGCCACCACCCACTTCTGTTCGCCGAGAGTGCGATTTCATCCGCAACACACCGCTGCCCCCGTATCCCGACGCACACTCGGGTGAGTCAGCCTGTGAATAACGTGCGCAAATCGGGTGTCGGCGGCTGATTCTTGTCGGCGCTCGTCGTCACCGTCGGTGGCATGAACCCCATCGATTGGCCATTCCGCGGCCCGGAGGCCGTGTCCGACGGCACCCTGACGTTCCGTGAACTTCGCCGCTTCAACAGGGCCGTCTACCCGGCGGTGTGGATACCTCGCGACGCCTCGCTGTCCCCGCAGGAGCTGGCCCGCGCGGCGTGGTTGTGGTCAGACCGCCGTGGCGTGGTGAGCGGCCTGTCCGCCTCGGCACTGTTGGGCGCCAAATGGATCGACGCCGGTGAGCGCGCCGAGATCATCCACAGCAATCGCAGGCCACCGGCCGGGCTGATCGTGCGTAGCGACACCTTGGCGCCCGGTGAGACAACTGAAGTCTCCGGCATGCAGGTCACCGACCCGGCCCGCACCGCATTCGATCTCGGGCGTCGACTCAAGCTACGCGCCGGCGTGCAACGCGTCGATGCCCTGATGAGGGCCACCGGGGTGCAGGTTGCCGACGTCCACGCCGTCGCGCGTCAACATCCGGGCGCCCGCGGACTACGCCAGTTGCGAGAGACTCTGGATATCGTCGATGGAGGCTCGGAATCCCCGTATGAGTCGTTGACGCGACTCGTACTGGTGCGCGCCGGGTTTCCGCGACCGGTGACTCAGATCAGGGTCTACGACAGGTACGGCATCGCGCTGGCCCGGCTCGACATGGGCTGGCCCGAGTATCGCATCGCAGTCGAGTTCGACGGCGCTCAGCACTGGACGGACCCAGAGCAGCGGGACCGCGACATCGAACGCCACGCTGCCCTGGAAGCGCAGCGATGGATAGTCATCCGGGTCAGTGCCGGCCTGCTGCACACCCATCGAGGGGCGTTCTTGGATCGCGTCCACGCGGCATTGCTGTCGCGGGGCTGCCCGCCGTTCGAGTATTCGGGTGACGACCGCCGCTATTGAGCAGGCGAGCTCCGCGAAAGTGCACCCGCATACGGCGATGTCGGCGAGCCGCGGACGAAACCGCACTCTCGCCGACACGTTGGGCCCGGCATAGAAAAATCCCCCGAGGCGCAGTGCCCCGGGGGATTCTCTACGGCTTATTTACGCGCCGAGAACACGCTGCAAGTCGGGCAGCATGGCCTGCAGTTCCCGGCCCCAGTACGCCCAGTTGTGCGTGCCGTTGTTCGGGAAGTTGAACACACCGTTGCTACCGCCCGCGGCCAGGTAGTTGTCGCGGAAGGTGATGTTGGTGCGGATGGTCAGGTCCTCGAGGAACGTGGCGGGCAGGTCGCCGCCGCCGAGCTCGTTGGGCTGGCCGTTACCGCAGTAGACCCAGATCCGGGTGTTGTTCTTGACCAGGATCGGGATGTTGACCATCGGGTCGTTGCGCTTCCAACCGCTGTTGGGATCCTGGGTCTTGCCCCACATGTCGTCGGCCTTGAAGCCACCGGCGTCACCCATGGAGATGTTGATCAGGAACGGCCACCAGCCCTCGGAGGGGTTCAGGAAGCCCGACATGGAGCCGGCGTAGACGAACTGCTCGGGGTGCCAGGTCGCCAGGTTCAGCGCGGACGAACCGGCCATCGACAGGCCGACCGCGGCGCTGCCGGTGGGCTTGACGGCCTTGTTGGCTTGCAGGTAGGCGGGAAGCTCCTGGGTCAGGAAGGTCTCCCACTTGTAGGTGACGGTCGGCCCCTTGTTGCGGGCCGGCGAGTACCAGTCGGCGTAGAAGCTCGACTGGCCACCGACGGGCATGACGACCGACAGGCCACTGTCGAGGAACCACTCGAAGGCCTGGGTGTTGATGTCCCAGCCGTTGAAGTCATCCTGCGCACGCAGGCCGTCCAGCAGGTACACGGCGGGCGAGTTCTCGCCACCGCTCTGGAACTGGATCTTGATGTCGCGGCCCATCCCGGCGGACGGAACCATCAGGTACTCCACCGGGAGACCTGGCCGGGAGAAGGCACCTGCGGTAGCCGTCTCACCTGCAACTGTGATCACAGCCGGCACGACCAGCGCGGCCGCGGCGGCGGCCCCGATCCGGCGCATCCACCGGCCTACAACGTTCTGCATCAAATTCTTCCCAACTCTAATTGTCACGGTCCCGCCCGACCCTCGGTGCTGTTGGTCCAACACCCAGAGATACCGCAGTGCCTCATTGCACTGCGGTATCCGCGTCCGCTCGTACGATTCGGATCGTGGAGCGGACCGAGAATTCAGTTGTCGCAAGTTGCAGTAAAACACGCAGCGAGCGGCAACAGAAAGTCAGGGGTGCGCGCGAGTCACCGTAGGCTGCCCCCCATGGTGCCCGCCCAGAGCCCCTCCGGCAACCGTCTGACCATTGACGATTGGCTTCAGGCCGGTTATGCGATCCTCGCCGAGGACGGCATAAAAGCGCTGAAAATCGATCGCCTGTGCGCCCGGCTGAAGGTGACCAAGGGGAGCTTCTACTGGCACTTCGACGGTATGCCCAGCTATCGGGCGGCCCTCGTCGACGGCTGGCGGAACCTGCGCGACGACGATCGCAGCCAGATCGAGGCCGTCGGCGAGCTGCCGCCGCGCGAGCGTCTCGCCCGGATGATGGCCTCGCTGGTGAGTCCGCGGCACTGGACGCTGGAGCGCGCCATGCGCGAGTGGGCCCGCTCCGATCACACCGTCGCCGACAGCGTGCGGGCCGCCGATCGCCGGATACTGGCGGCTGTACGCACCGCGTTCGAGGACTTCGGGTTCGACGCCGATGACGCCGACCTGCGGGCCAACGCGACGTTTGCCGCCGGTATCGGCTTCCTCCACCTGTCCGATCGAGCACCCGACCCCCGCCAAGCCGCACAGCGCCAACGCTTCCTGGATCTGATGCTGGCGCGCTGACCCGCGATCTCCATACCAAAAAGTATGGTACGTTTCGGCGCATGACGACGATCGAGGCCCGTGGCCTAATCACCGACGAGTTCGTGAGCGCGCTGGCCCAGCGCGCCGACCAGGCCGAGCAGATGCGGCGACTGCCCGATGCGACGATCGCCGACCTGACCGCGAGCGGGTTCACCGATCTGCTGGTGCCGGCGCGCTACGGCGGTCAGCAGGCACCATTCCCGGCTCTGCTGGATCCGGTCCGGCGGATAGCGCACGGCTGCACCTCCAGCGCCTGGACGATCGGTTTCTTCGCGCTGCACAACTGGATGCTGGCGCTCTTCGGAGAGCAGGCCCAGCAGGAGGCGTTCGCGAGCCGGCCATTCCTGGCGCCGGCCCCGCTGGCACCGACCGGGCGCGGCGTGCCCGTCGACGGCGGCATCCGGCTCACCGGGCGCTGGTCCTGGGCGACCGGGGTGAACCACGGCAACTGGATCATCGTGGCCGCGCTGTGCGGCGCCGAGGACGCCATCTATCCCGCCCTGGCCCTGCTGCCCGCCGACGAGGTCACCGTCGAGGACGTGTGGCACACCGACGGCATGCGCGCGACGGGGTCCAATGACGCCATCGCCACCGACGTGTTCGTGCCCGAGCACCGCCTGGTCAAGGTCACCGACATCTACGCCGGCACCGCCCCCGGGGCGGGACTGCACGACTCCGCCACCTACCGCTGGCCGATGGTGCCCGCGCTGGCGCTGCTGGCCGCGATGCCCGCACTCGGCAGCGCCGAGCGAGTCACCGAGATGTACGCCCAGCGGCTCGCCGAACGGGTGCTGCCCTATGAGGGCGTCATGCAGAAGGACAAGCCGATCGCCCAGGCGCATCTCGCCGGCGCGCAGGTGCGGCTGCGCGCGCTGCGCGGCCTGCTGGCCGACACCGTCGGCGAGATCGAGACGATCGTTTCGCGCGGAGATTCGGTGGACAAGCAGGTGCGGTCCCAGGCCCGGCTTGCTGCGGCACACATCGTCGCCGAATCCAGGGCCGTGATCGCCGACCTGATGGGCGCCGGCGGGGCCAGCATCCACTTCCTGTCCAGCCCCCTGCAGCGCTACAAACGCGATGTCGATGTGCTCGCCGGGCATGTGGTGTTCGACTACGACACCAGCCGCGAACTGGCCGGCGCGCTGTCGCTGGGCATGACCATCCCTCGCACGTCGATGATCTGACGGGTTACACCGATGACGACGACACTGTGGGTCGAGGCAAGCCCCAAGGGGGACGCGGCGCTTTCCTCCCAACTGGCGCAGGCCTATCTGGAAGGCCAGGACTACGAGCGGTTCTCGGTATGGGGTGAGGACGTGTTGCGCTTCGGACGGGACGCCGCGATCGCCAAGTTCGCCCCGCTGTTCGGCGAGAGCGTCACCGACGAGCAGCAGGCGATCTGGCAGCAGGTGCTCGACGAGATCGAGCGCGTCCGCCGTTTCGATCGGTTGGTGGTGTCGGCGCCCATGTGGAATTGGCATGTCCCCCATGCCCTCAAGGCGTGGATCGACGTCATCGTGCAACCCATTGCCAGCTTCACCCTGAACGACAAGGGCGAGCACGTCGGCACCCTCGGCGAGGGCAAGCCGCTGCAGCTCCTCCTGACCCGCAGCAGCGCCTATGACGGTCGGCACCCGGAACTGCAGGATTTCCAGCGTCCGTACCTGGAGTATGTGTTCGGCATGCTGGGTTATCGGGTGCACACCCTGGTCATCGAACCCACCACCCGCTGGACACCGGAGGAGCGCGCGCAGATGCGGACCGAGGCCATCGAGGTCGCCCGCCAGGAGGGGGCCCGGCAGTTGGCGGGGTGAGCCCGCAACGCATGCCACGGCGACGGCTCGGGACATCCTTGCGTCACCCCAGAACAAAAAGTAAAGTCATTTTTAGTTTTGCTGTCCAGAATGCCGAGGAGCGTCATGGAATCCTTCGTCCACCTACGAAAAGGCAAGACGCCCAAACGCGTTCACGCCGATCTCGATGGCCTCAAGGACGATGAGTTGGGTCGCGGCGGTTTCGTCGGCCGGACCGCCAACATGTACCGGCGCCACGACCCCACCGCCTATCGCACCGTCGGCCCGCTGCGCCCCACCGATGTACTGTCCTCGGAGCTCAAGCCCGGCGACGCCACCGACGCACACGGCGGACCGCTGCTGATGTTCTCCAACGACGACTGCCTGGTGCTACTGTCGCGGCGCACCGAGCAGATGCCGTTCTTCGTCCGCTACGTCGATGGCGATCTGCTGATCTTCGTGCACAAGGGAGCCGGGCTGCTGGAAACCGAGTTCGGCCCGCTGCGCTACCGGGAGGGCGACTGGGTCTACATCCCGAAGGCGTGCACCTTCCGACAGGTACCCGATTCCGAGAGCACCTGGCTGATGATCCAGGCCACCGACGATTTCCGGGTGCCCCCGGCCGGGACGCTGGGCCGACACTTCCCATTCGACCCCGCGCAGGTGACCATCCCCGAACCGATGCCCTGCGATGACGACGGCAGGGACGAGTACGAGGTACGCCTCATCCACGCACCAGTCCAGGGTGTGGGCTCCACTTCCTTGTTCTACCAACACAATCCACTCGATGTGGAAGGCTGGCGCGGGGACAACTTCCCGTTCACCTTCAATATCGACGACTACACGGTCATCACGTCCGAGAGCGTGCACCTGCCCCCGACGGTGCATCTGTTCATGCAGGCCACCGGGGTGTACGTGATGAACTTTCTGCCCAAGCCCGCCGAGAGCGTGCCCGGCACCGAGCGCACGCCGTGGTATCACCGCAACGTCGACTACGACGAGATCGCCTTCTTCCACTCCGGCTCGCTCTACGGTATCCCGATGCCCCCCGGACTGATTTCCCATGCGCCGCAGGGGGTTCACCACGGCGCACCGGAGAAGGCCCGCGAACGTGCCCGCCGCAAGTTCGACGACTATGACCGGGTCGACTGGTCGGTGATCGCCATCGACACGCGCCGTCGACTCACCCCGTCCGCCGAAATCCTCGCCAACGATCTGGGGCAGCACTAGTGACAACTACCGAAGCACCCGTGAAGTACGAATACGATCGCATCCCGTATCTGGTTGCCTACCAAAACACCTCGGCGGTGCGCGACGTCTATGGCGGCGTCGCCGAACTGGTGGTGCTGGAGAGCTATCTGCTCAAACCGAAAACGAAAACTGCCGACACCGTGCTGGTGTTCATGCATCCGATCGGCGGCGGCGCGTACCTGCCGATGATCAACGCGCTGGCCCGCGCGGGCCATCATGTCATCTACTGCAACAGCCGCTTCCGCGGCACCGACTCGGCGCTGCTGATGGAAAAGGTCGTCGAGGACCTCGGCGAATGCATCAAGGATGCCAAGAACAGGCTGGGCTACGACAAAGTGGTACTGGCGGGCTGGAGCGGCGGCGGTTCGCTGTCGGTGTTCTACCAGCAGCAGGCGCAGAATCCGACCGTGACCGCGAGCCCGTCCGGTGACGGGCCGGACCTGACCACGCTCGGGCTCATCCCGGCCGATGCCGTCATGCTGCTGGCCGCCCACATCAGTCGGCACGGCACCATGACCGAGTGGCTGGACGCCTCCATCCTCGACGAGAACGACCCGACCAAGCGAGACCCCGAACTCGACCTGTACAACCCCGACAACCCGAACCAACCGCCCTATACGCAAGAGTTCCTGGAGCGCTACCACCAGGCCCAGATCGCGCGGAACCGCCGGATCACGAAGTGGGTCAAGGAGAAACTCGCGGAATTGAAGGCGGCCGGACGCCCCGATGACGAGTACGCGTTCGTCGTGCACGGCACCATGGCCGACCCGCGTTGGCTGGACCCGACGGTGGATCCCAACGAACGGACCCCGGGGCAGTGCTATCTGGGCGATCCTCAGGTGGTGAACATGAGCCCGGTGGGATTGGCCCGGTTCTGCACGCTGCGCAGCTGGCTGTCGCAGTGGAGCTACGACGACGCCAACGGCGATGCGGTCAAGGCCGGCCCCGATATCGCGGTACCCACGCTGGTGATCGGCAACCTCGCCGACGATGCCTGCACCCCCAGCCACACCCGGCGGCTGTTCGAGGCGATCGGGCATGCGGACAAGGAGATGCACGAGATCCCCGGCGCCAACCACTACTACTCGGGCCCTGACCAGCGTGGCACCCTGCGCGAGGCCGTCGAGATCTGCACCGATTGGCTGCATCGGCACGGGCTCTCGGTATGAGTGCCGATGCCGCCGGGCCGACCGGCGCTTTGGACGGCATCCGCGTGCTGGAGCTCGGCACGCTCATCTCCGGACCGTTCGCGGGACGGCTGCTCGGCGATATGGGCGCCGAGGTCATCAAGATCGAACTGCCGAGCAGCCCGGATCCGCTGCGCACCTGGGGACAAGCCGAACTCGACGGACACCACTTCTTCTGGACGGTGCACGCCCGCAACAAGAAGGCCGTCACCCTCGATCTGCGCACCGGCCGCGGCCGCGACCTGTTCCTGGAACTCGTCGACCGCAGCGATGTCATCGTCGAGAACTTCCGCCCCGGCACGCTGGAGAAATGGGACCTCGGATATGACGTGCTGCGCGCCCGCAACAAGGGCATCATCCTGGTGCGGGTATCGGGGTACGGGCAGACTGGGCCGGACGCCGGGAAGGCCGGTTACGCATCGGTGGCCGAGGCCGCCAGCGGGTTGCGGCATATGAACGGCTTCCCCGGCGGGCCTCCCCCGCGTCTGGCATTGTCACTCGGCGACAGCCTGGCCGGGATGTTCGCCGCCCAGGGCGCGCTGGCGGCACTGTATCGCCGCAGCGTCACCGGCGAAGGACAGGTCGTCGACACCGCACTGACCGAAAGTTGCCTGGCGGTACAGGAATCCACCATTCCCGACTATGACGTCGGCGGCGTGGTGCGCGGCCCGTCGGGCACCCGGCTGGAAGGCATCGCGCCGTCGAACATCTACCAGAGCGCCAACGGCAGCTGGGTGGTGATCGCGGCCAATCAGGACACCGTGTTCCGCCGGCTGTGTGCCGCGATGGGCCGGCCCGATCTGGCCACCGACGCCCGGTTCGCCGACCACCTCGCGCGGGGACGCAACCAGGACGAGCTGGACACGATCATCGGTTCCTGGGCGGCCGAGCGCGAACCCGACGACATCATCACCACGCTGTCGGAGGCCGGGGTGATCAGCGGGCCGATCAATACCGTGGCCGAGGTCGTCAACGACCCGCAGCTGCTGGCCCGCGGGATGATCGCCGACCACTTCGACGAGCGGATCGGGCGCGTCGTGAAGGGCCCGGGCGTGGTGCCGGTGCTCTCGGAGTCACCCGGCACCATCCGCAACGCGGGATCGTCGCGGCCCGGTCAGCACAACGAGGAGATCTACATCGACATGCTGGGCCATACCGCCGAGGAACTCGACTCGCTGCGCGCGGAGGGGGTGCTGTGACGATGACGCTGCCCGCCAAGGTCGACATCCGCGAGGTCTGTCTGCGCGACGGACTCCAGATCGAGGACCCGATTCCGCTCTCGGCCAAGATCGGCATCCTGGAAGCGATCGTGGCCACCGGTGTGCGGGAGGTGGAGGCGACGGCCTTCGTCTCGCCGTCGAAGGTGCCCGCACTCGCTGACGCGGCCGAACTGGCCGCCGAACTGTATCGCTTCCCCGGCGTCGAGTTCTCCGCGCTGGTCGCCAGCCCCAACGGCGCCAAACGGGCGATCGCGGCCGGTCTGACGTCCATCGAGTACGTGGTGTCGGCCTCCGATGCGCACAGCCGGGCCAATGTCGGCCGCGACACCGCCGAGGCGACCACCGCGATCGCCGACGTGACCCGCATCGCCCACGACAATGACGCCACTGTCGAGGTCATCATCGCCACCGCGTGGGACTGCCCGTTCGACGGGCCCACGCCTGCTCGCCGAGTGGTCGACATCGCCTCGGCGGCAGCGGAACTGGGGGTCGATCGGATCGCGATCGCCGACACCATCGGGACCACCACGCCGCATCGGGTCACCGCCCTGATCCAGCAGGTCCGGCCGGTCATCGGCGGCCTGCCGCTGGGCGCGCACTTCCACAACACCCGTGGCGCCGGCCTGGCCAGCGCGTACGCGGCGGTGCAGTCCGGGGTCACTCGGCTCGACGCGTCGGTCGGCGGCCTGGGAGGCTGCCCCTTCGCCCCGGGCGCAAGCGGCAATATCGCCACCGAGGATCTCGTCTACCTGTTGCGCGACAGCGGTATCGAGCTCGATGTCGACCTCGAGCGGGCCATCGATGCGGCCCGGATCGCCCAGGAAGCCGTCGGGCATGAACTGCCCAGCGCGCTGCTACGTGCCGGCGATCGCATCCTGGCCTGATATGACGCCCACCGAATCGCTCACCGCCAAAGGCCGTCAGACTCGCGGCGCCATCGAACTGGCGGCCCGTAAACTGTTCGCCGAACGCGGTTTTCACGGCACCACACTGGCCGATATCACGTCGGCGGCCGGGAAGTCCTCGGCGGTCTTCTACCGCTACTTCGATGACAAAGAAGACCTGCTGGCTTCGCTTGCCGAATCGTTTTTGCACGATATCGTCGAGCCGTCCGGCACCCGGGTACCACTGCCGGAGTCGCCGCAGGACAGCGAATACTTCACCACGGTGGTGACCGGATACTGGAATCTTTTCCGGCAGAACATCGGGATCATGATCGCCGTCGCACAACTCGGGGCCACCCAGCCACGTTTCGCGCAGGTCCAGCACGAGTTCCGGCGGTTCGGCATGGACATGGTGGCCGGATCCGTGCGCCGCGCCCGCGAGCAGGGTTACGCACAGGACCTGGAACCCGAACACATCGCCGCCGCGATCGCGCTGTTGTTCGAGAACTTCACCGCCGTCGTGGTCGGAAAGCCCGGATCCGAACTGCAGATCAGCGATGCCGATGCCATCAAGACGCTCTCGACGATCTGGAAGAAAACCCTGTACGGCCGCTGAAGCAACTCAAAGACTGGAGATCATTGTGGATTTCGCGTTACCCGAGCACCTTCCGGGCCTGCTGGCCGAGATGGACGCCTTCATCGAGGCCGAGATCAAGCCGCTGGAACGCGAGCACATGCAGTATTTCGACCGGCGGCGTGAATTCGCCCGGACCGATCTGGCGAACGGCGGCGTCCCCGCCCGCGAATGGGAGGACCTGCTCGACGAGATGCGCCGGCGCGCCGACGCCGCCGGATGGCTGCGGTACGGGCTACCCGAAGAGTTCGGTGGCCGCGGCGGATCGAACCTGGACATGGCCGTCATCCGGGAACACCTGGCGCACAAGGGTCTCGGGCTGCACAACGACCTGCAGGACGAGTCGTCCATCGTCGGGAACTTCCCTCAGGTCATCATGATGAGCAGGTTCGGCACCGACGCCCAGAAGCAGGAATGGGTGGAGCCGATGCTCACCGGCGAGCGGTCGATGGCGTTCGGGCTCACCGAACCCAACCACGGCAGCGACGCCACCTGGATGGAGACCACCGCGGTGCGCGACGGCGACGACTGGGTGATCAACGGCGCAAAGCGCTGGAATACCGGTGTACACCGCGCCACCCACGACCTGGTCTTCGCGCGGACATCCGGCCAAGACGGTTCCGCGGTGGGGATCACCGCATTCCTGGTGCCCACCGACACCCCCGGGTTCACCGTGCCGTACTACTGGTGGACCTTCAACATGCCCAGCGACCATGGCGAGGTCGAACTCAAGGATGTCCGGGTACCCGCCGACGCGGTGCTCGGCGAGGTGGATCACGGACTGGAGGTCGGCCAGACCTTCCTGCACGAGAACAGAATTCGGCAGGCGGCCAGCAGTCTGGGTGCCGCGCAATACTGTATCGACCGAGCTGCGCAATACGCCGGGGACCGGATCGTCTTCGGCAAGCCGCTTTCGGTGAATCAGGCGGTGCAGTGGCCGCTGGCCGAGTTGCAGACCGAAGCCCAGATGGTCCGTCTGCTGGTCTACTACGCCGCCTGGCATCTCGATCGCGACCACCATATGGAAGTCTCGGACAAGGTGTCGATGGCCAACTACCGCGCCAACCGCCTGGTCTGCGAGGCCGCCGACCGCGCCATGCAGATCCACGGCGGTGTCGGCTACAGCCGTCACGAACCCTTCGAACACATCTACCGCCACCATCGCCGGTATCGCATCACCGAGGGCGCCGAGGAGATTCAGATCCGGCGGGTGGCGCAACGCATGCTGAAGTTCGGCCGCAAGTGAGCGAACTCCAGCATGCACTCGCCGCCGTCCTGGCACCCGCGCTCGGTGACGTCACGGTGGCCGAACTGCGGGTGCTGACCGGCGGAGCCAGCCGGGCCACCTGGGCCTTCGATGCGCACACGGCGTCGGGCCCGCGTGCGTTGATCCTGCGCACCGGCCCACCCGATGACATACACGCCAGCATGGAACTGGAGGCCGCGGCGTTGCGCCGGGCCGCCGCCGCGGGGGCACCGGTTCCGCAGATCATCGCCGCCGACAATTCGCCGTCCGCGCTGGGCAGCCCGTACCTCATCTGCGATTACATCGGCGGTGAGACCATCGTCCGCAAGATCGCGCGCGCCCTCGACGACACGACGCGGGCCCGGCTGATGCACCAGTGCGCGCAGGCGCTGGCCGCGATCCACCGCGCTGATCCGACCGGCATCGGCCTGCCCGCGACGGATCCGCTCCACGAATGGCGACACCAGCTCGACGAGATGGGCGACACCACAGCCACATTCGAATGGACCTTCCGGTGGCTGGAGCGCAACCGGCCGAATTCCACCGCACCGGTGCTGGTGCACGGCGACTTCCGGATGGGCAACCTGATCGTCGACGACACCGGATTGGCCGCGGTCCTCGACTGGGAGCTGACCCACATCGGCGACGCCCTCGACGATCTGGCCTGGTTCTGCATCCGCGCCTGGCGTTTCGGTGCGCCGGCATCGATGGGCGCCGGCGGTCTGGGCAGCATCGAGGATTTCGTCACCGCCTACGAAGAGGCGAGCGGGACGGAGGTGGACCGTGCCGCATTGCGCTGGTGGCTGATCGCGGCCACGCTGCGCTGGGGTGTCATCTGTCGTTACCAGTACGAACGGCACCGCTGCGGTCTGACCCGCTCGGTGGAGTTGGCCGCCATCGGGCGGCGGGTATGCGAAACCGAGTACGACCTGCTCAACCTGATGGAGGCCACGTGACGGACCTGCATTACAAGCCCACCGCCGCCGAACTGGTCGAGGCCGTCGCGGAGTTTCTGGAGGGCGAGGTCCACGAGGCGACATCGGGGGCGGTGAACTTCCATGCTCGGGTGGCCGCGAACGTGTTGCGGACCGTGCAACGTGAGTTGCTCGACGACACCGCCGACGAGCCGCGGGCCGCGCTGTCCGCGCTGGGTTTCGGCGACGAGTCCGAGCTGGCGGCCGCCATCCGGGCCGGTGACTTCGACGGGCGCGGTGCGCAGGTGTTCCCCGCGTTACGCGCCGTGGTGGCGCACCGATTGCGGGTCGCGCACCCCGGTTATGAGGAGTAGCGCCTCACACTCGGCGCACCCGGGCCAGCCAGGCCGGCTCGTCGACAACCGTGCCGGACGGCAGGCCCAGCGGCTCGGCGTGGGCGTCCCCCACCACCCCGCGGTAGGTCGTCGTCCGCAGCTCCTCGACGTTCCAGCCGTCGGTGAACGCCGAGCGAATCGCCTGCTCGCTGACCTGTGGACCGAAGCCACGGCCGGCATCGGAGAGCGCCAACAGGTGCAGGTGGCCCTCGGGCCGGAGCGCGCGGTGCAGACTCCGGACGTAGCGCGCCCGGTCGACGTCGTCGAAGATGTGGAACAAGGCGCTGTCCAGGATGGTGGCGTAGGGGGTTCCAGGATCGAGATCGAAAGCATCGCCGATCTCGAAGCGGGCCTCCACCCCGCGGGCGGCCGCGTTCGCGCGGGCCTGCTCGATGGCGTGCGGCGCGAAATCGATGCCGAGGACCTCGTAGCCGAGCCGGGTCAGCAGGATGGTGTGTTCCCCCAGGCCGCATCCGATGTCGAGGATCGGACTGCGCATTCGGCCCGCTCTTTCCAGCGCGACCACCGTAGGTTGTGGTTCACCGATCACCCAAGGCGCCGTATGTGTTTCATAGGCGGTATCGAAGAGTTCCCTCATGTCCGCCAGTGTCCGACCTGAACTCCGGTTGAGGTCAACCCCTGGGGCGATCGAAGCGACGGGGACAGGATCCAGAAGGAGAAGCAATGACCGTTGACGTGGCGAACCGCCTGTTCGACGCCATCGAACGCGGCGATTACGCCGGTATCGAGGCACTGTGGGCCGATGACATCGCGGTATGGCACAGCGGTGACCGGGCCGATAACGACCGGACGTTGGCACTGAAGGTGATCCGCTGGTTCCTCCGAGTCACCGCGACCCGCCGCTACGAGATCCTGGATCGACAGTTCTTCGACGGCGGATTCGTCCAGCAGCATCTCCTGCATGCCGACGCCACCGATGGTGCTTCGATCGAATTGCGGGTATGCATCGTGATCAAGGTGGGAGCCGACGGCCGCATCACCCGGATTGACGAGTACTTCGACCCGGCCGAGATGGCTCCCCTGCTGACGAACTGAGGAGACACCATGGACCCACAGGACTGGACCGGTCACTGGCGGCTGGACCCCACCCGCACCGAGCTGGCCTTCCACAGCCCCACAGCTTGGGGGTTGGCCCATGTCAGGGGGGGCTTCACCGAGGTTTCGGGCTCGGCGATGGCGGTGGCGAACGGTAACGTCACCGGCCGCCTCGAGATCGCCGCGGCATCGGTGCACACCGGCATCGGGCGCCGCGACAAACACCTCCGCTCCGCCGATTTCTTCGACGTCGAGCGCTACCCGCTGATCCAGGTGAGTGTGGAATCGGCGGAGGTCACGGGGGCATCGTGGGTCACCCTGAGCATCCTGGTCACGGTCAAGGACCACGAGCAGGAATTCGACCTGCCCGTCCATGTCCGTGACATGGACGGCGGACAGGTGCAATTGCAGACCACCACGACGCTGAATCGCCGGTCGTTCGGGGTGGACGGCAACCTGCTCGGGATGATGGGTGACGCGGTCACCATCGAAGCCGCCGCGGTTTTCGTCAAGCAGTCGTAGCATCGGCCATGTGGCCGACACCGACGCCCGACTACGGATCCTGGTCTACAGCTCCAACAACCGCACCCGCGAGCAGGTGCGCTCGGCACTCGGTCGGCGCATCCACCCCGACCTGCCCGAACTGAGCTACCTCGATGTCGCCACCGCGGCGGTCGTCGTCGAGCAGGTCGCGGCGGGCGGCTTCGACCTGCTGATCCTCGACGGCGAAGCGGCCCCGACCGGCGGGATGGGGCTGGCCAAACAACTCAAGGACGAAGTCGCGGCGTGCCCGCCGATACTGGTGCTCACCGGGCGTGCCGATGATGCCTGGCTGGCGTCGTGGTCACGCGCGGAAGCCGCCGTGCCACATCCGATCGACCCGATCCGGCTGGGTGAGGCAGTTGCGCAGCTGTTACGCCACCGCGGCTGAATCCCAGCACGAATTACGCTGCGGCCGTAGGAACTTCATCGCTGTGCGCATTGACAGCGGGCGGCTCAGCTCGTGGTAGCGATCCTAACGAAAATGCGCCGCCTCAACCGTTAACGCGACTAAGCTGTGTCCTAGCTCACATCGACAGTCCAACGAGAGAGCGGCACAAAGGTTGACACAGGCATGAACGTCTACACACCCATCTTGGTGCTCGGGGCGATCGCTGCCGTCTTCGCGATCGGCTCGGTGGGCATCGCCACCTTCGTCGGACCGCGCCGCTACAACCGGGCGAAACTGGAAGCCTACGAATGCGGCATCGAGCCGCTGCTGCCCGCCGCCGACGCCAAGCTCGCCACCGGCCAGCGCTTTCCGGTCAAGTACTACCTGACGGCGATGTTGTTCATCATCTTCGACATCGAGATCGTGTTCCTCTACCCGTGGGCGGTGTCCTTCGACTCACTCGGGTTGTTCGCGGTGGTCGAGATGTTGCTGTTCATGCTGACCGTCTTTGTGGCCTACACCTACGTCTGGCGCCGGGGAGGGCTGTCATGGGACTAGAAGAACAACTACCCGGCGGCATCCTGCTGTCCACCGTCGAGAAGGTCGCCGGCTACGTGCGCAAGGGCTCGCTGTGGCCGGCCACGTTCGGGTTGGCGTGCTGCGCCATCGAGATGATGGCCACTGCAGGCCCACGCTTCGACATCTCACGATTTGGCATGGAGCGGTTCTCCGCCACGCCACGCCAAGCCGATCTGATGATCGTCGCCGGGCGGGTCAGCCAGAAGATGGCGCCGGTACTGCGACAGGTCTACGACCAGATGGCCGAACCGAAATGGGTACTGGCGATGGGGGTATGCGCATCCTCGGGCGGCATGTTCAACAACTACGCGGTGGTTCAAGGCGTCGACCATGTGGTGCCGGTGGACATCTACCTGCCCGGATGTCCGCCACGGCCGGAAATGCTGCTCAACGCGATACTCAAGCTGCACGCCAAGATTGCCGAGATGCCGCTGGGGGTCAACCGCGCCGAGGCGGTCGCGGCCGCCGAGGCAGCCGCACTCGCATCGCGGCCGACCATCGAGCTGACGGGGTTACTGCGCTCATGACCGACAAACCAGACGGCGACCGGCGAGCAGCAACACAGCAACCTGGCGATGTCGACGTCGAAGTGATCGGTGTGCGCCGCGGCATGTTCGGGGTCACCGGCAGCGGTGACACCTCCGGTTACGGGCGTCTGGTGCGAGAGATCTCGCTGCCCGGTAGCTCGCCGCGCCCCTACGGCGGATATTTCGACGAGCTGGTCGACGCCCTGATCGGCGGGCTCGGGGCGGACGTGTTCGAGGCCGCGGTCGAGCGCGTCATCGTGTTCCGCGATGAGCTGACCCTGGAGGTGCGGCGCGCGCATCTACCCACGGTGGCCCAGACCTTACGGGACGACCCCGCGCTGAGATTCGAACTCTGTCTTGGCGTTTCGGGTGTGCACTACCCCCAGGAGACCGGCCGCGAGTTGCACGCGGTGTATCCGCTCATGTCGATCACGCATAACCGCCGGTTGCGCGTCGAGGTCGCCGCGCCGGACACCGACCCGCACATCCCCTCGCTGTTCGCGGTGTACCCGACCACCGACTGGCACGAACGCGAGACCTACGACTTCTTCGGCATCATCTTCGACGGGCACCCGTCGCTGACGCGCATCGAGATGCCCGATGACTGGGTTGGACATCCACAACGCAAGGACTACCCGCTGGGCGGCATACCCGTCGAGTACCACGGTGCGCAGATACCGCCGCCGGACGAGCGGAGGTCCTACAACTGATGTCGGTGCACGACTCCCCGCCCGTGGTCATGGTCGGCGGTCAAGACTGGGACGCGGTGGTAGCGGCCGCCCGCGAGCACGCCGGTGAGCGCATCGTGGTCAACATGGGCCCGCAACACCCGTCCACCCACGGCGTGCTGCGGCTCATCCTGGAGATCGAGGGCGAGACCATCACCGAGGCCCGCTGCGGCATCGGCTACCTCCATACCGGGATCGAGAAGAACCTCGAATACCGGAACTGGACCCAGGGCGTCACATTCGTCACCCGAATGGATTACCTGTCACCCTTCTTCAACGAGACAGCCTACTGCCTGGGCGTGGAGAAGCTGCTCGGCGTCACCGATGACATTCCCGAACGGGCCAGCATCATCCGCGTCATGCTGATGGAACTCAACCGCATCTCCAGTCACCTGGTGGCCCTGGCCACCGGCGGTATGGAACTCGGCGCGATGTCGGCGATGTTCTTCGGCTTTCGCGAGCGGGAACTGGTACTCAGCCTGTTCGAGACGATCACCGGATTGCGGATGAACCACGCCTACATCCGACCGGGCGGACTGGCCGCCGATTTACCCGATGAGGCCATACCGCAACTGCGCGAACTGCTGACGGTATTGCCCGAGGGACTGCAGGACCTGGAGAAACTGCTGCGGGAGAACTACATCTGGAAGGCCCGCACCCAGGGCATCGGTTACCTGGATCTGACCGGGTGCATGGCACTGGGAATCACCGGGCCGGTGCTGCGGTCCACCGGTCTGCCGCACGACCTACGCCGCGCCCAGCCCTACTGCGGCTATGAGTCCTACGACTTCGACGTCTGCACCGACGACGGTTGCGATGCCTACGGGCGCTACCTGATTCGTGTCGACGAGATGAAGCAGTCGCTCAGAATCGTCGAGCAGTGCGTCGCCCGGCTGAAACCCGGCCCGGTGATGCTGACCGACAGAAAGCTGGCCTGGCCGGCCGATCTCAAGATCGGGCCGGACGGACTGGGCAACTCCGCGGAGCACATCGCCAAGATCATGGGCTCCTCCATGGAAGCGCTGATCCATCATTTCAAGCTGGTCACCGAGGGTATCCGGGTGCCGGCCGGGCAGGTGTACGTTGCCGTCGAATCTCCCCGGGGCGAGCTCGGCGTACACATGGTCAGCGACGGTGGCACCCGCCCGTACCGGGTGCACTACCGCGACCCCTCGTTCACCAACCTGCAGGCGGTGGCCGCGATGTGCGAAGGCGGCATGGTCGCCGACGCCATCTCCGCGGTGGCCTCGATCGACCCGGTGATGGGAGGCGTGGACAGGTGATAGTCAGGTGAGCACCATCGACCTCCAACTCGGGCAGCGCCCCGACGAATCGGGTCCCCCCATCAGCGCTGGGCCCCAGACCTATTCGGCCGAAGTCACCGAACGCCTCGGCGCCGATGCCGAGCAGATCATCGCCCGCTACCCGGTGGCACGCTCGGCGCTGCTGCCGTTGCTGCACCTTGTCCAAGCCCAGGATGGCTACCTCACCCCGGCCGGAATCGGTTTCTGCGCCGCACAGTTGAACCTCACCCCCGCCGAGGTCACCGCCGTCGCAACCTTCTATTCGATGTACCGGCGCACCCCGACCGGTGACTATCTCGTCGGCGTCTGCACCAATACGCTGTGCGCGATCATGGGCGGTGATGCGATCCTCGAGGTGCTCGAGGACCACCTCGGTCTGCAGGCCGGCCAGACGACCCCCGACGGCTCGGTCACCCTCGAGCACATCGAGTGCAACGCAGCCTGCGACTACGCCCCGGTGGTGATGGTCAACTGGGAATTCTTCGACAACCAAACCCCCTCTTCGGCACGGCAACTCGTGGACGAGTTGCGTGATGGCAGCACTGTCACACCAACCCGCGGCGCACCGCTATGTACGTTCACCCAGACCGCGCGCATCCTGGCCGGCTTCCCCGACCAGCGGCCGGGGGCCAATGATGGCGCCCCCGGCGAGGCCACGCTGGTGGGGCTGCGCATCGCCCGCGAACACGGTATGACAGCCCCTCAGACCGGCGACACCAACTCCACCGCATCAGGTCCCGATGACGAACGAATCACCAAGGAGTCCGCACGCGACGAGCCGGCCCCGGCACCGTCCGTCGATCTGCCGCCGACGGACGGGGGCCGACCGTGACGCTCGCGCCCGTCCTGAGCCGGCACTGGGACCAGCCGTCGTCCTGGACGCTGGACGCCTACCGGAGCCACGGCGGCTATCAGGCACTGTCCACGGCACTCGCGATGGCACCGGGCGATGTCATCACCCTGGTGAAAGAGTCCGGGCTTCGCGGTCGCGGCGGGGCGGGCTTCCCGACGGGACAGAAATGGTCATTCATCAACCAGGACGATCCCAAGCCCAAGTACCTGGTGATCAATGCCGACGAGTCCGAACCCGGTACATGCAAAGACATTCCGCTGATGATGGCGTCACCGCACACCCTCATCGAGGGTGCCATCATCGCGGCCCACGCGATCCGGGCGCGGCAGGCGTTCATCTACCTGCGCGGCGAGGTGGTGCCGGTGCTTCGCCGCCTGCAGGCCGCGGTCGCCGAGGCGTATGACGCCGGTTATCTGGGCGACAGTGCCTCATCCCGTCGCTCCGCTCGCCCCGTCGTGGATCTCGTCGTGCACGCCGGCGCGGGCGCCTACATCTGCGGGGAGGAAACCGCGCTGCTGGATTCGCTGGAGGGCCGCCGCGGCCAGCCCCGGCTGCGGCCGCCGTTCCCCGCTGTCGCGGGCCTGTACGCCTGCCCCACCGTGGTGAACAATGTCGAATCCATCGCCAGTGTGCCCGCCGTCATCGCCGGCGGTGTGGACTGGTTCAAATCGATGGGCTCGGACAAATCGCCGGGTTTCACGCTGTACTCGCTGTCCGGGCACGTCACCCGTCCCGGGCAGTACGAGGCTCCGCTCGGTGTCACACTGCGCGAACTTCTCCAGCTGGCCGGCGGGGTGCGGGCCGGGCACACGTTGAAGTTCTGGACCCCCGGCGGCTCGTCGACGCCGCTGCTGACCCCCGAACATCTCGATGTGCCATTGGATTACGAGGGTGTGGCCGGCGCCGGCTCGATGCTGGGCACCAAGGCGTTACAGATCTTCGACGAGACCACCTGCGTGGTTCGCGCCGTGCGGCGCTGGACCCAGTTCTACGCTCACGAATCCTGCGGGAAATGCACCCCGTGCCGCGAGGGCACCTACTGGCTGGCCCAGATCTACGGGCGGCTGGAGAGCGGCGCGGGCACGAGCGCCGATATCGACACCCTGCTCGACATCTCCGACGCCATCCTCGGCAAGTCGTTCTGCGCCCTCGGCGACGGTGCGGCCAGCCCGATCATCTCCTCGGTCAAGTATTTCCGCGACGAGTACCTGGCCCACCTGGGCGGGGGATGCCCGTTTGATCCAGCTGCGTCGACACTATTCGCGACCGAAGGGGCGGGCGTATGACGATCGCCGAACCGGCCAAGGACACCCAGCCCGTCGAGATGGTGTCGTTGAGCATCGACGACCACCGGATCAGCGTGCCAAAGGGCACCCTGCTGATCCGCGCCGCCGAGCTGATGGGCATCCAGATTCCGCGATTCTGCGATCACCCCCTACTGGATCCGGTCGGTGCCTGCCGGCAGTGCCTGGTCGAGGTCGAAGGTCAGCGCAAACCGCTGGCCTCGTGCACCGCCACCGTCAGCCCGGACATGGTGGTGCGCACCCAACTGACCTCCGAGATCGCCGACCGGGCACAACACGGCGTGATGGAACTGCTACTGATCAACCATCCGCTGGACTGTCCGGTGTGCGACAAGGGCGGTGAATGCCCCTTGCAGAACCAAGCCATGTCCAACGGCCGGACCGACTCCCGCTTCGACGACGTCAAGCGCACCTACCCGAAGCCGATCAACCTGTCCGCCCAGGTGCTGCTGGACCGGGAGCGCTGTGTGCTGTGCGCCCGCTGCACCCGGTTCTCCGACCAGATCGCCGGCGACCCGTCCATCGAGCTACTGGAACGCGGTGCCCTGCAGCAGGTCGGCATCGCCGACGGTGCGACCTTCGACTCCTACTTCTCCGGTAACACCGTGCAGATCTGCCCGGTCGGAGCCCTCACCGGGGCCGCCTATCGGTTCCGGGCCCGGCCCTTCGACCTGGTGTCCGCACCGAGTGTCTGCGAGCATTGCGCGTCGGGATGCGCGCAACGCACCGACCACCGTCGCGGAAAGGTGTTGCGGCGGTTGGCCGGCGATGATCCTGAGGTCAACGAGGAATGGAACTGCGACAAGGGCCGCTGGGCCTTCACCTATGCCCGCCAGGCAGATCGCATCACCACACCGCTGGTGCGCGACCCCGACGGCAGCCAACGCCCGGCGTCGTGGTCGGAGGCGGTGGCGATCGCCGTGCGCGGCCTGACCGCCGCGGCGGGGCGGGCCGGTGTCCTGGTCGGCGGGCGAGCCACTGTCGAGGACGCCTACGGCTACGCCAAGTTCGCCCGGATCATGCTGGACAGCAACGATATCGACTTCCGCAGCCGAGTGCACTCGGCCGAAGAGTCCCAGTTCCTCGCGCATGCGGTCGCCGGACTGCCGCAGTCGGTCAGCTACGCCGATATCGAGTCCGCGCCCGCGGTGCTGCTGGCCGGGCTCGAACCCGAAGAGGAATCACCCATCGTCTTCCTGCGGCTACGTAAGGCCTTCCGCAGGCACGGCGTGCCGGTGCTGTCGGTGGCTCCGTTCGCCACCCGTGGGCTGCGCAAGATGGGTGGACGCCTCGTCCCGGCGGCACCGGGCGGGGAGGCCGCGGCACTGGACGGCCTGCACGGGAATCTGCCGCCGGATGCGCTCATCCTGGTCGGCGAACGCCTCGCCGGCTCCCCCGGCGCCTACACCGCAGCCGTGCGGTTGGCCGCCGCGACCGGTGCGCGGCTGGCCTGGGTGCCGCGTCGCGCCGGCGACCGCGGCGCGCTGGAAGCCGGCGCCACCCCGCATCTCCTGCCCGGCGGGCGTCCGGTCGAGGACGCGGCCGCGCGCGCCGAGGTGGCGGCCGCCTGGAACGTCGAGCAGCTGCCGGCCCGGGCCGGCCGCGATACCGACGCGATCCTGGCGGCGACGGCCGCGGGTGAGATCGCGGCCCTGCTCATCGGCGGCGTGGACGTCGACGATCTGCCCGACCCGCAGGCCGCCGTCGACGCTCTGGACGCCGCGCCGTTCATCGTCAGCCTGGAAATGCGACACAGCGCGGTCACCGAGCGCGCCGACGTGGTCTTCCCGGTCGCACCCGTCGCCGAGAAGGCCGGCACCTTCGTCAACTGGGAGGGCCGGCACCGGCCGTTCGGTGCTGCGCTGCCCCCGACGGCCACCGCCGATATGCGGGTGCTCGCCGCGCTCGCCGACGAGGTCGGCGTGGACCTACGGCTGACCGACCCCGCCACCGTACGCGCCGAGATGGACCGGCTCGGCACCTGGCAGGGCCCACGCGCGGGCGCGCCGGCAGTCCCGGCCGCCGACCTACCATGCCCCGAACCCGGTCAAGCGGTTCTGACCGGGTGGCGGATGCTGCTCGACGGCGGCCGTCTCCAGGACGGCGAAGCACATCTGGCCGCCACAGCGCGTCCCGCCGTCGCGCGGTGCTCGGCGGTGACGGCATCCGAGATCGGCTGCACCGACGGTGATCTGCTGCGGGTCCGCAGCGTCAGCGGCGAACTGGAGCTGCCACTGGAGATCACCGAGATGCCCGACCGGGTGGTCTGGGTACCGCTGAACTCCGCAGGTTCGGTGTACCGGTGTCTGGGTGTCACGCCCGGCGCCGTCGTCGGGATCGAGCCCGCATGACCTACCCAGATCTGAGTTCGTTCGGCCACGACCCGTGGTGGCTGATGCTGGCCAAATGCCTGGCGATCTTCGCGTTCCTGGTGCTCACCGTGTTGGTGGCGATCCTCGCCGAGCGAAAGATCCTGGGCCGCATGCAGATGCGGTTCGGGCCCAACCGGGTGGGTCCGTTCGGTCTGTTGCAGAGCCTGGCCGACGGCATCAAACTCGCCCTCAAAGAGGGCCTCATCCCGGCGGGTGTCGACAAGCCGATCTACCTGATGGCGCCGGTGATCGCGGTCATCCCGGCGATCATGGCCTTCGCCGTCATCCCGATGGGCGGGCTGGTGTCGGTGTTCGGGCACACCACCGCCCTGCAACTGACCGACCTCCCGGTCGCGGTGCTGTACGTCCTGGCGGTCACCTCGGTCGGGGTGTACGGAATCGTGTTGGCGGGCTGGGCATCCGGCTCGACCTATCCATTGCTGGGCGGTCTACGCTCCAGTGCGCAGGTCGTCTCCTACGAGATCGCGATGGCGTTGTCCTTCGTCGCGGTATTCCTCTTCGCCGGCACCATGTCGACCTCCGGCATCGTAGCCGCCCAGCACAGCACCTGGTTCGTGTTCCTGCTGCTGCCGTCGTTCCTGGTGTACGTCACCTCCATGGTCGGCGAGACCAACCGCGCGCCGTTCGACCTCCCGGAGGCCGAGGGTGAGCTGGTCGGCGGATTCCACACCGAATACTCGTCGCTGAAGTTCGCGATGTTCATGCTCGCCGAGTACATCAACATGACGACGGTTTCGGCGCTGGCCACCACGATGTTCTTCGGTGGATGGCAGGCGCCGCTGCCGTTCAGCCTTATCGAGGGCGCCAACTCGGGCTGGTGGCCGCTGCTGTGGTTCGTCGCGAAGGTGTGGACGTTTCTGTTCCTGTTCATGTGGTTGCGCGCCACCCTGCCCCGGCTGCGTTACGACCAGTTCATGGCGATGGGCTGGAAGCTGCTCATCCCGGTCTCGCTGGGCTGGATCGTCATCGTCGCCGTCAGCCAATCGCTGCGGGGTGCGGATTCCCCGGTCTGGGTGCCCGTCATGGTCAGTGTCGCCGCCACGGTCGCGGTGGCGGTGGCGCTGATGATCCGGCGGGCACTGCGGCGCAATGCCATCCCGACGTTCGCCCTACCCACCGACCCGGGCGCGGTGAGCGTGTACCCGACCCCACCGATACCCAGTCCTGCACGACGAGCCGATTCGAGGGAGCATTCAGATGTCCAAAGTCGGTGAGGCGCTGGCCGGATTCGGCGTCACGTTCAAGGCGATGTTCAAGAAGCCGATCACCGAGCAGTACCCCGAACAGCCGGGGCCCGTCGCGGCGCGCTATCACGGCAGGCACCAGCTCAACCGGTACGCCGACGGGCTGGAGAAATGCATCGGTTGCGAGCTGTGCGCGTGGGCGTGCCCGGCGGACGCCATCTACGTCGAGGGGGCCGACAACACCGCGCAGCAACGATTCTCACCGGGCGAGCGCTACGGGCAGGTGTATCAGATCAACTATCTGCGGTGCATCGGCTGCGGGTTGTGCATCGAGGCCTGCCCCACCCGGGCGCTCACCATGACCAACGACTACGAGATGGCCGATGACAACCGCGCAGACCTCATCTACGGCAAGGACAAGCTGCTCGCCCCGCTCACGTCCGACATGTCCCCGCCGCCACACGCGATGGCGCCGGGCAGCACCGACGAGGACTACTACCGCGGCAATATCAACGCCCTCGGCCTGATCCAGCAGCCGGAGACGGCGTGATGCCCGTGGACATCCTTGCGGCCGCCATCGACGGGGAGGCACTGACCCGTACCTCGACCACCGAGGCGATGCTGTTCTGGATCTTGGGTGCGGTCATCGTGGGCAGCGCCGTCGGCGTGGTCGCGGCAACAAAAGCGGTGTATTCGGCGATCTTCCTGGCCATCACGATGATCAACCTCGCGGTCCTCTACATCGCCCAGGACGCGGTGTTCCTCGGCGTGGTGCAGGTGGTGGTCTATACCGGCGCCGTGATGATGCTGTTCCTGTTCGTCTTGATGCTCATCGGTGTGGACTCATCGGAGTCGCTGGTGGAAACGATTCGCGGGCAACGGATCTCGGCGATCATCTTGGGTCTGGGATTTGGCATCTTGTTGATCGGGGTGATCGGCAACGCCCTCTTCAGTGGGTCGGTCGACGGGTTCGCCGGGCTCGAGCGAGCCAACGGCGCAGGCAATGTCGAGGGCCTGGCGGTGCTGATCTTCACCCGCTACGTGTGGGCCTTCGAGCTGACCAGCGCCCTGCTCATCACCGCGACACTGGGCGCGATGGTACTGGCGCATCGAGAGCGGTTCGACCGCCGCAAGACCCAGCGCGAGATGGCCGCCGAGCGCTTCGCCCCGGGCGGACATCCGACACCGATGCCCAATCCCGGTGTGTACGCCCGCCACAACGCCGTCGACGTGCCGGCGCGGCTGCCCGACGGGACCGGCGCGCGCACATCGGTCAGCTCGGTGCTGGTGCCGCGGGGCCACGTGAAAACCGGGGATGACGCATGAACCCCGCGAACTACCTGTTCCTGTCGGCGCTGCTGTTCACCATCGGGGCCGCCGGAGTGCTGCTGCGCCGCAACGCGATCGTCATGTTCATGTGCGTCGAACTCATGCTCAACGCCGCCAACCTGGCGTTCGTCACGTTCTCCCGGATGCACGGTCAGCTCGACGGTCAGGTGGTCGCGTTCTTCACCATGGTGGTCGCGGCCTGTGAGGTGGTGGTCGGGCTGGCCATCATCATGGCCATCTTCCGGGCGCGCCGCTCGGCGTCGGTCGACGGCGCCAGTCTGCTGAGGCACTAGTGGACAACCTCACTTGGCTGCTGATCGCCCTGCCACTGGCCGGAGCGGTGCTACTGCTGCTCGGCGGTCGGGCCACCGATGCCTGGGGGCATCTGCTCGGGCTGGTCGCCGCGGCAGCGTCATTCGTGGTCGCCATGGTGCTGTTCGTCGACCTGCTGGGCCGCGGCGCCGAGGACCGCACGGTGCACCAGACGCTGTTCACCTGGGTGCCCGCCGGCGAGTTGCGGGTGGACTTCGGGCTGCAACTCGACCAACTGTCGATCTGTTTCGTGCTGTTGATCACCGGGGTCGGGTCGTTGATCCACCTGTACTCCATCGGATACATGTCCCACGACCCCGGGCGTCGCCGGTTTTTCGCCTACCTCAACCTGTTCCTGGCGGCGATGCTGCTGCTGGTGCTGGCCGACAACTATCTGGGCCTGTACATGGGCTGGGAGGGTGTCGGACTGGCGTCGTATCTGCTGATCGGGTTCTGGTCACACAAGCCGAGCGCGGCGACCGCAGCCAAGAAGGCATTCGTGGTCAACCGGGTCGGCGATATCGGGCTCGCGGTCGCGCTGATGGTGATGTTCTCGGCCACCGGAACCGTTTCGTATTCCGGTGTATTCGCCGCTGCTCCGCAACTGTCCGGCGGAACACTGAACACCATCGGGTTGCTCCTGCTGCTGGCCGCGTGCGGCAAATCCGCGCAGGTGCCGTTGCAATCCTGGCTGGGAGACGCGATGGAAGGCCCGACCCCGGTGTCCGCACTGATCCACGCCGCCACCATGGTGACCGCCGGGGTCTACCTCATCGTGCGCTCCGGCCCGGTGTTCAACCTGGCGCCCGAGGCCCAGACCGCGGTCGCCGTCGTCGGCGCGGTCACCTTGCTGTTCGGCGCGATCATCGGCTGTGCGAAGGACGACATCAAGAAGGCCCTCGCCGCGTCCACGATGAGCCAGATCGGCTATATGGTGCTCGCCGCCGGACTGGGGCCGGCGGGGTACGCCATCGCGATCATGCATCTGCTCACCCACGGATTCTTCAAGGCCGGCCTGTTCCTGGGCGCCGGCTCGGTGATGCACGCGATGAACGACGAAACCGATATGCGTCGCTACGGTGGGCTGCGCGCGGTCATGCCGATCACCTTCGTCACCTTCGGTCTCGGGTACCTCGCGATCATCGGGGTTCCGCCGTTCTCCGGCTTCTTCTCCAAGGACCCCATCATCGAAACCGCCTTCGCCGCGGGCGGAGCCAAGGGACTCCTGTTGGGCGGTGCGACCCTGCTCGGCGCAGGCATCACCGCCTTCTACATGACCCGGGTCATGCTGATGACGTTCTTCGGTGAGCGCCGGTGGAAACCCGATACCCAGCCCCACGAATCCCCCACCGTCATGACCGCGCCGATGGTGGTGCTGGCGCTCGGGTCCGTCGGCGCCGGGGCGCTGCTGGCCGTCGGCGGCACTCTGGTGCACTGGCTGGAGCCGGTGGTCGGCGCCCACGAGGCCCACCATGTGCTCCCGGTGTGGGTGATGACCGCCATCACGCTGTCGGTCATCGGCATCGGTGTCGGCATCGCGTACCGCATGTACGCCACCCGCGCGGTCCCCGAGGTCGCCCCGGCAGGGTCCGCGTTGACGCTCGCCGCCCGCCGCGACCTGTACGGCGACGCGTTCAACGAGCGGGTGTTGATGCGCCCCGGTGCGCAGTTCACCGCGGGGCTGGTGGAACTCGACGACGACGCGGTCGAGGGTGTGACCCGAGGATTGGCCGCGGGGATCGCGGGCGCATCGCAGCGGATGAGACAGTGGCAGAACGGGTTTGCCCGGTCCTACGCATTGTCCATGCTGGGCGGCACGGTCCTGGTGATCGGCGCGATTCTGGTGGTGAGGGTCTGGTGAACGGGATCGGGTTGCTGACCGCGTTGTGGGTGGTGCCGATGCTCGGCGCGGTGGTGGTGATTTTGCTGCCGTCCAAGGTGTTCGCCAGGTACGCGGCGCTGGCGGTGTCGCTGGCGGTGCTGGCGCTGGCCGCGGTGTTGGCGGTGCAATTCGACCCGGCCGGCCCGCAATACCAGTTCGTCGAGGACCATCCCTGGATACCGAGCTTCGGCACCGGGTACATCCTGGGCCTGGACGGGATCGCCCTGGCACTGGTGGTACTGACCGCGGTACTGGTGCCGCTGCTGATCGTCGCCGGCTGGAACGACGGCGGCGACGAAACCCGGTTCGCGGCGCGGTCCACGCAGAGCTATCTTGCGCTGACCCTGGCCGTCGAGGCCATGGTGCTGATCTCGCTGACGGCACTGGACGTCCTGCTGTTCTACGTCTTCTTCGAGGCGATGCTCATCCCGATGTACTTTCTGATCGGCGGGTTCGGTGGCAGTGGGCGGTCCAAGGCTGCGGTGAAGTTCTTGCTGTACAACTTGTTCGGCGGGCTCATCATGCTGGCCGCCGTGATCGGCCTGTACGTGGTGACCGCGGGAAGCGATCTCGGGGGGACGTTCGACGTCCGGGCCATCGCGGCGGCTGTCGCCAGCGGCGACCTGAACATCGATCCGGCACTGTTGAACGCGCTGTTCCTGGGTTTCATGTTCGCGTTCGCGGTGAAGGCGCCGCTGTGGCCGTTCCACCGCTGGCTGCCCGATGCCGCCGTCGAATCCACCCCGGCGACCGCGGTGCTGATGATGGCTGTCGTGGACAAGGTCGGGACGTTCGGCATGCTGCGCTATTGTCTGCAATTGTTCCCCGACGCCGCGAAGACCTTCCAGCCGTTGATCATCACCCTGGCGGTCATCGGCATCGTCTACGGAGCCGTCGTGGCGATCGGCCAAACCGATGTGATGCGGCTGATCGCCTACACCTCCATATCGCACTTCGGCTTCATCATCCTGGGCATCTTCGTGATGACCAGCCAGGGCCAGGCCGGTGCCACGCTGTACATGGTGAACCACGGCATTTCCACCGCGGCGCTGTTCCTGATCGCCGGATTCCTGGTGTCGCGCAGAGGAACCCGACTCATCGCCGACTTCGGCGGTGTGCAGCGGGTCGCGCCGGTGCTGGCCGGTACCTTCCTGGTCGCCGGGCTGGCCACCCTGTCGCTGCCCGGCCTGGCACCGTTCATCAGCGAGTTCCTGGTCCTGATCGGCACGTTCACCCGGTTCCCGGTGCTCGCGGTGATCGCGGCCAGCGCCCTGGTGTTGTCCGCGATCTACATCCTGTGGGCCTACCAGCGGATGATGACCGGACCGGTCACCGCGGGTAACGAGTCGGTGCGTGACCTGATTCCGCGGGAGCTGGTGGTGGTGGCGCCACTGATTGCGCTGCTGCTGGCGCTCGGGGTGTATCCGAAACCAGCGCTCGATGTCATCAACCCGGCCGTCGATCACACGCTGACCACCATCGACGTCCGCGATCCGGCACCCGCCACGGCCGAAGGGTCCGCGAAATGACCATCGAAGCGCCGGTCATCGAATACGGCCAGCTCGCACCGTTTCTCATCGTGCTGGGCGCCGCCGTCCTCGGCGTGCTCGTCGAGGCCTTCCTGCCGCGGCGCGCCCGTTATGGCGGACAGCTGGTCCTGGCCGTCGGCGGTCAGCTGGCCGCGTTGGCGGCGGTGATCTGGGTGCACATCGATCTCGGTGACTCACCGGGCAATATCGCCGCGGTGGGCTCGCTGGTGGTCGATCGGCCCGCGCTGTTCCTGCAAGGGCTGCTGCTGCTGATCGGGCTCCTGGGGGTGCTGCTGGTCGCCGAACGTCGGATCGGTGCCGAGACTGCGCAGGGCCTGGACGCCTTCACACCGCAGGCTGCCGCGGTGCCGGGCAGCCTGGCCGAGAAGGTGGCCGTCAAAGCCGTTGTCGCGCAGACCGAAATCTTCCCGCTGATGATGTTCGCGCTGGGCGGGATGATGCTGTTCCCGGCGGCCAACGACCTGTTGACGATGTTCGTCGCACTGGAGGTGCTCTCGCTTCCGCTCTACCTGATGTGCGGTTTGGCACGGCGGCGCCGCCTGGTGTCTCAGGAAGCGGCGCTGAAGTATTTCCTGCTGGGTGCGTTCTCCTCGGCCTTCTTCCTGTACGGAATCGCGCTGCTGTACGGCTATTGCGGTGGCTTCGGTCTCGACGATATCGCCGCCGCGGTGGCGGCCGAGCGCGGTGACACCGCGCTGGCGCTGGTCGGGGTGGGGCTCGTCGCCGTCGGCATTCTGTTCAAAGTGGGTGCGGTGCCGTTCCATTCCTGGATTCCCGATGTCTACCAGGGTGCACCCACCCCGGTCACCGCATTCATGGCCGCCGCGACGAAGATCGCCGCATTCGGCGCCATGCTGCGGATCTTCTACGTCGCGCTGCCGGGTCTGTCCGAGGACTGGCAACCGATGTTGTGGGTGATCGCGATCGCCACGATGGCGGTCGGCACGATCACCGCAGTGTCGCAGAACGATGTCAAGCGGATGTTGGCCTACTCCTCGATCGCGCACACCGGTTTCATCCTCACCGGCGTCATCGCGCTGAACGGAGCCGGGGTCGCGGCGACGCTGTTCTATCTGTTCGCCTACGGTTTCAGCACGCTGGGCGCCTTCGCCCTGGCCGGGCTGGTACGGGGCGCCGACGGCGAGGAGGAGACCACGCTGACCCGGTGGGCCGGTTTGGGCCGGCGCTATCCGGTGGTGGGCGTGGTCTTTTCGCTATTCCTGCTCGCCTTCGCCGGCATTCCGTTGACCAGTGGCTTCGTCAGCAAGTTCGCCGTGTTCAAGGCGGCGGCCGAGGGCGGGGCGGGACCGCTGGTCATCGTCGGTGTCATTGCCAGCGCGGTGGCGGCCTACTTCTACGTGCGGGTGATCGTGCTGATGTTCTTCACCGACCCGCCGGAAGATGCGCCGGTCGTCGTCATGCCCAGTGTGCTCACCACGGGTGCCGTCACGGTCACTGCCGCGGTCACATTCGCCCTCGGCGCGCTGCCGCAGCCGCTGCTGGATCTGGCGAACCAGGCGCAGCAGTTCGTCGGTTGAGGCTAGTTTCGCAACCATGAGCGTCGTTCTCTCCGCCGACCACGGTGCCGTGCGGTTGCTGACCCTGAACCGTCCGCAGGCCCGCAACGCGTTGAGCCATGAGGTGATCCGAGCCCTATATGCGGCCCTGAAGGCCGCCGACGCCGACGAGCAGGTGCGCGCGGTGGTGCTCACCGGCACCGATCCGGCGTTCTGCGCCGGCGTCGACCTCAAGGAAGCCGCCCGCGACGGGTTGAAGTTCTTCGAGGAGTTCCGCTCCCAGAGTTGCATCACCGCGGTGCGCGAGATGCGCACCCCCATCATCGGCGCCGTCAACGGCGCCACCTTCACCGGTGGGCTGGAGATCGCGCTGGGCTGCGATTTTCTGGTGGCCTCCGAGCGTGCGGTGTTCGCCGATACCCACGCCCGGGTGGGCATCCTGCCCGGTGGCGGGATGACCGCGCGGCTGCCTCAGGTGGTCGGCCTGGCGATGGCCCGGCGGATGTCGATGACCGGCGAGGTGATCGACGCCGCCCGCGCCGAGCGGATCGGGCTGGTCACCGAGGTCGTGGCGCACGAGCGGCTGCTGCAGCGTGCGCTGCAACTGGCCGAGGCGATCGCCGAGGTGCCGGGCCCGACGATGCTGGGGCTCAAGCAGATCTACACCGAGGGTGCGGCGGCGGTGATCGATCCGGCGCTGGCCGCCGAGGCCCGCATCGCCTACGCCCAGCACCGGGACGTCGAAGGTCTCGGTGACCGGTTCCGCACGGTATCGCAGCGCAACAAAAGCCAGCTCACCTAGTCGCCGAAACAGCATTCCAGCAGGCCTGCACTCGCACATTCCCGTCCGGAATGCTGTTTCGGCGGGGAGAGTCAGCGGATGACGCCGTGCACCACGATCGCGGTGGTCTGGTCGACCCACTGGTCGTCGAGATCCTGTCCGGGGGTGAGCAGCATCCGTAGCAGGGTAGCCCCGCCGATTAGTTCGATGAGCCGATCCGGATCGACCTCGGGATGCACCTCGCCGCGTTCCACCGCCCGTTGCAGCCGCAGCCGGACCACCTCGAACAGTCCGGCGAAACGGCCCATCACCCGGTCATTGAGGTCCGGGTCGGCGGCCATATCGGCGATCACCCCCGGCAGCGCCGCCCGCACCACCGGACTGGTGAACACCGCACCGGCGGCCGCGATCATCTCCCGCACATCGCCGGCAATATCGCCCTCGGGCGTGCCCAGCGCGGTCGGTGCGGTGGGAAACGCCGCCTCGTGCACCAGTTCGGCCTTGCTGGACCAACGACGGTACAGGGCGGTCTTGGTGGTTCCGGCCCGCTCGGCGACGGCCGCCATGGTCAGATTCGAGTAACCAATCTGTACGAGCAGATCCGACGTCGCCGCGAGGATGGCAGCATCGATGCGAGGGTCGCGGGGCCGTCCTGCGCCCTTGTCAACCTGCGGTATCTCTGCTTTCATAACGCTACCCACCGTATCGTAATTGGGGTCGGAAGGAACAACCGTGTCGAACGAACCGGCTGTCGAAGACGTCAGCCGCCTCCAGCATTCCAGTCGCGACACCGAAACTCTCCCCGAGCAGTTGTCGCAATGGCTGGCCACCGTGCTACCCGACCGAGGCGCACCGCAGGTCACGATCGAGAACGGCGTCGACGCCAACGGCATGTCCTCGGAGACCATCCTGCTCACCGCGCGCTGGGGTGACGACGAGCAGCGCCTGGTCGCCCGGGTGGCCCCCACCGCCGGCGATGTCCCGGTGTTCTCCTCCTACCGGCTGGACCACCAGTTCGAGCTGATGCGCCAGGTCGAGGAGCTCACCGACGTCCCGGTGCCCCGGGTGCGCTGGATCGACACCAGCGGCGAGGTTCTCGGCACCCCGTTCTTTCTGATGGACCGTGTCGACGGCGAGGTGCCACCCGATGTGATGCCCTACACCTTCGGGGGCAACTGGTTTGCCGATGCCCCACCGCAGCGCCAGCGCGAGCTACAGGACAGCACCGTCGAGGTGCTGGCCAAGCTGCACGCCATTCCCGATGCGGCACAGCGGTTCTCCTTCCTCACCGAGGTCGACCCGGCCGGTGACACCCCATTGCGCCGGCATTTCGGCTGGCTCAAGGACTGGTACGAGTTCGCGGTGCCCGATATCGGCCGCTCAGCACTGGTCGAGCGGGCGCTGCAGTGGCTGGAGGAGCACTTCCCGACCGATGTCGCCGCATCGACACCGGTGCTGATCTGGGGCGACTCCCGCGTCGGCAACGTGCTGTACAGAGACTTCCAGCCGGTCGCGGTGCTCGACTGGGAGATGGCCACCGTCGGACCCCGCGAGCTCGACGTGTCGTGGATCATCTTCGCCCACATGGTGTTCCAGGAGCTCGCCGGACTGGCCGGGCTGCCCGGACTCCCGGAGGTGCTGCGCGAGGACAATGTGCGCGCCACCTACGAACGGCTCACCGGTGCCACCCTCGGCGATCTGCACTGGTTCTACATCTACTCCGCGGTGATCTGGTGTTGCGTGTTCATGCGGACCACCGCGCGCCGCGTGCACTTCGGGGAGATGGACAAACCCGAGGATGTCGAGTCCACCTTCTACCATGCGTCGCTGTTGCGCCGCCTACTTGAGGAGTCCTAGTGCTCGGACCGATGGACGAGTTTCCGGTACACCAGGTTCCGCAGCCCATCGCGTGGCCGGGATCCTCGGACCGCAACTTCTACGACCGTTCCTATTTCAACGCCCACGACCGCACCGGCGACATCTTCGTCATCACCGGCATCGGCTACTACCCCAACCTCGGTGTGAAGGACGCCTTCCTGCTCGTACGGCGCGGCGATGCGCAGACCGCGGTACACCTGTCCGACGCACTCGATCAGGACCGGCTCAACCAGCATGTCAACGGTTACCGCGTCGAGGTCACCGACCCGTTGCGCAGTCTGCGGATCACCATGGACGAAACCGACGGCATCGCCGCAGATCTCACCTGGAACGGGTTGTTCGATGTGGTGCAGGAGCAACGGCATCTGATGCGCCAGGGCAACCGGGTGACACTGGATGCCCAGCGGTTCGCCCAGTTGGGTTCGTGGAGCGGGTATCTGGAGATCGACGGAGAACGCATCACGGTGGATCCGTCGACTTGGATCGGGTCGCGCGACCGGTCCTGGGGTATCCGACCGATCGGTGAGGCCGAGCCGGCCGGCCGCCCCGCCGACCCCCCGTTCGAGGGCATGTGGTGGCTGTACGTGCCGATCGCGTTTGACGACTATTCGATCGTCATCATCATCCAGGAAGCCCCGGACGGGTTCCGCTCCCTCAACGACTGCACGCGGATATTCAAGGACGGCCGCGTCGAACAACTCGGCTGGCCGCGGGTCAAGATCCACTACCGCGCCGGGACCCGCATTCCCACCGGCGCCACCATCGACGCCACCACGGCCACCGGAGCCGAAGTGCGTTTCGAGGTGGAATCCAAACTCCCCGTTCCCATCCACGTCGGCGGCGGGTACGGCGGCGACGCGGACTGGATCCATGGCGTGTGGAAAGGCGAGAAGTTCACCGAGCGGCTCACCTACGACATGACCGACCCGGCGATCATCGGGCGGGCCGGGTTCGGCGTCATCGACCATGTCGGCCGCGCGGTCTGCACCGAGGGCGACAAGGCCCCGGTGCAGGGCTGGGGACTGTTCGAGCACGGCGCACTCGGACGGCACGACCCGTCCGGGTTCGCCGACTGGCTCACCGTCGCACCCTGATCCACTCCCGCGAGCGGAAGAACTAGGCCACCCAGCACAGCGCGGCGGCGGCCACCGCCTCAACCAGGCAGTAGAACCAGTTGGGATAGAACGACGTCCGGTCACCGAGCGCGGCGGACAGCACCCGGCCCAACGCCATCCCGGCCAACGCCGCAGCGACGGTGATCAGTACGCCGGTGCGCACCGACGTCGGCGCGGTCATCGCCCAGCCGAGTACCCCGGCGATGGCCAGGCCGAAGCCCCCGTACACGGCCCGCACTTCGGCGCGTTGCGCGTCCGATCCCAGGCTGAACCCGAAGGGGCGCAGTATCGCCGCGGGCGCCGCCAGCGCGTACACACCCATGCCGAGAAAGAACACCCCGACGACGACGACCGTTGCTGAGACCACGGTAACCTCCTGATCAGTTGACGAGGAGTCCAGCATGTCGCCGCGAGCACCCGCTCCGCTTCCACAAACCTGCTACCCGGCGGTGTGGTTGTGGCCGGGTCAGGCACTGTACTGCGGCCCCGGCCTCGGCTTGGAGCCACACTCGGGTTCGGTGTGGTGCCTGGCGGTCGGCGTCGAGCGTCCGCTGACGGTCCGGGTCGGTGCGCAGCGCGTCGTGGCCCGCACCGCGCTGATCCCGCCTCGGCTCACGCACCACCTGGTGATGACCGGTCCGCTCGTGTCGTGCTATTTGGACCCGGCCTCGCAGCGTTCGGCCGCGTGCCGGGCACAGTTCCTCGAGTTCTGCGGGGGCGTCGGCGTGACGCACGCCCGGGAAGCCGACCTGCTGGTACCGCCCACCGATGATGCCGAGGCGTTGCGCTGGCTGGATCGGGCGGCACCGACGGATGTCGAGCTGCTGGATCCGCGAATCGAACGAGTCGCCAAGCAGATTCGCGACGACCCGGCATCGACGGTGTCCGCCGCCGAGCTCGCCGCGTCGGTGGGGTTGTCCGAATCCCGGTTCCTGCACCTGTTCCGCCAGGAGATCGGGTCCAGCCTGCGCCGCTACCGACTGTGGAGCCGACTGATGCGCGCCGGGGCGGAGATCGCCGCCGGGCATAACCTCACGACCGCCGCGGCGCAGGCCGGGTTCGCCAGTCCGTCACATCTGGCCGACCGATTCAAGACGACGTTCGGACTGTCGGCCACGCAGTTGCTGGCGACGGGCCCGACGATACGGACGCTCTGATGTCAGCCGGCGACGGTGCGTAAACTCTGATCAGCCGACGCCGTGTCGGCCTCCGACACGCCCGCTCGCGGAGATTGGGTGGCACCGGCCTGGACTCGGCCGAACACCATGGACTCCTCGATCCGGTCGAAACGGTGCTCGACGATATCGAGCGCATAGTTGTGCCGCACATTCCACGGCCGGCGGGTCCCCGATTTGGGCAAGGTGTGCGGGGACCGTTTGACGTATCCGGCGTCGAGATCGAACGTCGGCTTCTCCGGCATCGACTCCGAGCCCAGATGCGGGTAGGCATGCGTGTACCCGTGGGAATCCATGTACGCCAACAGTTTGGCCACCGCGCGGGCGGTCATGTCCGCACGCAACGTCCAGGACGCGTTGGTGTAGCCGATGCACCAGGCCATGTTCGGCACGTCCTCGAGCAAGTACTCCTTGTAGACGAAGCGGTCGGCGGGATCGATCCGCTTGCCGTCCACGTTGATCTCGATACCGCCGAGGGACTGCAGCTGCAGGCCGGTGGCGGTGACGATGATATCGGCGTCGATCCGCGCGCCGGAGGCCAGCACGATCCCGTTCTCGTCGATCCGCTCGATACGGTCGGTCACCACGTCGGCGCGCCCGGCGCTGATGTCCTCGAACAAATCTCCGTCGAGCACCAGGCACATGCGCTGATCCCACGGGTTGTAGCGCGGTTTGAAGTGGATGTCGACGGGATAGCCGGGGGGCAGTTCGGCGGTATTCGCCTTGCGGATCAGCCCGCGACCCAGCTTGGGCGCCTTGCGGAAGAACATGTACAGCAGGAAGTGGTACCAGGCGTTGCGGAACCGGACGACCTGATGAGCGATCTTGCGCGGCAGCATCTTCCGGACCGCCTGCATGGGCTTGGGCACCGCGGGCATCGACATCATGTACGTCGGCGAACGTTGCAGCATGGTGACGTGCCCGGCCTTGTCGGCCAGCGCGGGCACCAGGCTGACGGCGGTCGCGCCACTGCCGATCACGACCACCCGCTTGCCGGCATAGTCGAGGTCCGCGGGCCAGAACTGTGGGTGCACGACGGTCCCGGAGAAGGTGTCGATCCCCGCGAACTCCGGGGTGTAGGCCTGGTCGTAGTTGTAGTAGCCGGTGCCGAAGAACAGGAACCGGCACCGGTGGGTGACGTCGGCGCCGGCGGTCTGCGCGTGCACCGTCCAGGTATCGGTCGCCGAATCCCAGTTCACCGACGACACCCGGGTGTCGAAGCTGATATGGCGGTCGATGCCGTACTTGTGGGCGGTCGCGGTCAGGTACTCGCGGATATCGGCGCCGTCGGCGACGTGCTCACGCCGGGTCCACGGCTCGTACGGGAAGCTCAGCGTGAAGATATCGCTGTCGGAGCGGATCCCCGGATAACGGAAGAGATCCCACGTCCCGCCGATGCGCTGCCTGCGCTCCAGAATGGTGTAGCTCAGCCCGGGGTTGCGTTGGTGAATACGGTAGGCGGCGTTGATGCCCGAGATGCCCGCCCCGATGATGAGAACGTCGCTGAACTGCGGTTCCGCTGCGCGGTATGGCGTGTCCTGCGCGTCGGCCATCGGACAACCTCCTTGTGGTCCTGCCCCGTACCACCCAGCTTAGGCGCTCAGGTCGCCAACTCGTCAACGATCTGCGCCAGCAATTCCACCTCGATCGGGCCGGGCTGATAGATGCAGATCCGGTCCGAGATGCCCTCGACGCGGTCCTCAATATGGGCGGCCACCTGGGCCGGGGTGCCACAGGCGGCGATGGTGTGCAGCACGTCGTCGTCGATCAGGGCGCCCATCTCGGTCCAGCGGCCCTGCTTGGACAGTGCGTTCAGCTCGGGCTGCAGGTCCCCCCAGCCGTGGATGTCGAGCACCGGCTTGTAGGCCGGCGTGGACCCGTAGAAGGCCAGCAGTTGCCGGGTGGCGGCGTGGTCGGCGTTGACGTCGGAGTCCACCGAGACGATGATCTCGGGCACGATCGCCAGGTCCGCGCGGGTGCGCCCGCCCGCGGCGAGCCCCTCGTCGACGGCGGCCATGGTCACCTCGTGCAGGAATTTCTTGTTGCCGAACGGCATCACCAGCAGACCGTCGGCGTGCTGGGCGGTGGCCTTGGTCAGCCGCGGGCCCAACGCGCCGACGTAGATGGGTGGCGGCCCGTACGGGTTGTCGCGCGGGGTGAACGTCGGGGTCATCAGGGTGTGCCGGTAGAACTCGCCTCTGAAGTCCAGCCGCGCACCGCTGGACCAGGTGTCGAAGATGGCGCGCAACGCGGCGACGAGTTCGGTCATGCGTGCGACCGGGCGGTCGAAGTCGGCGCCGAACCGCTTCTCGATCTGGGTGCGGATCTGGGTGCCCAGGCCGAGGGTGAACCGGCCCTTCGTCAGGATCTGGTGATCGATCGCCTGGTGCGCGAGGTGGATCGGGTTGCGCGGGAAGGCGATCGCCACATTGGTCATGAAATCGAGGCCCTGCACGGTCGAGGCCAGCGTCAACGGCGTGAACACGTCGTGCGGCCCCTCGAAGGTGAACACCCCGCTGGCACCGGCATCGCGCAGCGCCTGCGCGCGCTCGATGGCTCCGATCGGACCGAAGAGCGCAGTCATCACCTTCACAGCGGGCACCCTACTGGGATTTCGGCGTGAAAACGTGCGCATACCGTACGTTTTCACGCCGAAATCGCGTAGGAAGGGGGGCGTGACCGATGTGATCGTGGTGGGGGCCGGCTTCGCAGGACTGTCAGCGGCGCGCGAGCTGACCAAACGCGGACACCAGGTGGTGGTGCTCGAAGGCCGGGACCGCGTCGGCGGCCGTTCCTACACCGCGACGCTGGCGGGCGTGCCGGTCGACCTGGGCGCGACCTTCGTCGGCCCCACCCAGGACGCGGTGATCGCACTGGCCGCCGAACTGGGTTGTGCCACCGTGCCCACCTACAGCCGCGGCAAAAACCTCATCCGCTGGCACGGCAAAGTGCGCTCCTATCGCAGCACCATTCCCAAACTGTCCCTGATCGAGTTGCTCGACGTGTCCCGCATTCAGTGGCGTTTCGACCGGCTGAGCCGACTGATCCCGGTGTCCGACAGCTGGACCGCCCCGGCGGCGCAACGGCTGGACCAGAAGAGTCTGGAGGGGTGGCTGCGCGCGGTGCACGCCAGCGCCTCAACCCGCAACCTGATGGCCATCATGGCGCGGGTCACGTGGGGGTGCGAACCCGCCGATGTGTCGATGCTGCACGCGGTGCGCTACGTCAAGGCTGCCGGCGGGCTGGGCCGGATGCTCGACGTCAAGGGTGGCGCCCAGCAGGACCGCTTTCCGGCGGGCACCCAGCAGATTGCGCAGCGTATCGCCGCCGATCTCGGTGACCGGGTGCGCACCGAGGCCCCGGTGCGTCGTATCACGCGCACCGGATCGGGGTTCACCGTGGAGTCGGCCAAGGGCGAGCACACCGCGGCCGCGGTCGTGCTGGCGGTCGCGCCCGCGCACCGCGGCGCGATCACCTTCGATCCCGCGCTGCCCGAGGGTTATCAGGACCTTCCGGCCCACTGGCCGCAGGGCAATCTCAGCAAGGCCTACGCCGCCTACGACACACCGTTCTGGCGCGCCGGTGGATGCTCGGGCGAGGCACTCTCCGATGAGGGCCCGATTTTCATCACCTTCGATGTCAGCCCCAGCGATGACGGTCCGGGGATCCTGCTGGGATTCGCCGACGCACGCACCTTCGACAACTTGGCGCCCGAGGAACGCCGGGAACGCGCGCTGGGGTGCTTCACCACCTTGTTCGGCGCCGCCGCCGCCGAACCCGTCGACTACCTGGATCACTGCTGGAGCGCCGAGCCGTTCGCGCCGGGCGGGCCGACCGCCGCCGTGCCGCCGGGTGCCTGGGTCGCCCACGGCAGGCAGCTGCGGGCTCCGGTGGACGGGATCTTCTGGGCGGGAACCGAAACCGCCGACAGGTGGACAGGCTTCCTGGACGGGGCGGTCCGTTCGGGGTATCGCGCGGCGGACGAGGTGGCGGCCTACCTCACGAGCTGAGCCGCTGCCGGGCCGCATTCTCCACGAGTGCGCGCAGCTTGCTGTTCACCTGGTCGGGGCACTCCAGGATGGCGCAGTGTCCCCCGGGCAGCTCGACGAACTCGGCCAGATTGGGCGCGTGTTCGGCGATATGGCGCGAGGCGTTGATCGGCAACAGTCGGTCCTTGGTGCTGCCGATGACCATCGTGGGCACCGTCAGATTTCGCAACGAAATATGCTGTGCGCCAACACCATCGACGAGCACCCGGGCCCACCCGCCACGGCCGGCAGGTGGAGTGGACGCAAAAAGCCGATAGACGAAATCGGCCACCGAGGGGTCGGCGTCGCGGCCGACCGCCAGGTAGGCGACGAAACGTTTGTTGGCCCGGTCGGCCAGCTTGGGCACCGGGGTGGCGCCGAACGTTTTCAGCAGGGTCCCCGCGCCACGGATTCTGGTGGCGGCCAGCGCCGGGGGAACCTGGGCCAGTTGCACATCGCGCAGCAGGTCCCCGGTGGTGGTGTTGATCAACGCGACAGCATCGGCACAGCGCTCGACGCGGTGCGGATAGCGTTGCGACCAGGAACTGATGGCAATGCCGCCCATCGAATGTCCGGCGATCACCGCGCGTTGGCCCGGCGCCAGGGTGGCGTCGAGCACCGCGTCCAGATCGGCGGCCAAGTGGTTGAGGCTGTAGCCGGTTCGACCGCGCGGCGCCTCGCTGAGGCCGTGCCCGCGGTGGTCGTAGGCGATCACCTTGTAGTCGCGCGCCAGGTCGGCGATCTGGTGGGCCCAGACCTCGATGGCGCAGGTGATGCCGTGCGCCAGCACGATCGGATAACCGTTCTCCGGGCCGAACACGCGCGCGTGCAGCCGAGTCCCGTCGAAGGAACGTACGTGCACGGTGTTTCCCGGAGGTAGCACTGGCAGCGTCATCATTGCTCCAATCAGTCGGCGCCGTTGCCGTTGGACAGGCTTTGCCTGGGCTGCGATCCTAACGCCCGGGGACCAGGACCGGTTTGATCGCCGTACCGGCCTTCGCGGCGGCCCATGCGGCGCCGAAGTCGTCGAACGCGTACCTGCTCACCAACGCCTCCAGCGGGAGCTCACCGCGCTGGTGGAACTGCGCGAGCCGCGGGATGAAGACCTGCGGGTCGCTGTCGCCCTCGACCACGCCCCGCACCGTCAGGCCCTTCGCCATGATCAGCGTGACCGGCAGCTCGGCCGTCGCGGCACCGAGGCCGACCAGGGCCAACGTGCCGCGCGCGGCCAGCACCCCGACCGCGGAGGCGATCACGTCCGCGCGCGCGGTGGTGTCCACCGCGGCGGCAACGCCCCCGGTGAGGCTCACGATCTCAGCGGCGGCATCGACCGCGGTCGGGTCGAGGGTGACGGTGGCGCCCAGCTCGGTGGCCAACGCGCGCCGCTCGGCGATCGGATCGACCGCGATGATGGTGCCGGTACCGGCGATGCGGGCGCCCATGACCGCCGACAGCCCGACGGCACCGGCGCCGAAGACCACGATGCTGGGGGCCGGGCCGATCACATTGAGCACCGCGCCGACGCCGGTCTGCACACTGCAGCCCAGGGGGGCGGCCAGCACCGGGTCGACGCCGTCCGGCAGCGGCACCGCGTTGCGGCTGCCGGCGATGGCGTGGCCGGCGAAGCTGGATTGCCCGAAGAAGCCACCGGTGATGGGTGTGCCGTCCAGGCGCAACGGGCTCGTCTCGTCACGTCGGCTGCCGCGCATGTTGAGGTTGGTGGAGTGGTCGCAGTACGCGGGCCGCTCGTGTGTGCAGTTACCGCAGTCACCGCAGCTGGCGAAGGTCAGCACGACCTGCTCCCCGACCCGGCGGCGGGCCTGGGGGCCGACCGCGATGACGGTGCCGGCACCCTCGTGCCCGAACACCACAGGTGTCTTGGCAAACAGGGACGCCATGGTGATGTCGGTGTGGCAGATCCCGACGGCGTCGATGCGCACGAGCACCTCGTCACCGACCGGGTCGCGCAGTTCGATATCGGTGAGCTGCGGGTCCTGTCCGGGTTCCAGCAGTACCGCGGCTCGTGCCTTGATCACTTGACGCATGTTAAATGGTCAGTCATGCGCGCTATTCAGATACCCCGGTTGGACGGTCCCGGCGCTGCCGAGCTGGTGGACATCGACGAACCCGCCGCGGATGGGGTGGTCATCGAGGTGTACGCGGCCGGGGTGGCGTTCCCGGATGCGTTGCAGACCCGTGGCCTCTACCAGTACAAGGCCCCGCTGCCCTATGTGCCGGGCGCCGAGGTGGCCGGCGTGGTGCGCAGCGCGCCCGCGGGATCGGCGTTCGCCGCAGGCGACCGGGTCGCCGGGTTGACCATGCTGACCGGCGGGATGGCCGAGGTGGTGGTGCTGCCCGAGGACCGGGTGTTCGCGCTGCCCGACGCGGTGTCCTTCGAGGCCGGCGCGGGGGTGTTGTTCAACGATCTGACGGTGCACTGCGCGCTGCGCACCCGCGGCCGGATCGCCGACGGGGAGACGGTGCTGGTGCACGGCGCGGCCGGCGGTATCGGCACCTCGACGCTGCGGCTGGCCCCGGCGTTCGGGGCGGCGCGCACCATCGCCGTGGTGAGCACCGCGGACAAGGGTGAGATCGCCCGCGCGGCAGGCGCATCCGATGTGGTGCCGGCCGATGGTTTCAAGGATGCGGTCAAGGAGCTCACCGGCGGCCGGGGCGTGGACATCGTGCTCGACCCGGTCGGCGGTGACCGCTTCACGGACTCGCTGCGCTCGCTGGCCCCGGGCGGGCGACTGCTGGTGGTGGGCTTCACCGGCGGTGACATCCCGACGGTGAAGGTGAACAGGCTGCTGCTCAACAACGTCGACGTGGTCGGCGTCGGATGGGGCGCCTGGTCGGGCACGCATCCGGGTTATCTGGGGCAGCAGTGGGCCGAACTGGCACCGCTGCTGGCCTCCGGCGCGGTCCGCGCACCCGAGCCCATCGTGTATCCGCTGGAGCGTGCCGGGGAGGCCATCGCCTCGCTGGAGAATCGCGCCGCTGCGGGCAAGGTGGTCCTGAAAGTCCGCTAGTACCGGCGTTTGCGCACAATGTGTAACGCCCAGCGTTACCGAGGGTGCGCAAATCACTCGGGGACGGGCAGGGTCAGCCGTGACCCGGGTCCGATCGTGTGGGTGACGCGCAGCAATCGCGACGCCGACCACACCGGTTCCCCGGTGCCCGGGTTTCGGGCGAAGCGAGGATGGGACCCACCGGCGATCGAGACCCGGATCCGGGAACCGGCGGCGAAGCGGTGCGCGATCGGGTCCAGGTCCAGACTCCACGGGTTCTCGCCCCCGGGCGCCCGGCTGACGTAGCCGTCGCTGACATTGCGGGAGCGGCCGTCCGCGTCCACCTCGCCGATCCGCACCCATACATCCGCCCAGCCGGTATCGGTGCTGTGCGCCAACTCGATTCGGGGCACGCCGATCACCTCGAGCGGTTCATCGAGCACCGTGCCGGTGAAGGTGACGACGTCGGCGCGGGCGGCCAGTTCGGTGTCATCGCGATAGCCGCGCGGGGCGAACAACAACCGCCCGCCGATGGTCGGCGTCGGGTCCTCGGGGTCGTAGACGAACCGGGCCACCGCCGCGCCGTCCGGTCCCGGATCCGCGCCGAGCCTGGCCCTGGGCTGCAGGTACAGCACTCGCTGCGCGGCCGGGGGCGGCCAGGACGGCAGCTGCCGCCATCCCCCGTCACCGGTGACGTGCACGCGCACCTCGCCGGGACGTTCGCCGTCCAGCCAGCGCAACGAATCGCGCAGCACGTCGCCGCCGCCGTCCCCGTGGCTCCACGGACCGATCACGAGCGCCGGCTCTACGCCGCGGTCTGCCAGCTGCCGGTACTGATCCAGGGTCTGGGTCAGGAAAACGTCCTGCCAACCGCTGACGAGAAGCACCGGTGTATCGACCCGCTGCAGCGCGTGGCCGAGCCGGCTGGGACGCCAGTACGGGTCCGCCGGGTCGGGGGTGCGCAGCCAGGACTCGTGCCACGGGGCGCGACCCTTCAGGATCTTCGCGCCGGCGTCGCTCAGCGGCACCGCGCGAAGGGGGCGTTTGAGCCGCCACGGCAGGGTGGCCATCCGCAGCACGGTGCGCAGCGTGCCGCCGTCTTCCTGCCGGGCGACCTGAAAGCTCCAGGTGAGGAAGTCGGCCAACGCGAATGCCCCGGTGCTCCAGCCGGATTCGGCGAAGTCATGCGGGGCCATCCCGATCACCGAGGTGCTCAGCTCCGGGGGCGGGTCGACCAGCAATGCCCACTGGGTGAAACCGAGATAGGAGGATCCGACGGTGGCGAACTGGCCGTCGAACCAGGGCTGTTCGCGCATCCAGGCCACCGTGTCGGCGGCGTCCTCGGCTTCGGCGACGCCGGGTTCGAAGTCGCCGTCTGAGCCGAAAGTTCCTCGCACGCTTTGCATCACAACTCGGTAACCACGCTCGGCATATATTCCTGCTGTCACCGTGGCCGGTAGGTTGGTGCGCCCGTATGGCGTCCGGATCAACACCGTGCCGGACGGGTCGGTCGCCGGCGTGTACAGGTCGGTGAGCAGCCGGACACCGTCGCGCATCGGCACCGCCAGATCGCGGGTCACCCGGTACGCGCACTTCGGAGCGGGCAGCCCCAACCGGCGGCGGGTCGCGCGGGTGGCCAGCCGGACGATCGGGCCGGGCCGGGTCTCATGCGTGGTCGCCATCACCGTTCATTGTTGCGGATGGGCCACGAAAGCAGGAATGAACGGCGCGCAGTGGTGCCGATGGCCTAACTTCGTGGCATGCACAGAAGTCTGTTCGGCGGCTTGGCCGCCCTCACCGTGGCGTCGGCTGCGCTCCTCGGTGCGGCGCAAGCCGAGGCCGATCCGAAGACCGAAGGTGCGTATCTGAATGCGCTGACCAATGCCGGCATCATTCCCGAGTTCTATACCGCAAGCACCGCCCTGGCGAGCGCTAAAAGCCTGTGCCACATCATGGACACCGGCGTCAGCCAGCTGTCGGTGGTCGACAATGTGATGGCATCGGACTCGGTGCCCGAGGATGTCGCGTCCTTCGTGGTGGGTACCGCGACGATGGCGTTCTGCCCGTGGAATTCGATGAATCGTTAGGCGCCGACCTCGAGGCCACGCTTGACTTCGAGCCTGCGCAACTTGCCCGAGGATGTCCTGGGCAGCGTGCCGGGTTTGACGAACACCACGTCGGCGGGCACCACACCGCATCCCGAGGCGACCTGCTGCATCAGTGCGGCGCGGGCGCCGGGCTCGTCGGGTCCGCGGAACTCGGCGGTGACCACCAGTCCGGGACGAATGGAACCCTCGCCGACACCGACGGCCACCACGGCGCCCTCACGAACTCCGGGCACCAAAGCGGCGATGCGCTCGACCTCGGCCGGGAAAACATTGCGACCGGCCACGGTGATGATCTCCTTGGCGCGCCCGCACACCACCAGTCCGCCATCGGCAAAATAGCCCAGATCGCCTGTGCGGAACCACTCTTCGGCGCTGCGGGGAGTCTCACCGAGGTAGCCGGAGAACATCGAGGTGCCGCGGATCGCGATCTCGCCGAGTTCGCGGTCGGCGACGTCGGCGGCAGCGCTGTCGTAGGGTTCGATGCGGATTTCCATTCCCGCGATGGCCTCCCCCAGCACGGCGTGCCGCCGTGGCGCACTGCCGCCCTCGGTGGTGAAGAGCGTCTCGTCGACGCGCATACCGACACCGGGTACCGGAACTGTGACTGCGCAGGTCGATTCGGCCAGGCCATAGGAGGGAGACAGTGCCCCCGCGGAGAAGCCGAAGCGGGCCATCTCGATGGCGAAGCGCTCGGTCAGTTCACAGTCGACGGGCTCACCGCCGTTGAGGGCGAACCGCAGCGCCGACAGGTCGACATCGGTGACGCGGCGTGAGTACTTTCCGATCATGCCGTAGGCCATGTTCGGCGCCGCGGTGACCGAGGCGCCGCTCTCGGACAGCCAGTTCAGCCAACGAAACGGTGAGGCCTGGAATGCCGAGGTGGGTGCCTGCCACACGGTGGTGCCGCTCAACGCCCCGGAGAGCAGGAAACTCAGGCCCATATCGTGGTAGAGCGGCAGCCAGGAGCAGCCGATGTCGCCGTCGTGGACGCCGATCCGGTCGTTGAGGCCGCGCAGGTTGGCCAGCACCGAGGCCGGCGGCAGTTGCACGGTCTTGGGTGTTCCGGTCGACCCGGCGGTGCCTTGCATGATCGCCACCGGGGCGGACGCCGACGGTAGCGTCAGACCCGTGGAACGGCGCGGGTGGGCTATCGTCGCGAGATCGACGAGTTCAGGTAATTCTCCTGCGGTGGAAAGCTTTTCCAGATAGACACCTTGGCTGCCGACGCGCCCGGCCGCGATGTGGCGGAAGCGCGTCCGGGTGGCGTGCGCCCACTGGGCGGTATCGGCCCCGCGGATGGGACCGGGCAGAATCGACACCGCCGCCCCGGCCAGGAACGCGCCGATGACCGCGCCGATCAACTCGGCGGTCGGTTCACCGACGAGACCGAGGCGGCTGACCTGCGCATCGATCAGGAATTCGGCGACGTTTTCCGCTCGGGTGTAGATCTCCGGCCAGGGATGGCGAATCCACTGACCGTCGGTGAGCAGGACCAGATCGTTGGCACTGGCGGTCAGCGACTCAGCCAGCGCGGACGCCAGAGGATTCACCATGGTTGGAAACTATATGAGGTTTGCTCAAAATGGCCGCCTACGTTGACGTGCCCGACAATTTGACATTCGTTCGGTGGTTGTGCTCGATTCGTCGGTACGTCGCCTGCTGAGTTCGATCATTCATCGGTCGCTATGGTTCGCCACAGCTATCGGAATGTCGTGATCGGGCGATTGCGGCAAGCTGTGGGTGTGGGTTCAGATACCGAGCGCGACCGCGATGAGAATGGGCGTCCCCGCAACACCCGGCCCCGCGATGCATTGGGCCGGCCACTGCCCTACGGCAGTGTCGGCGTCCCCCGGATAGCCGAGGATCTCCGACTGTCGCCGACGCAGACGCTGCGTTATGCCCAAGAGTTGCTCGACCGCGGGCAGGCATTCGGCGCGCACGAGGTGCTGGAGTCGGCGTGGAAGGACGGTCCCGCTACCGAACGAGTGCTGTGGCAGGGGCTGGCGCAACTGGCCGTCGGTATCACCCACGTGCAGCGCGGAAATCGCTCGGGTGCGGCCGCGCTGCTGCGCCGGGCGGCGCAACGGCTTCGGGGCATCGAGGTGCCCGCCCCGTATGGCATCGACACCACCGCGTTGATCGGCCGTGCCGATGCGCTCGCCGACGACCTGGAGGCCGGCCACGATATCGCGGCAACCCGGCTGCGGATCCGGTTGGCGGGGCCTGTCTAGGCTGGGTGTCCGCAACGACATAGGAGCGACACGTGGTCACCCTGGACCGCCTGGTCAACGTCCTGGGCAGTTACGGCGTTCGGATGTCCGGTTCGGCAGCAACCCGCGCGACGGTACTGCGCAGTGTGGTGCTGCCCGAGGCGACCGAGCACTCGGGCACGGCCATCGGCGATGTGCTGCTCGCCGTGGGCGCGGGTTCGGTGCCGGAAGCGTTGCGGTGGGCAACCGCGAGCCAGTCGGTCGCGGTGTTGTGCCGCGCCGACGCGGTGGCCGCCGAGGATTCCGATATCGCGGTGCTCATGGTGGATCCCACCGTGTCGTGGAGCGAGTTGGCCGCCATCGTCTACGGCCTGGTGCTGGAGGGCCGCGAGACGGCGGCGGGGCGGGGCCCCACCGATCTGTTCGCGCTGGCCGACAGTGTGGCCGACTCGATCGGTTGCGCGGTCACGATCGAGGATGCCGGGTCGCATCTGCTGGCCCATTCGCGGCTTCAGGCGCACGCCGATGCGGCCAGGGCCGAAACCGTACTGAACCGTGAGACCCCCGCGGCCCTTCGCGACGTCCTCGGCGAACGTGGTGTTTTCGCGCATCTCTCGCACTCCGATGAGCCGCTCTTCATCGCAGCCGAGCCCGCGCACGGCCTCACCGGCCGGACGGTGGTGGCGGTGCGGGCGGGCCGCGAACTGCTCGGCTCGGTCTGGGCGACGTGCCGCGAACCCCTGGACGACACCCGACGGCGGGCCCTGTCCGACGGTGCCCGCACGGTGGCGATGCATGTGTTGCGTTCCCGCGCCAGCGCCGACCTCGAACGTCAGGTCGAGTCCGATTTGGTGGCACGGCTGCTGGAGGGTTCCGCGGATGCCGCGACCGCCGCCAGCCGGCTCGGGTTGAGCCGGTCCGCGTTGCGGGTGATCGCGGTGCACGCAGATATCCCGGGTGAACCGCATGCCGCGCTGCTGCTGGCTTTCGAACACGCCACCTCCGGATTCGGTTGGTCGCGGCCGGGTCGCAGCAGCCTGGGCCGCAATACCCTCTACACCGTGCTGCCGAGCGACGCGGTGGAAGTGGCCCGGCACTGGGTGCGCTCGATGCGTGCCGCGTTACCCGCGCATGCCACGATCCGGGCGGGGATCAGCGCACCGGCCCAGGTCGTCGAGTTGGCCGCCGCCCGCCAGGAGGCCGACGAATGCCTGGCCCTGCACGAAGACCCCTCGACCCCCGATGCCGTGCCCGCCTACGACGAATCTTGGCACGACATTCTGCTGCAGCGACTGCGCACGGCGGCCAGATCCACCCGGGTGCCTGCGCGCGGTCCGGTGGCCGAACTTCGACGCCACGACGCCGCACAGTCCACCCAGTATGTGGCGACGTTGCGTGCCTGGCTGAGCGCCCAGGGCGATCTCACCAAAGCCGGTGAGGCGCTCGGCGTGCACGAGAACACCGTGCGGTATCGGCTACGCAAGATGGCCCAGGTGACCAACCTCGATCTCGATGACGCGCACAAGCGGCTGGCCATGACGATCGAGCTCGCCGCGCATCCGACACCGTAGGTCATGTCGGGCACCGACAAACGCCAGGCCTGCAGTTGTCCGATCCGGGCAAACCCCCGGGGGCCTCGCCGAGCCACCATCGGGTGAACGGACCGATCGACGGTGGACGAGGAGAACCCATGCGCGCCAATCACCAGGTGTGGATCAGCAGGCAAGCCCGGGAGCGGATGGAGGCCGAGCTGGTGGACCTGTTGGCAGTCAACGCCGATGACGACGCCAACGACTGGGATTCGCATCAGGCGCGCAAGGCGCGGATCTGGCAGATCCAGGATCTGCTGATGAACGCCGCCGTCAACGAGGTCCCGGCCGACGACGGGGTGGCCGAACCCGGAATGATCCTCACGGTGCGCTTCGACGGCACCGACGAGACGGAGACCTTCCTGCTGGGCACCCCGATCGCCGAGCTCGGCGATCTGGAGGTGTGTTCGGCGCAGTCCCCGTTGGGCGATGCGATCTCCGGTGCCCGCCCCGGGGAGCAGCGCAGCTACCGGGTGCCCAGCGGGGCGCTGGTGTCGGTGACCCTGCTCGACGCGGCGCCGTACGGGGTCCGCACCCCGGACCCGGCCGCGGGCTGAGGTCTACTGCGGGGTGCAGAATCCCTGCAGTTTGGCGTTCTCCGCGTCGGCGTCCTGCACCCGTTCCTGATGGGCGGGGTCATCGCTGGGAATCTGGGCGACAGCGGCGGCACCGACATCCATCAGTGCGTTCCCGAAGGCCCGTGCGGCCTCGGCGAGCTGCGGCTCGGTCGCCGGGTCGACCCGGCTGAGCATGTACTGCCCGCCGCCGTAGAGCGCCAGCCGCGCGTTGGTGGCGATCGCGATGGCGCCGACGGCGTCGCCGTCGGCGGCCTGCAGCGCGCTGCTGTTGGCCACCCCGGAGCTGACCACCAGGAACGCATCGCACACCTTGGCCTTCGCCTCGTCGCGCTGGGCATCGGTGAAGGTCGGCTCCGGCGGCTCCGCCGGCGCCGCGGTGGGGGCGTCGATCGGGGTCAGCGGATTGCGCCACATATACGCCGAGGCGCCCAGGGTGGCGATCGACACCAGCATCGCGATGACGGCGATGACCACGGGGCTGCGCCCGGAGCCCTCCGCCGGCGGCTCGGCAGCGGCGGGCGTGCTGCCGGTCACCTCGTTGGCCTCGTCTCCCGAGCCGGAGTCCTCGGGGACGGTGTCCTGGTGGACGGCGTCCTCGGGCGTGGTTTCGTCAGGCACGCCGGCAATCGTAGCAACGGGGCATCGGCGCGCGGGGCGTCCGCATCCGGCGTTTGCCCAGTTCTAGGGGGTGGCCCGCAGCGCGCCGTCCAGGGATGCCAGCAGCGCAGCGCGGCGGCTGCGTCCCGGCGCAACGGGCGGATAGCGTCGCAGGATCTCCCGCAACGCGGGCGTGGCGCGACCGACCGAACGCGCGATACTGGCGTGCGCGGCGGCCGGGTCGGCGGCGGTGATCTCGGCGATCCGTGCGGCATTGGCGTCCGCGCGCAGGATGTGGCCAACCTGGTGTGCCCTGGCGATCGGATGCAGGTAGGCGCCGGCCGCGGCGTCGCCGGCGGCCTGGGCGGCCAGCCGCGCGACCTCATCGGCAGCGCTCGCCGCCGCGCGGTGCGCTTTCATCGATGCGCTCCGTTGCAGCCTGGTGCGCGGCGCACCGTCGACGAAAAGCCACGCCGCCGCGACGGCCTCGCGTGGCCGGGTGTCCTCGGGGTGCACGTGTTCGTATCGCGCGAGCAGCGCGTCGGCGGCGGTGGCCACGTACCCGGCAACGATCCGCAGCTCGTCGCCCGACAGGTCGAAGTCCGCTGTCACGGGGCGCCCGAACATCACTTGCCCTCCTTGCGGGCTCAATCATAGGGACGGCAGCGCGCGCCAATACCTGTCACTTGACAGAAACAATCGCAGCACGCTGTTAACAGCATCCGAATCATCGGTTACATCGCCGCAACCACCATCGCTTCCGGAGCGCGAAAACTGTCAGTCGACAGAAAGCCCGCCGCGCGGCGGGCTCCCGACTTCGCGAGGGTGGTCAGTGAGCAGCACCGACACGGCGTCCGAAACCGCCACCACGGCAGGGGCCCGGGCGCATGCACGCGCCCAGCACGGGCGCACCGCGCAATTCATGCGACACATCCCGGCGTCGACGTCCCCGACGACACCTGACGGGGTGTCCCCCGATGAACTGGTGTGGTCCGAAACCGTAGCGCCCGGCGGCTATTCGAGCGCGGTACTCGCGCGCGGCACCAGGGTCCGGTTCGCCGACCCGAACGGTGCGGCGTGCGCGCACCTGCTGTTGCACCGGGCCGACGCACCCCATGAGCGACTCAATGTCGCCGATACCGTGAAGGTGCCCTGGCAGGCCTATCTGGGCGTCGGTCACCCGTTGCTCAGTGGTTTCGGCCGGGTGCTCGCGACCATCGTGTCCGACACCTCCGGCGCCCATGACGCGCTGACCGGAACCTCCACGCGGGCAGGCAACCTGGAACGCTACGGCGCGGCCGCACCGGAGTCGCCGTCCCCGGCCGGCCGGGAACTGTTCACCCTCGCCGCCCTGAAACACGGGCTGGACCGCCGCGACCTGCCGCCGTCGGTGTCGTTCTTCCAGGGTGTCCGGGTGCGGGCCGACGGCACCTTCGACTGGCTCGGATCGGCGGGTGCGGGCACCGCGGTGGACCTGCTGTTGCACGTGGATGCCGTTGTGCTGCTGGCCAATACCGCGCACCCGCTGGACCCGCGACCCGAATTCACCTGTTCTGAACTGCTGATCCACGCCTGGCCTGCTCCCGCCGACCTGAATCGCCTCACCGACGGAGAGTTGGTGGGCCCGTTGGGGCCCGAGCACCGCCAGGCGATCGCCAACACCGACGCCGACCTCATCGCGAGGGGACAACTGTGAGCACCACCGCTGCGGGGTTGCCCGCGCTGATTCCCGGCACCGTCGTCCTGGACGAGTTCGTGCCGGCACGCGCTGCCTGGTCGGCGATCGTGGCCGCCGGCGACGTGCTGACCATCGTCGACCTGGCCGGTAATCAGGCCGTCGACTGCCTGCTCTACTCCGCTGCCGATACCGGCGTGCGGTACTCGGCGCCGGAGACGATCCGCCGACAGGGCCGGATCACGCTGACCACCGGGTCGGTGCTGCGCGCGGACACCGGGGACGCGCTGATGACGGTCGTCGCCGACGAGGTGGGTGTGCACGACACCCTGGGCGGTGCCTGCTCGAAGGAGTCCAACACCCTGCGTTACGGGCAGCACACCCGCGCCCAGCACGGCTGTCTGGAGAACTTCCTGCTGGAGGGATCGCGACACGGACTCGACGCCCGTGACCTCGCCAGCAATATCAACTGGTTCATGAACGTGCCGGTGGATCCCGACGGCGCGCTCGGCATCGTCGACGGATTGTCGGCCCCCGGTAAGCGGGTTGCGCTGCGTGCCGATGTCGACACCCTGGTGCTGGTGTCGAACTGCCCGCAGATCAACAACCCGTGCAACGCCTTCGACCCGACCCCGGTTCAGATGATCGTCACGCGGGACCGGGTGGGCGCATGAACACGGTCTTGATCGCCAACCGCGGTGAGATCGCGGTCCGTCTCATCCGCGCCGCGCATGTCCTCGGGATGCGCGCTGTCGCTGTCTTTTCCGATGCCGACCGCGGCGCACCGCACGTCGCGCTGGCCGATGAGGCGCTGCGGGTGGGACCCGCGGCGCCGCGGGACAGCTATCTGCGCACCGACGCCATTCTCGCCGCCGCCGCCGCCAGCGGCGCCACGATCGTGCACCCCGGATACGGCTTCCTTTCCGAGGACGCCGATTTCGCCGCCGCGGTGCAGGCGGCCGGGTTTGCCTTCGCCGGACCCACCCCCGATCAGTTGCGCCGGTTCGGCACCAAACACACCGCACGCGCCGCGGCCCGGGCGGCAGGCGTCCCCATCTTCGCCGGCTCGGATCTGCTGGCTGACCCGGTCGCCGCGGTGAACGCCGCCGGCACCATCGGCTACCCGGTGATGCTCAAAGCCACCGGCGGTGGCGGCGGTATCGGCATGCAGGTGTGCCGGGATGCCGGACAATTGCGTTCGGCGTATCAGCGGGTGGTGTCCCAAGCCGAACGCAGCTTCGGCTCGGCCGGGGTGTTCGTCGAACGCTACGTCGAGAACGCCCGCCACGTCGAGGTGCAGATCTTCGGCGACGGCACCGGACGCGTGCTGTCCCTGGGCGACCGGGACTGCTCACTGCAGCGCCGGCACCAGAAGGTCATCGAGGAGGCACCCGCGCCGGCTCTTCCCGACCACATCCGTGACCAGTTGCACGCCACCTCGCGGGCGCTGGCCGAGTCGGTGAACTACCGCTCGGCGGGCACCGTCGAGTTCGTCTACGACGCCGAACGCCGGGAGGCCTCCTTTCTGGAGGTCAACGCCCGTCTACAGGTCGAGCATCCCGTCACCGAGGCCGTCACCGGTGTGGACTTGGCCGCCTGGATGATGCGGCTGGCCGCCGGCGACGCGCAGATGTTCGACGAATACCGCAGCGGCACAGTACCGTTGAGCGGTCACGCGGTGGAGGCCCGCATCTACGCCGAGGACCCGACCCGGGATTACCGGCCCAGCGTCGGCACCATCACCGCGGTCCGCCTGCCAGACGGCGACCACTTCCCCGATATCCGGGTGGACGGCTGGGTGCAGGACGGCACCGAGGTCACCGCCTCCTATGATCCCTTGCTGGCCAAGGTGATCGCCCGTGCCGATGACCGGGACACCGCGCTGAGCCGGCTGGGTGAGGCCCTGGCCGACACCGAGCTGCACGGTATCGAGGCCAATATCGGAATGCTGTGTGCGGCCCTCGATCACCCCGATGTGCGTGCCGCCGAACACAGCACCGCGACACTCGCCGGGGTGACCGATCCCCGGCCGCGCATCACCGTCGAGCGGCCGGGCCTGCTCACCACCGTCCAGGATGTGCCCGGCCGGGTCGGGCTGTGGCAGGTCGGCGTGCCACCGAGTGGCCCGATGGACGATCTGTCCTTCCGGCTCGGTAACCGCGCCCTGGGCAATCCCGACGACGCCGCGGGTCTGGAGTGCACGGCATCGGGCCCCGCGCTGCGGTTCACCCGCCCCGCGAGGGTGTGTGTCACCGGCGCCGAATGCCTGGTGACCGTCGACGGTGTGCCCGTGCCGATGTGGGAACCGGTGACCGTCCCGGCCGACGGCGTACTCGACATCGGTGCGGCCGAGACGACCGGCCTGCGCACCTATGTGCTGCTGGCCGGTGGTCTCGACGTGCCCGCCTACCTCGGTAGCGCATCGACCTTCACACTCGGCGGGTTCGGCGGACACGGGGGCCGTGAGCTGCACGCCGGTGATGTGTTGCGCACCAAAGATATCGAGGTCACATCCGGCGGCGCGGTGCCACCGCAGGACCGCCCCCTTTTCGGCACCGAATGGGAACTCGCCGTCACCGAGGGGCCGCACGGCGCACCGGATTTCTTCACCCGAAGCGATATGGACACCCTGTTCGAGGCCGCCTACCGGGTGCACTTCAACTCCGCCCGCACCGGTGTGCGCCTGGAAGGCCCCAAACCGCAGTGGGCCCGTCCCGATGGCGGCGAGGCCGGCCTGCACCCGTCGAACATCCACGACAACGCCTATTCGGTCGGCGCGCTGGACTTCACCGGGGACACCCCGATCCTGCTCGGTCCCGACGGCCCGAGCCTCGGCGGATTCGTCTGCCCCGTCACCGTAGTGTCGGGGCAGCGGTGGAAACTGGGCCAACTGCGCCCCGGTGACACCGTGCGATTCGTCGCCGTCCGCGCCGCCGACGCGCCATCGCGCACCGCACTGGGCCGCCGCCGGGTCGACCTACTGCCCCGCGGCGGGGACGGCGATGACGGCGTGCTGGCCCGGCGGGCCGGTGTCGACGGTGCACCGACAGTCACCTACCGCCGCAGCGGCGATGACAACGTACTGGTCGAATACGGCGATATCGTCCTGGATCTCGCGTTGCGGGCCCGCGTACACGCGCTGCATCAGAGATTGACGGACACGCATGCAGGTATTCAAGACCTGACTCCCGGGATCCGGTCACTGCAGGTGCACGTCGACCCCGACGTGCTGCCGGTTCCGCGGCTACTCGGGCTACTCGCCGAGATCGAGGACGACCTGCCGGCCTCCTCCGAACTGGTGGTGCCGAGCCGGCGGGTCCGGCTCCCGTTGAGCTGGGACGACCCGGCCACCCGGGAGGCCATCGCCCGATACACCTCCGGGGTGCGCGACGATGCGCCGTGGTGCCCGTCGAATATCGAATTCATCAGGCGGATCAACGGTTTGGCAGACCAGGCCGGCGTCTATGACACCGTGTTCGCGGCGGAGTACCTGACGCTGGGACTGGGTGACGTCTACCTGGGCGCCCCGGTGGCCACTCCCCTGGACCCCCGGCACCGGCTGGTCACCACCAAGTACAACCCGGCCCGCACCTGGACCGCGGAGAACTCCGTCGGCATCGGCGGCGCCTACCTGTGCATCTACGGTATGGAAGGCCCCGGCGGATACCAATTCGTCGGCCGGACCACCCAGGTGTGGAGTCGGTACCGCGACACCGCCCCGTTCGAGCCCGGCAGCCCCTGGCTGCTGCGGTTCTTCGACCGGATCTCCTGGTATCCGGTGTCGGCCGAGGAACTGCTGGAACTGCGCGCGGACATGGCGGCCGGGCGCGGCACGGTGGATATCACCGACGGGACCTTTTCCCTGGCCGAACACGACCGCTTCCTGGCCGAGAACGCCGAGGACATCGCCGCGTTCCGGGCGCAGCAGGCGAGCGCGTTCGCCGCGGAGCGGGCCGCGTGGGAGCACGCCGGAGAATTCGACCGCGCCGAACGGGCCGCGGCCAACGTTCCGGTCGGCACCGAGGATCTGGTGCTCGGCGACGGCGATCACCGCGTCGACGCACCGTTCTCGTCGAGCGTATGGAAGGTCGACGTGGCAGTCGGCGAACAGGTCGTCACCGGTCAGCCGCTATTGGCGCTGGAGGCGATGAAGATGGAGACCGTCCTGCGCGCGCCGTCCGACGGTGTCATCACCCAGATCCTGGTCTCGGCCGGGCATCAGGTCGACCCCGGCACACCGCTGGTCGTCGTCGGTCCGGGTGGGCCGGCATGAGCGCCGCCGAACGGGTCCGGGCCGCCTACGCCGCCATCGAGGCGGCCGCCCGCCCGGAGATCTGGATCACGTTGCGGCCGTTCGCCGATGCGCTGGCCGATGCCGAAGCCGTCGACGCGGCAGACCGATCGCTGCCGTTGGCCGGCCTGGTCGCCGCGGTGAAGAACAACATCGACGTGGCCGGCATCGCCACCACGGCGGCCTGCCCGGGCTACGCCGCCGGGCCCGCGGCCGAGGATGCCACGGCGGTGGCTCGGCTGCGCGCAGCCGGGGCGGTCATCATCGGTGCCACCAACCTCGACCAGTTCGCCACCGGGCTGGTCGGGACCCGCAGCCCGCACGGCGCTGTGCGCGATGCCCGGCGCCCCACCCACATCTCGGGAGGTTCCAGCTCCGGCTCGGCGGTTGCGGTCGCGCTCGGACTCGTCGATATCGCGCTGGGCACCGACACCGCGGGGTCGGGCCGGGTACCGGCCGCCCTGCAGGGGATCGTGGGTATCAAACCCACCCTCGGCGTGGTGCCGACCGACGGGGTGATCCCGGCCTGCCGGTCCTATGACTGTGTCACCGTCTTCGCGCGCGATATCGGCACCGCCGAGGCCGCGGTCGGCGTCATCGCCGGCGGCGCGCGAGGCTTCCCCGCCGACGCCCCGCTGACCGCACCGCCCGCACCCCGCGTCGCGGTCCCCCACGCGCTGCCCGAACTGGGCCATGAGTGGGCGATGGCGTTCCGGGCGGCGACCGACCGGCTCGCCGCGCACGGGGCCGAGATCGTCGAGATCGACCTCGGCCCGTTTCTGGACGCCGCCCGGCTGCTGTATGACGGCGGGCTCGTCGCCGAACGCCATGAGGCGGTCGGGGTGTTCGTGGACGCACATCGCGGAGCGCCGCAATTGGATCCGACGGTGGCGGGCATCATCACCGCGGCCGGTACGGTGCCGGCCACCCGGCTGCTGGCCGACCGGACCCGCTTGTCCGAACTGACCGCGGCGGCGATGGCCGAGCTGTCCGACTGTCACGCCCTGCTCATCCCGACCACCACCGGGCATCCCACCATCGAGGAAGTGAACGCCGACCCGGTCGGTGTCAACTCTCGGCTGGGCACGTACACCAACTTCTGCAACCTGATGGATCTGTGCGCGGTGGCCGTGCCCTCCGGAACGGATTCGCAGGGAGGGCAATTCGGGGTCAGTGTGGTTGCGCGTGCGGGGGCCGACGCGCTGGCGCTGGAGGTGGCCCGGATGGTGATGATGGGCACCGACGGTGTCGCGCTCCCCGGCGCGGCGTCGGCGGCCGCACCCGAGACGCCGTGGCCGGCGCGGGCCGGTCTGCCCACTGCCGCACTGCTAGTGGTGGGTGCGCACCTGCGCGGTCAGCCGCTGGCCTGGCAGCTCGACGAGCGCGGCGCGCGCTGGTGCGGTCCGGCGCGCACGGCACCGCGGTATCGGCTGGCCCGACTGGACACCGACCCACCCAAACCCGGGCTCGCGCGGGTCGGCACCGGACACGGCACCGCGATCTACGGTGAGCTCTGGCTGATCGGGACCGCGATGCTGGGCGACTTCCTGGCCGCGCTGCCCGCGCCGATGTCCCTGGGACAGGTCACACTCGCCGACGGTACCGAGGTGATCGGGTTCGGCTGCACCGCCGAGGCGTGGGACGCCGGGCAGGACATCACCCATCACGGCGACTGGCCGAGCTATCTTCGGCGCGTCGGCCGCGGCACCGAGGTCACCCGCGCCGATATCGTCCATCGCAGGTGGCGTCGGCTGGCCCTGGCGACACCGGGCACCGCCGTGGACACCACCACCGACGTGCTGTGGTTGCAGGCCGGACAGTCCTACATCGACTTGCGCATCCCGGCGGACATGCCGGCCATCACCGCCGCTGCCCTGGACGAACTGACCCGCGATGACCTGATCGCGTTGTGCAGGCTGCAAGCCTTCGCCGGGCACCTCACCCACGACGGCGGGCACTGGACGTGGCGGCGGGAGGTCGATCTGCACCCGGCCGAGCCGCTGCCCGATCGGGGCCGGCTGCACCTGGCCGGCGACGTGCTCATCGAAACCGGCGTCGGACGTGACTATTTCGAGGACTGGGAGGCCGGTCCGCCGGCAGCGCACGGTCTGGAGATGTCCCTGCGCGACGGCGCCGGCCGAGCGGGGATGTTGCTGCGCGTCGGTGAGCATTTCGGCTACGTTCGCGGCCGCGTCGACGGGAGTGCGCCGGCACCGGGGATGCCGCTACGAGAAGCCATGACCGCGGCCGATCTGGACACCGCGCGTGCCCTGATGGACCTGGAGGTCTCGCTGGGAACCGTGGATGCCGACCGCTGGATCATCACCCGATCGTCGCTGCCGTTCCGGGTCGGCGACGACCTCGCACCCGAACTCGTATCCGGCGAGGTCACCGTCGATGAGCGCGGCGCCGCAGGTGAAACCGTGCGGCGGCGGTGGACGGTAACCCTGGATCACTCCGAACCCGCACTGGCCCAATAGGATTGATGATGACCACCGATTTCACCGATATCCCGGTGCTCGACGTGTCGGGCCTGCTCGAGGAGTCCGGACCCGGCTACCGCGCCGCGGTCGGACATCTCGGCGCCGCCGCACGCGATATCGGATTCGCCCAGATCGTCGGGCACGGTATCGACCCCACGTTGTTCGATGCGCTGTTGGAGCACACCAAGGCATTCTTCGCCCTTCCCGACGCCGAGAAGCGACGTGTGTACATCGGCAACTCCACCAACCATCGCGGTTATGTTCCGCCGGGTGAAGAGGTGTTCGCGGCGGGCACCGTCGACGCAAAGGAGGCGTTCGACCTGTCCGTCGAACTCCCCGCCGATGACCCCCGGTATCTTGCCGGTCACCCGCTGCTCGGCCCCAATCAGTGGCCCGAGCTGGAGGGTTTCCGGGAGGCGGTGACCGCCTGGTATGACGCAGTATTCGCACTGTCCCGGGTGCTGCTACGGGCGTTCGCGGTGGCGCTCGGCGAGCCGGCGGACCGCTTCGATCGGCATGTCAGCGCACCGCCGTCGCAGTTGCGGCTCATCCATTACCCGTTCGACCCGGCGGCCGCTGACCGCCCGGGGATCGGCGCACATACCGACTACGAGTGCTTCACCCTGCTGCGACCGACCGCCCCCGGCCTGGAGGTGCTCAACGCCGCGGGGACGTGGGTCGACGTACCCCTCGTCGACGGCGCCTTCGTACTCAATATCGGCGATCTGCTGGAGATCTGGACCAATGGCGAGTTCGTCGCGACCACCCACCGGGTGCGCAAGATCGCCGAAGAGCGCTACTCGTTCCCCCTGTTCGTCAATGTCGACGACGACACCGAGGTGGCGCCGTTGCCGGCCTTCGTCCGTGACGGTATCCCCGCCCGGGCCCCGGTTGTCGCCGGTGAGCACCTGTTCGCCCAGACCGCACAGAGTTTCCGCTATCTGCAGCAGCGCCTCGCTCGGGGGGAGGTGACATTGCCGGAGGGCGCCCATCCGCTCGCGACATTCGGCCGAAAGGCGCTCGTCGCCAACTGAAGCCACACCGCAATGGCGCGGTATCCGCACCTCTCCCCCGGCAACGTCGCCGAACACCCCATACCCCACCTCCCGATGGAGACCGCCATGATCATCACCGGCGTTGCCCTATTCCTGCTCATCCTCACCGTCAGCGGTGTCATCTCCGCGCGCCGGGTGCGCGGTGACTGTTCGAACTACCTGGTCGCCGGTCGTGCACTGCCCGCCGTCCTGGTGACCGCCGTCCTGATCGCCCAGCCGGTGGACTCCAACGCCACCATCGGAAATGCCGATCTGTCCGCGGCATTCGGCTTCTGGGCCGGTGCGGCACTGCCGATCGGGCTGGCCCTGTGCCTGGTGCTGATGGGCCTGTTCTTTGCCAAGCGGATGCGGGCCGCCGACGTGGTGACACTTCCGGAATACTTCCGAAACCGCTTCGGGCGCAGCACCGAGGTGGCGTCATCCGCGCTGACCATCGCCAGCTTCATCATCCTGCTGGCGGGCAACCTGGTCGCCGTCGGATTCCTGCTCGAACGCTTCCTCGGTGTCTCCTACGCCTTCGGCATTCTGCTGACCGTCCCATTGGCGCTGCTCTACACCATCAGCGGAGGCATGTTCGCCTCGGTGTATACCGGTGTCGCGTGCGTCGTGGTCAACATCGTCGGGGTGATCTCATTGGTGATCTGGGTTGCCTCCACACACGGTTTCAGCGCCCCCGAAGGTATGGGCGCCGGTGATCTGGCGCAGCTGACCTCCAGCGAGTCCGGTGCCGTGATCAACTGGGCCACCATCATCGCGCTCGGCCTTGGCAACCTGGTCGCCATCGACCTCATGCAGCGGGTGTTCTCCGCACGCACCCCCGGCGCCGCACAGCGGGCCTGCTTCTCCGCCGCGGCCGGTCTGCTGATGCTGTGCATACCACTGTCCTTCGTGGCATTGGCCGCGGTGAGCATCGTCGGTGACGCCGCCGCCGACGGGCCGATTCTCTACACCCTGCTGGGCCAGTACGCACCGGCATGGTTGGCCATCATCGTCATCTCCGGTCTGCTGGCCGCCACCCTGACCACCATCAGCGGCATCCTGCTGTCGACCGCTGCAGTGTTGATCCGCAACATCTTCCGCATCGACGCCGCGGCGGTCATCATGACGCCGCGGGTGCTGACCGCCACCCGGTGGGCGACGCTGCCGATGGCGGTGCTGGCCGCCGTGGTGGCATTGCGGGTACCCCAGACCGGTATCCTGCTGACCTTGGCATTCGACCTGCTGTTGGCCAGCCTGGTGGTGCCGTTCATCCTGGGGCTGTACTGGTCGCGCGGCGGCGCCGCGGCGGCATGGGCGGCGATCCTGGTCGGGATTGGGGTGCGGCTGACGTTCTTCGTGCTCACCCCGACCATCTACGGTGTCGACAACACGCTGTTCTACCTACCGAACGATTGGGTGAGCACCGCGGCCGACGGGTGGAGCACGCTGCTGGCCGGCGCCGCCTCCCTGGTGGCATACCTGGTGATGGCCGCGGTCACGCCGGGCCGGGCCGCCGGGCCGGCCGAGGAATCCGTGCAGGAGGCCGAGCCCGCACCGGCGGTGCTCACATCGGCACCGTCCTGAGTCGGTCGGTCGCGCATGTGTCGAGCCTGCCTTCCTGGCAGGATCGACACATGCGCACCCCCGCAGCCGGCCGTCCGCGGCTGGAGGAACGGAAACGCCCGGGCAACACCGCCCGGGACGAGGTGCTCGACGCCGCCGCCGAACTGTTCACCACGATGGGGGTGGCCGCGACCTCCACACGGCAGATCGCCGATGCCGTCGGAATCCGGCAGGCCTCGCTCTATCACCACTTTCGCACCAAGAATGACATCCTGGCAGCGCTGCTGAGCGGCACCGTGGTGTCCTCGTTGAAGGCCGCGGAGCAGCTGCGCGGCCGGCCCGAACCCGCGGCGGTACTGCTGCACGCGCTGAGCTACCTGGACTGCCGGCTGCTCTGGGACAGCCCGTGGAACCTGGGCATCCTGTACCTGCTGCCCGAGGTCCGCGATCCCCTGTTCGACGATTTCCACCGGCAGCGAAGCCAATTGCGCGCCGCATACCGCGAGCTGACCCATCGGGTGATCGTCGAGCTGGGTCCGCCGGCACCCGACTGTCTCGATGTCGGAGCCGACGAGGACGCCGTCTTCCGGATGGTGGAGACGCTGCCCAACCTTCGCGCGGACGGGCTGGGTGTACCCGATCAGCCGGAGCGTACGGCCGATCTCGCGGTGCACCTGCTCGGCTGGCGCGGCGACTGGGAGGCGCTGCGCACGGCGTCGCGGGCGGTGGCTGCGGACTCCTCGACCGTGGCACCTTAAATTGCGTTGAAACCCGTCGCGGCCGCAGCGTCTAATCATGCCCGTGGACGATCGCTGGCCCTCGCTGTCCGCCCAGCGGGCCGTGGCCGAGGCGATGTTCGGTGCGCACGGCCCTGCCATGGTGGCCGAGTGGTTCGCCGGTGAACTGTCCCGGACCGGCGACGCTGCCTTCGCCCGGTCCTTCTCCGATCACATCCACCTGCCGGGCATCGGGCCCGATGACTACCTGCATCGCCTGATCAGCACCCGCTGGGGACGCCTGCTGGGCGGCATCCGCTTCTATGGCCGTGACATCTCGCGTCCGTTCGTCGAAGTCGTCGCACACAGCTTTGCCGACCTCGGCCGGCTGGCCGAGGTCGTGGCCGACGAGTGGGAGATGTTCGCACCCGGGGCGATGCGCCTGCACACCGCCCCTGCGGGCCTGCGGCACCCGCGGGTCGTGCTGGACAAGACCATTCACGCTGCTCGATGTCGCGAAATACGCTCGCCCACAACGGCGGTCACGCTGACTCCGGTGACCCGTATCGAGCCGGTGCTGTCCCTGGTCGCCGCCCGGTACCGGGAACTGACACCGGACTTGGCGCGCAATGTCGCTCCTGCCGGAGCCGATGATCTTCGCCGGTGGCACGCGACCGGACACCTGCATGCGGTGTGCGCCCGCGCTTCGGTGGTGGGTGTACTGGCGGTGGCGCCGGGACACATCGGCTGGATCGACGGCGAGGAGATTCTGGAGGAGGTGGTGAACGCAGGGCACGGTGGGCACGGCTACGCCGCACGCGCACAAGCTTTCTGGGCCGCGCATCTCGCACCCGATCGGGATCGGTATCTGATCGGCACCATCGACCGACTCAACACCGCGTCCCGCAAGACCGCCGAGGCCGCCGGTCGGCGCAGGGTGCTCGACCGGGTGTTCGTATCGCTGCCCCAGCGCCATTGAACCGCAAATTCTGACGGTATAGCCTCTATTGATCCGCATACGCGGACATATAGAGCAGTTGGAGGTGCATGTGCCGGACATCCGTATACGGGACGCGGCAGCTCTGCTCGGGGTCAGCGATGACACCGTGCGCCGCTGGATCGACAGCGGGGCGCTGATATCCCGCAAGGACCAGACCGGCCGCAAGGTCATCGCCGGCGATGTGCTGGCCGCGTTCGTGCGCGATCAGGCCGACCCGCCCGCCGACCCGACAGGGACCAGCAGTTCGGCGCGCAACCGGCTGGTCGGCCTGGTCACGAAGGTGACCTCCGATCGGGTGATGAGCGAGGTCGAGATGCAGTGTGGACCCTTTACCGTCGTCTCACTGATGTCGACCGCATCGGTTCGACAGCTCGGGTTGGAGCCAGGGGCGTTGGCCGTCGCCGTCGTCAAGGCCACCAACGTGGTCGTCGAAACTCCCGGCGGAACATCGTGAAGTCGATCGCGGCGGTGTTGGCCGTCGCCTTCTTGCTCACCGGATGCGCGTCGTCACCTAGTGATTCCGCACAGCCGGACGCACGGCTCACGGTGTTCGCCGCCGCATCGTTGAAAAAGACGTTCACGGAGCTGGGCGCCCGATTCGAAAAGGACCATCCCGGAACGAAGGTCGCCTTCAACTTCGCTGGCTCCTCCGATCTGGTCACCCAGATCACCCAGGGGGCGCCTGCCGATGTATTCGCTTCTGCGGATGCCGCCAACATGGCCAAGGCGGCCGACGCCGGGGTCCTCGCCGGAGACCCGGTGGATTTCGCCACCAATACCTTGACGATAGTTACGCCATTCGGCAATCCGAAGAAGATCACGACTTTCGCCGATCTGGCGCAGCCGGGCACCCAGGTCGTGGTGTGCGCACCTCAGGTTCCGTGCGGATCGGCGACCGAGAAAGTGGAGAAGGCCACCGGAGTGACCCTCAGGCCGGTGAGTGAGGAGACTGCGGTCACGGATGTGCTGGGCAAGGTCACCTCGGGCCAGGCCGATGCCGGACTGGTGTATGTCACCGATGCTGCGGGCGCCGCAGACGATGTGGCAGCGGTCCCGTTCCCGGAGTCCGCCGACGCGGTGAACACCTACCCGATCGGCGTGCTCAAGGAGTCCGCCAATCGGCAAACCGCACAAGCGTTCGTCGACCTCGTGACCAGCCCGGCCGGACATGACGTCCTCACCGCGGCCGGCTTCGCCGCGCCGTGACCGCCGCGCCTCGCCCCGCCGAACCGGTACAGGTCGGGCTGCCGGCCTGGATCTACCTGCCCGCCACGCTGGGCGCGTTGTTCGTGATCGTCCCGCTGATCGCGATCCTGGCGAAGATCGACTGGGCGAACTTCATTCCCCTCGTCAGCTCCGAATCATCGCGTGCCGCACTGCTGCTCAGCCTCAAGACAGCAAGCGCCAGCACCCTGGTGTGTGTACTGCTCGGCGTACCGATGGCGCTCGTGCTGGCGCGCGGACACTTTCCCGGCCGATCGGTGCTACGGGCGCTGGTACTACTCCCGCTGGTGTTGCCGCCGGTCGTCGGCGGTATCGCACTGCTGTATACCTTTGGGCGACAGGGACTACTCGGTGCGCAGCTAGACGTGTGGGGCATCCGGATCGCCTTCTCCACCACCGCCGTGGTGCTCGCCCAGTCCTTCGTGTCGCTGCCGTTCTTGGTCGTCAGCCTCGAAGGTGCGCTGCGGTCGGCGGGTACCGGCTATGAGCACATTGCCGCCACCCTCGGGGCGCGTCCCACCACCGTGTTGCGCACCGTGACATTGCCACTGGTGGTTCCCGGGCTGGTGTCCGGTGCAGTGCTGGCGTTCGCCCGCTCCCTCGGCGAGTTCGGGGCGACGCTGACCTTCGCCGGTTCACTGCAGGGGGTGACGCGCACGCTGCCGTTGGAGATCTACCTGCAGCGCGAATCCGATGCCGACGCCGCCGTCGCGCTGTCGCTGCTGCTCATCGCGGTCGCCGCGGCCATCGTCATCGCCGCCGGCACCCGCCACCTGCGGGGCGTGCTGTGAACGGGGTGCGGGTGTCGGCGCGGCTGCACCGGCGCGGCACCGACCTCGACGTGACCGTGGCCGACGGCGGTGTGCTCGCGGTGCTGGGTCCCAACGGGGCCGGCAAGTCGACATTGCTGTCCCTGATCGCCGGCCTGCTCAAACCCGATGCCGGCCGCATCGCGGTGGGCGCGACCGTGCTGACCGATACCGACGCAGGCACGTTCGTGCCGCCCCACGCACGGGGGGTGGCGATGCTGTCCCAACAGGCGATGCTGTTTCCGCACATGAGCGTGGCCGCCAACGTCGGCTATGCCCCGCGTTGCCGGGGACTCTCGCGCGGCGCAGCACGCGAGGCCGCCCGGCACTGGATGGACACCGTCGGCGTCACCGACCTCGCCGGCCGCAAGCCCGCCCAGCTGTCGGGGGGACAAGCCCAGCGCGTCGCACTGGCCAGGGCCCTCGCCGCCGAACCGCGTCTGCTCCTGCTCGACGAGCCGATGGCGTCCCTCGATGTCACCGCCGCCCCGGCGATGCGGCGGCTGCTGCGCGAGGTCCTCACCGACACCGGCCGCACCGCCATCATCGTCACCCACGATCTGCTCGACGCGTTGGCGATCGCCGACACCATGATCGTCTTGGACCGTGGCCGCGTGGTCGAGAGCGGCACTGTACGCGAGGTGCTCACCACCCCGCGCAGCGAGTTCGCCGCCGCGATCGCCGGGGTCAACCTGGTGCCCGGGACGATCACGGCGCCGGGGATCCTGCGGACACCTTGGGGCGCAGCCATTTCCGGTGTATCCGAGCTACCGGCCGGCGCCTCCGCGATCGCGCTCTTCCGGCCCGCTGCGGTCGCGGTGCATCTGAGCGCGCCGCACGGCAGCCCACGCACCGTCATCGAAGTCAGGATCACCGAACTCGATATCCACGGCGCCGCGGTGCGGGTACGAGGGGTCGACCCCCACGATGAGCGCACCGTGCTGGCCGCCGACATCACGGCCGCGGCTGCTGCCGAGCTGGATCTCGTTCCCGGCGGGCACGTGTTCTTCGTGGTGAAAACGCAGGAAGTGCAGATTCATCCGGCGCTGGCACCAATGATGTAGGGCATGCTCGACGACAACCCGGTAGCGACCCCGGCCGCCGCGCAGATGCGCCCGCTGCGCCTGGCGGTGATCGTCGGCGCCCTCGGCGTCGTGTTCGGCGATATCGGCACCAGCCCCATCTACACCCTGCAGACGGTGTTCAATCCGGCCGACCCGCATCCGGTGCCGCTCGATGAAGCGAATGTGTTCGGGGTTGTCTCGCTGATCTTCTGGTCGGTCATGCTGATCGTCACCTTCACCTATGTCACCTTGGTGATGCGCGCCGACAATCACGGCGAGGGCGGCATCATGGCGCTGATAACGCTGCTGCGTCGCGGCACTGCCACCCGGGGCCACCGGACGGCGATCGCGCTGGGGTTCCTGGGGGTGTTCGGGGCGGCCCTGTTCTTCGGCGATTCCATGATCACGCCGGCCATCTCGATGCTCTCGGCGGTCGAAGGGCTCAAGACCATCGACCCCGGCCTCAAGGACTGGGTGGTGCCGATCACCGCGGTGATCGCGGTGGCGCTGTTCAGCGTGCAAAGCCGGGGCACAGCGGTAGTCGGCCGGTTCTTCGGGCCGGTGATGATCGTGTGGTTCGTCGCGATCGGCGCGTGCGGGATCAGCGGTATCGCCGCCAATCCCGGCATTCTGGCGGCACTCTCGCCGACGTATGCGCTCGGGTTCATCGGCGGGCATTTCCACATTGCCTTTTTCGCGCTGGCGGCGGTCGTGCTGGCGGTCACCGGCGCCGAGGCGTTGTACGCCGATATGGGTCATTTCGGGCGCCGCGAGATCGTGATGGGCTGGCTGGGTCTGGTGCTTCCGGCCTGCACCCTCAACTATGTCGGCCAGGGTGCGCTGCTGCTGCACGACGACAACGTCCACAGCGCACCGTTTTTCCTGCTTGCCCCCGAGTGGGCGCGGCTGCCGCTGGTACTGCTTGCCACCGCGGCCACCGTGATCGCCTCCCAAGCGGTGATCACGGGCGCGTTCTCGGTGGTGTCCCAGGCGGTGCAGCTCGGGTACCTGCCGCGGCTGCGGATCACCCACACCTCGGCGAAGGCGATCGGGCAGATCTACGTGCCGTGGATCAACTGGGTGTTGATGGTCTCGGTGCTCACCTTGGTATTCGCCTTCGAGACGTCGGCCGCGTTGGCGTACGCATTCGGCATGGCGGTCAGCGGCACCATCACCATCACCACCCTGCTGTTCCTCTATTACGCACGGCAACAGTGGAAGTGGCCCTTGTGGATGCTTGTCGCCGGCGGCGGAGCGCTGCTGACCGCCGACCTGATGTTCTTCGCGGCCAATCTCACAAAGCTGGTACACGGCGCATGGGTGCCGTTGGTGATCGCCGTGTTCGCGTTCACCGTGATGACGACCTGGCAGCGCGGTAAGCACCTGGTAACCGCCTCGCGGCGCGAGATCGAAGGGCCCCTTCGACCGTTCATCGACGAACTGGCCGACCGGACGCCGCCGTTGACCCGGGTGCCAGGCACCGCGATCTTTCTCAACCGCAGCGATGACACCACCCCGCTGGCCATGCGCGCCAATGTCGAACACAACCATGTCCTGCACGAGCATGTGATCATCGTGTCCGTCGAGACCATGAACGTACCGCGTGTGTCCGCCGACCATCGCATCACCGTGGCTGCGCTCGGGTCCCGCGACGGCGGCATCGTGCACGTCACGGTGCACGCCGGGTACATGGAGCGGCCCGATGTTCCGGCGGCGCTGCGCAGGCTGCCCACCGAGGTCACCGCGGGCGGTATGGATCTGAGCCGGGCCTCGTTCTTTCTCTCCCATCTGGAGCTGGTTCCCGGTGACAGCACCGCCATGATGGGCTGGCGCAAGCGACTGTTCGTGGCGACGTCCTTCCTGACCGCCGATGCCGCGGGCTATTTCAACCTGCCCCAAGACCGGACGATTCTCATCGGATCGCGAATCCAGGTGTGATCGCGGCGATCGATGATTGAGGCGGCCTCGAGGTGGGTAATAACCCCGGCAGCGTTGAACATCGACCGGGAGGAACCTGATGGCTGACAGTGGACCCGAGAATGCCGTGAGCGGCATTGTCGAAGACCTCAAGGGTAAGGCCAAGGAGGTCGCCGGCACGGTGACCGACAACGACAGCCTGCGCGAAGAGGGCAAGGCACAGCAGGACAAGGCCGACGCGCAGCGCGACGTGGCCAAGAAGGAAGCCGAGGCGGAGGCCGCTCGCGGTGCCGCCGGCGCCGCCGAGGCACGCCAAGAAGCGGCGGAGAACACCAAGTAGATCGCATCGCGCACGATGGGTCCCGCGCCCCGCGGGGCCCATCGTCGCGCCGCAGGCCTTTCGCGCGCGATGACCCGCGGCGCGCCAGCGCCGCACAGACTTTCCGGAGCGGGTAGCTCCAGGCCCATGGAACGGCCCCGGTGTATTTCCCGGGGCCGTTCCGATGTTTTCGCAACGGCCCCGGTGTAATTCCCGGGGCCGTTGCGACGTTTCGCCCTTGGCCGTGGCGCACATCGCGCTCGGCCTGGTAGGTGCGGTGACTCCGCTCACGTTGATGTTGATTTCCCGCGCCGCCGGGTATTCCTCAGCCAGCGGTAATCCTCCTCTGAAAGGAATGAACATGGCTGACAGCGGCCCGGAGAATGCAGTGAGTGGTGTCGTCGAAGACGTCAAGGGCAAGGCCAAAGAGGTCATCGGGATCGTGACCGACAATGACTCGCTGCGCGAAGAGGGCAAGGCACAGCAGGACAAGGCCGACGCGCAGCGCGACGTGGCCAAGAAGGAAGCTCAAGCGGATGCGGCCCGCGCCGCCGCGAGCGCTGCCGAGGCCCGGCAGGCCTCCGCTGAGGCCGCCGACTAGCAGATTTCTCTGTCAGCGGGCCCCGTCCAATATCGGACGGGGCCCGCTGCTCTGTGCGGTCGACATCCCCGGCGGGCAACGGTGCCGCCGATATCGCATGATCAAGAATTCAACCGTGACTCGCATGACTGCGCCGCACCGCATGCGGCGAGGCCGTCATCACCGCATGTCATCGGGGTGCTTGCGCCGCAACACGAGTTCGGTCGTGGGCCGGCCGGCCCCGGGCTGATACCCGTGCAAAATCTTGACTTCTGGCGACCAGTTTCAGCGCTCGTCGGCGAAATAGTGCCGGTGCCAACCCACCTGCTGTGGAAGGCCGCCGGCACGCGCCAATTCCGTTGCCGAGGAACCGGATTGTTCGCAGCTCGACATCGCAGGTCCTTCCCGCACGGCACTACCGAGGGGCGCCGCCACGGCTACCACCGGTGGGTAGCCGTGGCCGGCCGGCAGCCTTAACCGGTGGTCGAATCGATGGTGGTGGGCGTTCCGGCATGCGCCACGTTGACGCGACGCGGCTTGACCCGTTCGGCCAGCGGGATGGTCACCGTGAGCACGCCGTTCTCGTAGGTGGCCGAGATGCGGGAACAGTCCACACCATCCCCGAGGGAGAGTTGACGGCGGTAGGTGCCGGAGAATCGTTCATTGGCCAGCCACTGGACCGCGTCATCGCTGCGCGCGCTGCGGTGTGCGGTCAGCGTCATGGTTCCGTTGTCGACGGTGACATCCACCGAGCCGGGGTCGACACCGGGCAGGTCCGCAGTGAGCAGGAAGTGATCGTCGACCTTGCACAGGTCCATCGGCATGAAACGGGGCACCCGCGCGGACCCGGACTGGCCCATGGACGCCTGGCGGGTGACGGCGTCACCGTAAGGATCGAAACGAAGCACAGCAATCCACCTCCTCGCTTTCCGGAGCCCGCCGGTCGGCGAGCGATCCATCACTGTGCGGACCCAAATCTAGCACTCGCCCCATGTGAGTGCCAGAAATTTTCTCCTCGTTTCACCGGCCGCCGGCCGCGGGTAGTCCCCCTGTTCCCCAGCGTGAACCCACCGCACCCCGTCAGGAGCGATATGTCCATGCCCGCCGATCCCGCACCGCACGGCACCATCCCGTACCCAGGCCATACCGATCAGATGGGGCGCCGGCCCCGCGACGAGATGACCGACTATCTCGGCCGGGATCTGCTCGCCGGCAAACGCGCGCTCATCACCGGAGGCGACTCCGGAATCGGGCGGGCGGTAGCGGTGGCATTCGCCAAGGAAGGCGCCGACGTCGCCATCGCCTACCTGGACGAGACCGACGATGCCGAACACACGGTGGGCCTCATCCAGGCGCAGGGCCGGCGCGGAATGGCACTGCCCGGGGACCTGGCCGAGGCCGCGCACTGTCGCGCCGTCGTCGCCGATACGGTCACCGCGCTCGGCGGCCTCGACATCCTGGTCAACAACGTCGCCTATCAGTCGCCGGTGGACGACCTCGCCGAACTCACCGACGAACAGTGGCGCCACACCTTCGCGGTGAACATCGACAGCTTCTTTCACGTGACGAAGGCCGCACTGCCCCATCTGACGCCGGGCGGCTCGATCATCAACACCGCATCCATCAACGGGCTGCGCGGCAACAAGACGCTCATCGACTACTCGGCGACCAAGGGCGCCGTCATCGCGTTGACGTACTCCCTGTCCCAGGCGCTCAGCGATCGCGGTATCCGCGTCAATTGTGTTGCGCCCGGACCGGTATGGACACCGCTGATCCCAGCCACCATGGATGCCGAGAAGACCGCGAGCTTCGGCGAGCAGGCCCCCATGGGCCGCGCGGCCGAGCCCGACGAGATCGCACCGTCGTACGTCTTCTTCGCCGCGGGCCGGCTGTCGTCCTATTACAGCGGCGAGGTCCTGGCGCCGATCGGTGGCGAAACGCTGCCCGGATAATCGCAAACCGTCGGTACCGTCGTTGGCAGCGACCCTGAACACGATCGAGGTGCGATGACCGACAAGCCGGCCGACGTCATAGAAGAAGCCGCACAGCCGCCGCGCCACCGCGGTGCACCCGTGCGCCGCACCGCGGTGGTGACGGTGGTACTGACCCTGCTGTTCGGCGTCCCATGGTGGACGCTGGTGGTGGCCGGCGGCTGGCCCCGGTCCGTCGTCATCGGCGGAACACTGCTGTTCGCCGGCGCACTGGTGGCGTTACCAACGCTGATGTTCACCGGTCACGGCAAGCACCGCGATCTGCCGTCGGCGGCCGGCGATGCGCTGTTGGGTGCGATCTGGGTGTTGTTCGTCTGGTCGGTGCTCGGCAACATCGCGAGTCTGGCACTGCTGGCCGCCGGGGTCGAAGACCCGTTGCGGTCCCGGCTGGTGGCGGTCTCGGTGGTCGCCGTGTCGGCTGTCCTGCTGGCCTGGGGCCACTTCGAGGCGATGCGGGTGCCGCGGATCCGACCGGTGCAGGTGCGCATCCCCCGGCTGGGGCCGGGCATGGACGGGCTCCGCGTGGCGATGATCACCGACACCCACTACGGGCCGCTGGACCGGGCGCGATGGTCGGCCAAGGTCGTCGAGCGGGTCAACGAACTGGACGCCGACATCGTCTGCCACGTCGGCGATATCGCCGACGGCACCGTCGAGGTGCGCCGCAACCAGGCAAGCCCGCTGGCGTCGGTGCGGGCGACGTCGGCACGTGTCTACGTCACGGGCAATCACGAGTACTTCAGCGAGGCGCAGGGCTGGCTGGACTTCATGGACAGCATCGGCTGGTCGGCGCTACACAACCGACACATCGTCGTCGAGCGCGGCGGTGACCGGCTGGTGGTTGCCGGCGTGGACGATGCCACCGCCGAGGGTTCCGGGATCCACGGGCACGGCGAGGATCTCACGACGGCACTCTCAGGCGCCGATCCCGAGCTGCCGGTGCTACTCCTGGCCCATCAGCCCAAGCAGGTCCCGCAGGCGGTGGCCGCCGGGGTGGATCTGCAGATCTCCGGTCACACCCATGGCGGACAGATCTGGCCCTTCAACTATCTGGTGCGCCTCGACCAGCCGGTGGTGCAGGGGCTGAGTGCGCACGGCCGGCGCACCCAGCTCTACACCAGCCGCGGCACCGGCTTCTGGGGGCCGCCGTTTCGGGTGTTCGCGCCCAGCGAGATCACCCTGCTGACGCTGTGGACCGGTTCGCCGGCCACTACGTGACAAGCAGCCGCTTCAGCTCGTCCCGGCCGCTCTCGTCGAGCGGTAGCAGTGGCGGACGCGGCACTCCGACACCCTGCCCGAGCATCTCGAGACCACCCTTGACCGTCGTCGGGAGTCCCCCCGCGACGATGAACTCCAGTAGCGGACGCAGATCTGCGTACACCGCTTCGGCCCGGGACTGGTCTCCCGCGCGGATCGCCGCATAGAGTTCCAGACACGGCTGCGGGCGTAGGTTGGGTGCCGCGGTGCACCACCCCTTGGCCCCGGCGCTGAACGCCTTGAGCACCATCGGGTTGCTGCCGTTGTAGAACGGCAGCCGGTCACCGCTGAGTTCGGCGATGCGCTGCATACGGGTCAGGTCGCCGGTGGATTCCTTGACCATCGTGACGTTGTCGATATCGGTGAACATCTGGACCAGCAGCTCCGGGCTCATGTCGATGCCGCTGGTGGCGGGGTTGTTGTACACCATGATCGGGATGCCGATCGCCGCGCCGACGGCCGCGTAGTGCTGGGCGATCTCGCGCTCGGAGAGTTTCCAGTACGAGATGGGCAACACCATGACCGCGTCAGCACCGGCACGCTCGGCGTAGCGGGCCCGGCGGATGGTGTTGGCAGTGGTCAGGTCGGAGGCGCCGATGATTACGGGCACCCGGCCGGCGACCACCCCGATGGCGGTGTCGATGACGGCATCGAACTCGGCTTCGGTGAGGTATGCCGATTCCCCCGTACTGCCCAGCGGGACGATCCCGTGTGCACCGTCGTCCACCAGCCGCTCGACAAGGGCCGCGAGCTTGCCGGTGTCGACATCGCCGCCGTCGGTGAACGGCGTGACGGGGTAGGCCAGGATACCGTGGATCTCTTTGTCGCTCATATCGTTTCCTTGAGGGTTCAGTTCGACAGGACGTCGGGGTGGTTACGGAAGGCACGGCGTGCGTAGTACGCGAAATTGGCCTCGCTGCGCTTGGGGCGCAGGGTCCAGTCATGGGCCTCGCGGGCCAGCCGGGGAGGCAGCTCCGCGATGGCACCGGCCGCCATGGCAGCCAGTTGCAATTTGGCACCCCGCTCGATGAGCATGGCCAACGAGCAAGCCTCCTCGACACTGGCGCCTGCGACGACATGACCGTGGTGGGCGAGCAGGATGGCCTTCTTGTCTCCCAGTGCGGCGCTGATGATCTCACCTTCCTCGTTGCCCACCGGCACCCCGGGCCAATCGGCCAGGAAGGCGCAGTCGTCGTACAGCGGGGCGATATCCATCTGCGAGACCTGCAGCGGCACCTCTAGCATGGACAGTGCCGCGACGTGGAATGGGTGGGTGTGCACGATGCACTGCACATCGGGCCGGGCGCGGTAGATCCAGGAGTGGAACCTGTTGGCCGGGTTAGCCATTCCCGCTCCGTCGAGCACATTGAGATCCTCGTCGACCAGCAGCAGGTTGGACTCGGTGATCTCGTCGAATCCCAGACCCAGTCGCTGGGTGTAGTACGTGCCCGGACGCTCCGCACGGGCGGTGATCTGACCGGCCAGACCCGAGTCGTGTCCGGCGTCGAACAGCACCCGGCAGGTCAGCGCCAGTTTCTGACGTGTCGTCAGAGTGGACTCTTCGATATGAGTGGACAAACCATCCAGCGCGCGTTGCATGAGGACCTGTTTGGAGTCTGCGAGTGTCGTCGACATCCGGTCAACCTTTCGCTCTAGTGGGACACTTGGATGACTATAGGACACATTGTGTCATTTAATCAATCCTCACCGCCGGCACGCCGAAATAACAACGCGCACGCGCGGTCTGGCCCTGCAATCACAGTGGGCACAAGAACGTGCACCGGCGGCGGTGCGGCGAAAGTCAGCGGTTGCGGTTGTACTCGGCGTGGATGACGACGAGCACTTCACTGCGCGTCGCGCCCCGCTGGCGCAGCTGATGCGGGAGCGAGGAATCGAAGTACACGCAATCGCCGGTTTCCAGGGACACCAACTCATCACCGAGTCGCAGTTCGACCGCACCGGCGTGGACGAACACCAACTCTTGACCGGCATGTGCAGGGTGCGGATGCTCCGCAAACTTCTGGGTGGGGCGGACGACGAACGGGGACATCGCCTTGCCGAGCATCGACGCCGCGACGGCGTGGTATCTGCTGTCCTCCCGCCCCTCGGCGCGGTCGAGCACCAGCGCCCCCGCCGATTGATCCTCGGCGAACAGCTGCGCGACGTCGACGTCCAGAGCGCGGGCCAACCGAATGGCAACAGCAATCGAGGGCGTCGACCGCTGGCGCTCGATCTTCGACAGGTAGCTCTTGGTCAGCTCGGTCTCGGCTGCGAGCTCTTCCAGCGTCATGCCGCGTTGTTGGCGCACGGCGCGTAGCAGCGAACTCATCACCCCTCCGTCCGGTCCAGCCGCCGACAGTGTCACACATGCGTCGATAGGACACGCCGTGTCCCGCGCACGACACGCAACCGGCGCACAATCGGCGTCCGATGTGACGCCGGGCACTTCAGCAGGGCCAATGCAGCTGAGCTGTCGCCGATCTCACACTAAATAAATTGCTTTACACAGAATTAACACCGACCATGGAGACGTTGCACAGATCGGGTGATCCCCGACTGGCACACCAGATAGCAACCCAAGTCCCTGTGACCCAGGGCGCTCAAGGAGTGAGAAGAATGTCCCTCGCGCAGTTTCGCGACAACATCAAGCGCGCCAACAATCGGCGTCGCCTGTACGCGCGGATCAACGCAATGCCCGACTCGACGGTTCGTGAAGAACTGATCGCGGTGGCGCAGCGCTACGAGTTCGAAGACTCGGTTCGCTGACCTGATCCCGAATTCCGATGACCAGAGCCGGTGCCCGCAGGGTGCCGGCTCTGAGCTATTTCAGCGGCTGCCACGAACCACCGCGGCATGACAGTGCGAGCCACTCGAAAGGGTCCGGGGCGTCGGCGCGGTACTCCAAACTGACGTTGCCCCGGTACCCGCGCTCACTGAGCCGATGCAGGTAGCGTCCGATATCGAGGGTCCCGGTACCCGGGGCACCGCGCCCTGGGACATCCGCGATCTGTACGTGTCCGATACGGTCGACATGCGCGTCGATCACGGCATCGATATCGTCGCCGTTGACGCTCAGGTGATACAGATCGGCCAGCAACCGAAACGGTCCGTCGGTGCCGCGGTCTATCACGGCCACGACATCGGCGGCCGTACGCAACGGATAGGCCGCGATGCCGCTGAGCGGCTCGAGCAAGATGATCGCCGCATACTTGTCGGCGATCCGGCCGATGTATTCGAGATTGGCGGCCGCAGTCTCGTCGTGTGCCTGCTCTGTGACACCGTCCAGTCGGTTGCCGTACAGCGCATTGAAAGCCCTGGTGCCCAACCGTTCCGCGATTCCGAAGACGATATCGGCGCTATCGCGGAACAGCCGTTGCCGCGCGGGATCGGACAGCAGTCCGCGCTCCCCCGCCGCCATATCACCGGCGGCGAAGTTCAGCGCCGTGAGCCGCACACCCGCGTCGGCTACCGAGTTGATGAAGCCGTCAACCGCGGCATCGCCGGGTATCGCCTCATCGAAGGGCCACCAGAATTCGACCGCCTCGAAGCCGGCGTCACGGGCCGCCTGCGCGCGCCGCAGCAGCGGCACCTCGGTGAGCAGCATCGAGCAGTTGACCACCCAGCACGGCTGCGCCATCAGCCGCGCCCGACGTAGCGCATACCGCGCGCCATCACGGTGATCGTGGGCACCGAGACGTCCACCGGGAGGTCCACGATATGAGCGATCGTGTCGGCCACATGCCTGACATCGATCGTCGGCTCGGCGGTGAAACCACTGGTCATCTCGGTGGCGGCATTGCCGATGTCGATCTGGGTGACGTCAATGTCCGCCTCACGCAGGTCCAGCAGCATCGACGCCGTCAGACCGCTGATGGCGTGTTTGGTCACCACGTAGGCCAGCGTGTTCGGACGGGGGCGGTGCGCTGCCAGCGAACCGTTGTTGATGATCCGGCCGCCGCGCGGCAGCTGCGCGATCATGACGCGGGTCGCTTCCCGCGCGCAGAACAGCGCGCCGTCGACGTTGGTACGCCAGACGGTGTGCCACTGCTCGTCGTCGATATCGGTGATCGAGGCGGTCGGACCGAACACTCCCGCGTTGTTGAACAGCACATCCACCCTGCCGAAAGCCGACACCGTCCGCTCGAACAGGTCCCGCACCGACGCCGGATCACCGACATCGGTGGGCACCACCAGAGCGTTCGGATGGTCTTGTGCCGTCCCGGTGAGCTGATCGGGCCGCCGGCCCGCGAGCACGACCCGATGCCCGGCGCCGAGCAGGGTTTGTGCGGCGGCGCGGCCGATACCGCTGCCCGCCCCGGTGATCACGACGACCTTGTTCATGGCAGCGATTCTTCACCGTCGCGGGCGCGGACGACGGCGAAGCCGCTGCCCTATGCGCTGCGGCGCAGTCTCAGCACATCTCGTTTGGCGCAGCCGACCCGCTCGGCCGCTTCAGCCGCCGTCAGCAGCGGGTCCAGCAGAATGCTCAGTTCGCCGGTCGTAAAACGCGGCTCCTGCTCCCACGGTGCGAAATCCCAGCCCGTGTCCTCGTAGCCGGTCGACAGTCGCTCCCCCATGCCCGTTCCTCGCGTAGATGCCGATACCCCGCCGTCGCCGGGACAGACCCGGTCATGGCGGCATTACACGCGTCCGCGTTGACACGTCCTCAGCCTAGAGACAACCGCGTCCGCGCGCCGGACGAGCGCGAGGCGCCCCGCATGGCGTTCACGTCACCACGCGGGTGGTCAGCGCTGCGGAGCTCCCGGACCCCGGATCATTCGTTCGGTGGACGATTGCGACGCGTAATGACCTCCGCACCGGGTACCCAGCCGAGCAGATGAAGACAGGGGGCCACGATGTACCACGAATTGGGACCGGACAGCGCCGTTGGCGCTGATCGGGAGTCGCAGGCGCGGGTGCGCACCCTGCATCTCGCGGAGGGAATCCTGATCGGGGTCCGTCGCTGCTCTGCCGAGCAGGCGATCACAGAACTGGTAGCGGCCGGACAAGAAGCCGGTCTGTCCACCTATGCCCTGGCTCGCGGACTGGTGGCCGCCGCCGCAGCCGACGGGCCCGTCGCGGACCCGGCCGCACGGGTCGCCCAGCACCGGTGGGGCGATCTGCTGCCCGCCGGCACCGAACGCTTTTCCGGCCCACACGTGCCGACACCGACGCATGTGGCATGACCTGCCCCGGATGGTGCGGTGTCGTTGCTGCCATCGGCTGCACGAGTCGACGACTGGCCCGTCAGGCGTCGACCGGTGCGCCCTGAGAAGCCCCGTGCGTCGGCTCCGGGGACACCGCGGGTTCCCGGACCGGCTCCGGCCGGGTTCCGGCCGACATGCGACGTTTGGCGGCGAGTAGCGTGGCAGTGCCGACCGCCAGACCGGCCACGACCAGTGTCGGCCACCATAGCGCCTGGGCGATTACGACCCGGCGTTGCACCTTCACTCCGACCCGCGCGGCAGATCTTGCCCGACCGGTGACGCTCACCCGCGCCCTCCCCTCTCATCGTTCGTCCCGGCAATACCCTCGTCCTCGACGCGGGAAACACCGTCGTCGCCGGCGTGAGCCTCGAAACTGACGTTGACCCGTTGGAATCCCTTGGCCTGCTGCGCTTCTGCTTGACCTGCGTACATGCGCCGGTCAGCCGGGGTCAGATCGACGTTGGGCCGAGGTTCACCATGTACGGCTGACCAAGTGTGCGCCGGCCGCCCGCGGCCAGCGCCAAACATGGCGTGAGACACGCTGCGACGCCGTCCGGCGCAGGCAGCGCGATCGACACTTTGTGCGCAATACGCATTTTTGCGCGATGCGCAAAATTATGGCAGAGTGGCGGCATGCCGAAACCGCAGATCCTGATCGCCGGAGCCAGCATCGCCGGTCCCGCCACCGCCTTCTGGCTCACCCGCGCAGGTTTCGGCGTCACCGTCGTCGAACAGGCGCCCGAGCTCCGGCACGGCGGCAACGGAGTGGACATCCGCGGCGAGGCGCTGGCCGTCGTCGATCGGATGGGGCTCGGCCCGGCGATCAGAGCCCACGCGCTCACAAACCGAGGCATGCGGTTCGTCGACCGCAACGACCGGCAGCGCGCGCGGTATGCGGCGGCCGACATCGAGCAGATGGTGGGCTCCGAGGACATCGAGATCACCCGTGGCGACCTGGCACGCCTGCTCTACGCGGCCACCGAATCCGACGTCGAGTACGTCTTCGGTGACACCATCACCTCGATAGGACACGACGGCACCGGCGTGGACGTCACCTTCGCCCACCGTCGGCCGCAACGCTTCGATGTGGTCGTGGGTGCAGACGGAATACACTCGGGTATCCGTCGCTTGGCATTCGGCCCCGAGAGCACGTTTCGTGTGTTCAAGCATCACTACTATGCGGTCGCCAGTGCCGATATCGCTGTGGGCGAACATCATTGGACGACGTTCTACAACGAACCGGGCAAGTCGGCTGCCGTGTATCGCGGCGCACCCGGCCAAGGCCTGATCAACTTCATCTTCCACAGCGCTGCCCCGATCAGCTACGACTACCGCGACGTCGACGAGCAGCGCCGCCTGCTCCGCAGCGCATTCTGCGATCTCGGCTGGCATGTGCCCACGTTGCTCGATGCTGCCGATACCGCATCGGACTTCTACTTCGACGCACTCGACCAGATCACGATGACATCGTGGTCCGCGGGGCGGGTGGCGCTCGTGGGTGATGCCGCGTACTGCGCATCACCGGCATCCGGGGCTGGCGCCCTCCTGGCGCTCACCGGCGCCTACCGACTCGCCGGCGAACTGAGCACCCAAACCGACACGCACACCGCGTTCGCGCGCTATGAGGCCGCACAACGTCCACTGGTCGCCGAGAAGCAGCGTCACCTGTTCACCTACATCACGGTCCCCAAGACCCGGATGGGAATCTCAGTGCGCAATCTGTTGCTGTCCAGTCCGCTGCCGAAGATCCTTCCGCGACTACCCGGCGGAGCACCAAAGGTACTGTACGACTATGCATCTGAGTCGAGAGGCTGATATGCGAACCGAAGCCGTGGACGCCGACGGAACAACAGTCGGGCTGCGCGAGCGCAAGAAGCGCGAGATGCGCGCCCTGCTGAGCACCATCGCGTTGCGACTCGCTGCCGAACGCGGTGTCGCGGCGGTCCGCACCGACGATATCGCCGCAGAGGCGGGCGTCTCACCCCGAACGTTCAACAACTACTTCCCGAGCAAGGAGGCGGCCATCGTCGGCGTCGCGGCGATCCGCACCGACGTCTTCTGCGGCGCCCTGCGCGCGCGACCCACCGATGAGCCGCTACCGGAGAGCCTGCGCGCCGCCGCGCTCACCCTTTTCGCCGACGAACCGGATCGGGACTGGATGGCCCGAATTCGGCTGATCCGATCCGAACCCTCGCTGTTCGCCGAGGAACGCAAGTCCGACATCGCGATCGAACGGGCCATCGCCGCCGAGATCGGGGTTCGCACCGGCACGGACCCCACCGTCGACCTCGCTCCACGCCTGGCCGCGGCGACCGCCGTCGCCGCCATCCACACCGCGATCCAGTTCTGGCTGGACGTTCCATCCGCCGGCACCCTGCGTGACGCACTCGACCGGGCCATGACGCCGTTGCCGCTGGGCGGCCCGTAACCCGCATCCGGAGTTCATCCGGTGTTCATCAATCCCGGTTTGGACTCGAAGGTCTGCGGGGTACAGGGATCGCATCGGCGCGATATGGCGCCGGACCGACGACCCGGAGATGCCGCCAATGATCCCCTTCATCTGCACCAACTGCGGACACATCGACATCGATTCGGCCGACTGCTCGTCGTGCGCGCAAGCGCCCGGGGAGCGCCATTCGTCGGACTCCGTCGTCGCCTGACGCGTCCCGCGTAAAGCACGCGGCCGTCGATTCGTCCCGGCGTGTCGGACCCCTTTCCTAGCATCGTGGTATGCCGCCTCCGACAACGCCTTACGCGACTCACGTGGTGGAGTCGCGGCTGGACGGGTTGTTCGACGAGATGGCGGAGTTGACCGGGCAGCGCAATGCGATCGACGGCCGGTTGGTGGAGATCGTCGCCGAGATCGACGGCCGAGGTGCACCCGACGGGAACGCGTTGTGGGGTGCCACGGGGTGTCGGTCGATTGCGGCGTTGGTGGCGTGGAAGACG
>JAKJHY010000014.1 GCA_021648845.1 Mycobacterium sp. MBM | reverse complement strand
GTCAACCATCAGCCGGAATAGAAATGTCACCCATCAACCGAGGTAATACAACCTACCAAGTGGGGCGGGCGGGGCTCGAACCCGCGACCAAGGGATTATGAGTCCCCGGCTCTAACCAACTGAGCTACCGCCCCGGCGCGTATAGCGGCACCTATGTTCGCACAGCGCCCCCACCCGGCCCGCACCGCGGTTACGCTCACGTCGTGATCAGATTCCTGCTGCGCATCGCGGTGTTCCTGGGGTCCTCGGCCATCGGGCTGCTGGTCGCGTCCTGGCTGGTCTCCGGGGTGACACTGCGCCCGCTCGGATTCCTCACCGCGGTCGTCATTTTCACCGTCGCGCAGGCCATTCTGTCGCCGTTCTTCCTCAAGATGGCCAGCCGCTACGCCTCGGCCTTCCTGGGCGGCATCGGCCTGATCTCCACCTTCGCCGCCCTGTTCCTGGCCTCCCTGTTCTCCAGCGGCATCAGTATCCGCGGCCTCGGTTCCTGGGTCGCCGCGACGGTGGTGGTGTGGCTGGTCACCGCGATCGCCACCCTGGTCCTGCCGGCGCTGGTGCTCAAGAAGAAGGCCGCTACGAGCTGAACACGGGCTGCCCGTCGACGCCGAGCAGGTAGTGCTCCACCCCGTCGGTCACCCGCGGCGCATCCCCGCCGAGCGCGACCGCGATCTTGTTGGTGCCGTTGCGCATCACATCCAGCGTGATCTCCAGCGCCTGCTCGGCCGAGAAGTGTTCGAGCACACCGGCGGCCGCCGCGTCGACCGACGCCGGCGTCCAGATCAGCGCGTCCACGTAGCGCAGCGCCGCCTTGTGCGCCTCGGTCAGCCGCGTCGACCCCTGATACGCCTCGATCTCGTCGTACAAGGGCTCGGAGCCGCCGGCGGCCAGGGCGGTGGTCTCCCGCAGCGACCGGCAGAGCCGGCAGTTGTGCTGGGTCGCCCCGCGCAGCCGGACGATCTCGGTGGTCAGCGGATCCAGGCCACGCATCGCCCCGACCGCCGAGGTGAAGCGGTTCAACAGGGCGTCCGCCGGGTGCGTGGTGCGATCCCAGTCCACCGGGTCCGGGAACGTCATGCCCAGCGCCGCCAGCCCGGCGCGCACCCGCGGCACGAAATCGGCGACGTACATCAGCGCCGCCACCCCGAGCACCTCGGCACCGTACGCCGACACCAGCGCGGCCCGCTGCTCGGCGCTCACCCCGGCGACGTCGACACTGAACTGTTCGGCGAACGCGGCCAGCGCCGGGTCGGAATCCACGGGTGCCGTCACCGCCTCGAAGGGCAGCGGCTGCAGTCCCACCGCCCGCCCACACACCGTGCGCATCAGCATGTTCTCGCGGGTCATTCCGGGCGGGGACAGTGCGATCAAGCCGGTCAGGTTATCGAGCACCTTGGCAGTATCCGCCCCGGACGGCGCCGAGACGGGAGATTGCTCGATCCGGTCGGGTCCGCAATCCCCCGCGAGCGTGCGCAAACTTCGCAAAAAACACGGTGTGTCTGCCCGCAGACACGCACGCTCGCCGAGAGGGATTATTGTGCTTGGCTGACCGAGGACATGTGGAAGTCGGGGATACGCAACGACGGCATGGTCGCCCGGGTCGCCCAGTCGCCCCACTCCCGCGGCAGCGTCGGCTCACTGACGCCGGCCTCGGTGGCGCGGCGCAGCAGATCCAGCGGGCTCTCGTTGAACCGGAAGTTGTTGACCGCGGCCGTGACCTCACCGTCCTCGATCAGGTACACCCCGTCGCGGGTCAGCCCGGTCAGCAGCAGCACCGCCGGATCGACCGTGCGGATGTACCACAGCGTGGTCAGCAGCAACCCGCGCTCGGTGCCCGCGATCATGTCCGCCAGCGAGGCCGCCCCACCGGTCATCAACAGGTTGTCCGCCGGAACCGTCACCGGCGCACCGAATTCCGCGGCCGCAGCACGCGGGTAGGCCAACGCGTTGATCACCCCGTCGCGCAACCAGTCCACCCGGCCGATGTCCATCCCGTTGTCGAAGATGGACGCCTGCTCCGAGGACCGCGATGTCACCACGAACGGGGTGCATTCCTGCCCGGGCGCCGCCGGGTCCGAATACAGCGTCAGCCCAAGATCGGTGAGCTTCTCCCCCACCCGGGTGCCCCCGGGCGCCGACAGCGCGGTGCGGCCCTCCTGCGCGCCGCGGCCATCCATGCTCCACCCCAGGTAGATGAGCATATCGGCGACCGTCGACGGCGGCATCAGCGTCTCGTATCGTCCGGCGGGCAACTCGACAGTCCGCGCCGCCCAGCCCAGCCGGGTGGACAGCTCTGCCAGCAGCCCGTCGGTGGGAACGTCGACGAAATCGGGGGTCCCGACGCCCGCCCATGCGCTGGCACCGTGGCGTTTGGCATTGATCTCCACCGATCCGGTGGGCTGGGTGTAGCGACGACGCAACCCGCCCGAGGTGGCCACGAACGTGGTCTCCAGGATGTGTCGCGCGAACCCGTACAGCTGGTCCTCACCGCGGAAGCCGCGCACCAGACTGGTTGCCACATCGGCGAATACATCCGCACCGGTGCTCGGCACCGGCGCGTCCCAGTCCGCAGGCGTCGGGCCGCCGGGCAGCGCGGGCGCACTGTCACTGGCCGGCGGGGCCGAGGTCGCCGCGGCCTGAGACGCCGCCACCAGCGCGGTGAGCGCGTCCCGGTCGACCTCGGTGGAGCTCACCGAGCCGACATGTGCGTGCTCCCCGCGGCGCACCACCGAGATGACCGTGGTGCTGCGGGAACGGGATTCGCCGTTGGTGGTCATCGAGTTCCCGGCCCAGCGCAGCGACGCGTCGGCGCGGTCGGTGACGATGACGGTGGTCTCGTCGGCACCGCCGAGACGGGCGGCCTCGGCGAGCACCTGGTCGACGAGCTGCTGTGCGGCGATCATGAGCGCCCCGATTCGGCTTGGGTGTTCAGGACATTCACTGCCCGGAACAGTGCGGACGGGCACCCGTGGCTGACCGGCGCGACCTGGCCGGGTTGGGCCTTACCGCAGTTGAAGGCGCCGCCGAGCCGCCAGGTGGCCGGTCCGCCGACGGCCTCCATCGACCCCCAGAAGTCGGTGGTGGTGGCCTGGTAGGCGACATCGCGGAGTTGGCCGTCCAGCCTGCCGTCCCGGATCCGGTAGAACCGCTGCCCGGTGAACTGGAAGTTGTACCGCTGCATGTCGATCGACCAGGACTTGTCGCCGACGATGTAGATGCCGTCCGATACCCGGGCGATCAGGTCCGCGGTACTGAGGTCGTCGCTGCCCGGCTGCAGCGACACATTTGCCATCCGCTGGATCGGTACATGGTGCGCCGAATCGGCATAGGAGCAGCCGTTGGACCGGGGCTCGCCCAACCTCGGCGCGAACACCCGGTCCAGTTGGTAGCCGACGAACAACCCGTCGCGCACCAGGTCCCAGCTCTGCGTTCGCACCCCTTCGTCGTCGAAACCGGTGGTGGCCAAGCCGTATTGGACGGTGCGGTCGGCGGTCACGTTCATCACCGGGGAGCCGTACCGCATGCTGTTCAGCTTGTCGGGGGTGGCGAAGGAGGTGCCCGCGTAGGCCGCCTCATAGCCGATGGCGCGGTCGTATTCGGTGGCGTGTCCGATGGATTCGTGAATCGTGAGCCACAGGTTGGTCGGGTCGATGACCAGGTCGTAGGTACCGGCGACGACGCTGGGCGCCTTCATCTTCTCGGCCAGCAGGGCCGGCAGCTCGGCCAGCTCGGCGCTCCAGTTCCAGACGCTGTCATCGGCGACGGCCTCCCAGCCGCGCGCTGTCGGCGGGGCCAGCGTGCGCATGGTCTCGAACGCCCCGGCCGCCGGGTCCACGCTGACGGCCTCCAGCGACGGTTGCACCCGCACTCGCTGTTGGGTGGTGGAGGTGCCGAAGGTGTCGGCGTAGTAGGTCTGCTCCTTGACCGCCTGCACGCTGGCCGACACATGGTCCACCCCGTCGGCCGCCAACAGGCGTTCGGAATAGTCGGCGAGGACCGCGATCTTGTCCGGGCCGGGCACCGTGAACGGGTCGATGCGGTAGTCCGACACCCAGCTCAGATCGTCGTACACCGGCTCGGCGGCGAGTTCGATGCGCTCGGCGTTGAGCGGGGCCAGCGTGGTCGCGACCCGCACCGCGCGGCGCGCGGTCTCGGCGGCGACGGCGGGGTCGAGTTCGGCATGCGAGGCGAAACCCCAGGTGCCGTCGACGATCACCCGCACCGCAAGACCGATCTCCCGGTCCAGGGTGGAGTTCTCCAGCTCACCGTCGCGCAGGTGCACGACCTCGGTGGTCAGCCGATGGATACGCAGATCGGCGTAGCTGGCGCCGGCGTCGCGGGCGGCCGACAGGGCGGCATCGGCCAGTGCCCGGCGCGGTAGCGCGAGGAAGTCGGGGTCGACGGTTCGACGTGTCACGGCACCCACCGTAACGGCACGAGTGTGTCGTCAGGGGCGGGTGGGTGCCCGCACCGCCCCTGACGACCGGAGGAAATTCTCAGCGCAGCGGGTCGAAGGCGCGCAACGCCTCGGGTTGTTTGCCGGTGGCGATCTGTTCGGCCAGCAGCCGCCCGGTGACCGGTCCGTGTGCCAGCCCCCACATGCCGTGCCCGCCGGCCACGTAGAGGTCGTCGCCGAGCTGCCCGACCACCGGCAGGCCGTCCGCGCTCACCGGGCGCGGGCCGACCCAGACATCGCTGCGGGCTTCCCAACGCACCCCCTCGAGCAGGCCGGCCGCAGCGTCGACGATCGAGGCGACCCGGGCGGGGACAGCGGGTGCGTCGGGGCCGCGGAACTCCATGGTGCCCGCGACGCGCATCGCGCCCCGGTAGGGCGTGCAGGCCACCCGCACGGTCGGCAGGTAGATCGGCCCCGGCATCGGGCGGTCCACCGGGACGGTGAACGAGTATCCGCGGCCGGCGCGGATCGGCACCCGGACCCAGCGCCGGACAAGGTCGGGTAGCCAGGCCCCGGTGGCCAGCACGACGGCGTCCGCGGTGAGCTCTTCACCGCGGACCGTCTGCGCGACCGCCCGGCCGTCGGTGCTCACATCGACGATCCGCTCGGTGCGCAGGGTGGCGCCGCGTTCGATCACCGCCCGACCCAGCGCGGTCACGAACCGGCCCGGGTCCAGATAGCGCTGCTGCTGCGCGGCCAGCGCCACCGCGGCCCGCGGGGCCGCCAGCGGCACCGCCGCACGCAGCGCCGCGCCGGTGAGCCTGCGCGTCGACACCGGTAGTCCGGCACGCTCCAACATCTCGATCTCGGTGCGAAGTTCATCGGCCTGCGCGTCGTTGTCGAACATCGCGACGATGTCGCAGTCGGTGACCGGTGCGTCCACGCCGTTGGCGATCAGGACGTCGAAGGCCTCCACGCTTTCGACGTTCAACGGGTGGTTGGCGGTCACCACTCGCTCGGCGGATGCGTGCGTGCAGTGGCGCGCGAAGGTGGCCAGGAACCGGGCCAACCCGAGATCGGCACGCAACGGAATGTGCAGCGGGGCGGAGGTATTGAACATCGAACGCAACCCGTATCGCAGGACGCCGGGTTGGTTGAGCGGAATGGTCAGCGCCGGGGAGACCCATCCGGCGTTACCCCAGGACGATCCCGCGGCGACGCCTTCGCGGTCCACCACGGTGACCTGCACACCGCGCTCCTGCAGGAACCATGCCGTGGACAACCCGACGATGCCGGCTCCCACGACGATGACCCGTCGCGGCCCCTCGCCGATGCGACCGACGCCGACCATGTGATGACCTCCGCTCGTTGGCTGGTAGTCCCACCATCATCGGTAGCGGGCAGCCCCACGGCTCTGCCATAACGGCCAATCGGGCGAGCATCGTTTGTCGAATCCCGACAATCATCGGGGCCGGGCGTGCCCGGGTGCGTCAGGTGGTGCCCAGGAAGGACGCCGCCTCCAGGTATCCGGCGGCCCCGCACACCACGGTTACCAGGGCCAGCGTCACGTAATCGGCGACGCCGGGGCGCGCCGGTGCGGCGGCGATCTGGCCGGCCCCGCCGCGCGCGGTGATGGCATCGCCCATCTCGTCGGCGCGCCGCAGCGCTACCGTGACCGCCGCGGCGAGCAGGTCGATCACCTCGGAGATCCATTGCCTGCGGCGTTCCCGACGGGTCTGCGCGCGTAGCCGCGGGCGCAGGCGGCGGGCCGCGTACAGCACGCTGAACTCGTCCATCAGCATCGGGAAGGCACGCAGGGCGAGCGCCAGCGTCACCGCCCAGTCGTCGACGGGCAGTTTGAAGATCCGCAGCGGACGGCCCAATGTCGATACCGCGGGCGCGATCTCGGCGACGTTGGTGGTCCAGGACACCAGCGCGCCCAGGCCCAGCAGCACGATCGACACCGCGGTGACGCGCAGGAATTTGAGCAGCCCGCCGAGCTCGAGTTCGAGTCCGCCCAGGGCGATGATCGGTGTGCCCCCGGCGAACGCCGCCGTCACCGCACCCAGCAGCACGATCAGCCACAGCCAGCCCGGGACCGACGGCAGCGCACCGCGCGGGATCTTCGCCAACACCACGGCCGCGGCGACCAGCAGGGTGACCAGCGCGATGGGCAGCCATCCCGGATAGAACATCAGCAGCACCGCCAGCGCCAGCACGGTGACGAGTTTCGTTCCGGCCCACAGCCGGTGGATGACGGTGTCGCCGGGCACCGGCCGCAGCAGCACGACGGGGCGGCGCTGGCCGCTGCTCATGAGGTGGCCCCCGAGGCCAGTGGCACCAGCGCCCCGTCGTGCAGATGCAGGGTGCGTGGGCACAGCTCTTCCAGGCCGGCGAAATCGTGCGAGATCACCACGATGGTCAGGCCGCCGCGGCGCAGCTCCTCCAGCAGGCGCAGCAGGCCGCGGGCGCTGGCCGCGTCGAGGCCGGCCAGCGGTTCGTCGAGCACGACGGCACGGGGCGAGCGGGCCAGCAGCCCGGCCAGCACGACACGGCGCATCTGTCCGCCGGAGAGTTGGTCGATGCGGCGGTCCGCGAGAGCGGGTTCCAGCCCGACGGTGGCCAGCGCGGCCACCACCCGGGCCCGGTCGCGGGCGGGAAACCCGGCTGCCGAGGCGATCTCGCGGTGCACGTGGCTGCGCATCAGCTGCAGGCGGGCGGCCTGGAAGGACAGTGCGACGGCGCCGACCTGTTCGCTGACCGGTTTGCCGTCGAGCAGACAGGTCCCGGTGGTGGGCACGGTCAGACCGGCCAGAATCCAGGCCAAGGTCGACTTGCCGGAGCCGTTGAGCCCGTGGATGAGGACGCCGTCGCCCTCGTTGACCACCAGGTTGACATCACGCAGAGCGGTTTTGGCCCAGGGCGTTCCGTCGGCGTAGCGGTGGCTGACATTGCTCAGCTCCAGCACCGGCACCTCGGAGCGCGCCTCCTCGGTGGGCGTGGGCACGTCGGCCGCCTGCACCATCTCCGACCCGCCGGTCAGGTTGACCACCCGGTCGGCGGCCTCGGCCTCCTCGTTGTAGTGCGTGATGTGCACCAGCGACATGTCGCGCTTGCGGGTCAGCCCGCCCAGCACCGCCATCAGCCCCTCGCGGCCCTGCTGATCGACCATGCTGGTGACCTCGTCGGCGATCAGCAGCGACGGCTTGCGGGCCAGCGCGGCGGCCACCGCCAGCCGCTGCAGCTCACCGCCGGACAGACTGCCGGTATCGCGCTCGTCCAGACCGTCCAGGCCGACCTCGGCGAGCAGTTCGGGCACGTCGACGTGGGTGCCGGCGGGCAGCCCCCACACCACATCGTCGGCGACCCGGGTGCCCAGCACCTGACTCTCGGGGTGCTGCAGGATCACCGCGGTACCCCCGGGTGCGCCCAGGCCGACGCCCCCTGGGCGTTCGACGGTGCCTTCGGTGGGTTCGCGTCCGGCCAGCACCAGCATCAACGTCGTCTTCCCGGAGCCGTTCGCGCCGGTGACGGCGAGATGCTCACCCGGCTGCACGTCCATCGACAGCGGGCCGAGCGCGTCGCGGGTGGTGCCGGGATAGCGGAACACCACGTTGCGCAGCTGCATCGGGACCGGGATGACGGGCCCTTCGGTGCTGACGGTCTCCAGCTTGTGCACATCGGGTACCCCGAACAGCCGGGTGAGCACCCGCGACAACGCCCACCAGCCGACCAGGCTGACGGCCATGATGGCGAACAGTCCGTAGCAGAAGATGAGGATCGGCCAGTGCTCCAGGGCCAGACCGAACAGCTCTCGGAATTTTTCGGCGGCGGGTCGCAGCTCGGGGATGTAGCTCCAGATGGCGACGGACCCGTCGACGTTGGCGGTCATCGCGGTGAACACCAGCTCGCGCAGCCGGGAGGCGATCAGCAGCGCCAGGACGGCGGCGACCCCGAACACCGCGCCGGCGATCACCGATACCAGCACCACCACCGGCAGACCGCGGCCGCGGCGTTTCACGATGCCGGTGAGACCGCCGATGTAGGCACAGTTGATGACCGTCATCAGTCCGCCGAAGCCGCCGATCAGGAAGGCGATGAGCGCGGCGGCGATGGTCGCGGCCAACACCACCCGCAGCCGGTACCGGTAGGCGAGCAGGCCCATCGGGACGGTGCCCAGCAGGGACAGGCCGGCCGCGAACGGGACGACGACGGCGATGATCGCGATGACGGCGCACAGGGCCGCCATCACGGCGGCCTGGGCGAGTTCGTTCGGCTGCAATGACCCGGCCCGGCGCAGCGTTGGCGAACCGGGAGGCATCACCCGATTCTGCCAGTTCGCCGGAGCATCTCGGTCGCCCGCACTGTGACGGTCCTCAGCGCAGCCGGTTTGCATGTGCATAGGGTGTCTATGTAACCTCGTTCGAATGGATCATCCCGACGACACCGCGGCCCTGGGCGCCGACCTGCTCGCCGTGGTGGCACGGATCAACCGGCTGGCCAATCAGCGCATCGAGCTTCCGCTGCCGTTCGCACAAGCGCGGCTGCTCTCGACGATCGAAGACCAGGGACTGACCCGCATCTCCGATCTGGCCGCTCTCGATCACTGTTCGCAGCCGACGATGACCACCCAGGTACGCCGGCTCGAAGACGCCGGCCTGGTGTCGCGCGCCGGCGACCCCGGCGACGCCCGCGCGGTCCTCATCGGCATCACCGATGCGGGCCGCCAGATCCTGACCCGGGTACGCACCGATCGCAGTGCCGCGATCAACCCCTATCTGGAACACCTCGACCACACCGAGCGCACCGCGCTCGCCGACGCGATCCACGTGCTGCGCAAGCTGCTCGGCCTGGCCCAGCAGGATCGCCAACCGTAGTTAGGAGCCCGCACGCCATGTGGCGTCAACCGAAAGCTGTTTGGGCCGTTGCCTTTGCCTCCGTCGTCGCCTTCATGGGCATCGGTTTGGTCGACCCGATCCTCAAACCCATCGCCGACAATCTGAATGCCACCCCCTCGCAGGTGTCGCTGTTGTTCACCAGCTATATGGCCGTCATGGGGGTGGCCATGCTGATCACCGGGGTGGTGTCCAGCCGGATCGGCCCGAAGAACACGCTGCTGCTCGGGCTGGCCGTCATCATCGCCGGCGCCGGCCTGGCCGGGATGTCCGATACCGTGCTGGAGATCGTCGGCTGGCGCGCCCTGTGGGGCCTGGGCAACGCGCTGTTCATCGCGACGGCGCTGGCCACCATCGTCAACTCCGCGAAAGGTTCGGTGGCCCAGGCGATCATCCTCTACGAGGCGGCGCTGGGACTGGGCATTGCGGTCGGGCCGCTGGTCGGCGGGGTGCTCGGCTCGATCTCCTGGCGCGGACCGTTCTTCGGGGTCTCAGCGCTGATGGCGCTCGCCCTCGTCGTCACCGTCTTCCTGCTGCCGGCCACGCCGCGGCCCGCACACGCGACCAGCCTGCTCGATCCGTTCCGCGCGCTGCGCCACCGCGGGCTGCTGGCCGTGTCGGTGACCGCGCTGCTGTACAACTTCGGCTTCTTCACCCTGCTGGCGTTCACCCCGTTCCCGCTGGACATGAACGCCCATCAGATCGGGCTGATCTTCTTCGGCTGGGGCGTGGCGCTGGCGTTCACCTCGGTGGTGGTGGCCCCGCGCCTGCAGCACCGCTTCGGCACCGTGCCGACCCTGGTGGTCAACCTGCTGGCGCTGACCGCGACGCTGGCCGTGATGGCGATCGGCACGGACACCAAGGCGGTGCTGGCGAGCTGTGTGGTGGTGGCCGGGTTGTTCATCGGCATCAACAACACGCTGATCACCGAGACGGTGATGAAGGCCGCCTCGGCGGGCAGGAGCACAGCGACCCGGGGAATGGAACCGGTGGAACGCGGGGTGGCGTCGGCGGCCTACAGCTTCCTGCGCTTCGGAGGCGCCGCCGTCGCGCCGTGGCTGGCCGGTGTGCTCGGTGAGCGGGTCAACGTGCACCTGCCCTACTGGGTGGGCGCCGCCGCCGTGCTGGCCGGTGCCGCGCTGCTGTTCGGCGCCCGCGGGCACCTCAGTGGAATCGACGCCCCGGAGACCCGGGTCGAAGAACTGGCCGACGAAGCCACCGCCGTTACCGTGGGCAACTGAGGACCGTCAGGTAACCGCCACTCCCACAACGGTTCCGACGAGATAGGTGATGGCGATCGCCGCGCCGCCGAGGGCGAGCAGGCGTAGCGCCGACCACCACGGGTGTTTACGGGTGAACTTGGCCGACAGCGCACCCGTGATCAGCAGACCCAGCCCGCCGCAGGCCAGACCGGCCCACAACGATTCGAAGCCCAGCAGGTACGGGATCAGCGGGATGATCGCCCCGATGGTGAACATCAGGAACGACGATCCCGCCGCCACCCACGGCGAGGGCTTCTCACGCGGGTCCACCCCCAGTTCCTGCACCAGGTGAAAGTTCAGCGCCCGGCTCTCGTCTCGGTGGATCTCCGCGGTCGCGGTGGCCGCCGTCTCCGGGGTCAAGCCCATATCGACCAGCATCGCGGTCAGCTCGGCCCGCTCGGCATCGGGTTCGGTGCGGAAGGACCGCCGCTCCACCCTGACCTCGGAGTCGATCTGTTCATTGGCCGTCGTGACCGACGTGTATTCACCGAGCGCCATCGAGAACGCCCCCGCCAGCAGGCCGGCCACACCCGCCAGCACCACGGTGTGCGCGCTCGCGCCGGCCGCCACACCGGCGATCAGGGCGGTGTTGCTCACCAAGCCGTCCATCGCCCCGAAGGTGGCCGCGCGCAGCCAGCCGCCCGTCACATCGGCATGTTGATGGTCGATCACATGGGGCAGGCCGGTGGGCGACACCGGCTCGGAGCGCTCGCTCATCCCGCAATTCAACTCCGCGCAGATCACACCGATGCAGTCAGGTTTACCTTTCTTGCCGTCGGGGCACGCTACCGTCAACTATGACCACCATCGCTGATCATCTCCGCAATGCGCTCGACGGCCGCTGGCGCGATGTCAAGAACGAGGTACGTGCCGAATTGGCCGGCGACGTGTTCCGCCCGCACTACACGCCCAACACCGTGATCGCCCGCACCAAGGTCGCCGAACAGCTCAAGATCATGGCCGCCCGCGGCGCCGCGGAAGACGGCTTCAAGAAGGAGCACGGCGGCAACGGTGACGTCGGCGCCGCCGTCACCCAGATCGAGATGCTCGCCATGAGCGATCTGTCGCTGATGGTCAAGGCCGGTGTGCAGTGGGGCCTGTTCGGCGGCGCCATCGAGAATCTGGGCACCGAACGCCATCACCATGCCTACGTCAAGAAGATCATCAACCTGGAACTCCTAGGCTGCTTTGCGATGACCGAGACGGGTCACGGCAGTGATGTCCAGTCACTGGAGACCACCGCCACCTACGACCCGGAGACACAAGAGTTCGTCATCGACTCGCCGACGCCGTCCTCGCGTAAGGATTACATCGGCGGTGCCGCCGAGACGGCAAGGGTGGCCGCGGTATTCGCGCAGCTCATCACCAAGGGCGAAGGGCACGGCGTGCACTGCTTCGTGGTGCCGATCCGCGACGATGCGGGCAACGACCTGCCCGGTGTCACCACCTCGGACTGTCACTACAAGGGCGGGCTGCCCGGCGTCGACAACGGCCGCATCCAGTTCGACAAGGTGCGCGTTCCGCGGGAGAACCTGCTCAACAAATACGCCGACGTCGCCGAGGACGGCAGCTACAGCTCCCCGATCGAAAACGAGGGCCGACGCTTCTTCACCATGCTCGGCACCCTGATCCGCGGGCGGGTCACCGTCGGCGGCAGCGCCGGCGCCGCGGCCCGCGTGGCCCTGGACATCGCGACCCGGTATGCCCTGGAGCGCAGGCAGTTCGAGGCGCCGGGCTCCGAGGACGAGGTGCTCATCATGGACTACCTGGTGCACCAGCGCCGGCTGCTCCCGCTGATCGCCAAGTCCTACGCGCTGCAGTTCGCGCAGAACGAACTTGTCGCCAAATGCCACGAGCTGCAGACCTCGGACAACCCGGACGCCGAGGAACAGCGCGAGCTGGAGTCGCGGGCGGCGGGACTGAAGGCCGCCAACACCTGGCACGCCACCCGAGCCATCCAGGAGGCCCGCGAAGCGTGCGGTGGCGCAGGGTATCTGGCGGAGAACAGGCTCATCGCACTGAAGGCCGACACCGATGTGTTCACCACCTTCGAGGGTGACAACCATGTGCTGACCCAGCTGGTGGCCAAGGAACTGCTGACCGCCTATGCCGATGACATCAAGGGCATGAGCCCGGTGGAATGGGTGCGCTTCGCGGCCAACTTCGCCGGCGAACGGGTGCTGAAACGCACCGCGGCGCAGACGATCATGCAGACCATCCTCGACACCCGCGAGGACAACGAGGAAGAGGGTTCGCTGTTCAACCGGGGCACCCAGGTCAAGATGTTCGAGGACCGCGAGGAGTACATGCTCGCCTCGGTGGCCCGCCGGTTGCAGAGCAAGGCCAAGGAGATGTCGCCCTTCGAGGCGTTCAACGCGGTGCAGGACCATGTGCTGCACACCGCACAGGCCCATATCGACCGGGTGATCCTGGAGGCGTTCGTCGCCGGTATCGACGCCTGCCCCGACGAGGAGGCCCGCGACATCCTGGGCATGGTGTGTGACCTGTACGCGCTGAGCGTCATCGAAGAAGACAAGGCCTGGTTCATCGAGCACCGGTTCATCTCCACCGAACGCGCCAAGGCCGTCACCCGCGGTATCAACGACCGCTGCCGCAAGCTGCGCCCGCACGCCGAACTGCTGGTCGACGGATTCGGGATCCCCGAGCAGCTGCGCTACGCGGAGATGCTGCATCCCGAACACATCCCGGACGCCGACGAGCACCAGGAGAAGGACGCCGTCAGCGCCGGCACCATCGAGCCGTAGTACCGCCTCACCCGCGGCGGACCTTGCTCGGCCACCAGATAGAGTCGCCGATCAGCGACATCGCGGCCGGGACGAGGATGGTGCGCACCAGGGTGATATCGATGAGCAGACCGACACCGACGGTGAACCCGATCTGCAGCAGGTTTATCACCCGCCCGCTCATCAGGGCGAACATGGTGAGCGCGAAAACCACTCCCGCCGTGGTGATCACGCTGCCGGTGCTGGCGAAGCTGCGCAGGATGCCGCGCCGCATCCCATCGGCCGACTCGTCGCGGATGCGGGCGGCGAACAGCATGCTGTAGTCGGCGCCCACGGCGATCAGCGCCATGAACGACACCGGGAACACCGACCAGTCGACGTCGATGCCGATCACGTGTTGCCACACCAGCACGCTCACCCCGGCTGCCGCGGCGAAGGACAACGTCACCACCGCGACCATGAATACCGGTGCGGCGATGCTGCGCAACAGCACGATCAGCACCAGCAGGACACCGACGATGGCAACCGCACCATAGACGGCGAAGTCCCGCCACACCTGATCGCGCATGTCCGCGGACAGCGAGGCGAGCCCGGTGCTGGCGAAACGCGCACCGGCCAGCGAGGTTCCGGAGGCTGCCTCCGCGGCCGCCGGGGGCAGGTCCCGCGTCGCGTTCAGCGCCTCGGCGCTGTACGGGTTGACCTGCCAGATCACCAGCAGGCGCGCGGTCTTGCCGTCGGGCGCGAACAGCAGCTGCTCCGCGGCGCGGAAACCTTCGTCGGTGAGGCCCTGGGGTGGAAGGTAAAAGCCCGCGCCCGGGCCGCCGGAGGTGTGCGCACTCAGGGTCGCCAGGTAGTCGGTGGCCTCGGCGAGCCCGCCGCTCAGTTGCCCGGTGAGATCGACCACCTGGTCGACACCACCCTTGACCTGATCTAACCCGGCCGACAGCTGCGCGAGACCGTGGGAAAGCTGGTCCGCGCCGCGCACCAGTTCGTCGAGCCGGTCCCGGCTGCGCGCCGGCGAGTCCCCCGGGGCGGTGGCGGCCAATTTCTGCAGGCGTTCCAGCGTGTTCCGGATCGCGGGTTCGGCCGCGCGCAGCCTGTCGATGGCCTCGCCGGGCATCGAGGTGGCCAGCTGCACCTGTCGTAGTGCACGGCTGACCGCCCCGTCCGATATCGCGTCCAGGTCGGCGATGGCGGCGCGGGCTCGTGCGCAGATCGGGTCGGCCGGACAGCTGGGCCGGGCCTCCAGTGCGGGCCCGAGCGCCGCGCTCACCGTCCGACCCGCGTTCAGCAACTGGGTGTTCTGGCTGAGCACCGGTAGCGCCGCGTCGAGCAGGTTCACCGAGGCGGTCAGGTCGGCCAGCAGCGTGTCCAGGTCGGCGGGGGCGCCGGTCGCTGTGGCCAGCGCGGCGCTCGCGGACTCGTAGCTGCCCAGCACTTCATGCGCGAGCGTGGTGACTTGCTTTATGCCGGCGACCAATTCGGGAATCTGGGCATCCGCGCTCGCGGCCCCGTCGCGCAGTGCGGAGGTGCCCGAGGCCAGCCGCTGCAGATCGGGATGAGCGGCGTCGATGCGGTCGCGGGCCGATCCGAGTCGGTCGGCGACCATACCGGCCTGATAGCCGACGGTCGTCTGCTCGAGCTGGTTTCCGTCCGGGCGTGTCAGTGCGCGCACGTAGGCGACCTCGGGCAGTGCGGTGATGCGTTCGGCGATCCGGTCCAGCGCGGCCAGGTCTGTGGTGTTGCGCATATCGTGATCGGCGGTGACGATCAGATATTCCGGGGCCACTTCGTTGACACCCCAATGCTGGTAGGCCTTCTGGTAGCCGGCCGAGCTCTCGGTGGCGTCGAGTTGCATGGCGTTCTCGTCGAAGTTGACCCGAAAGGTGAGCAGCACCGTCGCCGCGGCGATCAGCAGCACCAGCGAGGCCGCGGCCAGTGCGCCGGAACGCCGCAGTACGGTGGAACCGATTCTGCGCCAGCGTCGTTCGTTCAGTCGGCGCGGCTCGGCCAGCCCGCGCGCACCCAGCAGGGCCAGCAGCGCGTAGGGCAGGGTCATCGATACCGCCAGGGCGATGACGATGGCGATCGCGATGGGCGGGCCGGCCGCCTTGAACATGCCGAGTTCGGTGAACCCCATCGCGGTCGCGGCGGCGGCGATGGTGAGCATCGAGGCGATCAGGATCGCCGACACCCGGCTGCCGGCGTAGGCCAGCGAATCGTTGACGGACAGCCGTTTTCGGCGTCCCTCGTGATAGCCGGCCAGGATGAAGATCGTGTAGTCGGTGGCCGCGCCGAGCAGCATGGCGGTCATCAGGGCGATGGTGAAATTCGACACCGTCAGCGTGCCGCTCGCGCCGAGCGCAGAGACCACCGGCCGGGCCGCCGCCATCGCGATCCCGATGGTGAGCAGCGGGATGAGCGCGGTGACGAAGGATCGGTAGACCATCAGCAGCACCAGCATGATCAGCACCACCGAGACACCGGTGATGATCAGCAGCGAGAAGTCCATGGAGCTGAACAGATCCGCCAGCGTCGGCGACGGGCCGGTGTAGTAGAGCTGCGCACCGGGCGGCAGCGGCAGCGAGTGAATGGTGTCGCGGATCGCGATGGTGTTCTTGTGCGCCTCGGTGGAGCCGACATCGCCGACACCGGCCACCAGCACGTTGATGGCCTTACCGTCCGGGCTCAGCGCGATATCGCGCAGCCGCTCGTTACCGAAGACGTCCAATGCGTAGGCGACATTGTCGGTATCGGCGCGCAACGCCGCGACGAGATCCCGATAGAGCGCTTCCTCGGCGGGTCCGATGCCCCGCTCGTTGACGATGAGCACGCTGCCGATGGCCGAGGACGCCGGGACACCGAAGGCCTGCGACATCTCCCGAAGGGTCTGCGCGGCGGGAATATCGGCGGGCATGAACGGTGCCGAGCGTTCGGCCACGGTCTGCTCCAGTTGCGGGATGGCGATATTGAGCGCGCCGACGAGCACCACCCAGAACCCGATGACCAGCCAGGCATGGCGTGCACACCACCGACTGAATGCCCCGAATCGCCGACTGTCGCTGTGCTGCATCGAGCCCCCTCAGACCCCCGGGTAGACCAAACGGTCTACGTGCCGGCGCAGACGTTAGTAGACTGATCGGTACACCGCAATCATCCCCTGGTAGGAAAAAAACTGGCATGCAGGCCCGCGACCGACTCGTCACCAGCGCCATCGATCTCATCCGACGCAACGGCGTCGCCGGCACCGGCCTGGCACTGCTGTTGGACGTCAGCGGCACCGCGCGGCGGTCGCTCTACCTGAACTTCCCCGGCGGCAAGAGCGAACTCATCGCCGACGCCACGCTGGCCGCCGGCCGCTATACCGGCGATGCCATCGATCACCTGGCCGCCACCCTCGGCCCGGTTCCCGCGGTGCGTGCCTTCGTCGCCGCCTGGCGAGACACCCTGACCGGCAGTGACTTTCTGTCCGGCTGCCCGATCGTGGCCGCTGCGCTGGGACGCTCGGAGGCCGACAAAGCCGCAGATAACGCCGGTGCGGTGTTCCTCGACTGGCAGCGTCGGCTGGCCACCCACCTGGAGGCCGCCGATGTCAGCCCTCACGACGCCGCGCAGCTGGCCAGCGTCACGGTGTCCGCGGTCGAAGGCGCGATCGTCGTGTGTCAGGCCACCAAATCCGCCGAGCCGCTCCGGCACGTCGAGGACGCACTCGTCGCGCTCTACGAGCTCAAGGTCGGCGCTACGGGGTCGGCGTCGGAATCGGATCCAACGCCGTGAGCGCACCGTCCGCGCCGATCTCGAAACGCACCTGAGCGATCCCGGTGGGGCAGCACGGCTTGTCCTGGCCCTGCAGCCACTGGTACTGCACCGTGACGATCTTCTCCCCCAGCGGGACGACCGTGGTGTATGGCCGGGGCCGCGGGGTCGGCGGACCCAGCGGCGTGTCACGGTCGAAGAACAACACCTGCACGGCCGCATCGGGCGCGGTGTCGCCGGTGCCGATCACCACCCAGTGCAGGCGGCAGTCACCGGTGTGGCCGCTGTCGGTGACCGACCACCGCTCACCGACCTGCTGCACGGCGGTCTTGATGGTCTCGGCGGTCGGGGTGTCCTCGGCCGGGCAGTCCGAGGCGGACTGCGGCGCCGAGTTCTGCGGGCTCCAGCCGCAGGAGGCGAGGGCAAGCGTGAGCGCCGCAAGGGTGGTGACATTCCACGTGAGCCGCATGGCTGTGAGCTTACGGAGCCCACCCGGCTCCCCCGGGTCGGCGTTCCCGTCCGGATGTACTCAGCGAACCCGCCGCGTAGCATCCACCCCATGGGAGAACACCATATGCGCCGGTTGGTCCTTATCGGCGCGCTGACCGGTTCGATGCTGGCAACCGGCGCCCCGGCCGTGTCCGCCGAGCCGTGCCCCGATGCCGAGGTGGTGTTCACCCGCGGCAGCGACGAGCCGCCCGGCCTCGGCACCACCGGCCAGGCCTTCGTCGATGCCCTGCGCGCGCAGTCCGCCGGTAAGTCCATCGGCGTCTACCCGGTGAACTACCCGGCCACCGGCGATTTCGAGAACAAGGCGGTCTTCCCGGCCACCATGTTCGACGGCGTCGGTGACGCCGCCGCCCGCGTGCGGGCGGCGGCCGCAAACTGCCCGAACACCAAGATCATCGTCGGCGGATACTCGCAAGGCGCAGCCGTCGCCGCCTACGCCACGGCGGACCTGCCCGGCGACGTGCAGAGCCGGATCGCCGGCCTGGTGCTGTTCGGTAAGCCGAGCGCGTCCCTGCTGGCCCAATACGGTGCGCCGCCCGCCAACATCGCACCGGCCTACACGGGCAAGTCGCTGGATCTGTGCGCGCCCGCCGACAACATCTGCGACGGCTCGCCGGCCTCGCTGCTGGGCTCGCTGGCCCACGCCACCTATCCCTACAACGGCCTGACCGACGCGGCGGCGGCCGCCGCCGCGGGCCGGATCGCCTAGAAAGCACGCAGGCCGGCGCTTGCGCGCCGGCCCGTGAATGCTCCCCCGGATGGACTCGAACCATCAACCGTCCGATTAACAGTCGGAAGCTCTGCCAATTGAGCTACAGGGGAATGATGCGGAACAGACTCTAGCGCATCGACCGGGCTGCTCCGAATCGCCACGTCAGACGCCCCGTCGCCACATGCACGGGTGAGTGAGGCAGGATGGAAGCATTCTGCTGTCACCGTGAGGGGAGCCCTGTGTTCCGGTTCGTGTTCGTGCTGGGGGTCGGCTACGTGTTGGGCGCGAAAGCGGGCCGGCGCCGATACGAGCAGATCGCCGCGACCTATAAGGCGGTCACCGAAAACCCGGCCACCAAGGCCGTGCTCGACGCGGGGCGCCGAAAGGTAGCCGACCGGGTGTCCCCCGATCCGGCGATGGTGCGATTGACGGCGATCGACGCCGAGACCTCGGTGCTGCACCCCGAACAGGCCGATGTCGACACACCGAACCCGCAGAACGGGAAGACCTTCTAGCTCAGCCGAACGGGATGCTGGTGTTCCAGGTGTTACCCGGGAAGATCGGCGAGGTGCAGAAACCGCCGTTGCACAGCCCGGCACCGGGAGTACCCACGGCGATCCCGTTGCCGTTGGACGTGGACAGGCAGTTGCCGTCCTCCTTGTTGCCGAACCAGGCCAGGCAGGCGGGGCCGGCCTGCACCGAGACCGCCGGGGCCGCCGACAAAGCCAGCACGGGCGCCGCAAGGGCGGCCGCGAACGCGCCGGCCACCAGGAAGCTGCGCTTCTGATTGCTCAGAGATGCCACGGGCGTGCCTTTCGGAGTCAGTTAACTGCGCACTCACTGTAACGCGAACGTCACGATCATGCAGACAAGTCGTCGCCGCTGGCCTGTTCCAGCAGGCTGCGACGGTAGGTCTCCATGGCCACCAGGTCACCGAACAGGGCGTGATACTCGTCGCTGTTGTCCACCGGCGACATTCGCTGCAGCTTCGATTTGACCTCGGCGATCTGCCTGCCGACCGCCACTTCCTGCAGCCGGGCCAGCACCCCGGCGATATAGCGGGCCAGCTTCTCGTCGTCCTCGATGCGGATGGCATCGACCCCGAGCTCGTTGACCAGGTTCGCCGCCTCGGCGGATCCGGTGGCATCGCGCACGGCGTCGATCCACTGTGCCCCCGACAGGCCCGCCGCCATCCCGCCCGCGGCCGCGATGGCGTTGCGCACCGCCGCGTAGCCCGGATGGGTGAAACTCTCGGCCGACAGGCTGTCGAAGACCGGTCCGGCCAGCCCGGGATACTGCAGCGCCGATTTCAGCGCCTCCCGCTGGGGCCGCAGGATCGGGTCCCGGGGGTCGGGGCGCGAGACCGAGGTCTGCTGGCGCGGCGCGGAGTCGGTGCCCGGACGCCGGTTCGCGGTGCGACCCGTGGATCGCCCGCCCTTGCGCCCGGCCTCCTCACGTACCCGGGCGAGCACCTGGCCGACGTCCTGCCAGCCCACCCAACCCGCCAACTGGCGGGCATACTCGTCGCGCAGCGTCGGATCCTTGATCCGGGCCACCATCGGGACGCAGCGCCGCAGCGCGGACACCCGGCCCTCCGCACTGTCGAGGTCGTGATCGGTCAACGCGGTGCGGATGGCGAACTCGAACAGCGGCGCGCGCCGGGCCACCAGGTCGCGCAGCGCGCCGTCCCCGGAGCGCAGCCGCAGATCGCAGGGATCCATACCGTCGGCCGCGACGGCCACGAACGACTGCCCGGCCAGGTTCTGCTCCCCCTCCAGCGCCTTGACCGCGGCGGCCCGGCCGGCGGCGTCACCGTCGAAGACGTAGATGAGCTCACCGCGGAAGAAGTTGTCGTCCATCATGAGTCGGCGCAGCATCGACAAGTGCTCGTCGCCGAACGCGGTTCCGCAGGCGGCCACCGCGGTGGTCACGCCGGCCTGGTGCATCGCCATGACATCGGTGTAGCCCTCGACCACTACGGCCTGATGTCCCTTGGCGATATCGCGTTTGGCCAGGTCCAGCCCGAACAACACGTGAGACTTCTTGTACAGCACCGTTTCCGGGGTGTTGACGTACTTGGCTTCCATATGGTCGTCATCGAAGAGCCGCCGCGCGCCGAACCCGATGGTCTCCCCCGAGGACACCCGGATGGGCCAGAGCAGTCTGCGGTGGAACCGGTCCATCGGACCGCGTTTGCCCTCCCGGCTCAGACCCGCGGCCTCCAGTTCCTTGAACTCGAAACCCTTGCGCAGCAGGTGCTTTGTCAGGGTGTCCCAGCCCGAGGGAGCGTAACCGCAGCCGTACTTGGCGGCGGTCTCGCCGTCGAAGTTGCGGTCGATCAGGTACTGGCGGGCCGGGGCGGCCTCCTCCGAGCGCAGCGCCTCGGCGTAGAACTGCTGCGCGGCGGCATTGGCGGCGATCAGTCGGCTGCGGCTGCCGCGGTCGCGCTGCACGTTGGTGTTGGCCCCGCCGGTGTAGGTGACGGTGTAGCCGACCTTGTCGGCGAGCAGTTCGACGGCCTCGACGAAGGTGACGTGCTCGATCTTCTGCAGGAAGGCGTAGACGTCGCCGCCCTCACCGCAGCCGAAGCAGTGGAAGTGCCCGTGGTTGGGCCGCACGTGGAAGGACGGCGACTTCTCGTCGTGGAACGGGCACAGACCCTTCAGCGAGTCCACGCCGGCCTTGCGCAGCTGGACGTAATCGCCCACCACATCTTCGATCCGGACGCGTTCACGGATGGCGGCGATATCGCGATCGGGGATGCGGCCCCGGCCACCCCGTGTCGTGTCGATACCGGCCATCCGGTCAGTCTAGAGCCCGGTCACAAGGGTCGGGGCGAGCGCACTTCGTGCACCCGTTCCAGGCGCGACTCGGTGTAGGACGCGATCTGGTCGATCACCACACGCAACCGGGCGCCGTCGTCGGCGGCCTCGGCGAATTCCAGCGCGAACTGCGGGTCCAGACCGTTGGGGGCCTGCGCCCACAACGCCAGCGCGACCTCCCGGATGAGGGTGCGCTGGTCGGCCTGGACCTGCAGGTGCCGGTGGTCGGACATGATGAACTGCAGGGCCAGCATCTTGAGCACGGCCACCTCGGCACGCACCAGGGCCGGTACCTGCAGATCGGTATCGAAGCGCTTGAGCACCGGCGCGCCGCCCCCGGCCGCGGCACGGGTCTGCGAGATGGCCGCGTTCGCGAAGCGGCCGACGAACTCACTGGTCAGCTTCTTCAGGGCCACCGACGCGGTCAGGGTGCCGTCGTATTTGCCCACCGCCTCGACGATGGGCATCCGAGACAGCCGCGCCGACGCGTCGAGCAGCTCGTCATGGCTGATCGCCGGGAAGGCCTTCGCACCCAGGTCCGCCAGCGCGGTGGCCGCGTCGGCGTCGGCGAGCACGCGCAGGTCGATGCGCCCGGAGATGACACCGTCCTCGACATCGTGCACGGAGTAGGCGACATCGTCGGCCCAGTCCATCACCTGGGCCTCCAGACAGGGCCGCCCGGCGGGTGCGCCGTCGCGCAGCCAGTCGGCCGCGACGATGTCATCGTCGTAGATGCCGAACTTCTTCGGGTTCTCCGCACGCGTCCACGGGTATTTCATCACCGCGTCCAACGCCGCCCGGGTCAGGTTGAGGCCCGCCGAACGACCCTCGGGATCAAGCACTTTGGGCTCCAGGCGGGTGAGGATACGCAGGTTTTGCGCATTGCCCTCGAACCCGCCGAAGGCATCGGCGATCTCGTTGAGCGCACGTTCGCCGTTGTGCCCGTAGGGCGGGTGCCCGATGTCGTGGGCGAGCCCGGCGAGGTCGACGAGGTCGGGGTCGCAGCCCAGCCCGACGGCCATCCCGCGGCCGATCTGAGCCACCTCCAGGGAGTGCGTCAACCGGGTGCGCGGGGTGTCACCGTGCCGGGGACCGACCACCTGGGTCTTGTCGGCGAGCCGGCGCAGCGCCGCCGAGTGCAGCACCCGGGCGCGGTCCCTGGCGAAGGCGGTGCGGTGCTCGGTATCGGTTCCGGACGGGGCGACTGCCTGCAGCCCGGCACCCTTCGGGGACTCCGGTACCAGCCGCTGCCGGTCGAAGTCGTCGTAGGCGTCGTATGTGTCCCGTTGCGTTGCCACCGCCGCACAGTCTGCCAGCAGCGGTGCCGCAGGTTCGGACACGACGCCGATTGACCGTGACCGCGTCGCGCAGCGCCGGCGTTCACTAGATTGACGGGCATGCGTATCGCCCGTTTGCTCAGTGTGGCCCTCGCGGTGTTGACCGCCGGCCTGCTGCTCGCGCCCACCGCAGCGGCCCAGCCGCCGTTCCGGCTGGCCAGTTATGTCGTCGACGAGGCGAATGCGCTCAGCGGCGCGGACATGACCGAGGTGACCCAGGCGATCGACACGCTCTACACCGACCGCAAGGTTCGGCTCTGGGTCGTGTACGTGGACTCCTTCTCCGGATCGCCGGCCGCCGACTGGGCCCGCGCCACCATGCGAGCCAGCGATTTCGGCGACCATGACGCGCTGCTGGCGGTGGCCACGACCGACCGTGCCTACGCGCTGCTGGCCCCCACCGCGGCGGCCGGCGGGGTGGACGTGGACGCCCTGCGGCGCAATGAGGTTGAGCCGCTGCTGCGCGACGGCCAGTGGGCGCAGGCCGCCGTCGCGGCGGCCCAGGGCCTGGACCGCCCGTCGGGGTCGGCGTCGTCGGGATCCGCTGATGCCGAACTGAACTGGTTCGGGCTGCTGGTGATGCTGGCGGTCATCGCGCTGGCGGTGACCGCGCTGCTGCTGTGGTCGCGGCGGCGCAAGCGCAAACGCCAAGAGGCCGATTTCGCCGCGGCCCAGCGCGTCGACCCCACCGATCCGACCGCGCTGGCGGCGGTGCCGTTGGACACCCTCGACGAGCTTTCCCGATCCATCGTGGTGGAGGTCGACAACGCGGTACGCACGAGCGAGAACGAATTGGCGCTAGCCGTCGAGGAGTTCGGCGATCGGGACACCGCACCCTTTCGTGACGCCGTCACCGCCGCCAAGACGACCCTGGCGCAGGCCTTCAACGCGCGCCACATCCTCGATGATGCGGTGCCCGAGACCCCGCAGCAGCGCCGCGATCTGCTGACCCGGGTGATCGTGGCGGCGGCCAAGGCCGATCGCGAACTCGACGCCCAGCGCGAGGCGTTCGCCGGACTGCGGGATTTGGTGATCAATGCACCCAGCCGCCTGGACACGCTGACCCAGCAGATGGTCGATCTGACCGCGCGCATCGCGCCTGCCGAGCAGACCCTTGCCGCGCTCCACCAGCAGTACGCCGCCACCGCGCTGGATTCGGTCGCCGACAACGTCGAGACCGCCAAGCAACGGTTGGCGTTCGCCGACCAGAACATCACCAACGGACGAACTCTGGTGTCGCGCCCGGCCGGACGCCAGAGCGGGCTGGTGGATGCCATCCACGCCGCGGAGTCCGCGCTGGGACAGGCCCGCACGATGCTCGACGCCGTCGACAGTGCCGCCACCGATATCAACCGCGCCATCGCGACGCTGCCCGACGCGATCGTCGACATCCAGAACGGCATCAAGGCCGCGAACGCCCAACTGGCCCAGGGCGGGACCGCCGCGGCCGATGCGCTGACCGCGGCACGCGATGCCGCGACGCGCGCGGTCACCGACGCGCAGGCGGCCAGCACTACCGATCCGCTGGGTGCCTTCACCGCGCTGACCCAGGCCGATGCCGACCTGGACCGGCTGCTGGACTCGGTGGCCGAGGAACGCGAGGCGGCTGCCCGGATGCGCCGCGCCTACGAGCAGGCGTTGTTCACCGCGCAGTCCCGCGTTCGGGGGGTGTCGGATTTCATCGACACCCGCCGCGGCAGCATCGGGCCCGAGGCGCGCACCCGCCTCGCCGAGGCGGTCCGTCAGCTGCAGGCGGCCCAGGACAAGCAGGGCACCGATCTGCCGGCGGCCATCGAGCACGCCAACGGCGCGACCATGCTGGCCGGGCAGGCCCAGACGATTGCCAACAGCGATGTCGCCGCGGCGCAGCAGCGCTACAGCAACCACGGGGGTTTCGGCGGCGGTGGCGGCTCGAACACCGGCGCGATGCTCGGCGGGATCATCATCGGCAACATTCTGTCCGGAGCGCTGCGCGGTGGTATCGGCGGCAGCGTCGGCGGCGGGGGCTGGAGTTCCACCAGCTTCGGCGGCAGCGGCGGCGGGTTCAGCGGCGGCGGCGGCCGGTTCTAGTTTCCCGGGTTTCCCGCGAGCGTGCGTGTCTGCAGCCCGACACACCGCCCTCGCCGCGGAGTTCACGCACGCTCACGCCCGCGAACGGGTTAGTCGCTCAGCGCCGTGAGCTGCTCGGCCAGCTTGTCCAGCTGGGCCTTGTAACCCATCTTCATGCCGAACGCCGCCATCTTGGCCTTATCGCCGATTCTGCTGATGGTGACATCGAGGGTGAGCGTGGTCTGCCCGTCGCGTTCCGTCAGTGTGATGTCGTTGGTGTGCTCGATGGTCGAGGTCGCCTCCTGCCCGTCGGTCCAGGATCGTGCGTCGTAGGTCATCCTGGTGACGGGGTCGACGCGGGTGAACGTGCCCGCCATTGGCCAGCGGGTTCCCGCATACTTGCCCATGCCCTCGCCGGCTTCCATCACGACGTACACCTCACCGCCGACACGGGCATCGATGCGGCATTCGGGCACAAACGTGTTCTTTGGCCCCCACCACTGTTGCAGCATCTCGGCTTTGGTCCAGGCGTCCCACACCGTCGCGATCGGCGCCGGGTAACTGCGTTCCAGGGAGAACTCTTTCTTCTTCTTGAAGAGTTGCAGGATCATCATTTCTCCTCGTGTGCAATTGTTTTCAAAAAGTCCCCGAGAGAGTCGAGTCGTTCGTCCCACAGCCGCTCGAAGGATTCGACCCACTGGCCGATACTGTCGAACGGCGCCGCTTCGAGTTGGTAGATGCGCCGCCGCGCCACCGGTTGACTGCTGACAATTCCCGAATCACCGAGCACCCGAAGGTGTTTGGACACCTGCGGCTGACGAATACCGAGCGCCTCGGCGATATCACCGACCGAAAGCGGTCCGGCCCTGAGCAAATCGACGATTCGCAGGCGACTCGGCTCTCCCAGCGCCATGAAGACTGCCGCCTGCATGTCAGCCACCATAGGCTGCAGGACATATTCCCGTCAAGGAATACATTCCCTGCGAGAGTGCGTGTCTGCAGCCCGACACACCGCCCTCGCCGCGAAGTTCACGCACGCTCAGGCCGCCCGGGACCGCGCCAGGCTGCGCTGGATCCGTCGCACAAGGTCATCCGGCGCGCGGCGCACATCGTCGGCCACGATCGTCATGACGGTCCAGCCCATCTCCTGCAGCGCGGCGCGCTTCTGGCGATCCTTGGCGAAGCTGACCGGATCGCTGTGCCAGTCGAACCCGTCATACTCGACCGCCAGTCCGCTCGTCGGCCAGGCGAAATCCAGGCGCCACAGCCTGCCGCTGAAGTCGACCACCTCATACTGCAATTCCGGCATCGGCAGACCCGCGTCGATCATGACCAGGCGGGTCTCGCTCTCCATCGGGGATTCCGCCTGCGGCGCCGCGTGCGCAACCAGCTCCCGGACGTTCACGATCCCCCGTCGCCCGTACTGCTGCACGACCGCGTCGGTGAGCTGATGACGATCGCACGTGCCGCTGCGCAACGCGGCATCCAGCGTGGCGAGAGCCCTCGGACGACGCAACGACCGCGCGACCTCCACCGCGGTCCATGCCGCGCTGGCCGCGGGCCTGCCATCGACAGACGACAACGGTGCACCCTCCCGCCGGTGAACGATCAGGCCGTCTGACGCCCGAAGTTGATGGCCCACCGGGTTGAGCACGTGCAGGTCACGGGTGTCCTCGGTATCGAAACCGTATGCCGCGGCGGCGGTGCCGAGGCAGATGGCCACCGGCTCCCCGGCCCGCAGGTCGAGCCCCCTGAGCCGGAGGTGGTTATCGGGCTCCACGAGCGAGTACACCCCGGGCCAGACCTTGAGGAGCGCACCCGTGCGGATCATCGTGTCGAGGCGGCTCCGGCTGACCTCGGCGAGCAGTTGCGCAGTGCTCAGCACTCCGCCCTGACGCTCGGCCAGCGCGACCATCTGATCGGACATGTTCCCGATCGTCGGTCAGCGGCACAGGGCACGACCATGCCACGCGGTCGATCTGTGGACGAATCGCGGACTGTGGACAAACAGCCGCGGCGAACGTGCGCAAACTCCCATCCGGGTGCGGAGTGTCGCCCCGCAGACGCGCACGCTCGCCGAGAAGAGTCAGCAGCCCTTGAGGCGCACCGCGAGGTAGTTGGACACCTCGGAGATCGCCACCCGCTCCTGGCCCATGGTGTCGCGCTCGCGGATGGTGACCGCGTGATCGTCGAGCGAATCGAAGTCCAGCGTCACGCAGAACGGCGTGCCGATCTCGTCCTGGCGCCGGTAGCGCCGCCCGATCGCGCCGGCATCGTCGAACTCCACGTTCCAGCTCTGGCGCAGCTCGGCAGCCAGATCCCTTGCTTTCGGCGACAAATCGGCGTGCCGCGACAGCGGCAGCACGGCCGCCTTGACCGGGGCCAGCCGCGGGTCCAGCCGCAGCACCGTGCGTTTGTCCACCCCACCCTTGGCGTTCGGGGCCTCGTCCTCGGTGTAGGCGTCGACCAAGAATGCCATCAACGAACGGGTCAGGCCGGCCGCCGGTTCGATCACGTACGGCGTGTAGCGGGTGTCGTTCGCCTGGTCGTAGTAGGTCAGGTCGACCCCGGAAGCCTTTGCGTGGCTGGACAAGTCGTGATCGGTGCGGTTGGCGATACCCTCCAGCTCGCCCCACGGGCTACCCGCGAAACCGAACTTGTACTCGATATCGGTGGTACCCGCGCTGTAGTGCGACAGCTTCTCCAGCGGATGCTCGTAGAGTCGCAGATTCTCCGGGTCGATCCCGAGGTCGATGTACCACTGCAGCCGCGTGTCGATCCAGTACTTGTGCCACTCCGGCGCGGTGGACGGTTCGACGAAGAACTCCATCTCCATCTGCTCGAACTCGCGGGTGCGGAAGATGAAGTTGCCCGGGGTGATCTCGTTGCGGAAGCTCTTGCCGATCTGGCCGATACCGAACGGCGGCTTACGGCGTGCCGTGGTGACCACGTTGGCGAAGTTGACGAAGATGCCCTGCGCGGTCTCCGGGCGCAGATAGTGCAGTCCCTCCTCGGACTCGATCGGCCCGAGGTAGGTCTTGAGCATCATGTTGAAGTCCCGCGGCTCGGTCCATTGCCCCTTGGTGCCGCAGTCCGGGCAGACGATCTCGGTCATCGGCACCGAATCCGGATCCACGGCCGTGTCGCGCGTGCTCTTCTTCTCCGCGTACGCCTCCTGCAGATGATCCTGGCGGTGCCGCTTATGACAGTTCAGGCATTCCACCAGCGGATCGTTGAACACCGCGACATGGCCGGAGGCCACCCACACCTGGCGGGGCAGGATGATCGCCGAGTCCAGACCCACGACGTCATCACGGCCGGTGACCACCGATCGCCACCACTGCTTCTTGATGTTCTCCTTGAGCTCCACACCGAGTGGGCCGTAGTCCCAGGCGGACTTGGTACCGCCGTAGATCTCGCCCGATTGATAGACCAGGCCACGGCGTTTCGCCAGGTTTGCAACGGTATCAATGATCGAGGAAGACGGTGCCACGGGTGAACAGCGTAGCGATGACACCCGGGCGCCCACGCCAGGGAGTCCCAGGCCTACCATTGACATGCGCAGATATGCATGTAATCTGGCTTCATAATGAAAACCGTTTCCACTACTGACGTCTCCGCCCCAGGTCATGAGCACGCTCATGCCGGCGCGCCATTCCCCGAGTTGCCGTCGCGGGAGATCCTGGACATCACCGGCGATCTGCTGCGTGCGCTGGCCGCGCCGCTGCGCATCGCCATCGTCTTGCAGCTGCGGGAAGCGCAGCGCTGTGTCCACGAACTCGTCGATGCCCTGGACGTCCCCCAACCGCTGGTCAGCCAACATCTGCGCATCCTCAAATCCGCCGGCGTGGTCGCCGGGGAACGCAGCGGTCGCGAAGTGATGTACCGCCTCGTCGACCACCACCTGGCCGAGATCGTCATCGCCGCCGTCACCCACGCCTCCGAGGACCGCCCATGAGCGCGCCCGTGCGAGCCACCCGGCAACGCGCGGCGATCTCGGCCCTGCTGGACGATATCGCCGACTTCCGCTCGGCCCAGGAACTGCACGACGAACTGCGCAAACGCGGTGAGGCCATCGGACTGACCACGGTGTACCGCACGCTGCAGTCGATGGCCGTCTCCGGGCAGGTCGACACGTTGCGCACCGACACCGGCGAATCGGTGTACCGGCTGTGCTCGGAGCACCACCACCATCATCTGGTGTGCCGGGAATGCGGGGCGACCGTCGAGGTCGACGGCGGCGCCGCCGAGGTGTGGGCCGACCAGATGGCGGCCGAGCACGGCTTCACCGACGTCAGCCACACCATCGAAATCTTCGGGGTGTGCGCGACGTGCGCGAAGCGTCAGCTGAAACGTAAGTAGTCCAGCACCGCACCCCGCGTCAGCGGCGCGAGCTCGAGATCGCCGGGATTCTGCGGATCCACCCAGGCCATCTCGTCGATCTCCGCGCCCGGGCGGGGCGGGCGGTCCAGACCGGCCAGGAACAGATCCGCGGCGACCCGATGCCCGGGTTCGTTGGCCGCCGCGGCATCGTGATGCCCCAGCGGCCGAACGGATTCCGCCACGATATCGGCCCCGAGTTCTTCCCTGATCTCGCGGTGCAGCGCCTGTACCGGCGTCTCCCCCGCCTCGATCTTCCCGCCGGGCTGCATGAACGCCGTCGTGCCGCGCTTGCGGACCACCAGCACACGGTGACGGTCGTCGAGCACGATGGCCGCCACGATCCGGATCACGGGCGTCATATGAGCGCGCGACGCACGTCGGCACCGGTGGACAACACCATCATGATCAACGTGCCCAAGGCTTCATCGGAGAGTCCGGCACCCGGAAAGTTGTACCGCAGCAGCACATCCGCGGCCGCATCGTCCTTTTCGGCCAGCGACACCGTGCCCAGCAGCGTGCCCCGGGTATGCGCGGCCACCGCGCTCCGTAGCGCCTCGTCGCAGGGCAGATCCCAAGCCAGGATCTGATTGAGCGACACCATGTCCAGACCCTCGCCGACGCTCACCACCCGCAACGAGGCGAAGGTACCGTCGTAGTGCACGGTCAGCGCGCCGTCATCCTCGCGGGTGGCCGGCAGCAGGGCCTCGGCCACGGCGACGAGCCGTTCCGCGAGCCCCACGCTAGGCCCGTCCGAATCGACGGTTGCGGTTGACGTACTCCTCGCACGCCGCCCACAGATCGCGGCGGTCATAATCGGGCCAGAGCTTGTCCTGGAAGACGTACTCGGCGTAGGCCGCCTGCCAGATCAAGAAGTTGCTGGCCCGCTGCTCCCCGGAGGTCCGGATGAACAGGTCGACATCGGGGATGTCGGGTCGATGCAGATGCTTGGCGAAGGAGGCCTCGCTGATGCGGCTGGGGTTGATCTTGCCCGCCGCCGCCTCCTCGGCCAGTTGCCGTGCTGCCTCGACGATCTCGGTGCGCCCACCGTAGTTGACGCAATAGTTGACCGTGATGACGTCGTTTCCGACGGTCATCTGCTCGGCGATGTCGAACTCCTTGATGACGCTGCTCCACATGCGCGGCCGGGACCCCACCCAGCGCATGTTGACCCCCATGGCGTCGAGGTTCTCGCGGCGCCGACGCACCACCTCGCGGTTGAAGCCCATCAGGAAGCGCACCTCTTCGGTGCTGCGCTTCCAGTTCTCGGTGGAGAATGCGTAGACGCTCAGGTGCTTGATGCCCAGTTCGATGGCGCCGCAGGTGATGTCGATGAGCACCGCCTCGCCCATCTTGTGGCCCTCGGTGCGGCCCAGCCCACGCTGAGTGGCCCAGCGGCCGTTGCCGTCCATCACCACGGCGACGTGATTGGGAACCTGGTCGGCCGGGATCTGCGGGGCGACCGCCTTGGACGGATGTTGCGGCGGCCGGGAGAACTTGCCGTTGGTCCGCGGGGGTAGCTCCGGGAACACCACCGGCCACGTCGAGACATCCGGAAAGACCGGGTAGTCCTCAGGCGCCGGTGCGAGCTGTGGGTACGCCGATTTGGCCCGCTTGCCTTCCCTGTTCAATGCCATGGGCCATATCCTGCCCGAACGTCCCCGTCCCGCGTTCAACGGCCGCGCTATCAACCCGGAAATGCGCCTTCTGTTCCTCGCGCCAGCGCGCATCGCCGCGCTCCACCAGCGGCAATGTCCGCAGCTTGCGTTCCAGATGCCACTGCAGGTGCGCGGCGACCAGCCCGCTGGCCTGGCTGCGATGCGAGGCGGTGGAGGCTTCGGCGAACTCCCAGTCACCGTCGTGCAGGGCAGTCATCAGGTCCATGACCGCCTGCGCGGGGGTCGCCGCACCCGAGGGCCGGCAGTGCACACACACGCTGCCACCGGCTGCCACATGGAAGGCCCGGTGCGGGCCGGGCGCCGCGCACCGGGCACAGGCGGTGAGCGCGGGCGCCCAGCCGGCGATTCCCATCGCACGCAGCAGGTAGGCGTCCAGCACGAGCTCACGAGGCCGCCGGCCTTCGGCGACCGCCCGCAGCGCCGCCACCGTCAGTCCGTGCAACGCGGGCACCGGGGCGTGTTCCTCCCCGGCCAGCCGCTCCGCGGTCTCAAGCATCGCGCAGGCGCAGGTGTAGCGGCCGTAATCGCTGACGATATCGACGGCGAACGCGTCGATGGACTGCACCTGGGTGACGATGTCGAGATTGCGCCCGGGATGGAGCTGAACGTCGATGTGCGCGAAAGGCTCCAGTCGGGCGCCGAACTTGCTGCGGGTGCGGCGCACCCCCTTGGCCACCGCGCGGACCACGCCGTGCTCGCGGGTGAGCAGGGTCACGATCCGGTCGGCCTCGCCGAGCTTGTGCTGGCGCAGCACCACCGCTCGATCCCGGTACAACCGCATCCGAACAGTGTCCCACCGCGCGGTGACAACGGCCGCACCGCAACGCCGGATATCCTCGACAGCAGTATGGTTCCCACCCTGAAAACGCCCACCGACATGGTTCGCTCCCCGAAGTTTCCCACCCTCACCCAACTGCAGTATCAACTCGCCAGTGGCTCGACGACCTCGGTGGAATTGGTCCGCCGATCCCTCGACGCCATCGAGGCCAGCCAGCCCACCCTGAACGCCTTCCGGGTGGTGCTGACCACTGCGGCGCTGGCCGACGCGGCCGAGGCTGACCGCAAACGTGCTGCCGGACAACACCTTCCGTTGCTGGGCATCCCCATCGCGGTCAAGGATGACGTGGACGTGGCGGGAGTACCCACCCGGTTCGGCACCGACGGGGATCTGCCGGCCGCGACCGCCGACGCCGAGGTGGTGCGGCGTCTGCGAGCGGCCGGCGCGGTGATCGTCGGCAAGACCAACACCTGCGAACTGGGTCAATGGCCGTTCACCAGCGGACCCGCCTTCGGCCACACCCGCAACCCGTGGTCACGCGAGCACAGCCCGGGCGGCTCCTCCGGCGGCAGCGCCGCCGCGGTCGCGGCCGGGCTGGTGTCCGCCGCGATCGGATCCGACGGGGCGGGCAGCGTCCGGATCCCGGCCGCCTGGACCAACCTGGTCGGCATCAAACCCCAGCGTGGCCGCATCTCCACCTGGCCGCTGCCCGAGGCCTTCAACGGCATCACCGTCAACGGAGTGCTGGCCCGCACCGTCGCCGACGCCGCCATCGTGCTCGACGCGGCCTCCGGGAACGCCGAAGGCGATCTGCACAAACCGGCCCCGGTGCAGGTATCCGATCACGTGGCGCGCGCCCCGGGCCCGTTACGCGTCGCCGTGTCCACGGCCTTCCCCTTCAACTTCTTCCGCGCCAACCTCCATCCGGAGATCGCCGAGGCCCTGCGTGGGGTGGCCGATCAGCTCGGCCAGCTCGGCCACACCGTCATCGACGCCGACCCGGACTATGGACTGCGGATGTCGTGGAACTTCCTGGCCCGCTCCACCTCGGGGCTCCTGCAGTGGCAGCAACGCCTGGGGTCCGGCGTCACGCTGGACAAACGCACCGTGAGCAATATCCGGACCGGCTGGCTGTTGTCCCAGCACACCTTGCGCAAGGCACGGGCGGCCGAGGAGCGGGCGCAACGCCGGGTCGGGTGGATCTTCAACATCGCCGATGTGGTGCTCGCCCCCACCACCGCGCAGCCGCCGCCGCTGGTCGACGAGTACGACCATCGTGGCCCGCTGGCCACCGACCGGGCGATGATCCGCGCCTGCCCCGCGACCTGGCCGTGGAACCTGCTGGGCTGGCCGTCGATCAACGTCCCGGCCGGCTTCACCTCCGACGGCCTGCCGATCGGCGTGCAGCTGATGGGGCCGGCCGACAGCGAACCATTGCTGGTTTCCCTGGCCGCCGCCCTGGAGGCGGTCAGTGGCTGGACGGTCAAGCAACCGGAACCGTGGTGGGACGATCCCGCGCTGACGTAATGTCATCCCCTATGACGAACACCCGCCGTTGCGCGACGGCCGTCGGTGTCGCCGGCTTCGCCGCCGGGGCGATGCTGGCCGCACCCACCGCGAACGCAGACAACCGCCGCCTCAACGACGGTGTGGTCGCCAACGTCTACACCGTGCAGCACAAGGCCGGCTGCGAGACGGATATCAAGATCAATCCGAAGCTGCGCCTGGCCGCCCAGTGGCATACCAACGACGTGCTCAACAACCGGGCACTCAACGGCGATATCGGGTCCGACGGCACCACCGTCGCCGACCGTGCCCGCAACGCCGGGTACGCGGGGGCCGTCGCCGAAACGGTCGCGATCAACCCGGCGCTGGCGATCAGCGGTATCGAGTTGATCAACCAGTGGTATCACCGCCCGGACTACTACGCGATCATGGCCGACTGCTCGAACGTGCACATCGGCGTGTGGTCGGAAAGCCTGTTGGACCGCACCGTCGTCGTCGCCGTCTACGGCAAGGGTGACGGCGAACCGCCGGTCCCGTCGGACATCCGGGACTTCGGCCAGGTGCCGGGCTGGACGCCCTGACCCTCAGAAACCCAAGCGGCCCAACTGTTTCGGGTCACGCTGCCAGTTCTTGGCGATCTTCACCCGCAGATTCAGGTAGACCTTGGTGCCCAGCAGCTTCTCGATCTGCTGACGGGCGGCGGTACCGACCTCGCGCAGCCGGGCACCGCCCTTGCCGATGATGATGCCCTTCTGACTGTCACGCTCGACGTAGAGGATGGCGTGCACGTCGATCAGGTCCTCGCGTCCCTCCCGCGGGGTGACCTCGTCGATGACGACGGCCAGCGAATGCGGCAACTCATCGCGGACACCCTCCAGGGCGGCCTCGCGGATGAACTCGGCCATCAGCACCTGCTCGGGCTCGTCGGTGAGTTCGCCGTCGGGGTAGAACGCCGGCCCCGGGGGAAGCTTGCTCACCAGGACGTCGACCAGGACGTCGAGCTGCTCGCCCTTGGTCGCCGACACCGGCACGATCTCCGCGGTGCCGCCGGTCAGTTCGCTGACGGCCAGCAGTTGCGCGGCGACCTTCTCCTTGGGCACCTTGTCGATCTTGGTGACGATGACCACGAGTGTGGTCCTGGGCGCCACCGCCCTGATCTGGTCGTAGATCCAGCGGTCGCCCGGTCCGATCGCCTCGTCGGCAGGCAGACACAGCCCGATCACGTCGACGTCGGAGTAGGTGGCCTTGACCAGCTCGTTGAGCCGCTCACCGAGCAGGGTGCGCGGCCGGTGCAGGCCCGGGGTGTCGACCAGGATGATCTGGAAATCGTCGCGGTGCACGATGCCGCGGATCGTGTGCCGGGTGGTCTGCGGCCGGTTCGAGGTGATGGCCACCTTCTCGCCGACCAGCGCATTGGTCAGCGTCGACTTACCGGTGTTGGGTCGGCCGACGAAACAGACGAAACCGGAACGGAATTCGTCGTTCACAGCGGATTGCCCGCACGGTCGGTGAGGATGACCGTCGCCGACGGGGACAGCTCGGTCACCGCGTCGACCCCTGGGTCATCCGCCGACCCGCCGACCAGCACCGCCGATTCCAGCCCGACCGCACCGCTGGACACGGCCGCCGCGACGGCGGCCTGCAGCGCGGTCAGGTTCAGCACCGAGAGTTGCACCGGCGCACCGGCATAGGTGCGGCCGTCCAGATCGCGGACCGCCGCTCCCTGGCCGGCTTCCGCGCGGCCCATCGCGCCGCGCGCCAGTACCACCAGCTTGCCGTCCTCGGGGTCGAGATCCGTCACGTGTCCTCCTCCGGTGGTGCTTCCGGGGCGATCAGCACCGTGCCGATGCGCACCCGGCCGCGATGGTCCGGACCGCCCTCGGCCCGCATCCGCAATCCGTTCCAGCTGACCTGCGCGCCGGGCAACGGCACCCGGCCGAGTTCGTGGGCGAGCAACCCGCCGACGGTGTCGACCTCCAGGTCCTCGTCGATGTCCAGATCCTCGTACAGCTCGGTCAGGTCCTCGATGGGTAGCCGGGCGGACACCCGGAACCGGTCGGCGCCCAACTCCTCCCACGGCGCAACCTCGTCGGCGTCGTACTCGTCGTTGATCTCGCCGACGATCTCCTCGAGCACATCCTCGATGGTGACCAGACCGGCGATCGCACCGTATTCGTCGACCAGTAGTGCCATGTGCTTGCGGTCGCGCTGCATCTCGCGCAGCAGCGTATCCAGCGGTTTTGAGTCCGGCACGAACACCGCGGGCCGCATCAACTCGCCCACCCGGATGTCGGCGGGCCCGTTTCCGTGGGCGGGCGACGATTCGGTACGGGTCTGGGCCACCAGATCCTTGAGGTAGACCACGCCGACGACATCGTCGACGTTCTCCCCGATCACCGGCAGCCGGGAATGCCCGCTGCGCACCGCCAGCGAGAGCGCTTGGGCCGCCGTCTTGTCGGACTCGATCCACACCATCTCGGTGCGCGGCACCATCACCTCCCGCGCCGGGGTGTCACCGAGTTCGAACACCGACTGGATCATCCGGCGTTCGTCATCGGCCACCACACCGCGCTGCTGGGCGAGGTCGACCACCTCGCGCAGCTCGATCTCCGAGGCGAACGGTCCGTTGCGGAAACCACGCCCGGGTGTCAGAGCATTGCCGATGAGCACCAGCAGCCGGCTGATCGGGGTGAGCAGCACCGAGATCGCGTGCAGCGGAAGGGCCGACGCCAACGCAATGGTGTAGGCGTTCTGCCGGCCGACGGTCCGCGGACCGACACCGATCACCACGAAGCTGACCACCACCATGGTGGCCGCCGCGGCGAACAGGCCCCAGGCCACCCCCAGGTAGCCGTCCAGATAGGACACCAGCAGCACGGTGGCGCTCACCTCACAGGTGATCCGCAGCAGCACCACCAAGTTGATATAGCGCGGTCGGTCCGCCAGCACGCGGGCCAGCCGGATGGCGCCGGGTCGCTCCTCACGAACCATCTCCTCCACGCGGGCCAACGAGGCGGTGCTGATCGCGGCGTCCACCGCGGCGAACAGCCCACCGAGGCCGATGAGCAGCACTGCACCCAGCAGCGGGGCGAGGCCGGTCACTGTTGGTCGAAGTATCGCGACTTGTCCAGCAGCCGGCGATCCTTCTCGTTCTGCAGGTCCTGGCGGTAGGACTCCACTTGATCGGCAACCCATTCCTCGAGCAGGCGACGCTGCAGGGCGAACATCTCCTTCTCCTCATCGGGTTCGGCATGGTCGTAGCCGAGCAGATGCAATACACCGTGCACGGTGAGCAGGGCCAGTTCCTGCCCGAGCGAATGGCCCGCCTTCTCGGCCTGTGCGGCGGCGAACTCCGGGCACAACACGATATCGCCGAGCATCGACGGACCCGGTTCGGCCGCATCCGGCCGTCCGCCGGGCTCCAATTCGTCCATCGGAAAGCTCATCACGTCGGTGGGGCCGGGCAGGTCCATCCAGCGCATGTGCAGATCCGCCATCGCCGCGGTGTCCAACAGCACCATGGACAGCTCGGCCGCCGGGTTGACGTCCATCTGCCCGATGACGAACTTCGCCACACTCACCAGTTCCTGTTCGGAGACGTCCATCCCCGACTCGTTGGAAACCTCGATACTCATGCCGTCCCCTCGCAGGCTCGGGTCCCGCATCCCACCCGTTGATTCGCTCCGCAAGCGTCGCTCATCGCCGCGCACGTCCACCCGAGGATCGGCGCTGGGCGCGGTTGATCAGTTCCGGCTGCGCCTCATGGCGCGAATAGGCGTCCACGATCGCCGACACCAGCCGGTGGCGGACCACATCGGCGCTGGTGAGCTCGGCGAAATGAATATCGTCGATACCGTCGAGGATATCGCTGGCCGCCCGCAGGCCCGACCGTGCCCCGCCGGGCAGATCGACCTGGGTGACATCGCCGGTGACCACCATCTTGGAGTTGAACCCCAACCGGGTCAGGAACATCTTCATCTGCTCGGGCGTGGTGTTCTGCGCCTCGTCCAGGATGATGAACGCGTCGTTGAGCGAGCGGCCGCGCATGAACGCCAGCGGCGCCACCTCGATCACCCCGGCGGCCAACAGATTCGGGATGGCGGTCGGGTCCATCATGTCGTGCAAGGCGTCATACAGCGGGCGCAGGTACGGGTCGATCTTCTCGGTCAGCGTGCCGGGCAGAAAGCCAAGGCGCTCACCGGCTTCCACCGCGGGACGGGTCAATATGATCCGGTTGACCTCCTTGGCCTGCAGCGCCGCCACGGCCTTGGCCATCGCCAGGTAGGTCTTGCCGGTACCGGCCGGGCCGATCCCGAAGACGATGGTGTGCGCGTCGATCGCGTCGACATAGTGCTTCTGGTTCAGCGTCTTGGGCCGGATCGTCTTACCGCGCCGCGACAGGATGTCCAAGGTGAGCACCTCGGCCGGCGACGCGTCCACGGCGCCCGTCAGCATCGACACACTGCGCCGCACCGCATCGGGGCTCAGCGGCTGCCCCTGGGCGATCACGGCGATCAGTTCGGTCACCACCCGCTCGGCCAAGGCGACGTCAGCGGGCTCGCCGTTGAAGGTGATGGCATTCCCGCGCACATGGATGTCGGCGGTCAGCAACTTTTCCAGGGCGCGCAGATTCTCGTCGGCCGAACCCAGCAGGCCCACGATGATGTCGGGCGGAACAGTGATGCTGCTTCGTACCGGTCCAGAAATCGGGCCAGCGGTCGTCTCGCGGGGCGTCACGTGCGGTTTCGTGCCTGCTTCCTGTGTTCTCGGGTGATGACCGCTCAAGTTTACCGCTGGTCACCGACGCGACCCAATGGTTAGTTCGGCAGGTCCCAGCGCCGGGTCAGCACCCCGATGGCGCCGAGCGCTACCGCAGCGGCCGTCGAGGTGCGCAACACCGAGGGACCGAGCCGCACGGTGCGCGCGCCCGCAGCGTGCAGCTGGGCCAGTTCCTCGTCACTGATCCCGCCCTCCGGGCCGACGACCAGCAGCACCGTTTGGGCGTCGGCCAATCCGGTATCGGCCAGCGGCACCGTGGCGGACTCGTGCAGCACCAGGGTCACCGCGTCCGCGGCGCGGTCGAGCAGCTCGGCGGTGGACACCAGGCCCTCGACGGACGGGACATGAGGACGCCGGGACTGCCGCGCCGCCGAGCGCGCGACCGCGCCCCAGCGTCGTAGCCCCTTGTCGATCTTCGCCGGTGACTCCCAGCGGGCCACGCAGCGCTGCGCCTGCCAGGCCAGGAACCCGTCGGCACCGGCCTCGGTGGCCAATTCGATTGCCAGCTCGGACCGTTCGGACTTGGGCAGGGCCTGCACGACGGTCACCGCGGGCGTCGGCCGGGCCACCTCGGTGCGATCCAGCACCCGCGCGGTCAGCCGGCCCTTGACGGCGTCCTCGACGCGACAGTGCGCGACGGTCCCGGCACCGTCGCTCAGGTCGAGTTCCTCCCCGCGCCGGATGCGGCGCACGGTGGACGCATGATGGCCTTCGTCACCGTCGACGACGGCGATATCGCCCACCCCGGGCAGGTCATCGACGTAGAAGAGACTTCTCATCTCGTGTCGGGATCAGCGCCCCGAGAACGTCTCACGCAGTCGGCTGAACAGCCCACCGTTGTTCGTCCCGCTGCCGTGCGCGGATTTCACCTCGGCGACATCGCGCGGCCGGTGCTCCTTGAGCTTGCGCAGCAATTCCGAATCGGTGCCGTCCAGGCGGGTCGGCACCAGCACTTCCACGTGGGCGTGCAGGTTGCCGCGCACCCCGGAGCGCAGGTGCGGCATGCCGTGCCCGCGCAGGGTGGTCACCGCCCCCGGCTGGGTGCCCGGCGGGATGACCAGCTCGGTGGGGCCGTCGATGATGGCGTCCACGGTGACGGTGGTGCCCAGCGCGGCGTCGAACATCGGCACCGACACCGTGCAGTGCAGGTCATCGCCGTCGCGGACGAAGATGTCATGGGGCTGTTCGTGCACTTCGACGTACAGGTCACCGGCCGGTCCGCCGCCGGGGCCGACCTCCCCCTGGGCGGCCAGGCGCACCCGCATACCGTCGCCGACGCCGGCCGGGATCTTGACGCTGATTTCGCGGCGGGCCTGCACTCGGCCGTCACCGCCGCAGCGATGGCAGGGGTCGGGGATGACCTCGCCGACGCCGCCGCAGACCGGGCAGGGCCGCGAGGTCATCACCTGGCCGAGCAGCGAGCGCTGCACGGTCTGCACCTCACCGTGGCCCTTGCAGGTATCGCAGGTCTTGGGCACCGAGTTGCCGTGGGTGCCCTTGCCCTGGCACAGATCGCACAGCACCGCGGTGTCGACGGCGACCTGCTTGGTCACCCCGGTCGCGCACTCGGCCAGGTCCAGTCGCATCCGCAGCAGCGAGTCCGAACCGGGGCGTACCCGCCCGATCGGGCCGCGCGAGCCCGCGCCGCCCCCGAAGAAGGCCTCGAACACGTCGCCGAGCCCGCCGAATCCGCCGGCGAATCCGCCGCCACCGGCTGCCGCGTTCTCCATCGGGTCGCCGCCGAGGTCGACGATGCGGCGCTTCTCCGGGTCGGAGAGCACCTCATAGGCGAGCTGGATCTCGGTGAAGCGCGCCTGGGCGGCCTCATCGGGGTTGACATCGGGATGCAACTCACGGGCCAGCTTGCGGTAGGCGCGCTTGAGCTCCGAATCACTGGCGCCCTTGCTCACGCCGAGCAGACCGTAATAATCGCGTGCCACGCTAAAAACCTCTCTCGTGCCGCCGTCGGCGGCCATCCCTCATCGGGTGCCCAGGACTTCACCTATGTAGAGAGCAACTGCGGCGACGTTCGCGATGGTTCCCGGATAATCCATCCGGGTGGGACCGACCACGCCCATTCCGCCGTACACCTTGCCCGAGCTGCCGTAGGTGGTGCTCACCACCGACGTTCCCAGCATCTGCTCGGCCTCGGTCTCGTGCCCGATACGCACCGTGACCTTACCGGCCTCCTGTTGCACGGCGAGCAGCCGTAGCACCACCACCTGTTCTTCCAGCGCCTCCAGCACCGAGCGCAGCGACCCACCGAAGTCGGCGGTGTTGCGGGTGAGGTTTGCGGTGCCGCCGAGCAGCAGCCGCTCCTCGGTGTGCTCGACCAGCGTCTCGACCAGGACGGTCGCTGCCCGGCCCACCGCGTCGCCCAGACCGCCGTGTCCGTCCAAGGTGCTGGCCAGGTCGGCGACGGCGACCGACGCCGCCGACAGCGGTTTGCCTTCCAGCGCCGCACCCAGCCGTTCCCGCAACTGCGAGAGTTGCTGGTCGTCGATGGCGTCACCGAGCTCGACGACTCGCTGGTCCACCCGCCCGCTGTCGGTGATGACCACCAGCAGCAGCTTTGCCGGGTTCAGCGCGACGACCTCCAGGTGGCGCACGGTCGAGGTGGACAGCGTCGGGTACTGGATGATGGCGACCTGGCGGGTCAGCTGAGCCAGCAGCCGCACCGCACGGCGCAGCACGTCGTCGAGGTCGACACCGGATTCCAGGAAGCTCAGGATGGCCCGGCGCTCGCTGGAGGACATCGGCTTGACGTCGTCGAGCCGGTCGACGAACTCTCGGTAGCCCTTCTCGGTGGGCACCCGTCCGGAACTCGTGTGCGGTTGGGCGATATAGCCCTCGGCCTCAAGGACAGCCATGTCGTTGCGCACCGTGGCGCTGGAAACACCCAGGTTGTGGCGCTCGACGAGGGTCTTGGACCCGATGGGCTCCTTGGTGGCGACGAAGTCGGCGACGATGGCCCGCAGCACCTCGAAGCGGCGGTCGTCTGCACTACCCATTGTTCACCTCCCCTTTGCCGTCTGCTGTGCGGCTATTTTACGGTGCCCAGCAGCGCGTTTTCACCGCGACACCGATCACGTGGTGCGCGGCCCTCCCGCGTGTCGTTTCGCCTGCAAAGACTTCGCCGACATCGGCCGTCGTTTGCGGTTAATCTCGCTGCATGGGAGCCGTCCGGTGATCTTCAAAGGTGTGCGCGATGGCAAGCCGTATCCCGAACACAATCTGACCTACCGGCAGTGGGCGCAGATCCCGCCGCGCCAGATCCGGCTCGACGAGTTGGTGACCACCACCACCGTGCTCGCCCTGGACCGGTTGCTCTCCGAGGACTCGACCTTCTACGGGGATCTGTTCCCGCACGCCGTGCGCTGGCAGGGCATCGTCTACTTGGAGGAGGGTGTGCACCATGCGGTGCGCGCCGCCCTGCGCAACCGGACGGTGCTGCATGCCCGGGTCTACGAGATGGACGACGCGCTGCCCGCCTGACCCGCCCCTGCGCCGAAACAGCATTCCAGAAGGCCCTTACTCGCACTTCGGCGTCAGGAACGCTGTTTCGGCCCGGCGCGCAACAGCATGATCGCGGTGAGGATCTGCCAGGCGAAGATCGGGTAGACGCTGCCGCGTTCCCAGCCGCCCACCTGACTCGGCGCGGCGGCGGTGACCAGCAGACAGACCAGGCCCAGCGCGCCCAGCGCGATCGACGCCACCCGGTATGCCCGCACCCGGTGCGCGCCCGATCCCGCCAGGGCAGCCGCGTTCCCGCCGACGATCGCCAGCGCCGCGCCGACGATATGCCAGGGGTTTCCCTGCCCGCCGTGCACGACGGCGATCAGCACGTTGCCGATACCGTTGCCGACGGCGAACACCAAGAACCACAATTGTTTTCGTGCTGCGTCGACGAGTAGCGCGGCGGCCGCGAAGCACACACCCTGGACGGCGAAGGCCGCATTCATCAGCGGGGCCCGCGGTGAGACGGTGGGGTCACCCAGGGTGCTGATGTAGTCGGTGCGGTAGCTGTAGCCGGGCAACGCCGCGGCGGCGAGTGCCTCGGCGAGCAGATAGCCGGCCGCGGCCAACAGCCACAGCAGCGCAGCCGCACGCCCCCGCCTCGCCGAAACAGCATTCCGGACGAACGTCACTCGCACGTTCCCTTCATCAGCACAGTCTCACCGAACATGTCGGTGGCCCCGACCAGGATCACGCCATGAGCGACATCATCATCGGCAGTGCGGCGCTACGGGACGGCACTGTCACCAGGCATGAGCTACAACATCATCACCGGCCCATATTTCCGAACATCCATGCGCCGAAGAACCGCATTTTGACGCTGCGGGACACCACCGTCGCGGCGTGGCTGTGGACGCGTCGCGAAGGCGTGGTGACCGGTGTCGCCGCGTCGGCGCTGCACGGCGCGGAGTGGGTCGAGGCGACCACCCCGATCGAGCTGATTCGCAAGACCGTCACCCGGGCACCACGCGGCATCGTGGTCCGCAACGAACAGCTGGCACTGGACGAGACGACGATCGTCATGGGGATACCGACGGCCACCCCGGCACGCACCGCCTTCGATCTGGGTCGCTATCAGCGCCGAGGTCCGGCGCTGGCACGCCTGGACGCGTTGATGCGCGCGGCCCCGTTCGATCCCGCCGAGGTGATGGCGCTGACGGCTCGCTACGCCGGGGCGCGCGGTGTGGCTCGGCTCAAGTCGATCCTGCCGCTGGTCGACGGCGGCGCGGCCTCACCCCAGGAGACCCGGCTGCGTCTGATGTTCATCGACGCCGGGCTGCCGTGGCCGACGACTCAGATCGCCGTGGTCGATTGCTGGGGACGACACCTACGAACCCTCGATATGGGCTGGGAGGACTACAAGGTGGCCATCGAATACGACGGAGAGCAGCATCAGACGAGCCGTCCGCAGTACATCAAGGATCACTGGGTGCTGCCGCAGCTACGCGAGATGGACTGGACCGTCATCCAGGTCATCAAGGAAGACCACGACGCCGACGTCATCGACCGCGTGTACCGCTCGTTACGGCAGCGCGGATGGGACGGCCGGATGCACACCCGCCTCGCCGAAACTGCACCCTGGAAGCCAAAGTTCGAGAACACACCGTCTGGAATGCTGTTTCGGCGGGCGGCGGGTTAGGACATGGCGTCGCGCAGGCTCTTGGGCCGCAGGTCGGTCCAGTTCTCCTCGACATAGGCCAGGCAGTCCGCGCGGCTGCTCTCCCCGAAGACCACCCGCCACCCGGCGGGCACCTCGGCGAACTTCGGCCACAGGCTGTATTGCTCTTCGTCGTTCACCAGGACGAAGAAGGCGCCGTCCTCGTCATCGAACGGGTTGTTGCTCATCGACTCTCCTCGCAGCGGCATCGGTCTTGGTGAAAAACTCCGACCCCAACACCCGGTCGGACAATCGGCCCAGGCAGCTCAGGTTGGGGAACCCGGGCCCCTGGGTGAGGCCGGCCAGTCCGGGCAGGAACAGTTTGGGCTCGACATCGTCGACCGACAGGTCGTAGCCGATCGACTCCTGGATGCTGTCGGCATCCAGCGCTTTACCCATGCCCAGCTCCAGGACATCGAGCGCGTCCTGGCGCAGCAGCGGCACGAACCACATCGCGTTGGCCCCGGAACCGTCGATCACCAGGTCAAAACCGTGCACCGTCTCCAGACGCTCCCCGCCGCGCTCGGTCTGCAGCGTCAACCGGATCCGCTCATCGCGGGCCACCGCGTGCGCCACCCGCCCGCGCAGATGCCGGATCCGGTCGTCGGCCAGCAGTGCCTCCTGCACCCGCACCGAGAACACACCGCGGTCGGTGCGGTTCATGGCGTCGCGTTTCTCGGCCAGCGTGAGACCGGCCCAGTGGATGGGATCGGAATACAACGCGTTCTCGAAGAACCCCTCGCCCCTGGTGAACAGCGTCACCTGCGGCGAGATCACCGTGATCGTCGAAACCCGGTGCCGGAACAGCTCGTCGAGCATGGTGCCGGCTGTCTCACCGCCGCCGATGACGGCCACCCGGTCCGCGGCGATCAGCTCGTGCTGGGCGGCACGATGCCAGAACTGGGCGATCGAGAGCACCCGCGGGTTGCCCGGCAGGATGGAGCGCTCGGCCTGCCCGGGTCCGGTGACCATCAAGGCGTCGGCGTGCACCGCACCCTCCCGGGTGCCCAGTTCCCAGCGCACCCCGTCATCGCGGTACTGCAGCCCGATCTCGGTGACCTCGCCGTGGCGGACCGTCATCCCGGTGTTCGCCGCGACCCAGCTCAGGTACTGACTCCAGCGTTTATGGGTCGGTGCCGGGCGCCCGCGGTCGATCCACTCGGAGAACTGGCCGGTGGACACCAGGTAGGACTGCCAACTGTGGCGCATCATCCGCTGGTCCAGCTCGGCATTGCGGCGCGCGACCAGCGCCGACTGGTACGGGAAGCCGATGTCCTTCTCGGGGCCGGTACCCAGCCGGTGCTGCCCGTCGGTCCAGCCGCCGGCCGGCTGCCAGTTCGCCGCCACCGAGGTGCGCTCGATGGCCACCACATCGGGGGCCGGGACGTCCATGGCGCGCAGTTCGGCGGCCTTGGCCGCCACCGCGATCGCCTTCACCCCGGCGCCGATCACGGCAAGTGTCTTCGTCATCTCGACCCCTCTGTCATGAAATCACCTCTCGTAGGGCGTCCTGCCACAGCGCCTGGAATGCGGCGACGTCATCGGCGGACAGGATGTCGGGCAGTGTGCGCCACTGGGTACCCAGCACCGGCGCGCCGTCCTTGTCGACCATCGCCACGTTCAGCGTGATCTCGTGGCGCACGGCCAGTTCGGGTTCGGGTATCCGGGAAACCTGCGCGAGCAGGTCCCGCTCCAGCGTCAACGCCGAACCGGTGGGCGCCTGCCGCATCCGGCCCAGGTAGTTCAGCAGGATCTGCGGGTCGCGGTGCGTGCGCAGCCGCTCCGCGGTATCGGTACGCAAGTACCGAAGCAGCGCGTAGTCGATACCGTCGCCCGGGATGGCGGCCAGTTCGGCGGCCACCCCGGCGAGATCCTCCGATGTCAGGCGCACCGGATAGATCGCGCTGAGCAGCCCGACAGTGTCCCCGGTGTCGATGCGGCGGGTGGTCTCGGCCAGCCCCGCCGAGACGACGCCGTCGGCGCGGCCGTGGGTTTCCAGGGCGAGCAGCGGTGCGGGCGTGTCCTGTCCGCGCCCGCGGCGCCACCTGGTCAGCGCCCGGGCGGTCGCCGCGGCCAGCACCTCGGGCACCGGGACCGGCGCGGTCAGCACCTGCGCGGTGACGGCGCGTCCGACGAAGGACATCGACACCACGACGTCGGCGGCCCGGTCGGTATCCGGGCGCACCCGGCGGGTACCGATATCCGGGTCGGCACCGGCGAGTTGGCGTTCCCAGAACTCGCAGGTGTCCAGCTTGAGTGCCCGTTCGCCCAGCAGGCGCGCCCACGCGCGAAGCGAGGTGTGCTCACGGACCGCGGCCGGCCGGTGTCCCGCGGCCAGGGCGTGCCAACCGGTTTCGAGCTCGCCCAGCACGATCTGCCAGGAGGCCGGGTCCATCGCGAGCACATGGACGGTCAGCACCAGCACCTCGGCGCCGCTGTCGTGGTGCAGCCACACCGCGTCGAACATCGCGCTCCGCTCGGGGTCCAGACGCTGCAGCGCCGCATCGGTGTGCCGCGCCACGGCCGCGACCAGGTCCCCGGAGGCGTGTTCCTCGGTGAGCAGGTCACCCACCGGATGCTCGACCAAAGTCATTGCCGCCCGGTCCAATCGGCTGTGCAGCGCGGCGTGGCCGGTGACCACCGTGCGCAGCAGCGCATCCAGTTGCGCACGGGTTGCTCCCCGCGGCAGCCGGATCACCTCGGTGGACGCCAGCCGGCGCGGATCACCGTGGGCCAGCAGCCAGTGCGCGGCGGGCAGCAGCGGAATCGGCCCGGTGTCGTCGACACCGGGATGTTCGGCGTCGGTGTCGGCGTCGGTATCCATGGCTGCGGCCAGTTCACGGATGTTGGTGCATTCCAGCATCAGTCGGGCCCGTAGGGACACGCCGCGCCGGCGCGCCGCCTGCACCACCGATAACGCCACGATGCTGTCCAGGCCGAGGTCGAGGAAGTCGGCGTTTACGTCCACCACGGCGGAATCCAGTAGTTCGCCGAGCACCTCGGCCAGCACGATCTCGGTCTCGGTGCTGGGTGCCGCGAACTCCTCTGAGTCGCCTGCGCGGTCTGCGTCCAGCGCCGCCAGCGCCGCATCGTCGACCTTGCCGTGCGAGGTCAGCGGGATCGCCTCGACGTCGAGGATGTGATGTGGAACAAGGTATTTCGGCAGCACACCGGTCAACATCCGGCGCAGTTCGGAGGTGCTGACATCCGTCACCACATAGGCCGTCAGCCGCGGGCCGCTGCGGTGCCGGCGCACCGCGACGTGCGCGTGCCGGACGCCGGGATGGCGGTGCAGCGCGGCCGCCACCTCCGCGGGCTCCACCCGGAACCCACGGATCTTCACCTGATCGTCACTGCGCCCGAGGAACTGCAGGGCGCCTTCCGGTGGGCGGGAGCGCAGCGAGCCGGGGGATGTCGAGCCCGGTAGTCGCCGCACGATATCGCCGGTGCGGTACATCCGGGCGCCCGGGCGGACCGGATCGGCGACGAACCGCGCCGAGGTCTCCCCCGCCCGCCCGAGATAGCCGCGGGTCAGCTGCGCGCCGGACAGATACAGCTCACCGGCGACCCCGACGGGAACCGGGCGCAACCAGTGGTCGAGCACATGTGCGGCCATCGGCGCGGTGGGGCGGCCGATGCAGGGCGCGGAATTGTGGGCGATCGCGGCCACGACGGCCTCGACCGTCGTCTCGGTCGGCCCGTAACAGTTGTAGGCCCGCACACCCGTGCGCTCGCACTCGGCACGGATACCCTCCCAGGCCTCGGTGTCGATGTTCTCGCCACCGAGCGCCAGCACGGCCAGCGGCACCGCGGACAGCAGTCCGGCCGCTCGCAGTTGGGCGAACATCGACGGTGTGGTGTCGATCATGTCCAGCCCGAACTGGCCGATCGTCGCGACCAGCGCCTCGGCATCGCGTTGCACCTCGTCACCGATGATGTGCACGGTGTGACCGCCCAGCAGTGCCACGAGCGGCTGCCACGCCGCGTCGAAGGTGAACGACCAGGCGTGGGCGATGCGCAACGCGCGGTCACGCCGAGACTGCGCCGGCCCGAGCACATTGCGCACGTGATCGTATCCGTAGGCAAGTAGCGCACTGTGGGTCCCGATGACGCCCTTGGGTTTTCCCGTCGTGCCCGATGTGAAGATGATGTAGGCGCCCTGCTCCGGCCGGATCTGCGCCGGCCGGAAATCCGGGCCGGGTTCTGCACTCGCTGCGGCCAGCAGCTCGTCGTCGATGACGAGCTCGGCGCTGGTCTGTGCGAGGATCTCGTCGATCCGCTGTTCGGGCATCCCCGGATCCAGGGGCACGATCAACCCGCCGGCCTTCAGCACGGCCAGCATGGCGACCACGTACTCGGGTCCACGGCGCAACAGGATGGGCACCGGGGTCTCGGCACCGACACCCCTGCGCTGCAGTTCGGCCGCCAGCCGGTCGGCGGCGGCGTCGAATTCGCGGTAGCTCAGCTCGCCTGCCGCGCCGAACCTGGACGCGGTGGCCGGGTCCCAGCTCAACGCGATCTGGTTCGGACGCTCGGCCGCCACGGCGGCTACCGCGGTGTGGAAACCACCGGTCGCGCTGACGGTTTCACCGATATCGGCGCTGTCGAGCTCGGTGTCGAGGGTCACCGCCACATCGCGCATCGGGCGGCCCCAGCACGCCAGCAGGCGTTGCACGACGACCAGAACCCGTTGGCCGAGGGTTTTCGGATCGAGCAGCCCCAGCGCGCCGTCCAAGGTCTCGACCAGCACGGTGAGCCGCCCGTGGGTCGGATGGGCGGCGATGGTGACCGGGAAATGCGACAGGCTCTCCAGGGCGGCGGGCCGGATCACCGCCGAGCCGAGGTCGAATTCGTTGCTGCCGACCAGTCCGCCGGGCGGGAAGTTCTCGTATACCAGCAGCGTGTCGTACAGCTCGCCGATACCGCCCGCAGCGCGTAGCTCGGCATGACTCAGGAAGCCGTGGTCCCGCAGTTCGGCCGCCTCGCGTTGCAGCGCAAGACACAGCGACCCGACCCGCTCGGCGGGGTCGAGCCGGACCCGCAGCGGCACGGTGTTGATGAACAGCCCGACCATCGACTCCACCCCGGACAGCTCGTCGGGGCGGCCGGACACCGTCACCCCGAAGACCACGTCGGAGCGATCGGTGAACGCGGACAGAATTGCAGCCCAGGCCATTTGGAACAGCGTGCTGACGGTGATACCGCGCGCCCTGGCGGCCTCCAGCAGCGCGGCGGTGCCCTGCTCGTCCAGCTCGATCTCGGTGCGGGTGGGCAGGCCCGCAGTGGCGTCACCACCCAGGGCCGGGGTGAGCAGCGTCGGGCCGTCCAGATCGGCAAGGTGAGCCCGCCAACGCCGGCGGCTGACCTCCGGGTCCCGGCCGGCCAGCCAACCGATGTAATCGCGGTACGGACGCGGTGCCGGCGGTAACGCGGCGACATCGCCTCCGGCCCGGTACAGACCGATCAGTTCGCCGACGAACACCGGCAGTGACCAGCCGTCGATGACGATGTGGTGGGCGACCACCACCAGCCGCCACCGGCGTTGTGGCAACTGCACCAGCAGGAACCGGATCGCCGGGCCGCCACCCAGATCGAAGGGCCTGCTTCGGGTCTCGGCCTCCAGCGCGGCGGCTTCGTCGGCGGTGGCCACCACGTGTTGCCAGGGCAGCTCGAACACCGACGGGACCACGGCCACCGGACGGCTCAGGTTGCCCTGGAAGAAGCTGACCCGCACGTTGGGATGGCGTTCCAACATCGCCTCGGCGCAGGATTTCAGCAGGCCGGGGTCCAGGTCGCCTTCGATATCGGCGGCCATCGCGATGAAATACGGGTCGCTGTCGGTCAGTCCGGCCAGCGAGTAGAGCCCCTGTTGGAGCGGGCTCAGCGCCATCACATCGGTGATGCTGGGCTTGGCGGCGGGCGCGCCGGCCACCGCGGGACTGGGCGGTCCACTCATCAGTTCTCGGCGCCCCATCCCGCGGTCAGCGCGGCCAACTCGTCCGAGGACAGCCCCGACGCCGCCATCGGCTCGTGGTGGGTATCGGCGCTCACGGCGCCGGCCTGCGCCACCTTCGCGTCGACGGCGGCGGCGAGTTCGGCCAGCACCGGATGCTCGAACACCATCCGAGCGGTCAGTGGCACACCGGCATCGCGGGCCCGTGCCGCCAGCTGAACGGCCAGGATGCTGTCCCCACCGAGGGTGAAGAAGTCGTCGTGGCGACCGAACTCCGGCGCCGACAGCAGGTCGGTCAGCATGGCCGCCAATGCGCGTTCGGTCTCGGTGCGAGCCGGTTCGCTGGGTGCGGAGGTGGTGATTACCGGCCTCGGCAGCGGAGCGGTCAACCCATCCACAACGGTGATCGGCAGTGCCGCAAGGTGTTCCGGCAGTGCGGTGGCGTCGAATGGCGCCGCCGGGTCGGTCGGCACGACGTATGCGCCCAGCACCTGGCCGCTGCGGGTCTCCCAGTACCTGGTCACCGCCGCGGCCACACCGGGTAGCGCTTCCAGCGCGGCCTGCACGCGCATGTCACCGCTCTCCAGGTATTCCAGGGCACCCTCGGCCGTCCAGCGTGCGCGGTCCCCGGTGCGGTACAGATACGTCCTGCCGCCGGCATCCGGCAAGGGGTTAGCCAGGAAACGGCACGCCGCCGCGGGCGAAGCCGCGCCGGCGGCGGCGTCGATACCGCCCCCCGCGTAGTAGACATCGCCGGCCACACCGACGGCGACCGGGTTCAGCCACTCGTCGAGCACGAACACCCGATCGGCTCCGGCGGTCTGCGGCAGGCCGGTGCGCGGTGGGGTTGTGCGGCTCCACTCGCTCATCGCCGCTTCCCCGTCGGCGACGGTGATATCGCGCAGCGTGACATCCGGGTTGTCGGCGAATGCCTCGATGACCCGGCCCAGCCAGGTGACCAACCGCTGCGCGGTATCCGGCCGGTACAGCTCGGTGCGGTAGATGACCGTGCCCTGGTAGCCCGCCGGGCTGCCATCGGCGGCCGTCTCGGCGAAGAAGTTCAGCGACAGATCGGCGTGTGCCACATCGAATGTCGGCTCCAGTGCCGTTAACCGGGTCTCGCCGTCCTCGGAGACCTCGATGACCTGATCGGACGGCAACTCCTCCCGCACGTGTACGACGACCCCGAACAGCGGGTTACGGGAGAGTGTTCGTACCGGGCTGACCGCGTCGACGACGCGGTCGAACGGCAGGTCCTGGTGTGCGTAGGCGCCCAGCGCCATCTCCCGGGCCCGGCGCAGCACCTCACGCACGGAAGGGTTGCCGTCCAATTTGTTGCGCAGCACCACGATGTTGATGAAAAAGCCGATCAGACCGTCGAGTTCGGGCTCGGTGCGGCCGGCCACCGGGGTGCCCAACGGGATGTCGGTGCCTTCGCCGGCCTTGTGCAAAGCGACCGCAACGGCGGCCTGCAGCAGCATGAACTCGGTGATACCGAGCTCACGGGTCAGTTCGGCCAGCTTCGCGCGGGTATCGGCGTCGATGGCGAACGACAAGGCGGCGCCTTCACCGTCGGGCACCGGCGGGCGTGGGAAGTCCGGGCGCAGCCCGTTGTCCTCCGGCAGGCCCGAAAGCTGCCGCACCCAATAGTCACGTTGGACGTCGATGCTCTCGGTCTGGCCGCCGAGCAGCTGCGCCTGCCATGCCGCGTAGTCGGCGTATTGCACCGGCAGCGGCGCGAAATCCGGCTCCTGCCCGGCGTTGCGGGCCCGGTACGCGGTCAGGATGTCGGTGAACAGCACACCCGCCGACCAGTGGTCGGCGGCGATGTGGTGTACCACCAGCGACAGCACATGCTCGTCTTCCACGCCGCGGGTGTCATCGGATTTCGTCGACAGGATCGCGGCCCTGATCGGCCACTCGTGCTCCAGGTCGAAGCAGTGGCGCCGTTCGGCGGTTAGTTCGGCCTGCAGCCACTCTTCGCCGACGCCACGCGCCCGGCGGACCGGGATCGCCGCGGCGGGGTGGATGATCTGGTACGGCGAACCGTCGACCTCCCGGTAGGTGGTGCGCAGGATCTCGTGTCGGCGCACCACATCGGTGACGGCCTCGACGAACGCCGCCGGATTGTTCGGTCCGCTCAGGCGTGCGGCGAAGGGAATGTTGTTGACCGGGTTGGGTCCGTCGATACGGAACTGGAACCACTGGCGCAGCTGAGCGGCCGACATCTGGAGCGGCCCGTCGTGTGGGACGGCCACCATGGCCGGCCGGTCACGGTGGCCGCCGGCGGCCGCGAGGGTGTCGATCTGCGCGGCGATCCCGGCGACGGTGCCGAGTTCGAAGATCTCCTGCACGCCGATGTCCACACCGCAGCGTGCCCGCACCGCGGCGACCAGTTTGGTGGCCAGCAACGAGTGTCCGCCGAGCTCGAAAAACGAGTCGTCGGCGCCGACGGTGTCGCGCCCGAGCAGCTCACCGAACAGCTCGGCGACGTGGCGCTCGGTGTCGGTGCCGGGTTCGCGGTATGCGGTGGCGACGCTGATCTCGGGTTCGGGCAGTGCTTTTCGGTCGATCTTGCCGTGCGCGGTGATCGGGATCTCGTCGATGCTGACATAGGCCGCCGGGATCATGTACTCCGGCAGTGCGGCGGCGACGCGGGCCCGGATCCGGTCGATCTCGACCACACCGGATTCGCCGGCCGGTGTGACGTAAGCGACCAGGCTTTTGCCCAGGCCGGGTACGTCGCTGACGACGACGACGGCCTGGCCGACCGACGGGTCCACCGAGATGGCGGCGGCGACCTCGCCGAGTTCGATCCGGAAGCCGCGGATCTTGACCTGCTCGTCGGCGCGCCCGACGAACTCGATGTCACCGTCGGCGTTGCGCCGGGCGAGGTCACCGGAGCGGTACATCCGCATCCCGGGGTTGAACGGGTCGGCGACGAAGCGTTCCGCGGTCAGTCCCGGCCGGCGATGGTAGCCGTGTGCGACATGTGTTCCGCCGATGTAGATCTCGCCGATCACCCCGACCGGGACGGGCTGCAGGTGGTCGTCGAGCAGATGCATGGTGGTGTTGATCTTCGGGGTGCCGATCGGCACGATGCGCGCACCCTGCTTGCCCTCCACCTTGTACCGGCTGCAGTTGAGCACCGTCTCGGTGGGGCCGTAGAAGTTGTGCAGCAGCGAGTCGAACGTGGCGTGGAATTTGTCGGCGACCTCCCCGGGCAGCGCCTCGCCACCGATCGGGACACGCTGCAGGGTCCGCCATTCGTTGACCCCGGGCAGGGACAGGAACAGCCCCAGCAGCGACGGCACGAAGTGCATCGACGTGACGCCCTCGGTGCGCAGCAGTTCGGTCAGGTAGCCGATGTCGGTCAGGCCGTCGGGTTTCGGGATGACCAGGCGGGCGCCGGCGGCGAGCATTCCGAAGATCTCGCCGATCGAGACGTCGAAGCCCTGCGAGGCCACTTGCAGCAGTCGATCCTGTTCGGACACCTGGTATTCCGGACCGAACCAGGCGAAATACTCGGCGATCGGCCGGTGCGGCACCGGCACTCCCTTGGGCAGGCCGGTGGATCCGGAGGTGTAGATCAGGTAGGCGGTGTTCTCCGGTAACAGCGGACGCACCCGGTCGGCGTCGGTGGGGTCGGCCGCCGAGTAGCCGTCCAGGTCGGCGTCCAGCTCGCGGAGGACGACGGCGGGGTCCGAGTCGGCGAGGATGTAGGTCAGCCGATCCTCGGGATAGCTCGGGTCGACCGGTAGGTACACCGCGCCGGCCTTGACGATGCCCAGGGCGGTGATCACCAGCTCGGGTGACTTCTCCATCAGCACCGCGACGCGGTCTTCGGTCCCGATTCCCTGGCTGATCAGCTTGTGCGCCAACCGGTTTGCCGTCTCGTTGATCTGGCGGTAGCTGTAGTGACGGCCCTCGTACACCACGGCGGTGACCTCGGGGGTCTTGGCGGCCTGCTCCTGCACCAGCGCGGCCAGGGTGGTGGCGGGGGCGTCGAACTGCTCACCGCGCGACACCGCGCGCAGCCACTCGGCGTCTTCGTCGGCGAGGATGTCCAACCGCGCCACCGGACGCTGTGGGTCCGTCAGTGCGGCATCCAGGAGCGCCGCGAAGGATGTCAGCATGCGCGCCGCCAGGTCGGCGTCGATGATCTCGGTGAGGTGCTCGGCCTCCACCACCGCGTTCGTGCCGTCCCATTCGACCATGAAGCCCAGCGGCAACTGGGTGACGTGCCCGCGCAGTTCGCCGCGGCTGCAGCGCACTCCGTCGGGACGGAAGCCGCCGCCGTCGGGTTCCCGGAAGCCGAAGCTGACTCGCGTCATCCGCTCGGCGCCGTGACGCCGGTCCGGGTTGAGTTCCCGGACCACCCGGTCCAGGTTGATGCGCTGGTGGGCGAAGGCGCCCAGGGCGGTGTCGCGGGTGTCGAGGACGAGTTCGCGGAATCCCTGGTCCGGCTGCAGACGCAGGCGCATGGCCACGGTGTTGCCGTAGTAGCCGATGGCATCGTCGGTGCCGCGGTTGAGGACCGGGCTGGCGACCAGGAAGTCGTCGGTATGGGTGTAGCGGTAGATCAAGACGCCGAACGCGGCGAGCAGCACCATGTACGGGGTGGCCCCGGTCTCGCGGGCCAGCGCGGAGACCTTGGCGACCGTCTCGGGCGCCAGCGCCTGTGAGCTGCGCTGCGAGCGGAACCCGGTCGGGATGGCCGAACCGGTCGGTCCGGGAAGCTCCAGTGGCTCGGGCGGATCGGTCAGCACGGCACGCCAGTGCGCCAGATCCTCCTCGGTGGTGTCCGGCGCGGGAGCCGGTGGCCGCGGCGCCGGTCCGAGGTCGGAGCCGCCGTAGGCCTTGGTCAGATCCCCGAAGAAGACCCGCCAGCTGCCGTCGTCCCAGGCGATGTGGTGCGCGACGAGCAGCATCACATGTTCGTCGGCGCCCAGTCGCACCAGCGTGATCCGCAGTGGCGAGTCCGCGGTCAGGTCGAAGCTGCGGCCGAACTCACGCTGGGCCAGCACCTCCAGGCGCAGGCCGCGGGCCCGTTCGGACATCTCCGAGAGGTCGTGCAGCGCCCACCCCGGGTTCAGGTCGTCGTGCAGGACGGCACGGGGTTCGCCGTTCTCGTCGGCGACATAGGTGGTGCGCAGCAGCGGATGCCGGCGCGCCACCGCGTTCAATGCGGTGTGCAGCCGGTCGGCGTCCAGTGCGCCGGTGAGTCGGTAGGACAGGCTGATGTTCAGCAGCACCCCGGTCGGGTCGAACGCCTGCACAAACCACATCCGGCGCTGACCGTCCGACAGCGCCTCCTCATCGGTCTCGGCGGTGGCATTCGAGGCCAGGCCGCGCTCGGCGAGCTTGCGGCGCATCAACTCGAGGCGGGATGACGCTACGGATGCGGCTACGGTGTCAGTCACTTCAGGCGTGCCTTCTTCTCAGATCGTTTCAGGTGCTCAAGTACCTCTGCGACGGTGGCACCGCCGAGGATGGTCGCCAGCGGCACGTTGACCCCGGTCGCGGTCTTGAGCTTCTTTCGTAGGTCGAGCGCCAACAGTGAGTCGACGCCCAGATCGAGCAATGAGGCGGACGGCTCCAGTGCCGTGTCCGCCGGCAGGTTGAGCACCGACCCGAGTGCCGCCTGCAGGATGCCGGCCTCATCCAGCCCATCCGATGACAGTTCCGGTTGCCCGGCCAATGCGGGCTCCGGCTGCGCTTGTCCCAGGAACATCTGCAATCGGGCCGGGTCGGCGGTGAACACCAACGGATCCCCGGCGAAATCCCGCAGGCACGCCTCGATGGCTCGCTCCGGGGCCATCGCGAGCAGCCCGGACCGCTGTACGCGGGCGACCTCGTCGGCGTCGATGATGCCGGCCTGACCGAGTCGGCCCGGCCACAGCCCCCACCGCACCGATGTGCAGTGCCTGCCCTCGCCCCGCAGTTGCCCCGCCATCACGTCGAGCAGCCGGTTCGCCGCCGAGTACGCGGCGTGACCGTGCCCGCCCCACAAGCCGGATACCGAGGAGCACAACAGGATTCGTGCGTCGTCGCGCAGCGGCCAGGCTGTCGTGAATGCGGCCAGCCCGGCCACCTTGGCCGATACGGTGGCGGCGAATCCCGCACCGGTGAGTTCGCGGTGCCCGGTGATGGTCGCCGCCCCCGCGGCGTGGATGACCAGTGACGCACCGCCGCCGCCGAACTCGGCCGCCGCGGCGGCCACCGCGTCGGGATCGGTGATATCGCAGGGCGGTGCCAGCACCTCGACACCGGCCGGACTTTGTGGGTCCGCCCCGGTGCGTCCGAGCAGCACGATACGACGCGCTCCGTGCGCGACGAGGTAGTCGACGAAGTGTGAACCGACCGCACCGGTACCGCCGGTGATCACCACATTGTCGAACACCCGGGCCGCATCCCACGCCGGGTGCGGCAGCCGCTCTTCGACCGTCCCGCGCGCGAACAGTGCGGGCCGGCAATCATGCTGTCGCACAGCGATGTCGGCGGCGGCGCCGCGGAGCGCGTCGGCAGCGAGCGCAGTCACCTCGGCGTCGATGTCCCAGGACGGCAGATCGAGGTGACCGAATGACTGGTCGGGATGCTCCAGCCCGATGCTGCGATGCATCGCGGCCAGCGCGGCCTGGGCCGGTAGCGGTCCCGGTTCGCCGGCGCGCACCTGTTCGGCACCGACGGTGACGAGCCACACGTCGCGGCAACGCGACCCGATGGCATCGGTGTAGCCGAGCAGGCCGGCGTCGATACGCGCCGCAAGGTCCTCGCCGGCGGCCACCGCGTCCAGGTGGTCCAGCACCGGACAGAGCACGACCAGCAGGTCGGCCTCTGCAGGATCGGTGGTGCCCAGTGCGGTCCGCAGCGTGGCGGCGAGCCTGCCGTCGTCACCGGTCTCGGCGCCGTGCCGGTCACCGAGTTCGAGGACGGCGGCGCGGCGCTGGTCGGTCGGCGCCGCCGGGCGCCGCTCCCACCGCTCGGTGCGTACCTTCAGTCCGGCAACCGGCGGCAGCGGTTCGGGTGTGGCCCACAGATGCTGGGCTTGCATCGGCGCGAACGGGAAGTCCCGCAACAATTTCCCGGCCCCGACACCCCAATCGAATCCCGGGTCGGCCACGGCCACCGCGCTCAGGTTGGCCGAGAGCCGGTCGACGAGGGCCTCGTCGCGGCGGCCCGAGCCGACCATCAACGGCGGGTCCGAGGCATCGTCGAGGGTGTCGGCCATCGCGTAGAGCAACGCCGGGTGTGCCGACAACTCGACGAACGTCTGTGCGCCGGCGGCCACCGCGGCCCGTACGGCATCGTCGAAGCGCACCGTGTTGCGCAGGTTGGCATACCAGTAGTCGGCGAAGTCGGTGCCCGCGGCGACGGTCTGCCCGGTGGCCGAACCGATGAACCGCACCGTAGTGGACGCGAATGTGCCCGTCGGAAGCATTGATTCGAGCTCGGCGCGCTTGTGATCCAGCTTGGTGGTGTGGGCGGGAAACCACATCTCGATCTGCTTGGCGAACCGGCCGCTCTCGCCGATACGGCGCACCACCGACGCGATGGCAGCGGTCTCACCGGAGACCGCCACCGACGACCGGGAGTTCACCACCGAGAGTTCCAGCCAGCCCGGTGTCTGCGCGATCGCCCGCTGCGCCTGTTCGGGATCCACCCCGAGCACCGCCACCCGGTAGGGGCCGGTGAGACCGTCGAGCAGGGTGGCGCGGGCGACGACCACACCGACGGCCTCGTCCAGGGTGATGCAACCGGCGATGTGGGCGGCGCCGATCTCGCCGAGGCTGTGCCCGACGGTGATATCCGGTGTCACACCGCAGAATTGCCACACCCGGGCCAGTGCCACACCGTGCACGAACTGTGCCCCCTGAATCTGAACCTGGGAGAAGTCGTTGGTCTGGGCGTCGGGGCCGGCGAGCAGATACGCCAGTGGCGAGGGATGCGCACCCTCGGCGAAGACCGTCGCGCAACGGTCGACCGCCTCGCGGTAGACCGGCAACCGGTCATAGGCCTCGACGCCCATCCCGGGCCACTGACTGCCCTGGCCGGGGAATACGAACGCGGTGCGCGGCCGGTCGCGGCGCGCAGACCGGGTGAGCAGCCGATGGTCCGCGCCGGACTGCACCGCGCGCAGGACCTCGGTGAGTTCGGCGATGTCGGTGGCCCGGATCAGCGCCCGGAACGGACGCACGCGTCGCGTCGCGGCCAGCGTGGCGGCCACCCGCCGCACATCCGCCGGGGTGTCGAGGCCGGGACGACGACCCAGGTAGCTCAGGATCGCGTCGGCGTCCGCACCGATGAGTTCCTCGGCGTGCGCGCTCAACAGGATCGGGATCCGGCCGTCGGGCAGGGTGTCGATGGCCATCAGGCGGCCCGTCCGACGGTGTCCGGGATCGCCACGACGGCATGGGTGTTGGTGCCGCTCATCCCGAAGGCGGACACCGCGGCGATGCGTTCACCGGCCACGGCGGGCCATTCGGTGAGCTCGGTGGCAAGCCGCAGACCCTGTGCTTCCCAGTCGATCTCCCGGCTCGCGGTGTCGATGTGCAGGCTGGCCGGCACGGCGCCGTGCCGGGCGGCCAGGATCACCTTGGCCAGCCCGAGCGCGCCGGCGGCGGCCTGGGTATGACCCACGTTGGATTTCACCGAGCCCAGCAGTGGCCCCGCACCGGGTGCGGTGGCGCCGTAGGTACCCGCCAGTGCCCGCAGCTCGGTGCGGTCGCCGAGCCGGGTCGCGGTGCCGTGGCCCTCGATCATGCCGACGTCCTCGGGCCGGACCCCGGCGCGGGCGATGGCGCGGGAGAACAACCGCTGCTGCGCGGCGCCGCTGGGGGCGGTCAACCCGACGGTCCGGCCGTCGGAGTTGACGCCGGTGTAGCGCACCTCGGCCAGGATGGTCCTGCCGTCTCGCAGGGCCGCCGCGCGGCGCTGCAGGAGGAACATCCCGGCGCCCTCGGCCCAGACGGTGCCGCTGGCCGCGGCGCTGTAGGGCCGGCAGTGCCCGTCATCGGACAACGCATGCTGTGCGGCGAATTCGACGAAGTAACCGGGGCTGCCCATCACGCACACTCCCCCGGTCAGCGCCATATCACAGTCACCGCCGCGCACCGCTGCGGCGGCCGTGTGCAGCGCGGCCAACGCCGACGAGCACGAGGTGTCGACGGTGAGCGCGGGTCCGGCGAGATCGAGTGTGTAGGCGATCCGGCCGGAGATCACGCCCAGTGACGTACCGGTGATGAGGTGCCCGCTGTGATGCGAGTACTGCGACAGTGGCGGCCCATATTCCAGGGCCGACGCCCCGATATAGCAACCGATGTCGTGCCCGGCGACATCGTCGGGGTTGATCCCGCTGTTCTCCAGGGTGCGCCAGGCCAGCCGCAGCGCCACCCGCTGCTGGGGATCCATCGCCACTGCCTCGCGCGGCGAGATGCCGAAGAAGGCCGGGTCGAAGGTCGCGGCGTCGGTCAAGAAGCCGCCCAGATCGTGGACCTGTTTGAAACCGTCGCGGCGCGATCCCTCCAGCAGGTCGGGCACCGACCAGCCGCGGTCGGTCGGGAACGGCCCGAGCGCCTCCCGTTGTCCGGACAGCAGATCCCAGAACGAGTCCGCGGAATCGACGCCGCCGGGTGCTTCGAGCGCCATGCCGACGATCACCACGGGATCTGCGTCGGCGGGCGTGCCCTCAGAGCGCATTGACCAGCTCCGCCACCTCGGTGGTGTGCTCGTTGACGTAGAAGTGGCCACCGTCGAACATCGACACGGTGAAGGCGCCGTTGGTGTGGGTTTCCCAGCGGCGCAACATGAACTCATCGACCCGGTGATCCGATCGGCCGCCGAGGGTGTGGATGTCGGCGGCGATGCGGACGTCCTCGTCGCACGCGTAGCGGTTGAAGGCCGCGTAGTCCGCCCGCACGGCCAGCAGCAGCAGCTCCAGGAAGTCCTCATCGGCCAGCAGCTGCGGGTCGGTGCCGCCCAGATCGACCATCTCGGCGATGATCTCGGATTCGGCCATCGGCAGCGACGGCGCGGCAGCGACCGTCGACGGCGCCTCACTGGCCGACACCCACAGCGAACCGATCTCGATGCCTTTGCTCTCGGCGACCCTGGCGAACTCGAACGCCACCACCGCACCCATGCAGTGCCCGAACAGCCGCAGCGGCCCGAGCCCGGCCCAGTCCCCGCCGTCGAACAGGTCGGCGGCCAGATCGCCGACGGTTTCCGGGGCGGGATGGGTCAACCGGTCCCCGCGCTGCGGGTACTGCAGGACATAGGTGTCACAGCCGCCCGCGGCCAGCGCGGCGCCCAGTGCACGGTAGGCCAGCGCCGCACCCCCGGCGTGCGGGAACACCAGCGCGGCCCCGGCGCCGGCGCCCGGATAGTGTTTGATCCAGGGTTGGAACCCGCTCATGATCGCCCCACGGTGTCGAGTTCGGACACCACGTCGGCGTCGTCCATGGCGGCGACCTCCAGGTAGAGCTCTGCCACCAATTCCAGCCGCTGCGAATCGGATTCACGCTCCGTCAGGCGCTCGGCCAGCGCCGCGACCGTCCTGGTGGCGAACACGTCGGGCACCATGATGGTGGGCGTGTCGAGCCAGTCCCGCACGTGTGCGACCACCTGGGTGGCCATCACCGAATCACCGCCCAAGCCGAAAAAGTCGTCGTCTACGCCGATGCTGTCGCAACCCAGCAGCCCGGACATGATGTGCGCCAGTGCGGTTTCCAGGGAGTTGGTCGGGGCACGGTGGCCGCTGCCTGCGGGCAGTTCGGCCTCGGCCAGCCGCAGCGCCACCGCCTTGCGGTCGATCTTGCCACCGATGGTGTACGGGATGCGCTCGGTGGTCACGATGACCTGCGGGATCATGTGGGGCGGCACCAGGTCGGCCATGGCAGCGCGAACGCCGTCGGCCTCCACACCGGCCTCGTCGATGCGGACCAGCGCACCCAGCAGGTCGCGCCCGGTTTCGCCACGCTGCTCGCCGCCGGCGGAGATCACCGCGGCGACGGCCGCCGACACGCCCGGAACCCGGGCCAGCGCGGCCTCGACCTCGCCCAGCTCGATGCGGTAGCCGCTGAGCTTGACGCGATGATCGGTGCGGCCGATGAACTCCAGGGTGCCGTCGGGCCAGTAGCGGGCCAGATCGCCGGTGCGATACCAGGTGCGGCCTTGGTACTCGACGAATTTCTGCGCGGTCAGGTCGGGCCGCCCCCGATAGCCGCGGGCGATGCCACGACCGGTGAACCACAGCTCCCCGGGCACCCAGTCCGGGCAGTCCTCACCGGCGGGGCTGACCACCCGGCAGGCGTTGTTGGGGAACGGCACACCGTAGGGCACCGATGGGGCATTGTGCGCGATCCCCAGATCCGGACCGGCGGCGGGATCAATCTCGAAAATGGTGCCGTGGATGGCGGTCTCGGTGGCGCCGCCCAGACCGGCGAACCGCATCCGGGGCGCCCGGGTGCGCAGCGCCCGGACCAGGTCCGGACGCACCCAGTCACCGCCGGTGAGCACCACCCGCAGCGAGCTGAGATCGCCGGGCACCTCGGTGAGCATCTGCAGCCAGCCGGGCAGGAAGTTGACCACCGACACCTTGTGCTGCTCGATCAACCGTGCCCAGCTGTCCGGATCGCGGCGCTGGTCCTCGTCGACCATGACGATGGCCCCGCCGGCACGCAGGATGCCGAACACATCGGGCACCGACATATCCGATTCCAGATGCGACAGCGCCAGTTCCCGGTCCGCGGGCCCGACCTCGAAGTGCCTGTAGAGGAATTCCAGCGTGTTGAGCACTGCGTCGTGGGTCAGTTCCACCCCCTTGGGCTCACCGGTGGAGCCGGAGGTGAAAAGTACATAGGCCAAATCGCTCGGCGATACCGACACGGGCGCGAATTCTGCTGCGTCGGAATCGATATCGACCACCCGCCGGAACGGGATACCGGAGGTGGCCAGCACATCGGGGATATCGTCGCCGCAGATGAGCGCGAACGCCACCCCGGCGGTCGACAGCATGCGGGTGGCCCGGTCGACGGGCTGATCGACCCCGATCGGCAGGTAGGCCGCGCCGGCGGCGAGGATGCCGAGCAGGGCGGGAATCTGCTGGGCGCCTTTGGGTCCCAGCACGGCGACGATATCGCCGGGGCGTACGCCGCCGGTCTGCAGCGCACCGGCCACCGCCAGCACCCGGTCCTTCAGTTCGCCGTAGCTGAGCGTGCCGGTACGCGCGATCAGCGCAGTGGCGGCCGGGTTTTCCTGCGCGTTGCGCACGAATCCGTCGACGAGGGTGTCACCGCTTGGGGCCGCGACCGTCGCGTTGACGGTGTCGCGGACGGCGCGGGCGTCCGCCGACAGCGCGGGCGGACCCGGCTGCTCCCAGGCCGCGTCACCCTCGGCCAACCGGGCCAGTTCGGCGATCTCGTAGGCGAACATCGCCTCCGGCACGCCGGGCGGGAACGCCTCCACCCGGACGTCCCAGTTGATCATCAGCCCCTCGGCCAGCGGCGTGGCCTGGGCGTCGATGAGCACCTGCGGACCCTGAGAGATGGTCCACACCGGCTCACCGAACTGGTCGGTGACATCGCCGGCGAACAGATCGCCCAGCCCCAGCGCGCTGGTGTACACGATGGTGGCCAGGGTCTGGCTGCCGCGGTGCCTGCTCATATCGCGCAGCACGTCGAGGCCGGACACCGACGAGTGCGCGGCGGTGGCGTGCAGCACATCCTGCACCGCCTGGGCCCTGGCGGCCGCCGTGGCGGCGCCGGTCAGGTCGATGTCGAGCATCAACGAGGAGGTGAAGCAACCGACCAGCTTGTCGACATCGGGGTGATAGGGCTCGCGGCCGAACATCGGCAGATTGAGCAGGAAGCGCGAGTCGGTGGACCATTTGGCCAGCGCGTTGGCGTACGCGGCGGCCACGGCCATCGCCGGCGTGATGCCCCGGCGGTGTGCCGCCGCGAACAATGCGTCGCGGGTCGGTACGTCGAAGACATGCCACAACCTGATGCTGCGCAGCGGGTTGCGCTGCGCGTCGCGCGGGACCAGAGGCAGCGCGGGCGGGTCCGGGAGATCGGGGATCCGTTCGGCCCACCATTGCCGGTCGGCCTCCGACGGCGGCGGGGTGGCCGCGGTCAGCTGGGCGCGGTACTCGCGGTAGGTGTACCCCAATTCGGGAAGATCGGCGCCACGGTAGAAGACGGCCAGATCCGCCATGAAGTTGCGGTAGCTCACCGCGTCCGCAGCCTGCATGTCCATGTCCACGTGCAGACGGGTGCGCCCACCGGGCAACTGCGATAACGAGATCTGCAGCACTTCGTTGTCGAGCAGTTGATGGGACTTGTCCTCGCGGATGCGTGCGAGCCGCTCGTCGGCGGCTACGGCGTCCAGCGTCCGCAGATCGTGGACGGTGACCGGTAACCCGCGCTCACTGATCCGCTGGGTGCCGTCCGGGAGGATCTCCTGGCGCAACATCGGGTGGCGCGCAGCAAGTTTGGTGGCAGCATCCTGCAGACGGACGGGATCGACGTCGGCGCCGTCGAATTCGACGTACAGGTGCGCTGCGACACCGCCGAGTTCCTGTTCGCCGTGCCGGCCGACCCACATGGCGTGTGCGATCGGGGCCAGCGAGAAGGGGGCGTCGGGATCGCCGTCGGTCACGGCGGGGGTTTCGGCGACCGGTGCGGCGGGTGCATGCTCGGCGACCAGCTCCTGCCAGGCCCGGACCGTCGGCGTGGCCGCCAGCGCCGCGAACCCGACCTCGATGCCCTGTTTGCGCCAGCGCCCGGACAGCGACATCATCCGGATGGAGTCGAGCCCGGAGGCGATGAGGTCGGCACTCGGATCCAGGTCATCCGGGTTGATTCCGAGTAGTTCGGCCACTTCCGCGCGAACGGTGTCTGATGTCGTCGCAGCGACGCCCACTCTGGTTCCTCCGAAGATTTAGTACAGGCTGCCCTTAACTAGGCGAGGCTACCCTATATTCGTATCGTCAATGCACCTACCCAGAGGGACGGTTTTTCCAGCATGAGCACGGGTTTTTCGCAGGGATACGGCGATCTCGACGACGGTTTCGTCCCCTTCCCGGCCGATCGCGCCGCCCTCTACCGGCGGGCGGGCTACTGGGCCGGGCGACCGCTGGACTCGATTCTGAGCAACGGTGCGACGCAGTGGCCCGAGGCCACCGCGATCGTCGATACACAGCGCAGCTACACCTTCGCCGAACTGGACGCCGTCGCCGACCGGGTGGCCGGACGGTTCGCCGCCCTGGGATTTCGCGCCGGTGACCGGGTGCTGCTGCAGCTACCGAACACCACCGCATTCGCCGTCGCGTTCTTCGGGCTGCTGCGCGCCGGCGTGGTGCCGGTGATGTGTCTGTCGGGTCACCGGTCTGCGGAGATGAGCCACTTCGCCGGCATCAGCGGCGCGGTCGGTCTCGTGATCAGCGATACCGCAGCCGGTTTCGATTTCCGCGTGATGGCGGCCCAACTTCAGCATGACCACCCCGCGCTACGGCAGATCATCGTCGACGGTGACCCCGGACCCTACCTTTCCTGGTCCGCACTGACCGATCCGAGCGCCGACCTGCCCACCGCGGCACCGCAGCGCGACCCCGTCGACCCGAGCGCACCCGCGCTGCTGCTGGTCTCTGGAGGTACCACCGGCCTGCCCAAGCTGATCGCGCGCACCCACGACGACTACGTGTACACCGCCGTCGCGTCCGCCCGGGAGTATCTGATGACCGGCGATGACACCTATCTCGTGGCACTGCCGGCCGGGCACAACTTCCCGCTGGCCTGCCCCGGACTGCTCGGCGCGATGACCGTCGGCGCCCCCACCGTCTTCACCCACGACCCGAGCCCGGAGAATGCGTTCGCCCTCATCGACAAACACCGGGTGACGGTGACGGGGTTGGTCAATGCGCTGGCCAAGGTCTGGGCGCAGGCCTGTGACTGGGAACCGGTGCTGCCCACATCGCTGCGGGTGGTCCAGGTGGGCGGATCGCGGATGACCGCCGATGAGGCCCGGTTCATCCTGGACAACCTGACCCCGGGGTTGTCCCAGATCTTCGGGATGGCCGAGGGCATGCTGAACTTCACCCGCCCGGGCGACCCCGTCGAGGTGGTGCTGCACACCCAGGGCCGTCCGATGTCCCCGCACGACGAGATGCTCGTCGTCGACGAGCACGGCGATGCCGTCGCCCCCGGCGAGGAGGGCGAGCTGCTGGTCCGGGGGCCCAACACCATCAACGGGTATTACCGTGCCGCGGAGGCCAACGCGCGGTCGTTCAGCGCGGCAGGCTATTACCGTTCCGGAGACCGGGTCCGGATCTTCGCCGACGGCCCGCTGGCCGGCAATGTCGAGGTGACCGGGCGCATCAAGGATGTCATCCACCGCGGCGGGGAAACGGTGTCGGCCTCGGATCTCGAAGAACACCTGTTCGCCCATCCGGGAATCTACGCCGCGGCCGCGGTTGCGCTGCCCGATGAGTATCTCGGCGAGAAGATCTGTGCGGCAGTCGTCTTCTCCGGCAAGGAACTGACGCTGGCCGAGCTGCACAGCTTCCTGGACAGCCGTGGGGTGTCCTCGCACGCCAAGCCCGACATGCTCGCCGGACTGCCGTCGTTGCCCAAGACCGCGGTCGGCAAGGTCGACAAGCAGCAGATCATCGCGCTACTCGGTGCGTCATGACGGCTGATCCGTTGACCGGCTTGCGATCTCGGCGAAGGGTGTGCCCCAAGGCACAACAGGTAGCCCGCCACCGAGCGTCCCCACGTGCCACGATCTGTGTAAACGCCAATGATGTGAAGAGGATTCGCAGCCGTGACGCATAACCAGGAACCCACCCTGGAACCGATCGCCATCGTCGGTATCGGGTGCCGGCTCGCCGGCGATGTCAACAACCCGGCGGACTTCTGGCGATTTCTGCTCGATGGCGACAGCGCCGTCAGCACGGTTCCGGCCCAACGGTGGGAGCCGTATCTGCGCAGGGACCCGCGCAACTCGGCGATCCTGAAGGCCACCACGCAGACGGGCAGTTTCCTGTCCGATCTGCCCGGTTTCGACGCCGAGTTCTTCGGTGTTTCCCCGCGCGAGGCCGAGTTGATGGACCCGCAGCAACGGCTGGCCCTCGAGGTCAGCTGGGAGGCACTCGAGCATGCCGGTGTGCCGCCGCGGTCGTTGGCCGGCAGCGATACCGCGGTGCTGATGGGCGTGAATTCCGATGACTACGGCAAGCTCGTCATGGAGGATCTCCCCGGTATCGAAGCCTGGACCGGTATCGGCACCGCGTTGTGCGGGATCGCCAACCGGGTCTCCCATCTGCTCGATCTCCGCGGTCCCAGTGTCGCGCTCGACGCCGCGTGCGCGGCCTCCCTGGTGGCCGTGCATCAGGCCTGCCAGCTGCTGCGCGCCGGCGAGACCGCACTGGCCCTGGCCGGCGGGGTGAGCGCGTTGATCGGTCCGGGCCTGACCCGGGTACTCGATATCGCCGGCGCCACCGCCCCGGACGGGCGGTGCAAGTCCTTCGACGAGTCCGCCGACGGCTACGGCCGCGGCGAGGGCGCCGCGGTGGTGGTGCTCAAGCGGCTGGCCGATGCGCAGCGCGACAATGACCGGGTGCTGGCGATCGTCCGCGGCGGTGCGGTCGCACAGGACGGTAAGACGGTGGGCATCATGTCCCCCAACGGTGCCGCGCAGGAACACATGTTCCGGCTCACCTGTAAAAGCGCCGGTATCGACCCGGCCAGCATCGGCTACGTGGAGGCGCACGGCACCGGCACCCCGACCGGCGACCCGGTGGAGCTGACCGCATTGTCGGCGGTGTACGGAGCCGGCCGGGCCGACCAGCCCTGTGTGGTCGGGTCGGTCAAGCCCAACACCGGCCACCTGGAGGGCGGCGCCGGGGTGGTCGGCCTGGTCAAGGCGACGCTGGCCCTGCACCACGAGGCGATCCCGCCGACCGCCGGTGTGCAGACCCCGACCACCGCGGTGGACTGGGCCACCAACGGCCTGCGGCTCAACACCACCACCGAGAGCTGGCCGCGCACCGAGCAGCCGCGCCGCGCGGCGGTGTGCAGTTACGGGTACGGCGGAACCATCGCACACGTCCTGCTCGAGGAAGCCCCCGCGCCCGTCCCCGGCGACGCACCCAAAGATGCTTCGCTACACGTCATTCCGGTATCAGGCCGGTCACTGTCACGGTTATCGGCCAACGCCGAGGCGCTCGCCGACCATCTGCGCTCTGCTCATCAGTCACCCGCAGACGTGGCCGCCACCATGTGGTCCCGGCGTTCCCACGAGCCGGTGCGCGCCGCCGTCGTCGCCGAGGACCACCGGCAACTGATCGTCGGCCTGGACGCCCTGGCAGCCGGCGAACGCAACACCTCGGTGGCCACCGGCTCGGTGGTGCCCGGCGCCGGCGCCGGCGCGGTCTGGGTGTGTTCCGGGCACGGCTCGCACTGGGTCGGCATGGGCGCCGAGTTGCTCCGCGAGGAACCCGATTTCGCCGCCGTCATCGACGCCATCGACCCGATCTTCGGCGACGAACTCGGCTTCTCCGCACGTGCGGCACTGGCCGGCGGCGAGCACGGCGGCACCGATCAGGTGCAGGCCCTGACCTTCGCCATGCAGGTCGGGCTGGCGGCCGTGCTGCGCTCCCGGGGCGCGGCACCGGCCGCGGTCATCGGACACTCCGTCGGTGAGGTCGCCGCATGCGTGATCGCCGGCGTCTTCGACCTGGCCGACGGCGCACGGATCGCCTGCTACCGGGCCCGCGGTTTCCGTTCGGTGCAAGGTGCGGGCGCGATGGCACTGGTGGCGCTGTCGTTCGCCGATGCGGAACAGCGACTGTCCGGGCAGAACCAGGTGGTCGCCGCGATCAGTGCGGCACCGGAATCGACGGTCATCTCCGGTACCGCCGACGCGGTGCGGGCCATCGCCGCCGAATGGTCGGCGCAAGGCATCGTGACCCGCGAGGTGAACACCGATGTGGCCTTCCACAGTCCGGCAATGGACGCCCTGACCGGCGAACTGGCCCGGTTGACCGGCGCGTTGTCCCCGCGCCCTGCCCGCATTCCGCTCTACAGCACCGCCCTGACCGACCCGCGGTCGACCGCGCTGCGCGACGGGGACTACTGGGTGGCCAACCTGCGCGGCCGGGTCCGGTTCACCGAAGCCGTCAGCGCCGCCGCCGAGGACGGGCATCGGCTGTTCCTGGAGATCGCCGCGCATCCGGTGGTCAGCCATTCCATCGTGGACACCCTCACCCATGCCGGTATCGACGACTACGCGGTGCTGCCGCTGCACCGGCGCAACATGCCGGAGGTCCGCGCGGTCAGCACCGCGATGGCCGCGTTGCACTGCCACGGCGCACCGGTCGACCTCGGCCCGTCGCACAGCGGCTGGGCGCACGACCTGCCCGGCACCCAGTGGCAACACCGACGGTTCTGGCGCACCCCCACCGCGCCTCCGGGCGGGGGCGCAGTGCACGACCCGCAGACCAACACCCTGCTCGGCGGGCGCCTCGAGGTACCCGCCGCGGTGCCGGTGAAGGTGTGGCAGACCCAGCTGGACATGGACACCCGGCCCTACCCGGGTGAACATCCGGTGCAGGGCACCGAGATCATCCCCGCCGCAGTGCTTTTGAACACCTTCCTCAGCGCCGCCGGTGGCGAAATCGGCACCGCTGCGGGCAGCGAAATCGTCACCGCCGCGGGCAGCGAAATCGTCGATGTGCGGCTGCGCACACCGGTGGCACCGGGGCGGGCCCGTGCGGTACAGGTGGTGCTACAGGACCGTGCGCTGGCGCTGGCCTCCCGGGTCGAGACCGCCGATCCCGACGGCGACGTCGGCGGCTGGCTCACCCACTGCACCGCCGTCGCATCCGCCGCGCGAACCCCGCTGCCGACCCTCGACATCGCCGAAGTGCGCAGCCGATGCGGTTCGACGCGCTCGGTCCGGCACGTCGTGGACACCCTCGCCGAGCTGGGCGTGGCGGCCATGGGATTCCCTTGGGAGATCACCGAACTGCGGTGCGGTGACGGCGAGATGCTCGCCGTGGTGCGCGCCGAACCCGACGGCGGAGCGCCCGCCACCTGGGCCGGGCTGCTGGACGCCGCGACCTCGGTGGCCTCGACGATATTCGACAGCCCGCTGCGGCTGCGGATGCCGGCCCGCATCGACCGGGTGGCGTTACGCGGGGCGCCGGTCCCCTTGGCACTCATGCATATTCGCCGCGGCACCGACAGCACGATCGCCGATGTCACGATCGCCGATGCCGACGGCACGGTGATCGGTGCGATCGACGGCATGTTCTTCGACCAGCTGGAGAACCCCGGCGGCAACGACGTCGGCCGGATGATGCAACAACTGCACTGGCATCCGATCACGTGGCAGGCCACCAACCCCGCCCAGGTGATCCTGGTCGGCGGCGACGCCGAGACATTGGCCTGGTGCATGCGTGATCTCGCCGCCGCCGATGTGGACCACCGGCTGTGCCGATCGGCCGAGGAGATCCCCGCTTCGCTGGCCGCCGGCGCGATCGTGCTGGTGGTACCGCACGCCGGCGAGGCGCCGCTGGACGCCGTCCTGCGGGTGCACGAGTGCCTGACCGTTCTGCTGGATCGCGGCGTCGCGGCACGCCTGTGGGCACTGACCCGCGGCGTCTACGAGGGCAGTGACATCGGCGGCTCGCCGCTGTGGGGACTCGCGCGCGTCGCCGCAGCCGAGCACCCCGGACTGTGGGGCGGCGTCCTGGACACCGCCGACGCCGGCCTGCCGGTGGGCGCACTGGGCGCATTGGCCGGCCACGGGGTGGTCGTGGTGCGCGACGATATCGCGCTGACCGCGCGGCTGGCCCCCGCCGAGTCGGGTGGCCGGCGCACCCTGTCCTGCGCGCCGGGCGGCACCTACCTGATCACCGGCGGCACCGGCGCCCTCGGCGTCCGGGTGGCCGCCCGACTGGCCGATTTGGGGGCACGGCGCATCGTGCTGCTGTCCCGCAGCGGCATCGGCGACCGGGCGTCCTGGGACACCGAGGCCGAGCCCGCCCGCACCATCGTGTCGCTGGAGGAACGCGGCGTCTCGGTCCGGGTGGCGGCCGTGGACATCGCCGCACCCGGCGCGGCCGACGACCTGCGCGCCGTCCTGCGGGATCTGCCGCCGGTGCGCGGTGTGGTGCACGCCGCCGGTGTGGAGGCCGGTGCGCTACTGACCGGCAGCACCGCGGAGGACTTCGCAAACGCCATGCGACCCAAGGTCGACGGCACGCTCACCCTGCACGAGGTGTTCCCGCCCGGCGAGCTGGACTGGCTGGTGCTGTTCTCCTCCTGTGGGTATCTGGCGGGCTTCCCCGGCCAGGGCGCCTACGCGTGCGCGAACGCCTTCCTGGACGCCTTCGCCCAGCACCGTCGCGGCCTCGGTGACCGGACCACCGCGGTGGCCTGGACCGCCTGGCGTGGTCTCGGGATGGGTTCGGCGTCAAGCTTTGTCGCCGCGCAGCTGTCCGCGCTGGGCATGGGCACGGTCGGCGCCGACGACGCCATGCGTGCCCTGGACCTGGCCGTGCGGGCCGATCAGGCGCATATCGTCGTGCTGCCGGTGACCGCCGATGCCACATCGGTACCGATGCTCGCCGATATCGCCCCGAGCGAGGACGAGGACGCCGACGGGCTGGCTGGTCTGCAGTTGCCGCTCGGGCGCGAGGGTGTGGACACCGCGACGTGGGTGGCCGAGCTGGTGCTCACCACCGTGGCCGCCGAACTCGGTTTGCCCGGTGACGATGTCGACCCGCGGCTACCGCTGGCCGAGATCGGAGTCGACTCGATCATGACCGTCGCACTGCGCAAGCAACTGGAGCGCAAGACCGGACTCGCGCTGCCACCGACGCTGCTGTGGGAGCATCCGACCGCGGCGGCGGTCACCGCCAAGATCGTGGAAATGCTGACCCCACATGAGCATTCGGGTGCCGATCAGGCCGAGGAGGTCGGCGTGTCCTGCGCCTGACTCAGTCGTCGAGCAGGTCACGCACCACCGCATCGGCCAGCAACCGACCCCGGTCGGTGAGCACCAGCCGGTCCGCGGCGGCGATCAGCAGTCCGTCGGCGAGCGCGGTATCGGCACGGCGCCGTTCGGGTGCGGTGAGCAGCCCGCGCGGCAGGCCGCTGCGTAGTCGCATCCGCAGCATCACGTCCTCGATGTGCCGTGCGGTGTCGTCGAGTTCCTCGGCGTCGGCCACCGGTAGCCGGTGCTCGGCAAGTGCCTGGGCATACGCGTTGGGGTGCTTGATGTTCCACCATCGCCTGGCGCCGAGGAAGCTGTGCGCACCCGGACCGATGCCCCACCAGTGCCCGCCGTCCCAGTAGCCGAGGTTGTGCCGGCATTCGCCGCCGGGGCGGCTCCAGTTGGACACCTCGTACCAGTGCAGGCCGGCCGCCGACAGGTGCGCGTCCAGGAGTTCGTAGCGGTCGGCCAGCACGTCGTTGTCGGGTGCCGGCAGTTCACCCCGGCGTACCCGGCGGGCCAGCGCGGTCCCGTCCTCGACGATCAGCGCATAGGCCGAGATGTGGTCGACACCGGCCCCCACCGCGGTCTCGAGCGACCGCAACAGGTCATCGTCGGTCTCGCCGGGTGTGCCGTAGATCAGGTCCAGGTTGACGTGCTCGAACCCCGCGGCGCGGGCCTCCACCGCCGCCGCCGGGGCGCGCCCCGCCGAATGCACCCGGTCGAGCACCTTCAATACGTGCGTGGCGGCCGACTGCATGCCCAGCGAGATGCGGGTGAAGCCGGCCGCGCGTAACCGGGCGAACAGCTCCGGGGAGCTGGACTCCGGGTTGGCCTCGGTGGTCACCTCGGCATCGGGTGCCAGCTCGAACCGCTCCTGCACCGCCGCGAGCACCGCCACCAATCCGTCAGCCCCGAGCATCGTGGGCGTCCCCCCGCCGACGAACACCGTGTCCACCGGCCGGGCACCGACGCGGCGCGCGGCGAGCTCCAACTCGACCCGCACGGCCGCCAGCCAGCCGTCGGGGGTGGCGCCCCCGAGCTCGGCCGGTGTGTAGGTGTTGAAGTCGCAGTATCCGCAGCGGGTCGCGCAGAACGGCACGTGGATGTAGATGCCGAAGGGGCCGTCACTGCGCATGACCGCATTGTCCCAGACCCCGTTGTGCTCACCCTGAGCCCAAATCTGGTCCGGTTAGGGCAGGTGGACGCAGTCGTGGCAGAATGGCGGACGTGACCGCCGCCGTCGATAGCTCCACCAGCATTGCGCTCGTGGTCCGGCGGCATGTCGACCTCAAGCGCATCTGCAGCTGTTGTTGTCTGTCCTGACCTGCGTCGATTACGGAATCTGCCCGCCAATACAGTGAGCTGGCCGCCGGATCTGCGCCGCCGGCCAGCCCCCGGCGAATCGCGCGATTCACGTGCCGCTCCTCCGACAAGGAGCCCGACAACATGACCGAAACCGTGTCAAAGCCCGCCGACAAGCCGGCCAAGCCGGTGAAGCGGCCCCGCGGCGAGGGCCAGTGGGCGCTCGGCTACCGCGAGCCGCTCAACGCCAACGAGCAGTCCAAGAAGGACGACAACCCGCTCAACGTGCGGCAACGCATCGAGAACATCTACGCCGCAGGTGGCTTCGAGTCGATCGACAAGGGCGATCTGCGCGGCCGTTTCCGCTGGTGGGGCCTCTACACCCAGCGTAAGCCCGGCTATGACGGCACCTGGACCGGTGACGAGAACACCGACATGCTCGAAGACGAGTACTTCATGCTGCGGGTCCGCAGCGACGGCGGCGCCCTGACCGCCGCCGCGCTGCGCACCCTCGGCGGGATTTCGACGGAGTTCGCGCGCGACACCGCCGATATCTCGGACCGGCAGAACATCCAGTACCACTGGATCGACGTCAAGGACATGCCCGAGATCTGGCGCCGGCTCGACGAGGTCGGCCTGCAGACCACCGAGGCGTGCGGCGACTGCCCCCGGGTGGTGCTCGGCTCGCCGCTGGCCGGGGAGTCGCTCGACGAGGTGATCGACGGCACCCCCGCGGTCAACGAGATCGTCAAGCGCTATGTCGGCAAGCCGGAGTATTCGAACCTGCCGCGCAAGTTCAAGACCGCCATCTCCGGTCTGCAGGATGTCGTGCACGAGGTCAACGACGTCGCGTTCATCGGCGTCAATCACCCCGAGCATGGGCCCGGCTTCGACCTGTGGGTCGGTGGCGGCCTGTCCACCAACCCGATGCTGGGCCAGCGGGTCGGCGCCTGGGTGCCCCTCGACGAGGTCCCCGACGTGTGGGAGGCGGTCGTCTCGACGTTCCGGGACTACGGTTACCGCCGGTTGCGGTCCAAGGCCCGGTTGAAGTTCCTGATCAAGGACTGGGGCGTCCAGAAATTCCGCGAGGTGCTGGAAACCGAGTACCTGAAGCGGCCGCTCATCGACGGTCCGGCGCCCACCCCGGTGACCCGACCGATCGACCACGTCGGAGTGCAGAAGCTCAAGAACGGTCTCAATGCCGTCGGCGTCTCGCCGATCGCGGGCCGCGTCTCGGGCACCATCTTGACCAAGGTCGCCGACCTGGCCGAGTCCGTGGGCAGCGACCGGATCCGGTTCACGCCATACCAGAAGCTGATCATCCTCGATGTGCCGGATGAGAAGCTGGACGAGCTGCGGGCCGGCCTGGACGCGCTGGGCCTGCCGTCGACCCCGTCACACTGGCGGCGCAACCTGATGGCTTGCACGGGCATCGAGTTCTGCAAGCTGAGCTTCGCCGAGACCCGCAGCCGCTCGCAGGTGCTGGTTCCCGAGCTGGAGAAGCGGCTGGAGGACATCAACGCCCAGCTCGACGTGCCGGTCACCATCAACATCAACGGCTGCCCGAACTCGTGCGCCCGCATCCAGGTGGCCGATATCGGCTTCAAGGGCCAGATGGTGGACGACGGTAACGGGCCCGAGGAGGGATTCCAGGTCCACCTGGGCGGCAGCCTGGGACTGGACAGCGGTTTCGGCCGCAAACTGCGCCAGCACAAGGTGCTCGCCACCGAGCTCGGTGACTACATCGAGCGGGTGGTTCGCAATTTCGTGAAACAACGCGAGGACGGCGAGCGTTTCGCTCAGTGGGCGGTACGCGCCGACGAAGCGGACTTGAGGTGATGGTGGCATGACAGCAGTGACACGTTCTGAGGACGACCTGAAGCAGCTGGCCGAGCGAGGTGCGGCCGAGCTGGTCGACGCCGGTCCCGAGGAACTTCTGCGCTGGACCGACGAGAACTTCGGCGGTGACTACATCGTGGCGTCGAATATGCAGGACGCCGTCCTGGTGCAGATGGCCGCCAAGGTGCGGCCCGGGGTTGACGTGCTGTTCCTTGACACCGGGTATCACTTCGCCGAGACGATCGGCACCCGGGATGCCGTGGAGGCCGTCTACGACGTGCGCGTGGTGAACGTCTCCCCCGAGAACAGCGTCGCCCGCCAGGACGAGCTGCACGGTAAGGACCTGTTCGCCCGGGATGCCGCGGCCTGCTGCCGGATGCGCAAGGTGGAGCCGCTGGGCAAGATGCTGAAGGGGTATTCGGCCTGGGTGACCGGCATCCGCCGGGTGGAGGCGCCGACGCGCGCCAACGCACCGCTGATCAGCTGGGATGCCGCGTTCGGCCTGGTGAAGATCAATCCGATCGCGGCGTGGAGCGATGCGGACATGCAGGCCTATATCGACGCCAACGACACCCTGGTCAATCCGCTGGTCTACGAGGGATACCCGTCGATCGGCTGCGCACCGTGCACCAGCAAGCCGATCGCCGGTGCCGACCCGCGCAGCGGCCGGTGGGCCGGTCAGGCCAAGACCGAATGCGGTCTGCACGCTTCGTGAGGTCGCGGTGAGCGCGCCCGTCCTGGTGCTCACCGCGCACGGCAGTGCCGATCCACGCTCGGCGGCGACCACGCGCGCGGTGGCCGGTACGATCCGCCGGCTGCGGCCGGGACTGGACGTGATGCCGGCGTTCTGCGAGCAGAGCGCTCCCAACCTGGTCGAGGTGTTGCGGGAGATCGGCGACCGCGCCGTGGTCACGCCGCTGTTGTTGGCAGACGCGTATCACGCCCGCAGTGACATCCCGGCGATGATCGCCGCCAGCGGGGTGCGGGCGCTGCAGGCCGGGGTGCTCGGTGAGGATGACCAGTTGATCGCGGTGTTGCGCCGGCGGATCGCCGAAGCCGGTGTGGCTGCGCAGGATTCGGATGTCGGTGTGATCGTGACCGCGGTCGGTTCGTCGCGGGCACCGGCAAATGCGCGTACCTCGACGGTGGCCGACTCGGTCGCACTCAACAGTGCCTGGGCGGGAGTGACTACCGCCTTCGCCACCGGGTCGCAGCGTTCGCTACCCGATGCCGTGCGCGGGTTACGGCTGCGCGGTGCCCAACGCATCGTCATTGCGCCGTGGTTCTTGGCGCACGGCAAGATCACCGACCGGGTCGCGGATTTCGCAGCCGCTCAAGGTATTCCGATGGCATCACCGCTCGGGGCACACCGGCTGGTGGCCGAGACTGTGCTGGACCGTTTCGACGCCGCGCTGGCACTGTCGGCCGCCGCGTAGTTTTTCCCACGCCCGCCCCAGCATGGGCATAGTGCGCATAATTCAAATAATGACTACTATCCGAATATGGTTTCCGATGAGCGACCGCGGCGCCTGAGCCGCGCCGAGAGCAAGGAACAGACCCGGCGCCGACTGCTCGACGCGGCGGCGCAGGTATTCGCCCACCGCGGGTACGCCGCCGCCTCGGTCGAGGAGATCGCCGAGTCGGCAGGCTTCTCCGTCGGCGCGGTCTACTCGAATTTCAGCAACAAGGAACAGCTCTTCGAGGCATTGATGACCGACCGCGCCGTCGACCGGATGAGCGAGGTGGCCGAGGCGATCCGCGACGCGCGGGCCGAAGATGCCGACCCCACGCGCGCGCTCGGCGCGATGCTGATTGCGATGGCGGACAAGGAGATCGACGTCGCCGTGCTGCGCACCGAATTCTGGCTGCACGCGGTGCGCAATCCCGACCTCATGCGCATCGAAGCGGCCTCCTCGGCGAAGACCCTGGAAGCGGTGCGCGGCATCCTGACCGAGATGCTGGACCGCAACGGCGTCGACGTCGCCGCGATCTCCATCGACGATTTCGCCACCACCACCCTTGCCATGTTCGGCGGCCTGATCCGGCAACGCCGAATCGAACCCGAACGCGTCACCGAGCAGATGTTCGGCCAGGCCCTGCGCTGGCAGATCGCCGGCATGCCCCACAGAGCGGAAAAGGACCACTGACATGGAGTGGATCGGCAACATCGGCCTGTACGCGATCCCGGCGTTCCTGCTGCTGCTGAGTATCGAGTTCCTGGGTGACTGCCTGGAGCGACGCCGTGACCGCAGGACCGGCGATACCGCGAAACCACGTCAGCGCGTCGGCTTCACCGCCCGCGACACCTTCGCCAGCCTGGGCGTCTACGGGCTCGGCCGGTTCGCGAACCTGGTCGAGGACTTCATCCAACTACCCATCGTGCTGCTCGCGGCGACGCTGGCCCCGATCACACTCTCGGCATCGGACTGGTGGGTGTGGGTGCTGGTCATCGTCGGCGCGGATCTCGGCTACTACGCACAGCACCGGATGCAGCACCGGGTCCGGCTGTTCTGGGCCGCGCACAGCGTGCACCATTCCAGTCAGCACTTCAACATGTCGACCGCGGTGCGGCTGCCCTGGCTGATCCCGGGACGCTTCCTGACCTCGGTGGTCTACGTCCCGCTGGCACTGATCGGGGTGCCGGTGTGGATGATCTTCCTCTCCCAGGCGATCGTCTTGCTCTTTCAATACCCGCTGCACACCGAACGCATCGGAAAGCTGCCCCCGGCAATCGAATTCATCTTCAACACGCCATCGCATCACCGGGTGCACCACGGCTCGAACAACCCATACCTGGACAAGAACTACGGCGGCATCCTGATCATCTGGGACCGGCTGTTCAACACCTACGCCCACGAAGAGGAGCGGGTCCGCTACGGACTCACCCACAACATCGACACCTACAACCCGGTGAAGGTGAACTTCCACGAGTTCGCCCTGATGGTGCGCGACGTGTGGCGGGCCACGAGTTGGCGGGCACGGGTGGGATACCTGCTGCAGCCGCCGGGGTGGAGCGAGCCGGCCACGACCGCGCCCCCGCAGGAACTTGCAACCACAAGTAACTGACGGTCGGCTCGCTTAGTCTGGCGCCATGCGATTCGACGAATACCGCAGTTACGACGCGACCGGTCTGGCGAAACTGGTGGCCGACAAGCAGATACAGTCGAGCGAACTGCTCGAGCTGGCCCAGCAGCGGGCCGCCGCGGTGAACCCGCGCATCAACGCTATCGTGCGCGATGTTCCGGCCGCCCCCACCGATGACCTGACCGGCCCGTTCGCCGGTGTGCCCTTCCTGATCAAGGACATCGCCCAGGACTACGCCGGGCTGCCGAGTTCGGGCGGTTCGCGTGCACTGAAAGACGTCCCGGCGGCCGAACACGCCACCGTGGTGCAGCGCTGGATCGACGCCGGTTTGGTGATCTTCGGCAAGACGAATCTGCCCGAGTTCGGCGCGAAGGCGATCTCCGAACCGGCCCTGTGGGGGCCCGCCCGCAACCCGTGGAACCTCGCGCACACACCCGGCGGGTCCTCGGGCGGTTCGGCGGCCGCGGTCGCCGCCGGCATCGTGCCGTGCGCGGGCGCGAACGACGGCGGCGGGTCGACCAGGATCCCGGCCGCCTGCTGTGGTCTCGTCGGTCTCAAGCCGGGGCGCGGGGTGACCCCGATGGGCCCGGGCCAGTCCGAATTCATGCACGGTGCCGCGGTGCAGGGCGTGGTCTCGCGTACGGTCCGCGACACCGCGGCCATGCTCGACGTCATCGCCGGCGGCGAACCCTTCGGACCCTATGCGCCGGCACCGGCCGAGGCGCCCTACGCATCCGTCGTCGGGCAGGATCCCGGCGCGCTGCGCATCGGCGTGCGGGTGCCCTCGGCGATCACCCCGACACCGCACCGCGAGGCGTACGCCGCGGTGGATAAGGCAGTCCGCGCACTCACCGATCTCGGCCACCACGTCGAGGAACTGCCCGCGGCGCCGTTCGACGATGCCGAGCTGGCCCGGGACTTCCTGCTCACCTGGTTCGTCTACATCGCCTACGAAGTCGACGAGGCCAGACGCCGTTCCGGGGCCGGCGACGACGGCTTCGAACGGGACACCCTGATCATGGCCGCCCTCGGCCGGGCGACCAGCAGCGTGGCCTATGTCGACGCGGTGCAGCGCCGCCACGACCACACCCGCCGGCTGAGCACCTACTTCGAGAGCTACGACCTGCTGCTCACCCCCACCCTGGCCACCCCGCCGCCGCGAATCGGTGAGTTCGAGCTGCCGGCGGCGCTGGCCCGCGGGGCCGATGTGCTACTCAAGACGCGCACCGCAAAACTGTTGCGGCACACCAAGATCGTCGATGATATGGTCGACAAGAACCTCGGCTGGGTGCCCTACACCCAACTGGCCAACCTCACCGGGCGCCCCGCGATCAGCCTTCCCCTGCACTGGACCGATGACGGCCTGCCGCTGGGCGTGCAGTTCGTGGCGCCGCTGGCCGGCGAGGCGCTGTTGATCCGGCTTGCCGCTCAGCTCGAACAGGCTCTGCCGTGGGCCGACCGGCTGGCGCCGCTGTGAACAGACGGCGCTAGGTGAGCGCCTCGGCGCGCAGTTCGGCGTTCTGCACGTCACCGGCGATGGCCGGCACCCGGGTGGCCCGTACGTAGACGGTGTCTCCGGCGCGCAGCCCGAGCGCCTCGGCGTCACCACGGGTGATCTGCGCGGTGAACGGTGTCCCGTTGACCGAACTGATCAGCTCGACGCGCACCTCGAAACCCAGCGTCACGATCCGGTCGATGGTGGCCTTGGTGACCCCGGTCGACTCGGCGGTGCCGTCGCCCGCGGCGATGGCCATATCCGGGGTACGGCCGACCCGGATATCGTGCGGGCGCACCAGGATCCCGTTCAGCAGCGACACCGTCCCCAGAAACGACATGACGAACGGGTTCGCCGGCGAATCGTAGACCTCGGTCGGTGAGCCCACCTGCTCGATGCGGCCCTTGTTGAGCACTGCGATCCGGTCGGCGACATCGAGTGCCTCGGACTGATCGTGGGTGACCAGCACCGTGGTGACGTGGACATCGTCGTGCAGCCGACGCAGCCACGCGCGCAGATCCTCGCGCACCTTGGCGTCCAGCGCGCCGAACGGCTCGTCGAGCAGCAGCACCTCCGGATCGACCGCCAACGCCCGGGCCAGCGCCATGCGCTGGCGCTGCCCGCCGGACAGTTGCGCGGGGTACCGGCTCTGGAATCCGGCCAGACCGACCACCTCCAGCAGGTTGTCGACCTTCTCCTTGATCTCGCTCTTGGGCCTTTTGCGGATGGACAGACCGAACGCGACGTTATCGCGCACCGTGAGGTGCTTGAACGCCGCATAGTGCTGGAAGACGAAGCCGATACCGCGCTGCTGGGGCGGCACCCCGGTCACATCGCGGCCGTTGATGGTGATCGACCCCGTATCGGGTTGATCCAGGCCGGCGATGGCGCGCAGCAGCGTCGACTTCCCCGAGCCGCTGGGGCCCAGTAGCGCGGTCAGCGAGCCCTTGGGCACCACGAAGTCGATATTGTCCAGGGCCGCGAACTCGCCGTAATGCTTGTTCGCGCCCATGACCGCTATGGCGGTTTCGGTCATCTCCGGTGCTCTCCTTCAGTCCTCAGTCTTGACGCGCGAACGTTGGGCGTCAAACACGATCTGGGCCAGCAGCACGATGAGCGCGACCGCCATCAGTACCACCGAGATGGTGTAGGCGCCGTACGAATTGCCGAGCGTGTAGCGGTCATGCACCAGCAGGGTCAGCGTCTGGGACTGGCCGGGCAGGTTCGACGACACCATCAGCACCGCGCCGAACTCGCCGAGGGTGCGGGCCACGGTGAGCACCACGCCGTAGGTCAGCCCCCACCGGATCGACGGCAACGTGATGCGCCAGAACGTCTGCCACCAGTTGGCCCCCAGGGTGGCCGCCGCTTCCTCCTGGTCGGTGCCGACCTCGTGCAGCACGGGTTCGACTTCGCGGATCACGAACGGGATGGTGACGAACAAGCTGGCCAGCACGATCCCCGGGAAGCCGAAGATGATCTTCACGCCCCAGCTGCTCTGCACGAACCCGAACAGACCGGCGCTACCCCACAGCACGATCAATGCGACGCCGATGACCACCGGCGACACCGCGAAGGGCAGATCGATCACCGCCTGCAGGGCGTTCTTGCCGCGGAACCTGCGACGAGCCAGCACGATGGCCGTCGGCACCCCGAAGATGACGTTCAGCGGCACCACGATGGCCACCACCAGCAGCGACAGCGACAGCGCCGACTGGGCGGCGGGTGTGCTGACCGAGCCGAAAAACTCACCGACCCCGGGTGCGAGCGCACGCCACAGGATGGCACCCAGCGGGACCACCAGCAGCGCGAAGACGTACAGCAGCGCGACGAGCCGCAGGATGAGGGCCGTCCGGCGGGACAGCGTCATCGGGCCGACTCCTCCCGCTTGGCCGCCCGCGCACCGAAATAGCGCAGCACGAACAGCACGACGAACGAGATCACCAGCAGCACGATCGAGATCGCCGCCGCGCCGACCCGGTCGTCGTTCTCGATGAGCGTGCGGATCCACTGCGAGGACACCTCGGTCTCGCCGGGGATGGCTCCGCCGATGAGCACGATGGAACCGAATTCGCCGATCGCGCGGGAGAACGCCAGTCCGGCGCCCGACAGCAGCGCCGGCGCCAACGCCGGCAGGATGACCCGGACGAAGATCGTGAGGTTGTTGGCGCCCAGCGAGGCGGCCGCCTCCTCCACTTCGCGATCCAGTTCCAGCAGCACCGGCTGCACGGCGCGGACCACGAAGGGCAGCGTCACGAACGCCAGCGCCACGGCGACCCCGGCGGCGCTGTGCTGGATGTGGATCCCGACGGGGCTGCCCGGCCCGTACAGCGAGAGCAGCACCAGGCTGGCCACGATGGTCGGCAACGCGAACGGCAGGTCGATGATGGCGTCGACGACCCGTTTGAGCGGGAAATCGTCGCGGACCAGCACCCAGGCGATCAGCAGCCCGAACACCACGTTGGCCAGTGTCACCGCGATCGAGATGGTCAACGTCACCCGGAACGAGGCCAGCGCCGACGGCGAACTCACCGCCGCCCAGAACGAACTCCAGCCGCCCTCGGCCGAGGTCCACAGAATCGCCGCCAGCGGCAGCAGCACGATCAGCGACAGCCACAGCACGGCCACCCCGATCTGCAGGGTGGCGCCGCTGGGGCGGCGCGTCGGCTTGGCCGCGGCGGGCCGGGTGCTCACCCGGTGGCCTGCTTGTAGATCTTGGTGATCTCGCCGTTGTCCTTGTCGAACAGCTGCGCATCGACTGCGGGCCAGCCACCGAGATCGGCGATGGTCCACAGCTTCTCCGGCGCCGGGAATTTCTCGGCGAACTCGGCGGCGACCGCGGGGTCGACCGGGCGGAAACCGGCCTCGGCCCACACCTTCTGCGCCTCCGGGGTGTACTGGAAGTTCACGAACTCGGTGGCCTTGTCCAGGTGCTTGCTGGTGTTGACCACTGCGACCGGATTCTCGATCTTGAACGTCTGCGGCGGGTTGACGTGCTCCAGGTCGAAGTTCAGGGCCTCGTTCTCGTAGGCCAGCAGCACATCGCCGGTGCCCTGCCGGAACACATCGGTGGCTTCCCGGCCGGAGCCCGGGCGCAGTTTGACGTGCTGGCTGACCAGTTCCTGAACGTAGGCGATACCGGCGCCGTGGTCCCGGCCGCCGTTGCTCTTGGCGGCGTAGGGCGCCAGCAGGTTCCACTTCGCCGAACCCGAGCTCAACGGGCTGGGCGTGATGACCTCGATACCGGGTTTGAGCAGGTCATCCCAGTCACGGATGTTCTTGGGGTTTCCGTCGCGGACCGCGAAGGTCACCACCGATCCGAACGGCACACCTTTCTGGACACCGGCGTTCCAGTCCTCGTCGACCAGTCCGGCCTTGACCAGCCGGGTGATATCGGGCTCGACGGAGAAGTTGACGACATCGGCCGGCTTCCCGGACTCCACGCCGCGCGACTGATCCCCGGAGGCCCCGTAGGAGGCGGTGATGCCGATCCCCTTGCCCTCGGCGGTGCCGGCGAACGCCGGGGCGATCGTGGACCAGCCCGGCTCGGGCACCGCGTAGGCCACCAATGTCAGGGTGGTGTCGGCGTCGGTGGAATTCTGCGCACCGACGACGTCGCTGGCGCCTCCACCGCACGCCGCGAGCAGGGTGGTGGAGAGCACGAGCGCGGTGAGCGCGCCGAAACGTTTGGTGGGGCCGAGCAGAGTGGGCATCGAGAACCTTTCCAGGGGCAGGATATGAGGCCGGGCGCCCGTAAGACGGAAAAGGTGATGGGATCAGTGCGCGACGCGTCGACCTGTCGCCACCAACGCCGAACCGCTGACGGGTGTGGTGTCAGCGACAACAACAGACATCGGCAACAGCGGCGAAACCCACGGCAATGAGGGCCGTGATGTGGCCCCTCTTGTTGCCGGTCACTGCGCGCATGGCGGGAAGAGTATCAGAATCGGCCCCGGCACCCAGAGGTGGCAAATCAGCGCGCGAGCAGCCACATCAGGATCACCAGCACCACCAGGGCGGCCAGTGCTAGCGTCACCCGCGAGCGCGGCATCTTGTTCACGAAGGCTCCTCGTCTTGATGCAATGCCCGGCGCACCAGCCGGATTCCGTTACCGAGGGCGCCGTCCAGGATGACCGCGATCCCGTAGGCCAGCACCAACACCACCGGCATCACCAACAGGGTCTGGACGACGAAGCCGAGACCGGACAGCCACAACTCGACACCGTCCCACCAGCTCAGAAATCCAGCCACACCGAACCACAGTAGTGCCGTCGCTCGGGGTGCCACCATGGAGCCATGTCGACCGGATGCATAGTCGCCGGCGGCGGTCCAGCCGGAATGATGCTGGGCCTGCTGCTGGCCAGGGCGGGTGTGCACGTCACCGTGATGGAGAAGCACGCCGATTTCCTGCGCGATTTCCGCGGGGACACCGTGCATGCCAGCACCCTGCGATTGCTCGACGAACTCGGTCTCGGTGACCGCTTCGCCGCGATACCGCATCGGCTGATCGAATCGCTGCGGCTCTCGGTGCAGGGTGTCCCGGTCGAGGTGGATCTGCGGCACCTTCCAGGCGCGCACCGGCACATCGCCCTGGTTCCGCAGTGGGATTTCCTGGAACTGCTCGCCCGCGCGGCCGAGCAGGAACCGACCTTCACGTTGATGCGCAACTGCGAAGTGCTCGAACCCCTGCGCTCCGGTGCGGCGGTGACCGGGGTTCGCTACCGCGACCCCGACGGCGCAACCCACGAGATGCATGCACCGTTGACGGTCGCCTGCGACGGCCGGGATTCGACACTGCGCAGGGCAATGGCGCTTGCGCCCAAGCGTTTCGGGGCGCCGATGGATGTCTGGTGGTTCCGGGTGCCGCGTGCCGACAGCGACCCGGCGGGCCTGGCCGGGGCGATGGGCGCCGGTCATGTGGTCGCCATGATCGACCGTGGCGACTACTACCAGTGCGCGTTCGTGATCCCGAAGGGAACGGATCAGAAACTGCGTTCCGAGGGGATCGAGTCGCTGCACCGGCGCGTCACCGCCGTTGTCCCGTGGGTCGCCGACCGGATCGGCTCGGTCACATCGTTCGACGAGGTCAAACTGCTTGATGTGCAGTTGGATCGACTGTCACGCTGGTACGCCGACGGCATCTTGTTCATCGGCGACGCGGCGCACGCGATGTCACCGGTGGGCGGGGTCGGCATCAACCTGGCGGTGGCGGACGCAGTGGCCGCCGCCCGCCTGCTGGCCGCCCCGCTGCGTTCGGGCACCGTGACCAGACGGCAGTTGCGCCGGGTGCAGATCCGCCGGTGGTTGCCCACCGTAGTGGTCCAGGGCGTGCAGCGCACCGTGCACAATCGGGTGATCGCGGTGGCCGTGACCGAGGGGACTCCCGCGGTCGCGCCCCGGGGGGTTCGACTGGTCGCCCGGGTTCCGCTGCTGCGCAGGATCATCGGATACGGGGTCGCCATCGGACCGCTGCCGGAGCACATCCCCGCCTTCGCCCGGCGCTGAGCCGGAATCGTCCACGAATCGCGCGAACTAGACGGCAAACGATTCTGCACCCATGATGGGCGTCATGGTTCTGGAACACACCGAGCACGATTTGTCGCCGACGCCGTCCACGGCATCGGCTCCCATCGCCTACTCCCCGTCTGGAGCCCTGCGAAACCCGTTCCCGCCCATCGCGGATTACGCGTTCCTCTCCGACTGCGAGAGCACCTGCCTGGTGTCCTCGGCGGGAAGTGTGGAATGGCTGTGTGTGCCACGCCCGGATTCGCCCAGCGTGTTCGGCGCGATCCTGGACCGTGGAGCCGGTCACTTCAAGCTGAGCCCGTACGGCGTCTCGGTGCCCTCGGCGCGGCGCTACCTGCCCGGCAGCCTGATCATGGAGACCACCTGGCAAACCCACACCGGCTGGATGATCGTGCGCGACGCCCTGGTGATGGGCCCGTGGCACGATACCGAGACCCGCTCACGCACCCACCGCCGCACCCCGACCGACTGGGACGCCGAACACATCCTGTTGCGCACCGTGCGCTGCGTCAGCGGCACGGTCGAGTTGGTGATGAGCTGTGAGCCGAACTTCGACTACGGCCGCAGCCCGGCCACCTGGGAGTACTCCGCCTCGGCCTATGGCGAGGCCATCGCGCGTGCCCGCAAGGATCCCGAGGCCCACCCCACCCTGCGTCTGACCACCAACCTGCGCATCGGCTTGGAGGGGCACGAGGCCCGCGCCCGCACCCGGCTCACCGAGGGCGACAAGGTGTTCGTCGCGCTCAGCTGGTCCAAACACCCTGCGCCGCAGAACTTCGAGGAAGCCGCGGACAAGATGTGGAAGACCAGCGAGTCGTGGCGTCAGTGGATCAACATCGGCGACTTCCCCGACCACCCGTGGCGGGCGTACCTGCAGCGCAGCGCCCTGACGCTGAAGGGACTCGTGTACTCCCCGACCGGGGCCCTGCTCGCGGCCAGCAGCACCTCCCTACCGGAAACCCCCCAGGGAGAACGCAACTGGGACTACCGCTACTCGTGGATCCGGGATTCCACGTTCGCACTGTGGGGTTTGTACACGCTCGGCCTGGACCGCGAGGCCGATGACTTCTTCTCCTTCATCGCCGACGTGTCCGGGGCCACCAACGGCGAACGCCATCCGCTTCAGGTGATGTACGGCGTCGGCGGCGAACGCAGCCTGGTCGAGGAGGAACTGCACCACCTGTCCGGCTACGACAACGCCCGGCCGGTGCGTATCGGTAACGGCGCCTACAACCAGATGCAGCACGATATCTGGGGCACCATGCTCGATTCGGTGTACCTGCACGCCAAATCGCGCGAGCAGATGCCCGAGGCGCTGTGGCCGATCCTGAAGAACCAGGTCGAGGAGGCCATCAAGCATTGGCGCGAACCCGACCGTGGTATCTGGGAGGTGCGCGGCGAACCGCAACACTTCACCTCCAGCAAGATCATGTGCTGGGTGGCGCTGGACCGCGGGGCCAAGCTGGCCGATCTGCAGGGCGAGAAGAGCTATGCCCAGCAGTGGAGCGAGATCGCACAGGAGATCCAGGCCGACATCCTGGCCCACGGGGTGGACTCCCGCGGCGTGCTCACCCAGCGCTACGGCGACGACGCGCTGGACGCGTCCCTGCTGCTGGCCGTGCTCACCCGGTTCCTGCCGTCGGACGATCCGCGCATCCGGGCCACCGTGCTGGCGATCGCCGAGGAGCTCACCGAGGACGGCCTGGTGCTGCGGTACCGGACCGAGGAAACCGACGACGGCCTGTCCGGGGAGGAAGGCACCTTCACCATCTGTTCGTTCTGGCTGGTGTCCGCGCTGGTCGAGATCGGCGAGGTCAGCCGGGCGAAGCGGTTGTGCGAGCGGCTGTTGTCCTTCGCCAGCCCGCTGCACCTCTACGCCGAGGAGATCGAGCCGCGCACCGGCCGCCACCTGGGCAACTTTCCGCAGGCATTCACCCACCTGGCGCTGATCAACGCGGTCGTGCACGTCATCCGCGCCGAGGACGAGGCCGATAGCACCGGGGTCTTCCAGCCCGCGAACGCGCCGGCCTGAGCGGGGGCGCCGGTCAGAACGGCGGTGGGTGGGCCTCGATATCGGTGCGGTTGCGTGCGCGTTCGTGGGCTATTCGGTAGGCCCGGTTCTGGGCGCGGGTGCGGGAGCGTTTTGGAGCGGCCAGTTCCCGGTGCGGGCTCGGCGGCGGGACCGGTGGCGGCACCAGCGTCGCGGTCGGGGTGTCGAGCTGGGGGAAGAACAGTGCCCCGTCGGGCGTGGTGGTGTACACCCGGCCGGTGGGCGCGGTGACCGTCACGGTGCCGTCCGGGTCCTGCCGATCAATCCAGCCGTGGAATGTCTTGATCAAGTGATGGATTCGGCAGTACAACTTGGTGTTCGACGGATGCGTCGGCCCGTACGGCCACGGCATGGTGTGGTCGATATCGCAACGCGCCGGCGGCACGTTGCAGCCCGGCCAGCGGCAGGTCAGATCCCGGCAGGCGATGAACTCGGCGAGCGAGCGCGATGGCCGGTACCCGGCCTCGGCCCCCAGATCACGGGCATCGGGCACCGGCGCCATCTTCGCGCGCGGGGCCACCTTGCGGACCTGCTCGGCCGGGACCGGACCGTATCCGGGCAGCAGGGCCGCACGATCCGAGCGGCCCTGCACGCTGTCACGGTCCCCGTGCAGGTGAACCACGATATGACCGGTGGGTGCCTCGGTGCCAGCGGCCGGGCAGTGTCGTTACCGCACTCACACGCCAACGCGGTCGCCCCCGACGCGGGCAGATCGATGGCATCGGCGCGGCGCTCCTCGACACTGCGGGGGACATCGGGGCAGACGGTGGCCGCCAGCTCATCGAGACGCTGATCGAACACCGCGCCCTTGACGGCATCGACACGGCCGTGGATCTCCACCATCCCATCCCCGACCGGTTCCACCCGGATACTGCGGGACCGGCGGGCCGTGCGGGCGCGGCGCACCGCCTCGGGATCGACATCGATGACCATCCAGTCCACCAACTCCCCGATGCGCTCATCCGAGCGCGCATTCCACGCCGGGGCGGCGGCGGCCAGCTGCGCGTCGATCACCGCCATGATGTCCGGGTCGGTCACCAGGGCGGTGCGGTGCAGGATGACCCGCAGCACCCGCACATCCACGGTCCCGGTGGCGAACACCTCGGCGAAGGCCGGCAACCGGTCAGCAGGTCGCGGCCCTGGGTGATCAGGGTGCAGGCCCGGCCCCGGCTGATCCCCAGTTCGGCACCCAGCTCGGCCGCGGCCAGCTCCCAGTCATCGACGATCAGGTCCTCGAACGCGTGCCCCAGCTCGGCCATCCGGGCCAGCGCGAACCGGCCCGCCGCCAGGATCTTGGCGGCCACCGCGGTGCGCTCAGCACGCAACTGGTCACGCGCGGCATCCAGGTGGGACGCCACGCTCCGAGTGTCGAACATGTGTGCGATTATGCCACCCGGGTACGACATTGATGTCCCGACACATGACCGCCCCGCGACGCCTTGCGGCTAGGTGCGCAGACCGTTGGTGAGCAGCGTCGCCAACTCCGTGTAGGCCTCGGCATCGCTGAGGCCGGTCGCCTTCCCGACATCGCGCTGCTGGATGCGAACCATCATCGTGGCGATCAGATCACCGGCGAACGACGCGTTGACCGCACGGAACGCACCTGCGTCGACGCCCTCCTCGATCAGCTGCCGGACGCGCCTCGCGGCGGCGACCGTGTTGGCTTCGTACACCTCGCGAGCGGGTGGGAACGCGTTCAGGTCGGCCATGAACACCTCGGAGGCGACGGAGAGTTCGGCACCGACCGCGGTGAGGTACGCGGCTACCCGCTGACGCGGATCGTCGGCCTGGGCCAGGGTGGTTTCGACGGCGGCGGTGGCCCGCTTGAAGAAGTGCACCGTGACACGGCGAACCAGGTCGTCCTTGCTCGCCGCCAACGTATACAGCGTGGACTTGGAGCAGTGCAGCGCGGCGGCGATGTCGTCCAGCGTGAACCGGCTAAACCCCTCGGCGAGGAACAACGCCAACAGGTCATCGAACAGTCTGGTCCGCCTGCGCGTGCCGAAGCCGCCCTCCATGCCGCAATAGTACTGCCACGGCCCTTCCAGTACTATTCGCGATGATACTGCCGGACCGATTTCAGTACTGTCCTGGAAGGTGCACCGCCCGTGGCCGTCGATCGCCTGCTCCCCTCCGCGGAAGCGCACGAGCTCATCGCGCTGACCCGCGACATCGCCGACAAACTCCTCGACCCGATCGTGGATGCCCACGAGAAGGCCGAAACCTATCCCGACGGGGTCTTCACCCAGTTGGGCGCGGCCGGGCTGCTCAGCCTGCCGCAACCCGAGGAGTGGGGCGGGGGCGGGCAGCCGTTCGAGGTCTACCTGCAGGTGCTCGAGGAAATCGCGGCACGCTGGGCGGCCGTTGCCGTCGCGGTGAGCGTGCACAGCCTGTCGTCACACCCGCTGCTGACCTTCGGCACCGACGAGCAGAAGAGCCGCTGGCTTCCCGGCATGCTCTCCGGCGCCCAGATCGGGGCCTACAGCCTCAGCGAACCTCAGGCCGGCTCCGACGCCGCCGCACTGCGCTGTGCGGCCGTCCGGCACGACGACCACTACGTGATCAACGGATCGAAATCCTGGATCACCCACGGCGGGGTCGCCGATTTCTACACCCTGTTCGCACGCACCGGCGACGGCCCCAAGGGCATCAGCTGCTTCCTGGTTCCCGGCGACCTGGACGGGCTGAGCTTCGGGGCTCCCGAGGAGAAGATGGGCCTGCACGCGGTACCGACCACCGCGGCCTTCTACGACAATGCCCGCCTCGACGCCGACAGACTGATCGGCATTGAAGGACAGGGCCTTTCGATCGCCTTCTCCGCACTGGACTCCGGTCGCCTCGGCATCGCCGCCGTCGCCGTCGGCATCGCCCAGGCGGCCCTCGACGAGGCCACCAGATACGCCAATGAGCGAACCACCTTCGGCCGCAAGATCATCGACCACCAAGGGCTGGCATTCCTGCTCGCCGACATGTCGGCGGCGGTGGTGAGCGCCCGGGCCACCTACCTAGATGCCGCGCGACGCCGCGATCAAGGCTTGCCCTACGGTGCGCAGGCCAGTGTCGCCAAACTGGTGGCCACCGACGCCGCCATGAAGGTCAGCACCGACGCGGTGCAGGTGCTCGGCGGCGTCGGGTACACCAGGGACTTCCGACCCGAGCGATACATGCGTGAAGCCAAGATCACCCAGATCTTCGAGGGCACCAACCAGATTCAGCGACTGGTCATCGCCCGCGGACTCAGCTCCTGAACGTTACGAAATCGGCTATCGCGCCGAGGAACTCGTCGGGCTTCTCGACCATCGGACTGTGTCCGGCGCCGGCGATGATGCGTGGCGACATGCCGGTCGCCCCGTACCGCGTGACGTTGGGGGCCGTCGGTGTCAGCACATCCGTCTCACCCCACACCACGAGCACCGGGACATTCAGCCCGGCCAGCGTGTCGGCAACGGACGCGGGCGGGCCGGCCTTGGAGTCACACACGCCGGCATAGGTGAGTCGTTCCAGTGACCGGTAGGCGAACGGCGGCACGGCATAGTCCCGCGCGAAGCCCGTCTGCAGAGAACTCCTGGTGATCAACGGCAGGCTGCGGAAGTGATCCAGGGCGGGACCGAGCACGGGCCAACACACCATCTTTCCCAGCAATGGCATGGACACCAGATCGCCGTCGGCGGGCGTATCCGAGACCACCACGCGCTCCACCACCCCCGGATGGCGGGCCGCAAGCTCGGACGCCACGCTGCCACCCATCGAGTGGCCCACCACGATGGCGTGTCGAACACCCAAGGCCGTCAACGCATTGCGCACCACGTCCGCTTGTCCGACGGCACCGTAATACCGCGGCTCCTCCGGCGCCTCGGAGCCACCGTGGCCGACGAGGTCGATGGCAATCACGCGCTGGTTGCGTGCCAGCCGCGCCGCCACCGGCTCCCACCATTGGATGGACGCCGAATAGCCGTGCAGCAGCACGACGGCGCGTTCACCGGACGGTCCGTATTCGCGCACGTTGAGATCCGGACCGTCGAGCTCGAGCACCCGGCCGCCGGCGAACGGCTCGGCGGCGCGCGTCACGCCGGTCACGACATACGCGTTCACCAGCGCGGCGACGATCACCGCGACCAGCGCCAGCACGGCGATCCGGAGTCTCACCTCTGGCACGCTACTGGCCGGGTGCGCTGCGGCGCGACGCATTTACTCCGGGGGTGAGGTCACGGTGACGGTGGTGCCGCGGCCCGGCGCCGAATCGATCAGGATCGCACCGCCCATCGCCTCGAACCGGGCGAGCAGCGAACCCAGGCCGATATGGCCCTCCCGCATTCGGGTCGCGATGACGGCGGGGTCGAAACCGGTCCCGTCGTCGGCGACGGTCAGCACGATGCGCTCCCCCGAGCGCCGCAGTGCCAGCTCGACGGTCGTAGCACGCGCATGTTTGTGGATGTTGGCCAGCAGCTCCCGCGCCGCGCGGTGCAGCAACGCCTGCGAGGCCGGCTTTCCGACGTCCTGCAGGTCCGCGGCCACCGCGTAGTCGCCACGAGATTCGAACTGGTGCAGTAGTTCCCCGATGGCGGGCGCCAGGCCGAGCTGCGCAAGCACCTGGGGGTGTAACTCGGTGACCGTGGAACGCAGCATGACGGCGGTGTCCTGCAGCGCGTCGTACAGCGTGTCCAGTGCGGGATCCGCAAGGCTGTCCCGGAGCAGGTCCACCTCCATCCGCGCCGCCAGCAGCGTCTGCAGCGGCCCGTCATGCAGGTTCTCGGCCACCTCCCGGTTGTGCCGCTCATCGGCGGCCATCGCCTCGGCGACCAGCTGACGACGCACCTCCAGCAGCGCACGCACCCGGGCCGCGCGCAACGACAGCACCAGACACAGCGCGGTGGTGGCGACCGCCAGCCACAGCAGGAAACCGAAGTGGGTGTAGACCATGTCGGGCAACCCGACCCGGTCGTCACGCTTGGAGTACACGATCCAGACGGCCAGATAGGAGCCCGCGGTGACGGTCCCGATGATCGCCGTCAGCAGCGGCCGGTCCTGAAACGCCACCGAGATGGGAAGCAGGAAGAACACCGGCAGCAGGGCCGCGGTCGCCCCGCCGGAAACCACGCACAGCACCACGATCAGCAGCACATCGACGCCCGTCGAGGCCCAATCCGCCCAACGCGGTAGCGGGCCGCGCAACACCGCCAACAGCCACACCACCGCGGCGACCGCGTAAATCCCGAGCACCGCGGCATACAGGCCGGGCAGCCAGTGGTCGACCTCCCAGATCCATACCAGCACCGCGATCAGCGCGATCAGCGGCAGCCGCAGCACCGCCGACACCCGGACCGGTTCGGCGGCGAAGAACTCGACGAGGCGGGGCACGTCACTCGATCAGTCTGCGGCGCATGGCCTCGGCCACCGCGGCTCCCCGGTCGCCGACGCCGAGCTTCTCGTAGAGCCGCTGGACATGGGTCTTGACCGTCGACGGCGCGAGATAGAGTTCCTTGGCCATCGCCGGGATGGACAGGCCGCGCGCGATCATCGCGAGCACCTCGGCCTCCCGGGCCGACAGCGTCGGGACATCCGGCTCGCTGCGCCGGCGGATCTCCCCGGCCAGCGAGGCCGCCAGGGCCGGTGCGATGACATCGCGTCCGCGCGCGCATTCCAGCACCGCGGCGACCAACTCGCTGCGGGTGGACTCCTTGGACAGGAACCCGGCGGCGCCGTCCTGCAGGGCCTTGTAGACGATGGCCGACTCGTCATGGGCCGAGATCAGCAGCACCCGGGTGGGTAGCGCGTCGCGGGTGACGGCGGCCGCGACCTCGGAGCCGTCCATTCCCGGCATCCGGTAGTCCAGCAGGGCGACCGCCGGTCTGTGCACGCGGATCAGTTCAAGTGCGGCGACACCGTCATCGGCCTCGGCGACCACGTCGATGGACCCGCTGGCCGTCAGCGCGCGCACCACGCCATCCCGGAACATCGGGTGGTCATCGCCGACGACCACACGCACCTTCTGAGCGGAGTCCTGCATGTGAGCAGCTTGTCACAGCCGGGCCGCTGCGAGTGGCAAGATTCGGAGGGGAAGGCGGTGGCGGTGAACATCGAAGAGCTGCAATGGTTCGTGACGCTCGCCGAGACCGAGCACGTCACGGATGCGGCCGCCGAACTGGGCATCAGCCAGCCGACGCTGTCGCGTTCGCTGGCCCGGTTGGAGGCCCAGGTCGGGGCGCCGCTCTTCGACCGCCTGAACCGGCGACTGCGACTCAACAGCTACGGGGAGGTCCTGCTCGAGCACGCCCAGCGCAGTATCGACGAAATGCGTTCGGCCACTGAGCGCATCGCCGCGTTGCGTGACCCCGAGACCGGTATCGTTCGGCTGGCCTTCCTGCATTCGCAGGCCGGCGGTTTCGTGCCTGATTTGCTGCGTCGGTTCCGGTTGGAGGCCCCGCGGGTGCAGTTCGAGCTGTTCCAGGGCGCGGCGCATTCGATCGTGCACCGGCTGGCCACCGGCCAGGCCGACTTGGCGATCACCTCACCGCGGCCCAGCAACCATCCCTGGCGGGTGCTCTACGTGGAGCGGCTGTGCCTGGCGGTACCGCGCGGACATCGGTTCGCCGAGCGCTCGCGGTTGCGCCTGGCCGACGCCGCCGACGAACCCTTCGTGGCGCTGCGGCCGGAATTCGGGTTGCGGCTGCTGACCGATGAGCTGTGCCGGGAGGCCGGCATCGCCCCGCCGGTGGTGTTCGAGGCGATGGAGATCCCCACGATGGAAGGTTTGGTCGCCGCCGGTTTCGGTGTCGCGGTCGTGCCGGTCCCCCGGTCCGACCGCGCCGAGCCGGGTGCCGTCTACATTCCGCTCGGCGAAACGACGGCCAAACGCCAGATCGGGCTCACCTGGTCGCCGGAGCGCGAGCTGGCACCCGCGGCTCGCCGCCTCGCCGACTTCATCATGCAAGTCGGTAATGATATTGCATAGATTCATGCATTGGACTCATCACCGGTGAGCGCCTAGCGTCGCCGCTGTGACAACCACGGTGGCCCCTGTTGCCTGGCAAGGTCATTCACGTGGATCCAACGAGTACCGGCGCCTGCTCGCCGCACTGTTCTTCGGCGGCGTGGCGACCTTCGCACAGCTGTACTCCCCGCAAGCGGTGCTACCGCTCATCGCCGGCGACCTGGGTGGCGGCGCCGCCGGCGCCGCGCTGACGGTGTCGGCCGCGACGGTCGGCCTGGCATTCGGCGTCATCCCCTGGGCGGCGCTGGCCGATCGGCTCGGACGCGTCGAGGCCATGACGATATCCATCACGGGCGCAACGCTTCTGGGGCTGCTGGTGCCGTTGGCGCCGACCGTGTCCCTGCTGCTGGCCGGTCGCTTCCTCGAGGGTCTGATGCTCGGCGGGGTACCGGCCATCGCCATCGCCTACCTGACCGAGGAAGTGGCCGCCGGCCATGCTGCCCGCGCCGCGGGCAGCTATGTCGCGGGGACGACCATCGGCGGACTGGTGGGGCGGCTGATCACCGGCCCGCTGGCAGAACACCTCGGCTGGCGGGTCGGGGTGCTGGCGGTGGCCGCACTGTGCGGATTGTCGGCAGTGGCGTTCGTGCGTCTGGCCCCGCCGTCCCGCGGCTTCCGGCCCGCCCCGGCCGGACAGCTGGCCGGCCGACTGTCGGCCAATCTGCGCTCGGCGCGCCAATGGGCGCTCTACGCACAGGCGTTCCTGCTGATGGGCGGTTTCGTCGCGATCTACAACGTGCTCGGATTCCGGCTGACCGCCGCTCCCTTTGACCTGCCACAGACGCTGGTCGGCCTGGTGTTTGTGGCCTACCTGGCCGGCACCTGGGCCTCCACCCGGGCCGGTGCCGAGGCCGGCCGCTTCGGGCACCGGCCGGTGCTGCTGGGCAGCATCGCCACCATGGTCGTCGGCACCGCACTCACCGTCAGCGAGCACCTCGTCGTGGTGCTCGCCGGACTCGTCATCGCGACGGCGGGGTTCTTCGGCGCACATGCCATCGCCTCCGGATGGGTCGCGGCCACCGCCGGAGCCGGTAAGGCCCAGGCGTCCTCGCTGTACACCCTGTTCTACTACGCCGGATCCAGTGCCGTCGGCTGGTTCGGCGGGCTGGCCTTCGACGCGGCCGGCTGGACCGCGGTCGCCGGCGTCGTCATCGCGCTCGCGGTGCTGGCCGGCGTGGTGGCCCTGTGGGCCGCCCCCGTTCCACTTGTCTAACCATGTGACATATCGTGGCGGTCATGGACTTCGCGATGTCTGCCAAGGCGGCTGATTACCACAAGCGGCTCTCCGACTTCATGGTCGAGAACGTCTTCCCGGCAGAGGCCTCCTACCACGCCTATCGCGAAGAGAAGGGGCCCAAGGACCACACGGTTCCCCCAGTGGTGGAGGAACTCAAGATCAAGGCCAAGGCCGCCGGGCTGTGGAACCTGTTCTTGCCCTCGGAGTCGGGGCTGACCAATCTGGAGTACGCGCCGCTGGCCGAGCTGTCCGGTTGGAGCATGGAAATCGCTCCCGAGGTGCTCAACTGCGCGGCGCCGGACACCGGGAACATGGAAACCCTGCACCTGTTCGCCAACGAGGCGCAGCGCGCACAGTGGCTGCAACCGTTGCTGGCCGGTGAGATCCGTTCGGCGTTCGCGATGACCGAGCCGGCGGTGGCCTCCAGCGATGCCCGCAATATCGAGACCACCATGCTGCGCGATGGCTCCGATTACGTCATCAACGGCCGCAAGTGGTGGATCACCGGCGCCGCCGATCCGCGCTGCAAGCTGCTCATCGTGATGGGCCGCACCAACCCCGACGCCGCCTCACATGCCCAACAGTCGATGATCCTGGTGCCCGCCGACACCCCGGGCGTCGACATCCAGCGCTCGCTGCCGGTGTTCGGCTGGCAGGACCAGCACGGACACTGCGAGATCGTGTTCGACAACGTTCGGGTGCCCGCGGAGAATCTGCTTCACGAGGAGGGCAGCGGATTCGCCATCGCGCAGGCCCGCCTCGGGCCGGGCCGTATCCATCACTGCATGCGCGCCCTGGGTGCCGCCGAGCGGGCCCTGGCATTGATGATCGATCGGGTGCAGACCCGCATCGCGTTCGGCAAGCCACTGGCCGAGCAGGGCGTGGTGCGCGAGCAGATCGCCAAGTCGCGCAACGAAATCGACCAGGCCAGGCTGCTCTGCGAGAAGGCCGCCTGGACCATCGACCGCGACGGCAACAAGGCCGCGCACGTGCTCGTCTCCCAGATCAAGTCGGTGGCACCGCAGATCGCCTGCAATGTGCTCGACCGGGCCATCCAGGTGCACGGCGGCGCCGGAGTCAGCGATGATTTCCCGCTCGCTCGCCTCTACGGGTGGCATCGTGCGATGCGGCTGTTCGACGGTCCGGACGAGGTGCACATGCGCACCATCGCGCGCGCCGAGCTCGGCAAGGAGAAAAGCCCCTTCGCCGCGGCGGCGTGCCGCCGGTCGACCACAGCGGCCACCGGAGAGTGACCGGGATGCTGGCGGGGGCCTGGAACTTTCGTGATGTTGCCGAGTCCGCCGGCATCCGGCCCGGCCTGTTGTTCCGGTCGAGCGAGTTGAGCCGCCTCACCGAGGAGGGGCAGTCCGCGCTGCGCGCGCTCGGGATCACCAACGTGGCCGACCTGAGGTCGCGCCGCGAGCTCGAGCGACGTGGCCCCGGCCAGGTACCACCGGGTGTTGCCCTGCACCACTTGCCTTTTCACTTCGAGGACGATTCTGCGCAGGACGCACCGCACGAAGCCACCTTCCAACGGGTGATGTCGGAGTCCCCCGAGAATGAGGACGTCGCCGAATCCGCCAAGCGATACATGACCGAGGTCTACGAGGAGTTCCCCTCACTGACCGGCGCACAGGTGGCGGTGCGGCAGGTCATCACGCTGCTTGCCGACGGGCGGCCGGTGATCGCGCACTGCTTTGCCGGGAAGGATCGCACCGGGTTCACCGTGGCCACCGTGCTCGAAGCTGTCGGAGTGCCCCGGGACGCGATCCTCACCGACTTCCTGCGCAGTAACGACGCCATCGACCCGCTGCGCGACTCGATCATGGAGTCGGTGAAGGCCCGTGCGGGCGAGACGCCCGAGGTCCTCACGTTCGCCGAGGCCCGACTCACCGACGCCGTGCTCGGGGTGCGGGAGGAGTATCTGGAGGCGGCCGGCCGTAAGGTCGTCGAGATCTACGGCTCGGTGGGCGGTTTCCTGGACGCCGCCGGGGTGACCGCTGATGACCTCAGCCGGCTGCGCACCCGCCTCACCACATGATTTCGGCGTGATTTGACGCGTTCAGCGCAGCGAATCACGCCGAAATCGCAGCTCGGATGGTGGCGAGCACCCGGTCGGGATATGCCGTGAGGTCCAGCCAGGTAAACCGCAGCACCTGCCAACGCATCAACATGATCTCGTTCTGACGTTCCCGGTCGTGCTGGAAGTCGGCACGGTCGCTGTGAAAGGCCCAGCCGTCGATCTCGATGGCCACCCGGGATTTGGGAAAGGCGAAGTCCACCCGGTACCGGCCGACCTTGTAATTGGTCCGCCAGCCGGGGAGCGATGCGCTTCTGAGTAATTGCACGAGCAGACGTTCCGCTTGCGACCGTGCCCCGTCATCGGCCGCCTGAAGTAGTCGGCGTGCCGCCGGTGCGCCGTACCGGCCTTTGTGCCGTAGGTGCGCCTGCCACAGTTCGGACAACGAAACCTGCCTCTGCAAAGCAGAATCCATGATGGCGCTCCCGCCGCGGCGACGGGCCGCAGCCTCCACCACCGTCAAGGTCAGCCCGGTGGTACGCAGGTTACGTCGCTCGACGACGTCCCGCGGCTGCAAATCTCGCCGTCGAACGCGCGTACCCGGGTGGACGCGGCCATTGCTGTTGCGCGGCACGGTCACCTCGACGACGTCCGGGGCAAACTTCGTCAGTCCATGCCACCAGGCCGCGGCCAGTCCGCTCGCCGCCGCGTGCGCACCAAGACTCCACACCCCCGCCCTGACCCGTGCCGCATCGGTGAACGGACGATCATCGACGAAGTACACGCCGGGGCCGCACCGGCGCCAGCGTCCGGCAGCGACCCTGCGCTGCACCGCGTGCCTGCTCATCCCCGCCGAGCAGGCCTGCTCCAGCGTGATCACTCCGTCGTGACACTTCAGCAGCGCATCGATCACGTACCTTCAGACGCACCGGGGTACGCCGGAGGTTCCACCCTCCACGATTTCGGCGTGATCTGACGCGGTGAGCGCAACGAATCACGCCGAAATGACCACCCCGACGACCCAGGTGACCGTGGCCAGTAGGGCGCCGGTCAGTTCGACACCGACCGAGAGCGCCACGCCCTTGAGCGCATGCACCGTGGATGCCCACGCCCGGGTCGGGTCGCGACGCAGCGCCATCTCCGCGGCGAACACCCCCGCGACGAACCCGATCAGCAGACCGATCACCGGAATGACGAAGAACCCCACTATGCCGGCCACCGCACCGATCACCAGCACCGATGTGCGGACCTCGGCGCGGCGCATGCGCTGCACCGGCCAGGTGTACTTGATGACCTCCGCCGCGACGAAGAAAACTGCCGCGATACCGAAGGTCACCCAGGCGCTCGTCGATCCTTCGACATAGGCCCAGACACCGATCGCCGCGATGACCAGCAGCCCGCCGGGCAGGATCGGCACGATGATGCCGGCCAACCCGATGGCGATCGCCAACGCGACCAGGACGATGCCCAGGGTGCTCACACCACGAACTTACGGTCTAGGCGCCCAACTGTCGGGCCAGGTCGAGGAAATCCTGCGCGACGACCTCGAACTCCCCGGTGGAGACGTCGGGCAGTGGATGCCCGGGTCCGTGCTCGAGCCTTCGCACCACATAGCCGGTGCGCAGGCCGCAAGCCCGCGCGGCTCGCAGATCGTTCGGGTGGGTGGCCACCAACATGAGCTCCTCAGGGGCCACATCGAGTAGCCGGGCACAGCCCAGATAGGCCTCCGGATCGGGCTTGTAGTGGCCGAACAACTCCGCGGAGATGACACAGTCCCACGGCAATCCGGCGTTCTTGGCCATGTTCGTGAGCAGCGAGACATTGCCGTTGGACAGCGTGGTGACGACGAAACGCTGCTTGAGCCGGTACAGGCCGGGCACCGCGTCCGGCCAGGGGGTGAGCCGATGCCAGGCCCGGTTGAGGTCGTCGATCTCGGCGTCGTCGACCGGGACGCCGTCGAGCAACCCCACCAGGATGTCGCGGTGCAGATCGTCGATGCGGGTCCATGGCAGCTCACCCCGGCGCACCCGGTCCATGGCCGGGGCGTAACCGGCCCGCCACGCATCGGCGAACGACGCCCAATCCCGTTGCAGCCCATGGCGGGCGCCGAAGGACTGCAGCTCGGCGATGATGCTGGACCGCCAGTCCACCACGGTGCCGAATACGTCGAAGGCCAACGCGCGCGGGCCCTGCACTACGGCTCCAGGACGAGCTTGCCTCTGATCTTGCCGTCGGCCAGCGCCTGCAGACCCGCCGCGCCGTCGGCGAGCCGGTAGGTCACCGGCGGAGGCGGGCGCAGTCCGGCCGCGACCAGGTCGGCGAGCCCAGCGCCGACCTCGGCCTGCGCGGCCGGCGAGTGCCGGACGAACTCGCCCCAGCCGACACCCACCACGCTGACATTGCGCAGCAGCAGCCGGTTGACCTTGACCGTCGGAATGCCCTGGCCGGCCGCGAACCCGATGACCAGCAGCCGCCCCTCCGGCGCCATCGCGCGGATGGCGTCGTCGAAGGCGTCACCGCCGATCGGATCGACCACCACGTCCACGCCGCGGCCGCCGGTGGCGTCGAGCACCGCCTGCTTCCAGCTCATCCCCGAGTCGCTGCGCTCCAACTCGTCCCCGAGTCGCTGCGCTCCTGCCCGCCGGATCTGCCCGCCGGATCCCTCCGTCAGCGGCAGCACCACGTCGGCACCGACGCTCGCCACGAAATCCTGCGCATCCGGCCGGTGCACCAGCGCCACCACCCGGGCACCGAGCGCCTTGGCGATCTGGATGGCCGCCACCCCGATACCGCCTGCCGAGCCGAGCACCAGCACCGTCTCCCCGGCCCGCAGCGCCGCGCGGCGGGCCAGGGCGAAGTACATGGTGTAGTAGTTGCCCAGCAACGCGGTGGCCGATGCGTCATCGATGCCCTCGGGTGTGGGCACCACGCTCGACGGGGCCACCGCCACCCGTTCGGCGTAGCCACCGAGCATCGACAGGGCCGAAACCCGCTGCCCGACAGTGAAACCCGAGCCTGCCGGGGCCGAGCGGACGGTGCCGGCGACCTCCATGCCCGGGGTGAACGGCGGCTCCAGCTTCAGCTGGTACTCCCCGCGTAGCAACAGCAGATCGGGGAAGCAGACACCGGCCGCGCCGACGTCGATGATGACCGAGTTCCCGGTGGCATCGTCGACATCGGCTACGTCCAGATAGGCCAAGCCTGCTGGGCCGGTCAGCTCCTGTGCGACAAGCGCTTTCATCCGAGCTTGAAGCTGGCGGCCTGCGCTGCGGAAAGATCGGTGATCTCGCCCCACTTGGCGGCGATATCGTCGACCGACGGCACCTCGGTGAAGGTGACGCCCTCGTTCTGGAACAGCGCGGTGCGCTGTACCTTGCCGCCGCCGACGATGAACACCGAATCGGTGTCCGGCAATTCCTCGGTCATCAGGTAGGCGACAACGGGCGCAACATATTCCGGGGTCAGTTTCTCGAACACCTCGGGCGGCAGGATGTCCTGGGTCATGCGGGTGGCGGCGATCGGCGCGACGGCGTTGGTCTTGATGTTGTACTTGGCGCCTTCCTGGGCCAGCGTGTTGATCAGGCCGACCAGACCGAGCTTGGCGGCACCGTAGTTGGCCTGCCCGAAGTTGCCGAACAGTCCGCTGGTGGAGGTGGCGACGACGACCCGGCCGAAGCTCTGCTCCCGGAAGTGCGGCCACGCGGCGCGGATGACGTTGTATCCGCCGTAGAGGTGCACCTTCAGCACGGCGTCCCACTGCTCGAAGGTCATCTTGTGGAAGGTGCCGTCGCGCAGGATGCCCGCGTTGCTCACCACGCCGTCGACCTTGCCGAACTCGTCGACGGCGGTCTTGATGATGTTCTCCGCGCCCTCGGGTTCGGCGACACTGTCGTAGTTGGCGACCGCGCGGCCACCGGCGGCCTTGATCTCCGCGACCACCTCGTCGGCCATGTTGTGTCCGGCACCGGAGCCGTCACGGGCACCGCCGAGGTCGTTGACGACGACGCTGGCGCCCTCCCGGGCCAGGGTCAGGGCGTACTCGCGCCCGAGACCGCCGCCGGCTCCGGTGATGACGACGACGCGATCCTGCACTCCGGGCATTGTGTTCCTCTCGGTGTTGGGTCAGTTTTTGTGTGGTCGGTCCCGCGACTAGAACAGCCGCCGGGCCAGTTTCCACGCCTTCTCTGTATACGGCGGGTAGATCATGGCGCCCAAGTCGGGGCGGGTGGTCTTGGTCAGCACCGACTTGCGGTGGCTGAACTCCTCGAACCCGTACCGGCCGTGGTATGCACCGGTACCGGACGGTCCGACGCCGCCGAACGGCAACTTGGTGGTCGCGAAATGGAAGATCAGGTGGTTGACCACCATGCCGCCGGCGGGCACCTCGTGGATGACCCGTTCGCGGGTCTCCTTGGACCTGGTGAACAAGTAGGCCGCCAAGGGTTTGGGCCGGGCGTTGACGAAAGCGATTGCCTCGTCCAGATTTTGGACGGTGACAATGGGCAGCACGGGCCCGAAGATCTCGTCGGTCATCAGCGGTTCGTCCAGGGCAGGGTCGACCACGACCGTCGGTTCGATCTCCAGCGCCGCGGGGTCGGAACCACCGCCGACGGTGACATCGCCCTCGGTGGCGGCCACCGCGGCGACCAACCGGTCGAAGTGGCGCCGGTTGACGATCCGCTTGCCGCCCGTCGCGTCGGCTTCGAAGGCGCGCACCGCCGCCTTGACCTTGCCGACCAGTTCATCGCGCACCGAGGCGTCGACGAGTACGTAGTCGGGTGCGATGCAGATCTGGCCGGAGTTGATCAGCTTGGTCCAGGCGATGCGTTTGGCGGCGACATCCAGGTCGGCGTCGGCCGCCACGATGACCGGGCTCTTGCCGCCCAGCTCGAGGATGACCGGGGTGAGGTGCGCGGCCGCGGCCTGATAGACCTTGCGCCCGATCTCGGTGCCACCGGTGAAACAGATCTTGTCGAAACCCTGGTCGATGAGCAGCTGGCTGACGGCTCCGTCGCCCTCCACGACGGCGACGGCCTGCGGATCCAGATACCGCGGTACCAGTTCGGCCATCAACGCCGAGCAGGCGGGCGCGAGTTCGGAGGGTTTGAGGGCCACCGTGTTACCCGCAGCGATCGCACCCACCGCGGGCCCGAGCGTGAGGGCGAACGGGAAGTTCCAGGCGCCGATGACGAGCACTGTGCCGTAGGGCTCGTACTCGACCCAGCCCCGCGCCGGGAGCTGGGAGAACTCCAGGAGCCGGTACCGACGCTTGGTCCACTTGCCGAGATGTTTGGCGGCGTCGCGGGCTTCGGCCGCGGTGCTGGCGATATCGGCCAGCCACGCCTCGAACGGTTTGCGGCCGAGGTCGGTGGCCAGCGCGGCGGCGATGGCGGCCTCGTTGTCCACCACCATCCGTTCCAGGGCGCGCAGCTGCTGCTTGCGCCATTCGATGTCGCGGGTGCGCCCGGTGGCGTAGGCCGCGCGGAGTCCGGCGACGACCGCCGGGATGTCCGCCACCGCTGGTGACGACGTGGGAGCGTCTGCGTGCATGGTCATCGGAGCGTCCTTCCAGACCGAGGAATTCTGATCCTAACCATCCGGTTGGCCGGTCCATAAGCCCCGGATTCCTGCGGGGCGAAATCTCGCTCAGTGTCTGGTGGCGGTGACGAACATCGAGAAGGAGTCATCGGCGGGCGTGTCGAGGTCGGCGGGCAGCGCCCAGCGACGGTGCCTGCGCATCTCGGCGGCCGACTGCACGGCGGCGCTGTCCCATCCGTGGCCGCCGAGCCAGTCGGCCACGTCGGCACGGTCGGGGTCGTTGTACATCAGTTCCCCGACGTCGAGGCTGTCGGTGATGCCGAGCTTCTCCTTGATGACCTCGAATCGCTGCTTCATCTCGCGGCGGCGTTCCTCGGCCTGTATCGGCGCCGTCTCCACCGCGATCCGACTGCCCGGCGCGCTGAGATCGGTGATCTGCGCGAAGAGTTGGTCCTGCGCATCGGCAGGTAGGTACATCAACAGACCCTCGGCCAGCCACGCAGTTGCAGATGAAGAGTCGAAGCCGGCCTCCTGCAAGGCTTTCGGCCAGTCCTGACGCAGATCGATGGCCACCTCCCTGCGGTCGGCCCGCGGCTGCACACCGTGCTCGGCGAGCACCGACTGCTTGTACTCCAGCACCTTCGGCTGGTCGATCTCGTAGACGGTGGTGCCCGCGGGCCACTCCAGCCGATAGGCGCGCGAATCCAGCCCGGAGGCCAGTATCACCACCTGGCGGATACCGGCGGCCCACGCGGCGGCGAAGAAGTCGTCGAAGAAGCGGGTGCGCACGGCCTGGTAGCTGCCCATGTGCGCGAAGATCGCCGCGCCGTCGGGGTCGATGTCGACGGCGCGGGCCACCCAGTCCTCGTCCATCATCAGGCCCCACACGCCACCACCGGCACCTTCGACAAGCATCCGGGCGTAGGGGTCGGTGATCAACGGATCCGCACTCGCCGTCTCGGCGGCCCGCGCCGCGGCGACCATCACGGCGGTGGTACCGACACTGGAGGCGATGTCCCAGGTGTCATCGTGGGTGCGCAGTGAACTCATGTGTTCATGCTACCGGTTAGTTAGATCACCTATCCGCCGGCGATCGGGGCCAGTTACGTCGACAAGGTCCACAGCTTGTTAGCCATCAGAAGCTCCAACTGCCGCACCACAGCCACCGTCTCGTCATGGGTCCCGACGTAGCCGGCATAGAACCCCATCCCCCACATCACCGAGACGAGCATCTCGACCAGGCTCGCCACATCGGTATCGGTGGTTAGCTCACCACGTTCGATGGCATCGGTGACGGCCCACTGCACAAATGCCCGCGAGTTCGCCAACGGGTCGTGTGCGTCCTGACTCAGCTCGGGGTGACGCTGAGCCTCCAGCACTGAGGTCACCAAGAACGCCGCGACCGAGCGGTCCCTGCCGTCGGCCTGCATGGCGACGGAATAGAACGCCGTCAGCCGCTTCAGCAGAGTGGGCTGCGCCTTGGCCTTCTCGATACCGGCCCGCACCACGCCCGCATTGGTGTGTTCGACGACCTCCCGGTACAGCAGGTGCTTGCTCTGAAAGTAGTGGTTGATGGCCGGACGGGTCAGATCGGAGCGAACCGCGATGGCCTGGAATGTCGCTGCGTCATAACCGAGTTCGCTGAACACCTCGCGCGCAGCCTGCAGGATCCGTTCTCGGGTCTCCGCGGCCTTGGCGGCAGGCGGGCGACCCGGACCTCTGCTAGCTGTATGCGGCACAGTAAAAATTGTGCCACAGCTCACCTATCCGGCTACCGCCAGATCGTTGCGCTGGCGCAGCATCGCGCACTTTCAGCAAACTGACAGCCGAGTCCTCAGCGGGTCCGGTGCGGGGTGAGCGCGTCCGGGGGCAGCGACCCGAACCGGCCGGCGTTGAAATCCTCGAGGGCCGCAAGGACCTCCGATTTGGAGTTCATCACGAACGGCCCGTACTGCACCACCGGCTCCCGGATCGGTCGGCCGCCGAGGAGCAGCACCTCCAGGGCCGGACGATGGCCGTCCTGGGTGGCATCGGCCTCGACGGTGATCCGGTCACCGTGTCCGAGCACCGCCAACTGGCCCTGGTGGATCGGCTGCCCGGCCGGCCCCACCGATCCGCGGCCCGACAGCACATAGACGAGCGCGTTGAACTGGCGGTCCCACGGCAGGTTCAGCCGAGCGCCGGGTTCGACGGTGGCGTGCGCGAGCGCGATCGGGGTATGTGTCCGGCCGGGTCCGGCGTGCTCGCCGATGCTGCCAGCGATGACGCGCACCAGCGCACCGCCGTCGGCAGAGGACAGCAACTCGACTGCGCTGCCTTCGATGGATTGGTAACGGGGAGAGGCGAATTTGTCCTTGCGGGGCAGGTTCACCCAGAGTTGGACGCCATGGAACAGTCCGCCGCTGTCGACCAGTTCGGCCGGCGGCGTCTCGATGTGCAGGATGCCGGATCCCGCCGTCATCCATTGGGTGGCACCGTCGGTGATCAACCCGCCGCCACCATGCGAATCCTGGTGCGCGAAGCGGCCGTCGATCATGTAGGTGACGGTCTCGAAACCCCGGTGCGGGTGCCAATCGGTGCCGCGGGGTTCCCCCGGCTGGTATTCGATCTCGCCCATCTGGTCCATGTGCACGAAGGGGTCCAGGTCGGCGGCGCTGACCCCGGCGAAGGCGCGCACCACGGGGAAGCCCTCCCCCTCGTAGCCGCGCGGACCCGTGGTCACCGATCGCACGGGCCGCTCGGTCTCGCCGGGGGTGGCCGCGGCGATGCGCGGAAGGGTGAATGTATCGGCTGTGACGGCAGGCATGTCCGCTACAACCGGACTGTAGTCCGATTTATTTCGGCATCGATCGGGCCCGCAAGGTTTGGGTTTTGACGGTTTTGGCAATTCAGCGTCGCGACAACAACTGTCCGCGTCACCTAAAGATGGGAACCGCCATGATTGTGCTCGGGATCGTCCTTCTACTGATCGGCTACTTCACCAGTCTGTCGATCCTGTACACCATCGGCGCGATTCTGGTCGTGGTCGGCGTCGTGCTGTGGATCCTCGGCGCCGTGGGCAAGCCGGTCGGCGGACGAAAAGTCTGGTTCTAGCCGCTCGTCCTAACTCAGCACGGCAAGTGCCGCGGACCTGGCGTCCGCGGCACTTGCCGTCTGGACCACCTCCGCCGCCGCGGCGCGACAACGCTCCAACGTGACCGCGGCCAGCGCGGCGCCCACCCCCGGCACGGCCGTGGCCGCCGCCGACAGCGATGTCACGCCCATCCCCACCAGCACGCAGGCCAACAGGGGATCCGCGGCCGCTTCCCCGCACACCCCGACCGGCTTGCCGACGGCTGCGCCCGCACGCGCGGCCATCTCGACCAGGGCGAGCACACCGGGCTGCCACGGATCGGTGAGAGTGGCCAGCTCCGCGGACATCCGATCGGCAGCCATGGTGTATTGAGCCAGATCGTTGGTACCGATCGACAAGAAGTCGACATGCTCAAGGATGTGGTTGGCCAATAATGCCGCGGCGGGCACCTCGATCATCACACCCGGCGTCAGCCCGAAAGACCTTGCCTGCGTGGCGAAATTCTTCGCCTCATCGGGGGTCGCGATCATCGGCGCCATCACCCACGGATCGCTGCCGGTGGCCCGGGCCGCGGCCGCGATGGACTCCAGCTGACGGGTCAGCAGCCCCGGGTTTGCGAACGAGATGCGCACCCCGCGCACGCCCAACGCGGGATTGGCCTCGTCCGGATGGCCGGCGAACTTCAGCGGCTTGTCCGATCCGGCATCCAGTGTGCGGATGACGACCTTGCGCCCCGCGAACGCGGTCAGCACCTCACCGTAGATCTCGGCCTGCTCCTGCACCGAGGGTTCGGAATCGCGGTTGAGGAAGCACAGTTCGGTGCGGAACAGACCGACCCCCTCGGCGGGCGTCTGCCCGGCCGATCGGGCCGCGGCCCCGTCCTGGACATTGGCCAGCACGGCGACCCGGTGCCCGTCGGCCGTGGCGCCCGGGCCCGTCCACTGCGCGATGCGCTCGGCATCCTCGCGCGCCCTGCCCACCGCGCGCTGCGCCTCGTCGGCATCCGGGGACACCGTCACCGTGCCGCGCGCCCCATCGACCATCACCGGCACACCCACCGGAACCGCGTCCAGCCCCGGCACCGCCACCACGCACGGAATGCCGAGCTGGCGGGCGATGATCGCGGTGTGGCTGGTCGGCCCACCCAGCGTGGTGGCCAGGGCCACCACCAGGGTCGGGTCCAGCCCGGCGGTATCTGCGGGCGCCAGATCCTCGGCGCACAGCACCGAGGGGACGTCCGGCACCGGAACCCCGGGCTCGGGTAGCCCGGCCAGCTGCGCGAGCACCCGGTCCCGGACGTCACGCAGATCGGTGACCCGTTCGGCCATCAGATCGCCGGCCTTGGCCAACGCATCGCAGATCTTGGCGATGGCCGCGCCCACGGCATGATGGGCCGGACTGCCCGCGATGATCCGCTTTTCGGCATCCAGGAGCCAGGCCCGGTCCTGGGCCAGGGCAGCGGTGGTTGCCAGCACCTCAGAAGCCACACCGGTCGCGTGGCCCGCCCGATCGCGCAGCCGCTCGGCGACCGCGGCCGCGGCGGCTTTGAGCCGGTCCACCTCGCCCGGCCGGTCGGCCTCGGGCACATCGGCGGCCGACACCGGGGCGGTCGGCCGTGCCCCCGGCCTGATCACCGGGGCGTACGCGATCCCGGCGACCACCGGAACTCCGGTCAGAACCTGCGTCTCAGTCACGGAAGGTGTGCTCATGTGATTCAGATTACAAGAAAGCATTGACAAGTCAACAGATTCAAGCGTAAAACCACATATATCAACATTTGACCACGTGGGAATGCCCGAACGGAGAGCGATGTACGCCGAGGAACGCCAGCACGCCATCGCCGCTCTGGTGATGGCGCAGGGCCGTGCCTCGGTCGCCGAACTGGCCCAGACCTACGACGTCACCACCGAAACGGTGCGCCGTGACCTGGCGGTTCTGCACAAGGCCGGCCTGCTGCGCCGGGTCCACGGCGGTGCCGTCCCCACCCGGGCCCTACACCTCGTCGAGCAGGATGTCGGCGAACGTGATTCGACCCGCGCCGCCCACAAGGACGCCATCGCGGCCGCAGCCACCGACCTCTTCCCGGTCGCCGGGTCCAGCGTGCTGCTCGACGCCGGCACCACGACCAGCCGGGTCGCCGCGCTCATCCCCACCGACCGCGAGCTGGTCGTCATCACCAACTCGGTACCGGTCGCCGCCCGGCTCTCGGCGATGCCGTCGGTCTCGCTGCAACTGCTCGGCGGACGGGTCCGCGGACTGACCCAGGCCACCGTCGGAGAACAGGCGCTTCAGACCCTGGAACAACTGCGGGTGGACATCGCCTTCATCGGCACCAACGGCATCACCGCCCGACACGGCCTGTCCACCCCCGACAGTGAGGAGGCCGCCATCAAAAGGGCCATGGTCCGGTGCGCGAACTACGTCGTCGTCGTCGCCGATTCGTCGAAGATCGGCAGGGAGGAACTGCACAGCTTTGCGCCGATCACCAGCGTCGACGCACTCATCACGGATACCGAGATCACGCCCACCGCACGCCATGAACTCGTCGGTCTCGGAGTCGAAGTCACCTGCGCAGGAGCATCCGCATGATCGTCACGGTCACCCCCAATCCCAGCATCGATCGCACCATCGCGTTGTCCGGCGCCCTGGTGCGCGGCGCCGTCCACCGGATCGGTTCGGTGACCGACGAACCCGGCGGCAAGGGCGTCAACGTCGCCCGCGCCCTCGGTCTCGCGGGCCTCGATGCGCTGGCAGTGCTGCCCGCGGCGGACAACGATCCGATGCTGTCCGCGCTGCGGGCCGGCGGGATCGCCTTTGCCACCGTCCCGATCGCCGGCACGGTCCGCACCAACCTGGCGATCACCGAAAATGACGGCACCACAACCAAACTCAACGAGCCCGGCGCCGCCCTCGATGCGCAGTCCCTGGATGCACTCACCCGCACCGTGGTGGAGGCCGCAAACCGTGCGGAGTGGATCGTGATGTCCGGGTCGCTGCCGCCGGGGGTACCGGTGAGCTGGTATGCCGATGTGGTCGCCCAGCTGGCGGACAAGCAGTGCCGGGTCGCCGTCGACACCTCGGACGCGCCGCTGTCGGCGCTGGCCGCGTCGTTCGAGCGGGCGGCCCCCGACCTGATCAAACCCAATGCCGAGGAACTGGCCGGGCTCACCGGCACCTCCGGACAAGAGCTCGAAGATGCCGCCGCCGCAGGCGATCCCTTACCGGTGATCGCCGCGGCCCGCCAACTCGTCGACCGCGGCGCCCGCACCATCCTGGTCACCCTCGGCGCGGCCGGGGCGGTCCTGGTGGAGCCGTCCGGCGCCTGGCTGGCCGGCTCGCCACCGATCACCCCGCGCAGCACGGTCGGTGCGGGCGACTCCGCACTCGCCGGGTATGTCCGGGCGGCCCTGGCCGGGGCGGATGCCCCCAACAGATTGCGGATGGCCGTCGCCTACGGCAGCGCGGCCGCGTCCCTGCCAGGTTCCGCGTTGCCTGGACCCGAACTGATCGATCTAGAAGCCGTTCCGGTGAAAGCCATTTCACCGGAGCGATCCGACACCTGAGAACAGAAGGTCACTGCATGTCCAGCTCTCCCCCGGTGATCACCACCGACTTGGTCCTGCTCGACGCCGATGCCGGCGCCGACAAACAATCCGTCATCACCCGCATCGCGGGTCTGCTCGTCGGAGCCGGCCGCACCGCCGACCCCGACGGGCTGATCGCCGCCGCGATGGCGCGCGAGGAGCAATCCGCCACCGGCCTGCCCGGCGGCATCGCGATCCCGCACTGCCGCTCCCCATATGTCGACACCCCGACCATCGGTTTCGCACGGCTGTCGCCGAAGGTGGACTTCGGCGCACCGGACGGTCCGGCCGATCTGGTATTCCTCATCGCCGCACCGGATTCCGGCGGGGCCGACCACATGAAACTGTTGTCCAGCCTGGCCCGCGCCCTGGTGCGCAAGGAGTTCGTCGCATCCCTGCGAGCCGCGGCCACGGCCGGTGAACTGGTCACCCTCGTCGAGGAGGTGGTGAACCCCGCACCCGCGGCGGCGGCCCCCGCCACCCCGGCCGCCCCCGCCGCCAAGAAGAGCATCGTGGCGATCACCGCCTGTCCCACCGGGATCGCGCACACCTATATGGCGGCCGACGCCCTGAAATTGGCGGCCGAACGGGCCGGCGTCGACTTCGTGGTCGAGACCCAGGGCTCCTCGGGCAGCACCCCGTTGCCCGCGTCGACCATCGCCGCGGCCGACGCCGTCATCTTCGCCACCGATGTGGGCGTCAAGGACCGTGGACGGTTCGCCGGCAAACCGGTGATCGCCTCCGGGGTCAAACGGGCGATCAACGAGCCGGACACCATGATTTCCGAAGCCGTTGCCGCCGCGGACAACCCGCGGGCCGCGCGGGTCGAGGGCAGTGCGCCCGCCGACGGTGACACCGAAGGTTCGGCCAACGTGGGCTGGGGTACCCGGACCCGGCAGATCCTGCTCACCGGCGTGAGTTACATGATCCCGTTCGTGGCCGCCGGCGGTCTGCTGATCGCGCTCGGCTTCCTGTTCGCCGGGTACGAGATCGCCGACAACGGCCAAGACATCGCGCTCAACAACTCGCTGACCAACCTGCCGGCCGGCGGTTTCGCCCAATACCTGGGTGCCATCCTGTTCACCCTCGGCGGCCTGGCCTTCAGCTTCCTGGTGCCCGCGCTGGCCGGCTACATCTCCTTCGCGATCGCCGACCGGCCCGGGCTGGCCCCCGGATTCACCGCCGGTGCGCTGGCCGTGCTCGTCGGCGGCGGTTTCCTGGGTGGCATCGCCGGCGGTGTGATCGCCGGTTTCGCGGCGCTGTGGATCAGCAATATCAAGGTCCCGCCGTGGCTGCGCGGCCTGATGCCCGTGGTGATCGTGCCCCTGGTGGCTTCACTGGTCGTCGGCCTCATCATGTTCTTCCTGATCGGCCGTCCACTGGCCTGGGTCAACACCAGCCTGACCGACTGGCTCAACAGTCTCACCGGAACCTCGGCCATCCTGCTCGGCGTGATCCTCGGCCTGATGATGTGCTTCGACCTGGGCGGTCCGGTGAACAAGGCCGCCTACGCCTTCGCCACCGCCGGACTGGCGGCCAACACCACCGCATCCTTCGAGATCATGGCCGCCGTGATGGCGGCCGGCATGGTGCCGCCGCTGGCCATGGCGCTGGCGACGACCATCCGGCCGCGGCTTTTCAGCGAGCCCGAGAAGGAAAACGGCCGTGCCGCTTGGCTTCTCGGAGCCTCGTTCATCTCCGAAGGCGCCATCCCGTTCGCCGCGGCCGATCCGCTTCGGGTCATCCCCTCGATGATGTTCGGGGGTGCCATCACCGGCGCGCTGTGCATGGCCTTCAACGCCGGGTCCCGCGCGCCGCACGGCGGAATCTTCGTGCTCTTCGCAATCGACAACCGACTGGGCTTCGTCATCTCTATCGTCGCAGGCATGGTTGCCGCCGCACTCGCCGTCGTCGCCGCCAAGCAGTTCGCCAAGCCCCGCCAAACCGTTTCCGCCTGACAACCACCACCCAACAGCAAGGAAAAGAAGAATGCCCGAAAAAACCGTCACCGTCGGATCGTCCATCGGCCTGCACGCCCGGCCGGCCGCCATCATCGCCGAGGCCGTCGTCAACGCCGGAGTGGAGGTCACCCTCGCCGTCGATGGTGGCGAACCCGTGGACGCCGGCTCCGCGCTGATGATCATGACGTTGGGCGCCGGACACGGAGCGCAGGTCACGGTGAGCTCCGAGGACGCATCCGCACTGGCCACCATCGCCGACCTGGTGACCCAGGATCTCGACGCCTGACGGCACCGAGAAAGCGGAACGGACCCCGTCGACCCGCCCGTAAAATGACTCTGGCAAAGCTGGATTGAAGGAACATTTAGGCTGTCGTGACTGGATGTGCCGCCGAAAGGCGGCCTCCACTTTGCTGCGGGTTGTGTCAGCACCTCGCATCCGGGGACTGCAAGGGGGAGTGAACAACCGTGCGACGCATCGGTGCGCTGCTGGCCGCTATGGCGCTCGTCCTGCTGACGGCGCCGCCGGCGGTCGCCATCGAACCGCCGGTGATCGACGCCGGGGCCGTTCCGCCCGACGAAACCGGCCCTGACCAGCCCACCGAGCAGCGTCGACAGTGCTCGGCGCCGATCACGTTCCCGGACTCGAACTTCACCGACAAGCCCTGGGCGAACGAATACCTGCGGATCGCCGACGCGCAGAAGTTCGCCACCGGTGCCGGGGTGACCGTGGCGGTCATCGACACCGGCGTGAACGGATCGCCCCGCGTTCCCGCAGAACCCGGCGGTGATTTCGTGGACAGCGCCGGTAACGGGATGTCGGACTGCGATGCCCACGGCACCCTGACCGCCGCGATCATCGCCGGCCGGCCGGCGCCGACCGACGGGTTCGTCGGCGTCGCCCCGCAGGCGCGGATCCTGTCGCTGCGCCAGACCTCCGACAATTTCCAGCCGGTCGGTGCCCGCAATGACCCGAACGACCCGAACACCACCCAGACCGCGGGGTCGCTGCGCAGCCTGGCCCGCTCGATCGTGCACGCGGCGAACCTCGGCGCCCAGGTCATCAACATCAGCGAGGCCGCCTGCTACAAGGTGACCCGCCCGATCGACGAGGCAACCGTCGGGGCGGCCATCAACTTCGCCGTCAACATCAAGGGCGCCGTCGTGATCGTGGCCGCCGGTAACACCGGCCAGGACTGCACCCAGAATCCGCCGCCGGAGGCCGACGTACCCAGCGATCCCCGCGGCTGGAAACAGGTCCAGACGATCGTGTCGCCCGCCTGGTATTCACCGCTGGTGCTCACCGTCGGGGGGATCGGGCAGACCGGCCAGCCCAGCACCTTCTCGATGTCCGGGCCGTGGGTCGGTGCCGCCGCACCGGCCGAGAACATCACCGCTCTCGGCTACGACGGCAACCCGGTCAATGCGCTCAACGGCGCCGACGGTCCCATCCCGATCGCCGGAACGTCCTTTGCCGCGGCCTACGTGTCGGGGCTGGCCGCATTGCTCAAGCAGCGCTTTCCCGACCTGACGGCCGCGCAGATCATGAACCGGATCACCGCCACGGCCCGGCATCCCGGCGGCGGTGTCGACAACTACGTCGGTGCCGGCGTCATCGATCCGGTGGCCGCGCTCACCTGGGATGTTCCGGCCGGTCCGGCCGTGGCGCCCTACCGTGTCAAGCAGCTGCCGCCGCCGGTCGTCGTCGAGCCACCCGACCGCGGGCCGATCACCATGGTCGTGCTGACCGGCGCCGGACTGGCGTTGGTGCTGGGGATCGGTGCGCTCACCAGGCGCGCCATGAGGCGCCGATGAAGGAGTTCCTCGGCCAATTCGGGTTTCGGTTCACCACCGGCCACCTGCTCTGGACGGCGGTCCTCGTGCCCGCCTCGGTGGCGTTGTTCGCGGCGCTGGACCTGCTGTGGCTCGGCATCACGCTGGCCGTGCTGCTCACCATCGCGACCACGCTGACCGTGCGCGGCCGCCGGTTCACCGGATGGATCGCGGCGCTGTTCGCCTGGCGCCGGCGGCACACCACGCCTCCCGACCCGCCGTCGGAACCGGCCGTGGGCGCCACCGTGCTGCCGGGCGACCACGTCGCGGTCCGGTGGCAGAACGACTATCTGATCGCCCTGATCGAACTCGTCCCGCGGCCGTTCACCCCGACCGTGCTGGTCGACGGGGAGGCGTTCACCGATGATGTCGTCGACACCCGGGTGGTCGAGCACCTGCTCAGGGCGCACTGCCCCGAGCTCGAGGCCGATGTGGTGTCGGCGGGCTATCGGGTCGGCAAGACCGCACCGGCCGGCTTGGTCGCGCTCTACGACCAGGTTGTCGGCCCCTACCCGGCCCCGGCGAACCGACGCACCTGGATCGTGTTGCGGGCCGACCCGGAGGTGACGCGGCGGCCCGCGCAGCGCCGCGACACCGGGGTGTCCGGCCTGGCCCGCTACCTCGTCGCCTCGGCCACCCGGCTCGCGGACCAGCTGGCCGGCAACGGTGTCGACGCGCGGTGCAGCCGCAGTTTCGACAGTTTCGACCGCGCCACCGAGATCAGCTTCGAGCGCGAGTCGTGGTCGTCCATCAAGGGGCGCAGCACGTTCACCGCCGCCTATGTGGCCCCGGGCGGGCCCGATATGTGGTGGTCGGCGCGCGCAGATCACACCATCACCCGGGTGCGGATCCGTCCCGGCCGGCCACCCACCACCACAGTGCTGCTGACCACGCTCGCCAATCCCACGACTCCACGCGGCTTTTCGTGCCTTTTCGGTGGACAGCGCGCTGCCCTACTCGGGGAGAGCCCGGTCTCGGACCGCCATTACGAGCTGCCGATCGGTTCGGCCGGCGTACTCATCGGGGAAACCGCGGACCGGTATCCGGTGTACCTGCCGTTCGACGATGTCGACGTGAGCATCAACCTCGGCGACGCCCGGCTGTTCACCCAGTTCGTGATCCGGTCGGCGGCCGCCGGCGGGGTGGTGACGCTGGGTCCGCAGTTCCGGGAGTTCGCCGGTTTCGTCAACGGCCGGATCGGTCAGGTCGCCAAGGTGACGTGGCCCAATTCGACGACCTATCTCGGACCGCACCCCGGGGTCGGTCGAGTCGTGTTGCGCAGCAACTTCATCGAAACCCCGCGGCACAGTCAGCTGCCCATCCGGCTGATCAACCCGCGGGAGGAGAGCCGGTACCAGATGGCATTGGAGGGGGTGTCGTGACCGGGCTGCACGTCGATCCCACCGATCTGCGCGGCTTGGCCGCCGCGCTGGACGTTCCCCTGCCCGCCACGCCCGAACAGCCGCAGGCGCCGTGCGGTCTGGCTCTCGCCACCGTCGCCGCCGGTCAGATCAGCGCCGAGGGCGAGGGGATGAAGTCCTTCATCACGGCCGGCGAGCAGGAGGTGACCTTGCTGTCGGGAGCGTTGAAGGCCGCGGCGGCCACCTATGAGGCGACCGATCAGGCCGGTGCCGAGGCGATCGACGGCACCGTCGGTGAGGTCGCGGAGGTCCCGGTGCCGAAGATGGACACACCGATACCCACGCCGCAGATGCCGATCGCGGCGCGCCCGGCACCACCCGGTTATCTCGCGGTGGAGGTGGCCGCAGAACAGATCGCACAACCCGACCAAGCCGCGACACTGGACAACTTTGCCGACGACTGGGCCGCCTATGCGTCCACGCTGGCCGACCGCGCCGAGGACTTCGACCTCGACGCGGTCGATTGGGACGGCTCCGCTGCCGAGGTCGCCGGTACGGCCCTGCGGAGACACCGCGACTGGCTGCACGAGATGGCCCGCGCCGCGGTCGAGATGTCGGATCATGCAAAGGAACTCGCCCGTGTGCACCGGCGGGCGGTCATGTCGCATCCCACCGTCGCCGAGGTTCAGGCGATCACGACACAGCTGCAGACGACGACCGACGCCGCCCGGATGTCTGCGCTGCTCGCGGAGTACCAGAAGTTGCAGACCCGCTCCGAGGAAGTGCTCGCCGAATACGCCGCGGCGTCGGTGGTCACCCCGGTCACACCGCCGACCCCACCCATCCGCAAGGCGCTGCAGACCGGCTGGGACAAGGGCAAGAACAAGAAGACGACGTCCACGGATCAGCCGAATCCCGCTGGTGGCGGCACTGCCACCGGTGGCGGTGGTGGTGGTGCGGGCAGTGGCGGGCCGACGGCGTCCGCCCAGCAGCCCCGGGTGGCACCCGCCTCCGCGCAGACCGGTCAGCCCACCGGGGCGCCCACCCCGGGCGGCACCCCGTCGGGCGCCGGTTCCCCTTCCGGTGGATCCCCCTCCGGCGCCGGCAAACCCGCCGGTGGGGGCGGTCTGCCGGGCGGGCTCCCGGGTGGCGGCCTGCCCGAGGGTGGCGGCGCACCGGACGCCGACCTACCCGAACCGGGTCTTGACGATCCCGGGATCTCGCCCGCCGGAGCCGGCGGCGGCGCGGGCGGCGGATCCGGCGCGGGTGGCGGTGGGGCGCCTTCCCTACCGTTGCAGCCCAATGTCGGTGCCGAGACGGTCGCACCCGGCCCCGGCGGGGGTGCTCGCGGCGGCGGGTCCGGCGCGATCCCGGCATCGGCGATGGGCGCCGGAACGGGCGCGGTGGGTGGCGGCATGGGCGGGATGGGCCATGGCGGCGGCATGCAGGGCAAGGAGAAACGACGCGACCCTCGGTTGGCCCCAGACGAGGAACTGTACGTCGAAGACCGCCCCCACAGCGAGCCGGTGATCGGTAATCGCCGGCGCAGGGACGTGCAGGACAAGGAGCCCAAGTGAGCAGCGACGGCATGGAGATGCATCCGGAGGTCGCCGCGGTTTTGCGCCAGGCCGGCCGCCTTCAGGAGCTGATGGACCAACAGCTGCACAAGATGGCCACCGAATCATTCACCGCGGCAGACGAATCCGAGACCGTCGAGGTCACCTTGAACGGGCACCACCACTTGGTCGACGTGTTCATCGCCGACGGCACGTTGCGCCTGGGCGCCGGCGCGGTGGAGCAACGACTGAACGAGGCGCTGCAAAACGCCACCGCCGAGGCCTCGGAATCGATCGCCGCCGACCAAGACCGGCTCAACGAGGCGGTCGCCGAGATCACCCGAATGTCGCCCTAGAAACGCAGATTGCGCAGCATGTCGTAGACGCCGGCGATCCACAACAACAGTGGGATCACCGCGGCGATCGATGCACCGTCGAGCAGTTCGAAGATTCGCTTGGTGACCGGCGAGAGCCGGTTGACGTTATCGGTGGCCGCGACGGTGATCAATGCGACGACGGCGATCAGCAGGTAGAGCGCCAGCACCAACCACGCCCGGTCCGGATACCACTGGCACAACCGCACGGCCACCCCGGTCGGCACGGCGATCGACACCGCCATCAGCGCCCACGCACACCATCTTTCGGCATACAGCCGGGACCGGAAGCCGCAGATGACCGTGACCAGCGCGGCCACGATCATGCTGTGCACGAAGAAGTGCCCCTGCACCACCACGGCGACGGCACCGGTGGCCAGCACCACCGCACCGGCGGTCAGGAAGCCGATCAGCAACTGCTTGGACAGCTGGCTGCGCTCGGTGAGCCGGGCCGCCGAATCCGGCACCGACGCAATGATTGCCTGCCACGTCGGGGATTCCTCATCGGCGATATCGGGCCGCGATATCGGATCCAGCAGTTCGTCGTTGGTGACCGCTTCGCCCGGAGCCGGTATCGGGGGCAGCGCGATGCGCGCGACAGCGACCGTGAGCTTGGCGGCGTTGGTCACCACGATCAGACCGAAGGCGATGGCTCCGGCCGGTACCCACTCCTGGGCGCCGTAGCCGTAGGCGACGGCGCCTGCGGTGATGGCGATCATGAGCACCGCGAAGAACGACGCCACATTGGCCCGTTTGCGTGGCCCACCCCTGGTGGACAAGGTGAACAGCAGTGTCAGGGCGGCCGCCGCGGCGACCTGCGGGGCGCCCATCCCCTCTGCCTCCCGTGGCAGTGGCACCGCCAGGGCTGCGGCCGCGGCCAGCGGCGGGAGCGCCGCGAGCGTCAGGCTCTCGGCGAGGTCGATGTTCTGGTAGCGGTTCTGCGTGAGCATCGCGGCGGCCAGCAGTCCCAGACCCAAGACTGCGAGCGCGACCGCCCACCACCAGGATCGACCGGATTGGGCCCAGGCCACGATGGCGGTGAGCGTGCCGAGGGTCGAGACCGTCGGGATTGCCAGCCCGACGAACCTGTTCAGCGCGTTGCGGTCGAATTCCGGGGACTCGTCGAGGACGGCGATCGCGTCGATGACATCCTCGACCAGCGGGCGGTAGCGCTCGGTGCGGCTGACCGACACCAGGGTCAGCAGCGCACCGTCCACCACGCCCGCGTCGTCGAGGGATTCGCTCGCCTTCAGCGGCGGTGCGCCCGGACGGGCGAACGCCCATACCCCTTGCGCCTTGAAGTCGAAGCCCGCCAACACATCTGCCGGCGCATCGTCGAGCAACTCGGAGAGGACGGCTACGGTCTCGTCGATATAGGTTTCGATGGGCGCAGCCGCCGGTAGCACCAGATCGGTCATTCGACGGCCGGTCAGGATGGTGACGCGGGTGGTGGCCGGGCGGCCGGGGGTAACCGTCGCGGGGCCCGAGGATCCCTGCGTCGGCGCGGCGGCTGTCAACGGCGTTCGAGGCGGTCGAAGTCGTCGGACAACGCCGCGGCCAGCTCCAGGATGCGGCGCTGGAACGTCTTACCCAACAGGTCCAACTGGATCTCGGTACCTGCGGCGATGTGCTTGTCCCACGGCAACACCACCACGCGGCCGGGCGCCACGTGACGCTCGAACTGCTGGACGAGATCCTCCACGTCGATATTGGTCTTCCCGGGGGTGACATGGTTGATCACCACGCAGGAGCGGCCCAGCAGATCCTGGTATCCGTTCTGGCGCAACCAATCCATCGTCACCGCGGCCTGACGTGCCCCGTCGATGGAGGCGCTGGCCACGATGACCATCCCCGATACCGTCGACAGCACCCCGCGCGAGGACGGTGTGAACAGCCCGGCGCCGCAGTCGGCCAGCACCAGGTTGTAGTACCGCGACACCACCCCGACTGCGGCTTTCCAGTCGTCGTCGTTGAACTCGCGGCGGGCGGCGCTGTACTCCTCGGAGGACAGCACCTCGAGGTTCGCGGAGTTCATGCTCGTGTAGGCGCGAATATCGTTGTAGCGGGAAAGTTCCTTGTCCGACAACAGGTCCGACACCGTGGCCGCGGACTGCCTGCCGGCCCGATCGGCCAGGTTGCCGCCGTCCGGATCGGCGTCGATGGCCAGGATCCGGTCCCCGCGGACCCGGCTCAGCGCCGAGCCGAGCGCCACCGTGACGGCGGTCTTGCCGACGCCGCCCTTAAGGCCGAACACGCCGATCTGGTAGGAGTCCCGGGCGTTGCGCCGAACCCGGGCCTGCAGGTCCATCTCGTAGAGCTCGTCCGGGGACGGTCCCATGTTGATCCGGGTCATCAGGTAAAGCCAATGCCGCCAGCCACGCTGCGACGGCATCTTCACCGCGGTGCGCACACCGACATGTGACAGGGCGTCGATGGCCCGGTGGTTACCGATCGTGGCCGCCGAGGTGGGGGCGGGTTGCCCGCTGGCTGCCGGCGCGCTCGACGGCTGCCACGCCGTGTCCGGGGCCTCGTGGAAGTGCTGGCTGGGAGCCGGGGCCGGGGCCGAGCGCGGTTGTTGCGCCGGGGGCGCGGCGTACTGCTGCTCGAAACGGGCACCGGCGGCGGGACCGGCCTGCGGGGTGCGCAGCATGCCGTTCTGGACCCGCTGCGGACCGGTCGAGGTGGCCGCCGGGATCTGGCTGGTGATCTCGCTCGGGCGCGGCGGCGGCGCCGTCGAACTCTGAGTGGGCGCGATCGGCATGGGTGGGGCGGCGTGCTCTCCGGTGTAACCCGAACCGCCCGCGCCCGAACCGGAGGTATTGACCGGCATCGGGTTGGCACCCGTGGGCGGCACTGCGTTTTCGCGGTGCGCGGCGGCATCCTCGTCGGCCGCGTCGGCGGCACCAGAGGAATGGAAGAGCCGGTCATAGTCGGCCGACATGGCTACCTCTCAAGCTGATACGGACCAGAAACGCGCGGGTGGACGGACATGCCCAAGGCTAGTCCGCCCACCCGACGTCGCGTGGTACTAGGCGAACATCCCGGTGACGCCCTGCTCGGTTTGGAGCATGGACGATCCCGCTTCGCGGATCGTGTGCGCGAGGTTCTGCAGCGCGGCGTTCAGCTCGGCCGACGTGCTGTCCCAACGCATCTGCACGGCCTGGTAGGACTCCGAACCGGAGCCGCCCCACACCGAGGCCAACGACGCCAGCGAGGCCTTGCCCTCGTCGAGCAGTCCCTGGGTCACACCCACTGCGCCGGTGATCTCACCTGCGGCGCCTTCGATCCCACCGAATTCCCAAACCTGATTGGTCATGTGTCAGCTCCTTGTGAAAGTTGTCGAGGTCAGAGGTTCATCGCCGATGTCAGGTTCGCGGCCTGGTCATCGTCGGCGGTGGTGTACTGCATGCCGGCGGTCTGGATGTTCGAGGTGATGTCGTTGAGCTCCTGGACCTGCCGCGCGGCCGCCTCGTGGAAACGCATCAGTGCGGCCTGAGCCGCGGTGCCGGCCTGGCCCACCATCTGCGCAGCGAGTGCGCCGCCGGTGGACTCGACCTGAGCGATCACGCCCTTCAGCTCGCCGGAGATGCTCTCGAAGTTGGCTGCCTCCTTGGCGAGGACAGCGGCATCTGTATTCATCTGTGCCATGCTCGGTACTCTTTCTGTTTTCCTGTGTCCTCACCACGGGTGGCGAGTCTTCCAGCCCCCTCGGCCGGGAAGTTCTGTGTCACTTGACGATTCACCAGTCATCGTCATCTTCTTCGTCCTCGCCCAAATCGTGGGCGAGCTGAGACGGCGCCGCGAGGCTCTGCCTGTTGCCACCGCGCTTGCCCGCATTTCCGCCGGCGCCCATCGGTCCGCCACCACCGCCGCCGGCCCCGACCGGCGCCAGGCCCGCGCCCGCTCCGCCGGCCGCCGCACCGGTGGGTGCACCGACGGTCGCCGACGGCTGGGCCACCAGGCTGTTCATCAGGGGTGTGCTGGCCAAGGTGCCGCCCGCACCGGGCAGCGACGCCGCCCGCACCAGGCCGGCACCCGCGGCCGGGCCGGTCCCGCCGGCCAACGGGTGATTCGAGAACGGGCTGGCCCCCATCAGCCCGAACTGGGCGCCGTGATTGCCCATCTGGCCGAACATCGAACTGACCTGCTGCAGCGGCGCGGTCAGCTGTTGGATGGGCTGCGTGACGGACTGCATCATCTGCTGCGGTGCCTGCATTGCCATGGATCCCAGCTGCGACCCCAGCTGCATCCCCATCTGAGCGCCCTGCTGCACACCGTTCATCAGCTGTTCGGGCTCGCCCTGGGCCTGCTGCGCGGTGTTCTCCGCCTTACGCGTCTGGCTTTGCGCCGCCACCGACGCCTGGTTGGCCTGCGCGGCGGCGCGGCCCGCGTGCAGACCGGCGGACTCCACGGTGGCCTGCGCGCTGACATGCGCGAACGCGGTCTCGCGCAGCGCAGAACCGGGCAGCGAGGCCGCCAACCGCCCTGTCGCCGCACCCAACGCGGCCTCGCCGACGCCGGGCATCACGATGGGCTTCAACGGTGGGATCGGCTCGAACACTGTATTCGCCGCGGTTTCCGCCTGATATCCGTGCATCGCGCCCGCGGCCTGCGTCCACATTCGGACGAAGTAGTCGAATTCGTTGATCCCGATCGGGACCGCGTTCACCCCAAGGAAGTTCGTCGCCTCCAGCACCGCATGGGTGACGTGGTTCATCTCGATCTCGACCAGCGGTGGGGTGACCGCCATCGCCAGCAAGTAAGAGTTTGCCTGCGCGATGGCCTGCATCGCCCGCTTCTGCGCCTGCAACGCGCTGGTCCGTAGCCACACCACCATCGGCATGGTCGCCTGCACCGCGCGCTCGCTGGCCCCGCCCTGCCACGATCCGGCCAGCGAGGCCAGGCTCGCCGACAACTCTTCTGCCTGGGTCTCCATGGAGATAGCCAGCATTTCCCACGCGGCCGCAGCCTGGTACATCGGCGCGGCACCTGCGCCCGCCATCAGGCGGCCGGTGTTGACCTCGGGGGGCAGTGCCGCATACAGCATCGGCAGAATTGCGGGTACCGTTGTCATGGTTTGCTGGACTCGGTCTCGTAGCGGGCGGTCAGGCGGTTTCGATCAGGAAAGCGTGGCGGCGGCTTCGCCGTCGACCGTGGTGTAGATGCCGGTCGCCTCCAGGTATGCGGCGCCGGCACGGGCCAGCTCCTGTTGGGCGTAGGCGTTGAGCGCCGCCATCTGCATGCTTTCGCTGGCGAACGCCATCACCGCCTGCACCGACACCTCCTCGGCGCCGGCCGGCAGCAGCGCCGCCGCCTCCGCGGTGGCCGCGGTTCCGGTTGCCAGACCACGAGAGCCCTCGGCGATTACCTGTCCCCCGATACCCAGCACCGCGGGGTTGTGTTGCAAAGGTTGCATGTGCCGTTCCTCCTCACAGATTCCAAACGTCCTGGAAAAAGCTCCTATGGAGGGGGTCGCAGCTGTTGCTCCGTCGCATCAGAATCGTTCCCCCGAACCATTTGCTAGCGCAGCGCCGTCAATTTTGCTGAGCGGCTCAGATTCCATAGTAACCGCGGTTTGGGGGTGCTCAGCACACTAATCTGCGGGGGGGTCGATAAAGGCCGCCTGGACCACCTCCTGGCCGTCCGGCGACACCAGAAGCGCCTGGCCAGGGGGCCTGCGCTTGAGCTTGAACTGGCTGGTCGGGAACTCGTTTTTCTCACCCGAGAGGAACAACGTCGGAGATCCGGCGCCGAACGCCGCGCCGACGAACTTGTCCATGGTGGCCCGATGCGCCTGGCTCATCTGACAGGTCACCACGATGTGCAGGCCGATATCGGCCGAGGCGGGCAGCAACGGCGCCAGGGGGGCCATGGGCGGGACCATTCCACTGGCCGCCACGATCATGTGCCAGTCATCGACGAGCAACACCACGTCGGGCCCGGTCCACCAGGACCTGGCCCGCAGCTGGGCCGTCGTCAGGTCCGGGGGCGGTAGTCGCTTCTTCAGGTTGGCCGCCAGCGCCTTGATCGACTCTTCCAGCGAGGCGCTGTTGCGGTTGACCGCCCCGGCGTCCAGCAGATGACTCTGCGGCACCGCATCGAGCAGGCCGGACCGGTAGTCGGCGAGCATGAACCGGACTTGGGTCGGGTCGTTGCGCGCACAGATCGCCTGCGCCACCGCGTGCGCGATGGTGGTCTTGCCCGACTTCGGTGCCCCGAAGATCAGCACGTGCGGTGTGGCCTGCATATCGCTGAAGGCCACCGACAGATCGGATTCGCGGATCCCCAGCGGGATGGTCCACCTGGTGCGGTAGTCCGAATCCGGTCCCGGCGGGGCCGGATCGAGTTCGTGTAGATAGATCCGCTCGGGCAGCACCCGCACCCGGGGGGCCTCCTCGCTGTGCAGCGAGGCGATATGGTCCACCGCCGCGGTGATGGCCGGCACGATGTCCGTGGCGCTGTGCACGCCGTCCAGGCGCGGCACGCCGATCATCAGGTGGTGCTTCTCCATCGAGATGGCCCGCCCCGGCCTGTTGGCTGGGATCTCCCGGGTCATCCGGTCAACCTGGGTCTCGTTGACATCGCCGAGTCGGAACTCCACCTTGGTGCCCAGGTAATCACGGACCCGCGACTTCAGTTCGGTCCAGCGCGGCGTCGAGATGACCGTGTGCACCCCGAAGGCGAGCCCCTGCCCGGCCAGGTCCTGGACGACCGCTTCGAGATCGGGGAACTCCGACACGAACGCCGGCCAGCCGTCGATCACCAGGAACACGTCGCCGAACGGGTCGCCCGATGCCGGGTGGTTTGGGTCGTCGCGCATCTGCCGGTAGGCCGCGATCGAACCGGCACGGTACTGCTTGAACATCGCTTCACGATGGCGCAGAACAGCTTTCATCTCCGCCACCGCGCGGTTCACCCGATCGGGTTCCGAGCGCGTGGCCACCCCACCGACATGCGGCAGATCCTCCAGGTACATCAACCCGCCACCGCCGAGGTCGATGCAGTAGAACTGCACCTGACGGGGGGTGTGGGTGGCCGCCGCCGAAAGAATCAACGTCTGCAGAAACGTCGACTTACCCGTCTGCGGTGCGCCACCGACGGCGATGTTGCCGGCCGCCGCCGACACGTCGATACCCCACACTTCCTGACGATGCCGACGCGGCTCGTCCATGATGCCGAGCCCGAAGCGCAACGGCTGCCTCCGGTCTCGCTCCACCAGTTCGTTCACCGGCGTCGGATCGGTCAGCGGCGGCAGCCACATCTTGTAGGCGCGTTCCTCACCGGTGGCCAGCTGGTTCAGCACGACCTCCCGCAGCACGCGGGGTTCGGATTCGGTGCTGGTCACGACATCACCCCCGAGGCATCCATCATGGGCGCCGCCGTGAACGGCTGGATCCGCACCCGGCTGGGCGCATGCGCCCGCGGGGCCACCTCCCCGTCGGCGGTGATGGCCGAGGCCGGCACGTAGTTGGTGCCGGTGTAGACGCTGCGGAACTTCACCGGGTCCTCCATGCCGACCCGCAAGAAGCCCACACCACTTTCCTTGTTGGTGATGTACTGCGCCTCCGGCGTCCCGATGACCGCCTTCGACTCCGCAGAACTGGTGGTGCGCAATGCGATCCGGTAGGTCAGGTTGGGTTCGAGCTTGTCGATCCGCACGCCGCCGGTGTTCAACGACTGGGTGGCCAGCAGCAGGTGCACCCGCAGTGAGCGGCCGACGCGGCAGATGCGGTCGAACAACGCGATGAAGTCCGGGTGGTTCTGCAGAAGTTCGGCGAACTCGTCGACCACCACGAACAGCGTTGGCAGCGGCGCGAGATCGGCACCGCGTTCGCGGTGCTTCTCGTACTCGGCCACACCGGACAGCGCACCGGCTGCCCCGACCTGGATACCGGCTTGGCGCAGGATGGACTGCCGCCGGTCGAGTTCACCGGTGAGCACCTCGCCCATGCGGTTGACCAGCTCGGCTTCCTCCTCCATGTTGGTGACCACCGCGGCGGTATGCGGCAACTTCTCCATGCCGAGGAAGGTGGAACCACCCTTGAAGTCGGTGAGCAGCAGGTTCACCTGATCCGGATGATGGGTTGCCGCCAGCGAGAGAATCAGCGTGCGGAGGAACTCCGATTTGCCCGAGCCGGTGGTGCCGATCAACATCCCGTGCGGCCCGGCACCGAACTCGGCGCCCTCCTTGATGTCGAGGTGCATGATGTCGCCGGTCTTGAGCTCGTGTCCGAACGGGATCTTCAGCCGGTCCCGGTCGGTATCGCTGAACATCCGCCACCGCGACGGAGTCACCTCCTCCACCGTCTGCGCACCGACCAACTGATGCCACTCGGTGGCGACCTTCTTCTGCACCCGGGTGCTCTTGTCGATGATCGTCCCGGTGATCGACCACCCGGCCAGCTTGCGGGCCACCCGCCCCGCCTGCCCCGGGGTCATCTGATCGGCGACGTTGGCCACCAACCGGAACGTCTGGTTGGGCAGCCGGTCATCGGCACTGCCGTCGGCGTCGAGTCGGATCCGGTAGGCCGATCCGCGGTGGTTGCCCAGCGTGATGACGGTGACCCCGGCCCGCCCATCCACCGGGAATCCGGCCTTCCCCCCGGTGAGATCCACGACCACGACATAGGGTCCGCTGGGCGCGGCGTCCGCGGTGTGCGGTCCGCGGGCGGTGAGATCGGACAGCCCGTCCGGCCGGGTGAACACCAGCCGGGTCGGCCCGGCGGCATCGGTGTCGGTCTGGTGCTGAACGTGCGGAAGCCATTTCAGCCAGGTCCAGTTCGGGTCCTCAGGGTTGTCGGTGAGGATCCGGATCTGCATCAGGTCCGGCGGGTGGAAGACCGCAAGGTGACAGATCATCGCCGTCAGCAGTCCCGCCGCCCGCTCGGCGTCCCCACCGATGGCGATGGTGGGAAAGGTCCTCAACTGCACCAACTTCGGGCAGTCGTGGATGAGTCCGTGAGTGCGCAGGAACTTGATCAGCCACATGTGGCTGACCGGTTCCAGATGAGGTTGCGGCGCACCCGCGGGTCCGGAAAGCTCGCCGCCCACCGACGGTTTCAGCAATCGGTCGACCGCGGGCTCGGCGCCGATCCCGATCCTGGTGGCCGCGAAGAAATCGGCATTGGCCTGCCGAGACCACTGCCGGTTCGTGCCGATGATCGACAACAGGTCCTCGGGGTGCGGCGCGTGATAGTTGAAGAAGGTCACCTGTGCCGCCGCCGATGTCGTCACCCGGGTCCGCAGGCCCGCCAGGTAGCGCAGGTATTCCTTGCGGTCGGCATTGATCTCGGGCACCCGCTTGCCGCCCGGACCGCCACCGGCCATGAAACCGACCGTCGCCATGATCATCATCAGCGGCATCATCAGCATGTACGGCGACAGTTGCCGGATGCCCGTGAAGATCATGATCGCGATCATGCCGAGCATGCCGCCGCCCATCACCCACGGCAACGCCTTCTGGATCCCGGACGGCGGGATGTCGATACCGAGATCGTCGGGCGGCGTGATGTTGATCTCGCCCGGTGTGAGCCGCGGGCCCCGCTTGATGATCGGAGTGAACTTCTTGGTCGTCATCCACCGGCTCCTTCGGGGGGCAACGGGGAACCCGGCGCCTGCGCGGGCACCCCGGCGGCCGGCGCACCGGGTGCGGCCATCTGGTCGTTGCCGACGCCGTCGACCTTGCGCGGGTTGGGGTCTGGGGGAAGCGTGTCATGTTCGAGCAGCGCAGCCTGTTTGGTCAGCACCGGCCCGTCGACCAGCAGGCTGACCACCTGCCAGGGCGCGGTCTGCGGTCCACTGAGGCCCAGCGCGGAGGCGGTGTCCTCGTTCGGTAACCCGTACCGCACACCCTGCGGGTCGATGTAATAGAGGCTCTCCCCGTAGCGCGGGTCCGGTGACTGCAACCGGATGAACTGCCCGCCCTCGATGAACACCGTTGCGTCACCGGCGATCTGGTCGATGCCGCTGTTCAGCCGAGCCGCCGGCACCGGAAGATGGCGCCCGCTGACGACGGTTTGGCGCGGCGCCTGATCGCCGGGCTCGCGCTGCCAGGACCAACACAGCGTCGGGGCATCGTGGCGCAGCCGGATATCCATCGGTTGGTCGGGCAACGGCGAGACGAAGACCTGTTCGGGAATGGCGGCGACATCACTGGCCTCCACCGACGGTGGAGTTATCAGACCGAAAGAGTTGGTGGCGCGCAGGGCGGCCGCCGTGGTGCCGTTCACCTTCGCCACCCCGTCCGGCAGCACCACATAGCGTTGCTCGACGTTGTCGGTGATGGTCTTGAAGACCGACCCGATCACCAGGTTCGGCGGCAAACCAACGGTGTTCGGCGCACCGGCCGACGCGACCGCGGGCAGCTGCCACGGACCGACGTTGGGCAGCGCGTTGAACAGGCCCGCCGAAATCGGGGTCGCCTTGGCCGTGACCGGGATTCCCACGGCCGACGTGATGGCGCGGTCGGCGAGGTCGATGGCGTGTCTGCCGTCCTCGTTGACGAGCCAGGTGCGGCCCTGATAGGTGACCAGCACACCCTGGCTGGGCTTCATCGGCCCTACCGATGCATCCACCGACAGGGGCATCACCAGCACCGAGGTCTCGACCTCGGGAGCCACGCTGTCCGGTTTGATCACGGTGTCACACAGCGACCAGGACGAGGTCGGCGCCCCGACCGGGGTTGCGTACGGCGCCCCCGGGATGCCGATCGGCTGGCCTTTGGTCATCCGGTTGAGCTCTTCGGATTTGACCGCCGACGGGTTGGCGGCGTTGCCGAGGACCAGCCGGGCCGAGGTCAGGTTGTACACCGGGCGCAGATCATCGGAGCCCGGTACCAGGACGTAGAGCTGGTTGGTGGTGCGGTCGACCAGCAGGGTGTCCGAACCCCGCTTGCCGAGCGGTTTGAAGTAGGCGAGCAACCCCGCCCCGATGCAGACGATCACGGCGATGACGACACCGGCCATCACCGCACGGCTGTAGAACTGCAGCGGGTCGTCGAACATCCGGGTGTCGCGCCGCACGATGGCGTGCTCGACCCGGCGCAGCAGGAAGCGCCAACCGCTGACCTGAACCTTGGTGGTGAGCCGGAAACCTGCCATCGCTACTCGCTGATGTTCAGCCGGCCGTGTACCGCGGCAATCGCGGCACCCATGTCCTCACCGCTGATCTCACTGAGCTGCTCGACGTCGAGGCTGTCGATGTCCAGCGATCGTGCCAGCCGCATATCGCGGCTCTGCTCACCGGCTTCGACGAGCTGGCGGGCGTAGCGCCCGTTACCGGCGATATCGAGCGCCGGCTTTCCGTTCAGCGTGCGGACGTGCAGCAGGGTGGCGGCGTCGAGCACCCGTTTGGCCGCCTCCTCGCTCAACTGTGAATCATTGGCCTGGGCAATCACCTTGGCGATCTCGACGATGTCCTCCGCCGAGTACGAGTCGAACTCGACCCGGGTGGCGAAGCGGGACCGCAGACCGTCGTTGGTCTCCAGCAGCCGATCGATGTCCGCGCTGTACCCGGCGATGATCACCACCAGCCGGTCACGGTCGTTCTCCATCCTGGCCAGCAGCGTGTCCAAGGCCTCGGTGCCGAATGGGTCGGCGCGGCCGTCGCGTTCCTGCACCAGCGTGTACGCCTCGTCGATGAACAGCACTCCGCCGACGGCGCGGTCGATGGTGCGAGAGGTCTTGACCGAGGACTGACCCTCGTATTCGGCGACGAAGTCCTTGCGGGACGTTTCCACCAGTTTGGGTTCGGCGATCACGCCCAGGCCTGCCAGGATGTTGGCCACCACCCGCGCGATCGTGGTCTTACCGGTGCCGGGCGGGCCGGTGAAGATCATGTGCTTGGATTGCTGGGCCACCTTCATGCCGCGAGCGGCCCGAACCTTGGCCATTTGCGTTGCGGCACGGTACTTTTCGATCTGCTCCTTGACCCTGCTCAGACCGATCTGGCGGTCCAGCTCGGCTTGGGCGTCGGCGAGCAGCTTTTCGCGACCCGAATTGTCGGCCTGAACGCTGCCCGGATCCCACGGGTCGGTGCGGGCGGCGATTTTCTCGGCCGTCGTCGTCTCCAACCGGTAGGACGGGTCCTTCAGTGCGGCAGCGACCTTCGGTGACGGATGGGTGGCCTGCAGCCACTCCAGCAGCGCCATCGCAGCGTCCTCGTTGCCCTGGCTGCGGCGGGCCATGGCGAGGTACCAGGCGATGGCCGGCGCGCACGCCTCGCCGGCCGGGGAGGAATTGGACTCGGTGAGCCGGCGCTCGGCCTCGGTGAACAACCCGAGGTTGGTCACCGCGACGCCGTGCGCCACACCCGCGGCGGCGGCCAGGAATTTGTCGGGCCAGCCGGAGGCCGTGCGCACCTCGTCGATCACGTCGGTCCAGCGTTCGGCCGCACCGTAGATGACCGCCTTGATCCAGGACACCAGGTATTCGGCGCCCATCGCCGGGGCGTCGTCGAGCGCCTCCATGGCGTCGGTGAAGTTGCGTTCGGCGGCTTCGCGCACCGCAAACGCCATGGTGATCGCCAGCGGCGAGTTCACCGGATAGGTGATGTCGCCGTACAGCCCACCGATGGGGATGCGGGCACCCAGGCTGTTCATCGAGATCTCGGCGGTGCCGGCCAACTGGCCGAAGTTGTTCCGCGAGAACCACGCCCGGAACAGCGTGGCGCGATCGGTGTCCCCGCACCGCAACCGGCCCACCCAGGCGTCGCAGGCGGTTTCGTCGGCGGAGGTGATCTCGGTGAACAACTCCAGTGCTCGCGCCGGCGCGGTGGGCAGCATGCCGACGGCCGTCCCGAACAAGCTCGATAGGTGTTCAGTCATGATCACCTTGATACCGGGTAGCGAAAACCCGCGCCTGAGCGGCGTCCGCATCGTCGGGGGACGGCAGGCCGACACTGCGGTTCAAGAAGTCGCGGGTGTCGAGGGTGTCATGGCCCTGATCGTGCATGCCCTCGAGCAGGTAGGAGAACTGCGCCGCCCGCGCCTGCTGGGTGGCCAGCCCGGCGATCACCACGATCTCGGCCGCCAACTGGTCCTCGGCGGTCTCGGTCGCGCCTGCGGACAGTTCGATGCGTTGCACCCGACCGTCGAAGTACGCGGAGACGGTCACCGTCCCGGGCGGGTTGGTGACGGTGAACACCGGTTCTGCATCCTCGGCGGGTTCGGCGGTGGCCGGGACGAAGATGTCGAACGCGGCCAGCCCGTAGTCGCCGTCGTCGACAACTGCCTCGTCATCGTCAAACGGCGACCCGCTCATCGCCGCCCTAGTCGCCGTCATAGTAGTAATCGGAGTCGGAGTTGGCGTCGAACCACGCGCCGGAGGGCAGGAACGTCATCAGTTCGTCGAGGGCCCGCTGCAGGTTGTCCTGGCTTCCGGGCAGGAAGCTGCCGAACAGCTCACCGTTGACCTTGCGCGGTATGGACACGATGCGGCCCAGCGGAGAATCGAGCACGCCGGCCGCCACATCGGCCTGGGTGTACGTGCCGCCGGAATGGCGTTCGGTCGCGGTGATCTCGACCCAGCTGCTGGGATTCGCAGTCGCCTCGGCGTAGATGCGGGCCGAGGCCGGGGCGATCCCGAATTGCGCCAGTTGGTTCGGCGAGCGGGATTCGGCCAACCGGCTCGACACCCCGGTCATCGGTTCCACCTCGGCGGGCTCGGCCACCCCCATGACCGCCTGCACCATGCCGGCGAGTCCGACCTGCGGGGCCACCCGCTGCAGCACCAGCAAATCACCGTCTCTGGCGGCGATGACGTGCCGGTCACCTTTGCGGCAGACCACGAAGCGGACCATCTTCCCGCCGACATCGCGGCGCCACCAGCGTCCTTCGAGCATGCGGTCCGAGCGCGACAGCGAATCGGCCATCGCCGCGACCTCGGGATGGGGCTTGCCATGGACATCCAGGACGCCTTGCTCGGTGAGGTCTTCGGCGACCTTCTCCCACACCTTGTCGCGCAGCTCCGGCTGCGGGATGTTCGGCCGGATGCCCAGCGAGGGCGGGAACTCTTCGAGACCCAGCCGGTCGGCGATGACCAGCATGCCGTCGATGGTCACCTCGACGGCGATCACGTCGTCATAGTGCGTCGGCTCACCGTGCCCGGCGAAGGAGCTGGTCATGGCTCAGACCTTCCGTATCGGGGCGCCCGGCACAACCGTGATTTTGTCGTCAAGGCCGCTCGATCCACCGTGCCGGACCCCCTTCGCCTTTCACGCCGATTGCCGGCCCGCCACGGCGAGCCGGCTGCCGTCACCGAATCCCTTTCCCCTCGCATCGACCCTAACAGCGCGCCACCACCCCCTGATGCATCAATTTTCGGTTGCGACCAGGGGGATCCGCGCGCCGCCGCGGTGTCTACCCGGCGCGGTCGCACCGGGTGCCCGCGGTGCCGTGGTTGATACTGGTGAAGATTGCTGAACAGACTCGATGTCAGCCCAGGAGGAGGCCCGCGGTGAGCGACCGCGATGACGCACTGCGCCGCGAACTCGGATGGACGGGACCGGTCGAATCCGACTTCGCACCGGCGGCGGACCCGGGCGCCCAGGGCGCGGATACCGGTCCCATTCCGGTGCAGCACCCCCAGGCACCGATGGCGAACCGGCCACCGTCGGCTCGTCCGCCGGTGCCGGGGCCGCCGCCGGTGCGCCCGCCCGGCCCGGGGCAGCCGTACCCACCTCCGGCGTGGCCGGGGCATCCCGCGGGCCGCGCTCCCGCCGCGCCGCCGGCGTCCTACGCCGACCGCATCCCGATCCACGACCTGGTGCCGGTCCCGCGGGTGCCACCCGGTCGGGGCTGGCGGCGGTGGTTGTTCCGGGCGTCGTTCGGTCTGATCAATCTGGGGCCCTCCCCCGACGAGCTACACCAAGCCGAGTTGGAGGCACGGATTCGTGGTGTGCTGCGCGGCCACTACAAGATCGGTGTGCTCGGCAAGGGTGGTGTCGGCAAGACGACGGTCTCCGCGAGTGTGGGCTCGGTTTTCGCCGAACTCCGCCAAGACGACAGGGTGGTGGCCATCGATGCGGACACCGCGTTCGGCAAGTTGGGCAGCCGGGTGGATCCCAGGGCCGTCGGCTCGTATTGGGAACTGGCCTCCGAGCGGCATCTGGAGACGTTCGCCGATATCAGAAGCCGGGTCGGCAACAACGCCGCCGGTCTGTTCGTGCTGGCCGGGGAGGGCTCCCCGGCGCGCCGGCGGGTCCTCGATCCCGCTATCTACCGGGAGGCCACCGCGCGGCTGGATCGGTATTTCAGCATTTCGGTCGTCGATTGCAGTTCCACGATGGACAGCCCGGTCACCCAGGAGGTGCTGCGTGACCTCGATGCGCTGATCGTCGTCTCCTCGCCGTGGGTCGACGGCGCCGCGGCCGCCGGCCAGACGATGGACTGGCTGGCCAACCGCGGGATGACCGGCCTACTGCAACGCACCGTCATCGTGCTCAACGATTCCGACGGGCATGCCGACAAACGCACCCGGGGCATCCTGGCCCAGCAATTCTCCGGTCAGGGTCAGACCGTGGTCGAGGTGCCCTTCGACGGTCAGCTGCGCCCGGGCGGGGTCATCGAGGGCACCCGGGTGATGTCGGCTCCGACGCGGCGCAAGTTCCTGGAGATCGCCGCCGCGCTGGCCGCGCATTTCCCAGCCGGTGACGACCGCAACCGAGAACGGTTCTGAACGGACCTCAGCGCCAGTCGATCTGGGTGATCAACTGCTCGACTGCGGCACCGTCGGCAGTCGATATCGGCTGTTCGGACTCGACCATCACGATGGCGTCCTCGGTGACGCCGGCGGCCTGAGCGGTCTCGGCGACCGTCAGATTGGCGCGCCGCCGGGTGGCGTAGAGCCGCTGGCCGAGTGTGGCGGTGGGTGCGCTCGCAGCGCGCATCGTCAGCTCGTCGATGCGGTTTCGCACGGTGCTCAGCGCCCGGATCAGCTCCGGGGTCACCTGGATGCGCGCGGCTCGAGCGGCGACACCCTCGAGCTGACGCAGGTCGGTCAGGATCGCCGTGGCACGGGCGGTGAACCCCGCTTCGGTGACCGGAGGAAGCGTATCGATCGCCGAATCGAATGTGTTGGCGGCGACGACGACGGCCTGGGCAACCAGCGGGACCTCGCCGGTGGGACCCATCGCCGGCGCAGCCAACGGCCGACGGGGCACAGCGTCCCGGTCCGGTTCGCCGCGCCGGATGCGCTCGATGGTGCCCGGCGGCCACTGCAGCACCTCCTCGAGTTTCGCCCTGGTGGCCTGCCGCGGCCAGCTGCGCCCCTTCTCGAACGCGATGAGCGCGCCGGCGTTGATCACCCCGTCTGCGGCCAGGCGGCGTTGGCTGACATTGAGCTCACGGCGACGGGCCGCTGCCGCGGCGCCCGCACGCACCATGCCGGGGTCGTCACCGGTTTCGGCTTCGACCACGCGCACGTCCCTCCTGGCAGCCAGCTGTGACCCGCTGATGATAACCAAACCTGGAGCACTGCTATGGCTAGGGGTGGTATTTCGCGAGCGCCGTCGCACATTGAACCGTACCAATGCAACGGTAAAAACCGTAGCGTCTACACTTTCCGCGAACGCTATCAACGCACGTCAACGGATTTCTCTAGACCAAAGAGGGTGGACCCGGCGTTCAGATGGCAGTGCGGCGATCGAGATAACTGTTGCATTGCTACGGTTTGTGTTCTAGATTCGTCTGCACCGCGGCAGTCGAGCCGCCGCACAAGGAGACAGACCATGAATGCACTGGGCATGGACGGGCTACCGATCGGTGAATGCACCCGCAATCCCGACCTCTGGACCAATACCGAAGACGAGCAGGCGAAAGCGATCTGCCGGATGTGTCCGCGGCGCTGGGCGTGCGCCCGGGAAGCCTGCGAGCTGCCCCGCGCCGAGGGGATCTGGGCCGGGATCGCGATCCCCGAGGGCGGTCGCGGCCGCACCTTCGCGCTGCGCCAACTGCGCTCGTTGGCCGAGCGCAACGGCTACCCGGTGCGGATGCGCAGACTGCTGCTGGAATCCGCCTAGGACCTGCCACTCCCGCCGACGTTTTGAGGGGCCGGCGGCGGGAGTGGCACCTGCTCTGCCCGAGCGGGTCAGACCTTCGCGATGAAGTCCGAGGTGTAGACCTCGGCGGGCTGCTGCGAGAACGGCGAGGGCCGTTCGACCGACGCCCAGACGCCGGTGGTGCCGGCGTCGATCGGGGTGGTGATGGTGACGTACGCGGCACCCGCACCGTCGGTGCGCACTCGCACGGGGGTAACCCCGCAGTCCGCCGAGCCGCGCGGCATCGCGAACACTCTCACGTAGTAGTCGGTGTCGGGCAGCGCGGTCATCAGTTGCACATCGATCGTGACCGAGTCGGCGGCGGCCGGGTGCACGTACGCGACCGCCCGCGCGTTACCGGTGCGCCAGGTGTACTCGGCAATGCTGTAATCGCAGGCCCGCACGATGCTGGTCATCGGCATCACGGCCGCACCATCCGGGGCCGCCGACGCCACCCCGGTACCGACCGGCACCGCTGCCAGCGCCGCAAGCAGCAGTCTCAGGCCCCGACGCGCCATGTGCCAACCCTTCGGAAGTGACCGGTTGTCTCGACCTTAGCTTCTCGAAAGCTACTCGAACGTCAATTTTGACGGCCGCCCACGGTGACGGTGCTCACCGTCGGCCGCACGGAATACCTCGGCCCGGCCGCGGCGTTGTGCTGTTGCGACGGTGCCGGTCATGCCCCGGGTACCACTGAGAAAACCGTCGCTTCGTGCGACCACTTGCCGAGAGGCGTCATGCCGGCACCGTCCTCGCCCGCTCGGGCTACCATCGGCATGGTGAGCAACGCCGAACCCGACCCAGACGAAGTGCGCTGTGGCGCATCGCGATTCACCGGAGTGCTCACCGCGCGTGAGGTACCGCTCGGCGGCCCGCGGGCCATGCTGGTCCGGCGCACACTGCCGGGCAGACAACGTTCCATGATCGGCGCGTGGTGTTTTGCCGACCATTACGGTCCCCACGACGTCACAGCCTCGGCGGGCATGGACGTGCCACCCCACCCACACACCGGATTGCAAACCGTCAGTTGGCTTTTCGAGGGCGAAATCGAGCATCGCGACAGCGCGGGCGTGCATGCCATGGTGCGCCCGGGCGAGCTCAACCTGATGACCGCGGGTGCCGGAATCTGTCACTCGGAGGTATCCACCTCGGCCGCGACCGTCTTGCACGGTGTCCAGCTGTGGGTCGCACTGCCCGACGCCGACCGCCACACCGGCCGCGATTTCGCCCATCACGTTCCCGAGGCCGCCCGCCTCCCCGGAGCCACCCTGCGGGTATTCCTCGGCGAGCTGGCCGGCATCCGTTCCCCGGTGCACACCTTCACACCGCTGCTGGGCGCCCAGCTCGACATTGATGCGGGCACGACCGTGCGCCTGGACGTGGACCCGGGGTTCGAACACGGCGTGCTGCTCGACGTCGGGGAGCTCGAGGTGGGCGGCACCCCACTGCGGCGCGCCGATCTGGCCTATCAGTCCCCCGGCGAGGCGCACCTCGAGATCGTCAACCGCGGCGCCGGCACGGCCCGGATCATCGTGCTGGGTGGTCCACCGTTCGGCGAGGCCCTGCTGATGTGGTGGAACTTCGTCGGCCGCAGTCATGACGAGATCGCCGAGTACCGCGCGCTGTGGCAGGCCGGTGACGCCCGCTTCGGCGCCGTCGCCGGGTATCGAGGTACGGTCCCCCGACTGCCCGCGCCGGCGTTGCCCAACGCTAGGCTCAAACCCCGTGAGCGCTGACCAGAGACCGGCCGCGGTGACGCCCGGCGAGACCCGGTTCACCATCGCGCTGGACGACCGGCCGGTGGGGTTGATCGACTTCTACGACCGCGCCGGCGTTCGGGTGTTCACCCATACCGAGATCGACCCGGCCTTCGGTGGTCGCGGGCTGGGCACCCAGCTGGTCGCCGAGACGGTTGCGGCCACCCGGGCAGCCGGGCTGCAGATCGAGTCCCACTGCTCGATGGTCACCCAATACCTGGCCAAGCACCCCGAGACCCAGGAGTGACGGCCTACTACACCGTCGAGGGCGACACCTTCGTCCCGACCAGCATCGCGCAGGGTCCGTGGGGCGCCACCATCAGCGGAAATATCCTCGGCGGCTTGCTCGGCTTCGTCCTCGAACGGGATTTCGGAGACCCCGACCTGCAGCCGGCGCGGCTCACCGTGGATCTGTTCCGCCCCGCCGCGCTGGCCCCGCTGACCATCCGCACCCAGTCCATCCGGGCCGGGCGTCGCATCAAAGTCGTTGACGCCCAGGCTGTTCAAGACGACGAGGTGGTGGGGCGCGCCAGCCTCGTGCTGCTGCGCCGTGGTCCGGCGGCCCCGCCGGGCATCTGGAGCACTCCCGTCGACATCCCCGCGCCGCCCGAGCCGGGCTGGGCCTCCTCGGGGGCGCCGATGCAACTGGTCGCCCACGGTGCGGGAACGAGTTCCGATCTCAGCGCCTGGCAGTACACCGGGCCCAAACACATCTGGCTGACCAACGTCGCCCCGCTTGTCGAGGGCCAGCCGATGACACCGTTCGCCCGGGCCGCGATGGCCGGTGACGTGGTCAGCTCGCTGTGCCATTACGGGCCCGACGGGCTGGTGTACATCAACACCGACTACACGCTGACGCTCAGCCGGCTACCGGCGGGCCCGGACATCGGCTTGAGTGCGCTGACGCATCACAGCGACGCCGGCGTCGCCACCGGGAGCGCCACATTGTTCGATCGGCACGGCCCGATCGGCAGCGGTGTCGCCGTCGCGCTGCTCAGCGGCGGCTTCAGCCCGCCGCCCCGCTAGCCGAGGTACTGCGCGGTGCTGCCACCCAGCGGGACCGGGGGCATGCCCAACTTACGGTGATCCCAACTGCGTCGCCGCGATTCCACCACCCGGACACTGACCCGGTTGTTCATCATCTGCTCCACAAAGGGTTTCATGTCCTCGGAGTAGGGCCCGGTGTAGCGCTCCCACACGCTGATGCCGACCCGCAGGTTGGTCTCCGGGTCGTCGATGATCTCGGCCGTCCCGTCGATGGAGACCCCGCGCAAGGTGTCGTAGGTGTGCCCGTCCTCGATGAGTACGGTGACGGTCGGGTCGCGGCGCAGGTTCACCGCCTTCTGCGATTTGGCCTTCGTCTCGAACCAGATTTCGCCGTCGATGACGGCGTACCACATGGCCACCAGGTGGGGCCGGCCGCTGGGCAGCACGGTCGCCATGGTGGCGGTGCGGCTGCGGTCGATGAACTCGGTGATTTCGTCATCGGCCATCACGATCGTGGCGCGCTGATTGGTTCCCATGGTCAATCCTTATCAGGGTGGCGCCGCGCCGGTCGTCACCGGGATGCCGTGAGCGCGTCGGCGGCCGCACCGAACATCGTCGTCTTGATCGCCCCGAGCGTGCCGGGATCCTTGCCGGCCAGCGGCCGCACCAACGCCAGCGCGTCGGCGGTGACCGCATCCTCGGGGGCCACGGCGTCCACGATCCCGTACGCCTGCGCGTCCGGTCCGCCGAAACGCCTGCCGGTCGTCATCGACGCGACCGCCGCCTGCGGCGTCAGCTTCGCCTGGATGAGTGCGGCCATACCCGGTGTGAACGGAATCCGGATATCGGCCTCCGGGAAGCAGAAGAAGCCGCGGTCGGCGCGCATCACCCGGAAGTCGTGGGCGGTGGCGAGCATGGCGCCGGCCCCGAAGGCATGCCCGACGATGGCCGCCACCGTCGGGACCGGCAGCGTGAGCACCCGGGCCAGCAGTGTCTGCACCTGCCCGACATACCACCCGGTCCGTTCCTCATTGGCCGCCAGCCAGTCCAGGTCGAGGCCGTTGGAGTAGAACTTGCCGGTCGCCGTGGTGACCAGGCCGGTCGCCTGTTCGGCCAGCACCCGGTCGAGCAGGGTGTGCACGGTCTCCAGGAAGTCGGGGGTGAAGCGGTTCTCGTCGTCACCGAGGGTGAGGACGGCGACATCATCCACGGTCTGCAAGGTCGGTGTCATCGGTGTCGTTCCTTTCGGGGTGGCGGTCCGCTGTCGAGTACTGCCCGGACGGCGGCGGTCAGGTGGAGCCGGGCCGTTGGGTCATGCAGCCGGTCGCGGCTGAGCAGGATCGCGGTCGGCAGATCGACGATGCAGGTGGTGATGGTGTCGACGGCGGCGGCGTCACGGCGCCCCCACATCCCGTCGGCGAGCTGCACCATCACCTGCACCAGGAGCGTGTCCAGGTCTTTCAGCTCGGCGCCGAGCTGCTCGGAGAGCTCCGCTCCGAGGATCTCGGTACGCCGCACGCTGAGCACCAGGCGCGCGGAGCCGGGATGCTGCTCGGCGAAGGTCCCCGGCGCGTGGGCGGCCGCCACCACGGCGTCGGCGCCGGTGGCGGCGAGGCGGATTGCCGCGCGCTGCACATCCAAGAATCGGTTTGCGGCCCGCAGCCAGGCCCGGGCCATGAGGTCCGGCCGTGACGAGAAGTTGTGGTAGAGAGCGCCATTGGACACGCCCGCCGCCGCTGCGACCGCCCGCACGGTCACAGACGCCGGACCGTGGTCGGCGCTGAGGTGCTCCACGGCGTCGAGCACCGTGTCCAGGTCGTACACGCGAGGCCGGGGCACCGGCCAAATATAACAGAGCATCTGCTCTGTTATATCCACCCGGTACGCACGGGTAGGCGCTACCGGCTAACTGTTGTGACCTGACACGTTGTTGTCAGGCGGCGAGTCGGCTGATGGGTGGGTGTCCGCCGAGGGCGGAGTGGCCTCG
>JAKJHY010000013.1 GCA_021648845.1 Mycobacterium sp. MBM | reverse complement strand
AAAAGTAGGACACCGCCGAACACACATTAAAACCCGAGCCCCCCAAACACACAATTTGGGGGGCTCGGGCATTTGTGTATGAGTGTTATTCGGAGACCATTAATTGAGCCCGAATTTAATGGCGATCAATGGTCGATATTTGTGCAACTGTCGTCTTTCGCCGGCTCCCGGCTATCCTTTCGGAAAGACAGTTGATCAATCAGGAAGGCGACTGTGGCCGAGGACAGACAAGGCAGCAGCGGCGAACGGCCCTTTCGTCGGGCGGCCGGAGACGGTCCGCGCGCCGGCGGGAACGGACGTCGATCCGGTGCCACCGGTGCACCTCAGCGGGGTGGTCGCGACCGGCCCAACCCGCCGTGGTCGTCCGGGCCCAGCAGTCGGCGAGACCAGGACGGCGCGGATCGTCCGGTCGGCCCGCGTATCCCTCCGGAGATCGAAGCCAAGCAACTGTCCCCCGAGGTCCGCAGTGAGCTGATCACCCTGGACAAGTCCACCGCCGATGTCGTGGCGCGGCATCTGGTGGCGGCCGGCGAACTTCTCGACGACGATCCCGCAGCGGCGCTGGAGCATGCGCGTGCCGCGCGTGCCCGCTCGGGCCGCATCGCAGCCGTCCGCGAGGCGGTCGGTATCGCCGCCTACTACTGCGGTGACTGGGCGCAGGCCCTCGCCGAGCTTCGGGCCGCCCGCCGGATGGGCAGCAAGTCTGCGCTCCTGCCGCTGATCGCCGACTGCGAACGCGGCGTCGGACGGCCCGAACGCGCGGTGGAGCTGGCCCGCAGCGAAGAGGCCCTGCAGCTCACCGGCGACGATGCCGATGAGCTGCGCATCGTGGTGGCCGGTGCGCGCTCCGATCTCGGGCAACACGAGCAGGCACTGGCGATCCTGTCCAGCCCCCCGCTGGATGCCACCCGGCTCGGCACCACCAGCGCCCGGCTCTTCTATGTCTATGCCGAGACATTGCTGGCGCTCGGCCGCGTCGACGACGCGGTGCAGGCCTTCATCAATGCCGCCGCCGTCGACGTCGAAGGTGTCACCGACGCCGAAGAACGCCTCACCGAGCTGACCTGAGATGGGCACACTGGCGCGGGAGCATGACTGTCTGCTCCTGGATCTGGATGGCACCGTCTTTCGTGGTCACGAACCGACCGCCGGCGCGGTGCAGAGCCTGGCGACGTTGAATGCCCGCGCCCTCTACGTCACCAATAACGCATCCCGGTCCGCCGCTGAGGTCGCCGGGCACCTCCGCGAGCTCGGCTTCGATGCCACCCCCGACGACGTCGTCACCAGCGCCCAGAGCGCCGCCCGGCTGCTCGCCGGCCAACTGCCCCCCGGGGCCGCCGTATTGGTGGTGGGGACCGACTCGCTGGCCGCCGAGGTGGCTGCACGGGGACTCGAACCGGTCCGCACAGCCGACGACAATCCCGTGGCCGTCGTGCAGGGCCATAGTCCCGAGACGGGATGGGCGATCCTGTCCGAGGCCGCGTTGGCCATCCGCGCCGGCGCGGTGTGGGTGGCCGCCAACGTGGACCGCACGCTGCCCTCGGAACGCGGACTCCTGCCCGGCAACGGCTCGATGGTCGCCGCGTTGCAGGCGGCGACCGACTCGGAGCCGCAGGTGGCCGGTAAGCCCGCTCCGACCCTGATGAACGATGCGCTGGCGCGGGGCACGTTCGCAAGACCGTTGGTGGTCGGCGATCGGCTGGATACCGACATCGAGGGGGCGAATGCCGCCGGGCTGCCCAGCCTGATGGTGCTGACCGGAGTGAACAACGCCGCCGATATGGTGTTCGCCGCGCCGGGCAGTCGGCCTGACTTCGTCGCCGAAGATCTGCGTGCGCTGCACACCGATGCCGGGGCATTGCGGATCACGGCCCAACCGGGCTGGCAGACCGAGATCGTCGGATCGACCCTTGTCGTGCGGACCGCCGGTGCCGACGCCGGGGACCCGTTGAGCATCGTCCGCGCCACTGCTCATGCCCTATGGGCCGCCACCGACCGGCTCACCGTTGCGGCAGGTGACGACACGGCGGGCGCCGCATTGCAACGCTGGTCACTGCTGGGCTGACCGCATCGACTAGCGTGATCAGCGATATGAGTACCGACCCCGAGCAGATCCGCACCCACATTGCGGCACTGCTGGCAGACCTGCCGGATATCGAATCCGGCGGGCTGGCGAACGCCGAGATCGATGCCGTCGCGACGCGCTTGGAAGAGGCACACGACCTGCTGGTGCGCGCACTGGAGTCGGTGGAGGGCCGGGGCGACGCGATCCGGGGGCAGTGACTCGAAGATGACGACCCGATGACGCGACGAGCGCGGGTGGATGCCGAGCTGGTGCGGCGGGGTCTGGCCCGGTCACGCCAGCAGGCTGCCGAATTGATCGGTGCCGGTCGTGTCCGCATTGACGGCATGCCGGCGGCCAAACCGGCGACCGCCGTCTCGGTAGATGCCAAACTCACCGTCGCCGCCGACGAATGCACCTGGGTATCGCGAGGTGCGCACAAACTGATTGGGGCGCTGGACGCCTTCGGTGTGCCGGTCGAGGGTCGCCGTTGCCTGGACGCGGGCGCATCCACCGGTGGCTTCACCGAGGTGCTGCTGGACCGGGGCGCCGCCGAGGTCGTGGCAGCCGACGTCGGTTACGGACAACTGGCCTGGTCGCTGCGTTCCGATGAGCGGGTGCACGTGCTGGAGCGCACCAATGTCCGAACCCTGACACCGGAGGCGATCGGTGGCCGGGTCGATCTTGTGGTCGCCGATCTGTCCTTCATCTCGCTGGCGACCGTGCTGCCCGCGCTGACCGCATGCTGTCGCCGGGACGCCGATATCGTCCCGATGGTGAAACCCCAGTTCGAGGTCGGCAAGGACCGGGTCGGTGCCGGCGGTGTGGTGTCGGATCCGGCGCTGCGGGCCGAGGCCGTGCTGTCCGTCGCGCACAAAGCCGCCGAGTTGCGCTGGCACACCGTCGCTGTCACGGCCAGCCCGCTGCCCGGGCCGTCCGGCAATGTGGAGTTCTTCCTGCGATTCCGTGCCGAGACCGATGAGCCGCTGATCGGCGAGGATCTCGAACGTGCCGTTGCTCGTGCCATTGACGAAGGGCCGCAATGACTTCCCAGCCATCCAGCAAGGAGCGATCTGTCCTGTTGGTCGTCCACACCGGGCGTGCTGAGGCCACCGAGACCGCCCGGCGCGTCGAGAAGGTGCTCGGCGACCACGATATCGGGCTGCGAGTGTTGACGGCCGAGGCGGTCGACCGCGGCTCGCTGCATCTGGCGCCGGATGAGATGCGGGCGCTGGGCGTGGACATCGCGGTCGTCGACGCCGACGAACATGCCGCCGAGGGGTGCGAGCTGGTGCTCGCGCTCGGCGGGGACGGGACGTTTCTGCGTGCGGCCGAACTCGCCCGCAATGCCGAGATCCCGGTTCTGGGACTCAATCTCGGGCGTATCGGCTTCCTGGCCGAAGCCGAGGCCGACGCGCTCGACGATGTTCTGGATCATGTCATCGCCCGCGACTACCGCATCGAGAAGCGCATGACGCTCGACATCGTGGTGCGCGCCGGCGGGGCGGTGCTCGACCACGGCTGGGCGCTGAACGAGGCCAGCCTGGAGAAGGGGCCGCGGCTCGGGGTGCTCGGTGTGGTGCTCGAGGTCGACGGCCGACCGGTGTCCTCCTTCGGCTGCGATGGGGTGCTCGTCTCGACGCCGACCGGGTCGACGGCCTACGCGTTCTCCGCGGGCGGGCCGATCCTGTGGCCGGACCTGGAGGCGATCCTGGTGGTGCCCAACAATGCCCACGCGCTGTTCGCCCGGCCGATGGTCACCAGCCCGGATGCGTCCATCGCCATCGAGATCGAGGCCGGCGGCAATGATGCGGTGGCGTTCTGCGACGGCCGGCGCAAGATGGCGGTGCCGGCCGGCGCGCGGCTGGAGGTGACCCGCTGCGCGACGTCGCTGAAGTGGGTGCGACTGGACAGTGCACCGTTCACCGACCGGTTGGTGCGTAAGTTCCGGCTGCCCGTCACCGGATGGCGCGGCCAATAGTGCTCTCCGAGATACGCATCGAGTCCCTGGGGGCGATCAGCTCGGCGACGGCCGAGTTCGATCGCGGTCTGACCGTGCTGACCGGCGAGACCGGCGCAGGCAAGACGATGGTGGTGACCGGCCTGCACCTGCTCGGCGGTGCGCGTGCCGATGCGAGCCGGGTGCGTACCGGCGCGGATCGGGCGGTGGTGGAAGGCCGCTTTGTCACCGCCGATCTCGGCGACGACGTCACCGGGCGCATCGACGAGATCCTGGACTCCTCGGGCGCCGAGCGCGATGACGACGACAGCGTCATTGCGGCGCGGTCGGTGAGCCGCGACGGCCCGTCCCGCGCCTACCTGGGAGGGCGCAGCGTGCCGGCGAAATCGCTGAGCGGTTTCACCAACGAATTGTTGGCCCTGCACGGACAGAACGATCAGCTGAGGTTGATGCGCCCCGACGAACAGCGCGGCGCCCTGGACCGCTATGCCGATATCGGCGCACCGCTGCGCAAGTACCGGACACTGCGTGAGGAGTGGCTTGCCGCCCGCCGTGATCTCAACGACCGCACCCAACGCGCGCGCGAACTCGCGCTGGAGGCGGACCGGTTGACCTTCGGGCTCAACGAGATCGACACCGTCGACCCGGCGCCGGGTGAGGACGATGCGTTGGTCGCCGATATTCGCCGGCTCTCCGAACTCGACGCGCTGCGGGAGGCCGCTGCGGTGGCGCGGGGCGCGCTGGTGGGCCTGCCCGAGGAGGTCGGCGCCGAGGAGGCCTCGGCTGCGGCGAATGTCGCCGCAGCCCGTGCCGCACTGGCGGGCACCGATGACGGTGCGTTGCAGGCGTTGGGGGAGCGGTTGGCCGAGGCGGTTGCCGTCATCGCCGACGTGGCCGGTGAGATCGGCGACTTTCTGTCCGAACTTCCCAGCGATGCAAGCACGTTGGAAGCCAAACTGGCTCGCCAGGCTGAGCTGCGCGGGCTGACCCGCAAGTACGGGGCCGATATCGATGCCGTGCTGGCCTGGGCCAAGGAGTCCCGCGATCGGCTCGCACAGCTCGACGTCTCCGAAGAGGCGCTGGCCGGTCTGCAGCAGCGGGTCGATGACCTGCAGGCGCGGGTGGTGGCCGCGGCCGCCGACCTCACCAAGGCGCGGACCAAGGCCGCCAAGGCGCTGTCCAAGGCGGTCACCGCCGAGTTGTCCGGGCTGGCGATGGCGGGGGCCGACTTCGGTATCAGGGTGACCCCGTTGGTCGCCCGCGCCGATGACTCCGCGCCGATCACCCTGGCCGACGGGGTGTGCGCGCACGCCGGGCACCATGGGGTCGACGCGGTGGAGTTCGGGTTCGCCGCGCACCGCGGCACCGAACTGCTACCGCTGGCCAAGAGTGCTTCCGGCGGTGAGTTGTCGCGCGTGATGCTGGCTCTGGAGGTGGTCTTGGTGGCCGCGCGCACCGATTCCATGGGCACCACCATGGTGTTCGACGAGGTGGATGCCGGTGTCGGCGGGCGTGCGGCGGTGCAGATCGGTCGCCGGTTGGCGCGCTTGGCCCGTACTCACCAGGTCATCGTCGTCACACACCTGCCGCAGGTCGCTGCGTACGCCGATACGCACTTGGTGGTCGAGAGCGGCCCCAAGTCCAGCCGTGTCGTGCGCCTGCAGGACGAGGACAGGGTGGCCGAACTGGCCCGGATGCTGGCCGGTCTCGGTGACACCGACAGCGGGCGCGCGCATGCGCGTGAGCTGTGGGAGTCCGCCCAGCGGGACCGCACCGCATAGTCAGGCCGGGTTGGCCGGGGACAGTTCGGCGCTACTCCAACGCAGCGGGCTCACGCCGGACAGTTCGACGAGCCCGTCGATGGTGAACTCGACCGAGCACTGGGCGTGCTCGCCGGCCTCCCAGATGATCTCGGCGCTGCCCGTGAGCTGCAGGGTGGCTCCGGTATTCCAGTCCGGGATCAGCAGCCCGGACCGGGGGTTGACGCTGATATTGCCCAGCGTCATGAACATCGAGTTGCCGCGGTAGTCGGGCCAGCGCAGTCGGGTCGGTGAAAGCACCTGTAGGAAGCCCGGATTGCCGCCGCGGTGGGAGGCATCTGCGTTTCCCTCGGCGTCGGCGGACCCGACGAAGAAGGTATCGGCTGCCGAGACGATCTGCGCCGTGCGCGCGTCGAGTGATGCGCCGTGGCGGACCACGCGTTCACCGGCGGGACTCGCGGCCCCGTCGACATGCCGGCGGGAGATGTATTTCGGGCAATTCGAATAGACCTGATCGGGTAGGAGCATCAGGCCGGTACCGGTCGGCGTGGCCAGGCCGTTGACCCGCATCCGGTGCCGGGTCTGCGGCTCGATGGCGATCATGCCGACCCGTGCCGGCGTGGTGCTCACCGGCACACGCAGGGGGTCGCCATCGACGGGCAACCCGTCGATGACGATCTGTTCGGGGCCGTCGGACGACCGGTCCACGTGCACGAATCCGGGCGCACCGGTCACGAGGCTGGTCCAGATCCGTCCGGTGTCGTCGGCGCCGGACAGCACGATCATCGGCTGCTCGGCCAGGAATTGCGCTGCGGCGTCGGGGATCTCGTCTCGGATCATACGGCTCAGGCGTGCGGCGATATCGCTTTGGCCGAGCCGCCGCTGCACTGCCAGTTCGCCTGGGTGGTAGACGGTCATGGCGCGCCGCTAGAAGAAGCCGCAGGTGGGGCTCTCGCCGTTCGGCGCGGGCTCGGCCTCGGCTCCGCTCGGTGCGTAGACCTCGAGCCGGATGCCGTCCGGGTCGGTGAAGAAGATGCCACCCGAGGCCGCACCTTCGCCGTGCGCCACCACACCGTCGTGCGCGAATGTCACACCGAGGTCGCCGAGTACGGACTGCACGGCCCGAACCTGTTCGATGGTGTCGACCCGGAACGACAGGTGATGCAGGCCGGGGGTGCGACCGGAGAATTCGCCATCGCTCTGCTGCCACAAGGTGAGGCGCAGGTCGCCGTCGACACCAAGGAAGGCGAACCGGCGGTCGCCGCTGTCGCTGATCGCGAGCTGTTCGAAACCGAGTGCGCGCCGGTAGAAGTCCACGGAACGGGTGAGGTCGGTGACGTTGAGTCCGACGTGGCCGGGGGCGAGCTGCGGGGCAGTGGGTGCGATCATCGAAACATCCATATAACCGATGTAGTGACATTTGAAGGTTAGAACTACCGCTCCTCGATGTCAACCATCTAAATGAGATTCAGTGGTTAGCGGGCTACGCTGGTGGCATGCGTGATCCGCGCCCGCACATCGGCGAACCCCTGGCGTTGGACCTGCTGAACACCGTGTGGATGTCGCCGGATGGCCCACAGGATCTGCTGACCGATGTGACCGGCCTGCGGTGTTGGCTGGTCGCCAACGATCTCGACGCGCGCTGCTCGGCCGACGAGAAGACGCGTGTCGCGGTGGTGCAGGCCCGCGATGCCGTGCTGCGTGCGGTGTCGGCGGGCGAGATCGACGATGTCAATGCCGTGCTCGAACGCGGACGGATCCGCCGCACTCTCGACGTCACCGGGCCGCACGAGGAGGCCGAGGTGGCGCGACCCGAATGGCTGCCGGGTTGGCTGGCCGCCGATGATCTGCTGCGGCTGCTGGGGGCGGCGCCGGACCGGATCAAACAGTGTGCGCATGAACACTGCGTGCTGTGGTTCTACGACACGTCCAAGAACGGCACCCGTCGTTGGCATTCGATGACCACCTGTGGCAATCGCGCCAAGGCTGCCCGGCACTATGCCGCGAAGCGGGATTGAGATCGCGCTGGTGTTGCAGATGTGACAAAAGAAAACTTGTGGGGCTGGTGTTACGGCGCGCCTCCACCTCAACTTGAGGGTTGGCGTCCAGAATCGCCGCATGAAGATGTCAGCGTTGCTATCGCGTAATGCCAGCTCAAAGCCGGGCGTAATCGGTACCGCCCGCGTTGACCGGGACATTGATCGATTGCTCCGTCGCATCGGGCCCGGCGATATCGTCGTCCTCGATGCGCAGGACCTCGACCGCATCACCGCGGACGCCCTGGTGGAGGCGGAGGTCGCCGGCGTGGTCAACGCCTCGCCGTCCATCTCCGGGCGCTACCCCAACCTCGGGCCTGAGGTGCTGGTGGCCAACGGCATCGTCCTGATCGACGAGGCGGGCCCGGAGATCTTCAAGAAAATCAAGGACGGCGCACGCATCCGGCTGAACAACGGCGGCGTCTACTCCGGGGACCGCCGTATCGGTCTTGGCACCGAACGCACCGATCTGGAGATCCACGAGCTCATGGTGGAAGCCAAGAGCGGGCTCGTCGCGCACCTTGAGGCATTCGCCGGCAACACCATCGAGTTCATCCGCAGCGAGAGCCCGTTGCTGATCGACGGGATGGGCATTCCCGACATCGACGTCGACATGGACCGCAGGCATGTCGTGGTGGTGACCGAAGGGCCCACCGCCGCCGATGATCTCAAGGCCCTCAAGCCGTTCATCAAGGAGTACCAGCCCGTGCTGGTGGGGGTCGGTACCGGAGCCGATCTGCTGCGCAAGGCAGGCTACCGGCCGGCGCTCATCGTCGGCGATCCCAGCACCATCAGTACCGACGCGCTGCGCTGTGGCGCACAGGTCGTGTTGCCCGCCGACGCCGACGGGCATGCCCCGGGTCTGGAACGCATCCAGGATCTCGGTGTCGGCGCGATGACCTTCCCGGCCGCCGGGTCGGCCGCGGACCTCGCGCTGCTGCTGTGTGACCACCACGGGGCATCCCTGATCGTCACCGCCGGCCACAGCGCGACCATCGAGGAATTCTTCGATCGCTCCCGCCAGCAGAGCAACCCGTCGACCTTCCTGACCCGCCTCAAAGTCGGCGAGAAACTCGTCGACGCCAAGGCGGTGGCCACCCTCTACCGCAGCCGGGTGTCGGCGGGCGCGATCGCCCTGCTGGTGCTGGCGATGTTGGTCGCGGTGATCGTCGCGCTCTGGGTGACCAGGGTCGACGCAACGGTGATCGACTGGGTCGTCGAGTACTGGAACCGCTTCCTGCTGTGGGCGCAGGGCCTGGTCTCCTAGATCCTGCTCGACGATCCCGGTCAACTTCTCTGAGGGGTTCTCCACATGATTTCGCTGCGCACGCATGCCATCTCGCTGGCGGCGGTATTCCTCGCGTTGGCCGTGGGTGTGGTGCTGGGCTCCGGGCTGTTCTCGGACACAGTGTTGTCCGGCCTGCGCAGCGACAAGGCCGACTTGCGCAGCGAGATCGACACCCTGACCGAGCAGAAGAACGAGCTCAACGAGAAGCTGAGCGCGGCAGGTGAATTCGACGGATTGATGGCGCCACGGATCTTGCGAGATACGCTGCGTGACAAGTCGGTGGTGATCTTCCGAACCCCTGATGCCGCCGACGACGATGTGGACGCCGTGGCCCGGCTGGTCAGCCTGGCCGGCGCCACCACCACCGTCACCATCGCCTTGACGCCGCAGTTCGTCGAGGCAAACTCGTCGGAAAAGCTGCTGTCAGTGGTCAATTCACCGATCGTTCCAGCCGGGCGGCAACTGAGTACCGCATCGTTGGATCAGGGATCGGCGGCCGGCGACCTGCTCGGGATCGCGCTGCTGCGCGGCCGCGACCCCGCCGTCCCCGACGATCAACGCGATATCGTGCTGAGCACGCTGCGCGAGACCGGGTTCATCTCCTACGACGCGCAGGGCATCGGTGCCGCGGACACCGCCGTGATCATCACCGGCGGCTCGCTCGGTGATGATGCCGGCAACCGAGGCGCGACGGTGGCCCGATTCGCCGCGGGCCTGGCACCACATGGCGGCGGTGTCGTGTTGGCCGGGCGGGACGGGTCGGCGACCGGCACCGCGGCCGTCGCGGTGACGCGCGCCGATGCGGGACTGTCGGGTGCGGTGAGCACGGTCGATGACGTCGACGTCGAGTCGGGCCGCATCACCACCGCGCTGGCGTTGAGCGATCTGCTGCGCGGCGGCCAGCCCGGCCGCTACGGCATCGGACAGGGTGCGAACTCGCTCACCGTCCCGCAGTAGGTCGCTGCGCACCGGCGCGTCAGGCGCGGCTTGTCGGCGCTGGTGTTAAGGTGAGATTCCGTGGGTCGGCAGGCCCTGAGTCGGCGCAAGCCAGCTCGCCCCATCGCCACGGAGGTTGCAGTTGCCCGGTCAAGCGAAGTTACGCAAGCACCCGCAAACCGCGACCAAACACCTCTTCGTCAGCGGTGGTGTCGCGTCCTCACTCGGTAAAGGCCTGACGGCAAGTAGCCTCGGCCAGCTGCTCACCGCGCGTGGGTTGCAGGTGACGATGCAGAAGCTCGACCCGTATCTCAATGTCGACCCGGGCACCATGAACCCGTTCCAGCACGGCGAGGTCTTCGTCACCGAGGACGGCGCCGAAACCGACCTCGACGTCGGCCACTATGAGCGCTTCCTGGACCGCGACCTGTCCGGGTCGGCCAATGTGACCACCGGCCAGGTGTACTCCTCGGTGATCGCCAAGGAACGTCGCGGGGAATATCTCGGTGACACCGTCCAGGTGATCCCGCACATCACCGACGAGATCAAGCACCGCATCCTGGCGATGGCCGAACCGGATGCCCAGGGCAACCGCCCCGATGTGGTGATCACCGAGATCGGCGGCACCGTCGGCGATATCGAGTCGCTGCCGTTCCTGGAAGCGGCGCGCCAGGTACGCCATGAGGTGGGCCGCGACAACGTGTTCTTCCTGCACGTCTCGCTGGTGCCGTACCTGGCGCCGTCGGGCGAGCTGAAGACCAAACCCACCCAGCACTCGGTGGCCGCACTGCGCAGCATCGGTATTGCGCCGGACGCGCTGATCCTGCGGTGTGACCGCGACGTACCGGAGGGGCTGAAGAACAAGATCGCGCTGATGTGCGATGTCGATATCGACGGCGTCATCTCCACCCCGGACGCACCGTCGATCTATGACATTCCCAAGGTGCTGCACCGCGAAGAACTCGACGCCTACGTGGTGCGAAAGCTCAACCTGCCGTTCCGTGACGTGGACTGGACTCAATGGAACGACCTGCTCCGGCGGGTGCACGAGCCGCAGGAGACGGTGCGAATCGCGTTGGTGGGCAAGTACATCGATCTTTCCGATGCGTACCTGTCGGTCGCCGAGGCGCTGCGTGCCGGCGGTTTCGCCCATCACGCCAAGGTCGATATCCGGTGGATCGCCTCCGACGACTGCGAGACCGACGCCGGTGCGGTGGCCGCACTGGAGGATGTGCACGGCGTGCTGATCCCCGGCGGGTTCGGCATCCGCGGGATCGAGGGCAAGCTCGGCGCCATCCGCTATGCCCGCAAGCGCGGTGTGCCGGTGCTCGGGTTGTGCTTGGGCTTGCAGTGCATCGTCATCGAGGCCGCCCGTTCGGTGGGACTGACCGAGGCCAGCTCCTCGGAATTCGATCCGGACACCCCGGACCCGGTGATCGCCACCATGGCCGATCAGCTCGAAGCCGTGGCCGGGGATGCCGATCTGGGCGGCACCATGCGCCTGGGTGCCTATCCGGCGGTGCTGGAGCCGGGTTCGATTGTGGCCCAAGCCTATGGCGCCACCGAGGTGTCCGAACGTCACCGGCACCGCTACGAGGTCAACAACGCCTACCGGGACCGGATCGCCCAGAGCGGACTCAAGTTCTCCGGCACCTCGCCCGACGGGCATCTGGTCGAGTTCGTGGAGTACAGCGCCGACGTGCATCCTTTCCTGGTGGGTACGCAGGCCCATCCCGAGCTCAAGAGTCGCCCGACCCGTCCGCATCCACTGTTCGCGGCCTTCATCGGCGCGGCGCTGGACTACAAGGCCGGTGAATTGCTGCCGCTGGAGCAACTGCCGCGCTCCAACGGGTCCGAGATCGAGGAAGCCGAACCGGCCCGCCGTGGCTGAACACGATTTCGCCACCCGGTCTGCCCAGACCGTCTACGCGGGAAAGATTCTCGCGCTGCGGGTCGATGACGTGCAGATGCCCGGCGGGGTCGTGGCACGCCGTGAGGTGGTCGAGCATTTCGGAGCGGTGGCCGTTGTCGCACTCGACGACCGGGATCGGGTGGCCATGGTGTACCAGTACCGCCACCCGGTGCGGCGCCGGCTGTGGGAGATTCCTGCCGGCCTGCTCGATGTGGAGGGCGAAGAGCCGGTGCTGACCGCCGCCCGGGAACTGCACGAGGAGGCGGGCCTGGCCGCCGACAACTGGGCGGTACTGGTCGATATCGTGTCATCGCCCGGTTTCAGCGACGAGAGCATACGGGTGTTCCTGGCCACCGGGCTTTCCGAGATCGGGCGGCCCGAGGCCGAACATGAGGAAGCCGACCTGACCGTGGACTGGCTGCCCCTCGGCGAAGCCGTAGCGCGCGTACTGGCCGGGGAGATCGTCAATTCGATTGCGGTGGCCGGGATTCTGGCCGCGCACGCGGCGACCGACCGGTCGGCACTGCGGTCGGTGGACAGCCCGTGGACGGACCGACCGCACGCGTTCGCTGCCCGACAGGACTGAGATGGCGACCGCGACCGGGATACTCGACGAGCAGATTCAGGGCTATCTGGATCATCTGGCCATCGAGCGCGGCGTCGCGGCCAACACCCTGAGTTCGTATCGGCGTGACCTGCGCCGCTACGCCGAACACCTCGCCGGTCGCGGGATCGCGGACCTGCGTGCGGTCGGTGAGACCGATGTCAGCGACTTCCTGGTGGCCTTGCGCAAGGGCGACCCCGACAACGGTGCCACGGCGTTGTCGGCGGTGTCGGCGGCGCGCACATTGGTCGCAGTGCGCGGTCTGCACCGGTTCTTGACCGCCGAGGGGGTGGTCGAGATCGACGTGGCCCGCGCGGTCAAACCGCCGACGCCGAGCCGACGGCTGCCCAAGAGCCTCACCCTCGATGAGGTGGTCGCGCTGCTGGAGGCCGCCGGGGGCGATCGTGAATCCGACGGCCCGCTGACGCTCCGTAACCGGGCGCTGCTGGAGGTCCTGTACTCGACCGGTGCCCGGATCTCCGAGGCGGTCGGGCTGGACATCGACGATGTCGACACCCAGTCGCGTTCGGTGCTGCTGCGGGGCAAGGGCGGCAAGCAGCGGCTGGTGCCGATCGGCAGGCCCGCCGTCAGCGCGCTGGAGAACTACCTGGTGCGGGGGCGCCCGGAGCTGGCGCGCCGCGGCAAGGGCGTGCCCGGCATCTTCCTCAACGCCCGCGGCGGCAGGTTGTCCCGGCAGAGCGCCTGGCAGGTGCTCCAGGACGCGGCCGCCGCGGCCGGGATCGCCGCGGACGTCTCGCCGCACACCATGCGGCATTCGTTCGCCACCCATCTGCTTGAGGGCGGTGCCGATGTGCGCGTCGTGCAGGAACTGCTGGGGCACGCGTCGGTGACCACCACGCAGATATACACCATGGTGACCGTCAGTGCGCTGCGCGAGGTATGGGCCGGGGCCCATCCGCGGGCACGCTAACCGCCGAGGTAGTCCGACTCGAGCACCAGATCGGTCAGCAGCGTCTGGTACTCGGCGTGCGTCCTGTGCTCGACGGTCCGCCAGTCTGAGCCCTCGTGGTCGCTCATGTAGGCGCGGTAGCGCGGGGCGCCGGGCAGCCCGACGTTGTCGGCGACGACCACCGACCCCGGCCGCAGCCAGCCTCGGTCCAGGATTGCCTGCAGATCGGGCAGATAGGCGTCCTTGTCGTGGTCGATGAACAGGAAGTCCAGCTGACCAGGGCCGAACCCCAGCGCGTCCAGCGTGGCGCCGCCGTCACCAATGGTGCCCACGACGCAGTGCACCCGGTCTGCGACCCCGGCGTGCCGCCAGATCCGGCGGGCTACCTCGGCGTTGGCCGCCGACAGTTCGACCGAGAACACCTGCGCCTGCGGAGCGGCCCGGGCGATGCGCAGCGCCCCGTAGCCGCAATAGGTGCCCAGCTCGAGCGCGGTGGCCGGGCAGGCCCGCTGCACCGCGGCGTCCAACAGCAGACCCTTTTCGTCGCCGACGTTGATCAGGTAAGAGTGCTCGTAGGCGAAGCGGTCGATGGCGGCGATCACGTCGTCGATATCGCCGGGGCGGGCCTGAGCCTCCACGAAGTCGGCGGCGGCCGCCTCCCGTCCATCTCCGATCTGGCCGGTGCGGGTGATGTTGCGGGCGCCCCACGCGAGCCGCAGGAAGGACCAGCGCAGGAACGGCAACCGTCTGGTCAGTCCCATACCTGCGAGATTAGCCAGCGGGTCTGCGGTACCGGACCGTTATCCGCAGCTAGACTCTGCTGCGATGTTCGCCATGGATGAGGGCCGCCGGATCTGCGTGGCTGCTGCATGAGCGAAGACGAAACTGCCCCCGAGATCGGCCTCACCGGGCGGCCGCCGCGCGATATCCCCGAACCCCGCCCGCGCAGCGTGCATGGTCCCGCCAAGGTGATCGCCATGTGCAACCAGAAGGGCGGGGTCGGCAAAACCACGTCGACCATCAATCTGGGCGCCAGCCTGGCCGAATACGGCCGTCGGGTGCTTCTGGTGGACCTGGACCCACAGGGCGCGTTGTCCGCCGGGCTCGGGGTGCCGCACTACGACCTCGAGCACACCGTGCACAACCTGCTGGTCGAGCCGCGGGTGTCGATCGACCAGGTGATCATCAACACCCGGGTGCCCGGGCTGGATCTGGTGCCCAGCAATATCGACCTGTCGGCGGCGGAGATCCAGCTGGTCAACGAGGTGGGCCGGGAGCAGTCGCTGGCCCGTGCGCTCTATCCCGTACTGGATCGGTATGACTATGTGCTCATCGATTGCCAGCCGTCACTCGGCCTGCTCACCGTCAACGGCTTGGCCTGCGCCGATGGCGTGATCATCCCGACCGAATGCGAGTACTTCTCGCTGCGCGGGTTGGCGTTGCTCACCGACACCGTCGAGAAGGTGAAGGACCGGCTCAACCCCAAGCTGGAGATCAGCGGCATCCTGGTCACCCGGTTCGACCATCGCACCGTCAATGCCCGGGAGGTGATGGCCCGGGTGGTCGAGCGGTTCGGCGATCTGGTGTTCGACACCGTCATCACCCGGACCGTGCGGTTCCCGGAAACCAGTGTGGCGGGCGAGCCGATCACCAGTTGGGCGCCGAAATCCACTGGTGCCCTGGCCTACCGATCGTTGGCCCGCGAAGTCATCGCCCGGTTCGGGTCGTGAGCGAGGCTTGCGGAGCGAACCATAGATGGTCACGGGAGAGCCGAGCCTGCGAGGCAATCACGTGAGCGAGGCTTGCGGAGCGAACGATAGATGGTCACGGGAGAGCCGAGCCTGCGAGGCAATCACGTGAGCGAGGCTTGCGGAGCGAACCATAGATGGTCACGGGAGAGCCGAGCCTGCGAGGCAATCACGTGAGCGAGGCGGCTGCTCCCGACGCTCCGGACGCTGTTCAGGGTTTCCAGGTTCGGCTGAGCAACTTCGAGGGCCCCTTCGATCTGCTGTTGCAGCTGATCTTCGGGCACCGCCTCGATGTCACCGAGGTCGCCCTGCATCAGGTGACCGACGAGTTCATCGCCTACACCAAGGAGATCGGCCGCCACCTCGAGCTCGACGAGACGACGGCGTTCCTGGTGATTGCCGCCACACTGCTGGATCTGAAGGCGGCCCGGCTGTTACCCGCCGGCGAGGTGCACGACGAAGAGGATCTGGCGTTACTGGAAGTGCGCGACCTGCTGTTCGCGCGGCTGCTGCAGTACCGCGCGTTCAAGCACGTCGCCGAGATGTTCGCCGAACTGGAAGCCGCCGCACTGCGCAGCTACCCGCGCGCGGTTTCGCTGGAACCGCAGTTCGAACAGCTGTTACCCGAGGTCATGCTGGGTGTGGACGCCGACCGGTTCGCCCAGATCGCGGCGACCGCCTTCACCCCGCGTCCGGTCCCGACGGTGCGCCTGGACCACCTGCACATCCAGCCCGTCTCGGTTCCCGAACAGGCCAAACGCTTGATGGGGTTGCTGGAGGCCCGCGGCGTCGGGCAGTGGGCGTCGTTCTCCGAGCTGGTCGCCGACTGTGCGGGGTCGATGGAGATCGTCGGCCGGTTCCTGGCGCTATTGGAGCTGTACCGGGCCAGGGCGGTAGCATTCGAGCAAGTAGAACCGCTTGGTGTGCTCCAGGTTTCGTGGACCGGAGATCGGCCAACCAACGAACACCTAGCAGCCGCAGTGGAAGAAGACTGATGACCGACCATGTGACCGATACCGAGCCGGGTGTCGACCCGGCCCCGGAACCGGGCGCCGAAGAGGTCTCCGAGGACGCCGCGGAGCCGGTGGCCGAGTCCCTCGACGACGCCGAGTTCCGCTCGGTCATCGAGGCGCTGCTGCTGGTGGTGGACACCCCGGTGACGGTCGAGGCGCTGGCCTCGGCCACCGACACCTCCGAGGACCGGGTGGCGGCCACCCTGACCGAACTGGCCGCCGAGCTCACCGAACGCGGCAGCGGTATCGATCTGCGCGAGGCCGGTGGCGGGTGGCGGATGTACACCCGCGCCCGCTACGCCCCGTACGTGGAGCGGCTGCTGCTCGACGGTGCGCGCTCCAAGCTGACCCGCGCGGCATTGGAGACGCTGGCCGTGGTGGCCTACCGCCAGCCCGTGACGCGGGCCCGGGTCAGTGCCGTGCGCGGTGTCAACGTCGACGCAGTCGTGCGTACCCTGGTCGCCCGTGGCCTGATCACCGAAGCGGGTACCGATTCGGACAGTGGCGCCGTCACTTTCGCCACCACCGAGCTGTTTCTGGAGCGGCTCGGACTGTCCTCGCTGGCTGATCTCCCCGATATCGCGCCCCTGTTGCCCGATGTCGACGTCATCGATGACCTGAGTGAAAACCTCAGCGCCGAACCGCGTTTCGCCAAGCTCGACGGTTCGCCCGCTGCACCCGGCACGCCGTCGGGTTTCGATGTGGACAAGGACTGACATGGTCGAGCCGGATGGTGTTCGGTTACAGAAAGTGTTGTCACAGGCGGGAATTGCCTCTCGCCGGGTGGCGGAGCGGATGATCCTGGACGGGCGTGTCGAGGTGGACGGCCGGATCGTCACCGAGCTGGGCACCCGGGTGGACACCGAGAACTCCGAGATCCGGGTGGACGGCGTCAAGGTGCAGCTCGATGACACCCTGGTGTATCTGGCGATCAACAAGGAACGCGGAATGCACTCCACGATGTCCGATGACCGGGGCCGCCCGTGCGTGGGGGACCTGGTGCAGCACCGGGTGCGCGGGAACAAGAACCTGTTCCACGTCGGGCGTCTGGACGCCGACACCGAGGGTTTGTTGTTGCTGACCAATGACGGCGAACTGGCCCACCGCTTGATGCACCCCTCCTATGAGGTGCCCAAGACCTATCTGGCCACGGTGGTGGGTTCGGTGCCGCGCGGGCTCGGCAAGAAGTTGCGCGCCGGAGTCGAACTCGACGATGGGCCGATCGCCCTCGACGATTTCGCGGTCGTGGACACCTTGCCGGGCAAGTCGCTGGTGAAGGTCACGTTGCACGAGGGCCGCAAACGTCTCGTGCGCCGTCTGCTGGCCTCGGTGGGCTTCCCGGTCGAGAGCCTGGTGCGTACCAGTATCGGAACGGTGGAGCTGGGCGACACCCGGCCCGGCAACATCCGGGCCTTGACCCGCAAGGAGATCGGCGAGCTGTATCAGGCGGTGGGAATGTGAGTGCTGTGTTGACGATCGCTTTGGACGGGCCGGCAGGAACCGGGAAGTCTTCGGTATCCAGAGGTTTGGCGCGTGCCATGGGTCTGCGCTACCTCAATACCGGGTCCATGTATCGCATCGTCACACTCGCGGTGCTGCGCGCGGGGGTGGACCTCGACGACGCCCAGCGGGTGGCCGATGTCGCCCGCGACGTGGACCTGGCCGTCGGATACGACCCCGACGTGGACCAGGCCTACCTGGCCGGCGAGGACGTGTCGTCGGAGATTCGCGGTGATGCCGTGACTCGCGCGGTGTCCGCGGTGTCCGCGGTGCCCGCGGTGCGCGCCCAGCTGGTGCGGTTGCAGCGCGAGCTGGCGGCCGGCGACGGCGGTGTGGTGGTCGAGGGTCGCGATATCGGCACCGTCGTGCTGCCCGATGCCGATGTCAAGATCTTTCTGACCGCATCGCCGGAGGTGCGTGCGCAGCGGCGTAACGCACAGAACATCGCCGGTGGTATCGACGACGCCTACGAGGCGGTGCTGGCCGATGTGAAGCGTCGCGATCATCTGGACTCGACGCGCGCGGTGTCGCCGCTGCGGCCGGCCGACGATGCGGTGATCGTCGACACCAGCGATATGAGCGAGGCGCAAGTGATTGCCCACCTGCAGGAACTGGTACAGCAGACCGCCGGGGCACACCGATGAGCGAGGACGGCACCTGGTACGACGAAAGCGACTGGGAAGAAGGCGCATTCGACGACGGCGACGTAGAGGAGAACTATGCGGCGCCGCCGGTTCTCGCGGTGGTGGGCCGTCCCAACGTCGGAAAGTCGACACTGGTCAATCGCATCCTCGGCCGCCGCGAGGCCGTCGTGCAGGACATCCCGGGGGTGACCCGGGACCGGGTCTCCTATGACGCGAACTATCTGGGCCGCCGGTTCGTCGTGCAGGACACCGGAGGGTGGGAACCCGACGCCAAGGGCTTGCAGCAGAAGGTCGCCGAGCAGGCAACCGTCGCGATGCAGACCGCCGACGCCATCGTGATGGTGGTCGACGCCGTGGTGGGCGCGACGTCCGCCGACGAGGCCGCCGCCAAACGCCTGCAGCGTTCGGGAAAGCCGGTCTTTTTGGCGGCCAACAAGGTTGACAACGAACGCGGGGAATCCGACGCCGCCACGCTGTGGTCGCTGGGGCTGGGACAGCCCTACCCGATCAGCGCCATGCACGGCCGTGGTGTGGCCGACCTGCTGGACAGCGTGCTGGAGAAGCTGCCCGAGGCCTCCGAGGTCGGCGGCGGCCCCGGTGGGCCGCGTCGCGTCGCGCTGGTCGGTAAACCGAACGTGGGGAAGAGTTCGCTGCTGAACCGGCTGTCCGGGGACGAACGCTCGGTGGTGCACGATGTGGCCGGCACCACCGTGGACCCGGTCGACTCCCTGATCGAATTGGGCGGCAAGCCTTGGCGTTTCATCGACACCGCCGGTCTTCGGCGCAAGGTCGGCCAGGCCAGCGGGCATGAGTTCTACGCCTCGGTGCGTACCCACAGCGCCATCGATGCCGCCGAGGTGGTGGTGGTGCTCATCGACGGGTCGCAACCTCTGACCGAACAGGACCAGCGGGTCCTGACCATGGTGATCGAGGCCGGCCGCGCGCTGGTGCTGGCGTTCAACAAATGGGATCTGGTCGACGAGGACCGGCGATACCTGCTGGACAAGGAGATCGACCGTGAGCTGGCGCAGGTGCAGTGGGCGCCGCGGGTCAACATCTCGGCCAAGACCGGCCGCGCCGTTCAGAAGCTGGTGCCCGCCCTGGAAACCGCGCTGCGGTCCTGGGACACCCGCATCCCGACCGGCCGGCTGAACACGTTCTTCAAGGAGATCGTCGCGGCCACCCCGCCGCCGGTGCGCGGCGGGAAACAGCCGCGCATCCTGTTCGCCACCCAGGCGGCTTCGCGCCCACCGACATTCGTGTTGTTCACCAGTGGCTTCCTGGAGGCCGGTTATCGCCGGTTCCTGGAGCGCAAACTCCGCGAGACCTTCGGCTTCGAGGGCAGCCCGATCAGGATCAACGTGCGGGTCCGGGAGAAGCGCTCCGCGCGCAAGTAGCGGCCGCCGCCTGGGTAGGGTGGCCACAGTGTCGACCACCCACATGATCCTGATTGCGTTGGCCGGGGTGGGGGCCGGAGCGATCAACGCGATCGTCGGGTCGGGCACGCTGATCACCTTCCCGACGCTGGTGGCACTCGGCTTCCCACCGGTCACCGCGACGATGTCCAACGCGGTGGGGTTGGTCGCCGGCGGCGTGTCGGGCACCTGGGGCTATCGCCGCGAGCTGCGCGGCCAGTGGAGTCGGCTGCGCTGGCAGATCCCGGCCTCGCTGTTCGGCGCCGGTCTCGGTGCCTGGCTGCTGCTGCACCTGCCGGAGAAGGTGTTCCAGCAGGTTGTCCCGGTGCTCCTGGTGCTGGCCCTGGTGTTGGTCGTGGTCGGTCCGCGGATCCAGGCGTGGGCGCGTCGCCGCGCGGAGGGACTGGGCCAGGCCGTCGACCACGTGTCGGCGGCCCGGATGACCGCACTGGTGGCGGGCACGTTCGCCGTCGGCGTCTACGGCGGCTACTTCACCGCGGCGCAGGGCATCTTGTTGGTCGCGGTGATGGGCGCGTTGCTGCCCGAGGATATGCAGCGCATGAACGCCGCCAAGAATCTGCTGTCACTGCTGGTCAACGTGGTCGCCGCGGTGGCCTACACGGTGGTGGCGTTCGACCGGATCAGCTGGGTGGCGGCCGGCCTGATCGCGGTGGGATCGCTGATCGGCGGTTTCCTCGGAGCCCACTACGGGCGGCGGCTGTCACCGGGTGTGTTGCGGGCGGTCATCGTCGCGGTGGGATTGATTGGGCTGTATCGGTTGTTGTCCGTGTAGTCTGGCCTGCGGCCTGAGAAATCTGGGAGGACTCCGATGAGTGAACGCGCTGTCGCGGCGTCACCGTCTGAGTTGTGCGCGCTTGAGCCCTTCTGGCCGTCGCGCCGGTTGATGGCTTTCGACGAGTGGTGTTGTCGGCGTCCCTGACGTCCCCCACCCGTCTCTCCAAGGCCGCCCATGGCCTCCTGATCGAAAGCAGCCGAACCAGTGCGTTCGCTCATCATCTTCACGCTTGTCGGCGTCGGCGCCCAGCTCGTCGACGGCGCACTCGGCATGGCGTTCGGCATCACCGCCACCACGCTGCTGGTGCTGTCCAATGTCGGTGCCGCGCAGGCCAGCGCCGCGGTGCACCTCGCCGAGGTCGGCACCACGTTCGCCTCGGGTCTGTCGCATTGGAAGTTCAAGAACATCGACTGGGCGTTGGTGGCCAAGCTCGGCGTTCCCGGTGCCGTGGGGGCGTTCCTGGGAGCGACGGTGCTGTCGTCGCTCTCCACCGAACATGCAGCGCCGCTGATGGCCGCGATCCTGATGGCGATCGGCACCTACGTGTTGCTGCGGTTTTCGCTGCGCACACCGTTGACCTTCGGTGGCCGGGGGACCAGCCACAGCACGAAGTTCCTGGCTCCACTCGGGCTGTTCGGCGGTTTCATCGACGCCTCCGGCGGTGGTGGGTGGGGCCCGGTGACCACCAGCACGCTGCTATCGCAGGGCAAGACGGCACCCCGAACGGTCATCGGGTCGGTCAGCGCATCCGAATTCTTGGTGTCGGTGAGCGCATCGCTGGGATTCCTGATCGGATTGCGCCAGGAGTTTCTGGCGAACTGGCCGGTGGTCGTCGGCCTGATGGTCGGCGGCGTGATCGCGGCGCCGGTCGCGGCGTGGCTGGTCAGCCGTATCAGCCCGGCGCTGCTGGGCACCGCGGTCGGCGGTGTCATCGTGCTGACCAACAGCCAGAAGCTGGTGCACTTCTTCGATATCCAGTGGCCGTGGTCGACCGCGATCTATTCCGTCATCGTCGTGGCGTGGGTGTCCTTGGTGATCTACGCCTGGCGGGTGACGCGGGCCCCGCGGTTCGCCCCCGAGGGCGAGGCGGCGCCGGCGGGCGAGAGCGAGTCAGAAGCGGTCACGCGCTGATTCCTGTTCCAGCACGGCGTCGAGGTCGCTGAGCCGATCCATCGTCGCGACCGTTCTGCGGGTTCGGTGGTTGCGGGTCAGCAGGTCCCGGTGGCGGTGGGTGAAGGCCCAGTAGCCGGCGGTGAACGGGCACGCGTCCTCGCCGAGGCGTTTCTTCGGGTCGAAGGCACAGTCGCCGCAGTGGTCGCTCATCGTGTTGATGTAAGCGCCGCCGGAGGTGTAGGGCTTGGTGGCGAGCAGCCCGCCGTCGGCGTGCTGGCTCATGCCCACCACGTTGGTGGGCATCACCCAGCGGAAGCCGTCGACGTAGGCGGTGGCGAACCATTCGGTGAGTTCATCGGGCCGGTAGCCGCGCTGCAGGGCGTGGCTGCCCAGGATCATCAGCCGCTGGATGTGATGGGTCCAGCCGCGGTCGTGCAGCCCTTTCAGTGCGGTGTGCAGGCAGGCGGCAGTGACGGCGTCGGCGTCGAGATCCTTCCACCAGTCCGGCAACGGGGTATGGGCCTGCAGTTCGTTGTTGGCGGAGGTGTAGTCCGGGCCGAAGTGCCAGTACAGGTGCCACATGTACTCGCGCCAGCCCAGGATCTGCCGGATGAAGCCCTCGACGGCGGCCAGCGGCGCCGTCCCGTCGCGGTAGGCCTGCTCGGCGGCCTCGACCGCGTCGAGCGGGTGCAGCACGCCGAGGTTGAGCGGGACGGACAGCAGTGAGTGCGACATCGCCCAGTCCTGGCTCATCATGGCGTCCTCGTAGCGGCCGAAGACCGGCAGCCGGTGTTCGATGAATCTCTTCAGGGCGCGGCGTGCTTCTGCCGGGGTGACGGCGAACAGGCGGGGACCGTCGTTTCCGACGGTGTCGAGGTCGAGGGCGTCGAGGTCGCGGCGAACCTGTTCGTCGATATTGTCCTCGCGGGGCTTGTACGGTGCGGGGACGTCGAGGGTCTTCTGCTTCTTCGGCGGCGGCTCGCGGTTGTCCTCGTCGTAGTTCCACCGGTTGCCGACGGGATCCTTGCCCTCCATGAGCACATCGAAGCGGCGCCGCTGGTCGCGGTAGAAGTCCTCCAGCCGGAACCGGGTGCGCTCGCCGGCCCAGTTCTGGAAGTCCTTGCGCGGCAGCGCGAAGGTCGGGGTCGGGAGCACCTCGGTGACCAGCCCCTGCTTCTGCAGTCGGTGCACGAACTTCTCGGCGGCGTGCGAGGTCGGTTCGTGGACCAGGACCGGCTTGGCGAAGGTCTCCAGGGCCTCGGTGTAGCTGTCGGCCTGGATGAGGGTGGCGCGGTCACCGAGGTCGTGGGCGGCATGGCGCAGCGCCGAGAGCACCAGGTGCAGCTTCTGTCGGTGGTAGCGGCGCTTGGCCAATGCCGCGGTGGACTCGACGAGCAGCACCTCGCGATGGGCGTGCTCACCGCCGTACACGGCAGGCCCGAGCTGGTCGGCGAACAGCCACAGGGGAGTGTCATCGCGGGTGTCCGGCACCCCTGATCAGTACCCAGATCCGCGACGGATGACGCGGTTGGGATTTGAGTAGGGGGCTGAGGTAGAGTTTCGACCGCCTACCGGCGATCCCGGGAGGCAACTCGGGCTGTGGCGCAGCTTGGTAGCGCACTTGACTGGGGGTCAAGTGGTCGCAGGTTCAAATCCTGTCAGCCCGACCAAGAAAACCCGCTCTGACCTCGGTCGGAGCGGGTTTTGTCATTTCGGCGAGTCCTCGGATTTTGCCCAGTGTCCCAACAGTGTCCCAAGCGGATCTCAGTGGGCCGAGGGTCAACCGAAGAGTGCGGCGCCAGCGGCGCGCAGATCCTCGCGTTGAGCATCGGAGTAGATGGACAGAGACACGGCGGGGTCGTGCCCGTGCCACGCGGCGACGACGTGGACCGGCAAACCGCCGGCCAGCATCAGACTGACGCTCGTGTTGCGTAGACCCTTCAGGTGGAGACGACGCAGGCCGGCGCGGGCACGCAGTCGCTGGAACTCATCGGAGTACCACTCGTGGCGGATGGGGGTGCCGTCGGCCCGGACAGCGATCAGACGGTCATCGGACCACGTGTCGCCCGCGACGCGCGTCTCTTCCTGCTGCTGCACCTTCAGCCTTTCTAGCGCCGCCGAGAGCTCTGGAGGTAGCGGCAGCTCGCGGAGGCTGCGTCGAGATTTGGGCATGCCCTCGACGGCGTCGTTGCCGACCAGGACACGGCTTCGGCGAATCGACAACGTGTCGCCCTCGAGGGCCGACCATCGGATGCCGAGCACCTCGGACCGGCGCAAGCCGTAACAGCTCAGCAGCCAGCAGGCGAAGAGCCGTTCATCGCGCACTGACTTACGGAACTCGTCGACTTCGGCGAGTGTCCACGACTTGGCCGTCGCGGGTTTGTCGTCAACGAGGGGGTCGGCTGGCCGCTCGACCAGTGCGATGACATTGCGACTGAGCGTGCCCTGGTCGACAAAGGACTGGATGACCATGCCGAAGGTGGTCAACGTCGAGCGGACAGTGATGGGTTTGACTCCGGCGTTCGAAGTGTTCTCTGCCTCAGGGTCTTGAACTATGTACATGCCTCGGCTGGGACGTGCGACGCGGTTCGCCCGCTTCAGGCCGGACAGGCATGTATGCACGTTCTCGTTCGGGAATGCGGCGACGAGATCGGCCGCGGAGATGCCTCCGGGATGGGCAGAAATTTGCTCGATGACTCGTCCGGCCAAGCTCCCCGGCTGGTAGCAGCGGCGAGACCTTCGACCGCTGGTCAGCATGTAGTCCACAAGTGCATCGCCGTCAGCTTTGGTGAGCTGCTGAAGGTTCCTGCCGCCGAGGAAGCGTCTGACGACGGCGAGGTCGTGCCTGTAGCCCTGCAGTGTGACGCTGCGGATTCCCCGGCGTCCCGCCAGCCATTCATCACATGCTTCGGCCACCGTGAGTGTTGACTTTCGTGCGTAGACACCGATCGTGACTTCAGTTGTGATGCGACGGTATTCGCGCTTCGCCTCGGTCAGGGTGCGGTAGGTGAATCGGCGCCTGTCTCGGCTGCCGTCCGGCTTACTGCCGACGTCGGCCCGGAACTCATAGCTGATCGAGCCATCCTTGGACGTCCGTTTGGTAATCGGCTCAGCTCGGCGGGCACGTTTCGACGAGTCGCGCTTCGACTGATCCGCCGAGGCGTTGGGGCTTGGATTCACGAGACCGATCCTGCGGGTTCGAAGGCAGTGGACCGGGCACCGTCTACTGCGATGGAGGAAAACCTCGCCTACACCGGGGAGCGCCGGCGCGGATACCGAGCAGCGACGAGGAACTCAATCCATTATGCCGCAATGATCTGACGAAGTTCGGCGGTCACAACGTAGACGCGCCCGCCCAGCCGCTTTGACGGAAGTTCGCCTGTGGACACGAGCCGGTATGCCGACGCGCGACTGATACCCAGCAGTATTGCTGCACGCGGTACCGGGAGGAGTAGAGGCAGGCCATCTAAAGAACTGTTATTCAACGCTATTCACCTCCTCAAAAGCCAGAGAGGCGACGTTGCCTCAGGGCCAGTGCTTGGGCTTCACGCGTCTTTCTCAAGATTCGGTCGGCTTGATTGACGGTATGCGCAATCGTGACGTGCTGTCCACCACGCTAGGCGTATCCGCTGCGAGAAAATTTGGCTACTAACGTATTTCGCTATTTGTCCACAATGCGAGCGGACAAACGGCGAAAAATCTGTCGTAGTGGAATGCCGTCAGATTTCGATTCGGATCCGGCTAGGCTGCGCCCTGCAATTGTGAGAATCGTTTATCTATGGGGATAGATGGCGAACATATTTCGCTCAGTTGTCGACCCCGTAATCAATGAGCTCGTATAACTCGCTTCGCAAAACTGCGCGCAGTGCCTCTGATCGTGCGGATCCAAATAAATGACGCTGTAGTTCCAAATCCGGTGGCACGCCGTGCTGCCGAGTCCATTGATAGACCCTTTCGTCGCCAATGGCACCGGCCTGTGCGCGAACCATCCAAGTTATCTTCTCTGCTTCAGCGTTGAGGAAAGCTGCACGGCGCGAGTCACTCCAATCGTCAGGAAGGCCGAGCTCGGAGTTGTATACCGCCTGGACCGTGCGCAGGACTTCCGGATCGATAGCCAGCGGCATTGACTCGGTGCCGCACGCTCGTACCCCTGACGTCCGACGCCGCAGCGCGAGGGCGTGTTGCCCGGTCATGATCGTCCCCGGCGACGCGGGGCCTGGAAGCGGTAGCCACCACAGGCCAAACGGTGGGGGAAGGCCTTGCATGCCATTTCCTCACGATACTCCGCAGCTTGCCGAAACATGTTGCACATTAGCGATTTCTGCGTGTAGGTACGCCTTGAGAAGAACCGAGGAGCTAGTCGTCGATGCTTGCGCCGAGATCTTGCTCCCGGTCGTTACGCGGGGTGTTCCAGGAGAGGGTGAGTTGTAGTCGGTGTGCGGAGCGGATGGCGCGGGTGGCGGCGTCGTAGTCGTTGAGCAGATGTCGCCAGTCCTGGGCGAGCTGGGTGCGGTCGTGGCCGGCGGCGAGCGTGATGGCTGGCGTTGGATTGGCCGTCCGTCGGTGGTCGGTGGGTCCGAGTTGTGTGGCCCAGGGCAGGGTCGTGGCCAGTAGTCGCAGAGCGCTTGAGGCTGGTCCGGGTGTGCTGGTGCTGGGGTCGAGGATGATGGCGCGGGCGTTGTTCGCGGTGACACATCGGAGGACGTCGGCGAGATGGCCGGGGTGGGTGTGTGTGGGGTTGTCGATGACGACGATGGTGTGCGGTCCCAGGGTGTGAAGTTCTTCGGCGAGGCCTTCGATGTTGTTGTCGAGTGGGCGGAGGCTGTCTGCGGAGTCGAGCCCAGGGTCGGTGTCTGAACTGTTTTGGGTGGTGCTGAGCCACAGCACTTTTCGATCGTGGGTGTTGGCTACCATGCGCAGGGTGCGGAGGGCTGCAGCGGTGTCTGGATGGGTGCGGTCGGCGTACAGGTAGCCGACGAGGTAGGGCTGGGCGGCGAGTGTTGTGATCTGCGTGGCGATGGTCGAGTCGATCGATTCGAGTGCAGAGTCGGTGATGGCGAGCGGTGCGTGGTCGATATCGACGTGGCGTGCGGCGCGCAGGACGTCGAGTTCTTGCTCTGCGGGTTCACGCAGCTTCTCCAATGCCGTTTCGGCTGCGGTATGTGCGGATGCGAAGGCGCGGGCGATGTCGCGTTCGGCGCGCGTGATCTGTGCGGTGAGGGTGTTGCAGCGTGCGCGTAGTGCTGTTCGGGCGGTGCGGTCGTCGTTTCTTGCGGTGTTGCGCAGTGTGTCGATGTCGCGTTCGGTGGCGATCGGTTCGCCGCCGCCGGCGTGTGCTCGTGCGGCGCGCGCGTTCTCAAGTAACGGCTGGAACTGCGTGGCGGGGTTGGTGTCGGGGAGGAAGGCGTTGTGGAACGCGAGATCGGCTTGGGCGGAGGCGATATCGAGTTCATCGGCATCCGGGTCGGCGCGCAGCGACAGCAGGCGATTCTGGGCATGTTCGATCATCAGGAGCACGTTGTTGAACGCAGCGTCCGCGTCTGACCACTGCGCGACGATCTCGGTGACGGCATGTCGGTACGGTCGATCGGCATCGACCTGGCGACGCATGCGCGCCAGCTCTTCGACGACGGCCTTCATCGCGGGGCCGTTGTCAGCCTTGATCTGGACGTCGAGAACGTTCAATTGCTCGCTGGCGGTGCGGTATTGCTGTTGCAGCGAGTGTAGGAGCTCGATGGTGACCAGGGGTTCGCGGTCCGGCGCGGTGGTGGTGAGCTCTTCGAATCGAAGTCCGTCGATGGGGCCGGTGCCGTACTCATAGGTGTTCCCGACGTCGGCAGAGTTCTGTTGGTCAAAGTAGTACGCGGCGTCGTGGGGCGGTACGGGATGGGCAGGGTCGGGCGGGAACAGCGCCTCTTCCTCGAACGGGTCGGCCGGCATGTCATCAGGTAGGGGTACCTCGGCAGCGCCGGGGTGCAGTGCCGGGTGGTGGGTGAAGGCGTCGATGGTGTAGGTGATGAGTCGGGCGTAGTCGGCGGCTGGGATCGGTTCGTCGTCGTCGGCGAGGTGCTCGGCGGCCAGTTGCAGCAGGTCGCGTGGGGTCCAGGTGTGTGGGTCGGCGGCGCTGATGGCGGCGACCAGGCCGGGCCAGGCGGGGTCGGCGCAGATGGTTTCGGCCAGCGCGGTGCCGAAGGTGTCGTCGAGGTCTCGCAGCCAGGCCGGCCGTAGCCGGGAGTGGGTGGTGGCCAGCGTGGTGGTGGGGGACAAGGCGCCGATGATGCGCCACCACAGTGCTGCAGCGGGTTGTTCGTCGGGCAGGGGCTTTTGGTGCGCCGCATTGATGAGGGTTTCGCGGAAGTGCGGGGTGGTGCGGGCGGCGTGAGCGAGTTTGGTGGCCAACTGCGGCCAGTAGGCGTCTGCGCGCAGTCGCGGGTCGAGGTGGTCGATGAGGTCGTTCCAGCGGGTGGTGTCGGCGCTGTGGCGGCTGATGCCGGCGGCGGCGTGGCGTTGCAGCAGTGTCTGGACGGCGCGGGTGCGGACGGGGCGCTGCGGAGCGCCGGTGAGGCGGGTGTCGGAGTCGGGTATTCCTGTGGCGCAGCGCAGGACGGCGATCTCGGCGGTCAGTGCGGTGTTCACGGTGATGAGGGGTCTTGCCCAGGCGGGTGCGGTGGCGTGGGTCCAGTCGCGGGCGCGGGCGCGGATGTCGTTGGCCAAGTCCTCGACGAGGGCTTCCCTGCGCCTTAGGTAGTTGCCCCAGTGCGGGTCGTGGGTGAGGGTGTCGGGGATGGCGGGAAGCCAGCGCAGGACACCGACGCCGGCGGAGTGGGCGCCGGCGGGGTCGATGCGGTAGTCCAGGACGGCGGCGGGGTCCGCGGCGTTGTGGATGTCGCCTTTGGCCAGGGCGTCGGTGAGTAGTTGGCGGGGGTCGGCGCCCTCCACCGCGTGGAGGGCGAGGCGGCGGCGCAGCACCGGCCAGGCTTCTCGGGTGCTGAGTTCGGGCAGGACGGTGTCGGCGAGGGTGTCGAGGTGGTCGCGGGTGCGGGGTCCGAGGTGGTGTTCGGCGGCGACGCCGAGGGCGTCGTAGAACATGTCGGCGGCGGCGTGCAGGCGTGTGGCCGGGTCGGCGGCCTGTCGGGCAGCGGTGGTCGCCGAAACCTGTGCGCCGTCGCGGGCCAGCACGCGGGTGAGGACGTCGACGGCGGTGTCGGGGTGGGTGGCTTTGGGGGAGAGCAGGCGGTGGGGATCGGCTTCGGCGGTGGACAGGTAGAGGTGGTTTTCGTCGGTGCCGCGGGTCATCGCGACGTAGAGGTGTTGGCGGGTCAGTTGGTCGGAGCCGACGATGTGGCAGGTGCCGGTGGTGGTGCGGCTTCCGGCGGTCAGGCCTTGTGCGGAGTCGATGGTGGCGGCGTAGCCGAGGGTGACGTGCTCGGCGAGGTAACCGGCGGGCAGGGTGACGTGGCGTCCGCTGCGCAAATGGTGGGCGACGATGGCGCCGTCGGGTCGGACGTCGGTGAGGGTGTAGCGGTAGCCGTTGCGGACGTAATCGTCGCGGCCGATGGGGATGCGGCGGTTGTTGCGGCGGGTGCGGATGGTGTCGCCGACGCTGGCGTGCAGCCCGTCGGACAGGACGACGGTGGGTTGGTGTTGTGCGTGGGGGGTGGTGGCGATGCGGTCGGCGCGGGCGCGGGCGTTGAGGGTGGTGATGATGTCGTTGGTGGGGGCGAGCAGGATGGAATCTGTGCCGGCGGCCAGATCGTCGCGCCATGCCCGGTAGGCCATGTCGGCGGCGGTGTCTTCGGTGCCGACGTGGATGCGGTGGTGGTCGATGTAGAAGGCGATGCCGGCGGGGTCGGCGTCGTGCAGTGCGAGCCCGGCAGCGGCTTCGGCGGGCGATTTGAAGCGCACGACTTCGGACAAGGTGAGAGCGTCGGTGGCTTCGGCGATGTCGCGCAGGACACCGCCGGCCGAGATCGAGGAAAGCTGTCCGTCATCACCGATAAGACGCACGCTGGCGCCTTTCGATAGTGCATCGGCGATCAGGCGGTCGAGTCCGACGGTGGAGGCTTTTCCGGCTTCGTCGACGATGATCAGCGTGTCGGGTCCGACACGGCGAAACCAGCTGGGCTGTGCGTTGGCCGGCTGGTCGATGGTGTGCACGTACTTGTCGATGGTGTCGGTGCGGGATTTGAGGTCTTCGTCGAGGACGATTGCCGCTTCGGCGGTGGGGGCCAAACCGAGGACGTGGCCTCCGGAGCTGCGCCACGCATGGGCCAGGGCAGCCATGGCGGTGGTCTTGCCGGTGCCCGCGGGTGCGAGCGCGAGTGCCAGCCGCCGCCCGCACGTCGCCATCTCCGCGACGAGTGCGACCTGGCCGGGGTTGAGAGTGCGTCCGCGCAGCTCTGCGTCGGCGCGGGCGAATTCGACATCGAGGTCTGTGGCGCAGCGGCCGTCGACACGTGCGACAGCGGTCAGGATGCGGCGTTCGGCGGCCAGGATGTCTCGGCTGGTGAATGTTTGCGTTCCGTGGCGGGTGTAGACACTTGCGCCGTCGCGGCGGCGCAATGCGACAGGCTCACCCAACAGGCCGTCCCCGACACTGGCGTGCGGCACCGAGAAAGATTCCGACAGTGCGGTATCGGTGATGCGATCGACGAGTCCGACATTGTGCGACACGTTGTGGTGGCGGACAACGCGCAGTGCTTCGGCGCGGACGTGGTGGCGCTGCCAGGTCGCGCGATTTTGGGCCACCGTCGCGATGATCTCGTCGGCGCGCGCCGACACCCACCGATCATCGGTCACCGGGACCCGATATTGCCGCGCGGGGTGGTCGAGGATGTCGGCCAGCATCCGCTGCACGCCGTCGCGGCCGAGGACCTCCACGGCCTGGTTCCGCCAGGTCGCGCGCTGCTGGGCCAGCGAGCGGGGCTCGTGCTTGTCCTCGCGCGTTTCCAACGTTGCCTGTTGGGCCAGTGCGATGATCTCGACATGTGTCGGTTCGCGACCATGATCGGTCTGAAACTGCTTTGCGAGCTCGGCTGTGCGGCCTTCGATCATGGCGCGTCGGCTCGACCACCTGGATAGCAATTCTCCGGGCAGTCCGACGATTTCGCGGACGGGTCGTTTCCCGGCGCCGCGCGACTTTTCGGTGAACGACACACCCAAACTGGAAGACAGATGAGCTTCCAGGCGCGTGTTGTACAACTCGGAGGCGGCGACCACGGTTCGGTGCAGCGGTTGGCCGTCGAGGGCGAGCCAGCGGCGCACGCCGTTGGCGTCGACGTGGCAGACCTTGTTCGAGACGGCGATGTGGGTGTGTAGGTCTGGGTCCCCGGCGCGCGAATCGCGATGGGTGAACGCCGCGGCGATCAGTCCTTCGGTGTCGACTTGAGCGACACCGTTGGTACCCAGCCGGGTGAACGCCGCATGATCCTGCAACCAGTCAAGAACCTCGGCAACGGCGGCATCGTGGGCTGTCTCGATTTTCTCCGCGACAGTCAGTGGCGCGATAGCCCACAGTGCGGAAACGGATTTCACGGGGGAGAAGGTCAGGTCGTACCCGGCGACAGCGGTCGTACGGGCGCGGGTATTGCGGGCGATGAAGCCTGACAGTTCACGATCATCGGCCGGTGGGCGGGCGTACTGCTCGCCAAACATGTCGACAGCGATACCGGTGCGGAGGCGAGCACGCAGGTCAGCGTCGATCGTGGTGTTCCACTGGGCACCGGCGGCAGTGTTGTGTTCGCGGTATGCGACCGCGAGCCGTCGAGCGAACTCGGGTTCCCCGTCACGGACGTAGAACTTGCGGCCCAATCGGCCCGCGGTGCGCTGAGAACCGACTCCGCGGCCGGCGACGAACCGTTCGATGCGATCGGCGTTGGGGTGCAGGCCTTCTCCGAAAAGGGCACGCATCTGTTCCTCGCCGACATCCGATCCCGCCTCGACCGACCAGATGTCGTGACGGACATGCGAATCAATATCCGTCCCGCTGGTCTCGGATAAAGCGGCCAAACCGCGCCCGAGCCAGCGGCCCGGCGCTTCGCCTTTCGCCGAGTAGTAGTCGGCCAATGTGGATCGGCCGCGCTGAGTATCGTCGGCTGCTGCGACTTGGCGCACCAGGTACAGGTATCCGTCCCCGGCGGTCAGCTTGTGCAGCGTCATCACCATGACGCGCACCTGGATGCCACCATGTCCGGGAGGAAACTCCGTTGGTTTCGAAATTTCCACCACCAAACCGGCAGTTCTTAAACAACTCTCAGAAAGTACCGGCGCAGGGGTCGTATTCATTCGGGGTGAATACGCCTTCACGCTGGTCGGCATGTAGCGCCGGGTATTGCTCTGTTCGCTTTTCACCTCTCCTGGACCAGCACGTGAGGTGCGTCCTTAATGCCTCCTGGGTTGGTCTGACCGGGTCGCGGGTTTGTTGCTTTGGTGGGCCACCAGCTGGCTTCGCGTAGGAGTGTGGCGATGGCGGGCACGGTGAGGGTGCGCACGAGGAAGGTGTCGAGCAGCAGCCCGAAGCCGATGATGAGGCCGGCTTGGATCATGATGGCGACTGAGCCGACCATGAGGCCGAACATGCTGGCGGCGAATATGAGGCCAGCGGAGGTGATGACGGCTCCGGTGTTTGCCACGGTGCGCAGGACGCCGACGCGGATGTTGGTTCCGGATTCTTCGCGGAGCCGTGAGACGAGCAGCATGTTGTAGTCGGCGCCGACGGCGACGAGGATGATGAACGCCAGCAGCGGTACGGGCCAGGCGATTTCGTGGCCCAGTCCCCATTGGAAGACTACGACGCCGATGCCGAGTGATGCGAGGTAGTTGAGCACGACGGTGCCTAGTAGGTAGAGCGGTGCTAGGAGTGCGCGCAGTAGTAGGACCAGGATGACGCCGACGATGATGATGGTGGCGATGGCTAGTTGTGCGAAGTCGGCCCAGAGGAGTCGTTGGATATCGGAGTTGACGGCGGGGAAGCCGGCTACGGACACGGTGGCGTCGGCGAGTGACGTGTTGGGTCGTGCGGTGTTGGCGGTGTCGGTGATGCGGCTGGCGAGGTCCATGGCTTCAACGCTGTATGGGTCGTGGCTGCTTTCGATCATGAACCGCGCTGTTTTGCCGTCCGGTGAGAGGAATTGTTCGGCGACGTCGGTGAATTGCCGGTTCTCGAATGCGTTGGCGGGCAGGTAGAAACCGCTCGAGGAGTCGGAGTCGGCCGCTGCGCGCGAGGAGTTCTGTAGTTGGGTGGCGATCTGGCTCATGCCGGACAGCATTTCGATGTTGCTGTCGGCGAGGGTGCGGACGCCGGTGGCGAGTGCTTGGGCGCCGGAGGCCAGCTGTCCGATTCCGTCCTGCAATCGGCGGAGATTTGTGGTCAGGTCGGCGGGGTCACCCAGGGCTCCGAATGCCTTGTCCAGTGAGGCGACTGCGTTCTGGACGTTGGCGAGGGTGCCACCAACGGTGGCATTGGTGGCGGGATCGTAGCGGTCCCCGAGGTCGGCGATTTGGTTGAAGAATCCGTTGTCGCGCAGAGTGACCAGGATCTGGACCTGGTTGCGGATTTGGGCGCATTGTGGGGTGGTGGCGCACCAGGGTGAGGTGTTGAGGGCGCCGACGAGTGGGTCGAGTTGAGTGATTGCGTTTTGGGCTTGGTTGGCCAGCGGTCGTAGTCCTGGGCCGGATTGGATGGCTTGGTCGACGGCGGGGGCAGTGGCGGAAAGTTGTTGCAGCAGCGGCCGGAATTGGTTGACCTGAGTTCCTGCGGATTGGGCTTGGGTGAGGATTCCGGCTAGTGGTGTGAAGGCGGTGCGCACGGTGCTGTCGAGTTGGGCGAGGCCGTCGGCGAGCTGGTCGGCGCCGTCGGTGAGTTTGGTGAGGTCGTCCTTGCGGGAGTTGCCCTCGGCGACGGCGCCGGCCATTTTGTCGCCGATCTGGCCGTTCTGCCAGGCCAGTTCTGCTTGGTCGAGGCGCTCTCCGGTGGGGCGGGTGACTCCGGAAACCTTGGTGACTCCGGGGATCTGGGAGACGCGGGAGGCCATCTCGTCAAGATCGGCCAGTCCTTTGCCGGTCCGCATGTCGGTCGGATTTTCCACGACGAGGAATTCGCTGATGACGACGTCTTTGCGGAAGTGGCGGTCCAGCAGGTGGTAGCCCAGGTTGCTGGCCGTGGTGTCTGGTTGGCCCTTGCGGTCGTCGTAGCTGATTTTGATGGTTGCTGCCGCTGCCGACAGGGCGAGCAAGATGACCAGGCTGACGATGAGTAGTGGCACGGGACGGCGGACCACGGCGACGGCGACGCTGTTCCAGTAGCGGCGGGTGCGATCGGGTTTGGGTTCACCGATGCCGCGTTTGGCGGCTAGCGACAGCACCGGTGGCAGCAGGGTTACGGTGGCCAGAAATCCGAACAGTACGGCGATGGCACACGCGGGGCCAAGGGCGGCGAAGACGCTGAGCCGCGCGAAGACCATGGCCAGGAACGCGAGTGCGACGGTGGCGGCGGAGGCGAGGATGACGCGCCCGATGCTGGCGGTGGCGTGGATGACGGCCTGATCGGCGGGTACTTGGGCGCGGCGCTGTTCGTGGTATCGGCTGATCAGAAATACGGTGTAGTCGGTTCCCGCGCCGAGCAGGATCGCAGTCATGAAGGCGACGGTGAACTGGGAGACGGGCATGCCCATCTCGCCGAGGGCGGACAGCACGCCGCGCCCGACTGCCAGGCTCAACCCGATTACTAGCAGCGGTAACAGCGCGGTGAACACCGACCGGTAGACGATCAGCAGGATCAGGGCGATCACGCCCGCGGTAGCGATTGAGATCAGCAGCAGGTCGTGCTCGGCGGATGCGATCATGTCGCTGAAGGTTGCCGGTGGTCCCGTCACTTGCACAGTCGTGGTCGAGCCGGTGAAGACCTCGGCGGCGATGTTGCGCACCGCGTTTACCGATTCGGCGGCCGTGGGGTCTCCGAGGGTGCCGGTGACACCTACGGGCAGGTACCAAGCTTTGCGGTCGGCGCTGACTGCCTGGGCTTCGGTAATCGGATCGGACAGTAGGTCCTGCACCAGCAGGACGTGGTTGCCTTCGCCCTGCAACCGGCGCACGAGTTCGTCGTAGCGCTGCCGTGCAGTCGGAGTCAAGCCATTGGGGTCTTCCATGGCGACGAACACCATGGTTTTTGAGCCTTCTTCGCCGAAAGCGGCGCTCATGCGGTCAACCGTCTGCAAGGACGGCGCATCGCGAGGGATGAGGTCCACCGACTGTTGGCGCACCACGGTTTCTAGCTGGGGGAACAGCAACGCGAGGACGACCGCGGCGCCTAGCCATACCCCGATGACCAGCGCTTTGTGTCGGAGGGTGAATCGGGCTAGCGCTGCCAACCGTTCGCTGTACTCGCGGGTTTCGGCCGGGTTGGGGGATCCGTTGTCCCGCTGGCCACGGCGCGTGGCCTGGCCTGGGGAATCTGCAGTGCCGTCGGTCACTGGGCCTCCACTAGTAGCGAATCGTAGCGATACTATCGGTATCGCTACGCTACCGCATGTAGTGCAAGTGGTGGCGGGGCCGTCGTCGCCAGGCCGCGCAAAGCGCGCGGCTGGCGAAGGGGCCGGCGACCGCTATCGAGTCGGGACCGGGCCGACGGTCGCAGTGGGCAGAGGAATGATCGAACACTCAGTGGGTTTCTGGAAGCCAGGGCTGACGCTGTAAGTCGACGACACTGGCCTTGGATGCCGTTCAGGGTCTTGCTGTTGCTGTTCTCGGACGTTGGTCGTCGGGCGCACGCACGGCCACATCGCGTAGCGGGGCCGCTAGCTCTAGGTTTGCGCTTCGGTTGTGGCCGACTGGCCCGTGTTCTGCAGCAGCACGTAATTGCCTAGGCTGCCCAGGAAACCTGCGCAGTGCTGAACGAGTTCATCTGTGGTGAATTCCAGTTCTCCGTCGAGTCGGCGGCGCAAGACTTCGAATAGCCCTCCCACGCCCAAGGTCGAAGCCAAATGGGCAACCCCCACGGCAGAGTCGGCGATGTCGAGGTGAAGTCTGGCTTCGCGCAAGACAAGGTCGGTGAAACCTGCCATTAGTTCGCTGCGTAGCTCTCGGAGCAGCGGCTCGGTTGCAGATTCCACGAACAGGATCCGACCCAGCCGCGGGTCGTTGTCGATCATGCCGACCAGCCTGCGGATTGGCGCGTACGCCAATACCTCCGGTGGCTCGCCGGCATCGGGGATCGCGTCGACTATCACCTCCTGGAAGGTGGCATAGAGCTGCTGGTAGACAGCCCGCAGGAGTGCGTCTCGGTCGGAGAAGTGCTGGTAGAAGTACCGTGACGTGACACCCGATTCAGCGCAGACGGCAGTCACAGTGGCGGCGGCAACGCCGCGCGTGCCGATCAACTCCGTTGCGGCCTCGATGAGACGGGTGCGCCGGTTCCGGTGACGCTCCTCGGCGGACATTCCGCTATACACCCGCGCCGAAACCACGTGGATAGCTTGCCATCTAATTCTGACAAGGCTTAGAGTCAGATTGACAGCGCGTCCTTGGCGAATGGGAGAACAACATGAGCGACGATTCGTCCACACGGCCCACCGCACGGGTCGTCCCGAAGCCCCGCCGTGTTCGATTCGATATGCCTGCTGGGACCAGTCGGCAGCACTTCGTTGATGGCGACTTGGTGATGAGCCACTTTGTGTCCACCTTGTCGGCCACGTTCCCCGAAGGCGAAGACTTCTTTATCCGGTCAGTCCGCGAGTACCGGGACCACATCAGCGACGCTGACCTCAAGGAGGCGGTCAAGGGGTTTATCGCACAAGAGGCCACCCACCGACACCAGCATCGGCTGCTCAACGATCGGCTTCAAGCAATGGGCTATCCCACCGAGGGGATCGATCGGCATGTCAAGAAGCTGGTTGGCCGACTTGAGAAGCGTTTTTCTCCCAAGATGCGCCTGGCTGTGACGGCCGCCCTCGAGCACTACACGGCGACATTCGCCGAGATCATTCTCACCAGCGACGAAGCTCAAGAACTGATCGGCGACACCGAAGTGCGGCCTATTCTGCTCTGGCACGCACTGGAAGAATGCGAGCATAAGGCCGTTGCTTTCGATGTCTACGAGACGGTCGGTGGAAGCGAACGCACCAGGGTCTGGGGGATGCGGATCGCCAGCCTCCTCTTGTTCAGCGAGTTGGTCATCCAGACCACCCGCTCTCTGGCTGGTGACCGTTCCGCCTACAACCCGGTGCGCTTGCTGCGCAGCCTTCGAGCCTTCCGTCATAACCCGCTATTCAGCCCAGCAGCAATTGCGCGCTTTCGCTCCTACACCCGCGCCGGATTTCATCCCGACGACTGGGACAGCGCAGAAATCCTCGAACGCTGGACCAAGGAACTCTTCGACGCCGATGGTGGCCAGCAAGTGCGTAGTGGCGTCTAGCTCGACCAGAGCCCGGCACAGTTCAAAGTCGGCCTTAACCGAAGAACACTTCATGGGCTCCGCTTCGCGCGCTGTGAAGTCAAGATCGGTTCTGACTACTGGCCGATCGATGGTGCTCGACCAACGTCGCGACCTACAGGAGGTTCCGGCCGAGGAACTCGGTGACGGCGCAGCCGAAGGCGTCGTTGTCGTCGCCGGCGATCATGTGTCCGGTGCCGGATACGTCGACGGTCTCGGCGTGGGGAACCAGTTGCTTGAACTCGTCGACGGTGGCTTGGGAGACCACGTCGGACAAGAGGCCCCTTACGAGAAGTGTTGGGGCATTGACCCGTCGGGCTCCGTCGATCAGCAGGTGGCTGATTGCGTCGAATTGCTCCGTTCCCGTGGTCGATTCGTCGCGGAGAAAGTCGAAGTTGGAGTGAATGAATGCCGGGTCCCACCGCCAGATCCAGCGGCCGTCGTGACGCTGCCGTAGCACCTTGCGCAGGCCGTCGACGTTGGCCGGGCGCGAGCGATGGGGGTTGTACGCGGCGATCACCTCTGCGGCGTCAGAGAGGGTGCTAAAGCCATCGGGATGTGCGGCCATGAACGTCACCACGCGACGGGCGCCCTGGAATTCAAGTCGCGGGGTGACGTCGACCAGGACGACCGCCGCCCACGACGCCCCGGATGTCAACAGATGCGTGCCGAGCACGGTCATGCCCCCAAGGGATGCACCTACGACCGCAGGGGCGGTATAGGCGCTGAAGTGCTCGCGCACGGCGAGAAGATCGGTCGCGAGTCGCTCGATGTCGTACCTGCCGGCTGGGTCCCAGTCGCTGTCGCCGTGACCGCGGGTGTCGTAGGCGACGACTGTGTATCCGCATGCGTGGAGGCGACGCGCTGAAGTGCTCCACGCGTGCCGGTTCTGGCCGCCGCCGTGCAGGAGCAGCACGACGGGACGGGCGTCATCGTGGCCGTAGCAGTCCGCAGCCAGGGCGATCCCGTCCTGGGTTCGGACCCGATGCTGCACGGCGGAGGTCATGACACCTTCCTGGCGAGATCGTCGTCCGCCCGAAGCGTGGGCCCGGCAGCAAGCGCCTTCATAGTGCGTTGCCCGCGGCGTTCACGATCGTGACCGTGCCCTGGGCTACGCAGACGGCTTTGTCGCCGTTGCTAATGTCGATGCGCGCCACTCCACTGCGCTTGCCCAGCGACACGATGTCGGTGACGGCGACACACACACCGGTGGGCACGGGTCGCAGCAGGTTTAGCTTGAATTCGGTGGTGGCGACCCATGATCCGGCCGGAATGACGGGGTAGAACACGACTCCGAGACAGTGGTCGACCATCGCCGATAGACATCCGCCGTGCAGGGTGCCGAAGGGTGTGAGCAGTTCGGCACGGGTTTCCATCTCTGCCACCAGCCGACCGGCGGCGAGTTCGGTGTGCCGAAAGCTCAGAAACCTCGACAGTCCACCTGCTGTGTTCGGCGATCTGAGCAGCTGGTCGGCGATCTGCTCATCGAAGTGCGCGAATGTCACTGCCACCACCATGCCCCTTTCTCCTGTCCGGTCATGGGTCGATCACCGTTCGAGCCCGCGAATCGTTTGAGCATGTCGCCGAATGCGCCGAGGTCGCCGTGCGCGGCGGAGTGCTCGATATCGACGGCGATGAAGAACCTGGCCGCGCGGTGATGCACACGACGCGTCGTCGAGGAGGGGCACGGGCTAGACCGGTGTGGTCCAAGTGATGGGCAGCGATGTGTAGCCGCGGATCGGTCCGGACCGCAGCCGCCGCGCCGATTCAAGATCGACCTCCCAGTCGGGCACCTTGTCCAACAGAGCATCCAGAGCGATGCGGGCCTCCATCCGCGCCAGTGCCGCGCCCAGACAGAAGTGGATGCCGCGACCGAAGGCGACCTGGTGCTCACTGGTGCGCTCGATGTCGAACACGTCAGGATCGGGGAAGGCGCGCTCGTCGCGGTTGGCCGACCCGAACAGCAGCAGCACCTTCTCACCTTGACGCATGGTCGTGTCGTGCAGTGTGACGTCGCGGGTCAGGGTTCGTGAAAGTCCCTGTGCCGGTGAGTCGTAGCGCAGCAACTCCTCAACTGCCGGCCCCAATAGTGTTCGATCGGCGGCCAGGCGTCGGCGGGTCTGCCGATGCTGGGCCAGCACGACCGCGGAGTTCCCCAGCAGATTGGTGGTGGTCTCGTAGCCCGCGACGAGCAGCAGCGCGCAGAAGCCGAGGACTTCCTCGTCGGTCAGTCTGATCCCGTCGACTGTGGCGTTCGCCAACGCCGACATCATGTCCTCGCGGGGGGTTTGGCGGCGGTCGGCGAGGAAGTCGGTGAAGTAGGCGTAGATCGAGGTGGCGGCGGTCAGTGCGTCGGTGGTTTGTCCGTGGTTGACGTCGACCTGGACCAGTTGGCTCGACCACAATCGGAACTGATCACGATCGGTGGCGGGAATGCCCAGTAGATCGGCGATCACCGCGGCGGGCAGGATCGCGGCGAAGTCGGTCACGAAGTCCGCCGAACCAGAGCCCTCGTCGAGGCGCTCGAACAACTCCGCGGCCATCTGTGTGATGGCGCCCTGCAGCCCGGCCACCCGCCGGGGAGTGAACGCCCGGCTCACCAGGGCACGCAACTGGTCGTGGCGCGGAGGGTCCATCACGATCATCATCGGCAGGAACGAGCCGATGAAGTCCGATCCCGGTGGGGTGGGGAAGATGCCGTCCACCGAGGAGTACGTGCCGTGATCCAGTGCTGCGGCCTGGACGTCGGCGTGCCGGCTCAACACCCAGGTATGGGATTCCTCGGCGCGGTACACCGGAGCCGTGTCACGCAACGACCGATACGTCGGATAGGGGTCGTTGAGAATCGAGGCGTCGAACGGGTCGTAACGAATTTGCACCGAGACCACCAAGACCTCCGACCACCAAAGTAACGACGGTTTAGACTCGCAGTCTAAACCGGCCGAACGGGACAGGGGGGCAATGCGCAAGATTCCACGTCAGATCTCTGACCGGCTTCCCGCCGCGGCGGACTTGTTCGCCGAGAAGGGGCTCAACGACTCCAAGATCGAAGACGTCGCCGCGGTGACCGGTGTGCCGAAAGCGACGCTGTACTACTACTTCGCCGGTAAAGAGGACATCCTTGCTTTCCTGCTCGAAGACCTCCTCAAGGACATCTTCGATGCTGTGACCGCGATCGTGCACACCGGCGGCACCGGTGCCGAACGCCTCGAACTCGTGATCCGCGCACAACTGCGGGCAATGGCGCAGCGGCCAGCGGTATGCCGTGCACTCATCGGCGAATTGGGACGAGCGGCCCGCATGCCGGCTATCGCCGAGATGATCAATACCGCCTACCAACAACCCGTCGAAACCCTGCTCATCGAAGGGGCCCGCGACGGATCCCTCGTCGCTCAGCCCGATGCGCGATCGACGTCGATTGCGCTGTTCGGCGCGGTCACCATCAATGCACTCATGTACCTGGTCACCGATAACCACCTCGACGAGACGGTGGTCGCCAGCACCCTCAGCGCCGTCATGTTCGACGGGCTGCGCCCGCGCACAGGAGACCAGTCATGAGCACCTACGGCCTGTCGGTTCTCGGCGCGGATCTGAAGTCACTGGCCCAGACCGCCCAGGCCGCTGATGCGGCCGGGTTCGACGCCGTATGGGCCTCGGAGTTCTATTCTCGGTCCGGATCGATCTCCATGGCCGCGATGGCCAACAGCACCCAGAACTGTCGGATCGGTTCCTCCATTCTCTACGGCGTCGGCCGAAGCCCCCTGGTGCTGGCCACCGAGGCGCGCGACCTCGACGAACTCTCCAACGGACGACTGGTACTCGGCATCGGCAACGGCACCAAACGGATGATGGGCGACTGGCACGGCGTGCCCGACACCTCCGCACCCGCCCTGCGGATGGAAGAACTCGTGATGCTGCTGCGCCGGATATGGAACCTGCATGAAGGCCCGATCCATCACGAGGGCCGTTTCTACAGAATGAATCTCACCCCGACCGGCGACGTGGGACCCTCCAGCAGGCCGATCCCGATCGTCACTGCCGGTGTCCGGCCCCGGATGTGCGAGGCGGCCGGGCGGGTGGCCGACGGCCTAGCCGGACATCCGCTGTTCACAACCACCTACGTCGAAGAGGTCGTCCGGCCCGCTATCGCCAGGGGCGCCGCGCACACCGGCCGCGACCCCAATGACGTGGAAATCATTTCCATGGTGATGTGCGCCATCCACGACGACGCCGAGGTCGCCAGGCGCGAACTGGCGCAGCAGATTGCGTTCTACTCCTCGGTCAAATCCTACGAGACGGTACTCGATGTGAACGGCTTCGCCAGCGAAGGCCGAGCCATCCGGCAAGCATTCGCCCAGCGCGATTTCCCGGCGATGTTCGCCGCTGTGTCCGAGGAGATGATCGACGCCATGGGTGTCGCCGGGACGGCGCACGAGGTCCGTGAACAATTGAGACGGTACAACGGCGTCCTCGACCACATCATGCTGTATTCACCATCGGTCGGCATCACTGCCGAACGCGTGCAACAAAACCTCGACAGCATCATCCGGGAATGCTCGCCCGCCTCGATGTCGCCAGGGCGGTCCTGTCCACGTTCAACCTGATCCACGTATTGCCGCCCAAGTCGACCCGTCGCAGTGTCCGCGGCCGGATTAGTGGGTCTGCCGCGCCGACCCCGCCGATGATTGCCTGACGCTGTTGACGATGTTGGCGTCGTCGGTGTCGGGGAGGTCATGGCGGACCACGCGTACCCGTCCTTGAGGTAGACAGGCCATGTAGCCGTGGCGCATGCCATAGAGCTCCCACGCTGTCTGTTCAGCGTCGGGATCGACATCGATGCGATGTCCGCGCGAGAAGCTCAGGTGTAGCCCTCCATCGTCGCTGGACCAGGCCTGGGTGCACAGTGCGCCGGCGAGGTTCAGCAGCGGGCGTTCGTGGGTCGCGATCCTGAGGGGGTCAATACGCACCGCCTCGATGGGGTAGGTGCCGACGGCAGGAAGCGTCAATAGTAGGGGGCAGGAGATGACGATTTCGTTGTAATCATCGAAATCCAGAACCAGGCCGCCGTGCAGCGAGAGGCGTTGTACGACAGGGTTTTCGATCCATTGGGTGTACATGGCAGTCTCTTTTCGACGCATCGTTGAGCCGTATCCCCAAAGAGTACGCAAAGTATCGCTGCGATACCAGCAGTATCGTTACCGGTAGACGGCTGGCCTAGCAGCGCTGGTCACGACGCGCCTGGTGGCTCGGTCAATGCGGTCGCGGGTGTCGGCGGCTGTCGCGCGGTGGCCGCTGAAGGCCACGAGGTTGGCCAGCCAGATGTCGGAGATGATCCCAGCCACGTGCAGATCGGTAGGAGTGGGCTCGCCGCCCCTGAGCGTGCGGGCCAGCAGGATCTGGATCTCATCGGCCGCGCGGTCGAGTTCCGCGGCGGCGCGGGTATCTGCGACTGCGAAGGCCCGTGTCATGGCCGTCGTCAGCCATGGGTCGCGCTGCCAGCGGTCATGCAGATGTGCGGTGAGCCGTTCGAGCCGTTCCAGCGGTGTGCCCTCACCACTCGCCCAGTCCCCGGCCGAGTCGAGTCGACGGAACTCGCGCGTCAGCGCTGCCACCAGCAAGTGGGTTTTCGCCGGGAAATAGCGGTAAAGCGTGCCGACGGCGATGCCGACCCGCTCGGCAACTGTCCGCATCTGAACCGCCTCGTAACCACCCGCCGCGGCCACGACCAAAGCTGCATCAAGAATGGTCTCCCGGCGCCGTGCGGACGCGCGTGAACGCGACGCGTTAGCGGCTCGCTTCTCTGCAGCGACCGAGTTCGCTTCCGAAGGCGGGGTTTTCCCGTGGCTGCGCGCCTGAGGGACAGTCATGACGGCTCCGGGTCGAGGCCGCCGCGGCGCGAGAACTGCTCCAGAAGATCGCCGAAAGCGCTGACATCGCCGTGTGCGGCGAAGTGCTCAGGGCTGACGACAATGAACACTGCACTGGCGGTGAAGCGGGCGATCCCACCCTCACCCGTGCCTGTCGCCGTGACATGCAGCGCCCGCCCTTCACGAGAGACGATGTGGGCAGTAATCCGGTGGGTCTGATGCAGCGGCACCGGCCGCAAATATTCGACCGTCAGGGTGCGGGTCACCGCCGGGGTTCCGGCGATCCACAACGTGAAGCCCAGGACGTCATCACATGCCGCGGCCACTGCCCCGCCATGGGCCAGGCCCGGGGCCCCGATATGGCGCTCATCGAACGTCACATCGGTGTACACCGCGTCGCCGCTACGATGCACCACCAACCGCAGTCCGTGGGGGTTGTCCGGGCCGCAACCCATGCATGTCGTGGTGTGCGAGGGCAGCCGCTCGGGCGGCAACAGGCTTTCGGGCACCGTCACCCTCCAATACGATCGGTTTCGCTGCGCTACCGTTAGTACCACACTGCTAGACTGCCGTGACAGCATCGCGTGAAGATCGACCGCCGAGGTGAACGAGTGAGCGACAGTCAGGCAGTGCCCGTCCCTGACGACGACGTGGACCCTCGGCTCATCCGGTCACGCACCCGGCTGCTGGATGCTGCGGCAACGCTACTGAGCACCGGTGGGGTGGAAGCGGTCACTATCGATGCCGTCACCAAAGCATCCAAAGTGGCCCGAACCACGCTGTACCGCCACTTCCACAGTTCGTCGCATTTACTGGCAGCCACGTTCGAACGCCTACTTCCACAAGTGACCACTCCGGCACCGACCAGCGGACCCCTCCGTGAGCAGCTGATCGAATTGCTCAGCCGCCAAGCCGCCCTTTTCAACGACGCACCGCTGCATGTCACGACACTCGCGTGGCTCTCATTGGGGCCCACCGGCTCCAATGCCCAAGCGGAAGACCGCCACACATCCGGGGCGCTACGGACCCGAGTTGTCGATCAATATCGTCAACCATTTGACGCCGTACTCACCAGCCCAAAAGCTCAAGCCGAACTCAACGACTTCGACCAGGAACTGGCGCTTTGCCAACTCGTCGGACCACTCGCCTTCGCCCGAATGACCGGGCTTCGCACTATCACTCACAATGACTGCGCGAACATCGTCGATGACTTTCTCGCCGCCCACCGCAACACCGACAGCGACGCCATAAAATCGAACATCGCCACCAAGAAGACGGGCCGCCCGGCGCGCTCAGCTCGCTAGGCACAACGAAATCACAATGTCGAGCCGGCTGGTCTTCGGGCCCTTTTCGCCTCTCGCAAATCGCGTCGGTGATGGCATCGAAGGACCATTCGTCGCCATCATCGGCGAGGCCGTACGCTGGTTTCCGTTCCACAGCGAGGTGCGGAGACTCGCAGCAGGGTAGTGAGCTACCCGAAGTGCAGGTCACCCGCGGTTCGGCGTCTCAGACGCTTGAGGGCGCGCAACTGCTTGAACCCGTTTCTCGATTGCTTGACTTGTGGCGAGGAGGATTGACAAAGAACAACTTTGACGAGAGCAGGCGAATCGTGGCCTCGGCGGCATGGAGTGGTTACGACATCGCTGTTGCGAGTTAGCTCCGCCTTCGATGCGGCATTGATCTGCCGCGTTCGGTGACGTAATCGGTCCAGTCGCGGGCGGCGAGTTTGGCCCAGGCGGCTGCGTTCTTGGTGGTGATCGCGAGCAGTTCGGCCAGCACGGGTGCGGGCATGTCGCTGGCGAGCTGGAAGAGCGCGGCTTTGCGATGTTCGTAGGGTTTCACCCCGACCGCGACGAGCTGGGTGCGGATGTTCTCGGTGGACAGGTGGGTGCCGGGAAGTCGGCCGGGGAACAGCCAGCCCGTATGGGATGGGGTGTAGCGGCTTTCGCATTGCTGCTCCAGATGCTCGCGGATGAGGTCGTCGAGTAGGGGAGGCATTTGGATGGGGATGGCGGCGAAGACGACATGCACGGCGTGATCGTCGGAGATCGAGATTTGGCTTGATCGCAGGGCGACGATGCGCGAAAGAGGTTGGGCGAACAACAATGTGAGCAGTCCCGCGATGCGGGTTTTGCGGCGGATTGTGTCGTCGTGCAGCAGCCGCCCGACGGCGGCCCACCGCTGGGAATCCGAGACGGTTACCGAGGGAGGTGACCGTGGCGGATCGGTGACCCTCAGTGTGGTGTTGATGCGGGATTGGCGTAGCCAGACGAGGAAGGCGTACTCGGCAGTGAGCGGCCTCCGGTGGAGCGCCTGGTAGCGCTCCAGCATCTCCTGTGTCGCTGTCGCCGGAGTGGCGTCGTGGGTGTGCAGAAACGCCATGAACTGAATCGCCACGCGGACGCGACGACGGCAGGCATCGGTCATCGATCTCGTCAGCCGGTTCTCGTGGGAGGCCTTGCGCATCTGGCGCAGTACATGCCAATGCGCGAATCGGCGAACGATGGCGGCGTCTTCGGCCGGAAGCTCGGCTACAACGTCCTCGATCCAGGGCAGCATCCGTTCGACGCGGATGTCGATCGGGCCCAGAACGCCGACCGCGACCAGGAGGCTGCGCAAGTAATCGTGGGCTCGGTCCGAGGGAAGATCGCTGAAGGTGTCGTGGCTGATTTCACGCGTTCCGCAGGCCATGTCGCGAAGGAGCTGCGGGCCGGTACCGGGCTTCTTTCGCAGCCACCAGAGCACCGTCTGTGGGCGGTCGGCGTTGATCAGTTCGTCGAACACGGGCCGTAGTCGGTGATGAATCGTGCCGCTGATCGGGTCGGTGAGCAGCTCGGTGAGGCGCTCGCGTAGGAAGCAGCGGGCGCATCGGTAGAACCCGTAGGGGTGTTCTTCGCGGCCGCATTCGCTGCAGGTGAAGATCGATGCGACACCGGCGCAGGAGGCGCACACGATGGCATCGTCGAGCTGCCACGCCAGTGGCCGCACGGTCTCACACCGCGGGCATTTCTCGGGGTGATAGTGCCGTCTGCGACGGCATGCGACACAGATGCGACGCCCGTGCGTCAGTGGGGTTAGCCGGATGGTGCTTGCACACTCCCAGCAGGCCCGCTGAGTCACTGGTTGTCGTGGGGGCGGCGGATGGTGGCGCGGATGGGTCGCAGGTCGCCGATGCCGGGTCCGCTGTCGTTGACCGCGGGCGCCTCACGGACTTGTTCGGCGACGAGCTCGAGCAGGTCGTTGGGCGTGCACGACAAGATGTCGCAGAGGGCGGCGAGCAGGTCGAGATTGATGCGCTGCGGGGGCTTGGTCGCGATCCGGTGCACCATCTGTCGGGAGATCTCCACGCCACGCTCGTGCAGCGGTGCGACAAGGTCGGTGGTGGCGAACATTCCGTTCTGGGCCATCAGCTGACGCAGGTTCCACCGCAGCACGGTCCTAGTGCTCATCTCCGCCTTCACCTGTCGTCGTGGATGATCCGTAGACGCGGCGCAGCGCCGCCTGCAGTGTTTTGGTCTTGAAGTCGTCGGACACCGAGGTATAGATCGCGGTGGTCGAGGCATACGAGTGCCCCACCTGTTCGGTGACGAACCGCTCCGGATAACCGAACTCGATCAGATGGGTGACATAGGAGTGCCGCAGGCAGTGCAAGGTGAGCTCGGCAGGCAGTCCCGCTTGCACCCGTGCGACGGCGAATCGCCTATCCATGGTCTTGGTCGCCACGCGCCGTCGACGCTCGGTCAGCCAGAGCTCTTGACGGTTCCCGGGGCTGAGGAGTGGGCGGCCGTGGTCGACCCATTGGCGCAGTCCGTCGATCACCCAGTCGAACTCCGGAACGGCGAGCACGGTGCGACGCCTGGGAGAGCTGCCGCGACGTGATTTGGCGTAGCGAACGTGGACGGCGCCGAACGTGCCCCAGGCCGGCATCCGCGAGTTCGGACGCAGGTCGGCGAGATCGAGATAGCACAGCTCGCGGCGGCGTAAACCGAAGGCGTAGGCCGTCTTGATCATCTGTGCGTCGCGCAGCGCCGCGAACGCGCCTTTGTTCCTGGACCGAGCGAGAACATCGACGCGATCATCGAGGAAATCGAACAATGTTTCCAGTTCGTCGTAGGTGAACGGGCGACGCGCGGGCTTGCCCTCGTAGTCGACCAGATGCGCGGCGGTGTTGTAGTCGTGACAGACCTGCGATGGGATCCGTCCGAACCTGTTCTCGCATTGCGCGATCCAACCGTAGCGGCTATCGAGTAGGTAGTCGCAGAACATCCGCAACGACATGTGATAGCCGCGAATGGTCGACGGTGCTTTGCGTTCCGGGCCCGACATCAAAGCGGCCGTGAAGTCTTCGACATCGCCGGCAGTCCAGTCCCACGGAGGCGCCCCGGCGAACTCTGCGAACCGCCGCACCAACGCCAGCCGCGGCTCGATCGTGGCCTCAGCAGCGAGTAGCCGAGACGCCTGTTGACGACCCCACCCAGACAGCATCGCTTCGAAGACTGCGCTGGCCTCGTCCAGGTGAACCACGCCCGAGGCAAGAACCAAGTGCGCCGACCCCGGAACGCTCACAAGAGAACCTCCATCTATCGTCAACTTAGAGTTGTCAATGACAACCGCAAGTTACCACACCTGCGAGCGAAATCCGTCTACCAGGAGGAACACGAAAGTGGTTCAATGAAGCGCATCCGGCGCTGGTCCCATGCGCCAGATATACGCGTCAACTTCAGGTTGATTCGCGACCTTCGTGACCTAAATGCAAGAGGTGTGTGATGCGTGGTGTGGTCATAGTCGGCGGTGGACACGAGAGAAAGATCGATGGGTCTACGGCGGTGCCTATAGTGCGGTTGACCGCGGCTGACAGAGCCCTGCCGGTGAGACAAGCGCGGACACACTAAAAGCGTTGCGGGCGAATGTGGCTGTGGTAGTGGCTCCGACGAGTAGGTCGCTTCTAGAGTTTCGACCATGACATCAGTAAGTACCTCGAAGGTGGCCGCTCGACGTCGTGCCCGTGAAGCGACTAGGCGAGTCAATGAGAGCCGCGAAGCGCGGGACAGAGCCAACATCGAAGACGCCGCGACCTTCTTGGTGGCTGTGGGCAAGATCGCGGAAGTCGAGATCTGGAGGAAGGAGCGCCTCAGTCAGCTCCGCCAGCAGGTGGAAGCTGAGGCCGGCAAGCGAGTAGCGATTCACCGGGTGGAGGCCGGCGCAGCGATCGCACGAATGAGAGATCGCGGCGAAACGCTCACGACTATCGCTGCACGTACCGAGACAAGGATGAGGGAAGTTCGCGCTATTCTTCGGCACGCCGCGGAGGCTGAGAAACTAATAGGGACTGCCGTTTCGCACGAACTAGGAACAAATGGTACCGGTGTTGTTTCAGGGTTGGGTCGCGGTGGGGGAGCGGATGGCGATGCCCATATCGGCTTGCCAGTAAGCGCGCCGACTGAGGCGGTTGCAACTGCGCTTTCGGATTAGCGTTCGCTGACACGTCATCGTTTCGCGCATCGACGCGTGAGAACTTCCCGTCCGGTGTGTACCGGGTAGCAGCCACATATCGAATTGGGTCTGCAGCCGCGACCTTCGCAAAGCCGTGTGGGGTGACACTATGCCCAGCCGCCTTCAGCGCACGGTATCGGCGCTTTGTCTTAGCCCCATCAGAGGGTGAGGGCGTCTGCGAGTTCATCGGGGATCGGCATGGGCGTCATGAGGCCGGCAGCGGCGCGGCCGGTGTTGCCGACGGGGTAGCGCCCCATGACTGATCCAGGGGCGGCAACAATGAGGCGGACCACTTGGCCGAGCGCTTCACGGCGGTCACGCTGGCGTAGCGCCAGCGCCAGCATTGCGGCGTGATTGCAGGTGTGGCGCCAGAGATTTGGTTGTGACACGATGTGCGCTCGCTCCAGGTGTTGCCAGCGCGTCGCCGCGTCCGTTGCGTGTTTGGCGGCTGCCATCTCGTCTCGGTAGATCCGATCGGCCTGGGGGCTGATCCGTGGCATGGCTCTCCTGTCGGTGGCCCGTTGCCCGTTACGGCAAGTTGGCGGGGTTGACGGCGGTCGCTGACCTGTCGGTTGCGCAGCAGCCACATCCGGGTGCACCGCATGCGGGGTTCTCGGTGAGTTCAAGACCGAGTGCGGTGGCTGCGGTTGGTGTGGGAGACACCGGCCCGCAGCACGGGTCGTCGAGGTGGGTGGGCGCTGGCCCGATGTCCACGGAGTGTGCGGTGGATATGTGTGGGGCTGTTGTCACGCCGGGCAGGGTGTGGGTGCGTGCTGCGCGGATGGCGTTGAGGATGACCAGGACTTCGGCGAACTCGTGGATGAAAACCACCGTGGCCAAGCCGAGGATTCCGAGGGCTGCCAGCGGTATGAGGATTGTGATGATGGCCAGGGAGATCGCGATGTTCTGCATCATGATTCGCCGGGCGCGACGTGAGTGCGCGAGTACCTGGGGTAGGTGTCGGAGGTCTTCGCCCATGAGGGCGACGTCGGCGGTTTCAATGGCAACGTCGGTGCCCATCGCTCCCATGGCGATGCCGATGTCGGCGGTGGCCAAGGCGGGTGCATCGTTGACGCCGTCGCCGACCATGGCGATGGGCCGTCCCTTGGCCAAGCCGGACAGCAGGGCGGCCTTGTCTTCGGGCAGTAGTTCTGAATGCACGGCGGTGATGCTGGCATCTGCCGCGACGGCCTCAGCGGTGCGGCTGTTGTCACCGGTGAGCATTGCCACCGTGATACCCAAGTCTTTCAACAGGTTGACGGCCTCGGCGGCTTCGGGTCGCAGCTCATCGCGCACCGCGATTGCGGCGACGGTGAGGTCATCGCGTGCGAGGACCACTACGGTGGCACCGGCGGTCTGCAAACGCGCAATGTCACCGGCGAGTGCGCCGGGCGGGACCCACGACGGCTTACCGAGGCGCAACCGGCGACCGTCGAGGGTGCCGTGCAGGCCGTGCCCGGGCACGGCGATGACGTCGGTGGCGATCTTTTTGTCACCGGCGGCGTTCAGGATCGCCTGTGCCAGTGGGTGTTCGCTGCGGGCCTCCAGTGCTGCGGCGAGGATCAAGGCTTCAGTGCGGCCGACTTCGGGCAGGGTGATGACCTCGACGACTTGGGGCTGATTGCGGGTGAGGGTGCCGGTCTTGTCCAGGGCAATGACTTTGATGCGCCCCAACTCTTCAACGGCCGCACCACCTTTGATGAGAGCACCTTGGCGGCTGGCGGCTCCGATGGCCGCGACCACGGTCAGCGGGACGGCGATCGCCAGGGCGCATGGGGACGCGGCAACCAGCACGACGAGCGCCCGCTCCAGCCACAGCATGGGGTCGCCGAGTACCGCGCCTGCTGCGGCAACCAGGGCGGAGAGGGCCATGATCGCCGGGACCAGCGGGCGGGCGATCCGGTCGGCCAGCCGTTGGCCGGCGCCTTTGCGTTCCTGGGCCTCTTCGACGATGTGAACGATGCGTGCCAGCGAGCTGTCGGCGGCCACGGCACTGACTTCGACTTCGATAGCTCCGCCGCCGTTGATCGCCCCGGCGAACACCGGGCTGGCCGGTCCGGCTTCGACCGGGACTGATTCACCGGTGATCGCCGAGAGATCCAGGCTCGTATGACCGGACCGGATGGTGCCGTCGGTGGCCGCTCGCTCGCCAGGACGGATGACCATGATGTCGCCGACAACGAGATCATCTGGTGATAATGAGGTTTCGGCGCCGTCGCGGAGCACCGAAACCTTGGGCGGTACCAGCGACAGCAGTGAGCGCAGCCCACGGCGGGTCCGGGCGACGGCGTAGTGTTCCAGGCCTTCGGCGACCGAGAACAAGATGCCCAGCAGCGCGGCCTCGGCGAACTGGCCCAGCGCGACCGCGCCGACCGCGGCGATCGTCATCAACGTGCCCACGCCGATGCGCCCGTGTCTCAGGTTGCGCAGAGCACTGGGCACGAATGTGCTCGCGGCGGCACAGACCGCAGCCAACTCGACTGCCGCGACCACACCGTGAGAGGTGAATTGCCCGATGGCCCATCCCGCGGCCAGTAGGACCGCGCCCAGTGTGGCGAGCTGCAACTCGCGGACCTGCCAAAGTTTCTCCGGTCCGGCGTCGGGTTCGGTAACGGGCTGGGGTCCGCAGCATGCATCAGACACGATCTGTCTCCCTCTCGGCAACAACGCCGGGGAGCACCGCGGCCGTCAGTGCGCGTCCCCGGTCGGTCAGTCGATACATCACCAGCTTGCCCTGGCGGCGCGAGGACACCAGGGCGGCATTTTTGAGCTGGCGCAGGTGATGTGACACCAAGCCTTGCGACAGCCCGATGATCCACGCCATGTCGCAGACACACAGCTCGTCGCCGACCGAGAGCGCGACGGCAAGGGATAGCCGGGTGGGATCAGCCAAGCCGCGGGCTGCGGCCGCGGCCGCTTGCACGGTGGGGCTGTCGGGCACGGTGGCGCGAATCTGCTCGGCATGCGGCAGGTCTAAACAGAGAAGATCACAGGTGTCCACCGGCTCGGTCATAACTACATAATAAAGTATGTTGATATGAACACGGAAGGGCTGGCGCCCGGCTTTTCTGGCGATCTGCCGCCGGTTGTCGGGCGGGAGTGGTCGGCCCCTGGCGTGAACGCGCGGCACATGTGGTGTGGATTCCGCCGACGGAGGCTGTTTGCGACACTCCTACTAATCTACGTAGTGTCTCAGTAGAGAGTTTCACTGATGAGCCTGCGGGCTGATCGGTGCACAGGAAGGTGGCACTCGGATGTTCCGGACCGCAGACATCGCGGGGTCCAGCGCAGCGCCTACTCGGATAGCGGCGCAGCGTCGGTGTGCGGGACTGTCGCCAACGGCAGCGATGATCGCTGACCGAGCGGACACCGAACCGGGCAGCACTGCGCCCGCGGCGCGACAGCAGGAATTGGGTTGACGGACCACCTGGTGAGCGTGACCGGCGCAGACCTCGCCGTCGGCAACCCAGGGCGCTGAGTCGACATGACGCGAAACCTCCTGGGCCACCTGCGCAGCCTGTGGCGCAAGCTTACCTCGATGGGCACCGCCCTGGTGCTCTTGTTCCTGCTGGCGTTGGCGGCGATACCGGGCGCGTTGTGGCCCCAGCGCCCTGTCAACCCGACGACGGTCGCGCGCTATATTGCCGACAACCCCCGGGCCGGGCCGTGGCTGGATCGGTTTCAGGTGTTCGACGTGTTCTCCAGCATGTGGTTCACATCGATCTACATCCTGCTGTTTGTCTCACTGATCGGTTGCCTGACACCTCGTTTGACCGACTACGCCCGCAGTGCGAAAGCAATCCCGGTCCCCGCACCGCGTAACCTGTCGCGACTGCCCAAGTATCGCAACGTCCTGGCCGCAGGCGATCTGGGCGACCGCGCACGCGACATTCATGCCGCGTTGCGCGGGTGGCGCAGAGTCACCCGTCACCGAGGCGACGACACTATCGAGATCGCAGCAGAACGCGGGTACCTGCGCGAAGCCGGGAACCTCGCTTTCCACTTCTCACTGATCGGCCTGCTGGTGTCGCTGGCCGCCGGCAAGCTCTACGGCTACGAGGGCAATGTCATCGTCATCGCCGACGGCGGCCCGGGGTTCTGTTCTGCTTCTGCCGCCGCTTTCGACGCATTCCGGCCGGGCACGACAGTCGACGGCACGGAGCTGTTCCCGATGTGCGTGCGCGTCAATGGTTTCAAGGCGGATTTTCTGCCCAACGGCCAGGCCGTGGGATTCGCTGCCGATATCGACTACCAAGCCGAGGATGAACTCACTGCCAACGTCTGGCAGCCCTACCGATTGCAGGTCAATGATCCGCTCCGGGTAGGTGGGGTGCGGTTGTACCTGCTCGGGCACGGATACGCCCCGACGTTCACCGTGACGTTCCCCGACGGACAGTCGCGCACTCAAACACTGCAGTGGCAGCCCGAGGATCTGCAAACATTGCTGTCTTCGGGTGCCATGCGGTTTGATCCGCCCGCGCGCAGCTTTCCCGATGCCGACGAACGCCGCAAGAATCAGATCGCCATCGAAGGGTTGCTGGCCCCCACAGAGCAACTTGACGGCACGCTTCTCTCGTCGGCGTTTCCCGCCGCCAATGAACCCGCGGTGGCGGTGGACATTTACAAGGGTGATACCGGAATGGACTCGGGCAGGCCGCAATCCATCTTCGCGTTGGATCCGCGGATGGTCGGACAGGGACGCCTTGAGCGGATGGAGCGCGTCAACCTGGGTCTCGGTGAGCACGTGCGGCTCCAAGACGGCACCATCGTCCGATTCGATGCGGTGACCGATTTTGTCAGCCTGCAATTGTCCTATGATCCGGCGCAGATCTGGGTCCTGGTCTTCGCGATGACCATGATGACCGGTCTTTTGATCTCGCTCATCATTCGGCGCCGAAGAGTCTGGGTCAAGATCGTGCACTCGGACAGTTCTGGGTTGCTGTGCATCGAACTGGGAGGCTTGGCGCGCACCGACAATGCCGGGTGGGGCGAGGAATTCGACCGATTGGTCACCCGGCTGGTGCCCGATGCGCGCGACGCCGCCCAGGCTGACGCCCACGACGTTGCGGATACGCCGCGATGAGGACCACCGGGGGGCGGCGTCGGGTTGTGGCGGTCACGCTGGTGACGGTGGCGATCGTGGCCGCCGTGACCGCCGCTGCCCTCGGCGCCTGGTCGCTGGGGGCGGTACTGACTGCCACGGGTCTGCCCGATTCCGGGCCTCTGACAACTCTGGGCCTGCCGGCCGTACGTGCGCTGGGGGAGACCGCTGCCGTGATCGCGATCGGCGGGTTCCTGTTCGCGGCCTTTCTCGTACCCGCTCAGCCCAACGGTGTGCTCGATGCGTCCGGCTACCGCGCCATACGATTGGGGGCGGTTGCCTGCGGGATATGGGCAATATGCGCCGCACTGATGGTCGCCTTATCCGTCTCTGACGTATCCGGACGTCCGGTCACAGATCTCACACCCGCGCAGATTTGGAGTGCCGCCGCTCTGGTGGAGACCACGAACGTGTGGCGATGGACCGCCGCCGTGGCCGCGACCGTTGCGGTCCTCGCAACCACGGTGCTGCGCTGGAAGTGGGCTCCTGTCTTGCTGGGGGCTGCGCTGCTGACCTTGGTGCCGTTGGGTCTGTCCGGGCACGCCTCCTCTGGAGGCGCCCACGACATGGCCACCAACAGTCTGCTGATCCATCTGGGCGCCGGGGCGCTCTGGATGGGTGGTTTGCTCGCCGTGCTCGCTTATGGCATCCGCGGCGGCGAGCATCTTGCCCTGGCGGCTCGGCGTTTCTCGTCGGTTGCGCTGTGGTGTTTTATCGCCATGGCCGTCAGTGGGGTGATCAATGCCGGAATCCGGATGGGATTCAGCGACTTTGGGAGTCGATATGGCCTCCTTGTTGCCGCGAAGCTGACTGCGCTGGCGGTCCTGGGGGTGCTTGGCTGGAGGCAACGACGTTCGGGCGTTCGGGCTTTGCAGTCCGATCCCACCGCGCGTGGCCCTCTGGTTCGACTGGCGCTCTCAGAGGCCGCCGTCTTCGGTGTCGCCGTGGGGGTCGCGGTCGGACTCGGGCGGACACCGCCCCCGCAAGTGGCGCAGTCCGAACCTGGCCCGACTGAGGCGGTGATCGGCTTCGTCCCGGCAGGATCACCGAATGTGTTTCGATTGTTGACAGAGTGGCGCTTCGACCTGTTCTTCGGCACGGCCGCGGTCGTGATGGCCGCGGTGTACCTCATCGCGGTGTGGCGCCTGCGTCGCGGCGGGCGTCGGTGGCCCCGATGGCGCACCGGGTCCTGGATCTCGGGGTGCGCCACGCTGCTGCTGGCGACGTCGTCGGGTCTGGGCACCTACATGCCGGCGATGTTCAGCGTCCACATGATTGTCGTGGTGTTGCTGTCCACGATCGTGCCGATACTGCTGGTTGTCGGTGCGCCGGAGCGTCTGGCGTTGCTCGCGTTGCCCAGGGCTGCTCCGGGAGCGCCGCCCGGGCGCCGGGAATGGTTGGTGGGCGCGGCGCGGTCCTCACTGGCACGCATGTTGCTACGCCCGGTCGTCGCATCGTCCATGTATGGGGCGGGGATCGCGACGCTGCTGATCGGCGGGCTGTTCGATGTCGCGGTCCGCGGGCACGCCACACACCTGCTGATGAACGCGTTCGTCCTCGGCAGTGGGTGGCTGTTCTTCGAATCGGTTCTCGGCCAGCGAAACAGGAGCCGGCAGACATCGGTGGTGTCGACCTGGGTTCCGGTGTTCGGCGCACTCGCTGCTTATCTTTGGGCCGGTGCGTTGACGGCGCGCCGCGGCGATGTCATCGCACACGACTTCTACCGGTCGCTGCAACTGCCGTGGCCGGTCGATCTTCTGGCAGACCAACGCCAAGGCGGGTACACCGTCATCGCTGCCGCGGCGATCACGGCAGCGGTGTTGAGTGCGGTGGCGGGGCGGCGCGCAAAGAGGTCCGCATCCCACCCGGCGCTGCAGTGATTCCTGGCGCCGTATCGAAAGTGATTCCCAGCGTTAGCGGGCCGCGAATCGCACCGAAAGACGCTGCTGGACAGTACTTGTAGTGAAGCATGGGGCCTCCCGGCGCGACGGGAGGTGTACTCGGCTGACGTGGTGCTCACGACTCGATGAGCCGCACGACATGGGTGGTCATGCCGCTGGCTCTCACCGGAGCGATCCGCACCTGGGAGCCGGTGAACGGCGATTCGAGCATCTGACCTTGTCCCAGATAGATGGCGACGTGCTGGCTGCCGCCGGGACCCCAGAAGATGAGGTCACCGCGACGCATTTGCGCCACGGGGACACGACGCCCCTGGTCATATTGAGCCCCTGAGTATTTGGGCAAGTTGATGCCGACACCGGCGAAGGCGAACACCATCAGCCCCGAGCAGTCGAAGCCGACCGTCCCGGCGCCTTGATCAATTCCCCGTGTCGGTCCACCGGCATTGCCACCACCCCACGAGTAGGGAACTCCCAGCTGCGACATCCCGCGGCGGATGGCAAACTCCACCGCCTGCTGGCCGTAGAGGCGTGGGATCCGGCCAGGTGCGGCTGCTGTCGGGGGCGACGCGCTCGGGATGAGCCCCAGCTTGACCAGGAACCGACGGCCCAGATCAGTGGTGAGTTGCGCGGACGCGGCGGACACCTGCAGCACGGAGTTGACGATGGCCACCGGATCACTGAGGTCAGCACGCGGAACTGCGGGGGTTGCGGTGTCCCAACCGGTATCGGTCGCGGATGTCGGTTCTCGGGTGTCCCAATTGCTAGGTGGCTCAGCAGGCGGGGAAGCTTGTTGGGTCGTCGGCCCGCGCACCTGCTGCAGGCGTTCCCGCATAAGGCGCGCCGTATTGGCAGCGGATTCGATCTGCTCTTCCTTGGTGCTGAACGCCGATTCGGTCGCACGCAGGGTCTGCACCGCCTCGTCGTGCCGGGACTGGGCGTCTCGGAGAGCTTGATCTGCACGTTGCTGGGCAATCCGCGCCGACGATTGCGCGTTGGCCTGGTCGACCCGCGCTCGCTGCAAGCCTTCTCGCGCTTCGGAAAACGCCAGCGCCAATGTCTGCTGGGTTGCCGCGGTGGAGATCGCCTGCTCGGGGTTTGACGGCAGCAGGCTCTGTGGGGACGGTCCGCGCACATACTGGGCCGCAGCGGACTGGTCGAATCGTTGCTGGGCGCGCCCCACCAGATCGGTGGCGTCCTGCGTTTGGCGCTGCGCCGAGTCGAGTGCGCGTTGGGTGGAATCAGCGGTTTCGCGGGCACTTTGGACTTGATGAAGAGCTTTCATGACTGATTCCTGCTGACTGTGGACCTCTGCCTGCAGGGCGGCCAGTTGTTCGTCGGCGCGCGCCACATCGCCGACAAGTCGGGCGATGACTTCCGGTGTCGCGCCATCGGGATTGGCAAGGGCAATCGGCTGTCCGCCCACCGTCAACGCGACTACCAGAGGCACCACCGCTAGCAGGAGTGGTCGTCTCGGTAAAACCATGGGTGCGCCCTCCACCGGTCGCCAGCAGCCATAACTACTGAGTAACTACGTATTATGGTGGAGCGTATAGCAGCGATGTCCCACCCGTAACAGCTGTCACACAGCTGTGACCTGAGTGCCGGGTGGCTCTGGCGGGCTGTGTCTCGGTCCGTAAAGCCCTGCCGTCCAACGACATCGCTCCCACGCGAAATGTCTGCGCGCTGGCGGCGATGGCCAATCAGCGGAATGTTCGGGGCCCGATCGACGAGCGTGTCAGGCCGGTGGCTCGGCAGTGGGCGGCGGTTGCGTCGATGCGGCGCGCGCATCGGAACCGGCTGCGCGTCTCCGCTTCCTTGCCTGCCAGGCTGCGATCACACCTCCGGCGGCGATGCCCACGGCGGCGGCCACCAGTATCGCCGTGCTGGTGCTGGTGCTGGTGCTGGTGCTGGTGTCCTCGTCGGCCGGCGCGGGTGCCGGCTGCGCCGTGGCCGCGGTTGGGATGTCCGAGCCTGGGGCGGCGGCGGGTGTGGACTGCTGGCTGCCGGGCGCGTTGAGGGTGAAGGCGAATGAACCGGATACCGGGTGCCCGTCAGCGGACAGCACGCGGTAGCCCACGGTGTATTCCCCGTTGGGTAGTAGGTCCGGCCCCAGGTTGACGCGCAACTGCGACCCCTGCACCTGGGGTGAGTTTGTCAGCCAATTGCGCCCACCGGCATCGTTGAGGACGGCGCTGGCGAAGGTCGGATTGATCTCCTCGTTGAAAGTCAACGTAATGCTGACCGGCGCGGCTATCAGCGCGGAGCCTTCTGCTGGATCGGAGGCGGTCATCGCCGTGTGTGCCGCGGCCGTACCGGAACCCAGCGCCAGAAAGGCCCACGTGGCCACGCATATCAGCAGCAGGCGCATGATCGAGTGCACGTCGTTGGACTCCCGTTCCGGTCGGTCGCGTTCGCGCTACTATACTACGTAGTAAATACGTAGTATAGGCCGAAGGGAGGTCGCTGATGCCCCGAAGTAGCGTGCGCCGCGGTGACCCTGGACGTCCGTTGCGGCGGCGCGTCGACCCCCCGGGGAGGGTGCGCTGGGTGGCGGTGGGCGCCGCGTTGATTGTCGGGTTGTTGCCGGGGTGCTCCACTGGTGCGGGTGCGGTCGCCCAAGGTGGCTCATTTGAATTCGTTGCTCCCGGCGGTCAGGTCGACATCTTCTACGATCCACCGGAAAATCGTTCGCGGCCGGGGCCGATCAGTGGACCCGACCTTCTGGACGTTAGTCGCACAGTGTCGGTGGATGACTTCGCCGGCCAAGTGGTGGTCATCAACGTATGGGGCCAGTGGTGCGCTCCGTGCCGTACCGAGATGCCGGAGCTGCAGCAGGTTTACGACGCAACCCGTGATCAAGGGGTGGCCTTTCTGGGTATCGACGTCCGCGACAACAACCGGCAGGCCGCGGTGGATTTCATCGTCGACCGCAATGTCACATTCCCGTCGATCTATGACCCCTCGATGCGCACGATGATCGCGTTCGGCGGCCGATACCCCACCACGGTGATCCCGTCGACTGTCGTCCTGGACCGTAATCATCGTGTCGCAGCGGTGTTTCTGCGCGCGCTGCTGGCCTCCGATCTTGAGCCTGTAGTGCGTCGCCTTGCCTCGGAACCACCCGGCGGCAGCGGTGGACCGTAGACGCGGCGCTGCGCGCCGGCACCACCATGACAGTGCGCCAAGCCTGAACAGATCGAACCCGCTCCGGTGACTGGAAGACGCCGCCGTGATCGGTGACCTCACGCTACCCACGGAGCCACCTTCGGTGCTGCGCATGTTCGACTGGATACCACCCCCGGTTCCTTTGCTCCCACTTGTCGCGCTCGCAATGGCCGGTTGGTACCTGTTCGCCGTGGGCAGATTCAAAAGGACCGGTCGGCAGTGGAGTCGGATCCGCACCGCGAGTTTTCTGTCGGGCTGCGCGGTGCTCGCGGCGGTGACCGGCCTGGCGATCGACAGCTATGGCTACCGCCTGTTCAGCGCATTCATGTTCCAGCATCTGACACTGTCGATTCTCGTGCCACCCCTGTTGGTTTTGGGGTCGCCGGGGCTGCTGTTGCTGCGGTCCACCTCGCATCGAGGTCTCGGGCGCTACGTGCTGGTCGTCGCGTTGGGTGCGTTGCGATGCCGGGCGAGCCGAATGCTGCTGCATCCCGGGTTCACCATTCCGGTGTTTCTGCTGAGTTATTACGGTCTGTATCTGTCTGACCTGTTTGATGCGGCGGCTGCCAGTGTCGGCGGGCACCTTGCGTTGCAGGTGTTCTTCCTCGCCAGCGGGATGTTGTTCATCATCCCGATTCTGGCTACCGGCCCGTTGCCGGTGCGGCAGAGCAACCTCGGACGATTCTTCGACATTTTTGTCGAGATGCCTCTGCACGTCTTCATCGGAGTCATCCTGATGATGGCGCCCCGAACGCTGACCGAAACCTTCGCCCAGCCCCCCGCACACTGGAATGTCAATCCCGTTGCCGATCAGGCGGTGGCCGGCGCGCTGGCATGGTCCTACGGCGAGCCGGTCGCACTCTTGATCGTGCTGGTGTTTGCCATCCGATGGCGTCGCGACGAGCAGTCGCAGTCAGAGAAGGCCGAGGCCGACGTCGAAGGCCGCGACGCCGATCTAGCGGCCTACAACGCATTTCTGCGACAGCTGCATGAGCAGCCTCGTGGTGTGTCCGGCGCGGCAGATCCACGGGAGGGGGCATGAGTGCATCGGACTGGTCAGGCGAAACACATCAATGCGCCGGAGAGTGCGAGCAGCCCGATCGCGACAGGTGTGGCGGCGATCGCGGCAACGGCTCCGCCCAAGGTGATCCGGTGTCGGATCTGGGCCAGCGTCTTGGGAGGGTCGGTGAGACGCTTGGCGCGGGCCAAGACGGCCACACTCGCCGCGGCCAGACCATGTGCGGGTGCCACCGCACCCGCTAACGTCAGCAGGCCGGCAAGCAGTGGCTGGCGGCCGTGCCGTCGTGCGGCGGCATCATCGGCGCACATTTCCAGTAGAGCGCAGATCTCAGTGGCGGCAACAGTGAAGAAGCCGATTCTGGGCAGTGCCGCGGCGATACCGCGCACTGCGGCCACAATATGGGCGTGCCGGCCGGCGAGGTGCGCTCGTTCGTGGGCGATGACCGCGGCCAGCTGCTGTTGGTTCAGCGCTGCGATGGCCGCCGAGGTCACGACGATCGCGGCCGGGCGTCCGGCGACACAGTAAGCAGCCGGCTCGGGGGCTTCGATGACGACCAGATCGCTGCCATCGGATCGGCCGACCAGGCGTACTGCATCGGCATGATCGAGTGTGTGGGCGCGCATTCGGCGCAGAGCCCGCAGTCCGCGCAGGCACACCACGGCCAGGCCGCTCAGTGTGCCGGCGACCGCGAGAATCGCCACGATCTGCGCCGGCCACCCGGAGTGGCCCACCAGAATGGCGTTGAGGCGTTCGATGCAGGAGGCGAGTAGGGCATCCGGGCTGTCCCAGTGGCCCGCCGCCTCGATCAGTGTCATCGCCACCGCAGCGACAGCGGACCCGAGTACTGTCACCACCGCTGCAAGCCACGCGGTGATCGCCAGCCGGGGTGCGAAACCGTCGGCGGTGATTCGGCGCAGAAGTCGCGGCCCCACGACGAGGACCGTCGCGACGTAGAGGGCCAATGCTGCCGCGACGGTCATCGTCGGCCGGCTTTGCGTGCCAGTCTGCGCAGTGCGGCGCGTAGATCCGCCGACTCCGCGGCGTCGATCTGTGCGACAAAATGGCTCAGCACGGCCTCGGAGCGGCCACCGCCGCTCAGTGCTTCGAGCATGAGCCGGGCGCTGTGTTCTTCACGGGTCAAGGTAGGTCGGTAGCGGTAGGCCCTGCCTTCACGTTCGCGCGTGAGCCAACCCTTGCCGTGTAGGTTGTCCATTGTCGACATGACCGTCGTGTAGGCAATGTCGCGCTCGGTGAGTAGTTCGTCGAGGATCTCGCGGACTGTGGCACCCGAATCTGCGGCGCGGCTCCACAGACGATCCATGATCGTCGCCTCTAGTTCTCCGAAACCACGCACCCGCGCCATACCCGAACCTCCTGACTAAGTCCGTAGACAGCTTACGGTGTGCGGGGCGGCGCCGGGATCTCGGCGCTGCCACCGTCGCCTGCGTGGCGCACCCTCTCAACCGACGGTCACGCCGCGCACCCGCAACCACGTCGCCGGGTCGATCTTCTGCGATCCGTTGGCGTGTACTTCGAAATGCAGGTGGGGACCGGTGGAATTGCCCCGGTTGCCCATGGTGGCGACCTGATCGCCGGCGATCACGCGATCGCCGACCTCCACCGTGGTCGTGTCGATATGGCCGTACAGCGTCACGGTGCCGTCTGCGCCCCGGATTTTGACCCACATGCCGTAGCCGGGCGTGGGCCCCGACGCGATGACCACACCGTCTGCGGCGGCGTACACGGGGGTTCCGACCGCGTTGGCGATGTCCAGTCCTGCGTGCAGGGTGCCCCAGCGCGTTCCGAATGCCGAGGTCAAGATGCCGTTGGTCGGATACACGAACTGTGGACGGCGCAGCGCTGCTTCTCGCGCAGCGCGTTCGCGGGCGAAAGCCGCACCGCGGGTGACTTCCTCGGTATGGATCGCCGACTCGGCGGCGTTGATGACCGGCACGATTTGGATCCCCGAGGCGGCAACCGACGGGCGGGCGGAGGCCAATGTCGGGGTCGAATCCGGCCCGGGTTGGGCCGCATTGGTCGCGGTATTGGCCGCAGCGGCCACCGCCCCGGCCGCGACACCGGCGATGATCAGTCTGCTGCGGACCGGGCCAACGGCTGCGGGAGTCTTGCGGTGCGACGTGGGTCGGTGTTGACGCGCAGGAACTGTTGGTCGCCTCGGGCGGGCAGCGGGCCTCGGGTGCTCCGGGGCCGAGCGGCTGGATTCTTCGCGTGCCGAGCGTTGTCGTGTCACGGCGTCGGGCCGGGGCCCCAGCAGTAGCAGGGGCCACTGCTCGATCAGATCTTTGGTGTCGTCGAGTTCGGGTGCTCGCAGGACCGCCAAGTCTTTGGCGAACGGGGTGCGCGGGGCGGCCGCTGTCGCCGCGATGGCATCCGGCGCGTAGACGGGCAGGACGTCAGTGGGGTCGGTGGCTCGACGGTGCGCGGCGCGCGCACCTGGTCGAGCTTCCGGTCGCTGCACCACCAAATCGAACTTCCCCTGCCGTTACCGTTCTGTTATCTGATGGCGAGACGCTAACTGAGCGAAAGCGATTCGGCAACCGTCAGTGGGTCGTCGTCGCGCGTCGTGAAGCTCCGCGGCCAAGGCGGCGCTTCGATGGCCAGCGCCAACGTCCGACACTGCCCGCTTAAAACTACTTAAATTAGTACTGAGCTACTCAGTAGGTTAATCTACGGGTCTACCTAGTAGATGACACGGTCTGCGAGGGACACGCGGCAGCAGGAGGATTCGTTGGTAGCCGAAGCGCCCCCGGCGGGAGAACTCGAGGCACGGCGGCCGTTCCCGCAGCGCATGGGCCCCAAGGGCAACCTCATCTACAAGATGATCACCACCACCGATCACAAGGTGATCGGGATGATGTATGTGGTGACCTGCTTCGGGTTCTTCATGGCCGGCGGGCTGATGGCGCTGCTGATGCGCACCGAGCTGACGGTGCCGGGCCTGCAGTTCCTCTCCAACGAGCAGTACAACCAGCTGTTCACCATGCACGGCACGGTCATGCTGCTGTTCTATGCCACCCCGATCGTGTTCGGTTTCGCGAACCTGGTGCTCCCGCTGCAGATCGGCGCCCCCGACGTCGCCTTCCCGCGGCTGAACTCCTTGTCCTACTGGCTGTTCCTGTTCGGTGCGCTGATCGCCATGGGCGGCTTCATCACCCCCGGCGGCGCCGCCGACTTCGGCTGGACTGCTTACACGCCCCTGTCGAACGTCATCCACACTCCCGGAGCCGGCGCCGATCTGTGGATCGTCGGGCTGATCGTCGGTGGTCTGGGCACCATCCTGGGCGCGGTGAACATGATCACCACGGTGGTCTGCATGCGCGCCCCCGGTATGACCATGTTCCGGATGCCGATCTTCACCTGGAACATCCTGGTGACCTCGATCCTGGTGCTGCTGGCCTTCCCACTGCTGACCGCCGCCCTGTTCGCGCTGCTCTCCGATCGCCACCTCGGCTCACTCATCTACGACCCGGCCAACGGCGGAGTGTTGCTGTGGCAGCACCTGTTCTGGTTCTTCGGTCACCCCGAGGTGTACATCATCGCGCTGCCGTTCTTCGGCATCGTGAGTGAGATCTTTCCGGTGTTCAGCCGCAAGCCGATCTTCGGGTACACCACCCTGATCTACGCGACGCTCGGTATCGCGGCGCTCTCGGTCGCGGTGTGGGCGCACCACATGTACGCCACCGGTGCGGTGCTGCTGCCGTTCTTCTCGTTCATGACGTTCCTGATCGCGGTGCCGACCGGTATCAAGTTCTTCAACTGGATAGGCACGATGTGGAAGGGGCAGTTGACCTTCGAGACGCCGATGCTGTTCTCGGTGGGCTTCCTGGTCACCTTCCTGCTCGGTGGTCTGTCGGGTGTGCTGCTGGCCAGCCCGCCGATCGATTTTCAGGTGAGCGAAACCTATTTCGTCATCGCGCATTTCCATTACGTGCTCTTCGGCACCATCGTGTTTGCCACCTACGCGGGCATCTACTTCTGGTTCCCGAAGATGACCGGCCGTCTGCTCGACGAGCGCCTGGGCAAGCTGCACTTCTGGCTGACCTTCCTGGGCTTTCACGCCACGTTCCTGGTCCAACACTGGCTCGGCAACGACGGGATGCCGCGTCGCTACGCGGACTACCTGTCCACCGACGGTTTCACCACGCTGAACGTCATCTCTACCATCGGTGCACTCGTGTTGGGGATCTCGACGTTGCCGTTCGTCTGGAACGTGTTCAAGAGCTGGCGTTACGGCGAACCGGTGACTGTCGACGATCCGTGGGGTTACGGCAACTCCCTGGAGTGGGCCACCAGCTGCCCGCCGCCGCGGCACAACTTCACCGAACTGCCCCGGATCCGTTCGGAGCGGCCGGCATTCGAGCTGCACTACCCGCACATGGTGGAGCGAATGCGTGCCGAGGCCCATATCGGCCGAGCGCACGGACCCGATGACGGCGACGTGACCCGACTTGATGACGAGCACGTCCGCACCTGAGCATTGACGACCCACATGCATACATGCGTATAATTGCATGTATGACCGATCGAGACTGCGGCGCATCTGACCGCAACACGTCGCCGGCGATCAAAACTCTGGCGCTCGAACTTGCCGACCTCCTTCCCAGTAGCGACGAGCGCTGTGCAGACCGGCTGACTTACGGCCTCGCTGCCGACGCGATCATCAAGGAAGCACATCTCATTGCGGGGGCCAGCCCCACACCTCGTCTATGCGTGCATTACGACCCGGGCACGGTGAGCGCGGTCGACGTGCAACGGCGGGCACGTCAGGCGGCCGAAACCATCACCACCCAGTACGGCCACCTGAGCTGGTCGCCGACCGACATCGACAACGACCAGACCATCCTCGCCGCCGTGATCGAAAAGCTGCGTGCGCTGCCGGGAGTCGTTGCTGCACAGCAGACACCGCGCTCGGTCGAAGTCGAATTCGAGCGCTCAGCAGTCACCGGACAGGAGATCGTCGACGCCATCGCTGAATGGAGTCGCGCTCAACCGCCGGCATCCGATGTCGAAGGCGATCACACGCACCCCGAGGACCCTTCGGACCATGAGCATCGCCATGGCGGAATCTTGGGGGAGCGTAGCGAACTCGTCTTCGCGGGTCTGTCTGGCGCATTGCTGCTGACCGGGTGGTTACTGGCCGCCTTCGCCGGCACCCCCCGGGCTGTCGAGGTGGTGGTTTACTGCCTGGCGTTCTTCTTCGGTGCGTACTTCACCGTGCAAGAGGCCTATGCCAGTGTCCGGCACGGGAGGTTCGAGATCGACTTCCTCATGCTGGTGTCGGCGGCCGGTGCCGCCGCGCTCGGTGAAGTCGCCGAAGGCGCGCTGTTGCTGTTTCTGTTCAGCGTCGGTCATGCGCTGGAGGGATACGCGATGGGCCGCGCCCGCCGAGCGATCGAGGCGCTCGCCGAGCTGGCGCCCAAGACTGCCCTCGTGCGGCGTGGGAGAACCGGCGACACCATCGAGATACCCGTTGCGGACCTGCGTGTCGGGGATATCGTCGTGGTGCGGTCCGATATGCGACTTGCCGCCGATGGCTTCGTCGTCGCCGGCGCCAGCAGCATCGACCAGGCTCCGGTCACCGGAGAGAGCGTGCCCGTCGACAAGCGACCCGTACCCGATGTCGCTGCGGCAACAGCCGCACCGGAACTCCTGGACGCGACATCGCGGGTGTTCGCCGGCACGATCAACGGGTCCGGTGCCCTCGAAATCCAGGTGTCCCGATTGGCTGCCGACTCGACGTTGGCGCGGGTCGTCCGGCTGGTCGCGCAGGCCCAGACCAAGACCACCTCGACTCAGCGCTTCACCGACAAATTCCAACGCATCTTCGTGCCGACAATCCTTGTCGGTGTGGTGCTGTTGCTGTTCGCCGGCCTGGTGGTGGATGAGCCATTCACCGCCACCGTCTACCGGGCACTGGCCGTGCTGGTGGCCGCAAGCCCCTGCGCGCTGGCCATCGCCACCCCGAGCGCGGTGTTGTCGGCGGTGGCCCGGGCGGCCCGGGCCGGCGTGCTGGTCAAAGGCGGTGCCGCACTGGAGGAACTCGGCCGCGTTCAGGTGTTGGCGTTCGACAAGACCGGAACGCTGACCGAGGGTCGGCCGCAGATCGCCGACGTGATCGCCACGACAGGTTCCGGTGATGCCGAATTGCTCAGTGTCGCAGTGGCTGTTGAGGAGCAAAGCGATCACCCGCTCGCGCGCGCCATCGTCCGCGACGGTCGTGCCCGGCTGGACGGGGCCGGGGTGCCCAGGGCGACCGATGTCCGCGCGGTCATCGGTCGCGGCATCGCGGCCTCCGTGGAGGGCATCGAAGTCCTGATCGGGAAGCGCGAACTCTTCACCGAAGCTGGATTACAGCTGCCCAGCCAACTGGCCGCAGATGTCGACTTTCTGGAACAGGCGGGCCGCACCACCATGGTGGTGCGCGCGGGCGAGCGCTGGTTGGGTGCGATCGGAGTGATGGATGTACCCAGGCCCGAGGCCGCGGCGGTGATCACGCGTCTGGGCGATCTCGGAATCGAGCACACCGTCATGTTGTCCGGTGACAATCAACGGGTGGCCGATGCCGTCGCGGCCCAGGTGGGTGTCGGGTTCGCGCGCGGCGACCTGATGCCCGAGGACAAGGTGTCCGAGATCGCGGCGCTGCGGTTGCGCCACGGACGAGTCGGCATGGTCGGCGACGGTGTCAACGATGCGCCTGCGATGGCCAGCGCGAGCGTCGGCATCGCCATGGGGGCGGCCGGGTCCGACGTGGCGCTGGAGACCGCCGACATCGCCTTGATGTCCGACGACCTCACGGCGCTGCCGTTCGCGGTAGATCTGAGCAGGCGGTCCTCCCGCATCATCAAGCAGAATCTCTGGGCGAGCCTGGGTATCGTCGCACTGCTCATCCCGGCAACGGTTCTGGGCTTGGGCATCGGGCCGGCGGTGCTCATCCATGAGGGGTCGACGCTCATCGTCGTGGTCAACGCGCTGCGCCTGCTCGCGACGCCGGTACGGCCGCTGACCACGCCGACCTCACTGAACGCGAGGTAGCTGCAGCGATGTCCGGTCTGGCGGTCGGTTTCGAGCACGACGACGTCGACACGGTCGTCGTATTCGTCGACATGGCGGGTTTCACGGCGTTGACCAATGTGCACGGCGATCATCACGCCGCCCGCCTGGCGAGCGACTTCGCCGAGGTCGCCGAGACGCTGCTGGAGCCGGGCGACTGGGTGGTCAAGACCATCGGTGACGCTCTCATGATCACCAGCACAGACGCGGTAAGCGCGCTCCGATTGCTGCTCCGCCTCAACGAGGTGACCCGGGGAAGTTCCGGATTCCCGTTGCTGCGTGCGGGGATGAGCGCGGGTACGGTGGTCCAACGCCGGGGCGATGTGTTCGGATCGACTGTCAATATCGCGGCCAGGCTTGCCGACATCGCCGAGTCCGGTCAAATTGTTGCCAGTATCACCGCAGTCTCGCAGCTGCGGGACGGAGCCGAACCCGAAGCGGTAGCGTTGGGGCCGTTGTCTTTACGCAATATCGAGGTGCCGGTCGAGGCGTTCGTCCTCGACGTCGGGAGCAGCCATCGGGAACACGTCGATCCGATGTGCCGGATGCACGTCGGCTCCGGTACCCCGAAATGGGCGATCTCAGTGGGGGGCGTGTCGTATCGCTTCTGTTCGTTGGCGTGTCTACGCCAGTACGAACGGCGCACGTCGCTGGCGTGACTGGGTCAGATCTGCCAGTCCTGTGCACCGTCGTTCTCGGTGTAGGTGCCGACCGAGTTCTTGACCACGACTGGGTCTCCGCTGCCGAAGTTGTCGAAGAACCACTGAGCGTCCGCAGGACTCAGGTTCGGGCAGCCGTGACTGACGTTGCGCTTGCCTTGATCGGCGACCGACCATGGAGCCCCGTGCACGAAGATCCCCGCGTTGTTGATACGTACCGCGTCCTGAACTTTCAACCGGTAGCCCTCCGCGGAATCGATCGGAACTCCATAGGTGGAAGAGTCCATGACCATGTCGGCGAACTTCTCCAGCACGTAGTAAGTGCCGTTGGGGGTTTCATACCCCGGTTTACCCAGCGATACCGGGATCGTCTTGATGAGCGCGCCGTTTCGCATGACCTCCATCTGGTGGGTCGCGTCGTTGATGGTAGCCACCAGCGCGTCGCCGGTGCGAAAGCTCGACTTCGTGCCGCCGGCATCGATGTTGACGATCGTGTCGGCGGGCCAGAAGTCCACAGGGCGCCAGCGCAGCTGAGTGTCGGTCATCCAGTAGAACTTCCCGGGCACTGGAGGGTTCGAGGAGATGCGGACGGCTTGTTCGGCCATCGGGCGGTTGGCGATCGGACGTTGAAAATTGATGATGATGGGCTTCGCCACACCGACCAAGGAGCCGTTGAGCGGATTGAAGGTGGGCGGCGCGAAGACCGGCTCGCCGACATAAGGTTCTGTGTTCTGCCCCGCGGGTGTTGCGCCGGGCGCAACCGGTGCCGCGAACGGCTCGCTCGGGACGGTAGGGGTCGGCACCGTCGGTTCAGCAGATGCTGTCGCATCCGTCGAGAGCGCGATGACCGCCGATCCGGCGGCGACGATCACGGCGAGCGAACGATACATGGGATTCATTGGTTACCTGATGCTTTCGCTACTTCGCCAGTGCCTTGTCGACCGCTGCCGACATGTCCTCATAGGTTCTGAACTCCAGTTGCTGACCGTCCAGGAAGATCGTGGGAGTGCCCTTGACGCCCAAAGCTTCGCCGTCTGCGACATCAATGTTGATGCGGTCGAGGGTGGCGGGATCGTTGTAGGCGGCGTCGAACGCGAGGGTGTCGAGGCCCAGTTCGATGGCGAATCCGCGGAAGGTCGCATCCGCGGGCTCTTGCTGTTCACCCCACTGGCTCTGCGTCTCGAACATCCTCTTGTACATCGGTTCGAACTTGCCCTGCTGGGCGGCGGCCTCGACGGCCCGTGCCGCCCGCTCGGCGTTGAAGTGCGATTGGATGGGGAAGTAGCGGACCACAAAGTTGACCCGGTCGGCATACTCGGTGCGTAGCTGCTCGACGAGAGGGAACGCTGCCCGGCAGGCTTCACATTCGAAGTCCAGAAACTCGACGAAGGTGACATCGCTGTCGGGCGCGGTGCTGAGGCGATGACTGTTGTCTCGAACGAGCTGCCCGGCGTCTTCGACCTGCCCTTGGGCGGTGACGGTGGATGCATCCCGCACGGACAGGTACACCCCCGCGCCGATGACGGCGGTGATGACCACAAATGCGGTCAACAGAAGTCGTGTGAGAGGGGCCACCAGTGCACATCCTTTTGCCTATAGCGGCCGTTGTCGCCACGTGTTCCTGGACGTGTAGCCGTAAGATCGATTATATACGTAGTAAGGCAGTAGATAGTTCAACGGTTACGCAGTAGGCGTAAGTGCCACGGCAACAGTCGGTTACGGCTACGGCCCATCGGCCGGGCGCCCACCCCGCGCCAGATGTACTCGGGGTGGGCGCCCGGCGCGAAACATGATGGTGGCGATGATGATCAGGCCGAGAGCCGCGGCTCCCAAAATCCAGAAAGCCGGATTTGATCCGGACTCCTGCTGATCGGGGTGTGAGTCGTCGTAGCTGTGGGTGGTGGGGGTCGTGATGGTCGGTGAGGGTGTCGACGACGTCGAGGCAACCGCTCGGGCCGGAGCCGGCAGTGCTGCGAAGAGGACAAAGACTGTCACGGCGACCGCCGAGGATAGTGCGATCAGACGGGGGGTCATCGCACGAAATAGATCACGGCGAACAGTGCGATCCAGACGATGTCCACGAAGTGCCAGTAATACGAGACGACGATTGCCGCTGTTGCCTGGGCGGGGGTGAACTTACTCATTCTCGTACGCGCCAACAGCATTGCGAAGGCCACCAATCCACCGATCACGTGCAGTCCGTGAAACCCGGTGGCCAAGTAAAATACCGACCCGTAGGCGCTGCTGGCGATGGTGGTCCCTTCGCCGACGAGTTTGATGTACTCATAGCCTTGGCCCAGGACGAAGAACAGGCCCATGACCAGGGTGACGGCATACCATCGGCGCAGGCCGAAGACGTCGCCACGTTCGGCGGCGAACACCCCCATCTGGCAGGTCAGTGAGGACGCGACCAGCACCAGCGTCACCGGAACTGCCAGTGCCAGATTCAACTCGGTGGGCTCTGGAGGCCACGTATCGGCCTGCGCGCGCGCCGTGAAGTACATCGCGAACAAACCGGCGAAGAACATCAGTTCACTTGAAAGCCACACGATGGTGCCCACGGCGACCATGTTCGGTCGATTCAGTGAGTGGACTTTCGCCGTGATGGCGGTTCCGCTTGTCATCGTGTTCCTCACGGCGTGGCCTACTGTGCGATCTACGTATTAAGTACGTACTATTGCACACGGCGCACGGTGTTCCAACTGTGACGCCTCATGAATGAGTATCAGCCGTTCGGAACGAGACATTCGACTGGCTCATAACAGTATTGAGACGTGTTGCACGCGTGGATTACGCGGGCGTCGCCGCGCTCGTAGTCGCCGCGCATGGACATATGGCCCAAATTTCCGTAATCTTCCTGTGATCTACGTAGTTAGTACGTAAATTCTGACGATTTCATGTAAGGAGCCCACGTGCGCTACAGCTTTGCGCAGGCGACGTCGCGTAGGGCCTGGCGTGGGACGGTCGTCTGTGCTCTGGTGTCTGCTGTAGTCCTCGCCGGCGCGAGTCCGGTCAGCGCCGATCCCGCCGCCGACGCTCTTGTGCGGATGAACGAACTTTCCCGCGAGGCCGAGCGATTGACCGAGCAGATGTACAGCGCGGAGATCGATCTCGAATCGAAGTCGGTCGCTCAGCGCGCCGCCGAGGAACGCCACCTCGCCAACCTCGCCGCGTCAGCGGCAGCGGGCAGCGAGCTTGCGGGCTATCAGGCGGCGGTGGACGACGCCGCAGCTGCCGCCTATATGGCCGGATCGACGAGCATGCTCGGTGCCGTCCTGGTCGCGCCTTCGCCCCAGCGGTTGATTGAGGACCTGGCGCTGCGAACGTCGATGGCGCGCCAAATGACCGCAAGGATGGCCGGATATCGCAACGCCACACTGAGAGCCCAAGCTGCCGGCCGGTCGTCGCAAGCCTCCGCGGACCAGGCGCGGGCTGCCGCGGCGCAAGCCGCCGCGGTCCGGGCCGATCTGCAGGCCAAACAGAGTCTCCTCAAGGACCAGATCAGTTCCGTCGAGGAGCAGTATCGAGCCTTGACCCCAGAGCAGCGAGTCGTGCTGGCAGACCCCGGACCTGTCGCGGTGCCCCCCACGGCCGCGCCGGATCCCGCAATCCTCGCAATGCCCGATGCCGCGCCACCGGCCGCCGGTTCGGGGGGCGGGGGCGGCACGGTTGCGGTGCAGGCCGCCATGAGTCGCATCGGTTCGCCATACTCATGGGGGGCCACCGGCCCGGCAGCGTTCGACTGTTCCGGGCTGATCAAGTGGGCGTTCTTGCAGGAAGGAAAGTCGCTTCCGCGTTCCAGTCAGGCACTCGCTGCCGGTGGGCAGGACGTTGCCGTCGATGCCCTGCAACCCGGCGATATCGTGACGTTCTACGCAGATGCCTCCCACGCGGGCATCTACATCGGCGACGGCAACATGGTGCACGCTTCCACGTACGGCACGCCGGTCAAGGTCGCGCCGATAACGTCGGCGCCAATCTACAACGCGCGGCGATACTAGTCGGCAGGGTTGGGCGAGACGATCAGCGTGCAGTTTGCAGGATTGGGTGAGTTAGAAGCCACGGTCATGGATCGTGTGTGGGCCAACGCGCAGGGTGTGACGGTGCGCGCGGTGTTTCAAGAGCTCTGCGTAACGCGCCAGATCGCCTACACAACAGTACTTTCCACCCTCGACAACCTGCATCGCAAAGGCTGGGTGCGGCGTGACCGTGAACACAAGGCCTACCGCTACTGGGCGACAATGACCCGCGAGGAGCGTTCTGCGAACCTGATGCGCGCAGCGCTGGAGGCCGGCGGAAATCCCGACGCGGTCTTCACCTCACTCTTTGAGCAGATGTCAGCTGATGAGTCCGCTCAATTGCGCGAGGCGCTGCGCCAGGTCGATTCGCGATACCACTAGGCGGCGGCGTTGCCGGCCTTCCACTGCTCCCATGGGATGTTCCAGTCGCCGAGGCCGTCGATGCCCGGCAGCGTCGGGCCGACGGTGTTGACGACCTCGACGATGTCGCCGCGTTTGGTGTTGTCGTAGAACCATTTCGCGTTCTCGGTGCTCGCGTTGAGGCAACCGTGGCTGACATTGGTGCGGCCCTGACTGCCGACCGACCAGGGTGCCGCGTGCACGAAAATTCCACTGTAGGACATCCGGGTGGCCCACTTGACCTCGGTGCGATACCCGTCGGGTGAGTTCACCGCAACCCCGTAGGTCGAGGAATCCATCACCATGTCCGCCAGGCGTTCGGCCACGATATAGGTGCCGTTGTCGGTCGGCGTGCTGTCCTTGCCCATCGAGATCGGCATCGACTTAGCGACCTCACCGTTGACCCGCACCGTCAGCGTCTTGGTGGCGTCGTCAGCGGTGGCGATGACCTCATCACCGATGGTGAACCCGGTGGTGACATCATCCTGGCCGAACAAGCCATCGCCGAGATCAACACCGTAGGTGTTCACCCGAACGTCGACTTTGGTGCCGGGCTTCCAGTACTGCGCAGGACGCCACCGCATCTCACGGCCGCTGAGCCAGTAAAACGCACCCTCCACCTCAGGTGTGGTGGTGACGGTGACGGCACGCTGTGCGGCCAACCGGTCCGGGATCACTTCGTCGAAAGTCACCGAAATTGGCTGGCCGACACCGACCACCGCGCCGTCGTCGGGCATGACATAAGGCATCGTCAGGTTCTGCGGGGAGTGCGTCTCGAAGGTGGCGCTGGTGTGCGTCACCCCGCCCAATCCGAGGGCGTCGGCCTTGAGCGTGTATTCCTTGTTGTATCCGAGTGGTTCGGCCGAGCGCCACGACACACCGTCCGCGCTCAGTTCGCCTTCGACCATCCGGCCCTGCGCATTGACAAGGGTCACCTCGCCGAGGACGCCGGCCTCCACGCTGACAGTCACCGGTTCCTCGACGGTGACCCCGATATCGCCATCGGCAACCGAAGCCTGCAGCTTAGGGACGAGCAGGTCACCGTAAGGTGTGCCCTTCTCAATCGGTTGCGCCTCGGGTGTCCGCGGTGACGAACTGCAGGCGCTCAACCCCAAGACCAGTGCTACCAGAGTGACGAGTGTCAGCGTCGTGGTCCGCACGGTGCCTCGCATGCGTACCGTTGATGTCGCCCGCCTCATCAATGCCGTCCTGTCCGTCGCCGAGAATCTGTTGCGCTACCATCCTACGTAGCTGCTACGTATATGCACGTCAGCGCGTGAGCGCGCCGGATTATCGACCCCACAGGGAAGTGAACTGTTGTTGAAGACACGCGCCGGCCGTGCCTGGCTGACCGCTTTTGCCGTCGTCACGATCGTGGCGGTGGCAGTGGTTCTGCTGATCACCCGCGGGGACAACGACGATCGCCGGGCTGCGCCGGCGCCCTCCGGCACCGCCGACACCGGCGCCGCGCAGGTGGTGCGCGACAGCAGCCACCGCCTCACCGATCCGCCGGACCCCGAGGCCACCCTCGTGGAGTTCCTCGACTTCGAGTGCGAGGGCTGCCGCGCCGCCTACCCGCTCGTCGAGGAGCTGCGCACCGAATACGGCGACCGCGTTGAGTTCGTGCTGCGCTACTTCCCGCTGTCGGGGCACTTCAACGGTGAGCGTGCCGCGCGCGCCGTGGAGGCCGCCGCGCAGCAGGGCCAACTCGAAGCGATGTACCGGAAGATGTTCGACACCCAGGCCGAATGGGGCGAGCAACGGGTACCTGCCGACGATGTCTTCCGAGGGTTCGCCGCCGACCTCGGTCTGGACATGACGGCCTTCGAGGCCGCCTACAACGACCCGGCGACACTGGAGCGGATCCGTGTCGACCAGCGCGACGGTGAGGGGCTCGGCGTGATGGGCACACCCACCTTCTTCGTCAACGGCCAGCAGATCGCGCTGCGCCGCGCCGAGGACCTGCGTGCCGCGGTCGAGGACGCGCTGCGGTGAACCGGCTCGCCGTGGCGATGGGTGTCCTCATGCTGTGCACCGGTCTGCTCACTGCACCGTCCGCCGCGGCGAACTGCGGTGCCGCCGACCCGCAATGCGTACTGCAGCAACGCATCGCCGCGGCCGAGAAGTATGTCGCGACCCGCCCCGGCACCGTCGGATACGTCCTGCGAGACAGGGTCACCGGCGCACGTTACCGCAATGCCGCTGCCGGGACGCCGATCTGGACGGCATCGACCATCAAACTCGCGATGGTCGCAGATCTGCTCAGCCGCGAACAGACAGGAACGCTGCGCCTCACCGCAGCCGACCGCGAGCAGATGGTCGCCATGCTGCGCCGCTCGGACAACGATGCCGCCGACGCGCTGTGGTCGCGTTACGGCGGAACCGACAACGTGTTCAACACCAACTTTTCCCGCTACGGCATGAAAAGTGTGCAACCACAATCGGGATTCGGCGATGTGTACCCGTACTGGGGATTTCAGAAGGGCACCGCCGACGATTTCGACGCGCTGATGAACTATGTGCTGACCGGCCTCACGCCCGCCAACGCGGCCGGGGTGGTCGCCGAGATGCAGCGGGTAAACAGCTCGCAGCAGTGGGGTGTGTGGGGTGCCGGTCCTGCGATGAGCCCGGGGAACAAGAACGGGTGGTCGCAGGAGGAGGGCGGCTGGGTGGTCAACTCGGTTGGCTTCGCCGGCCCGGGCCAGCGCTACACCCTGGCGATCATGAACGGTCTCGACGGCGCGGGCGGATACGACGACGGGGTCGAGACGACGACCGAGCTGGCCCGAATCCTGCTGGGACCATAGCGGAAAGGCCTGCCCAGCGCCTGTCTGTGTCGGTGCTAAGCGCAGGACGTAATCGACGCGTGGACGTCGCTATCGCGCGCTTCGCGTAGGGGCCGGCTCCAAGAGCTGGTCGACGGGCGCGTAGTCGTCGGAGAGCGTCTCCGCGTCACCGATCCACCGCCGCAACGCCTCACCTTGCACGACCGTCCACTGCGTTTCCCGAGCGTCCAGCGCAGTCTTGATGGCCTCAAAGTCCAGGGCTCGGTTGGAAGCGGCGACGACAAAGTTGCCGCCATCGGGTGCGAACGCCGCATCCAGGCCGAGATCGCGGGGTTCGCCGACGAGCAGGATGTGATCGAACGTTTGGCTTAGGGTGGCGACTTCAGCACGTGCAAAGGACAGTTCGCCGTAATCGATAAGGTTGGCGACGTACAGTCCAGTGCCGTTGAGTGCACGGCGTACATCGGCGATCGCCTCTGTTGTCGTGAGATGCCACGGCACACTGACGCCTCCGAAGGCGTCGCCGACAATCAGATCTCGGCTGCCTGCATCCAGGCTTGCGAGCCCGAGCCTGCCGTCTTCGACACGGACCTCGATACCGGCGTCGAATTCCAGACCGAGCACGTCCCGGTCGGTGCGCACCACGCCTGCATCGATCTCGGAGACCAGGCTGCGTGTCCCAGGCCGGGCGGCCGCCAGATACCGCGGGAAAGTGAGCCCGCCGCCGCCGAGGTGATAGGCCGCCAGCGGGCGACCCGCGGGGAACGCGGTATCGACCACCGAGGCGAGCCCGCGGACATAAGCGAACTGCAGATGGGTGGGATCGTTGAGGTCGAGGTAGGAGTGCTTCAGACCGTCCAAGACCAGTGTGCGACCAGTGTCACGTTCAGCGTCGGCCACCACCCGCAGGCAGTGGTACTTGGTTTCCGCATCGCAGCCACCCGGCGCCACGTAGTCGGCCAGACCGCCGACGAGAAGGATCGAAGCAAGCCCGATGGCATTGACGCGTTTCCAGCGGCGCATTCGCCACTCGACAACGGCTCCGGCCACGACAAGTAGCATCCCGAGTCCGATCAGGATGGCGCTGACCGGCAATCGCGAGATCAGTACGAAGCCAGTAAGGACAGTGCCGGCGATGGCGCCCACAGTGCTGAGCCCAGAAAGCTGCCCGACGACCGTCCCGGTCTGGTCTAGCGTGGTCAGGCGCAGCTTGGTCACCATCGGTGTCACCGCGGACAACAGGGCGCCCGGAACAAGAATGGTCAGTGAGGCGACGATGAGTAGCAGCGGCGGCGCCCACTCCGCCGCCATCCGCAGCACGGCCGGCGTGAGCGCGACCACGGCGCCTGACCCGCCGAGAGCGGATCCGATGAGTTGTCGCGGGTCCGTGCGATCGGATATGCGGCCTCCGGCCCAGGAGCCGAGAGCTATTGCTGCGAGTGCGATTCCGATGACCAGAGTGCTGGTGTCCAGTGTCAGGCCGAGGTACGGAGCCAGTAACCGCAAGGCGGTGATCTCCACCACCAGCACGGCGGCCGATGAAAAGACCACCAGAATCGCCGCGGGGCGAGAGCCCAGAGTGGGCAGCGGCCCCCGCCCTGCCTGTTGTCCGTCTGGAAATGAGGTGGGACCTGTCACTTGCTCATCCTTATCAAAATGCGAACACTCACGACCCACGAGGTGGAGGCGTTGTAAGCCGAGATCACGACGCAAAGAGCTATTACCCGCTCGTCAGGAACGACATTGAAGTCTCCAGCGTCACAACACCCGGATCTTTAGCCGGCGGTAGCTTCGAATCCCGCTCACGACACCATTGTGCGGCGTGAACGAAGCAGCGCGACTACATCCATCTACTATCTCGGTACAGAGATAGTAGATGGATGCTCAGTGCCCCAGTCACTACACAGTCCAGTGGTCACAGCGGCAAGGTCAAAAGGAGTAGGTGTGCGCGGATTTGGTTTGGTGACGGTGCTGGCGTCGGTAATAGCGATGATGAGCTTCGGATTCTCAGGAGTGGCCGCTGCAGACCATGGTGTACATCGCTTCGGGTCTCACCAGCAGGTCGTAGATGGCGGCGGCCTGCTCGACTGGTCGGTGACGGGTCTCAAAGTAAGTGCGGATAAGGCCCCTGGCTATCCGTTGGCCGGGCAACTCTGGGAGGCAACTGCAACCGTCACAGCGGCCTCTGGCACCGCTACGCCGGTTATCCCCAATTTTTGGGCAACCTCTGATGGCACCAGATACCCAGTGCTCTGGCAAGTAGCGACCGCGCAAGGCATTTCCGGGGCAACGTTGGCTCAGGGTCAAACCTCGACCGGCAAGATTTACTTCGATGTCACGGGCGCCGCCCCCATGGCTGTCACCTATACGGCTGGCGGCGCGGAGCCGTTGATGTGGTGTTGTGGTGACGCCGTGATGGCGATGCCGATGGCAAGTGCCCGTGCTGCGTCGGTATACAGGAACCGTGCCCTTGCTGCGCTGACATGCAAGAACCATGCCCGTGCTGTTCTGCGAAGATGTGACCGAACTCCTGATGCGTTGAGTGGCTCATCAGGCGTCGATGTTGGCGACGATCAACAGCCCTATCGTGGGTAGGACGGACGTCAGGGGCGTTGGGTCGCCCCTGCGGCTGCCTGCGTCCTCGTCGTGGCCAAGAAGCGTGCCAAGAACCTCCACGCCTGCACCGATGCCGGCCTCAGCGAGGTCGACGCTTGTGCAGGTGCGGCCCAATTCGTCGCGGCGGCATTGGTACTCATCACTCATCGGGCCTCCGTCTACTTAGCGCCGTTGCCGAGGTGGTTGCCTTGGAGGGACGCAGTTTCACCTTCAGAGACCCGTCAAGAACTTGTCCCGCGCAAATCCGTTGGGCTGAGACGTTCAATTGACCCAACCCCAGCATCCCGATCCGGTTGATCCCACATCCTTGGTCAATCGCACATCCTTGGTCATCCGTGGCGCTGAGCACGAGCCGGGCCGCTGTGGGAGAGCGGCCGAACAGAGCCTTACATCGCGGTTCGGCGATCTGGCCGGGTGGTGCGAAGGGTGACGAAGGTCCAAGTACGCCTCTTCATCAAATCTTCATCAGAACACGAACCGGCGCATACACGGCTTCTTGAGGCTGGACTGAGGCGGCGATGGCGCTTGCCGCATCGACGCGTGGTGTCGCGATGCTCTGTGAGAAAGGATGTGCGATGCAGCACAAGAGGAATGGTTTAGGGATTGCGGCGTTAGTAGCGTCGGCCCTGTTTGTCGGCGCGTGTTCGAATGCGGCAACAGACTCTCAGCCATCGACCAGCAGCACCTCGGCAGCAGCATCGGCATCGCCGAGTGCTGCGAACAGCGACGCTACCCACAACGACGCTGATGTGACGTTCACCCAAGGCATGATTCCGCATCATCAGCAGGCGATCGAGATGAGCGACATGCTTCTGGGCAAGCAAGGCATCGATCCCAAGGTCATCTCACTGGCGAACGAAATCAAGAACGCACAAGGCCCTGAGATCGAGACGATGCAGGGCTGGCTTCAGGAGTGGGGAGCGTCGTCCTCGCCTGCACCTGCGCCGACCAGCACCGCAATGCCCGGCCACAATATGCCTGGCCACCAGATGCCTAGCGGCGACATGGGCAATATGCCCGGTATGGACGGCGGCCACGGCATGATGTCGGAGGCCGACATGGCTGCGCTTCAGAATGCGCAAGGCGCCGAGGCTAGCCGACTCTTCTTGACGCAGATGATCGAGCACCACAAAGGTGCGATCATGATGGCGCAGCAGGAGATCGATAACGGCCAGTTCTCGGCGGCGGTCGAGATGGCGCGAAACATCGTCGCCTCTCAACAAACAGAGATCGACACGATGCAGGGAATGTTGGAGAAGTAGCAAGTCGAACGGCTTGCCGGTCAGTTCCGCGCTGAGGTAGCTCTATTAAGGGTTGGCTCAGCGCGCTCCGGGGACGGTGGAGAGGTCGACGGTGAATGTTGCGCCGGCGCCCGCGCCGTCGCTAGTCACGGAAATGGTTCCGCCGTGGGCTTCGACTAATGCCTTCGCGATGGCGAGCCCCAGACCCGCACCGCCGTGCTCGCGATCGCGGGCGGCGTCTGCCCGATAGAACCGCTCGAACAGCCGGGTGAGGTGCTCGGGGGCAATTCCTTCGCCGGTGTCGGCGACGGCGATCCTCAACCGGTCGCCGTCGCGGACACAACTGACGTCGACCGACCCGCCGGTAGGAGTGTGCCGCAGCGCATTTTCCAGCAGATTGCCCAGGACTTGGGAAAGTCTTTGCTCGTCGGCCCACAACGGCGGTAGCGCCTTCTGGAGGTGTACGCGGAGCGAAACCCCTTTGATGTCGTAGCGTTCCTGGACCGCGGCAACGCATTGGTGCGTCAAGCGGTCGACCTCAATAGTGGCGTAGGACATGGAAACCGAGCTTTCCTCGGCTTTGGCGAGGGCGGCGACATCATCGGAGAATCGCACCAGGCGTCGGGTTTGGTCGCGCAGCATGGCTGCCGTCTGCGGTGTCAAAGTGCGCACCCCGTCTTCGAGGGCTTCGATATAGGCCTCCAGCACCGCGACCGGTGTGCGGATCTCGTGCGCCAAGTCTCCGAAAAGTCGCTGTCGTGTCGAATCGACGGCTTGGAGCCGGGAGGCCATCTGGTTGAAGGCGGTCGCGAGCACATCGAAGTCGTCACCGAGGCGCGGCGGGGATACGCGGATCTCGTAGTTTCCCTGGGCGACATCAGTTGCAGCGGAGGCGACTTCAGTGATTGACCGTTGGAGGCGTCGGCTGACGTAAAAACTGACAGCAAGCGCGGCAAGCGCCGAGACTGCCAGCGCGCCTCCGATGGAGAATACCGTCGCGTATCCGTAGGCCTCCTCGGCGTGAAGTTCCTCCGGCGAGTCCATCGGCACTCCTGCGCGATGAAGATGCTCACGAAAGAGGGGCGGGCCAACGACGGCGGCCACCACTGCGGTCGTAGCGGCCCCAGCGACCAACACGATGGCTTGGGCTGCCAGCAGCCGCAGGCCGATACCAGGGCGACTCCATCGTCGACGTCGGCGATGTGTGGGCGCAGTCGGGGGAGTCACTGTCCGGTTCCCATCCGGTATCCGACTCCCCGCACGGTGGAGATGTAGCGCGGAGAGGCTGCGTCGTCGCCCAGTTTGCGCCGCAGATGGCCGATGTGGACGTCGACGAGATGCTCGTTGCCGACCCAGGGTCCGTTGCGCACGATTTCAAGTAGTTGTCGCCGGCTGAGCACATTGCCTGGCCGGCCGGAGAGAGCGTCGAGAATGTCGAATTCTGTGCGGGTCAACAAGATCTGTTCGTCGTCGATGCGGACCTCGCGGGCGGCGACGTCGATGCTCAGCGCGCCGAAGCGGCGAGGTGGCGTGACGTCAGTTTCGGCGGCTGCGGTGGCTGATTGCAGGACGCGGGGCCGACGCAGCATGGCGCGAATGCGCGCGACGAGTTCGCGGGGGCTGAAGGGTTTGGTGATGTAGTCGTCGGCGCCGACGGTAAGGCCGAGGACTGTGTCGATTTCGGTGTCGCGTGCGGTGAGCATGACGATGTAGGCATCGGAGAATGTGCGCAGCTGCCTGCAGACTTCCAGTCCATCGATGCCGGGCAGGCCGATGTCGAGGATGACGACATCGGGGTCGAGGTCGCGGGCGACGGTGATCGCGTCGACGCCGTTGGCGGCCACGACTGCCTCGAACTGCTCGCGTTCCAGATAGCTGGCCACAACTTCGGCCAGGGGCAGTTCGTCGTCGACGACCAGGGCGCGGTATCCCTTCGCCATGTCGGGCGGGGTACCCGGGTGGTGCTCCATGGTCATCATAGTGCCTGCTGATGCGGGTGCGGCGGCGCGCGACTGGCTCAGTGGCGGCGATCTTCAGCAGATCTTTATCAGACTCATACCGATTGCGTCCTGGGGGCAGGAGACGCTCACTGTGGAGGTGGGCCTGACAGCCGCTGGCTGACGGACGTCCGCCCGGACAGTCTCAGATGGGAAGTGTGGCTGATCCTGTGCGCCGTTGTTGTCGTGCTGTGGGCCGCCGCTATCGCCGGCGCGACGGTCCTGTTTCAGGCATCTGGACGGCCGTGCCGCAGCGAGCGGCGTAAGGCACCGGAGGAACGCGTACCGGAAGCCTCTCCGGAGAGGGCTGACCCTTCAGCGGCGCGGCGGAACTAGCGCTCGCCGCGAGGTGTCAGTATTCGATCAAGCGCGTGACGTAAGGCGTCATGCCGGAGGTGCGTACGGGGGAGATCCTGACCACTGATCCGGTGTAGGGAGCTTCGAGCATCATGCCGTCGCCGAGGTACATGGCTTCGTGCTGGCTGGCGTTGGGGCCGTAAAAGATGAGATCACCGCGCTGCATCTGTGATGACGGAACTTTGCGGCCGGCGTTGTACTGAGATCCCGAGTAGTGGTCGAGCTTGATGCCCACGCCGGCGAAGGCGTACAGAATGAGACCGGAACAGTCGAAGCCGACGGTGCCGGCTCCTTGATCGATTCCCCGCGAGGGCCCGTTGGCGTTGCCACCGCCCCACGAGTAAGGAACCCCGAGTTGGGACATAGCGCGGCGGATCACGAGTTCAGGGGCCTGGCGGCCGTACAGGCGTGGGATGCGTCCGTTGGTGATGCCGGGATCGGCGGCGGCGGTCGCCGGGGAGAGGATGCCCAGTTTAACTAGGAAGTTTCGGCCCGTGTCGGCGGTGATTTGCAGCGAGGTCGCCATGTTTTGAGCACGGCGTTGATGATGGCTATCGGGTCGCCGGCCACGTTGGCGCTGGGCACCATCGGCAGCGTGGTGTCCCATTGGCCGGTGCCCGAGCTGTCCGCCGGTGCCGGGGTGGCGCGGTCTCATTGGCCGCTCGGCGGCATGGTGGTACCGGGTTGCGCGGCCGTGGGCTGGTTCGTGGTAGCTGCGCCCGGCCGCGCAACAGTGAGTCGGCTTTGGGCGAAGTCGTGTTCGGAGGCCAACCGGGTGAGATCGGACTGCTGATCGGTGAATGCGCGTTGCGCGGCAATGAGTTCGGCGACTGCACCGCCTTGACGTCGTTGCGCGTCGGCTGCTGCTGCATCGGCGTCCAGGCGGGCCTGCTTTGCGGCCGAGAGTCTGTTGGCGCGTTCGGTCTGGCTTCGGCGAAGATCGTCTTTGACCCGCGTGAAGGCGATGAGAAAGGTCTGCTGCGTCGATGCTGCTGAGAGGTGTCATCGGGGCTAGTTGCCAGCGGCAGTGCGCGGGAGGGACCGTTCATGTATGTGGAGCCGGCGAACTTGTCGAAACGCTGCTGCGTGGCGTCGATGGCGCTCTGGCTGTCGGCAAGCGCCTTTTCGCTGTCGGCGAGTCTGCGGTGCGCCTCGGAGACCGCCTCGCATCCAATGGCAAGCCCCACCAGGGCCCGATTGACGCTTTCCTGTTGGTGTTTGGATGCCCGCGCCGATGCCCGCGCCGATGTCGGCGACGTGCTGGTTGGCGACGGCGGCGACAAGTTCTGCGACCGTTTCGTTGTCACCATCAGGATCGCTTCCGTGCCCGGCCGTGGCAATGCCCGAGGGGTGAAGCTCCAGTATTAACGCCAGCGCCCCGGCGGTGAGAAGTGACGTCAAGCGCTGCATCAGTTCTCCTGTGGGGTGGCTGCCGATGGCCGCGAGTCGGTCGGGGCCGGTGCGCCGAGGTGTCATATCCCACTACCTTCTAGCGCTCTATCTACGTAGTTGATTAGTACGTAGTGGGAACGTACATCACTGCAGTATCAGGAGAAACGCCTGTCACAGTCTCAACTCGGTAACGCCTGAGCGGGCGTCAGTATGTGCGATTAAGTCCGAGGGGCCGAGGGCTTGGACTGATGTCGATGGCGCACGCATGAGCGGATTGACATCCGTGGCGCAGCCGCGGTGAGGTCCCGGTATCTGAGCTGTTGGCGGCTACATTAGGAAGCTGCAGGTGCCGAGCTGTGCAAATCGGCCACCTCGTCAGAGCGGGCAGGAGATGCGGCGGATGGAACAGCGAGGGTTCGGCGATCTCGAAGCGGTGGTCATGGACTGGGTGTGGGATCACCAGGAGCCGGTCACCGTGCGTGACGTGTTCGAGGATTTGTCTCAGCAGCGATCCATCGCATACACCACCGTGTTGTCGACCATGGACAACCTGCATCGCAAGCGATGGCTCAAGCGGCAGCGCTACGGCAAGGCCTATGTGTACCGGGCGGCGATGACTCGTGAGGAGCGCTCGGCGCGTCTGATGAAAGCCGCTTTCGATTCCGGTGGCGATACCAACACCGTGCTGGCATTTTTCCTTGAGCAGATGAGCGCAGAGCAGTCCGCGCAGGTGAAGGCGGCCTTGCGTGAAGGCCGGCGGTCATGACGACGGCGCTGTGGCTGATGCTCTACGGCGCCGTGCTGTCGTGGCTTGCTCCACCGGTATTGCGGCGCCTCACCGGTGGGGGAGTGAGTCCGTCGATGGGTGTGGCCGCCTGGCTGGCCACGGTTGCTGCCGTGCTTGCGGCGTGGCTCGCGGCAGTGGTGCTGGCGTTCAACGCGACGTCGAACAGCGTGCTCGACGGTTCGGTCGTAACCCTCTGCCTGGAACTGTTCGGGTTCTCCGATCACACCCCGCTGGCCGGACGCCTCGGGTCCATTGCTCTTATTGGTGGGGGACTGCTGACCTCGGCGGTCGTGGCGCTGCGACTGGGACGCTGCCTGGCCAGACTGCGTACCCGAAGCCATGAGCACGCACAGGCTGCGCGGATCGTCGGTCGGCCCACCGAGCATCCTCACGTCGTTGTTGTCGAGGCCGACCTTCCCGCGGCCTATTGTGTCATCGGCCGCCCTCATGCGATCGTTGTGACCTCGGCGGCCGTGAAATCGTTGAACCGGGCGCAACTGAAAGCGGTTCTTGCGCACGAGGATGCCCACCTGTCAGGGCATCATCACCACATTCTCATGGTGCTGCGTGCCCTCGCAGCCACCCTTCCTCGCCTTCCTTTGTTCGCCTGCGCACATCAGGCTGTGGCGGAACTGCTGGAGATGTGTGCCGACGACACCGCCGCTCGCCGCGTCGGGACTCGTCCTTTACTCACGGGGTTGCTTGCGCTGGCCGGTCACCGACCTCCTGTGGCTGAAGGTCTGGCCGCTGCGGCAACGGCGGTCATCGTCCGAGCTGAGCGTCTGGTCACCCCGAGCCGTCGGCACGTGCGGTGGAGTCACCGCGCGCTTCTGATCGCCGCCATCGCCACCATGCTGGCCACTCCGGCATTCATTCAGGTGCTCTGTCACCACTAGGTGCCGGTCGAGCCCATCCGATCTGGGTGCGGGCCGGTGATGCGCATCTGGACGGGCGAGGACCCTCAGCGGTCAGGTATCTGTCCAGTCAGCAAATCTCTCCCTGGCTGCCTGATGCGTGAGTGTGCATTGCTAATTATCTCCGTAGTCAAACCGTAGATGACCAGTGCAAAGGCCGATGTCACCGAGGGTCAGGTGATGGCATGCGCGGCGTCGAAACAGGCGGCAACGCAATGTTATCGGGCGAATCATGTGACTGCGCTGATCGCTTCGCGCGGGCCGCTGACGATGACTGTCGCGGGCGGGTCACGACACGGCGTCAACTGCACGGCCGCCACTCCGTTCGGCGATCCGCTGCTACAGTCGGCAACATCGTGAGCTACATCGACGGGAGTTCCTCGCAGCGGCGACGCGCAGTCGTCGCTGCGTTCCTCGCGTTCTGGACCATCATTGTGGCTGCGGAATGGGCGCTGCCCGGAACCGAGGCGGCCCCAGCCCACGGACCTCACCCCCTTGCAAGCGCGGTGGGCGCGCCGGTGGCTGTCCAGCTCGACCACCCGCACATCTCCCAGGGCGGAGGTGCGCCGTCACCGGAGTCTTTTGCTGAAGCCGTCCTGCCGCGGGGAACCATCACACTGATCGCCCTCGCCATGGTCAGCGCTCTAGCTGTGTTGCCGGCGCTCTGGCGCTACGCGCCGCTTGCTCCTATTCGCGGTCCTCCGCGCTCACCCGTCGCGCAGACCGGACGCGACGTGCTTGTCCGGCTGTGCATCGCGCGTCGCTGATCGGCTAGCGTCAGGCCCCGTCTTCTGGACCGGTGCCGGTGACCGCTGCCCGCCACCAGCAGCCGCGCGACAGTCGCGGCGTCAACAGAAGCGATATCCCCGACATGAATCACGCCGTTTCGATCAACCATGCCCACGACACAGACCAATTCGAGCACCTCCGGCTGGGCCGCTTTGAGCGGCCGGCCACGATGGTCGGTCAGACGCCCGTCCTGAGGATCGGCGCGCCGTTCACCACCGCAGGGCAGGGCTTTTGGGCCAAACTTGAAGGCTTCAACCCGGGCGGAATGAAGGATCGGCCCGCGCTGCACATGGTCGAACGCGCGCGCACCCGCGGGGTGCTCACCCCGGGCGACCGTATCGTCGAATCAACAAGTGGCACATTAGGATTGGGGCTCGCTCTTGCGGGCACTGTGTACGGTCACCCCGTCACCTTGGTCACTGACCCCGGAATGGAACCGATCATCCAACACATGCTCGCCGCGTTCGGCGCGCAGATCGAACTGGTGACTGAGCCCCATGAGCGCGGCGGCTGGCAGCAGGCCCGCACGCAACGCGTGCAGGAGATTCTGGCCACCGATCCGCACGCGTGGCATCCCGACCAGTACAACAATCCGGACAACGTGGAGGCCTACCGCGGGCTGGCGATCGAATTGAATGAGCAGCTGGGGTCTGTGGATGTGCTGGTGTGTTCGGTCGGCACCGGGGGACACTCGGCAGGCGTGGCCCGGGTCTTGCGGGAATTCAATCCCGGCCTGCAGCTGATCGGCGTCGACACGGTGGGCTCCACCATCTTTGGGCAGCGCGCCACCACTCGACTCATGCGCGGCCTCGGCTCAAGCATCTTCCCGGGCAACGTCGATTACGGCGCTTTCAATGAAGTGCACTGGGTCGCGCCCGCGGATGCGGTATGGGCCTGCCGAACCCTGGCGGCCACCCACTATGCCAGTGGCGGGTGGAGTGTCGGCGCGGTCGCGTTGGTGGCCGGGTGGGCTGCGCGCAATAGCGACCCGGGCACCACGGTCGCCGCCATTTTCCCTGACGGCCCACAGCGCTATTTCGACACCGTCTACAACGATGACTACTGCCGCACCCATGGTCTGTTGGACAAGGTTCCGTCCAATGAACCAGCCACCATTGACGACCCGCTCACACACGCGGTCACGACCTGGACGCGGTGCCCCGTGGTTGTTGACCCCACGCAGGTGGTGCCGCGATGACACTGCTGTCCGGGTTCCGCAGCTTCGGCTGGCCCAGCCGCATGCTGATGATTAACCAGTTCGGGATCAACCTCGGCTTCTACATGCTCATGCCCTATCTGGCCGGCTATCTGGCTGGGCCCCTGGGCCTGGCGGCATGGGCCATCGGGCTGGTTCTCGGGGTGCGCAACTTCTCCCAGCAGGGCCTGTTCATCATCGGTGGCACGCTCGCCGATCGCCTGGGGTTCAAGCCCCTTATCGTGAGCGGATGTGTGCTGCGCACTGCAGGATTCGGGCTTCTGGTGGTCGCCGACTCGCTACCGGCAGTGTTGGTCGCCTCGGCGGCAACGGGTTTCGCCGGCGCACTGTTCAACCCGGCTGTGCGTGCATACTTGGCCGCCGACGCGGGACCTCGACGGGTCGAAGCGTTCGCCCTGTTCAACGTGTTCTATCAGGCGGGCATCCTCGCGGGGCCGTTGGTGGGCCTGGCCTTGATGTTCGTTGACTTCAAGTTGACTGCCGCGGCCGCGGCGCTGGTCTTCGCGGCGCTGACCGTGGCGCAGCTGTTCGCATTGCCGCAACGTGCTGTGACTCCAGCACAGGAGAAAACCTCGGTGCTTCAGGACTGGCGGGCAGTCGCGGCCAATCGCTCGTTCCTGTTATTCGCCGTGGCGATGATCGGGTCCTATGTGCTGTCGTTCCAGGTGTACCTTGCGATGCCGCTGCAGGCGCGATACCTGTTTCCCCAAAGCGATTCCGTGGTCACCGCGATGATTTTCGTTGTCTCCGGAGTGGTGGCGGTGCTTGGACAGATGCGGATCACACGGTGGTTTGCGCGGCGTTGGGGTTCGGGGCGGTCGCTGGCGATCGGCATGCTGATTCTGGCGTTGTCGTTTCTGCCGCTGATCGTGTTGCCTGATGATCACCGAGCCGGCCGTGTTGCTGCGGCTACAGCGCTGCTCATCGCGGCGGCCGTGCTGGCGGTCGGCTCGGCTGCGGTGTTCCCGTTCGAAATGGATACCGTCGTCTCCTTGGCCGGCAACCGGCTCGTCGGAACTCACTACGGTTTTTACAACACGATCGTCGGCGTTGGCATCCTCGTCGGCAACCTGGCAACAGGCTCGTTGATGCAACTCACCCGGGAGGCGGGGCGGCCGGAACTTCTGTGGGTGTTGTTGACAGTCATCGGATTACTGTCGGCGGTTGCGCTGTACCGACTGGATGTGCGAGGACGGCTGGGGTCAGCGCCGGAGGCCGTCACTGAAGCGAACCAACGTTAAGCTTTCCGGTCGGCGCGCCATCTACGTAGTAACTACGTAGATGGCGGTAGGCTGTCTTGTGAGCGGCGCAGTAAGGAATGCGGGCGCGTTGGTTATCTTGAGCGGCGAGGAGAGTGCCACGACGATCGAGTCGCACCGTCTCGTCGCTGATCCCATACCTCCAGCGGCGGCCGCCGGCCGCATCCGCGTGTTACTGGTGGAGCCTCGACGCATCTACGCGACCACCGTGGCGCGACACCTGCTCGCCGGCGATTTCGCCGTGGAGGTGGCCTACTCGCCCGGTGCTGCACTCACAGCACTGCGCGAGTGTGATCCCGATGTGGTCGTGGTGTGCGTCGGCACTCAGGGGCTGGGCGCGGCCATGCTTGACCGCATCCGTCAGGAAACTCAGGTCGGCGTGGTTGCTCTCAGCGACGGCGATGTCACCCCCCTGCTCCTTACCGCCGGCACCGTCTCGGTGGACGACATCGAGGCGCTGAACGCGCGAATTCGGTTGGCGCTGAGGAAGTGCCGTGTCCACGGCGAACGACGTGACGGCGGCCGCAGCGACGAGACGCACCGTCGTGAGATCGGAGATCTCCTTATCGATCTGGTCGGGCGCCGGGTGTTCCTCCGCGGCGAGGCGCTGCCACTGACCCGCACAGAGTTTGAGGTTCTCTGCACGCTGGCGGAGAGTCCGGGTGAAGCGGTGACCTGTCGTCAATTGCAGTTGAGCCTGTGGGGGGATGCGTCTGCCGGCGGCCGGAACACTCTGGGGGTGCATGTGGGTCAGCTTCGGCGCAAGCTGGGTGACGATCCGGCATCACCGCGGTACCTCCGTACGGTGCGCGGGACCGGCTACTGCCTCACAGCCGACGGGGGGCAGCGAATGCCGGGTGCGTCGTAGCGATCCAACTGGTGACCGGTTGCGGGGGAGCAGTCAGCTTTCGATGATGCGAACGACGTACGGAGTCATCCCTGACATGCGCACCGGTGAGATTTTGATCGGGACGCCCGTCTGCTGCGCCTCAAGCATTTGGCCGCCGCCCAAGTAGATTGCTTCGTGCTGACTGCCGCCCGGCCCCCAGAACAGCAAATCGCCTCGCTTCGCTTGGGCGGGTGGCACTTTGCGGCCGGCGTTGTATTGGTCGCCGGACCATCGCGGGAGCAGCACTCCGACGCCGGCGAACGCGAACCGTGTCAGACCAGAACAGTCAAAGCCCACGGTGCCTGCCCCCTGGTCGACGCCGCGGCTGGGACCGGTGAGGCTTCCGCCACCCCAGGAGTAGGGAACACCAATTTGTGTTCCCGCCCTGCGAATCACGTACTCGATCGCTTGCGCACCATTGACCCGATTGCCACGCACGCTCGTCGACGGATCCGCGGCGGGACTGACAATTCCCAGGCTGCTGAGGAAGCTGCGACCCATGCTCATGGCTGTCTGCGTCGCCATGGCCGTTGCCTGCAGGGATGCGTTCGCGATGGCAACCGGATCGCCGGGAGCGCCCGCGCTCGGCATCTTTGGCAGCAGTGGGTCCCACGGGCCGGCGGCAGGTTGGGCCGACGTGATCGGTGCGCACGCGAGGAGGAGCGCGACGACGATGGCGATCACACCGGGGAGCCGTCGAACGCGGCCCGCTACACGAGTTGCGGGGTCGCAGCGATCGGCACGGGCAGCTGCCGCACCCTTGCTTCGAACGTGTAATCCCATGTCTTCTCCTCGGTGCTCCGCGCGGTGAGCTATCACGCACCACTAGCGGGGCTGAATCGTATACGCACGGCGCAGCACCAAAATACGTAGCTCCTACGTAGAAAAGCGTAACTCACAAAAGCCCCACCAGTAACAGCAGCCACATAATTACAATGGTGAAATTCGCTGCGGCAGTTGGCGATTTGGATGCTGCATTACCGGGCTCAGGCGTTTCGCGGTCGGGAAGGCGCGCGTGAATAGCGCCTGGGGTGAACGCACATTGTGCGAGCTTCACGGAGAAGGGGGCACTATGGACGGTCGTCGGGGTCAGTCGTTCTGCCCCGAGCGGTCACGTGAAGCATCGTCGGCGGCAGCGCACCGCCTTCGGTCACCGGGGAGTTGACGGGCTCCAGCTGCGCGACAACCGCCCGAATGGCAACGGCCCTTCGGAACGGCACTCAAAGGTACTGCGGGACAATGGCATTAAGAGTCTCCGTGCAGTGAAGCAGTATCGGCTTGTCAAGCACCTTTCGATGGTCAGAGGTTGGCGTTTCCGGTCTTCCATTGCTCCCAGGGGACGTTCCAGTCGCCGAGACCGTCGGTTCCTGAAAGGGTGGGGCCGGTCGTGTTGATCACTTCGACGATGTCGCCGCGTCGGGTGTTGTCGTAGAACCAGCGGGCATTCGCTGGATTGACGTTGAGACATCCGTGGCTGACATTGGCGATGCCTTGGCTGCCCACCGACCATGGGGCCGAGTGCACGTAGATGCCGCTGTACGACATTTGCGTTGCCCATTCGACTTCGGTGCGGTACCCGTCGGGTGAGTTGACGGGGACTCCGTAGGTGGACGAATCCATCACCAGGAATGAGTAACGGTCGCCGATGATGTAGGCGCCGTTGTCGGTGGGTGTTGTGGCTTTGCCCATGGACAGGGGCATGGTTTTGACGACTTCGCCGTTGCGCCGCACGGTCATCGTCTTGGTGGCGTCATCGGCGGTGGCGATGATCTGGTCGCCGATGGTGAAGCGCGTGGTGACGTCATCCTGGCCGAAGAGCCCGTCGCCGAAGTCGACACCGTAAGCCTTAACTGACACCTCAACCTTCGTGCCGGGCTCCCAGTACTCGGCGGGGCGCCAGCGGACTTCACGATTGCTGAGCCAGTAGAACGCACCCTCAACCGATGGGTTCGTGGTCACGGTGATCGCCTGCTGGGCCGCCGCTCGGTTCGTGATGTTCTCGTCAAAGCGAATCGCAATGGGTTGACCCACGCCCACCGTTTCGCCGTCATTGGGCAACACGTAGGGCATCGTCAGGTTTTCGGGGGAATGGGTTTCGAATGTTGCGCTGGTGCTTGTCGTTCCGCCAAGTCCTTGTGCGTGCGCCTGCAGGGTGTACTGCTTGTTGTAGCCAAGCGGTTCCGCCGAGGACCAGGTAACGCCGTCGGGGCCCAGCTGCCCGTCGACAAGTTCGCCCGCCTCGTTGGTCAGCGATACTTGGCCGAGAACACCGCCGCCGGCGGTAACGGTTACGGGGGAGTCGACAGCGACGCCGATTGCACCATCGGTGACGGACGCTTCGAGTTTCGGTACGAGCAAGTCTGCGTAGGGCGTGCCCTTGTCGGTGATGACGTCGGGGGTGGGCGCCGCCGCCGGAGTCGAGGTGCAGGCGGCCGCTATCAGCAGCACCGCCACCGCGACGACGGTCGTGCGCAGCCAGTGCGTCGTCGCTCGAAGCTGTGGGGGACAGCCTGTCTGCGGCATGAGTGGGGCTCTCCGTATCGGGTTGTCGTCATCGGCTTACGGGCGGGGCACCCTCTGGCGCGTCGTGAGGGCCGGTCGCGGGCGACGGCGCACCGTTCACGGGTATGCCCTCAGTGTGCTGATGCGTCGTTTGGCTTTCTTAGTCCTTCGATGAAGATTCGATAAAGGCGCCGCGTTGGTCTGCAAAGTGTGTTGGCGGACTGCGGGGACGGGCCGGGTGCGCGCGGCGTGCGGTGTTCACACATCGTTCGCTTGCATCTTGGTTCGATAGTCGTCAATATCGATGTATGTCGAATCCGGAGGGACTGGCCGCAGATGCTTGCTGCGTCACGCCACCGCTGTTGCGCGAGCCACTGACTGAGCCGGCGGCTGCCGAGATGGCCAAGAAGTTGAAGGCGCTGGCTGATCCGGTGCGGCTGCGGCTGTTCAGTGCGATCGCCAGTCATTCCGGTGGGGAGGCGTGCGTGTGTGACGTCTCGGGTGGCATCGACGTCTCCCAGCCCACGGTGTCGCATCACCTCAAGGTCCTGCGTGCCGCCGGCCTGCTCACTTCTGAGCGTAGGGCGTCGTGGGTGTACTACGCCGTGGTCCCGGAAGCGCTGCGTGACCTCTCGGCGTTGTTGGATCTCAACGCGGCCGCGCTGGCGGGGGTGACGGCATGACCGACACGGTGGCCTCGAGTTCCTCAGCGCCGGTGATCGCCAAGTTGTCCACTTTGGACCGCTTCTTACCTGTGTGGATCGGTGTCGCGATGGTCGCCGGCCTGCTGCTGGGTCGATGGATCCCGGGTCTGAATACCGCGCTGGAAAGTGTGCAGATCGACGGGATTTCGTTGCCGATCGCCCTGGGCCTGTTGATCATGATGTATCCGGTGCTGGCCAAGGTCCGCTATGACCGCCTCAATACCGTGACCGGGGACCGCAAACTGCTGCTCAGCTCGTTATTTTTGAACTGGGTGTTCGGGCCGGCGTTGATGTTCGCGCTGGCGTGGCTGATGCTGCCCGATCTGCCGGAGTACCGGACTGGGCTGATCATCGTCGGGCTGGCGCGCTGCATTGCCATGGTCATCATCTGGAATGACCTGGCCTGCGGCGATCGGGAAGCCGCCGCCGTGTTGGTGGCGTTGAACTCGATTTTTCAGGTCATCATGTTCGCGGTCTTGGGCTGGTTCTACCTGTCGGTGCTGCCCGGCTGGCTGGGTCTGGAGCAGACCACCATCGACACTTCGCCGTGGCAGATCGCCAAATCGGTTCTCATCTTCCTCGGTATCCCCCTGTTGGCCGGGTACTTGTCGCGTCGGATCGGCGAGAAGGCCAAGGGCCGCGACTGGTACGAGTCGAAGTTCCTGCCCCGGATCGGGCCGTGGGCGCTCTATGGGCTGCTGTTCACCGTCGTGATTCTCTTTGCGCTGCAAGGTGAACAGATCACTAGCCGGCCTCTCGACGTGGTGCGGATCGCGCTGCCCCTGCTGGTGTACTTCGCGATCATGTGGGGCGGTGGCTATCTGCTGGGCGCCGCGATCGGCCTGGGCTATCAACGAACCACCACCTTGGCGTTCACCGCGGCGGGCAACAACTTCGAGTTGGCCATCGCGGTCGCGATCGCCACTTACGGCGCCACCTCCGGGCAAGCCCTGGCCGGGGTGGTGGGCCCACTGATCGAGGTTCCCGTGCTGGTCGCCTTGGTCTACGTCTCGCTGGCGCTGCGCCGACGCTTCCGCGACCACACCACCGAACCCGCCGCAATCCACCCGTCCACGACACAGGAGTCGTAACACCATGTTTGACAGCCCCGCCGCCCTGCGTTCGCACCGCGACCTCTCGATCGATCAACAGCACGCACTCAAGACCGCGGCCACCCGGTTGGAACGCGACTTCGGCGCCAGCTTCGGCGTCGAGACCATCGAGAGGTTCCTGAGCACCTCCTATGACCAGTTCGCCGGCCGCGCCACCGTCCCCAACTTTCTGCCCTTATTGGCCGAAAGGTTCGCCCGTCAACGCCTGCACGCCCTGGCCCGAGTCGAGGGCAAGATCAGCGACGGCAAGCCCACGGTGCTGTTCCTGTGCACCCACAACGCCGGCCGGTCTCAGATGGCGCTGGGCTTCTTCACCCATCTCGCCGGCGAGGACGCGGTGGCCTGGTCGGGAGGCTCCGAACCTGGCGATGCCATCAACCCGTCCGCGGTCGTGGCGATGGCCGAGGTTGGCATCGACATCACCGGGGAGTTCCCCAAACCCTGGACCGACGAGATCGTCCAGGCAGCCGACGTGGTGATCACTATGGGCTGCGGAGATGCCTGCCCGATCTTCCCCGGCAAGCGCTATGAGAACTGGGACCTACCCGACCCGGAAGGCCAGGACGTCGATGCGGTCCGCCCGATCCGCGACGACCTCGAAGAACGCGTCCGCCGCCTCCTCGCGGAACTCCATGTCACCGCACGGCAGAACTAGGAGCACAGGACCCGATGACTGACTCTTCGACACCTTCGGTGTTGTTCGTGTGCGTGAAGAACGGCGGCAAGTCGCAGATGGCGGCTGGTCTCATGCGTCAGCTCGCCGGGGACACCGTGGCCGTGTATTCGGCCGGCACCAAACCTGGTGCCGCGGTCAACGATCTGTCCGCCCAAGCCCTGTTGGAGGTGGGCGTCGACATCGCCGGTGAGCAGCCCACGCCGGTGGACTACGAGCTGGCCCGCGACGTCGATCTGGTGGTCACCCTCGGCCGGGAAGCCCTACTCGATCCGCTGCCGGGCACCCGGGTGGAGAACTGGGACACCGACGAACCGTCTGAGCGCGGCATCGACGGCCTAGACCGGATGCGCCTGGTCCGCGACGACATCATCGCCCGCGTGCAACGCCTCCACACCACGCTCACCAACGCATCTGCCTGACGCAGCTCGCTTTCACGCTGCACCGCGGCAGCACCCACCCTTCCCACTCGATGTACCGAGGAGACTTCGTCATGCCCGCACGCCATATCGTCGCCATCGGCGGCAGCGACGCCGGAATCAGCGCTGCCCTGCGCATCCGTGAACTCGACCCCAGCACCGACGTCACCGTGGTCGTCGCCGACGCCTATCCCAACTTCTCCATCTGCGGCATCCCCTATTACGTCTCCGGGGAGGTCTCGCACTGGACCCATCTGGCGCACCGCACCGCCGACGACCTGGCCGCCACCGGCATGCGGGTCCTCACCGACACCCGCGCCACCGGAATCAACGCCGCCGAACACACCCTCGACGTCCTCGACCCCACCGGGGCACCCACCGAACTGTCCTATGACGCCCTGATCGTGGGCACCGGCGCCGTCAGTGCCCGCCCACCCATCACCGGACTGACCGGACCGGACGCCCTCGGCCCCAAAGATGGCGTGCACCTGCTGCATTCGATGGGCGACACCTTCGCCGTCATGGACTCCCTGGAGCAACGCCAACCAGCCACCGCGGTCATCATCGGCGCCGGTTACATCGGCCTGGAGATGGCCGAAGGGCTCACCACCCGCGGTATTGCCGTCACCCAGATCGAGGCGCTAGCCGAGGTGTTGCCGACCGTCGATCCCGAGCTGGGCGCCTTGGTCCACGACGCACTGGAACGCCACGGCGTGCAGGTCCTCACCCACACCACCGTTTCCGCCGTCACCCGCACAGACACCGGAGCGATCACGGTGACCGCCCACCGTGGTGGTGAAACACTGCAGCAGACAGTCGATTTCGTGCTCGTCGTGGTCGGTGTGAAGCCTGATGTGGAGCTGGCCGTCGACGCCGGCGCCGAACTCGGAATCAAAGGCGCGATCGCCGTCGATGAGGCGATGCGCACCAACCTGCCGGATGTGTTCGCCGCCGGGGACTGCGTACACACCCACCACCGCCTCCTCGGCGTGACGTGGCTGCCGCTGGGCACCACCGCCCACAAGCAAGGCCGGGTCGCGGGGGAGAACGCTGTCGGCGGTTCAGCGCGGTTCGCCGGCAGCCTCGGCACCCAGGTGGTCAAGGTCTTCGACTTGGTGGCCGCCCGGACCGGGCTGCGTGATCACGAAGTGCTGGCCGCCGACCGCGGGTGGACACCGGTCACCACCACGGCCACCCCGGATGACCACAAGGCCTACTACCCGGGCGCCACCCCGATTCACATCCGAATCACCGGCGACGAACATACCGGCCGGCTGTTGGGTGCCCAGCTGGTCGGACACCGCAGCGCCGAGGTGTCCAAGCGGGTCAACACCTACGCTGCCGCACTGTTTCACGAGATGAGCGTCGAGGGCTTCTCCGAGCTGGACCTGTCCTACACCCCGCCGCTGGGATCACCCTGGGATGCAACGCAAATGGCCACCCAGACCTGGGCGCGCCACCTCCGGGCGAAGGCATTCAGCTGACCTCCCGGCTGCACCGGATCGGAGCCCACGCCGAAAGCGGCTAGATCCGGACGACCGGAGCGGGGGTCTGAACCCGGGGCCTGGTGGCCACCGCTATCAGTGCCCCCGCTGCGGCGATCGCACCGAGGGCGACGAACATCGCGGCGTAGCTACCGAGAAGGCTGGCCAGAGCCGCGCCGACGAACGGGCCGACCGCGGTAGCGATCATGATCGGCGCGGACAGGATGCCGCTGAGATGGCCGTAATGGGTGGGGCCCCACCTTTCGGTGACCGCGGTGGCCTGCAGCAAGGTCATGATGCCGCGGATCACTCCCGCCCCGATCGCCACCACGACCAGCGCAGCGAAACTGCTGAACAGCCCCAGCAGCGCGGTGGTGGCGGCGACGCCGGCCATGACGAGCACCGTGCGGGGCACGACACCGACGCGGCGCACCAACCTCTGATAGCCCAGGCGGCCCAACACCTGCCCGGCGCCGCCCAAGCCAAGCGCAACCGCCGCGGCACCGGTGCTGATGCCACGTTGACTCATCAACGGCACCAGGTTCGCGATCACCGCATACGAGGCGAGCCCGGCGAGCGCGAACGCCGCGATCAACGCCAGGAACGGCCCGCTCCGAGCGGTGCGGGTCGGCGCCTCGACATGCTGATGCGTGGTGGTCACCGCCGGCCATGGGCGCCGCAAGCCGAAGAAGTGCGCCGGGATGGTGATCACCGCCATCACGGCAGCCAGAACAAGATACGTGTGACGCCAACTCATCTGGGCTGACAGTGCCGCGGTTAAAGGGGCGAACACGGTGCTGGCGAAACCAGCCACCAGCGTCAACGCGGTCAGTGCACGCACGGCGTCGGTGCCGAAGAACCGGGTCAGCGCCGCGAACGCGGGCGCATAGAACACCGCGCTCATCGCCACCCCGGCCAGCACCCAGGCCGCGACGAACCAGCCGTAGTTCGGCGCCGTCACAACCGCCACCACCGCGAGGCTGCCCAGGATGGAGCCGGCGGTCATGATCCAGCGCGGACCCACCCGGTCCAACCACCGCCCAATAGGGATGCCCACCAATGCCGCGGTCACCAACCCCGCGGAGAACGCGGCCGTCACCGCCGGCGGGGACCAGCCGGTGTCGGCGCTGATCTGCTCCGAAAGCACGGTGAAGGCGTAGTACAGCACGCCCCAGCTGCTGATCTCGGTGACACACAACGTCACCAACACCCAGCGCAGCCCGTGAGCTGCACCGGGCGCCGGATGAGGATTGGCCTGGGTCATCCGCCAATGGGGTTCAGCGACAACGACAGCAGCTGCGGTGCCGAGTTCTGCGACGTCGGGGCTGGTCCGCAGCACCCGCCCCCGGCGTTCTCGCCCTCGGGGCTGTCGAACAAGCCCGCCCCGTTGCACACCCCGGTATCGGGCAACGTCAGCTCGACCCGGCTCGCGGCCTCGTGGTCGCCGGCCAGCTCGGCGGCGATGCTGCGGACCTGCTCGTAGCCGGTCATCGCCAGGAACGTCGGCGCCCGGCCGTAGGACTTCATGCCCACGATGTACAGATTCGGCTCGGGGTGGGCCAATTCGGCGGCGCCGTGCGGCAATACGCTGCCGCAGGAGTGCATGTTCGGATCGATCGAGCCTGCCAGGTTGATCGGGGCCTGCAGGATCGGGTCCAGCGCGATGCGCATCTCCGACAGGAACGACAGGTCCGGCCGGAACCCGGTGAGCACCACCACGTGATCGGCTGGCGCCAAAGCGCGCCCGTCCTCGGCGGTCACCACCGCGCGGCCGTCGACCAGATCGATGCGCTCGGTGCGGAATCCGGTCGACAGCGACACCCGGCCCGCCTCGACCGCTTCCTTGGATCGCACACCCAGAGCGCCGCGCTGGGGCAGTTCATCGGCGGCGCCCCCGCCGAAGGTGTCCTCGGAGACCCCGCGGCGCAGTACCCACGTCACCGTCGTCGAGGGATCCTTGCGGACCACCTCGCCGAGCTGGATCACCGCGGTCATCGCCGAATGCCCGCTGCCGACCACCACCACGTGCTTGCCTGCCAAACTTGAGGCCTGCGCGAGGGTCGGCGGAACATAGGTCAGCACCCCGGAGGTCGCTGCCGCGCGTTCCCCGATCGCCGGAACCCCGTCAGCGCCAGCAGGGTTGGGCTGGCCCCAGGTGCCCGAGGCGTCAATGACCGCCTGGGCCTGCACCCGGCACTCCGTTCCGTCAGCGTTGCTCACGTGCACGACGAACGGCGTCTCGGCACGACCAGGCGTGACGAGCCGGTCCCGGCCCAACCGGGACACCGCCTCCACTCGCGCGCCGTACTGGACCCGTTCACCCAAGGCGCCCGCCAACGGTGCCAGGTAGTCGTCGATCCACTCCCGGCCGGTCGGGAATCCGGAAGCGGAGGCCGTCCAGCCCGTCGGCTCCAACAGTCGTTCGGCGGCGGGGTCCACCAGTTCGGGCCACGGGGAGAACGTGCGCACGTGCTCCCACTGCTCGACGGCCGATCCTGGACCTTGGCCGGCCTCCAACACCAGCGGGGTGAGTCCGCGCTCCAGTAGATGCGCGGCCGCCGCCAGACCCAGCGGTCCGGCCCCGATCACTACGACGGGCAGCTCTGACATGCTCCACTCCTCTCATCGACGTTCTTCGATGGGACTGATCGTGCTTGACGCATCGACGTTTGTCAATGCGTGTGCCATCATGAGGACATGGCAACCGCGACCGCACCGTTGACCTCAAGTGATGTGGCCAGCTGCTGCTCACCGCTGACCGGCGGCGTGCTGGACACCGCTGCCGCCGAACGACTCGCCTCGGTGTTCAAGGCGCTTGCCGACCCGGCACGGGTCAAACTGGTGTCGCTCATCGCCGCATCAGACGGTGGGGAAGCCTGCATCTGCGACCTCACCGAGCCACTTGGGCTGAGCCAACCCACGGTGTCCCATCACATGAAGCTGCTCGTCGACAGCGGCCTCGTCAGCCGCGACCAACGCGGCAAGTGGGCCTACTACCGCGTCAATGTCGCAGCCCTGGACCGCATCGCCACCGCAATGTCGACGCATTCAGAATGACCATCGTTCGATGGCGATGAATAGGTCCGGCCTTGATCTCGGCGTGGAGCCGCGCTGGGGCGGTGCGGCACTGCTGCGTCCGGGGGTGTTGGCGTTCACCGGGTCCATCGGCACCACCGATGCCCACGCCCATCACGCCGTGCAGATCATCACCGCGACAACGGCGTTCACGGTGCTTGACGAGCACGGCGCGCGGCACCGCGGCACGAAGGTGGTCGTGCCCGCCGATGCCCCCCATCGAGTCGAGGTCGGAGCGCCGGAGGGCACGGTGGTGTTCCTGGAGCCGGAGTCCGCGCCGGGACGGTCTGCGCAGCTGCGTGCGGTCCACTCTGGGTGGACTGTTGCCCCGGTGCTGACGTTCACCCGTCGGCGAGCGCTGGCCACGGTGGTCGACGAGCTGATCGCGCACCTGGCGCCCGTCCTTGCCGTAGACGACAGGGCGCACCATCCCGCCATCGTTGACGCGTTGCGGCTGTTGCCTGACCTTGTGGCGGCGGGCCCGGTCAGCGGTACAGAATTAGCTGCACGGGTCGGGATTTCGCCGAGTCGGCTGACGCATTTGTTCACTGAGCAGGTCGGGATTCCGTTACGCCGTTACGTGTTGTGGTCGCGGCTGCGGATCGCGATCACCCGCGTGCAGTCCGGGGACGACCTCACTGGGGCGGCGCACGGTGCGGGTTTCGCCGATAGCGCGCACCTTTCTCGCACGACCCGCGAGATGTTCGGCTTGGCGCCCTCGGTGTTGAGCCGGCACGTGTCCTGGGATCTCGACAGCACCGGTTAGCCGAATCGTTCAAGCCCCGCCGTGGCGGCGGCCGCGACGATCAAGGCATGAGTACGACTTCCATGACATCGATGGCCACCAGCGCGGTTCAGGTGGTGGCCCGGTACGGCTATGTGCCGTTCATGCTGATCGGCCTCAACGGCGCGGGTATCGCCGTGGCCGCGGCCGGGGCACCGAAGTACTGGTTGATGGTCATTCTGGTCGTCGCGATCGCGACGGCGTTTCTGGTCGAACGGGTCATCCCGTATGACCCCGAGTGGAACCACGACCGTGCCGATAGCACCCGCGACCGCATCCACGTCGCGGTCAACGAAACCCTCATCCTGGGCAGCGTGGCCGCCATCCCGCTGCTCGCCGCGATCGTGCCCGCGCCCCAGTTGTGGCCGTACAGTTGGCCGTTCGTCGCACAGGTGCTAGCCGCGATCCTGGTCGCGGATTTCGGCATCACCGTCGTACACCTGGCCAGCCACAAGATCGGCGTGCTGTGGCGATTCCACGCGGTGCACCACAGCATCACCCGCTTCTACGGCCTCAACGGCCTGATGAAACACCCCCTACACCAAACCGCCGAGATGGCCGCCGGCGTGGCCCCCCTGATCCTGATCGGCCTGCCCGTCAACGTGGCCTCCGTGTTGGCGCTGGCCGTGGCAATCCAGCTGCTGTTGCAGCACTCCAACGCCGACTACCGCATCGGTCCCGCCAAGTACGTCCTAGCCCTCAACGAAGGCCACCGCTTTCACCACCTCAAGTGGGCCGGCATCGGTGACGTCAACTTCGGACTGTTCACCCTGGTGTGGGATCACCTGCTGCGCACCTACTCCTACGACCCCGCCCGACGATTCGACTCCACCCAACTCGGCATGGCCGCCAAACCCGACTACCCCAGCGGCTACCTGCGCCAGATGATCTACCCGTTCACCCGCGACGGCGGATGCACCCTCACACCCACCGCCACCGCGGCGACGAACGGCACCGAGACGTCGACGCCCGACCCCAGCGAAAAGTATCGCTGCTAACCGGTCATAATCGTCATATGGCGATGAATAAATCGGATGCGTGCCTCGGCGGCAGCGCCCCAGGAAACTCCTCGAATCTGGATGCGGCGGTGGCGCTATTTCACAGCCTCTCCGATTCGGCTCGGTTGGCGATCGTGCGCCGCCTCGCTGACGGGGAGGCCCGCGTGGCCGACCTGATCGGAGAGCTGGGGTTGGCCCAGTCCACCGTGTCGGCGCATGTGGCGTGCCTGCGGGACTGCGGGCTGGTCACCGGCCGCCCCGAGGGCCGGCAGGTGTTCTACTCGCTGACCCGCCCCGAACTGCTCGACCTGCTCGCCTCCGCCGAAACACTGCTCGCCGCCACCGGCAACGCCGTCGCACTGTGCCCCACCTACGGCACCCGCTCCCGCACCGACGCGACGACCAGCACGAAGGAGACTCGCTGATGAGCGACGCCTGCGGCTGCGGCAACGACGAACCCCGCGGCGCCGACGAGGAGGAGCGTGAGCCCGAGCGGCTGTGGCAGATCAAGGAACTGCAGTTCGCCGCCATTTCGGGGGTGTTCCTGCTGGCAGCGGTGATCGCCGGGTTCCTCGACGTCGCCGAGCCGGTCGTGCGCACGCTGGAAGCGGTGGCGCTGCTGGCCGGCGCCTATACCTTCGTGCCGTCCACCCTCACACGGCTGGCCAAGGGCAAGATCGGCGTGGGCACGCTGATGACCATCGCCGCCGTGGGCGCGGTGATCCTCGGCGAGGTGGGTGAGGCCGCCATGCTGGCCTTCCTGTTCTCCATCAGCGAGGGACTGGAGGAGTACTCGCTGGCGCGCACTCGCCGCGGACTGCGCGCACTGTTGTCGCTGGTGCCCGACGAAGCGACAGTGCTGCGTGACGGTAGCGAAAAGACCGTGGCGACAGCCGATGTGCGGATCGGCGACCGGATGCTGGTCAAGCCCGGTGAGCGCGTCGCCACCGACGGCATCATCCGCGACGGCCGCACCGCGCTGGATGTCTCGGCCATCACCGGTGAGTCGGTCCCCGTGGAGGCTGGGCCCGGTGATGAGGTGTTCGCGGGGTCGATCAACGGCACCGGGGTGCTCGAGGTGGAGGTCACCACCACCGCCGAGGACAACTCGCTGGCCCGCATCGTGCGCATCGTGGAGGCCGAACAGTCCCGCAAGGGCGCCTCCCAACGCCTGGCTGACCGCATCGCCAAACCCCTGGTTCCCGGGGTGATGATCGTCGCGGCGCTGATCGCGGTGATCGGCAGCCTGCTCGGGGACTCGGCCACCTGGATCGAACGTGCCCTGGTGGTGCTGGTCGCCGCCTCGCCGTGCGCCCTGGCGATCTCGGTGCCCGTCACCGTGGTGGCCGCCATCGGCGCCGCCAGCAAGCTCGGTGCGCTGGTCAAGGGCGGCGCCGCGCTGGAAGGGCTGGGCAAGATCCGCGGTGTCGCGTTGGACAAGACCGGGACGCTCACCGCGAACCGGCCCGCAGTCATCGACGTGGCCACCACCCACGGCGCCACCCGCGAGCAGGTGCTGGATCTGGCTGCGGCTCTGGAAGCGCGCAGCGAGCACCCGCTGGCCGCGGCGATCCTCGCCGCCGTCGAGGACGTCATCCCTGCCACCGACGTGGAGGCCGTCACCGGCGCCGGGCTCACCGGACGCCGCGATGGGCACACGCTTCGTCTGGGCCGCCCCGGCTGGCTCGACCCTGGCCCGCTCGCCGAGGAGGTCGCGTGCATGCAGCAGGCGGGGGCCACCGCCGTCCTCGTCGAACACGACAGCCAGGTCATCGGTGCCATCGCCGTGCGCGACGAGCTGCGCCCCGAGGCCGCCGAGGTGGTCGCCCGGCTGCGCCGCGACGGCTACCACGTCGCCATGCTCACCGGCGACAACCAGGCCACCGCAGCGGCTTTGGCCCGCGACGTCGGGATCGACGCCGTGCACGCCGAGCTGCGCCCCGAAGACAAAGCGCGACTGATCGAAGAGCTGCGGGCCCAGCGCCCCACGGCGATGGTCGGCGACGGCGTCAACGACGCTCCCGCGCTGGCCACCGCCGACGTCGGTATCGCGATGGGCGCGATGGGCACCGACGTGGCCATCGAAACCGCGGACGTGGCGTTGATGGGCGAAGACCTGCGCCACCTGCCCCAGACGTTCACCCACGCGCGCCGGGCGCGGCGGATCATGCTGCAAAACGTCGGCCTATCCCTGGGCCTGATCATCGCGTTGGTGCCGCTGGCACTGTTCGGGGTGCTCGGGCTGGCCGCCGTGGTGCTGGTCCACGAACTCGCCGAGATCGTGGTCATCGCCAACGGTGTGCGGGCTGGGCGCACCAAGCCACTGGCCGCTGCGCCGGTCGATCCGGCCGCCAGCGACACCCGCGCGGCGCCGGTGGGCGCGCCGTCGTGACCGCTGGCCACACCGGCGCCGAGGCCAGGGTAATTCGGGGCCGGATCACCCTGGCCGCCACGGCGGTCATCGCCGCCGGACTTGATCTGGGACTGAAGACGTGGGCCGCCCGGGCGCTGAACGATGGCAGCTCAACAGATCTCGGTCTGCTGCACCTGCGGCTGGCGTTCAACCCCGGGGTGGCATTCAGTCTCGGCGACACCCTGCCCCCAGCGGTCCTGCTCGGCGTCACCGGCGTGATCGTGGTCGCACTCGCGGTGTTCGCGGTCCGCGTCACTCGCACCGCCGCGCTGCCCGTCGTGCTGGCGCTGGCCGCGATGCTGGGTGGCGCGGTGGCCAACCTGATCGATCGCGCCGCTGACGGACTGGTCACCGACTACCAGCACACGGGCTGGTTTCCGACCTTCAACCTCGCTGACGTCTTCGTCGTCGGCGGCGGAGCCGTCCTCGCTGTGGCGAGCTGGCGCACCAGCGACACCGCAGCCACGGGGGCCGGCGCATGATCCTGTCGTCAGTTCTGCCCGCGATCGGCCTGTTCATCGTCACCAACATCGACGACATCATCGTGCTGTCGCTGTTCTTCGCCCGCGGCGCGGGGCAACGCGGAACAACGGCCCGGATCACCGCAGGCCAGTACCTAGGGTTTGCGGGGATTCTGGGCGCGGCGGTGCTGGTGACGTTGGGTGCCGGGGCGTTCCTTCCCCCGGAGATCATTCCGTACTTCGGGCTCATACCCCTGGCCCTGGGACTGTGGGCGGCATGGGAAGCCTGGCGTGGAAACGACGATGACGACGACGATGGAAGAGTCGCGGGTAAGAACGTCGGCATCTGGACCGTCGCGGCAGTCACCTTTGCCAATGGCGGGGACAACATCGGCGTCTACGTCCCGGTCTTCCTCAGCGTGGGACCCGCGGCCGTGGTGGCCTACTGCGTCGTCTTCCTCGTGCTCGTCGCGGTCCTCGTCGTCGCCGCCAAATTCGTCGCCACCCGCCGGCCGATCGCCGAGGTCCTCGAACGCTGGGAACACGTGCTGTTCCCGATCGTCTTGATCGCCCTCGGCATCTTCATCCTGGTCAGCGGCCTGGTCTTCTCAGAGTGAGGCAGGCCCCGCCCGCGCGCCACATCAACGCCAGAACGCTTGTGGTGAAGGAGGTTTCATGCGTAGCGTCAGGCAAATAGTGGCCGTTGCGGCAGCCCTTGTCATCGCGGCAGCCCAGGTCACCGGCTGCACCACTGGTGAGGATGCCGTCGCCCAAGGCGGTACGTTCGACTTCGTTTCCCCCGGCGGCCAGACCGCGATCTTCTACGACCCACCTTCGAGTCGGGTGACGATCGGCGACCTGAACGGCCCCGACTTGTTCACCGACGAAACGATCTGGCTGTCGGATTTCACCGGGAAGGTGGTCCTGATCAACGTGTGGGGCTCGTGGTGTGCGCCCTGCCGCACCGAAACTCCGGAACTGGAGACGGTCTACGCCGAATACCGCGACCGCGGTGTGCAGTTCCTGGGTATCGACGTACGCGACAACAGAGATACTGCACGCGATTCCGTCACTGACCGCAACGTGCAATATCCCTCCATTTTCGACCCCGCAATGCGCAGCCTCATCACCCTGGGACGCACCTATCCGACCAGCGTGGTCCCCACCACGATGGTCCTCGACCGCCAACGGGTCGCCGCGGTGTACCTCATGGCACTACTAGCCGAAGACCTACGGCCTCTACTCGATCGGCTGACCACCGAGCGATGACTCCTCACTGGACAGCAGCTTTGAGTGCGAGATCGCCGTGGCGGTGTTCACCTGCTGGTTAAGACTGCGGCGAGGTCGTCGGGGACGGGCATCGGTGTCATCAGCCCCGCCGTGACACGGCCGGTGTTGCCGACGGGATACCGACCGGTCATCGACCCAGGGGCAGCGACCATGAGGCGCAGCACCTGCCCGAGCGCTTCGCGGCGGTCGTGCTGGCGCACGGCCAACACCAGCATGGCGGCGTGGTTGCAGGTGTGCAGCCATGGATCTGGCTGCGACACGATGTGAGCCCTCTCCAGATGTCGCCATCGCACCAGCGAATCCTCGGCTTTCATGGCGGCGTCCATTTCGCTGCGATACACCAGGCGGGCCTGCGCACTGATCCTTGGCATCACACTCGCTCCTGTCGTACGGTCGGCAGTGCGGTCACGACCGCAAGACGGCCACCGCCACCAGCGGCATTCGTTACTTGTCAACACTTTCAGGACCCGCCCTGAACTCGGCATCGGATTACGGGCTGCAGCACGCATCAGCCACGATTCGGACTCTCTCCAGCAACCGCGGCCACACCGGACAACACCGCGGCCGTCAACTGGCGCCCACGCTCGGTCAGCCGATACATCACCAACTTCCCCTGGCGCCGCGAGGACACCAACGACGCATTCTTGAGCTGACGCAGATGGTGTGACACCAAACCCTGAGACAACCCCACCACCCAGGCCATGTCGCAGACGCACAATTCCTCGCCAGTGGCCAACGCGGCCGCTATGGACAGCCGGGTGCCGTCCGCCAGGCCACGCGCGGCTGCGGCTGCGGCCTGCACGGTGGCGTTGTCGGGCACCGCGGCCCGGATGGACTCTGCATGCGGGAGGTCCAAACACAGCAGGTCGCAGGTGTCCACCGGCTCGGCCATATCGATATACTAAAGTACGTTGATATGAAGATGAAAGGCCCCGGCTCGATCCTGGCCAGTACCCGCGTGCTCCTCACGCTCTTGGTCATCGCGGTCGCGACCGTGGGGACCGTCGTGTTTCTCTCCGTGCGCGATACCGGCTCAGCTCCCGACATCGCAGTCGACGACGGGTCAGCCGGGCAGACGGTCCGGGAAAACAGCCACCGGCTCAACTCGGTTCCCGACAGCGAGGTCTACTTCGTCGAGTTTCTCGACTTCGAATGCGAAGGCTGCCGGGCACTCTATCCCGCCATCGAGCAGCTCCGCGCCGAGTACGGCGACCGGGTGAACTTCGTGCTGCGCTACTTTCCGCTGCGCTCGCACTTCAACGCCGAACGCGCCGCACGCGCGGTGGAAGCCGCCGCCCAACAAGGTCAACTCGAAGCCATGTACCGCAAAATGTATGAGACACAAGCAGAGTGGGGCGAGCAACAAGTTCCCGCCGACGACGTCTTCCGGGGCTTTGCCCAACAGCTGGGCTTGGAGATGGAGGCCTTCGACGCCACCTACAACGACCCCGCAACCCTGCAACGCATCCAACTCGACATCGCCGACGGCACCGCACTCGGTGTACAGGGAACACCCACCTTCTTCATCAACAACGAGCGGATCCAGCCGCGCAGCTACGACGACCTGACTACGGCACTCGACCAAGCTCTGGAGCGCGGATAAGGCGCCCTTGTCTCGTTAGAACCAACGCGGCGATCCGTTTGCTGTCTCACATTAGTGCCCACGCATCGGTTAGCTGCGCGACTGTCGGCGCCGCAACGCTTCGTTCAGCTGGGTGACCGTTGGCAACCCCATCAGTCCGGTATCGGTCTGATACACCCGGCACGCCAACTCCGTCACCGGTACCGCATCGTCAAAAGCGTCTGTGCCGTCGATGAGGATGGTGGGAGAGCCCGCGAACGGCAAGGCGGCTGCCTCTTCGTCCGTAGTGACCCGCCGATACGTGATCTCGACGTCGGCCAATCCGGCTGCTGCCGCGCCCACACGAGCACCGGCTTCCTGCCAATTCGGGCACCCGTCGAAATAGACAATTTCCACTCTCATATGCCGATTGTGCGCGTAAAGAGCCGGCAAGCGCTTCACCTTCAAGTACGGACGTCTCCGCACGATCTCCCCTGCTGTCTCGTTTTTAAAGAAATGAGACCGCCCTGGGCTGCCCACGTTGCCGGCCGCATAGCGCCAAGTCGCGATGTCTCATTTCTTGTCCCACACGGCGTGTCTCAGATCCTCGATGGCGGTAAGCAGTGAGAAGTCATTGCAGGACGGCGATCCTCGGCTACGTCCGAGTTTGCGCCACTGGCCAGTTGCTCGACGCGCAAGTAACGTTGCCGCGACTGCCGGCGTTGATCTGTACCGCTGACGGGGCCTGCGAAGATAGGGCTGGCAATAAGCGCGTAGGCGCCGAATGGCAGAGGTTGGCGACAAACGTCTGACATGTCGCACATTGTGCGGGGATACCCCCGAGGGGTACTTTGCGGTTGTATCCACGGCGGGTACCTCGTCGACTGGGAGGCCTATCGTTCATGACGGCACAAGAGAAACTCCGGCGGCTCACCCAGAGTTCAACCATACGGTCGATCGCCAAGTGCGTGGCCCTGTGCACGTTTAGCCAAATCGCCGGCGGGCGCCGCCCTATCAAGGCCGATACGGGGAAATCCTGCTGCAGCTAAGGGCCTGCGGACCGCGGCCACCTCGGTGTCCCTGACGGGCTGCGCCGCTATTTGATGGCCTTAAATGTCCCGGTCCGACGTGGCGAGGAATTGTTCGATTGCCGGGCCGAAGGCGCGCGCCAGGTCTTCAGCGTTGGCGAGCAGGTCGGACATCGCGACCTCGGCAAGCTCTCCGTGCGGAAGGGCGTCGGCGAGGGTGCGCGCGAGTTGCGTAGGGTGGCGTGAGTAGTCGCCGGCGATGATGAGCGTCGGCGTGTTGATGCGCCGGAGTTCCTCGACAGTCGCGAAAGCGCGGTCATGACCGATTGTCGCTGCGACAGCGGCACTTTGAGCGTCAGCGCGCGGAATGGCCTCGGTGACGAGGTTGGCAATGAGCGGCTGAAGATGAGGGACAAACAGCTCCCAGGCGGCCTGTAAACCGCGGGAGCGGGCGCGGTTGGCGAAACGGTCCATCAGCTCTGTGTCGGCAGCCTTGTCCTCGTCGTCCTCGATAGCTTCAGCACTGATGATGACTGCGGACCGGGCGACATGGCGGTGTTCCAGACATGTCCGCAAGGCAATCGTGCCGCCGAGGCCGGCGCCGACAAAGTGGGCGGACGTGGCGTCGAGCGCGTGCATGATCTCAATGGCGTCGGTGACGTACTGATCCCAGCGGTGCAACGTCGGGTCGGGGCATCGCGATGCTCCATATCCTCGAATATCCGGCAGCGCAACGCGATACCGGCCAGCAAGTCTATTGGCAAGCGGCCGCATGCTGTAGTGGTCGGGCCCACCGCCGTGCAGCATGACGATCAGCTCGCCGCGGCCGACGACCTCGCCCATGAGCGGCCAGCCGTCATCCCCGGCGTGCAACGTTCGCACCCCCATCGGTTCTCTCCCTTCGTCGCGGATTCCTCGACCGGCGTCGACGCGGCATCGCCAAGGGTCCGAGGAACCCGCCCTTGCAACATACCCTCTAGGGGTATAGGTTGGTGTACGCATACCGGGTAGGGGTATCACGCGTTGAAGATGGGAGTTCGGTCATGAGCACGATCACGTACGCCGTCACGGGAATGACCTGCGGGCACTGTGAGCTGTCGGTGCGAGAAGAAGTCAGCGAGGTCGCCGGGGTTCAAGACGTCGAGGTGAGCGCTTCGACGGGCACTCTGATCGTGACTTCCAGCGGTCCCGTCGATGACGCCCAGATCCTGCATGCGGTCGACGAGGCCGGTTATTCGGCGGTGCGTGTCGCATGAACGCTGCGGGACGGTTGGCCGCTTTCGGTGCGGGACTGGCGGTGGCGTTCACGGCTGCGTACGTCACCGCCGCGGCGGTCGACCCCGACACCGCGGTGACGGCCACTCAGCACGTTGGCGCTGAGCCCGCGGTTGATCACAGCGCGCCGATCGAGCAGGCGTTGCCGGTATCTCCTTTGTCCGCTGATCCGCCGGGGTTGTCGCTCGCCCAAGACGGATACGCGCTCAGCGCGGTGCGGGCACCCGGCGCACCCAACGATCGTGGCAGTTTGAGCTTCACCATTGCTGATCCCAGCGGTGCGCCGCTTCTGGACTACGCGACGGTGCACGACAAGCAGCTGCATCTCATCGTCGTCCGTTCTGATGGTGAGCATTTCGCGCACGTACACCCGGTCCTAGATCAGGCAACCGGCATATGGTCGACGCCCTGGGTCTGGAAGTCCGCCGGGACCTACCGGGTGTTCGCGGACTTTCAACCTGCCCAGGCTGGCAGTACCAAACTCACGCTCACCCGCACAGTCGACGTGGCTGGCGAGTTCTCCCCGTCGATGCCGGTGGCCGCACGCATGGTGGACGAAATTGCCGGGTACACCGTGGAACTCGACGGTGCGCTTACCGCGGGCGTCTCGACACAGGTCACAGCGAAGGTCTCCCGTGACGGCGAGCCGGTGAGCACATTGCAGCCCTACCTGGGGGCATACGGTCACCTCGTCGCGCTGCGTGAGGGCGACCTGGCGTACCTGCACGTGCACCCTGAGGGCGCTGAGCCCCAGGGGGACCGCACCGGTGGGCCTGCGGTGTCGTTCGCCGCGACCGCACCCACCGCCGGTCGCTACCTGCTCTACCTCGACTTCAAGGTCGACGACACCGTGCACACCGCCACCTTCGTCGTCGACGCCGCACGCGGCGACACCAATCAGCCCTCACCAGAATCGCCTGGCGACACCGGCCATGCCGGCGGGCACTGACGACCTCCGTCCGCCTAGAAACTGAAAGACAGAGGCAACACATGACGACATCGACACCCGTGTCCGGCCCGAGCATTGAATTACGCATCGGAGGAATGACCTGCGCCTCATGCGCCAACCGCATCGAACGCAAGCTCAACAAGATCGACGGCGTCGCGGCCACGGTCAACTACGCGACCGAGAAGGCCACCGTCACGGTGCCCGACGGATACGATCCCGCGCAGCTGCTCGCCGAGGTGGAAAACGCCGGCTACAGCGCCGCGCTACCCACACCGGAGAAGCCCGCCCCGCCCGGAGAGACAGGCGAGACCGACGACCCCGAAAGGGTGTCCCTGCGCCACCGGCTGACCGGTTCGGTGCTGCTATCGGTGCCGGTCATCGCGATGGCGATGATCCCCACGCTGCAGTTCACCTACTGGCAGTGGGCCTCGCTGGTGCTGGCTGCGCCGGTGATCGTCTGGGCGGCGTGGCCGTTTCACCGCGCAGCCTGGGCCAACCTGCGCCACGCCACGGCAACGATGGACACGCTCATCTCCCTGGGCACCTTGTCGGCCTTCCTATGGTCGCTATACGCGCTGTTCTTCGGGACCGCCGGCACCCCAGGAATGAAGCATCCCTTCGAACTGACACTCGCACCGTCTCACGGCGCCGCCAACATCTACCTCGAAGTCGCCGCTGGCGTAACAACATTCATCCTTGCCGGGCGCTACTTCGAGAAACGGTCCAAACGGCAAGCCGGCGCGGCGTTGCGCGCCCTCCTGGAGATGGGCGCTAAGAAGGTGTCCGTTCTGCGCGACGGCGCGGAAACGAAGATCGCCGTCGAGGACCTGATGGTGGGCGACGAGTTCGTCGTGCGCCCGGGAGAGAAGATCGCCACCGACGGGGTGGTGGCGACGGGGACATCAGCGGTCGATGCCTCGATGCTGACCGGCGAATCGGTCCCCGTGGAGGTCGGCCCAGGGGACACCGTGGTCGGTGCAACCGTCAACGCCGGCGGGCGGCTGGTGGTGCGCGCCACCCGCGTCGGTTCTGACACCCAGCTGGCGCAGATGGCCCAACTGGTGGAGAACGCACAAACCGGCAAAGCCCAGGTCCAGCGTCTGGCCGACCGCATCTCCGGCGTCTTCGTGCCGATCGTCCTCGCGATCGCGGTGATCACACTCGGCGCATGGCTGGGCGCGGGCTTCCCAGTCGCGGCCGCCTTCACGGCCGCGGTGGCGGTCCTGGTAATCGCCTGCCCCTGCGCGCTCGGTTTGGCTACGCCGACGGCACTTCTGGTGGGCACCGGTCGCGGCGCGCAAATGGGCGTGTTGATCAAGGGCCCGGAGGTGCTGGAGTCCACCCGCAAGGTCGACACCGTGGTGCTGGACAAGACCGGCACCGTCACCACCGGCAAGATGACCCTGGTCGACGTCGTTACCGTCCAGGGAACCGAACGCGTGGACCTGCTCCGGCTGGCCGGCGCATTGGAGAACGCCTCAGAGCACCCGATCGCCCAAGCCATCGCCACCGCCGCCGCCGAAGAACTCGGGACGCTACCCACCCCCGAGGATTTCGCCAACGTCGAAGGCAAGGGTGTGCAGGGCGTCGTCGACGGCCACGCCGTCGTCGTGGGGCGCGAATCACTGCTCGCCGACTGGTCCCAACACCTGAGCCCAGAGTTGGTGCAGGCAAAAAGCTCGGCCGAAGCGCAGGGCAAGACGGTGGTCGCCGTCGGCTGGGACGGTCAGGCTCGCGGAGTACTCGTCGTCGCAGACACCGTGAAACCGACGAGCGCTCAGGCGATCTCACAGATGCGGGAACTCGGTCTGACGCCTGTGCTGCTCACCGGGGACAACGAAGCCGTCGCCCGCCAGATCGCCGCCGAGGTCGGCATCGACACCGTGATCGCCGAGGTCATGCCCAAAGACAAAGTCGACGTCATCGCCCGGCTGCAAGCCGAGGGCAAAACGGTGGCGATGGTCGGCGATGGCGTCAACGATGCGCCCGCCCTCGCCCAAGCCGACCTCGGCCTGGCCATGGGTACTGGAACCGATGTCGCGATCGAAGCCTCCGACATCACCCTGGTACGCGGCGACCTGCGCAGCGCCGTCGACGCGATCCGGCTATCCCGCAAAACATTATCGACGATCAAGACGAACCTGTTCTGGGCGTTCGCCTACAACGTCGCCGCCATACCGGTAGCAGCACTGGGCATGCTCAACCCCATGCTCGCCGGCGCGGCCATGGCATTCTCCAGCATCTTCGTCGTAGGCAACAGCCTCCGACTGCGCGGCTTCACATCCACATCCTCGGCCCCCACTCACTAACCCTTACCGCATCAAGGAGAACCCATGTCCGACAAAAAGAACCTGACGTCGAGCTGCTGCTGCAGCGGCTCAACACCAGACCTCGACACGACGATCATCAATCCTGCGGCCACGAACCTCCTCGACCCCGCAACGGACCGGGCAACATGCCCGGTGATGCCCGGCACGCCAGTGGACAAGACGGCCGCCGAAGCCGCGGGCCTGTTCCGCGACTACCGCGGCCGACGGTACTGGTTGTGCTGTAAAGGATGTGGACCGCGGTTCGATCGTGACCCCGACAAGTACGCCAGCGCGGCGTGACTGACATCTCACACACCGGCCGCCGAGAGCCCGGCGGCGGTGCCCACGCTCACCGGAACGAAGGATCTGCCATGACGCACGTCGATGACGCTGATGACTGCCCGGCATCGGGTTCGGTGCACCACGGCTACATCACCGACAAAGACAAGTACCTCAAACGCTTGAAACGCATTGAGGGCCAAGCCCGCGGCATCAGCCGGATGATCGAGGAGGAACGCTATTGCATCGACATCCTCACCCAGGCTGACGCGTTGACCAAAGCCCTGCAGAGCGTCGCGCTGGCCCTGCTCGACGACCATCTACGACACTGCGTTCGAGACGCCGCTGCCGCCGGGGGGCCAGCCGCCGACGCCAAACTCACCGAAGCATCCGAAGCCATCGCCCGACTCGTGCGGTCATGACCCGCACCGGCGGTGCAGCGACGCGGCCGCCTGGGATCGTCGCCGCTGCACACCCTGGCGCGAACAGACACGTGAGACTCCTCAAGGAGAGCGCAACATGACCAGCCACGACGAGCACGCGTTACCGGCATCGCACAACGGCGTTCACGCCAACCACGACGATCACGGCGAGCACCCTGCTCACGACACCAACGTCCGCCACGACCACCATGGCGACCACGGGGGTCACGCCGGCCACGGCGCCGATCATGTTGCCGTGTTCCGGAAGCTGTTCTGGATCAACTTGATCATCGCCATCCCAGTCATCGCGTTCTCGACCATGTTCGCCATGCTGCTCGGCTACGCAGTGCCCGACGTCCCCGGCGGCCGCTGGATCGCACCACTGCTGGGCACGGTCATGTACGTCGTTGGCGGTCGCCCCTTCCTCACCGGCGCCGTCAGCGAAATCCGTTCCCGCAAACCGGGAATGATGCTGCTCATCGGTCTGGCCATCACCGTCGCATTCTTCGCCTCCTGGGGCGCGAGCCTGGGTGTGCTCCACCACGAACTGGAGTTCTGGTGGGAACTGGCGCTGCTGATCGTCATCATGCTGCTCGGCCACTGGGTCGAGATGCGCTCCCTGGCGCAGACCACCTCCGCACTGGATTCCCTGGCCGCCCTGCTTCCCGACGAGGCCGAGAAGGTCGACGGCGAGCGCATCGTCACCGTCTCACCCGCCGACCTGCGGGTGGGGGATCTGGTGGTTGTGCGACCCGGTGGCAGCGTCCCCGCCGACGGCAAGATCGTCGACGGACGCGCGGACATGGACGAGTCGATGGTGACCGGTGAATCGCGGCCGGTGGCCCGCGGCGTCGGAGATGCGGTGACGGCCGGAACCGTGGCCACCGATTCCGGGTTGCGGGTCGAAATTACCGCCACCGGCGATGACACCGCCCTGGCGGGAATCCAGCGCCTGGTCACCGAAGCGCAGAACTCGTCCTCGCGAGCCCAGCGCCTCGCCGACCGAGCGGCGGGCTGGCTGTTCTGGTTCGCCTTGGGGACGGCCGCCATCACCGCCGTGGCGTGGTCGATTGTCGGAGACCCTGATGCCTCCGTTGTCCGGGCGATCACCGTGCTCGTCATCGCTTGCCCGCATGCGTTGGGATTGGCGATACCACTGGTGGTGTCGATCGCGACCGAGCGCGCCGCGCGGGGCGGCGTTCTGATCAAGGATCGCCTCGCCCTCGAAGGCATGCGCACCGTTAACGCCGTGCTCTTCGACAAAACGGGCACCCTGACCAAGGGTGAACCGACCGTGACCGCGATCGAGGCCAGCGGCGACCTCGACGACAACACCGTGCTCGCCTTGGCCGCTGCCGCCGAGGCCGACAGTGAACACCCCCTCGCGCGGGCAATCGTGAAAGCCGCCGAGGAGCGCGCACTCACTGTGCCGCGCGCCAGTGGCTTCTCATCTTCCCCGGCGGTGGGTGTGACCGCGACGGTGGAGGGCCACGAGATCCGGGTGGGCGGCCCGCGCCTGCTCGACGAGATCGGCGGACAGGAAGTTCACGCGGCGACCTCGTGGCGCGACGAGGGCGCGATCATCCTGCACGTCGTCCGCGACGGCACTGTGCTCGGCGGCCTCCGCCTGGCCGATGAGATTCGCCCCGAGTCCCGCGAAGCGGTCGATGCCTTGCACAAGCTCGGCGTCGAGGTGGTCATGATTACCGGTGACGCCGAAGCGGTCGCGCAGGCGGTAGGTCACGAACTTGGCATAGATCGGGTGTTCGCCGGAGTACGCCCGGAAGACAAGGCGTCGAAAGTTGCTGCGCTGCAACAGGAGGGCAAGAAGGTCGCCATGGTGGGCGATGGTGTCAACGATGCCCCCGCGTTGGCGCAAGCCGACGTTGGCATCGCGATCGGCGCCGGCACCGACGTGGCCATCGCCTCTGCCGGCGTGATACTGGCCAGTTCGGACCCGCGCTCGGTGTTGTCGGTGATCGAACTGTCGCGTGCCAGCTACCGAAAGATGAAGCAGAACCTGTGGTGGGGGGCGGGCTACAACCTCATCGCAGTGCCCTTGGCTGCCGGTGTGCTCGCACCGATCGGGTTTGTGCTGCCGATGTCAGTCGGCGCGATCTTGATGTCGTTGTCGACGATCGTCGTGGCGCTTAACGCGCAACTGTTGCGCCGCCTCGACCTGAGCCCTGCGGCCAGCACACGCGCAGTCCTGGATCGCTGACACGGCAGGCGGCGCGTTGGCACGCGCGGCCTATCCGGTCCACGGCACTTTCGAGGATCGGTCGGCGGCGGCAGCGACGAGGACATCTGCCTACCGGGCCACATCAGCGCCGAGATCAGCTGTTTACTCACCGTGATCGTGATCGCTGTGGTCGTCATGCAGCGGGACCGCGGCTGGGGCTGGAACATCGGGTGAGGCGGGAACTTCGGTCGGCGTCGGAACTTCGGGTGGTGTGGCCGATTCGCCGGCAGGCTCGTTCACCGGCGCCGGGGTGGCCGGTTCGTGGTTGCTGTCAGGGCTATGGACATGCTCGCCGGTCGTCCCAGGGTCATCGTGCTCCTCGGGCTTAACGTCAGCGCCGTGGTGATCGCTATGCGCATCCTCGGGGGTCGCCCCGTGGTGACCACCGTCTGCGCTCGCTGGCCCATGATGGCCGTGCTGCAGACCTGAAGCAACACCCACCGTGGACGCCAGCGCCACGACACCGACTGCGCCCATGAGCACTACTGCGCTGCCGAACAACGGTACCGGCTCTCCTTGCAGGCCGCGGTACCACACCCAGCTGGCGCCCATCACGACGTAAATTTGAAGCAACAGTGCGCACAGGTCCGCGGCTTGGATCAGTTCCGCTTCCCCGGCGTGGGGGCCGAACGGGGCTCCCGCGGTCCTGGACATGGCCCACAGCGCAATGGCTCCAAGGTTGAGCATGGTGCCGGCAGCAAGCACAGGAGTCGTGGTTCGTGTGAGAACCAGCCGCGCCCACAGCAGTTGGGAGAGGGCGATCGATGTGAAAAACACGCCAGCGGGCATCCACTCCTGCCAGTGGGTGGGTACGACGGCGAAGTGGATAACCGAAGCGCCCAGCGAAGCGAGCGCGGCTAGCCGAGCCGCCAACCGGCTGTCGGTTTTCTTCGCTGTCTTTGGCGCCACCGAATTAGGATGACAGCGCCATCCGCGACAGCGGTTGCATGACATCACATCTCAACCCGACCGAGATTCATTCGTCATCAACTACGGTCTTTCTACGTAGATGAGGTCGATGTCAGCTTCTGAGGGGACTGCCCCGGGGCAGTCCCCTTTTCGCTCATCGTTGTTTATCGATCGGGCGTTTTCCAGCGAGGCGTTATCGGCGAAAGCCCGAAGATCTATCTCAGGGTCGTGCACGGTGCATCATGCCGAGCCAGTGTCTCGTATCTGCCCCATGCGGCGTGTCGACTACGTTCATCGCTTGCGCCAGTCACCGTCACTTCTCAAGGTTTGAGCCGTCGGCGCTCTCGATGGGGAAAACGATCACTTCAATACCTCTGGCACGAAGGTCGTCGACCGTCCTAACCAGGGTGACCTGGCTGAAGCTGAACAATGATTCGGGATCGAATTGCTCACCCGCAGCCTTTGCGATGGCGAACACTACCGCCGAGGGCTTTTCTCTAAGCAAATCCGTGTTGCCGCCCTGCTTTTGGATGAGCTCGCGAAACTTCTCCCGCGCCTCGTTGTCATGAGTGAGCGAGTGGGCTGAGTTATGGCCCTGCGCAAATAGGTGGCTCAGCGGCGCCGAGGCATCGGACTTCTTCACGTGCACCAGTGCACCGTCGGGGGCGAGGATGTCGCAAGTTTCGAATCCCCGCCGGTTCTGGGTGGTCCTGATTAGTCGACGGTCTAGGACAACTCCGCCAATTTGTCGCGCCGCCTCCTTGTTGTAATCTTCCTCATCGACCTTCTTGCCGTTCTCAATCTGCCAAGCTGGAAGGGTCAATCCCCAAGTAGTGCTGAATATTTCGCGTACCCGGTCCTGCAGTTGCGAAGCGTACTTGTCGTCCATGAGGTACCACATACCGTCGTGTAGAAAGTATCGACGGCCATCCAAGAGGGTCTCGTACGCTACCCACTTGCGGACTGCAATGTCAGAGCTGATCGGGTTTTGGGCCGCGGGGTCACTGAATAGCTGGATCCGTTGGCGTGTAAGCGATCCCAAGGGATCGGCCGGGTCGACCGCCTGACGAATGGTCTCAATTGTGGGCACGCCGTCCTGCGGGGCCTTTGGGCCTCGGCGACCTTTCAATTTGTATGCTTCGGGTGTTCCATTTTCGTTGATGGCTTCATGTGGCCACGCCACGCTGACCTTGGTGTCGGCACTGTCGAGCAAAGCTATCGCCAGCAGACCGTCGAGTCTGATCGCTTCGGGGCTGTCCTTCTTGAAAGCGACGAGTTGCTCGAGAATCTGAAGTTCCTGAAGCGGAGGTTTTCGAAGAGTTTCCTCGAGCGCGGATAGATCGGCTAGAAAGCTCTCAGGCGTATGGGCCAGCGGCAGGTTTAGCGCGTCGGCACCGCGCAGGGTGAACGTCTTGCCGACGGTGAGACCTGTGATTTCGGCGGTAGCTACTATCCGTGTCACGAGCTCCCCGAAATCCCCAAGTCCGAAGCCACTCAGCTGCGATCCGGACGGGATTGACGATCGGTCCACTTTTGCGCGACTGTCCATAGTCTTACTAGTAAGTGAGTTCAAGCTGTCCGGGTGGGCAACCCGGATTGCAATCCGCTGGCCAAAACCGGGATCAACGCGTGCTTGCTCGAGAAGATGGAACCCCATCCCGTAGGTGACTGCCCACGCCGTGGCGCCCTCGCCTCTAATGACAAGCACTGCGGCCGCGTTCTGGTTGGCGGCATCGAATGGAACATTGATCAGGGATCCGAGTCGATCTGCCCAACGGGCGCGATCGGTCTTCATATGTCCATGAACCAACAGGGCTGCACGATCGCCGACCGTGCAGTCCACTTCTGTGAACTTGGCATCATCGTCGAGGTATTTATCGCGTATCGCGTCCTTGAGTTTGGGAACCGCAGTCAGCCGGTACAAGGTAGTTGACGTCGCTGATGCCTTGCCAGCCACGGAGGTTCCTTTCTGGTTAAGACGCACGGCGAGCCTGACCGAGGGTGGCGGCGCCGCGGATCTTGATGTTCGAAGATCGAGCAATTTGCAAAGTTGCCAATTAAACAGCGGTCTACCAGATCTGCTCGTCCAACTGAGTGCGCATCGCCGACAGCGCGTTGGTGAATTCGTCGTTCAGGTCAGCCCCTACACCGCTCGAGCAAAGATCCATCCTTGATCGCCTGGCAGTGCACATAGTCCGAAGCCGCAACTGGACTCGAAGCTGCACACTCGTGCGTTTACCGCAACTTCAATCCAGGACGGAAATGCCATTGACCGGAACTTTATGGAAACTAATGGCGACGCAGGGGTCAGTGGCGCAGCATTTCTAGTCGGCACCAAAAGAAGCGACAATAGTTGTGCTTTTCACCACGTTGACCTAATAAACGGGCGAGCTGTCGCGGGCGGCCATGGCGCATCGCGACTGCCGGCCCGGGCCGCTGTTCGGACGAGCGCTGAACACCCGAAGTCGTTAGTCGAGTGCTGCTGACGCGCAGATTGAGCTCTGTCGCTCGTGTGCCCGACTGCAGCTCAGCTAATGAGTTTGCGCTTGGCGATTTCGAACTCTTCGGAGGTCAACACTCCTGTGTCTCGCAAAGCTGCGAGTTTGGCGAGCTCGTCCACCCACGATGTGGTGGGCGTAGCGGTGGAACTGGCGCCGGGCGTCGATTGATGGACGTTGGTCCCAAATCTCGGGTGGGCGCGCAGCACCTGTTCAATCTTGGCGGCGGTCCCGTGGTTTACCGCGACCTCTGCGAGGGTCGTTCCTGAGCCCTGCACGACAAACACCTGTTGCAGCGCTGACGCGTCGAGTCGCTTCTTGTCGTCGCGTGTCACTTTGCGGACTGAGAAACCGGTGATGTCTGCGACTGTCACCCGGAAGGCCGGGATCAATTTTCCGGTCTGGCGGTACTCGACGCTATCGCCGTAGTCGATCACGCTTCCATTGCCGAACCCGAGCCCGATCGAGTTGCCCACTTCTCGCGCCACGCTGTCCCCATCCTAAGTCAATAGCCGGCAATGATATCGACGACCCATGACAGGGAAGTGCAGATTGCTCACCCTCTGGCGGGCCGCGCCCGTGATGATCGGCCTCAGTGGCTTTGTGCCATCGATCAACGCGGGAGGCGCGGCCCAGACGGCTACGGCAAACATTCGGAAACTGGCGGGCTGATAACAGAGATTCCGCTCCGATTTGTAACTTCGGTCCAGCTCCGGGCACCGCGTCTGGTCCTAGGGAAACCTGCACAGTGTCCCAAGAGTGTCCCAAGAGTGTCCCAAGACGTGTTCAAACAGCCCGGACGCGGCGAGACGCTTGAGACGCCAAATGGCCTCTGAACTGCACAGATGAGACGCGCTGAGACACGACGAGACGGCATTGAGCTCCCTGGGGGTCAAGTGGTCGCAGGTTCAAATCCTGTCAGCCCGACGCTGTGATGTCTCAAGACATCGGAATAGCCGCGGACCTACTTTAGGTCCGCGGTTTTTTCCGTTTGGGGCCTTTGGGTGCGCCGGTGGGTTGGTAGCTCGTCGAGGGTGGAGCCCGGCGCAGATGTCCTGCAGGCCGACCGACTCAGAACGCCAGCGCCAGCGCGAACACACCCACCGGTGCCAGTGGCATCGACGCCAGCATCACCAACAGCACAGGAATGACTCTTCGGCTCGTGATGGCCGCCACCCATCCACCGAGTGCGGCGAGCACCCCGCCTACGGCCGCCACGCGAAGGCCGGCGACATCGGTGCCGGCCGGCGCGGCGCCGTTCATGAGTTTGTCGGTCATGCCGGGGTCGCGAAGTACGACGAACACCATCAGATACGCGAGTGCCATGGCAACGACTGCCGTGAATGACAGCAGGATGGCACGGTCGCGTCCGTGAGCCCGATCAGTTGTCATGAGCTCATGGTCGCCCGATGGGCGTGACGGCGAATCAGTAGAACTACCTAGGGCTGCTGCGGGTGGTCGGCGGCCAGGGTGTCGATTCCGGCTTCGTGTGCCAGGTCGCCGACAGCGTAGGCCTGGCGGTCCGCGGGGCGAATTGATCGCCGCCATAGTTTATTTTAGATTCAAAAAGTGCGGGCCACGATCACGAATGCCGGCGCAGTATCGACGCGGATCTGAAAGGGATGCGATGCCGACACCCAATGCAGTCGTCGGACCGTACTTCGACGAGCTCAGCGTCGGGCAGGCCTTCGACAGTGCGCCCCGGATGACCCTGACCGAAGGTGCGGCGGCATTGCACCAGGCGATCCTGGGTGACCGCCTGCGGCTGGCGCTCGATGTCGAGCTGGCCGAAGCAGTGACCGGAACCCCCGGGCTGATAGCGCATCCCGGTTTGGTCACCGATATCGCGATCGGTCAGAGCACGCTGGTGACCGGCCGCGTGAAGGCCAACCTCTTCTACCGCGGCCTGGCGTTCCACAGTCACCCCAAGCTTGGGGACACGTTGTCCACCACGACCGAGGTAGTGGGACTTCGCCAGAACACCGTCCGTGAAGGTAGGGCGCCCACCGGTCTTGCCGCGCTGCGGATGACGACGACCGACCAGCACGGCCGGCTGGTTCTCGACTTCCATCGCTGCGCGATGCTCCCGATGACACCCGGCGTTGTCGACACCGGGCACCACGACGACCTGACGACGATCGGCGCCGACGAGGTGACCACCGATCCGGCCGGAGCATGGGACGGTGCGGCCTTCCGTGCGCGCGTGCCCGGCCCGCACTTCGCCTCGGAGCGAGCCGGCCGCCGCTACCGCAGTTCGGCCGATGTCGTGAGCTCAGCCCCCGAACTCGCCCGCCTGAGCCTCAACATCGCTGCCACGCATCATGATTGGCGAGTCGGTGGACGGCGCCTGGTGTATGGCGGGCACACCATCGGGCTCGCCCTTGCCCAAGCCACCCGGGTCCTGCCCAACCTGGCAACGGTCACGGGTTGGCGGTCCTGTGACCACACCGGCCCGGTGCACGAGGGTGATACCGTGTACAGCGATCTGCACATCGAACGGGTATCGCCGCTGCCGGCGGGCGGTGGCGTGCTCGATATGCGGTCGCTGGTGTTCGCGGTGGGCGCCGAGGGGGCCGATGATCGCCAGGTGTTGGACTGGCGATTCGGCGCATTGCTGTTCTGACGGCGCCTACTGGGCGCCGCGGGCGACCAGGGTGTCGCCGAGCTGGTCGACGAGCAGGCCGACATCCCAGAAGTCGCGGTGGCTGGTCAGCAGTCCGTGATCGTCGTAGCGGCACGCGCCGATGCCGGTCACCGAGAACTGCTTTCCTGCCGCGTCAACCGAGCCGCCGCTGGGCAGGCGCAATGGCCCGGTGATGGACCCGCTCCAGGTCCATTCGAAGTAGGCGCGGCCGTCAGCCACGGCGGGTTCGGTGAAGACGATCAGGGAGTCCGGGGAGAACTTCAACATCCAGCGGTGGAATCGTTGGATCTCGTCGCGTCCCCGGTAGGTTCCGCGCATCGCGACATCGGTGTAGGTGCCTTCAGGAGTGAAGAAGTCGGTGAGCAGACCGGGATCGTGGGTCCAGGCCCGGCCGTACGCGTCCGGGTAGTCGGCGTCGGCGGGATGGGGCAGTGCGGCTGTCATGGTCATCACCAGTTCGAGGGTCGGGTCGGTGTGGTCTCGGTCGCCGCGTTGTGTGAACGGCGGTGCTCGGCGACCCGGCTGGACGTCTGCCGTTCTGGGTGGAGTCGAGGTTACCCCGAACCAGAACAAATTTATCAAGCATTCAAAATAGTGGGTTCGTCACCGATGGTGGGCGATTCTGCGTTCCGTGAGGGGCTTGCAAGCTTTGACGATCGCGTCAAAGTGGCATCTATCTGCGGATTTGTCGGGGCATGTTGCGTTGACGGCGGTGCGTGAGATTTTCCCGCTTGTCATCAGAGTTTAATTTTGATTCGATTCGTGAGCCGGGTCACTCGTGGCGCGTGAGGTGACACGGACCGGGACTCGCCAGATCCGGCTTTCTCATCGCTACGGATCTCGCGCCGCAGCGTTCATGCACCTCGACCGGAAGACGACACGTTGGTACTCAGAGCTCTCAGCTCCTCGAAACCGATCCAGGGGATCGGGGGCTTCTTCGCGATGTCACTGGACACCGCTGTGGCGGTGTTCCAGCCCCCATTTGCCTGGCGCGAATTCGTCCTGCAAACCTGGTTCGTCGCCCGTGTCTCGTTGCTGCCCACCCTGATGCTGTCGATCCCCTTCACGGTCTTGACCGTCTTCACCTTCAACGTCCTGCTCGCCGAATTCGGCGCCGCGGACTTCTCCGGCACCGGTGCCGCGCTGGGGGCGGTCACCCAGATCGGCCCCATCGTCACCGTGCTGGTTGTGGCCGGTGCGGGCGCGACCGCGATGTGCGCAGACTTGGGTGCGCGCACCATCAGGGAGGAACTCGACGCGCAACGCGTCATGGGCATCAATCCCATTCAGGCGCTGGTGGTCCCACGCGTGCTGGCCGCCACGGTTGTCGCGTTGCTGCTGTCCTCGCTGGTGATCCTGGTCGGCTTGGCCGGCGGCTTCGTCTTCTCGGTGTTCTTCCAAAACGTCACGCCCGGCGCCTTCGTCGCGGGCCTGACCCTGGTGACCGGGGTCGGCGATGTCGTGGTCTCGCTGATCAAGGCCACCCTGTTCGGTATGACGGCGGGGCTGATCGCCTGCTACATGGGAACCACCGTCAGCGGCGGTCCGGCCGGCGTCGGCAATGCCGTCAACGAGACCGTGGTGTTCTCCTTCCTGGCGCTGTTCGTCATCAACATCTTCATGACCGCCGTGGGAATCAAGGTGAACCTGTGAGCATCAAAGTTATAACGCGACAGCAGTTTCCACGACTGGCCCGGTCGTCGAAGAACTGGCACGCGGGATGGACCCGCATCGGTGAGCAGACCCAGTTCTACGGCCGGACGCTGGCCTCCGCGGTCGATGTCCTGGTGCATTACAAGACCGAGCTGGTCCGGCTGATCGCTGCGATGAGTCTGGGCACCGGAGCGCTCGCGGTCATCGGTGGCACCGTCGTCATCGTCGGATTCCTGACGATCTCCACCGGCGCGCTGGTCGCCGTGCAGGGCTACAACCAGTTCGCCCAGGTCGGTGTCGAGGCACTCACCGGTTTCGCGTCCGCGTACTTCAACGTGCGGCTCATCGCGCCGCTCACCGCGGCGATCGCCATGGCCGCCACCATCGGTGCCGGCGCCACCGCCCAGCTCGGCGCCATGCGCATCAACGAGGAGATCGACGCCCTGGAAGTCATGGGTGTCCGCTCGCTGGCCTACCTGGCATCCAGTCGCGTGCTGGCCGGCGTCATCGTGGTCATCCCGCTGTACTGCGTTGCCGTCATCATGTCTTTCCTGGCAGCACGATTCGGAACGACGGTCATCTACGGTCAGTCCACCGGTGTCTACGACCATTACTTCCGGACATTCCTCATCCCCACCGACCTCATCTGGTCGTTCGTCCAGGCTGTGGTCACCGCGGTGGTCATAATGTTGGTGCACACCTACTACGGTTTCACCGCCGGCGGCGGTCCCGCCGGTGTGGGTGAGGCGGTCGGACGCGCAACACGCACCTCCCTGGTCGTGGCAGTCTGTGTCACGCTCTTGGTCACGCTGTCGATTTACGGGCAGTCCGGCAACTTCAACCTGGCGGGCTGAGCGATGGCACGCAAGGCAGGCGAACCGCTCATCCACCCGGACTGGTGGACCGCGATCCTCATCGTCTTCGTCATCGCCGCAGTCGCCCTCACCGGCGCGCTGTTCACCGGTTCGTTCAAAAGCTATGTGCCGGTGACACTGAGCTCCGATCGCGCCGGTTTGGTCATGGAGGTCGGAGCCAAGGTCAAGCTGCGCGGCGTGCAGGTCGGTCACGTCGGCGCCGTCACCGGTGGCAGCGATCCGGTCAGTCTGAAACTGGAGCTCGATCGGGACAAGATCGCCTACCTTCCGTCCAATGTGCAGGCCCGGATCGCCTCGACCACCGTGTTCGGCGCCAAGTACGTCGACCTCATCTACCCGCAGGACCCGTCCGGGCAGGTACTCGCCGCGGGCGCCGTCCTGCAGTCACAGAACGTCAGCACCGAGGTGAACACGGTGTTCCAGAACCTCGTCGGTGTCATCCACAAGATCGATCCCGCCAAGCTGAACACCGTCTTCTCGGCGATCGCCGAGGGCGTGCGCGGCCAGGGGCCTCGCATGGGGGAGGCGACGACGGCAGCCAATGAGGTGCTCATCGCGCTCAACCAGCGCACCGAGACCATCGGGCAGGACTGGCGGGCGTTCAAGAACTTCAACGACGCCTACGCCGGGGCCGCGCCGGACATCCTGCGTGTGCTCGATGCCGCAAGCACGACCAGTGAGACGATCGCCGACCGCGCTCGCGAGCTGGATTCGTTGTTGCTCAACGTGATCGGGTTCTCGAAGAGCGGAACCGCGGTGTTGGGCCCGAACAAGGACAATCTGGTGCGGGCGATCAACACGCTGCGGCCGACCGCGGCGCTGCTCAACACGTACAACCCGTCGCTGACCTGCCTTCTCGTCGGCGGCAAGAACGCCATCGATTTCGGACAGGCCGACTACACCGGTGGGGCGAACGGCAAATCACTGATCGTGGATGCCGCGCTGCTGCTGGGCGACGACCCTTACCGGTATCCGCAGAACCTGCCCGTCAACGGTGCCAAGGGCGGACCCGGCGGCAAGCCGGGCTGTGGATCGCTGCCCGATGTGGCCAAGAACTGGCCCGTGCGCACGCTGATCGCCAACACCGGCTGGGGCACTGGCCTGGACAACCGGCCCAACCCGGGCATCGGATTCCCCGGCTGGGCCAACTACTTCCCGGTGACTCGTGCGGTGCCGGAACCGCCGAGCATCCGCTACCCGGGCGGCCCGGCGCCGGGCCCGATTCCGTACCCCGGTGCGCCGCCCTACGGCGCCCCCCAGTACGGCCCCGGAGGTACCCCGCTCTATCCCGGCGTACCACCCGCGCCTGTCCCGCCGGGGATTGCCGGGCCGCCACCGGCGCCGTGAGCACCGCCCGCACGTGAGACGACCCAGTATCGAGAGGCAGACGAGATGAAGGACAACTTGTCAGGCGCCGCCTGGCGGCTTGCCGTGTTCATCGTGGTCGCGCTGTTCGGCATGTTCGCGCTGCTGACCGTTTTTGCCCAGTTTCGGTTCGGCGATGCCCGGTCATTCCAAGCGGTGTTCGCCAATGTGACGGGCTTGGAGACCGGCAACTTCGTCCGGATCGCCGGCGTCGAAGTGGGCAAGGTCGAAGACATCCGGCTCAACGGTGACAGCACCGTCACCGTGGCATTCAGTGCCGACGACTCGGTGGTGCTGACAGAAGGCAGCCGGGCAGCCATCCGCTATGACAACGTCATCGGCGGAAGGTATCTCGCGCTGGAGGAGGGCGCCGGCTCGGTACAGCCCCTTACGCCCGGCGCCACCATTCCGTTGTCCCGCACCACGCCGGCCCTGGACCTGGACGCCCTCATCGGCGGGTTCCGGCCGCTGTTCCGGGCGTTGGATCCTGACCAGGTGAACGCGCTGAGCGGTCAGCTGCTCTCCGCACTGCAGGGGCAGGGCGCGACGATCGCCTCGTTTCTGTCCAACACCGCCGCGTTGACCAACACCCTCGCCGACCGTGACGAGCTCGTCGGCCAGGTCATCACCAATCTCAACACCGTGCTCGGTTCACTCGGCGACCAAAAGGACACGTTCGGTAGCGCGGTCGACTCGCTCTCCGAGATCGTGCACACCCTCAAAGAACGCAAGAGTGACCTCAGTGCGGCGGTGGCGTACACCAACGAGTCCGCTGCCAGCATCGCCGACCTGCTGGCGCAGGCCCGGCCACCGCTGAAGGAAACGGTCGAGCAGACCGACCGGGCCGCGGGCATCGTGGTGGCCGACCACGACTACCTCGACAATCTGCTCGCCACGCTGCCGCAGTCCTACCGGATCCTGGGGCGGCAAGGGCTCAACGGCGATTACTTCTCCTTCTACATCTGCGATCTCGTACTGAAACTCAACGGTAAGGGCGGTCAACCGGTGTATGTGAAACTGGCCGGCCAGGACACCGGTAGGTGCACGCCGAAATGAAAGCCTTCCAAGAGCGCAACCCCGCGGTCATCGGGCTGATCGGTGTCGTGACCGTCGGCACGATCGGCATGGGGGTGCTCAACTACGACAAGCTGCCGCTGGTGTCGTCGCAGCAGACCTACGAAGCTCATTTCGCCGAAGCGGGCGGATTGACAACCGGTGCTGCGGTGCAGGTTTCGGGCTATCAGGTCGGTAAGGTGCAGAGTATCTCGCTGGACGGGCCCCGTGTACTCGTGCGGTTCAGCGTCGACGACGACGTGCAGCTCGGTGACCGTACCGAAGCCGCGGTCAAGACCAAGAGCCTGCTGGGATCCAAGATCCTCGACATCACCCCGCGCGGCGAGGGCGACCAGGACGGTGTCATACCCCTGGAGCGCACCACATCGGCATACCAGCTACCCGACGCGATCGGTGATATCACCGCCCAGATCAGCGGGCTGAACACCGATCAGCTTTCGACCTCGTTGTCCACCCTGGCCGAGACGTTCCGCGACACACCCGACGATCTCCGCGTCGCCGTCGACGGCGTCGCACGCTTCTCCGACACCCTCAACCGCCGCGACGAGCAGCTTCGTCGGCTGCTGGCCAATGCCAACAAGGCCACCACCGTCCTCGGCGAGCGCAGCGACAAGATCGTCCAGCTGGTGCGCGACTCGAACGAACTGCTGCGTGCACTCGGCGAGCAGGGTGCGGCACTGGATCAGATCTCGAACAACATCACGGCGCTGTCCACGCAGATCAACGGATTCGTCGCCGACAACCGGGACACCCTCAAGCCGGCGCTGGACAAGCTCAACGGCGCACTGACGATCGTCGAGAACAGAAAGTCAGAGGTCCAGCAGTCCATCAAGGGACTCACCAGTTACGTCTTCTCGCTGGGTGAGTCGGTGTCCTCGGGGCCCTTCTTCAAGGCCTATCTGTCCAACCTTCTTCCCGGACAATATCTTCAACCGTTCATCGATGCCGCGTTCTCCGACCTCGGTCTGGATCCGAACGTGCTGGCACCCTCACAACGCACAGATCCGCAGGTCGGTCAGCCCGGCCTGCCGGCCTTGCCGGTACCGTTCCCCCGTACCGGCCAGGGCGGTGAGCCGCGCCTGACCATTCCCGACGCGATCACCGGTAACCCCGGCGACACCCAGTGCGGGCCGCCGGCCATCCCATTGCCCGGGCCGGGCTGCTATCCCTACCGCGATCCCGGGCCGCAACCGGCACCCGGTGGCCCGCCGCCAGGCCCCCCGGCGCTACCACCGCCGGGCCAGCAGTCCCATCCCGAACCCACCCCGGCGCCCGTCTATCACCGCGCACCGGGCGAGGTCGCACCCGGGGGCGCGCCGGCCGATCCAGGAGGCAACGCACAGTGACGCGACCGCGCATTCGAATCTGGTTGGCGCTGCTGCTGACTGCCGTATTGGCCGTCGGGGTGGTCGCGATCCTGCGGACGACCACCAACATCGCCAGGACCGCGTTCACGGCATATTTCGACAACACCAACGGTCTGTTCGTCGGCGACGAGATCCGCATCCTCGGGGTGCCGGTCGGCGAGATCGAGCGCATCGACGTCGAGCCCGACCGCGCCAAGGTGAGCTTCTGGATCGACGACACCTACTCGGTACCCGCCGACGTCAAGGCGGTCATCCTCGCGCCGTCGCTGGTGACCGCCCGGGCCATCCAGCTGACGCCCGCCTACACCAGCGGTCCCGCCCTGCCCGCCGACGCGGTGATTCCCATGGAGCGCACCGCGGTGCCGGTCGAATGGGACGAGGTGCGGGTACAGCTGCAGCGATTCACCGAGATGCTGCAGCCCACCGAACCAGGGGGAGTGAGCACGCTGGGCTCTCTGGTCAACACTGCCGCCGACAACCTCCGGGGACAGGGCAAGAACATCCGTGACACGTTGATCAAACTGTCCAAGGCGACTTCGGCGCTGGGCGATCACAGCAGCGACCTGTTCAGCACCTTGCGCAACCTGTCGCTACTGGTGTCCGCGCTGCAGGACAGCTCGGACGTGATGTCGCAGCTCAACCGCAATCTCGCTTCGGTGACATGGGCGCTGGCCGACGATCCCGACGAGATCAGCTCTGCTGCAGCCAGTGTCAGCGAGGTGTCCAAGACAGTGGCGACCTTCGTGGCCGCCAACAAGGAGTCCCTGGGCACCACCTCGGACAAGCTGGCCTCGGTGTCGCAGGCGCTGACCGACAGCGTCGACGACATCAAACAGTTCCTGCACATCTCGCCGACCGTGCTGCAGAACTTCATCAACATCTACCAGCCTGCCCAGGGCACGCTCAGCGGTGCGCTGTCGACCAACAACTTCAGCGACCCGATCAGCTTTCTGTGCGGGGCGATCCAGGCCGCGTCCCGGCTCGGAGCCGAGCAGTCGTCGAAGCTGTGCGTGCAGTACCTGGCGCCCATCGTGAAGAACCGCCAGATGAACTTCTTCCCGATCGGCGGGAATCCCCTGGTCGGCGCGGTCGCCCGGCCCAATGAGGTGACCTACAGCGAGGATTGGATGCGACCCGATTACGTGCCACCGGCGCCCGCCGCCGCACCGGCACCTGCTCCGGCGCCTGCCCTGGCAGCCGAGGCCCAGCAGACCGACCCCGCGGCCGGACTCACCGGGATGATGACGCCACCGGGAGCAGGTTCATGACCGGCCGCCGACGTGCACTGGTGTTGGCCGGCTGCGCGGTGACGGCCATGGCCGTACTCACCGGCTGCAGCGACTGGCGCGGTCTGAATTCGCTACCCATGCCCGGCACCGCAGGCGGCGGACCCGGATCGTTCACGATCCGGGCGGAGCTACCGGATGTGAACAACGTCCAGGAGAACTCGCGGGTGCGGGTCGGTGACGTCAACGTGGGCACCGTGACGAAGATCGAGCGCCAGGACTGGCACGCCGTGCTGACCATGACCCTCGACGGCAACGTCGCGCTGCCGGCCAACGCGACGGCGACCGTCGGGCAGACCAGCCTGCTGGGGTCGCTGCACATCGAACTGGCGCCACCGATCGACGAGGCACCGGAGGGCCGACTGCGCGAGGGCTCGGTGATCAACCTGGCCTACGGTGGCGCGTATCCGTCGACCGAGCAGACGCTGGCTGCGGTGTCGCTGTTACTCAACGGTGGCGGCATCGGTCAGATCCAGGACATCACCGCGGCGTTGAGCACCGCCTTCGCCGGGCGGGAGAACGACCTGCGTAGCCTGATCACCGAGCTGGACACGTTCATCGCCAACACCGACCGCCAGACCGCCGACATCATCAGCGCCACCGAGAGTTTGAACAACCTGGTCGGCGACTTCGCCGAGCAGGACCCGGTGCTCGACCGGGCGCTCGATACCATCCCCGAGGCATTGAGCGTCCTGCGGGAGGAACGCGACACCCTCACCGAGGCACTGGATCAGCTCGGCAAGTTCAGCGCCCTGGCCGCCGATTCCAGCAACCAGACCAAAGAGGCGCTGGTGGCTCAGCTCAAAGATCTTGCCCCGGTGGTGAAATCGCTGGCAGATTCCGGGCCTGCGCTCACTCGGTCGTTGAGCTTCTTCTCGGTGTATCCGTTCGCCCAGGAGACGCTGGACAAATGGTTCCGCGGTGACTACGCGAACCTGACCGCCGTCATCGATCTGACGTTGAGCCGCATCGATTCGTCGTTCTTCACCGGCACCCGATTCGAGGGCGAACTCACCGAGTTGGAGATGCAATGGGGCCGCACGATCGGTCAGCTGCCCAGCCCGTACACCGCGGTCAATCCGTTGATCATCCCGTACCACCTGAATCAGGGGCCCTAGATGGTACTCAGCAGAAGAGTCATCACCCAGCTCGCCTTCTTCGCGGTGATCACCCTCGCCGGTGGTGCCATCATGATCTTCAACTACATGGGCCTTCCGAACCTGCTGTTCGGGTACGGCCACTACAAGGTGACCGTCCAGTTACCGGCCGCCGCCGGACTCTACGAGAACGCCAACGTCACCTACCGCGGAACCAACGTGGGCCGGGTGGCGCGGGTGGATCTCACCCAGTCCGGTGTGGTGGCCGAACTGTCGCTCAAATCCGATGTCGACATCCCTTCCGACGTGACGGCCGAGGTCCACAGCGCCTCGTCCATCGGCGAGCAATACGTCTCACTGATCCCCGACAGCGATACCGGCCGCCTCGCGGAGGGTGCGGTGATCCCGCGGGACCGAACCTCGGTACCACCGGACATCAGTGATCTGTTGGCGGCGGCGAACACGGGGCTGGAGGTCATCCCCGGTGACGACCTTCAGACGGTGGTCGACGAATCGGCCGTGGCTGTAGGAGGTTTGGGCCCGGATCTGGCCCGTCTGGTCAAGGGTTCGACGACGTTGGCCATCGACGCCCGCGAGAATCTCGACGCGCTGACCAACCTGATCGACAACTCCAAACCCATTCTGGATTCCCAAACCGCCACCGCGGATTCGATCGAGGCGTGGGCCGCCAATATGGCCTCGGTGACCGAACAGCTCAAGCGGGAGGACAAGTCGGTCACGGGCATCCTCGATGTGGGTCCGCGGGCCGCCGACGAGGTCCGTCAACTGTTCGACCGGGTCTCACCGACCCTGCCGGTGGTACTGGCGAACCTGGTCACCCTCGGGGATGTGGCGGTCACCTACCAGCCGCATATCGAGCAGCTGCTGGTGCTGGCGCCGTCGGCCGTCGAGGTGGTGCAGGGTGCGGGCGTCACCAATCGCGACACCAAACCCGATTACAAGGGCGCGTTTCTGAGCTTCAACCTGAACCTCAACCTCCCGCCTCCATGCCTGACGGGGTATCTGCCGCCGAACCAGGCTCGGTCGACGAGTTTGACCGATTACCCGGATCGCCCGGCGGGTGACTTCTATTGCCGTGTGCCGCAGGACTCGATGTTCAATGTCCGAGGTGCCCGCAACCTGCCCTGTGCGACGCGACCGGGGAAGCGGGCGCCGACGGTCAAGATGTGCGAGAGCGACGAGAACTACGTACCGCTCAACGACGGGTTCAACTGGAAGGGCGATCCCAACGCGACACTATCCGGTCAGCCCGTTCCGCAGATCCGTCCCGGAGAGACGGCCCCCGCGCCGGCAGCTCCCGCGGCTGCGCCACCGGCGCTGGCGCCGCCCATCGCGGTGGCCGAATACGACCCAGCCACGGGGAGTTATCTCGGGCCGGACGGGAAGCGCTACACCCAGGCCAATCTGGCGGGCGCCGGGAAGCCGGAGTCGTGGCAGTCGATGCTGGTGCCGCCATCACGGTGATCGGTGTCGGCGGTGAGGGCGATCACGGCATCGTGTAACCGCCGCTGACGGAGATCATCTGGCCCGTCACCTGACGGGCGGCGGTCGGGGAGGCGAACCACAGCACGGCACGCGCGACATCTTCGGCGGTGGTGAGTTGACGCATCGGGGTGTCCTTGAGCATGAAGTCGATCTGCTTGGGGTTAAAGACCTCGTCCTGGCCGACCGCCCAGAGGCTGGCGGCCCCGACCGCCTCGGGGCCGTCCGGCATGACCAGGCCCGGGCAGACGATGTTCGACCTGATTCCGTGGCGGCCGTGTTCGCGCGCCGTGGTGCGCGCGAAGGCGACCATGGCCGCCTTGGATGCACCGTAGATGCCCTGGCGGATCTGACCGAACGCGGCGTCGCTGGCGATGAAGACGATCGAACCGCCTCCGGTGTCCTTCATGGCCGCGATGGCGGCCTGGGTGGCGGCCACGGCGCTGAAGAAGTTGATCTCTATGGTGCGCTGCCACTTGTGTCGGTCGGTATCGCTGGCCACGAAGCCCGGGACACTCCACCCGGCATTGTTGACCAGGACGTCCACGCCGCCCCATCGCGATACCGCGGCCTCGACGGTGCGTGCGGCGGCCCCGTCGACGGTCAGGTCTTCGACGGCGAGTTCCACTTCGGCGGCACCGCGCTGCAGCGCTTCGGCCCGGACCTTGTCGGCCTGCGGTGCGTCGAGATCGTTGAGCACGATGCGCGCGCCCTCCACGGCGAATTCATGCACGATGCCGCGTCCGATGTTGGACGCGCCTCCGGTGACGACGACGCGCGCTCCCGACAATCCCAGATCCATGTCGTTCCCTTCTCGGCGGCCCCATGGTTGAAACCGCCCGACCAATTGATTTAACCTAGATTAGAAATTTCGGTTAGATTTGTCTATGCCTCGTGCGATGGGAGATTCCGGGTGGACACACTGCTCCAGGGCAAGGTCGCCGTGGTGACCGGTGCCGCGCAGGGTATCGGGTTGGAGATCGGGCGAACCTTGCACGAGCACGGTGCCCGGGTGGTGTTCGCCGATCTCGACGAGACCGCCGCGGCGCGGGCGGCCACCGAGGTGGCGGGGCCTGCCGGCGACTGCCGGGGAGTTGCGTGCGACGTCACCTCTGAGGACGCCGTGCGCGACCTGGTGTCCGGCACGGTCGACCACTACGGCCGGCTCGACATCTTCGTCAACAACGCCGGGATCACCCGCGACGCCTCGCTGAAGAAGATGCAGGTGTCCGACTTCGACGCCGTCATCACGGTGCACCTGCGCGGCACCTGGCTCGGCATCCGGGAAGCCTCGGCGGTGATGCGCGAACAGAAGTCGGGCAGCATCGTCAACATCTCCTCGCTGTCCGGCAAATCGGGAAATCCCGGCCAGACCAACTACAGCGCCGCCAAGGCGGGCATCGTCGGTCTGACCAAAGCCGCGGCCAAGGAGGTTGCCCACCACAACGTGCGGGTCAACGCCATCCAACCCGGACTCATCCGCACACCCATGACCGCGGCCATGCCGCCGGAGGTGTTCGCCCAGCGCGAGGCCGACGTCCCGATGAAACGGGCCGGCGAACCCGGTGAGGTGGCCGGCGCGGTGGTCTTCCTCGGCTCGGGCCTGTCCAGCTACATCACCGGCACGGTGATCGAGGTCGGCGGCGGGAGGTACATGTGAGCACACACGGCGATTTCGAGGTGCTCGTCGAGGTCCGCGAGCACACCGGCTGGATCACGCTGAACCGCCCCGACCGGATGAACGCCATCAACGTGGCGCTGGCGCGAGCACTGGGCGCCGCGTTGTCCGATCTGGGGCAGCGCACCGATCTAAACGCCATCGTCATTCAGGGCGCAGGTGGGAACTTCTGCGCCGGAGGCGATTTCGACGAGGTGCAGCGCCTGCGGGCGGACGGGCCCGATGAGTTGCGCACCCTGTTCACCACGTTCAAGGACGCCTGCGATGTCATCGCGACACTGCCGGTACCGGTGGTGGCCGCGGTCGACGGTGTCGCGATGGCCGGTGGATTCGAACTGATGCAGGCCGTCGATATCGTGCTGGTGGCCGAAAACGCCCGGATAGCCGACAACCACGTCAACTTCGGCATGATCCCCGGCGGGGGCAGCACCGCACGACTGCCGCGCCTCCTCGGTCGCCAGCAGGCCCTGGGATTGCTGCTCTCCGGTGACAAGTTCAGCGGGACCGATGCGGTGCGGATTGGGCTCGCCTACCGGGCATTCGCCCCCGAGGTGTTCCACGATTCTGTGCAGGCCTTCGCCGCCCGGCTCACGGGCCGGGACCGCTCGGCCCTGACCGCCATCAAGGAACTCGTCGTGGCGGGGTTGGCCACCGATCTCGCCACCGCCAATCGCCACGAAACCGATGCCGTCGTCGCACGACTGAGCGGATCGGCCGGACAGGCCGGTGTGTCGGCGTTCAAGAACAGGGAGACCACATGAGCGAGACCAGTACTGCCCCGGTGTTGCGGGAGGTGGGCGCCGACGGTATTGCCCGGCTACGACTCAACAGCCCGCACATCGCGAACGGCCTGAACGTCGACACACTCAAGGCACTGCACGCCGAGGTGCTGGCCTGCCATGCCGATCCGGCCGTCAAGGTGGTGCTGCTCTCGGGTGCGGGACGCAACTTCTGCGCCGGTGGTGACGTGCACACCTTCGAGTCCAAGGGGGAGGGGCTGCCGGATTACCTGCGCGAGGCGACGGCCTGGTTGCAGCTGGCCACCGCCGCCCTGTTCCAGCTCCGGGTACCGGTGGTCACCGCGGTACAGGGATTCGCCGCCGGTGGTGGCGGCCTCGGGCTGGTGTGCGCATCCGATATCGTCGTCGCCGCCCGTTCGGCGAAGTTCTTCTCCGGTGCGGTGCGGGTCGGTATGGCCCCCGACGGCGGTTCGTCGGTCACGCTGGCCCAACTGGTCGGGTTGCGCCAGGCCCTGCGCATCCTGTTGACCAATCCGACGCTGAGCGCCCAGGAAGCCGCCGATATCGGTCTGATCACCGAGGTGGTTCCCGACGACGAGTTGGTCACCCGCACCGACGCGATCGCCGCCGAGTTGGCCGCGATGCCCACCCTCGCGCTCTCTGCCACCAAGCGCCTCGTGTGGTCGGGGGTGGGCGCATCCATCGAGGAGCGTCTTCCCGAGGAATCACGCACCGTGTCCGAGTTGTCCGGGACCGCCGACGCTCTCGAGGGGCTACGCGCCGTGATCGAGCGCCGCACACCGAAGTTCGTCGGACGATGAACGTCCTCGTCGACGACGACGGCGCCGTGCGCATCCTGACCCTCAACAGGCCCGAGGTGCGCAACGCCATCGACATCCCGTTGCGCCTGGAGCTCGCCGACGCGCTGGAGGCCGCCGATGCCGACCCGCAGGTGCGGGTGATCGTGCTGACCGGTGCGGGCAGCACGTTCTGCTCCGGCGGCGATATCTCCACGATGAAGCTCATGTCCGAGACCGAGGCCATGGAGCGGGCTCAGCTGGCCCAGCGCGTCATCCGGGCGATCTGGAACACCCCCAAACCGGTCATCGCCGCGGTGGAGGGTGCCGCCTTCGGTGCCGGTGCGGCTCTGGCGGCCGCATGCGACCGGGTGATTGCCGCCCGCGATGCGCGATTTGCCGCCACCTTCACCAATGTCGGGTTGGCCGGCGATATGGGCGCCTATGCCTCGCTACCGCGCCGGGTCGGTGTCGCGCGCGCCCGCCAGATGCTGCTGATGCCCGAGCCGGTGACCGCGGAGACCGCCCAGCCCTGGGGCTTGGTCGATGCCCTCACCGATCCCGGCGCGGCGCTGGCCGTCGCGCGCGCGGACGCGCAACGGTTGGCCGCCGGTCCCGCGCAGGCCTACGGCGTGATCAAGGAACTGCTGGCCGTCGCGCCCACCCTGCCGCCTGTCGAGGTCCTCGACCATGAGGCCGCACACCAGGCAAGGCTTTTCGGCAGTGCGGATTTCGCAGAAGGTATCGCCGCGTTCGCGCAGAAGCGGCGCCCATCGTTCGGATCTCGGCAAGGAGCCCACCAATGACACCTCCCACGACATCTGTCGTCGACGCCGGCGCGGGGACAGCCAGCCGGTACGAGCGCCTGATCCGGCCGGAGAAGGTGCACGGCAGCCTCTATACCGATCCGTCGATCTTCGCCGAGGAGTTGGCGAAGATCTGGTATCGGACATGGGTTTTCGTCGGTCACGAGAGCGAAGTGGCACAGCCCAACGACTATGTGCGCAAGAAGCTCGGTCCGCAGGATGTCATCATGACCCGCGACCGCGATGGCCAGATCCATCTACTGCTCAACCGGTGCGCGCACCGCGGCAACCAGGTGTGTGACGATGCCAAGGGCAACTCGAGCACCTTCCGGTGCCCGTACCACGGCTGGACGTTCCGCAACGACGGCGATCTGATCGGATTCCCGTTCTTCAAGGGCTACGGTGGCCGCAAGCTCGACCTGGCCATGGGTCGGGTTCCCCGGGTGGACTCCTATGGTGGCTTCGTCTTCGGCAGCTTCGCGCCCGACGGCCCGTCCCTGGTGGAACACCTCGGAGCCGCCGCCGGTGAGATCGACCGGCTGACCCGGTTGTCTCCACAGGGCCGCGTCGAGCTGACCGCCGGTTGGCTGCAGCACAAGGCGCGTGCCAACTGGAAGTTGCTCGCCGAGAACGAAACCGACGGCTATCACCCGCAGTTCGTGCACGGGTCCATCTTCGGGGTGACCGGCAGCACCATCGGTCCGCTCTACAGCGATTCGTCGACCGCGGTGACACGCGATCTCGGCAACGGGCACAGCGAGAACGACCTGCGCCCGGAGTTCCGCAAGTATGCCCAGCCCATGCGGTGGTTCGGCACCACGGAGTCACGGGTGCCCGACTACGTCGCGGCGATGCGAGCCACCCACGGTGCGGACGCCGAACGGATCCTGATCGAGGGTGCGCCGCACGTGATGATCTTCCCGAACCTGTTCATCGCCGAGATCCAGGTGTTCAACATCCAGCCCGTCTCCGTCGACGAATGCGTCCAATACGCCACCGCGGTCCAGTTGGCCGGGGCGCCGGAACTGAACCGGCGCATGGTGTCTCAGTGCATCGGATCCGTCGGACCGGCAGGCATGCTGCTGGCCGACGATACCGAGATGTACGAACGCAATCAGGAGGGCATCGCGGCGCTGAGCCCGGAGTGGCTCGACGTGCGGCGGGGGATGAACCGGGAGCGGGTCGACGAGAACGGCTTCACCATCGGCACCAACACCGACGAAACCGGTATGCGCGGTTTCTGGTCGCATTACAAGACGTTGATGGAGAGGAACTAGCCGTGACGACGTCCGTGAACCAGGGCGGGGATTTGCTGGCGGTACCCGACGGCTTCGACCGTGCCGAAGTCGAGCAGTTCATCTACCGCGAGGCCCGGCACGCCGACGAGAACGACTATGACGCGTGGGAAGCCCTGTGGACCGACGACGCGCTGTACTGGGTGCCCGCCGATACCGCGGCCAGCGACCCGTCCCGGCAGATGTCGATCATTTTCGACAATCGCAGCCGGATCTCCACCCGGCTCAAGCAGGTTCGCACCGGTCGCCGCTATGCCCAGGCGCCTCCGTCGCATCTGCGTCGCCTGATCTCCAACATCGAACTGCTCGGTGGCCGGGCCAATGCGCACGGCGGCGTCGATCTCGAGGTCGGTGCCAACTTCCTGGTCGTGGAGTCGCGGCCGCGCGGTAATCACATCTGGGGTGGCCGGACCACCTACCGGTTGCGCCGTGACGGGACGGATCTGAAGTTGTCCTACAAGCTGGTCCAGCTCGTCGACGCCGACAAACCGATCCCCACCCTGAGCTTTCTGATCTGAGGAACAGCATGAGTATTGAGTTCGATCCGACGGCACCCGTGCACGTCGAGGGTGCCGGTGCGGTGGTCGGAAGCGAGTTCGCACAGGTCGCGGTCAGTATCGACGACACCGCCAACTCGCCGCGGCTGCGGGTGCAGGACCTGCGCACCGGCCGGGTGCGTTTCCTGGATGCCCTGGAACTGGAGACCATCGTCTGGTTACCCGACGAGCGGCTCGACAGCCTGCTGGATCCGTCCGCCGACCGTTGGCGCGGTGACCAGTGAGGCGCGCCGCCATCGTCGCCCCGCTGCGGACCCCGGTCGGCACCTTCGGGGGGAGTCTGCGCCCGATGCGGGCCGAAGACCTTGCCGCACAGGTGATCAAGGCAGTCGTGGCACGCAGCGCGGTCGATCCCGAACGCATCGAGGATGTCGTCTTCGCGCAGTCCTATGCCAACTCCGAGGCACCGTGTATCGGCCGGTGGGCGGCGTTGCACGCCGGTCTGCCGATCGGGGTGTCCGGCCTGCAGATCGACCGGCGCTGTGGGGGCGGGCTGCAAGCGGTCATCACCGCCGCGATGACGGTGCAGACCGGTGCCGCGGACGTGGTGCTTGCCGGTGGCGTGGAATCAATGAGCAATATCGAGCACTACACGACGTCGGCACGCTGGGGATCGCGCGCCGGCAACCAGATGCTCTACGACCGCCTCGACCGCGGTCGTGAACGCTCGCAACCGGAATGGCGATTCGGCGCCATCAGCGGGATGATCGAGACCGCGGAGAATCTCGCCGCCGACTACGGGATCACCCGCGAGCAGGCCGACGCGTTCGCCGCCCGCAGCCATCAGCGTGCCGCCGCGGCGCAGAAGGACGGCTTGTTCGACGCGGAGACGGTCGCTATCGAGGTGCCTGCCCGCCGCGGTGAACCGCAGGTCTTCGCCGCGGACGAGGGCATCCGACCCGACACCACGGCCGACACCCTCGCCCGGCTGCGCACCATCACCCCCGGAGGCACCGTCACCGCAGGCAACTCCAGTCAGCAGAACGATGCCGCCGCGGCCTGTCTGGTCGTCGCCGAGGACCGGCTCGACGAACTCGGACTGCAACCGCTGGGATATCTGCGTGGCTGGGCCGCCGTGGGATGTGAGCCCTCCCGGATGGGGATCGGGCCGGTCGGCGCCACCCAGAAGCTCTTCGCCAGGCAGGGGCTGTCGTTCGATGATCTGGCCTTGATCGAGATCAACGAGGCCTTCGCCGTGCAGGTGCTCGCGGTGCTGGCCGGGTGGGGCGTGAGCCCGGCCGATGTCGAGGATCGCTTGAACGTCAACGGTTCCGGGATTTCGCTCGGTCATCCGATCGGCGCCACCGGGGTCCGGATCATGACCACCATGCTGCACGAACTGGGCAGGCGCGGGGGAGGCCTCGGGCTGGAGACGATGTGCATCGGTGGCGGCCAGGGCCTGGCGGCGGTGTTCGAGGGCGTGTCGTGACGATCGGGCTGTGCGGGTACGCGAGCTACCTTCCACACCATCGGCTGGCCGGTTCGGCCATCGGACTGCGCCGCGGCGACCGCGTCGTGGCGTCCTACGACGAGGATTCGACGACCATGGCCGTCGCCGCGGCCGCTCGGGCGTTGCCCGCCGATGTCGTGCCGGACGCGCTGTACCTGGCCACCAGCACCCCCGCATACGCCGACAAGACCAACGCCACCGCCGTCCATGCGGCACTGGGCCTTCCCGCGCAGGTATTCACCGCCGACCTGTGCGGGACCGCGCGCAGCGCCATGGCCGGTCTGCGTGCGGCGGCCCGCGAGGGCGGCCTGGTGGTCGCCGCCGATGTCCGGGTGGGTAAGCCGGGCTCGGCCGACGAGAAGTCCGGCGGAGACGGTGCCGCCGCTCTGTGGTTCGGCGAGGACGATCCGATCGCCGAGGTCCTGGCGATCCGTTCGAGCACGGCGGAATTCCTGGATCGGTGGCGCAGCCCCGACGAGACCGCCGGTCAGCTCTGGGAGGAGCGATTCGGCGCCGAGCTCTACGCCGAGTTGATCCGCGACACCGCCGGTGCGGCCCTGGCGGCCGCGGGTTGTGCGGATGTCGACCACGTGGTCCTCACCTGCCCGAACACCGCGGTCCTCAAGCGGGCCGCCACGCTGGTCAAGGGTCAGAAGTCGGTGTCGGGTTCGCCGATCGGGCACAGTGGTGCCGCCGACCCGTTCATCGCCCTGGCCGGGGCACTCGATATCGCCGAGGCGGGGGACACCATCATGGTGGTGTCGGCCGCCGACGGGTGTGATGTCGTGGTGTTCGCGGTCACGCCCGCGCTTGGCCGACACCGCCAGCCGCGGTCATTGAATGCTCAGCGCGCAGCCGGTTCGACGGTCGAGTACCTGACCTATCTTTCGTGGCGCGGCCTGGTCGAGCGGGAGGCCCCGCGCCGGCCGGAACCGGATCGCCCCGCGGCCCCGCCGGCCGGCCGGGCCCGGCGATGGAAGTTCGGACTCGTCGGATCACGCTGCAACGCCTGTGGTTTCGTTCACCTGCCGCCACAACGGGTGTGCCGGCAGTGCAAGGCCACCGACGAGATGGCCGAGGTGGCCGTCCGTGATCTGGCCGGGACCGTGGTGACCTACACGGTGGACCGGCTGGCGTTCTCGCCGTCGCCTCCCATGGTGCAGGCCGTGGTCGACATCGACGGCGGCGGCCGCTGCACCCTCGAAGTCGCAGATGCGCGCCCCGACGAGTTGACCGTCGGTACGCGGGTGCGGTTCACCTTCCGCAGGCTGTTCACCGCCGGTGGAGTACACGACTACTTCTGGAAGGCGGTGCAGGTCGATGCCGAGTAACGGGATCTCCGGCAAGGTTGCGGTGGTGGCCATGGGCTGCAGCAGTTTCGGTGAGCGGTGGGACTGTTCCACCGAGGATCTGATCCTGGAGGCCTACCAGGAATGTCTGGCGGGTCTGCCGGGCGTGGCGCGCGAGGATGTGGACGCCTACTGGCTCGGCACGTTGAGTTCCGGACTGGGTGGGCTGACGCTGAGTCGGGCGATCGGCAGCGACGACAAACCGGTGACCCGCGTGGAGAACTTCTGTGCCACCGGTTCGGAGGCCTTCCGCAATGCCGCCTACGCGGTTGCCGCCGGCGCCTACGACATCGTGATGGCGGTGGGCGTCGAAAAGCTCAAGGATTCCGGATATTCCGGGCTCCTGCGCCAAGATCCGCCCGGTGATGGCACGGCGCCGGAGATCTCGATGACGGCCCCGGCGGCTTTCTCGCTGCTCGACCCCGCCTATTGCGATCGCTACGGTCTGCATCCCGACGAGATGCGGGCCGCCATGACCCACGTCGCCTGGAAGAACCACGACAACGGTACGCGCAATCCCAAGGCGCAGTTCCAGTCCCCGGTGGCGCGCGAAACCATCGAGAAGGCGCCGAAGGTGGCCGGTCGGCTCGGCGTGTTCGACTGCTCGGGCGTCTCCGACGGTGCCGCGTGTGCGCTGCTGGTGCCAGCGCACCGTGCCCACGAATTCACCGACCGGCCGATGTTCATCGAGGGGTTGTCCCTGGTGGCGGGATCGGTGCGGGGCTATGTGGATCCGGCCTACGACTACACCACTTTTCCCGAGGTGGTGAAGGCGGCCAAGGACGCCTATGCACAGGCCGGCATCGACCGGCCGGCGCAGCAGTTGTCGCTGGCCGAGGTGCACGACTGCTTCACCCCAACCGAACTGGTACTCATGGAGGATCTCGGCTTCTCCGAGGCCGGGCATGCGTGGAAGGACGTGCTGGGCGGCGATTTCGACGCCGAGGGCCGGCTGCCGGTCAACCCCGACGGTGGACTGAAATCGTTCGGGCATCCGGTGGGTGCCAGTGGACTGCGCATGCTCTACGAGGCGTGGCTGCAGTTCCGCGGTGCGGCGGGGCAGCGCCAACTCAGCGATCCGCATACCGCCCTGACCCATAATCTCGGGGGCCGTCCCGGCGGGTGTGTGTCGTTCGTGTCCATCGTGTCGGATCAGCCCGGGCGCCACCGGAGCTGAGCCCGGACGGCCGCGGTGCTTCAGGTACCTTGACCCTTGGTCAATTTTTAACGTAAATTCGAGAAGATCAAACATACTGGAGGAGTTCACGTGTCGGGTGTTGAAGACAAGGTTGTCGTCGTCACGGGTGCCGGCGGCGGGTTGGGGCGTGCCTACGCCCGATTCCTGGCCGCCAATGGTGCGCTGGTGGTGGTCAACGACCTCGGCGGTGCCCGCGACGGCTCCGGCGCCGGCACCGCGGCCGCCGATACCGTGGTCTCCGAGATTCGCGGCGCCGGTGGTCGCGCGGTGGCCAACTACGATTCGGTCGCCGACGAGCAGGGCGCCGCGGCCATCATCGAGACCGCCCTCAACGAGTTCGGCGCCGTGCACGGCGTGATCAGCAACGCAGGCATCCTGCGTGACGGAGCCTTCCACAAGATGTCCGGTGAGAGCTGGGATGCGGTGCAAAAGGTGCATCTCTATGGCGGATTCAACGTCATTCGCGCCGCATGGCCGCATTTCCGCGAGCAGCAGTTCGGCCGCATCGTGGTGGCCACCTCGACGAGTGGTCTGTACGGAAACTTCGGACAGGCCAACTACGGTGCCGCCAAGGCCGGCCTGGTCGGACTCATCAACACGCTGGCCATCGAGGGCGCCAAATATTCGATCACGGCCAATGCGATCGCACCGCTGGCCGCCACCCGGATGACCGAGGACATCGCACCCCAGGAACTCCTGGACAAGCTGGATCCCGAGTTGGTGGCTCCCGCGGTCGGCTACCTGGTCTCGCAGGAGAACACCGACACCGCGTCGGTGTTCGTGGTCGGTGGTGGCCTCGTGCAGCGGGTGGCACAGTTCCAGAATCCCGGAGTCACCTTCACCGCACCGCCCAGCCTGGCCGAGATCGCCGCACAGTGGTCCAAGATCAGCGATATGTCCGAGGCCACGCTCGGTAGCAACCCCGTCTGATCGAGCATGGCCGAGCCATCCGGTGCCATCGCCGGCGCCGTGCACGGACGGTCACCGGCCTTTCGGGCCGGTGACCGCGACGCTCCGTTGGTCGACATGACGGTGGGCGAGTTGTTGACCGCGCGCGCCGCCGAGCACCCCCACGCCGAGGCGCTGGTCGGCACCCGGCACGGCGGCGATGACACGGTCCGGCTCAGCTATGGTGACCTGCTCCGAGAGGCGCACCAGGTGGCGGCGGCGCTACGCGCGCTCGTCGAGCCGGGTGACTACGTCGCACTCTGGGCGCCGAACACTGTGGAGTGGACCATCATTCAGTACGGCGCCGCGCTCGCCGACGTGATCCTGGTGGCCGTCAACCCGGTGCTGCGTGACGGGGATCTCGACTATGTGTTGCGGCACAGCGGCGCCCGTGTGCTGATTCATGCCGACCGCAGTCGGGATTACGATCTGTCCGCGGTGGCGCGGCGGGTCTGTGCCGGTATTCCCGATATCCACCGGATCTCGCTGTCGCAGTGGTCGCAGTGGCTGTCGGCACCCGGCGGGCATTTCGCGGACAGTGTCGCTGACGCGGATACCCCGGTGATGCTGCAATACACCTCCGGTACCACCGGTCGCCCCAAGGGTGTGCTGCTGACCCACCGCGCACTGGTCAACGTCGCCCGGTTCACCATGCAGGCCGGCGGTGTCGAGGCGGGATCGGTGTGTTTCAACCCGTTGCCGCTGTTCCACACGGCCGGATGCGTGATCGCCACCTTGGGGCCGGCCTGGCTGGGCGGCACCGCCGTGCTGTGCGAACGCTTCGATGCGGCCGACGCGCTGGCCGCGTTGGTCCGCGAGAACGTGACGGTGCTCTTCTACGTGCCGGCGGTGCTGCTGGCACTGCTGGCCGCGCAGCGCGCAAGCAGCGCACCGGCACCGGTTCTTCGGGTCATCATGGGGGGAGCGGCGGTGGTGTCCGGCGAACTGATCGACGGAGCGGCCGCGGTGTTCGGTGCCGAGGTCTACAACCTCTATGGTCAGACCGAACTCGCCCCGGTGCTGTCGCTGACGCGTCCGGGGGATACCCGTCAGGACAAGCTCACCACCGTAGGCCGACCCCTTCCGCATGTGGACTGCAAGGTGATCGACCCGGATACCGGTGCCACCCTGAACGCCGGTGAGGTGGGCGAGATCTGCGCGCGCGGTTACCAGCAGTTCGTCGAGTACCTGCACGACCCGGCGGCGACCGCACGCGCGCTGGACTCCGAGGGGTATGTGCGCACCGGTGACCTGGGCTCGCTCGACGAACGTGGCTACCTGCGGATCACGGGCCGGCTCAAGGAACTGATCATTCGCGGTGGGGAGAACATCTCACCCGCCGAGGTCGAGTCGGTGATCGCCGAGCACGCCGATGTGCTCGATGTCGTGGCGGTGGCCCTTCCCGACGAACGGCTCGGCGAGGTCGTTGCGGTGGCCTGCCGCATCGATGGTGCTGTGCGAGAAGGGTTGCACGAGGCGCTGATTGCGCACGCGCGGGCGCGCATGCCCGGGTACAAGGTGCCCGCCCGGTGGTTTGTGGTCGACGAGTACCCCGTCACTCCCACCGGCAAGGTGCAGCGCTTCGCCTTGCGTGAGGCGATGCTCACCGAGCAGTTGGTGGAGTTGTGAGCGCGGCCATGCCGATTCAGCAGCGCCGGGAGTCGCTGACCCGGCGCTTCCCGGTGTGGCGACCCGTGACGCTCGGCCGGTGGTTGGATCGCTGCGCCGAGCGGTATCCAGATCGACCGCTCGTCCTCACCGATTCGGTCACGCTGACCTATCGCGATGTCGCCGAAAAGTCCCGTTCGATGGCGGCGGGGCTGATCGCCCTCGGTGTGGGTCGTGGCGATCGGGTCGGGATGGTGATGGCCAACTACCCGGAATTCGTCACGGTGAAATTCGCGATTGCCCGCGCCGGCGCCATCGCGGTGCCGTTCAACTACCTCTACCGGCAGTCCGAACTCGGTTTCGTCCTCGCCGATTCCGGCTGCCGGGTGCTGGTCACCATGACGCAGTTCGGTGCCCTGGACTACCAGCAGATGCTCGACGGCATCGTCCCGGGATGGGACCAGCCCGGCTTCGCCGAGCGCACGGACCGCCGCGACACCGTGCCCGCCCTGCGCCAGGTGGTGGTGCTCGACACCGGCGGTGTCGTCCGCGCGACCGCGATGACGGTCACGGATCTGGCCGATACCGGTGCCGCGGCCGACCCTGCCCTGGACACCCAGGTCGATCCCGGCGACCCCGGCGACATGCTCTACACCTCGGGCACCACGGGGTCACCCAAGGGCGTGGTGGTATCCCATGACGCAGTGCTGCGCACCGCGTACGCGTCGGCCTTGACCCGGGCCTACGAGGACGGCCGCCGCATTCTGTACTCGCTGCCCTGCTATCACATGTTCGGCTATGTCGAGGGTCTGGTGTCGGTCATGTTCGTCGGCGGCGCGGTGATCCTGCAGCCCTCGTTCACCGCCGAAGGCTACTTCGCCGGGATCGAGCGGCACCGGGCCACCGACATGCTGTGCGTGCCCACGATGGCGGTGGCCATGGTGGAAAGTCCGGTGCGCCAACGCTTCGACCTGTCGTCGCTGCGGGCACTGCTGTGCGGATCCGCTCCGGCACCGATCTGGCTGTGGCAGCAGGTCCGCGAACTGTTCGGTATCGACGAGATCGTCACCGGCTACGGCATGACCGAGTGTGGGGGCGCCATGACGCTCACCCGACCCGAGGACGATCTGGAGCTGACCTCGCAGACCGTCGGCAGGCCGAAGATGGCCGGTGCCGCCGGACTACCCGGGTCCGCCGAACTGGTCGAGTACCGCGTGGTCGATCCCGGCACCGGGCACGATGTGCCCGCCGGTACGGACGGGGAGCTGCTGTCGGCGGGACCGACCGTGATGCGCGAGTACTGGAATCGCCCGGCAGAAACGGCGGCGGCGTTGTCTGGTGGCTGGCTGCATTCCGGCGATCTCGGACACATCCGTCCCGACGGCTACCTCCGGGTCACCGGTCGCAGCAAGGAGCTGTACAAGAGCGGTGGCGAGTTGGTCATGCCCAGGGAGATCGAGGATGTGCTGGCCGCCCATCCCGGTATCAGCCAGGTCTTCGCCATCGGTCTCACCGATGATCGATGGGGTGAGATCGGTTGCGCCGTCGTCGTTCCTGCGCCGGGTCACGATATCTCCGAGCGGGACGTCCTCCAGCTGTGCCGGACCTCGCTGGCGCGTTTCAAGGTGCCCAAGCGTGTCGTGTTCTATTCCGCCGACGAGCTACCGACGACGCCGACGGGCAAGATCCAGAAGTTCCGGCTGGTCCAGGAGATCATGGCGCGCACCGGCGCCGAAGATCACGGCAGCGAGAAACATCGAACTCCGTCCTGATCGCTGACCCGCAGTTCGCCTTGCGTGGCGAGCAGGTCGAGATGGGCCGCGACCTCCAGCACCGCCGTCATCCGGTGCACGATGTCCAACTCCGCCAGCCGCCGTTCGCGCCGGGTCCAGCGCATCTGCTCGGCGACCTCCAGGCCGGTGCCGTACCCCGCGCAGACGAGCTCGGACACCTTATTCAGACGTTGTCGATGGTGGTCGATCAGCTCCTGGGCGCGCGCCCGGGTACTGCCGGCGGTGTGACCGTGAGCGGGCAGCATGCGGGCGTCGGGCAGATCCAGCATCAAGGTCAGCGAATCCAGATAGGACCTCAGCGGGAGCGGCTCGGGGTCGCGCTCGAACGCAATCGACGGGGTGATCCGGGGCAGCAGGTGATCACCGGAGAAGATCAGCTGCTGGTCGGGATCCTCGAAGACCACATGCCCGCGGGTGTGGCCGGGGGTCTCCCGGACCACCAGCCTGGCGTCGCCGCAGGCCAGCACTTCGCCGTCGTGCAGCCAGCGATCCGGTGCGTCGAAGGCCACGTCGAGCTCGTAGGGCTGCCACGTGAGCCCGGCGATCTGCCGGGCCAGGTCCGGCGCCCCGGCCTGCGCAAGCATCCCGACCTGACCGGGATGCACACTGTCGGGCTGCCGGGCGAAGGCTTCCAGGCTGTGCCGCTCGCCGGCGCCGAGCAGCAGCTCCATCCCGTGCCGGTTGCGCCAGAGCACGCCGAGCGAGTAGTGGTCCCAGTGTTGATGGGTAACGACGATGCGGCGGATATCGGCCAGCGCGTATCCGAGCTGGTGCAGGGCCTCGGTGAGTGCGGCTTCGGCAGGTGGGTACGCCCAGCCCGGGTCGATGAGCGTTATTCCGTCACCGCCCTGCACGACATAGGTGTTCACCACCTGCAGGTCGGGCAGCGGGAGCGGTAGCGCGACGCACACGACGGTGGGGGTGATGCGTTTCGGATCCCCCGCATCCGGTCGTGCTACCGCATGACGTGCCGCGGTGGCGTACACCGGCCTGTTGCTCATCTCGTGGACTCCTGTCGTCCCACAAAATTTAACAGAAACTAGAAACTCGTGCTAGCGTCGTCAACGAGCGTGCTTGCAGACCATATATAGCCCACGTTCGCGATTCGAAAAACATCCACACCGGCCATGCGAAGGGGGGTGAGTGGCACCATTTCGGTGCCGCAGCCGAAGCCATGTTGACCTTGGACGACGACTACACCCACACGGTCACCGCCGAACCGAACTTCAACGAGTCGATGTACTTCGAATTCCACGACCCCGAATCCGGTATCGCCGGTTTCCTGCGACTGGCCAACCGGCCCAACGAGGGCCGCGGTGAACGGACGATCTGCCTCTACCTGCCCGACGGTCGGCTCGCATTCGGTTACGCCCGCCCGGAGGTCACCTCGAACGAGGCAATGAACGCCGGTGGGTTGGCCGTCGAGGTGGTCACCCCGCTGCGTGAAGTCCGGGTGCGTTTCGACGGTGACGTGCGCGTGCTGGCCGATCCCGCGATGATGAGCGATCCGGCAACGGCCCTGAATTCCAGTCCGCGCGCCGATTGCCGGATCATCCTGCAATACCTGGCGCTGGCACCGGCGCATGAGCAGACGTTCGAGGCGCAGGGGCAATCCTTTGCCCCCCATCACTACGAACAGCTCGCCGTGGTGACCGGTGAGGTGGTGATCGGCACGCAGCGTTTCACTGTGCGCGGACACGGTCTGCGTGATCACTCCTGGGGTCCGCGGTCGTGGCAGGCGCCCTGGTTCTACCGCTGGCTGCATGGCTGTACGGACGGATTCGGCTTCATGGCAGCTTATTTCGGCGATCCGGATGGATCGTCACGCGTCGGCGGATTCGTGTTCGACGGTGCCGACGTGCACTCCTGCGATGACGTGCAGATCACCACCGAGCGCGACGGCGACGGCTTCCAACGACACATCGACCTGACCATGACCGCCGGAGGGCGGCGCTGGCGTTTCGAGGGCGACGCACTGTCCAGCGTGCCGCTGCGACATCGCAGCGCCGACGGCGAGGTCGGCACCCGCATCGTGGAGACCGCCATCCGCTGGTCGGTCGCCGACAGCGACGCGCCCGGCGCACCCATCCACGGGATGGCCGAGTACCTCGATCAGATCAAGGCAGGACAACCGGTCGGAATCCGGGTCTAGGGAAGGAAATGCGCTCACTATGAAGGTCTTTGCAGATCTCGCGGAGATCGAGACGGCGACGGGCACCGAATTGGGTCCCACCGAGTGGCTGCTGGTCGACCAGGAGCGGGTGAACAACTTCGCCCAAGCCACCGATGACCACCAGTGGATCCATGTCGACCCCGAGCGGGCGGCCTCTGGCCCGTTCGGTGGCACCATCGCGCACGGGTTGCTGACCCTGTCGCTGCTGCCGAAGTTCATGCACGAGCTCTACCGGGTGGACAACGTCGCCATGGCCATCAACTACGGTTTCAACAAGGTGCGCTTCATCACCCCGGTGCCTGTCGGGGCCAAGGTCCGGGCGTCCGCGGTGATCACGGGTGTGGACAAGCTCGACGGTGCCGTGCAGGCCACGTTGGTGACCACCGTCGAGGTGGACGGCGCGGCCAGGCCCGCGGCAGTGATCGAATCGATCGTGCGCTATGTCGGTTGATACCGCTCAGCGTTCACGCATCGGCGCCGCCGAGGCGCTCTACGATGCGCTCGCCCGGGGTGACGCCGAGAGCGTGGACCGGCTGCTGTCGCCGGAGTTTGTCGGGCACGTCACCGAAGGGATGCCGCTGGAGATGGGCGGCACTCATCACGGTGCCGAGGCCATGCGTGCGCAGGTCTGGTGGCGCATCGGCGCGCACTTCCGGGCTCGGGCCGTCGCGGAGGATTACCGGCACGGTGCCGACGGTGGTCTGACGGTCATCGGCACCTACCGGGGCAGCGGGCGTCGTTCCGGGGCCGAGCTGGACGCGGCCTTCGTCCACGTGCTCTCGTTCGACAACGACGGCCGGATCTCTGCGTTGCGTCAACTCACCGACACGGCCGCCTGGCATGCCGCGCTCGAGGGTAACGGGGCGCTGCAGACCATCGACTACCGCGTCGAGAACGGGTTGGCCACCGTGTGCCTGAACCGGCCCGATCAGCGCAACGCCATCAATCTGCGAATGGGTCAGGAAACCTTGGAGGTGGCGCGCCGCATCCAGTCCGATCCCTCGGTGCGTGCGGTCCTGATCTGCGGCAATGGTCCGGCGCTGACGGTCGGCGGTGACATCTCGTACTTCCTGGAGAGCAACGGTGCCGGGTACGACACGTTGTTCGAGAAGATGATCCGGCCCTATCACGAGGGTTTCGACATCCTCAGCCGAGTCGAGGCGCCGATCGTGGCCGCCGCGCACGGTCCGGTGGCGGGCGGCGGTCTGGGCTTCGTCTACGCCGCCGATATCGTGCTGGCCGCCGATGACAGCAGGTTCGTGGTCGCCTTCGCCGGGATCGGACTCTCCGGTGACGGCGGCGGCACCTATCACCTGCCCCGGCTGATCGGCCCGCGCCGCGCCGCGCAGGCCTACCTGCGCAACACACCCATCAGCGCCGCGGAGGCGTTGCAGTGGGGGCTGGTCAACGAAATCGTCCCCGCCGCCGAACTGCGTTCGCGGGCAACCCAGGTCGCCACGGAACTGGCAGCGGGACCGACCGTGGCCTTCGCGACGATGCGGGGATTGCTCCGCGACAGCTGGCACAACGACCTACGGACGCAGCTGACGGCCGAACTGCACGGCACCAAGGACACCGGTCGCAGTGACGACGCGGCGGCGGCCATCGCCGCGTTCGCGGCCAAGACGACACCGACATTCCGAGGACGATGACATGAGTGGCTTGATCACCGATACCGAAGAACACCGCGCCATCCGCGAGACCGTCGCGGGCATCGCCGAACGCTATGGCTCGCAATACTTCCTGGAGCGCGGACGCAAGGGCCAGGACATCGCAGAACTGTGGAAAGATCTCGGCGCGGCCGGCCTGCTCGGCGTGCACCTGCCCGAGGAGTACGGCGGTGGCGGGGGCGGTATGGCCGAGGCCGTGGTGGTGGTCGAGGAACTCGCCGCACACGGTATGCCGATGCTGATCTGGGTAATCTCACCCGCGATCTGTGGAAGCATCCTGGCCCATCACGGTTCGGACGAGATGAAGCGGCGCTGGCTGCCCGGCATCGCCGACGGCAGCCAGAAGATGGCCTTCGGTCTCACCGAACCCGACGCCGGCTCCAACAGCCACAACGTCAAGACCACGGCCCGCAAAACGGCCACCGGTTGGGTGATCTCCGGAGCCAAGTACTACATCTCCGCGGTCGACCAGTGCGAGGCGGTCCTGCTGGTGGCGCGCGATGCCGATCACTCGACACCGGAGAAGTCCAAGCTGTCACTGTTCGTCGTGCCCACCGACGCCAAGGGCTTCAGCATCCAGCAGATCGACACCTCGATCGTCTCCCCGGACAAGCAGTTCACCGTCTTCCTCGACGAGGTCGAGGTGGGCGCGGACGCACTGATCGGTCAGGCCGGCAACGGTCTGCGGCAAGTGTTCGACGGACTCAATCCCGAACGGATCCTGGTCGGCGCGATCTGCGGCGGCGTCGGTCGGTACGCGATCGACAAGGCGGTGGCCTACGCGAAGGAACGCAACGTGTGGTCGACACCGATCGGCGCACACCAGGGCGTCGCCCACCCGTTGGCCGACAGTCATATCGCCGTGGAACTGAGCCGGCTGGCCACCGCACTGAGCGCACAGCAATTCGACGCCGGGCTGCCGGCCGGCGAGGCATCCAACATCGCGAAGTACTCGGCATCCGAGGCCGCCCTGAAGGCACTGGACCAGGCGATCCAAACCCACGGCGGTAACGGGCTGTCCCACGAGTACGGACTCTCGGAACTGTGGTTCGTCACCCGGCTGATGCGCACGGCACCGGTCAGTCGCGAGATGGTGCTCAACTACGTGGCACAGACCTCGCTGGGACTACCGCGTTCGTACTGACCCGGCCACCACCGCAGTAACACAACGACTTTTCAAGGAGTAGGACAATGACGACTTCGGGCGACACATTCGATGCCGTGGTGATCGGCGCCGGCGCAGGCGGCCTGTTCACCGCCGCGCGCCTGACCAAACTCGGCTATCGCACCCTGGTCGTCGAACGGCTCGACAAGGTGGGTGGCCGGGCCTCCACCGACGATATCGACGGCTTCAAGGTGAACAACGGGGCCATCGTGATCGAGGTCGGCGGCATCACCGAGGAAACCTGCCGCGAGGTGGGTGCCCGGTTCGACATCCGGGAGCCGTCGCCGCCGATCCTGTACCGCATCGCCGGCAAGGACGTCGATGTCACCGGCGGCGGCTGGGGTTTCCTGCTGGGCAAGCTCACCCGTCAGGGCGCCAAACTGGTCAAGGGAATCGGCGCCGCCCGCAACGATTCCGGTCTGCCCGAAGATGAACTGTCCACCGCGGACTGGGTGGCCAAGTACACCAAGAACGAGGGTGTGCACGGCATCTTCCGCAATATGTGCGCCTCGGTCTTCGCTGTCGGCTCCGAGGATCTGCCGGCCCGGGTGTTCCTCACCTACTTCACCCGCAAGAGTGCCTTCAAACGCTTCGGCTTCCATCCCGAGGGCACCATCGGCATCTGGCGGGCGCTGGCCGATGCGGTGGTCGCCAAGGGCGGACAGATCTGGCTGTCGACACCGGTGACGAAAATCCACACCGCCGACGGCGGCACCGTCACCGGGATCGAGGTGACTCGCGATGGGGAGTCGGTGCGCATCGATGCGCCGATCGTGGTCAGCGATATCGGGCCCGCGGGCACCGTCGCCCTGTTGGGCGAGGAGAACGTGCCGCCGGACTACCAGGACCTGGTGAAGAAGGCGGACCGGCCCACGTCGATGATCACGGTCAACTTCGCCAGTCAGGAACGTCTCGTCGATGTCCCCGGCATGCTGAGCTTCGCCAAATCGCGCAGGCTGGCCTACGTCTCCAACTTCACCGACGTCTGCCCCGAGATGGCTCCGCCGGGGTGGAATCTGTACGCCGGAACCGCGGTGCCCAAGAATCCGACCGGCGACTTCGACGAGGCCGCCGAAACCGAGCTCCTGCTGCAGGACTTGCGGGACAACATCGAGGATTTCGACAATCGCGCGCGCATCCTCAACATCGCCGTCACCCGCGACGACTGGCCGCCGCAGCGCGCCGTCGCCGGTTACGACCTGACACACGAGACCCCGCTGGCCGGACTGTGGAATGTCGGCGACGGCGTCAAGGAGTACGCCAACGGCGGGACCACGGCATGTGCCGAGACGGCAAAGATCGTCGTGGACAAGATCGTGGCCGCACACCGACCGGCGGTGCTGAGCTGACCGATCTGGCCGAGCGGATCGGTCACGCGCGCAGTGCGCTGTTCGTTCCCGGAGACCGCCCCGCCAGATTCGCCAAGGCACTCGACAGCGGCGCCGACCTCGTGATCCTCGACCTCGAGGACGCCGTCGCCGTCGAGGCCAAGGCAACGGCGCGGGCGGCCGTGTCGGCATTCCTGGACACCGGCGCCGAGGTGGTGGTCCGGGTCAACGGCACCGACACCCCTTGGTGCGCAGACGATCTGGCCGCACTCGCGCAGCGGCGCTGCGCGGTCATGGTTCCCAAGGCGCACAGCGTCGACCAGCTGAACCGGGTGGCCACCGCGTTGCCTTCCGGCACCGCACTGATCCCACTGATCGAGACCGCGCGCGGAGTGGCCGGTGCGGCGGCCCTGTGCGGTGCCGAATCGGTAGTTCGTGCGGCCTTCGGCAGTGTCGATCTCGGGGCCGAACTCGGGGTGGACCCCGACAGCCACACCGCACTGCAGTATGCGCGTAGCGCGGTGGTGCTCGGGTCGGCCGTCGCCGGATGCGCGGCGCCGCTGGACGGGGTGACCACCGATCTGGCCGACGGGGGCAGGCTGGCCGCCGATCTGGAACACGCGGCCATCATGGGTTTCACCGGCAAGATGTGCATCCACCCGACGCAGGTCCACGACGTCAATCAGCGCTTCACGCCGACGGAATCCGAACTGCGCTGGGCCGAAAGGGTGGTCACTGCCGCCGCGGCCGGTGGCGCGTGTGCGGTGGACGGAAAGATGGTCGACAAGCCGGTCGTGGACCGCGCCCGCGGCCTGCTGGAGCGCGCTCGCCGCTAGCGGTCCTGGCGTTCGCCTAATCGGCTCCGAGCGAGGCGAGCATCTCCCCGGCCGCACGTTCCCCGGCGATGTAGGCTCCCTCGATCCCGGACTGCGTCAGGTAGTCCCCGGCGACCTGGACATCGTGCGGTAGCCGGGCCAACATCGCCAGCATCCGCCGGTAGTGGCCGGGAGCGGCGGTCGACAAACCGTAGGCGCGGCGGCAGATCTCGGTGATATCGGGTTCGGCCGGTCCGTGCACCTCGGTCATGATGCGCCGTGCCTCGGTGAGCAGTTCCTGGTCGTCGAGTTCGGCCGAGCGCGGGCCGTCGAAGTAGACGCTGACCACCTGGCCGCCCTCGGGTGCCGAGCCGGGCCTGCGCCGCTGGCCCAGCAGTACCCCGATATCGGAGTGCGGGCCCGGCCCGACGGGCACGACGAGGTCGGGGCCGGCATCCGGCCAGGGATCGGTGCGGAAGCCGAACGCCACGTGGTGCAACGGAATTGCCTGGACCCGCCGGAGCGCATCGAGTTCGGCCGCGCCGAGCACGTCGGCGCACAGCTCGGCCGCGGTGTGCGCGTCGGTGGCGACGATCACCGCGCGTGCGGTGAGTACTCCGTGTGGGGTGTGCACCGCCACGCCGGCCGGCCCACGGCGCACACTCTCGACGCGAACATTGCACCGTACGTCGACATCGGCCAGTTGCCAGATGGTGACTTGATCCAATCCGTCCTCGGGCACGGTCAGCCGAGTGCGGTGCGCGTTGCGCAACAACGCGACCAGAAACGAGCGCGAGATCGTGGACAGATCCGCACCGGTCAACGGCTCCATCAGGGGACGAACCACGTACTCGTGCACACGGTCACCGAACATCCGGCGCGACCATGCCTCCATCGTCTCGCCGTTGTCGTCATCGGCCAGCGACTCCAGGTCGAACGGCTCGGGACCGCGGCGCAGCGTGAGCACGGCGATACCCGCGACCAGGCGAACGCGGTCGGTCCACCGCAGATGGGGTACGCGCAGGAACGTCTGCGGCGCATCGAAGCGCACCGGGTAGCGTCCGCGTGCGTCACGCAACGCGGTGCGCGCCACCCAGCGCCGCATACGCCGCGCCTGCCCGACTGCTGCGATGACGCTGCGGGTGCGTCGGTAGGTACCCATCACGAAGATGGCCCCGGAATCGACGGCGAATCCGTCCCGGCGGTCGGTGGTGGTCCGGCCGCCGACCGCGTGCTCCTTTTCCAGCAGCACGGTGCGCACACCGGCGGCGGTGAGTACGCGCGCGGCGGCGGCGCCGGCCGGTCCCGCACCGATGACGATGACGTCCGAGTCGGTCGAGGCCTTCGGTGATGGCATGCGGTACCTCATTCAGCAAGGGGCAGGAGACGGCCTGCCGGTCAGTACTCCGCGAGCAGAACGGAGTTTAACATGAATTAGAAAATGAACATTCGTGCCAACGAGATGGCTGCAGTGCGGCACGTGGTCGACATTTCGGGCCATGGTCTTGTCGGCAGCGACCGTCGGGGGCTATCGTTTAATACATATTAAACTTCGCAAAGGTGGTGTTTGTTGTCGCGTCGAATTCAAGTGATCTGCGCATGGTGTGGTCCCGCGACGGTGGTCGTGGCATTCATCGGCTGGCTGATCGCCGGCGTGCTACCGATCCCCTTGGGTTCTTCCAGCACCACCGAGGAGGTGGTGGGCTTCTACGCCAATGACACCAGGGTCCTGTTCGGGCTGGTGATCGCGCAGCTGGGGGTATGTCTGGTTTTCCCGCTGATCGCCTTGATCGGGTATCGGATGCTGCGGATGGAGGGGCGCCATCCGATCCTGGCGCTCATCCAGTTGGTCACCGGGGCGGCTACCGGGGTTCTGCTCTTGATACCGATGCTGTTGATGGCGGTGATTGCCTTCCGTCCCGATCGCAATCCGGAGATCACGGTGACCCTCAACGACATCTGCTGGTTGTTGTTCATCACCCCGATCGCCCCGTTTATCATCCAGAACATCGCTATCGGTACGGCCATTCTTCGTGACCGCTCCCGTACGCTGCCGCGCTGGGTCGGATACACCAATTTCTGGATCGCCGCATCGTTCCTGCCGGACCCGCTGGCATTCTTCTTTCACGGCGGGCCGTTCTCCTGGCGGGGCATCTTCATCTTCTGGCTCGCGTTGACCTCGTACAGCATCTTCTTGATCGTCATGGGCGTGGTCCTGCGCAGTGCGGCGGTGCGCGATTACGACGTGGACGTGGCGGGGGAGGATATTGCCGCCCACCGCGTGTAGTGGGCGCCCGATTTGAAGTGACAATCAAAAATCAGGCGACGATGAGTGGCGTCAGCGTCTGTCTCGGCCGTTGCGTGGCGTTCGGACCTTAGCGGCTCGTGGCCTCGGAAAATGTCTACGAACGGAAGGCTGTTGACCCCACCATAGGTTGACTTATGGTGGCCCAAGTGTGACGATGGCCTCACCTGGACGTCATGTCCCTGTACAGTTTTGAATCAAACATAAATTAAGGAGAACGATGGGGTTCGCCAGTTCTGACGAAGTTGTCAAGTACATCGGAGGGATCTTCGACGAGGCCTTCGCCGACCCGGAGATCGGTCCGAAACTGGTCGACACCGGACTGGTGGTGGCCTTCGACTTCACCGACCCCGACGCGGTGGTGGTGATCGACATGGCCAACAAGGCAGTGCGGTCCGGTGTCGACGGGGGAGCCGAGCCCATGGCGACCATGGCAATGACCGCCGAGACCGGCAACGCATACTGGCAGGGCAAAGTGAACCTGCCGTTGGCGATGGCCAAGAAGAAGATCACAGTCGAGGGCAATGTCGCCAGCCTGCTCAAGCTGGCTCCGTTGGGCAAGAAGCTCTACGGACCCTATATCGACCGGTTGAAAGCCGACGGCCGCGACGACCTGCTGGCCTGATCGATGTTCCCCGGAGCTCACGCCAAGACCGATCCCGACAAGCCGGCGGTGATCATGGCCGAGACCGGCCATGAGCTCACCTATCGGGATCTGGACCAGCGCTCCTCGTCGATCGCCGTTGCACTGCACCGGCTCGGTCTGCGGCGCGGAGACGTCGTCGCGCTACTGTCCGACAACGCCCTCGAGGCTTTCGAAATCTACTGGGCAGCAATACGATCTGGCCTCTACATCACCGCAGTCAACTGGCACCTCGTTGCCGACGAGGCCGCCTACATCGTCAACGACTGCGGCGCCAGGGTGCTGTTCGCATCGGCGGGAGTCGGCGAACTGGCTCACGAGATCGTATCGCTGACACCGGGTGTCGCCCACCGATTCGCCTTCGGCGGCGCCATCGAACGGCACCGCGGGTACTCCGAATTGATCCAACCGGGCCACCGCCTGGCAGATCAGCCACGCGGCGCGGAGATGCTGTACTCCTCCGGCACCACCGGGCGGCCGAAAGGTGTCAAGCCGGTGCTGCTGGATCTGCAGGTCGACCAGCCCGGGGATCCGCTGGTGGGCATGCTGGCCAACGGCTTCGGCATCAGAGCCGACGATCGCTACCTGTCCCCGGCGCCCATTTACCATGCGGCACCGTTGAAGTGGTGCGGCGGAATCCATGCCCTCGGGGGCACCGTGGTGCTCATGGAGCGCTTCGATGCGACCAAGGCGCTGGTGGCGATCGAGAAGTACCGCATCACCGTCACCCAGATGGTCCCGACGATGCTCATCCGGATGCTGCAGTTGACACCCGAAGAACGTGTCTGCGTCGATGTGTCATCGCTGCGGCTGGCAGTCCACGCTGCCGCGCCCTGCCCACCGGATGTCAAACAGGCGATGATCGATTGGTGGGGCCCCAAACTCGTGGAGTACTACGGTGCCACCGAAGGCCACGGGGTGACAGTGGTGACGTCCCAGGACTGGTTGGCCAAGCGCGGCACCGTGGGCCGTGCGGTGCTGGGCACCCTGCACATCTGTGACGACGACGGCGCCGAGCTGACCGCCGGACGGATCGGGACCGTGTACTTCGAACGAGAGCAGGCGCCGTTCGAGTACCACAACGATCCGGAGAAAACGGCCTCGGCACGGCACCCAGAGCACGACACCTGGTCCACGGTGGGCGATATGGGTTATGTCGATGACGACGGTTTCCTATTCCTCACCGATCGCAAGGCCTTCATGATCATCTCCGGCGGGGTGAACATCTATCCGCAGGAGATCGAGAATGTACTGGCGCTGCATCCGAAGGTGAGCGACGTGGCGGTGATCGGCGTGCCAGACCCGGAGATGGGCGAACAGGTCAAAGCCGTGGTGGTGCTGCGGCACCCGGAGCAGGCCGGCGACGACCTGGCGGCCGAGCTCATCGGCTACGTCCGCGACCGGATCGCCCACTACAAGGCGCCCAGGACCGTGGACTTCGTCGACGAGCTGCCCCGACTGGCGACCGGAAAGCTGGCCAAACGTAAGCTCCTCGATCACTATCTGGAGGTCCGGCAGTGAGTATGCCGATGACGACCACCCGCGAGTTCGACCCGGTGAGCATCTCCTCGCTGGAGTTTTGGGCGGCCACCGCACAGGAGCGGGAGAAGTCGTTCGAGATCCTGCGCGAGGAGCGGCCGCTGAGCTGGCATCCTCCGATCGAGGGTGCGCTGATGGAGGCGGAGATCGACGGCCTGTGGGCGGTCACCCGTAACGAGGACATCGCCTATGTCAGCAAGAACCCGGGGCTGTTCTGCTCCGGCCAGGGCGTGATGATCGAGGCTGTCCCCGAAGACCTGCTCGATGCGGCGCAGTCCTTTCTGGCCATGGACGGGGCACAGCACTCCACCCTGCGTCGGTTGATCAGTTCGGTATTCACACCGCGCCAGGTCGCCAAGATCCGCGACCAGGTCCGCCAGCAGGCGTCGACGATCGTCACCGACCTGCTGGCCACCACCAGTGGCGATTTCGTGGAGCAGGTGTCCAAACGCCTTCCGATGTGGACCATCTACGAGATGGTCGGTCTGCCGGAGGAATTCCGCGACGAGGCCGCCCAGCACGCCGACGGCATGGTGTCGTGGGCGGACCCCGACGTCGCCGCCGGGCGGGAGCCCGGTGAGGTGCTCAACGAGTCCCTCGTCGGATTGCTGTCCTTGGGGCTGGAACTGGCCGAGCGCCGGCGTATCGAGCCCACCTCGGATCTGATGTCACTGTTGGTGCAGGCCGAGGTGGACGGGCGCCGACTCACCGACGAGGAACTCGGTGCGTTCTTCGTCCTGCTCTCGGTGGCCGGAAATGACACCACCCGCAATACGGTCACGCTGACCACCCTGGCGTTACAGGACTTCCCGGACCAGCGTGCGCTGCTGGCCAGCGACTTCGACACCCATATTGCCGGCGGGATCGAGGAATTCGTCCGCTGGGCCAGTCCGGTGATGACCTTCCGTCGAACGGCGACACAGGACACCCAGCTCTGCGGCCAAGAAGTCAAACGGGGTGACTGGGTGCTGCTGATCTACTCGTCCGGCAACCGCGATCCCCGCGCATTCGCCAACCCTCATCTGTTCGACATCACCCGTGAGCCGAACGGACACGTGGGTTTCGGTGGCGGCGGCCCGCACTTCTGCATGGGTGCTTTCCTGGCCAAGATGCAACTGGAGTCCATCTTCCGGGAGTTGATCTTCCGGGCGCCGAACCTGCGGGTCGGGCAACCGGAGTATCTCACCGGCAATTTCGTGCACGCCGTCAAATCACTTCCCTACACCCTGGATTGATCAGAGGAACACATGTCCGAATTCAACGGTAAACACTTCGTCGTGACCGGAGCCGCCTCGGGGATCGGGCACGCGGTGGCCGAACAGTTGCTCGAGGCCGGTGCCTCGGTGACCAGTCTGGACCGCAATCAGCCCACCGCCGAGGTCACCCGCCATATTGCGGTCGACCTGTCCAATCCCCGCAGTATCGATGCGGCGCTTGAGGTCCTCGAGGGGCCCTACGACGGCCTGATGAACGTCGCGGGCATTCCCGGAACCGCTCCGGCCGACACCGTGTTGGCGGTCAACAGTCTGGCCGTGCGCCACCTGACCGAGGCGTTCTTCGACCGGCTGGTGCCCGGTGGTTCGATCACCGTGGTGTCCTCGACGGCGGGTTTCGGCTGGCCGGACCGGCTGGATGCCATCCGGGACCTGTTGGCCACCGAGACATTCGAAGACGGTGCGGCGTGGTTCAAGGCTCATCCACAGCAGGGCAATGCCTACAACTTCTCCAAGGAAGTCACCACGGTCTACACCCAGTCAATGGGTTTGGCGTTGGCGCAGATGGGGTTGCGCATCAATGCGGTGCTGCCGGGCCCGGTCGAGACACCCATACTCGTCGACTTCGAGGAGTCGATGGGCAAGGACGCCCTCGACGGTGTCAAGGATCTGTTGGGCCGGCATGCACAGCCCGCGGACGTGGCCGCTGTCGTGTGTTTCCTGGCCTCGGATGCGGCGCGATGGGTCAACGGTCAGGCGTTGGCGGCCGACGGCGGGATCACCGGCGCGGTAATCACCGGGGTCGTCCCCAAGCCCGAGATCTGAGGTTCGGACATGACATCGACGACCATTCCGGACACGGGGACAACCGGCGGTGAACGCGCCGAGTTGCACCGGGTCTTCCGCACGGGGCGAACCCGGCCACTGCGGTGGCGATTGGACCAGTTGGCGGCGATCGAGGCGTTGTGTGATGAGCAGGAGCCCGCGGTTGCCGAGGCGCTTGCCGAGGATCTCGGCCGGCCCCCGGTGGAAGCCTGGCTGGGCGATATCGCCTCGACCAAGGGCGAAGCGGCATACGCGCGCAAGCACGTGAAAAAGTGGATGCGCCGACAGCGCCAGCCGTTGCCGCTGGCGCAACGACCAGGGCGTGGCTGGGTGCAATACGACCCGCTGGGTACTGTCCTGGTGATCGGACCGTGGAATTATCCGTTCTACCTGAGCATGGGTCCGCTCGTCGCCGCTGTCGCGGCGGGAAACTGCGCACTCCTCAAGCCCTCCGAACTGGCGCCGGCCACTTCGGCCCTGCTGGCCGATCTGGTGCCGAAGTATCTCGACGGCCAGGCGGTGCGGGTTGTCGAGGGCGACGGTGCGACCACGCAGCGGCTTATCGCGCAGGGCTATGACCACGTGCTGTTCACCGGCGGCACCGAGATCGGTCGAAAGATCATGGCCGCGGCCGCCCCGACCCTCACGCCGGTGACACTGGAGTTGGGCGGCAAGAGCCCGGTGATCGTCACCTCCGACGCGGATCTCGACGTCACCGCCCGGCGCATCGCGTGGGTGAAGTTGATGAACTCCGGGCAGACCTGTATCGCTCCGGACTATGTCCTTGCCGAGCGTTCGGTGGTGGACACCCTGACCGCCAAGATCGTCGAGAACATGGCCGTGTTTCGGGCGCAGGAGGCCTCGGTCGGCCAGCGGATCGTCAACCGTCGTCAGTTCGACCGGTTGCGTGGGCTGGTCGAATCCACCTCGGGCAAGATCGTGACCGGCGGCGGGTCCGTTGAGTCCGAACTGCGTATCGAACCCACCGTCATCCGTGATCCCGCGCCGAGCGATGCGGTGATGGCCGACGAGATCTTCGGTCCGATCCTGCCCATTCTCGCTGTCGAGAACACCGCGGCAGCCATCGAATTCATCAACGCGCGGCCCAAGCCGCTGGCCTTGTACGTGTTCACCGGGTCGAACCGGCTCGGCGAGGACTTGATCGATGCCATTCCCTCGGGTGGCGCGGTGATCAACCATGTGGCCATGCACTGCCTGGTACCGCAATTGCCGTTCGGTGGCGTGGGGGCCAGCGGCATCGGTCAGTACCACGGCCGTTGGGGATTCGAGGCGCTCAGCCACCGCCGGGCGGTGCTGGCCAAGGGCGCCAAACCCGATCTGTCGCTGACCTACCCTCCCTACACCGACCGCGCGATCAAGATCATGAGGAGGTTGTTCTGATGGGCGTACGGGTGGACGGCTCCCGGTGCTCGGGCATCGGCATGTGTGAGATGACCGCGCCGGAGGTCTTCGAAATCGGTGACGACGGGCAGGCACACGTGATCGGGGATCCGGATCGGACTCGGGAGCTGACCGCCGAGGCCATCTCCAATTGCCCCACCAGCGCTCTGTCGTTCGACGACTAGACCGGCGCGGCACCATCTTCAGCGATCGAGTACTCGAGGAGAATCGATGACCTTCGTCATCACCCAGAACTGCTGCACCGATGCGAGCTGCGTTCCAGTCTGTCCGGCTGACTGTATCCGCCCGGCGCCGGACACCGCCGGTACCGCGGCGCCGATGCTCTATATCGATCCCGCAAGTTGCGTGGATTGCGGTGCGTGTGTGGCGGTCTGCCCGGTCGGCGCGATCTATCACGAAGATGAGCTGCCGGCGTCGCAGCTGCGTTTCAAAACCATAAATGCCGACTACTTCGCCGGTACGCCGCTGGATATCCGGGCCACGCCCGCACGGTGGTCGCCGACACCGGTCGGCCGCGACGCGTTGCGGGTGGCGGTGGTCGGTGCCGGGCCGGCGGGCTGCTACGCGGTGGCCGACTTGACCCGGACTCCGGGCGTGCGCGTCGACGTCTTCGACCGTCTCCCTACCCCCTATGGGCTGGTGCGCTTCGGCGTGGCGCCCGACCACCAGCACACCAAGGACATCACCTCGGTGTTCGAGACCGCGCTGTCCGGGCCCAACGTGCAGTGTTGTTTCAACGTCTGCGTGGGCGCCGACGTCACCCACGACCAGTTGACAGCGTCCTACGACGCGGTGATCTATGCGACCGGTGCTACTCGAAGTCGTGAACTTGGCATCCCCGGCGAGCAGTTGCCCGGCAGCGTTGCCGCCGCCGATTTCGTCAACTGGTACAACGGTCACCCCGATCACGCCGAGACGAGGTTCTCACTGGACTCGGAGCGGGCGGTGATCGTCGGCAACGGCAATGTCGCACTGGATGTCGCACGGATCCTTGTCCTGGACGAGGCGCCCCTGCGGGCGACCGACATCGCCGAGCATGCGCTGAACGAGCTGCGTCGCAGCGCGGTTCGTGAGGTCGTCATCCTGGCCCGCCGTGGTGCCGGGTCGGGCGCGTTCTCCGTCGGCGAGCTGATGGCGCTCGGGTCGCTGCCCGACGTCGACATCGTCGTCGAGGGCGCCCTCGGTGAGCGGCCCGACGATCACGAGGGGGCGCTGAAGTTCGATATCGTCGGCGAGTACGCCGCGCGTCCGACCGTCGTCGGTCACCGTCGCATCGTCCTGAGGTTCGGCGCGCGGCCGCTGCGGTTGGAAGGGGCCGACCGGGTCGAGGCGCTGGTGATCGAGGACCACGATGGACTGGCCACTATCGATACGTCGATCGTGTTGCGTGCCATCGGGTATCGACCGGCACCGGTCCCCGGCCTGCCGTCCGACCCGGATACCGGTGTGGTGTCCAACCAGGCCGGACGGGTGACCCGCGACGGCGCGCCGGTGCCGGGGTTATACGTCACCGGCTGGATCAAGCGCGGTCCGCGCGGTGTCATCGGGACCAATCGGCTGTGTGCGCGCGAGACGGTGGAAAGCCTGCTGGCCGACGCCGCCGCCGGACGACTGCCGACGCCGACGGCGCAGCCGGAGGCGATCCGGGCTCACCTCGGCCAGCAGGGAGTTCCGGTCGTGGACTGGTCGGGCTGGCGGCAGATCGACCACGCCGAACGGGCGCAGGGATCGGTCACCGATCGGCCCAGGGTCAAGGTCGTCGACCGGGCCGCGCTGCTCACCGCTGCCGGCGTGGCCGACTAGCGGACGAGCAGGGCACTCGACGGTGCACACGTGTGACCTTGCCGGCCTGCTCGCGCTCCTGCCGGCCGACCGCGGACCGGTCATCGCTCTCGGGGACGGGGTGGGCGCACTCGGCTGCCTCGCTGAAAGCGCCGCTACGATCGGTGCGGTACTGAGCGACTACGCGGCGAACACCGCCGATGTCACCCTCGTCCTCGGGTGGAGCCCTGTGGGGCCGCAAGATGTTTCGACGGGGGCCTTCACGAGGATCGCGACGCTGATGCCGGGCTGGGGCGTCCGCGGTCTGCTGCCACATCCCGCTACCTGCGCCATACCGACCAGTCTGGCCGCGATTCCGGGACTGCTGACCGGGCCGCTGCGTCCCGATGTCCTGATCACCCGGATGACCCTCCGCGGCGACAGACTGCACTTCTGTACCGAAGTGTCCTGGCAACAGACATTGGTCGACGCCGGCGTGCCGGTATGGGCGGTGCTCGACGACGCGGCGCCGTCGGCCAGCGCCGAATCTGCGCTGCCACTGGACGCCGTGTCGGTGTTGGGACGGGCGGGTGACGAACCGGCGTGTGTGGCCCCGCGCGCACCCGAGCCGCTGCACGAGGAACTCGCCGACCGGGTCCTGGCACTGATACCCGAAGGTGCCCGGGTGCAGTACGGTCCCGGACAGCTCGGCACCGCACTGCTGCAACGCAGTCGCGCACCGTTGTCCGTCGACACCGGGCTGTTGACCGATGCGGTGATCGATCTTGAGCGCCGCGGGCTGCTCATCGGCGAACCGTCGGCGACGTATCTGTTCGGTGACCGAGCCCTCTATGACTGGGCCGACGGACGAACGATCCTGCGCGGTATCGGGCACAGTCACGACATCACCCGATTGTCCCGTGGCCGGCCGTTTTTCGCGGTCAACACCGCCATCGAGATCGACCCGTTCGGTCAAGTCAACGTCGAGGGCATCGGAGACAAGATCGTCGGCGGCATCGGGGGACACCCCGACTACTGCGCGGCGGCGCGGCTGCATCCGCAGGGGCTGTCGATCATCGCCGTCGGTTCCGGGTTCGGCGGGCGCAGCACCCTGGTGGAGACGCTGAGCAGGCCCGCATCGACACCGGCCCATGATGTCGAGGTGATCGTCACCGAGGCCGGGCATGTGGACCTTCGTACCGCTGACTGGGGGCAGCGACGGGCCCTGATCGAGAAACTCTTCGACAGGTCGCGCTGACCGGCCGGGCCGCCCGCACAAAGGACGGCACCCCCACCCCGACAACGGTGTCGGAGCGGGGGTGCCGGTTCAGTACGAGAGCCGGACGAGCTCAGTGCCCGACCGGACAGCGTGCCTCGGCATGCATGGTTTTCACCGCGGCGGCGAAGTTGCTCACCAGCATGTCGGGCTCACCGAACCGCAACTCGGGCAGCCGATGCAGGATCTGGTCCAGCATGTGCTTGAGCTGCATCTTGGCCAGGAAGGCGCCGAGGCAGTAGTGCGGGCCGCCGCCACCGAAGGCCACGTGCTGGTTGGGCTTGCGGCTGATGTCGAAGGTCCACGGGTCGGGAAACTCGCTTTCGTCGCGGTTGCCCGAGGAGTAGATCATCACCACCCAGTCGCCCTTGCGGATGTGGCGTGCGCCGAGCACCGTGTCCTGGGTCGCGGTGCGGCGGAACGTCATCACCGGCGTCACCCAGCGCAGCACCTCGTCGATGGCGGCGTCGATCCTGCCCTCGAAGTCCTCGAGCAGGTACGCCGTCTGGTCCGGGTTGTCGACGAAGGCCTTCACGCCCAGTGACAATGTGGTGCGGGTCGTGTCGTTGCCCGCGAAGGACATCAGCACGAACATCGAGGCGAGCTCGTCGTCGTCGAGCTCGTGACCGTCGACGGTAGAGGTCACCAGATTCGACCAGATATCGTCGCGCGGACAGGCCCGGGTCATTTCGGCGAACTCCAGACCGATCCCGAGATTGCCGACCAGAGCGTCGTTGAGGACCTCGGCAGACGATCGGCCGGCAGCGATGTCGGGGTCGTTCCAGCCCGCGAGCTCATCGGCGAAGTGCGCCGCTTCATCCCGCTTCTCCACGGGCAGGCCGGCCATCTCGTAGATGGTGTTCATCGGCATCTGCTTGGCGACATTCTCGACCCAGTCGCCGGAACCCTTGGTCAGGAACTCGTCGACGATGGTCGCTGCCCGGTCGCGGATCTGGTCTTCGATGCGCTTGACCTGGCGAGGCGTGAACGAGCCACTCATCAGCCTGCGATAGGTGAGGTGGCGTTGACCGTCCATCGCCAGGAAGGACGATGCGGCCTCCAGAAACTCGTCAGGCACATCTTCGAGTTGGATGCCGCCGCCGGAGCAGAATATCTCGGGATGTGTGCTCACCTCGCGGATCAGCTCATGGGAGGTCACGGCCCAGAAGCCGGTTGTCTCCGACGGGGCGAGATCACTCTCGACAGGCCGCTGCCAGCTCACCGGGGCGCGGCGGCGTAACTCGGCGAAGGCGACATCGCGCTCGCGGGCTGACTGCGCCCAGAACGACTTGGGGGAGATGTCGACGGGGTCGTACTCGCGATCCGCGGGGTTGGCCGGATCTCGATCGGTCTGCGCTGGTGCCGAATCCACCGGGCTGCTGGTCATCGGACGCTCCTCGGGTATGCGAGCAAATGCGTTTCTATTGTAGATTTGAAAATCGGAACGGATCAAGGTTCTTCGCCGATGGATTGTCCCCAACGGCGTGGATGCCCGGGTCCGGTTGTTCCGGTCCCGGGCATACACAGATGCTCATCGGGCGGCGATATCGCGCCCGATGATCTCCTTCATGATCTCGGTGGTGCCGCCGTAGATGGTCTGGATGCGAGTGTCCAGATAGGCCCTGGCGACGGGATACTCCATCATGTAGCCGTATCCGCCGTGCAGTTGCAGGCAACGGTCGATGACCCGCTTCTGCAGCTCGCTGAGATACCACTTGCCCTTTGCCGCGTCCACCGCGCTCAACTCACCGGCGTTGTAGGCGAGCACGCTGCGGTCGGTGTAGGCCTCTGCGATGTCGATTTCCGTCTCCATCTCGGCGAGTTCGAAGCGGACGTGCTGTTTGTCGGTCAGCGCCGCGCCGAATGCCTGCCGGTTCTGGCAGTACTCGACGGTGGCGTCGAAGATGGCCCGCGTGGTAGCCATCGCCTTGGCGGTGACGCCGAGCCGTTCGCGGGGCAGATGGCTCATCAGGTACTGCAGACCCTTGCCCTCGTCGCCCAACAGATTGGCCGCAGGCACCACGGCGTCCTCGAAGTAGAGTTCGGCGGTGTCCTGGGCGGGCAGGCCGAGCTTGTCGAGTTTGCGGCCGCGTTCGAATCCCGGAGTGCCGCGTTCGACGACGAACAGGCTGAACGCGCGTGACCCACCGTCGGGGTCGGTCTTGGCCGCCACGACCAGTACATCGGACATGATGCCGCTGGAGATGAAGGTCTTCTGGCCGTTGAGAATCCAGTTGTCACCCTCGCGGCGGGCCGTGGTGCGCATACCGCGCAAATCGCTGCCCGCGCTCGGCTCGGTCATCGCCAGCGCGCCGATCAGCTCGCCGGCGGCGAACCCTGGCAACCAGCGTTGCTTCTGCTCGTCGTCGGTCAGGTCGAGCAGGTAGTGCAGCACGAGATCGTCCTGCAGGCTGACGGTCAGCCCGAAGGAGAGGGCGTTGATCCGGGCGATCTCTTCGCAGACGATCATCCGGTATCGGTAATCGGCCACGCCGGAGCCGCCGTAGGCGTCGGGAACCTGCAGAGCGTAGATGCCCGACTTGGCGGCGCGCGCGAAGACGGAGCGGTCTATCCAGCGTTGCTCGTCCCAATCATGCTGGTGCGGAAGGACTTCACGGGCCAGGAACTCCCGCACGGTTTCTCGGTAGGCATCGTGGTCGGCTTCGTAGAGTGAGCGCTTCATGATGATCAGAGGCGTTCGATGATGGTCACGTTGGCCTGGCCGCCGCCTTCGCACATGGTCTGCAGGCCGAATCGTCCGCCGGTGCGCTCGAGCTCGTGCAGCATGGAGGTCATCAGGCGGGCGCCGGTGCAGCCGATGGGATGTCCGAGCGCGATCGCGCCACCGTTGGGGTTGACCTTGGCGGGATCGGCTCCGATCTCGGCCAGCCAGGCCAGCACGACCGGAGCGAAAGCCTCGTTGATCTCGACGACGTCGATATCCTCGATCGACATGCCTGTGCGTTTGAGGGCGTGCTGGGTGGCAGTGATGGGTGCCGAGAGCATCATCACCGGATCGGCGCCGCGCACCGACATGTGGTGGATACGGGCGCGCGGAGTCAGTCCGAATCGGTCGACCGCGGACTGGGAGGCGACCAGCAATGCCGCGGAGCCGTCGGAGATCTGGCTGGCGACCGCGGCGGTGAGCACGCCCCCGTCGACGAGGGTGGGTAGTGAAGCCATCTTCTCCAGCGTGGTGTCCGGACGTGGTCCTTCGTCGACGGAGATGCCCTTGAATTCGGTGATCTCCCTGGTGAAATGGCCTTGGTCGATCGCGTCCAGCGCGCGCTGATGGCTCGCGAAGGCGAAGCGCTCGTTGTCCTCGCGGCTGAGTTTCCATTGGGCTGCCATCATCTCGGCCCCGCGGAACTGTGAGATCTCCTGATCGCCGTACCGGTCCTGCCAGCCTCCGCACCCAGTCCACGGATCGCTCGATCCGAACGGCTCGCCTGCGTTGAACGCGCACAGGATGGGGTATTGGGTCATCTTCTGGACGCCACCGGCGACGATGAGATCCGATGTTCCGCTCATCACGGCCTGGGCCGCGAAATGCACTGCCTGCTGGGCAGATCCACACTGGCGATCGATGGTGACACCCGGCACTGACTCGGGCAGCCCGGCCGCCAGCGCAGCGGTGCGGGCGATATCGCCGGCCTGGCTGCCGATGTTGTCCAGACAGCCGAGGATCACGTCGTCGATGGCCGCGGGGTCGATATCGTGGCGGCCGGTGACGGTGTTGATCACGTGAGCGGCCATATCGGCCGGATGTGCGTCTGTGAAACCGCCTTTGCGTCGTCCGACAGCGGTGCGGGCGGCGTCAACGATATAAGCCTCAGTCATGGCAATTAATTTAACATAAAATCAAAAATGAGAGCAATTCCAGGCAGTGCGGTATCGCCCAGATTCAGCGCTTGCGACGCGACCTGCTGGCCGGCGCTGGACTCAAGCCGTGTCGGACGAAGACCTGGGCGTTGTGAACCATGGTCTCCACGGAGTTGCGACGCGGGTCCCACCATTCCGCCGCCCAGTTGAGCGCGCCGAGCACCAGCGCCTGGGCCAGCATCGGATCGAGATCTTCGCGGATCTCGCCATCGTCGGCGGCGGCCTTGACCAGTCCACGCCAGATCCGGGTGTAAGCAGCCTCTTCCTTCTTCTGGCGGGCCTTCAGATGATCGGGGATCTGGCCGGAGTTGCGGATGGTGGCCCGCGCGTAATCGGAGAGCTCGAGTTCGTGCTGTAGATGAGCCTCGACCGCGGTCATGATCCGATCCATCGAATTCATGCCGTCGGGCAACTCATCGAGCACCCGGGTCAGATGGCGCCGCATATCGCTGATCCCGCAGAACATGACCTCTTCGATGAGATCGTCGCGGGACTTGAAGTAGTAGTAGATCGCGGGCGCCTGCAGGTCGGCCTGCGTGGCAACATCGGTGAGACGGGTGCCTGCATAGCCTTTGACGCTCAGGACGCGTGCGGCGGCGTCGAGGATGCGGGCACGGGTGCGTTGGGCCTTTGTGTCACCCGATGTGTCACCCGATGCATCATGTGATTCGGCAATCGCCGACTTTCTCGCCATGGCTCGATGATAGGAGTGTGTGGGGCGGAAATCTGGCTGCGCCGCCACATCGTGGCCATGTCGTCGGCAACGCCGACCAGTCGATGGACTTGATCCGGATGTCTCCGACGCTGCGTATCCCGATGTGAACAGCTTGATCTGTCGGTAGCGGCGGCGAGGCGCCAAGGCGGGGAGGGGCTCGCCCCCGCGGTACCGGTCCTTCCAGGGCTACCGCTCAGATGGTGCCGCGTGAGACGAGTTGGGCGGCGATGACGTTGCGCTGGATCTCGTTGGTTCCCTCGCCGACGATCATCAGCGGAGCATCGCGGAAGTATCGCTCCACGTCGTATTCGGTGGAGTAGCCGTACCCGCCGTGGATGCGCACGGCATTGAGCGCGATCTCCATGGCTGTCTCCGAGGCGAACAGCTTCGCCATACCGGCCTCCATGTCGGCACGTCGTCCGCTGTCGTAGCACTGTGCGGCGTGCAGCGTCAGCTGGCGGGCGGCGGTCAGCTTCGTGGCCATATCGGCGAGGTAATGACCGATGGCCTGGTGTTTCCAGATGGGCTGGCCGAAGCTCTCCCGTTCCTGGGCGTAGGCCAGCGAGTCCTCCAGGGCTGCGGTCGCGACACCGAGGGCGCGGGATGCGACCTGGATTCGTCCGGTCTCCAGCCCGCGCATCATCTGGCTGAAGCCCCTGCCGGGCACACCACCCAGAACGGCACCGGCCGGCACTCGACAGTTGTCGAAGGACAGCTCGCAGCTCTCCACCCCCTTGTATCCGAGTTTGGGCAGGTCGCGCGACACTGTCAGGCCGTCGCCGTGTTCGACGAGGACGACCGAGATCCCGGTGTGTTTGGGTGTGGCCTTCGGATCGGTCTTGCACAGCAGGGCGATCAGCCCGGATCGGCGAGCGTTGGAGATCCAGGTCTTGGCCCCGTTGATGGCGAGTTCGCCGTCATTGTCGGGGGCGGGCAGTGCCGTGGTGGTCATGGCCTGCAGATCGGATCCGCCACCGGGTTCGGTGAGTGCCATCGTGGCGCGCATCTCGCCGCTGGCCATCGCCGGAAGATACTTCCGGCGCTGTTCGTCGGTGCCGAACTGGGACAACAGTTTGGCCACCACGGTGTGTCCGCCCATTGCCCCGGCAAGGCTCATCCAACCGCGCGCCAATTCCTGGGTGACCAGCACGTAGCAGGCTGTGGATACGGGTGTGCCGCCGTACTCCTCGGGAATGGCCAACCCGTAGATCCCGATGCGCTTCATCTGCTCGATCCACGCCTCGGGGTACTCGTTGGCGTGCTCGACGTCGCGCACCGTCGGTCGGACCTCGCGATCGATGAACTGGCGCACGGTGTCGACGAGCAGGTTTTCTTCCTCGCTGAGCTGACTCACCATGCCGATACCGTACTCCACTTTTTATTTCATGTTAAATTCGTTGTCGCATGGTCCGATCAATGACGAGGGGCGCCAGCATGCCGACGACCGCCAAGCACACTCGAGCAGGCGTGGATGTGCCACGGCAGCGACATCTCCCCGGCGAAGAGGGCATGTGGGTCTTCATCTTCGGGGACATGACGGTGTTCGCCATGCTTTTCGGCGTCTATCTGTACTACCGCGGCGCCGATACCGCGGAGTTCAACCGATCCCAGCTCCTGCTCAACCAGACATTCGGTGTCGTCAACACCCTCGTACTGCTGACCAGTTCGCTGTTGGTGGTGACCGCTCTGCGGGCAGTTCGCGGTGGAGCGTTGCCGTTGGCGCGGTGGCTTCTCTACGGCGCGATGGCGTGCGGGGTGGCGTTCATCGTCAACAAGGCGATCGAGTACGGCCAGAAGATCTCGATGGACCTGGTGCCCGCCACCAACGATTTCTTCATGTACTTCTACGTGATGACCGGGCTGCACCTGCTGCACGTGGTGATCGGGCTCGCGCTGTTGTGGTTCATGGTCACCCTGACCCGTCGGCCTACGCGCGGTGAGCGCGAGCAGCGCTACCTGGAGGGCGCAGCCTGCTTCTGGCATATGGTCGACCTGCTGTGGATCGTCATCTTCCCGCTCCTCTACTTGGTGAGATAATGCTGACAAGTCTTCTGCGTGACCGCATCACGGTTGTCTGGTTCGTCCTCGTCGCGGCCACCGTCGCATCCTGGATCCTTGGCGTCGGACACGAATTGGGTGATCGCAGCGCTGCGATCATCATCATCGTGATCGCCTTTGCCAAGGTGCATTTCGTCGGCCGGTACTTCATGGAGCTGCGCGACGCGCCGATCGCGCTGCGCGCGGTGTCCGGCATCTGGACCATCGTGGTCGGGTTGCTGCTCATAGGTTTCTACCTGCTGGCATGACGCAGCCGGTCAGCTATCCCCAGCGTCGGAAAGAGGAAACGTCGCCGTGTACGTGATCATAGGAGGCGGCATGGCGGGCTGCGCCGCCGCGGCGACTCTGGCACATTCCGGGAGACCGGTAACCCTGCTGGAGGCCGGCGATACGCTCGGCGGCCGGACCCGCACCGTGGCGCGGGGTGGGTTCGACGTCGAGGTTGGTGCCATCTACCTGTTGAATTCCTATGACAGGACGATCGCGATGCTGGCCGACGCGGGCTGCAGTGATCTGCTGACCGGGTGGTCGCCGCTGGCCGGCTTGTGGGACGGCAAACGGCTGCACGCCATCCGCTACGACTACATCCCGTCGGTGCTCGCGTCGTCACTGCTGTCCACCGGGGACAAGGTGCGCTTGGCTGCGCGTGCGCTACAGACGATCGTGTCCTGGGCGCCCGACCCGTTCGAGACCGACAGCCTGGCAGCGTTTGACACCGGTGAGGACATGGAGAGCTGGGCGCGTCGCCGGCTGGGCGACAACCTCTTCGAGTGCTTCGTGCGTCCCCTCATCGAACCGTCGTTCGGCACCGACTGCCGAGATCTGTCGATCCCGTACCTCCAGGGATTGATGAAACGTGCCCACCGCGCCAAGTTCCTTCTGCCGCGCGCGGGTATGGGAAGCCTGTGCGCAGAGCTGGCCAGGGGTGCGCAGGTGCGCCTGGGCACCGAGGCAACCTCGGTGAGCGTCCGACCCGACGGGTCGGTACTCGTGGGAGTCGCAGACGGGACGTCGCTACCGGCCGCGGGTGTCGTGGTGGCCACCGATTCGGCCACCGCGGCGGGGCTGCTCGGCGATAGTGTCTCAGCAGATGCCCGCCGGGTGTTGACGGAGGCCCCGTACGCATCGATGGCTCACGTCAACCTGCGTTGGGGCCGGGATCCATGGCCCGACAACGCATTCGAGATGTTGCTGCCGGTCGGCGCCGGGCCGCGGGACATTCTCGGGACGATTGTGAAGACCGCCCGCACGCCGGCTCCGGTACCCGCCGGGGCCCGGATGACCGATTCGTACTTCTCCAGCGAGGCCACCAGGCGCCTCGACGACGACGAACTCATCGTCCTCGCCCTACGACACGTGGGGGAGATTCTCGGTTCGGGATATCCGCGGCCGCACGCAGAGGTGTTCCGCTTCGATCGCGCACTGGCGACCTGCCCGCCCGGCCATTATGCGCGCATGCGTGCCCTGCGGGCGTCGATGCCTCCGCCAATCCGGCTGGCCGGTGACTATCTGGCCCACCTAGGCGTCGAGACCGCTGTGGTGAGCGGGGAACGAGCGGCCCGCCAGCTACTGGAGGGGTGAGGTCGGGGCGGTCGGGACGGACCGATTCATGCCGGCCGCTGTCCGATCTTACGGAAGTCCCAGCTGCGCAGCCGGTTCGGGATGATCCGCAGCCATGCGTGGCGACCGTCGCCGACGAAGTCTGCGGATCCGAAATACTTCTCCGCGAACAGCTGCTCCGGTGTGGCCAACTGCGGGTCGGGGATGGTGGTCCGCGGAACCTCGCCCACAGTCTGTGCGCTACCGAGGATTTCCACGCCACGCAGCTCCCCGTAGCGGTCTCCGTCGTCGATCACGACGCTCACCCGGGGGTCACGAGCGATGTCGGCCCAACGCTGGCTGTCCACAATCGAGTACAACCACAGCGCGGTGCCGTCCCAGGCAAACCACAACGGGGTCACGTGGGGTTGGCCACTTCCCGATACGGTGCCGACTCGGCAGGTCCGCTGGGCCCCGAGGAACGAGTCGACTTCCGAACGGTCCATGGCCAACGATCGCCGCCGGCGCTGGGGTAGCGGGTTTCCGGGTGAAGACACTGCGACTCCTGCGTGAAAAGGTCAGCCGTGCAGAATGACGTCGGCGGCGCGATAGCCGATCATCATCGAGGGCGCATTGGTGTTGCCGGTGTGGATACCCGGTCGGCGAAACCCAGCCGACGGGCGGTCACCGTGGACACGGTGCACAGCTCTCCGGAGCCGCCGTGGCCGAGAACTTCTACGACGGCCGAGGACCTACCGATGAGATAAGGGCGAACCGTTGCGACATAGGGGGACCCGACGACAACCGGACGTAGGTAGGTGGTGTGAACGTGCGCGGTGTGCAGATCCGGGTTACGTGCGCCGACGTATTCGGCGCCAGCCAGTTCGGTGACGCATGCGGACACCCCTCCGTGCATGATCCCGAACCCGTTGACCCAGCCGTCGGGATCGGCAAGCACAACCTGTAGCAGGTCGCCGGATTGCCGATAGCTGAGGCCGAGAACGCAATCGATATCACCCGCCTCCGGCCGTGCATCTGGGGGTGCGGCGGTGGCGGCCGGCGGATCTGCCGTGATGGCGGCGGTGGTGACGCTTCGCGTAGTACCCGATGCCACGATGTCGCCTGTGCGGTCGGTGATGCGACATTCGACGAACGTCTCGGAACGACGGGCCACCGTACGAGCTTCGGCGAACAGCTCCCCGTCCAGCGGAACCGCGCTGACGATGTCGATGGTCAATTCCCCGGTGAGGGTCCAGGTTTTCGGCGGTCTGTTCCGGTAGGGCAATTCGCCGAGAATGTGGTCGGCCAACACCATCAATGCGCCCACCCGTGGCCGCCCTGACCGGTCGCGGGCCCACGGTGGAATCCGGAACGCGCAACGATTTCCACCGGCGGTGGTATGACAGTCGTGCAAGCCGAAGCGAGCTTCGACCGATGTGGGGTCCCCGACCATGCACCCGGCGCGGGTATCTAGGGCAGTGGTCATGTATTCATCCGGTTCCTCGGGTGTGCGTGTCGGCGGTGCTGATGAGCTCGCCGGCGCCTGGGTGAGTAGTCATGGTGATCTCGGTCGGACAGCCCGCCTGACGTGGCACGGTGTAGACATTGGCGATGACGCTCTCGTTCAGTCTCCGGTTGTCCGGATGCGCGGTAGCCGCGCCGAGGACCGCGATCGGTAGGGCAGCGGTCAGCAGGACGCCACGGCGAAGGTGCGGCGCGCTCGAGGCATCCGATGCCGATGTGCGCATGGTCGTCGCTCCGATTCAGGGTGTGCTCAGCTGGTGATGCTCACAGGCGCCGACCGATCGCTGCTCGCGCAGGCGTGATCTCATCGAGCTCCGGGTGGTGGCGTACTTGAGCGTCCGTCGCGTCCGCACGGCGGGGCCACTCGTCAACTCTGCGCAATGCGCGCGGTTTGGTCAAGCTTTTTTTATTTCAGGTTCATTTTTTTCAGGACAAGGTCAGCCGGTCATGTGTCCAGACGCCGACCGGCAGTGCCTGCGTCGCCGTCCCGGCCGGATGTCGACCGACCCGCCCGAATCCGGCCGTATCATGTCGGAATGCCCAGGCACAGCAATCGGCCCCCGACGTCGGCGGATCGGGTGGATCCGAGCGACTCGGAGCACGAATCCAAGTCGGCTTTGACGCGAAAGCGCATCCTCGACGCCGCCGCTCGCGTGCTGTCTGAGCATGGTTACGCGGGCCTGCGGCTGACCGACGTCGCGGCGGCAGCGGATCTCCAAGCGCCTGCCATCTATTACTACTTTCCGTCCCGCGAGGAACTGATCGAAGAGGTGATGTGGGCGGGCATCGCGGATATGCGTGAGCATGTGGCTTCGGTGCTCGAAGAGATTCCCGACGGCACGCCGGCCCTGGACCGGTTGCTGGTTGCCGCGGAGGCTCATCTGCGACACGAATTGGAGATCTCGGACTACACGACGGCGGCGATCCGAAACGCCGGGCAGGTGCCGCAGGAGATACGCAAGAGGCAGATTCTCGAGGAGGAACGCTACGGCGATATCTGGCGGCGGTTGATCAACGACGTGGCGCGAGACGGCATGCTACGTCCCGACCTCGATCTCTACATCGCGCAGATGCTCGTGCTCGGGGCGTTGAATTGGGCGGTGGAGTGGTGGAATCCGCGTCGCGCTCCGATCGACGCGGTGGTCGAGAACGCTCAATCCATCATCCGACACGGTGTTGCCGACGTCGCGCACCGCTGATGCGGGTTATCCGATGCCGCGCAGGTGCTCGCGTGCCGAGGTCAGCAGGACCCCGATGGAATCGTCGAGTGCATCCGGATCGACGGCGGCGTGCGTTCCCAATGCTCCCGACATCCGACGGGAACGGACGCCGTCGAGCAGGCTTGCCGCCCGCCACTGGGTGAACGCGCGGTAGTAGTCGAGATCATCGACCCGGTGACCGGTGATATCGCGGTAGATCGCGATCATTTCGGCGCGATCCGGGAAGCCCCCAGCCCGGGTGGGGCTGGGCATCGCGATGGCGGGCTCATCGGCGGGCCGCCAATCGTCGAGCAGCCATGCGAGATCTGCGAGCGGATCCCCGATGGTGCACAGCTCCCAGTCCAGCACGGCGGTGATCCGGCCGTCAGCGACCAGCAGGTTGGACAGCCGATAGTCACCGTGCATGATCACCGCCGGCGGATCCTGGGGCAGGTGATCGACCAACCTGTCCCGCACGGCCGCCCAGTCGGCATCGTGACGGCTTGCGGCGGGAACATGGTCCCGCGCGGCCGTCACCCGACGGATCTGCCGGACCAGATAGGGGTCGCTCGATATCTTGATGCCCAGGATCGCGGGGTCAAGGCGGTGTAGTGCGGCGAGGGTCGTGGCGACCGAGGTGCCCAACGCATGCCGCTGGGTCACCGTGAGCGAGCGGGCGTCTTCTTCGGTTTCCAGTGCCGAACCGGCGATCCGCTCCATGACCAGGAACGGTGTTCCGGCCGGACTCAGACCGGTACCGACGACATGCGGCACGGGCACGTCGGCGTGCGCCAACGCGCGCAGGATCTGCGCCTCCCGGTCCAGGTTGTGGGTCGAACCGGACGCGATGCCCGCCGGCGGTTCGCGCATCACCCACTCCCGGCCGTCGGCGTCGACGACCAGTGTGGTGATGTTCGATTGCCCGATACCGACCCTCGTGATGGTCAACGGAGCGGTGACGACGGAGTCCTGGGCGAGCAGCCACGTCGCCACGGCGGTGGGCTGCGTCCACATCCCCGAGTCGTCGCCACCGTCGTCGGTGCAGGCCTGTGCTTGGACAGTCATAACGCATCTCCATCGGACTGACGGTGTGGTGGCGGGCGGTCCCGCGTGCGGTTCATGGCGAGCTACTTCTCAACAGTATTTATCATGAATTAGAATCGGTGGGGTGTATCGACCCCGTGGCGCGCAGTGACCCGGGAAGACTATCTGCTGGTCGGGCTCGCAGTGCTCGGCGAGCAGGGTCATCTCGCCTTCAAACTGGCGGAGGTGTGCCGGCGGCTGGGGGTCACGTCGGGATCGTTCTATCACTTCTTCGACAGCTGGGCAGATTACCGAAGCCAGCTCATCGGGTATTGGAAGGTCAATGGCACGCTCGCGCAACTCCAGCAGATCTGCGAGAACTCGGATCCGCGACGGCGGATCGAGGGGCTCGTCGATATCGCGTTGCGGCTGAACCATCAGGCCGAGTGTGCGATACGGTCCTGGGGTCGGGTGACTCCAGAGGTCGCCGCAATTCAGCACGAGGTCGACCGGTTGCGGCATCGTGTGGTGTTCGACGCGGCGCGTGAACTCGGGGTCGACGAAAATCGGGCCGGCCGATTCGCCGATGCCGCCCTCTATCTGCTGGTCGGCTACGAGCAGGCCGCCCTCGCGCCGGATCTCGATGGTCTCGAATCCATCTTGCGGGCACTGGTGGGATTGATCGAAGAGCAAGCCGGTTCGTCTGGGCCGGCCGGTATCGCCATTCAGCGTTAAATCTAATTCAAATTCGATTACGATGACGACTCGGCGGATCGCAGCGATTCGCGAAGTGCGGCGCGCTAAGGGAGGGCACCATGACGGCGACCATCGGTTCGACGCTCACCGATGATGATCGGGCCAGGCAGCGCGCCGATTTCCGGATGCTACGCGTCGGCCTCTGGTCGGTGTGTCTGTATGTCGGTTTCGGGCTGCTGGGTTTCGCTGTGTTCGCCGGGTTCTGGCCACCGCCGGGACAAGACCTCGATGCTGCCGCCATCGCCGGCTATTTTCGCGAGCACGAGACTGCGATTCGGCTCGGAATGGTGCTCATGGTCATCGGTGCCCCCTGTTACTACACCTGGAGCATCGTGCTGTCGAAGATCATCGGGCGGATGGAAGGCCCGATGGGTCCGTTGTCCATGACCGAGCTGATCGGTGGTCTGATGACCGGGGTCGTGACCGCGGTTCCGGCGGTGGTCTGGCAGACCGCGGCCTTCCGCGCCGAGACTCGGTCAGATGAGACCGTTCACACGCTGTACGACTTCGGTTGGTTGTTCTTCGATCTCACCTTCATGTTCTCGTTCCTGCAGAGCATGGCGATCGGAATCGCCATCGTGGCCGATCGCCGCGCCGTACCCTTGTTTCCGCGGTGGGTGGGTTACGTGTGCTTCCTGACCGCGCTGGTGTACCTGCCGCTCAGTGTGGTTCCGTTTGTGCGCACCGGGCCGTTCGCCTGGCACGGAGTCCTGAATTTCTGGGCGGTATTCGTGATGTTCTTCGTGCTGATCGCGGTTCTGACCCCATATGCCTTCCGCGCACTGCGTCGTCTTGAGGCGGAGTCGATTGGATGAGAATCCCTACCGTGGCGACATTTTGGGTGCCGTCCCTGGTTGCCGCGGCAGGTATCGGCGCGGTGGTGTTGGCGGCGCCGGGTCACGCCGAACCGGTGGACGAACCGTGTCCACTGACGGTTTCGCTGTTGTGTCGGTTCGTCCCGATAGCCCCGTCTCTGGACGGAGATATCGACTACAGCCAAAACCATTCCGGCGAAGGTATTTTGGCGCCGGAGTCGGCCCTACCGGTCGACCCCTGTGTCAGCGGTTGCATTTGAGGGTGGCGGGGGTGCCCAAGCGGACGAGATCGCCATATCGCGCGCCGGCGCAGGTCCGCCCACGGCGTCGTGGGCGGACCGGTGATCTCAGACGCCGGCCGGCGCGGCGCTCTCGGCGAGCAGTCGACTGCGGGCCTCGGCGTACTCGCGGCCCAGTCGCTGCACCAAATGCGCCGTGGAGGTGACTTCGCGAATCGGGCCGATGCCCTGGCCGGCGCCCCAGATGTCCTTCCATGCCTTGGCATCGGTGTTGCCGCCCGAACCGAAGTCCATCTGCGACGGATCGGACTGCGGCAGGTTCTCCGGGTCCAGGCCGGCCGCTTCGATCGAGCCGCGCAGATAGTTGCCGTGCACCCCGGTGAACAGGTTCGAATACACGATATCGCTGGCACCGCTGGAGGTGACCATCTGCTTGTAGGCCGGTTCGGTGCGCGCCTCGCTGGTGGCCAGGAAAGCCGAACCGATATAGGCCAGGTCCGCTCCGGCGGCCTGCGCTGCCAGAATCGATCTGCCGTGACCGATGGCGCCAGACAGCAACAACGGGCCGTCGAACCAGGCCCGGATCTCCTGCACGAGCGCGAACGGCGAGATGGTGCCGGCGTGCCCGCCTGCCCCGGCGGCCACCGCGATCAATCCGTCGGCACCCTTGTCGACGGCCTTGCGGGCGAAGGTGTCGTTGATGACATCGTGCAGCACGATCCCGCCGTAGGAGTGGATGGCATCGTTGACGTCTGCGCGGGCGCCCAGTGAGGTGATCACGATCGGCACCTTGTAGTCGACACACGCCTGGACATCCTCTTCCAGGCGTTCGTTGGACTTGTGCACGATCTGGTTGACGGCGTACGGGGCCGTCGTCAGTTCGGGATGGTCATGACGGCGGCGCTCCAAGGTGGTGGAGATCAGTTCCAGCCACTCGCGCAGCGCGGGTGCGGGGCGCGCATTGAGGGCGGGGAAGGAGCCCACCACGCCGGCACTGCACTGGGCGATCACCAGCTCCGGGCCCGAGCAGATGAACAGCGGCGACGCGACGACGGGTAGCGTCAGGTCGCGCAAGATTTCGGGCAGGGCCATGGGGCAGTCACTTTCGTTCGGGCTGATGGGTATGGATGGGGGACAGCGCGGTGTGTGCACGGGCGCCCGGACGTGCGGGCGCCAGTTCGTCGGCGGTCTCGGCGATCTCGCGCCAGAAGGCGATGGAGGCCTTTTCGATCATCTGACCGGCCTTCAGCGTTGCCAGCGGATAGCCGAGGTCGGGGCGGTCCTGATAGCGACGCTCAAGATCGGCGTAATAGGCAAGGCGCGCTTTACGTTCCACGATCTGGTGCTCGGCCAGTTCACGCATGCTTGCGGGGTCGACAAGCTCACCGAAATGCAGTTTGAGCAGCGCTTCGTCATGGAGTTCGGCGGGTAACGATGTCGTGGGGTCGCGAAGCCAATCGCGAAGACAGTCAAGGCCTTTGTCGGTGATCGTGAAGAACTGGCGCTTCCGCCCACCCCCTTCGGTCTCGGATTGCAGCAGTCCGGCGCCCTCCAGTCGGCGTGGTTCGCGGTAGAGCGTCGCGTGTTGCAGCGGCCAGAGATAGGCGATGGACTCGGCGACGTACTGCTTGAGCTGATACGAGGTGGTGGATCCGCGCACCGCGATCACGCCCAGCACCACATAGGACAGGTGGGTAAGGCGGGAACCCTCGGACATGACCCAACCGTATCATTGATACGGTTGGGTCGGCCAGTGGTAATAGGCGACCATCCGCTCATCGGGACACAGTGAGCAACAGATCACTTTCTTGATACAAAGTGTTCGGTGTCACTGATCTGACCAGGAGGGCACCGCCGATGTTTCAAGTCTCCACTGCAGACTCACCAGCGGACGGGAGGCCAGACCGCGTTCCGCGGATGACTCCACGGGCGGGCCGAGGCACCAAGACGGCAGCGCGAACCGTCGGCTATGGGAGCCTGACGGTTTCGGCATGGCTGCTCGCCGCAGTCGCCGCTGGTCACGGGGTTGCCTTCGCCGACGACTCGTCGGATTCCGCCGGTAGCTCGACCAGTTCGTCGAGTTCAGCCAGTTCCTCGTCCACTGCCATGCGGCCGGGTGGGGACGCCGGGCCGAGGTCGACACTCTCGACACGAAATTCCGGCCCGGACGACGACAGTGACGACCGCAAGACTTCGTCGCCACCGCGTTCCGTCAGGACGGCGTCGCCCGACGACGACGGTGACGTGATGAACGTCGCCGAAGAAGTGGCCGACGATGCAGCAACTGGACCGGGTGTCGACGATGTTTCTGAGGCAGACGTGGACTCGAAAAATTCTACACCGCAAGAGCTTCCGCTTCAGACGACTGTCCCGCTAGACTCCGATACTGAAGACCCGATCAAGAAAAAGTTCAGGCCGCGGGCCGCGATGACCATCGAGAAGCGCGACCCGTCCCCGGATTCGGATGCTGGCGCACACGACACGACCCCGCGCGCAGCCATTGGTTCGCCAGCGGTGACGGCACCGGCCGCTCCGCCCGTAGCCAGGACCGCTCGGGTGGCCGCTCCGATGTCGACAGCGTCGGCCCGATCGGTGGCGGGTTGGTCGGCGTCCACACCGGCGGCGGGTGTGCCCACGGAAGGCCCAACTGGGGTAGCTGCGGCGATTCCCACGGCGGTGGCAGCGTCGAATCCCGTCGCTCGGATCGCCGATGCGGTGCATCGATTCGTCGACGCGATCTTCCGGCCGTTCACGGCATTGGGCCCCTCGGCGCCCTCAGTGCAGGCTCCGTTCGCATGGGCCGTGCTGGCCTTGGTGCGGAGGACCTTCTTCAACCAGGCGCCCACAATCGGCGCGGTGAACATCGGTCAGCAGCAGGCGGACGGCGTCATCACCGGGAACGTCGATGCTGTCGATCCGGATGAGATGGGCAAGAAGGTCCAGATCCGGGCCAATGTCTTTGCGTTCCCGGCTCAGCCGAGGACTCCGGAGCCGGACTGCGACTGCGCGGTTGTAGATGGATTTACCGGGCTGCCGTTCATGAACGATGCGTATCTGGGCACCGAACCGGGCAGCAACTGGCACGCCCCCGACGCCGTGGACATCACCTGCGTCTACATCGGTTCGTCCGGCGCCGTGACCTATACCGGTAAGGAGATCGGCGAAGTCACCATCGATGGTCTGGGAACGGGCGATGTGACGTTGGACTTCGAGGGTGTACTGCTCTCGGCAACGCAGGAACGCTCGGTGGCGCAATTGCAGCCGCACCTGGGCACCGGTGACCTGAAGGGTGTGCGGGGGACCGTCATCAGCGAAAGCACCCTCGATGCGACCGGCGCCGCGACAGGCGTGCTCACCGGTGAGGTGGTGCGCCCGGAGGTGCGATACCAAATCGTCAGGCAACCCAAGCATGGCACGGTCTCGATCGACGCGGTTACCGGTCAATTCACCTACACGCCCGATCAAGCTTTCGCCGAGATCGGCGGGGACGACTCATTCCAGGTCGTCGCCACCGACGGCAGGTTCAACGTGCTGAATCTGTTCAAGAAGTACAACGGCGACCCTGTGCGCACCGTGAACCTCAACGTGGCAAGCACCGTCGCTGTGTAACCCGAAAGATGATGCCGGCGCAGTTCGTGTGAACTGCGCCGGCATTCTCGTCGGACAGACCGACCCCAGCGAAATGGGTTGTCCCGGTGGTGCTCCGTTCAGAGCCGCACCAGCGAGAAGGGATAGGTCAAGGTGCCTGGCGCGCCGTCGCATCCGGCGGCAAAAGAGGATGTCAACGTGCCCTGCATGGTCACCGCATCCCAGGAGTAGACGTCCCGGGTCGCGGCCACCGGTCCGTAATACACGTTGCCGCAACGCAACCCGTCCGGAACGTCAACTGTCAGCGTGTAGCGACCGTCGACGAGTTGAGCCTGACCGGAGTACTCGAACGCCTTGGCGGTGGGCATCGGCATAGCGCCGATGACTCGGCAGTTCTCGGCGGCCGGTATGCAGTGCGAGACCGACCAGGCCCAGGTATGGAAATCGTATCGAGCCGGAATCACCAGCTGGTAGTTGGCGAAGAACGTCTCGGCGCCACCGACAGGCGCAGCGGTCAGTGCCGCCGCGGCCAGGGCCGGGACTGCGCACGCCAGTGCGAGAACCCTCATGTCGATCCTTTCGCGGATGACTTCGACCGCCGTTACATGTGCGAGCCGCCGTCGACCCGCACTTCCGTGCCGGTGACGAAATACGCGTCGTCACAACCCAGCATGGCCACGACTGCGGCCACCGAATCGGGCCGGGCGAAGATGGCGCCGTCGCTCAACGGCAGCATCGGCGCCACCTTGGCGAACAGACTGTAGTCGGCGTCCTCGGGCAGGCCGGGGCCCACGCTCTGGCGGGCGGCGCCGGTCCCATCCGTCATACCAGACGAGATCGAACCCGGCTGAACAGAATTGAAACGGATGCCGGCCTTGGCAAACTCGGAGGCCCAGGCGTGTGTCATGGACAGCACGCCCCCTTTAGAGGCCGCGTACGCCGCCATGTACGGATGAGCGAAGTGCGCCGAGGTCGAGCTGAAGTTCACCACCGAAGGACCGTTGCCCTCATGCAACGCCGCAATGGCGGCTCGGGTCACCAGAAACGTCCCCACCAGGTTGATCCGCAACACCTGTTCGAAGTCGGCCAGGGTGGTCTGCGCCAGATGCGACGAGCGCAGGATGCCCGCCGCGTTGACCAAAGTGTCCAGTCCACCAAGTGCCGCGAGCCCCTCGCGGATTCCGGCCTCGACCGATTCCTCGTCGGCGATGTTCATCACCACCGTTGTGAGTCGGCCGTCCACGTCGCCGGCCTTGGCGACGGTGTCCTGCAGGCCATCGGCGCTGATGTCCACGGCGACGACGCGGCCACCCTCGGCCAGCATCCGCAGCACACAGGCCTGACCGATGCCTGAACCCCCACCGGTGATCACCACGCGACGTCCGGCATAGCGCGCAAGGTTGGGCGACGGCGAAAGGGTGGGGACGGACACAGCTCGGCTCCTGTCATGGGGTGACGCTCGGACGTATCGGCAGACGCTACGTTCCCGTGCCGACGCCGTCTGCCGTGTGATGGCTCCCGGTGGATGGGACATGGTGTGTCGCACATCATGCCGGGCTGTCACCGTTCTGAGGTCAGCGTGCCGACAGGCCGGTTGTGTGGTTCGACAGAACCAGTCGTGGAGGTTCTTCGGTACATGGTGAACAAAGTCCAGGACCGGTGGTCGGCGGGAATTCCGATCTTCCGGGCGGGCGGGCCGGGTCCGATGAGAGCCATCGGCGGTCTGCTTGCCATGTCCGCCGACGCGTTCAAGTTCATCTTCCAGCGGCCCTTCCAAGGGCGCGAGTTCATCGAGCAGTCCTGGTTTGTCGCGCGGGTCTCGCTGATGCCCACGATCCTGGTCGCGGTTCCCTTCACCGTCCTGGTCAGCTTCACCTTGAACATCCTGCTGCGCGAGCTGGGGGCGGCGGATCTCTCCGGCGCCGGGGCGGCCTTCGGTGCCGTCACCCAGGTCGGCCCGATGGTCACCGTGCTGATCGTCGCCGGCGCCGGGGCCACCGCGATGTGTGCAGATCTGGGGTCTCGGACTGTCCGTGAAGAGATCGACGCCATGGAGGTCCTGGGCATCAACCCCGTCCAACGGCTGGTGACACCCCGGATGCTCGCATCCGGGCTGGTTGCGCTGTTGCTGAACAGCCTCGTGGTCATCATCGGCATCCTCGGCGGCTACGTGTTCTCGATCTTCATCCAGGGCGTCAATCCCGGTGCGTTCGCCGCAGGCATCACGCTGCTCACGGGTGTGCCTGAGGTGATCATCTCGTGCGTCAAGGCGGGATTGTTCGGCTTGATCGCAGGTCTGGTGGCCTGCTACCGCGGCCTGATGATCAACAGCGGCGGCGCCAAAGCGGTGGGCAACGCGGTCAACGAAACCGTGGTCTACGCCTTCATGGCCCTGTTCGTGGTGAACGTGCTGGTCACCGCCATCGGCATCCAGATGACCGCGGACTAGGCCGATGACCGCAACGCGATCGCTTCACCCGTACCTGGTCCGCGAGCTCAAACGGCCGGTCGGCGCCCTCGGCCGCATCGGCGAACACACCATGTTCTACGGCCGCGCACTGGCCGGCGTTCCGCACGCCTTCGTGCACTACCGCCGCGAAATCATCCGACTCATCGCGGAGATCAGCATGGGTGCCGGCACTCTGGCCATGATCGGCGGAACCGTCGTGATCGTCGGATTTCTGACGCTGGCGGCCGGCGGAACCCTGGCCGTCCAGGGCTACAGCTCGCTCGGCGACATCGGTATCGAGGCGCTGACCGGCTTCCTGGCCGCTTTCATCAACGTGCGGATCTCGGCTCCCGTCGTCGCCGGCATCGGCCTGGCTGCCACCTTCGGCGCGGGCGTGACCGCACAGCTGGGCGCCATGCGCATCAACGAGGAGATCGACGCCCTGGACGCCATGGCGATCCGGCCTGTCGAGTACCTGGTAAGCACGCGAATCGTCGCTGGGATGATCGCCATCACCCCGCTCTACTCGATCGCGGTCATCCTGTCGTTCGCGGCCAGCAAGCTGACCACGGTCGGGCTCTTCGGTCAGTCGGCGGGCCTGTACAACCACTACTTCTCCACCTTCCTCAACCCGATGGATCTGCTGTGGTCGTTCCTGCAGGCCATCCTGATGGCCATAGCGGTATTGCTGGTGCACACCTATTTCGGCTACTTCGCCAGCGGTGGACCGTCCGGCGTCGGTGTCGCGGTGGGCAATGCCGTCCGCACCTCGCTCATCGTCGTGATCTCGGTGACGCTGCTGGTGTCGCTGTCGATCTACGGCTCCAACGGCAACTTCAATCTGTCGGGATAGGGAGCACACGTGGCGATGGGTACGAGTATCAAACCGCCGTTGATCGGCCTGGCGACAGTTGGCGTGCTGCTGGCGATCGTCGCGGTATCGATCGGACTGTTCCGCGGCAGTTTCACCAAAACCGTTCCGGTGACAGTACTTTCCGAACGTGCCGGCCTGGTCATGAGCGCCGATGCCAAGGTCAAGCTGCACGGAGCTTTGGTCGGCTCAGTGGAGTCGATTGAGTCGTTGCCCGACGGCCGGGCCAAGCTGCACCTGGCCATGGATCCGTCGTATATGGACATCATCCCCGCCAATGTGGAGGTGGACATCGCCTCCTCCACCGTGTTCGGCTCGAAATTCGTGGAGTTGATTCCGCCGGCGGACCCTTCACCGCAGGCGTTGGCGTCCGGGCAGGTGCTCGACGCCGGTCACGTCACCGTGGAAATCAACACAGTCTTCGAACAGTTGTCGACTGTGTTGCAGAAGATCGAACCGACCAAATTGAACGAGACGCTGGGAGCGCTGGCCACCGCCATGGATGGCCGCGGCGACCAGATCGGGCAGATGCTCTCCGATTTCGACAGCTTCCTGGCGAAGATCGACCCGAGCCTGCCGACCATGGAGCACGAGATCACGGTCGCTCCAGAGGTGTTCGACGCGTATGCCGATGCGGCGCCGGACTTGGTGGCCACCGTCGATGCGTCGACGCGCCTGAGCCAGACGTTGCTCGATGAGCAGGACAACCTGGACGCGTTGCTGATCAGCGTCATCGGACTGGCCGACACCGGTAACGATGTCATCGGCGGCAATCGCCAGGCCATCACCGACACCATGCGCCTGCTGGTACCGACCACCGATCTGACCAACGAATACAACGCGGCGTTGACCTGTGGTCTCGGCGGAGCGATACAGCTGGCGAAGGCGCCCGGCACCCCGCTGCCCGGCGGTCTGCTGCTGCAGACGATCGTGCTCGGGCAGGAGCGGTACCGCTACCCGCAGAACTTGCCGAAGGTTGCCGCCACCGGCGGCCCGCAGTGCACTGACCTGCCCAAGGTGCCCTTCCAGAAGCATCCACCCTTCGTCATCACCGACGTCAACGCCAATCCCGCCCAGTACGGCAACGAGGGACTCCTGTTGAACTCCGACGGCCTCAAGCAGGCGTTGTTCGGTCCGATCGACGGACCGCCACGAAACACCCCGCAGATCGGCCAGCCCGGATGAGCAGTTTCAGCAAGACGGCGCTGAAGTTCGGCGCATTCGGACTGACCATGGTCGTCCTGACCGCCGGGCTGTTCGCGATCTTCAGCCAGTACCGTTCCGGCTCGACGGCCGGTTACTCGGCGGTCTTCACAGACTCGTCAAGCATCAAATCCGGTGACTCGGTGCGGGTTTCCGGTATCCGGGTGGGCACTGTCCGCGAGGTCGAACTGCAGCCGGACAACACCGTGCTGGTCGAATTCGACGCCAACGACACCATCCGGATGACCGAGAACACCAAGGTCGCCGTGCGCTACCTCAACCTCGTCGGCGACCGCTACCTCGAACTCATCGATCAACCTGGATCGACCAGGATCCGCCCGCCGGGAACCCGCTTCGGCGTCGAGCAGACCGAGCCCGCTCTCAATCTCGATCTGCTGCTGGGCGGTCTCAAACCGGTAATCCAGGGACTGAACCCCGCTGACGTCAACGCACTGACCAACTCGCTGATCCAGATCCTGCAGGGCCAGGGTGGGGATCTGGAGTCGCTTTTCTCCCGGACGTCGTCGTTCACCAACGCCATCGCGGACAACGGACAGACCGTCGAGAGCCTCATCGACAATCTCAACGACACACTCTCAGTGCTGAGCAAGGACGGCCAGCAGTTCTCCGGCGCGATCGACGGACTGGAGCGTCTGGTGACCGGACTGGCCGCCGAGCGGGACCCGATCGGTGAAGCGATCAGCGCACTGGACAACGGAACGGCATCGCTGGCCGATCTACTCACCGATGCCCGTCCGGCGTTGTCGGGCACGGTGGATCAGCTGACCCGGCTGGCGCCGCTGCTGTCGAACGAGACCGATCTGGCCCGGCTGGATCTGGTGTTGCAGAAGACGCCGCAGAATTACCGCAAACTCGTGCGGCTGGGTTCCTACGGCAGCTGGCTCAACCTCTACATCTGCGGAGTGTCGATCCGCGTGTCCGACCTGCAGGGACGTACCGCTCATTTCCCTTGGGTCATCCAGAACACCGGAAGGTGCGGTGAACCCTGATGCAGAAATACCGTCAATCGAAGTTGGTTCGTGCGGGTGTGCTGGGTTTGGTGCTGATGGCACTGATAATCGCCGTCGGGTTGCAGCCGCAGCAGTTGGTGGCATGGGCCACCTCGATGCGCTACCAGGCCGTCTTCGCCGAGGCCGGCGGACTGTCCGCGGGCAACAACGTCAAAGTCTCCGGCGTCACCGTCGGCACCGTGTCGGATGTGGAGCTCGATCAGGGCAAGGCATTGGTGACCTTCGCGGTCAACAGCAGGGTCCGGCTCGGCACGGACACCATCGCGCAGATCGGGATCGGCACCCTGCTCGGCGAACGTGTCCTCGTCATCGAGCCGCGCGGCAGCGACCGGATGCGCGCCCTCGACGTCATTCCGCTGACGCGGACGTCCTCGCCCTACTCGCTGACCGATGCGCTCAACGAATTCACCGCCAACACCGCAGAAACCGATACGGCGGCCATCAACCAGTCCCTCGACGTGCTGTCGGAGACCATCGAACGGTTGGCGCCACAGCTGGGTCCCACCTTCGACGGAGTCAGCCGTCTGTCGAGATCGCTGAACAGTCGCAACGAATCGCTGAGCGATCTGCTGACCACCGCTGCCGATGTCACCGGGATTCTATCCGAACGCAGCCAACAGGTGAACAGCCTGCTGCTCAACGCGAATGACCTGCTCGGTGTGCTGCAGGATCGCCGATACGCGATCGTCAACCTGCTCGCCAACACCACGGCCGTGGCGCAACAGCTTTCGACACTGGTCGACGAGAACGAGGCCGAACTCGCTCCGACGCTCGAGCAGCTCAACCGGGTCTCGGAGATGCTGGAACGCAACCGGGACAACCTGACGAAGTCGCTGACCGGGCTGGCCAAGTACCAGCTCACCCAGGGCGAAGCGGTCAACAACGGGTTCTACTACTACGGATTCGCCGCGAACTTGTTGCCGGGCCCGGCCATTCAGCCGTTCCTGGACTATGCGCTCGGATTCCGGCGCGGCGTCAATGCCGGGCAACCGCCGGACACCGCCGGCCCGCGTGCCGAGTTCCCGTTCCCGTTCAACGGTATTCCCGGAGGTTCCCGATGACGGCGTCCGGCCCACGCGCCAAGAAGCTCATCGTCATCACCGCGGTGGTGGCGGTGCTGGCAGGCGCCGGTTTTGTGGTGTACCAGAGCTGGTTGAGTCCCAAGACCATCGTCGCCTACTTCACATCGGCGACGGCGATCTACCCGGGCGACGAGGTTCGGGTGGTCGGCGTACAGGTCGGCACCATCGGGTCGATCGAGCCTGAGGGCACCCGCACCAAGGTGACGCTGCGGGTCGACCGGGATGTCCCCGTGCCCGCGGATGCCAAGGCGATCATCGTCGCGCCCAACCTGGTGTCGGCGCGCTACGTACAGCTGACGCCCGCCTACGGCGCGACCTCGGAGGCCAGCGGCGCCACCATGGCCGACGGTGCCGAGATCGGCGAGGATCGCACCGCGATCCCGGTCGAATGGGATGAGATCAAGGATCAACTCACTCGGCTGGCCACCGAGCTCGGCCCGGGCAGCGGCATATCCGAAACCTCGCTCGGTCGGTTCATCAACAGCACCGCCGATGCCATGGCAGGTAACGGAGATCGCCTGCACGAGACCATCACCCAGCTCTCCGATGTGGGCAGGGTGCTGGGTGAAGGCAGCGGCGACATCGTCGAGGTGATCAAGAACCTGCAGGTCTTCGTGACTGCGCTTCGTGACAGCAACACCCAGATCGTGCAGTTCCAGGATCGCCTCGCCGATGTGACCGGTGTCATCGACGGCAGCCGCGATGACCTCGACTCGGCGATCACCGAACTGTCGGTCGCCGTCGGCAAGGTGCAGAGTTTCGTCGCAGGGTCGCGGGACCAGACCGCCGAGCAGATCGAGCGGCTGGCCAATGTCACCCAGGTACTCGCAGATAACAGCATGGTGGTCAAGAACGTGCTGCATGCCGCGCCGAACGCCCTGGTCAACGGCTACAACATCTACAACCCGGACACCGGTGGTCCACGCGGATCGTTCGCGATGAACAACTTCGCCAACCCCGTCGCGACCATCTGCTCGGCGATATCGGCGGTGGAGAACGTCACCGCCGAGGAGTCCGGCCGGGCATGTGCTCAGTACCTTGGGCCGGCGCTGCGGTTGATGAATTTCAACTACCTGCCCATCCCGTTCAATGCCTATCTGGGCCCGGCACCGAAAAACGTCATCTACTCCGATCAGGCACTGGCACCCGGCGGCGGCGGTACGTCCGAACCCGCCGAGATTCCGCCCGCCGTGTCGGCGTACACCGGGGTCGGCGATGTGCCGCCGCCACCGGGATGGACAAATCCGCCGCATCCACCCGGTGCATACGCACCGACAGGGTTGCCGGCCGCCAGGACACCGGCGCTCTACCCGGGTGCGCCGATTCCGCCCGGGCTGCCCGCGCCGGCACCGGCGGCGACGAATCTGAACGAGCTGTTGCTACCGGCCGAGGCCCCACCCGTGGCAGCCCCGGCGCCCGCAGCACCCGCTCCCGGAGGTACCCCGTGATGAAGCACATGTCCGCCCGCGGCTGGGCAGCGGTGGCCTGTTGTGCCGTGCTGGTGACCTCCGGTTGCTCCTTCGACGGTATCAACTCCCTGCCGTTGCCCGGCACCGTCGGTACCGGCGGGGACGCCACCACCTACACCGTTCAGATCGCCAATGTGGGTACCCTGGAATCGAATTCGCCCGTCATGATCGGTGACGTGGTAGTCGGGACCGTGCGCCGCATGACGGTGGACGACTGGACCGCCAAGGTCGAGGTGTCGGTGCTTCCCGATGCGGTGGTGCCCGCCAACGCCGTCGCCACCGTCGGCCAGACCAGCTTGCTCGGGTCGATGCACCTCGCGCTCGACCCGCCACTGGGGGAGACCCCAGCGGGCCGGCTCACACCGGGTGCCATCATCCCGCTGGCCAAGACCTCGACCTACCCATCCACCGAGCAGACCCTGTCGTCACTGTCGGTGGTGGTCAACGGCGGCGGTCTGACCCACATCGGCGATATCGTGCACAACTTCAATGCCGCTCTCGACGGTCGCCAGGGCCAGATCCGCGACCTGCTGACCCGGATGAACAAGGTCATCGGAATGCTGGACGCCCAGCAGGACAACATCATCGGGTCCATCGAGGCGCTGAACCGATTGGCGGGGACGTTCGCCGGGCAGCGCGAGGTGCTCAGCCGGGCGCTACAGCGCATCCCACCCGCGCTCGAGGTGCTCAACGCACAGCGACCCCGTATCACCACCGCACTGACCAAACTCGGCGCATTCAGCGACACCGCAACACAACTGATCGACGAATCACATGACGACATCGTGCGCAACCTGCAGAATCTGGAGCCCACGGTGCGGGCACTGGCCGATGTCGGCCCGGACCTGACCACCGCGTTGGCGTACCTGCCCACCTATCCCTACACGCAGGAGTTCATCGACCGGGGTATCCGCGGTGACTATATGAACCAATTCATCGTCTTCGACTTCACCATTCCGCGCCTGAAGAGCGGAATCCTGCTGGGCACCCGCTGGGGTGAACCGAACGCCACCATGGTGCCGGCGCCGGGGGACCCCTGGTACAACACCTACACCCGGGATCCGTTACTGGCACCGGTGACGCCGATCCCCGCCGAGATCGCACCGATCCCGCCGCTCGTCGAGAACGCGGCCCCGGTGCCGGGTGCCGCCGCGGCCGGTGCCGACATGGCGTCGGCCGGCCAACCCGATCCCGCGGCTACGCCTGTCCCAGGGGGCAACTGATGTTGACACGCTTCGTCCGCAACCAGCTGATCATCTTCACCATCGCCTCGGTCGTCGGTGTCGGCACCATGATCTTCGTGTATTTGCAGGCGCCCGTCCTGCTCGGTATCGGCCGGATCGGGGTCACGCTCCAGGTCCCGTCCACCGGTGGTCTCTACCAGTTCTCCAATGTCACCTACCGCGGTATCGAGGTGGGCAAGGTCACCAAGATCCAGCCGACCCGCGACGGTGCCGAGGTGACGATGTCGCTGCAGCGGTCGCCGAAGATCCCCGCCGATCTGCAGGCGAATGTCCGCAGTGTGTCGGCCGTCGGTGAGCAGTACGTCGATCTGGTCCCGCGGACAGACGGCGCCCCCTATCTGGAAAACGGTTCGGTCATCACGGCCGACAACGCGACGCTGCCGCAGCCGGTGGGGCCGATGCTCGACCAGATGAGTGCGCTGGTCGACAGCATCCCGACCGGCAAGCTCAGTGGGCTTCTCGACGAATCATTCAAGGCGCTCAACGGAACCGGTGATGATCTGGGTGCACTGTTCGACGCGTCCGCGCGATTGGCGGCCGGTTTCGACGAGTCGGCGGGCAACACGAGGGCGCTGATCGAGGACAGCCGCCCGTTGTTGGACGGGCAGGCCGAGAAGGTTGACTCCATTCGGGCCTGGGCCGCCAGTCTGGCCGGAATCACCGACACCATGGCCGCGCGGGACCAACAGGTGCGCACCATCCTGCAGACCGGTTCGGGCGCGGCCCATGAGGCGTCCCGGCTGCTCAATCAGGTCAAACCGACACTGCCCATGCTGTTGGCCAATCTGTCGACCGTCGGACAGATCGGCATCACCTACAACGCATCGCTGGAGCAACTGCTGGTCCTGCTGCCGCCGTACCTGGCGGCCACCCAGTCCTATGGTTCGTCGCTGAACAACCCGACCGGTATGGCGTTGTCGGAGTTCAGCCTGACCCTCGGAGACCCACCGGCCTGCTCGGTCGGCTTCCTGCCGCCCTCGTCGTGGCGGTCACCGGCCGACGAGAGCGATATCGACACCCCCGAGGGGCTGTACTGCAAGCTGCCGCAGGATTCGCCGATCGGTGTGCGCGGCGCACGCAACTTCCCCTGCCAGGGGCAGCCCGGTAAGCGCGCCCCCACGGTCGAGATCTGCGAAAGCGACCGCCAGTTCGAGCCGCTCGCAATGCGCCAGCACGTCACCGGGCCGTACCCGATCGATCCCAACCTGATCGCTCAGGGTGTGCCGGTCGATGACCGGATCACGTTCCAGGACCAGATCTTCGGGCCCGTCGAAGGCACGCCGATGCCGCCCACCGGTCCGGTTCCTCCGGCACCTGTCGAGCCGGCCCCGGCCGGCGGTGCGGTGCCGGTGGCGCCGAGTGCACACGAGTCCGCAGCAGGGGGACCGTCGGTCGCGTTCGCCACCTACAACCCGCAGACCGGTCAGTACGCGGCTCCGGACGGCAACGTGTACAGCCAGAAGGATCTGGTCGCCCCGGCGCAGAGTTGGGAAGACTTGCTGCCCAAGTGATGTGCGGGCCGCCGACTGATGTCGGCGGCGCCGCCGCCCTGAGAACGGGCCTGCTCAGCCGACCTTGACGAGTTTGAACGGCATGTTGATGTAGACCGGTTTGCTGACCCCGCACGCACCGCTGGGCCCGGTCGTGACATCCTCTCCCACCAGGGTGTCGGAAGTCGGGTCCGCATATGCACCCTCGGGCGTCATCGGCTTGAACCGGAAGGTCTGCAGGCCCGGTGCGGTGGTGCCGTCGGGGCACGGGATCCAGTTCTCGACCGTGTGCTTGACGTACCAGACGCCGCTACGTTGATAAATGGGGGCAGCCCAGCCGAAATCGCTCTGCACCGTGCCAGTGCACTCGCCGGGGTAACTGCACTGTGTGCTGACGGTCCAGGTGCTGCGCAGGCTTGCCTGGTCGTAGAAGACCTCGTTCTTCCGTGCCCACTCGCCGTTGGACGTCGCGGTGTAGGTGCCGTTGATGCCCCATTCGGGGTCATCGGCGAGCGCGACAGGCGTCTGCAGCACGGCGCAGGTGACGGCGGTGAACGTGACGAATGCGGGTACACGCAGCATTGCCTGCTCCTCTGACTGACCTTGCTGGAAAGCAACGGCGAGTGCAGTTAATACCGTGTTTCGGCCGGCCGCCAGCAATCTGTCCACTGAGTGGACCCAGCACCACCGGCCATACCGCCGGCCTGACAAAGTGCCCGGCATGACGATGAGGGCGGTTGCGGCGACGGCAGCGCTGGCCGCCGCCCTGCTGACGGCGAGTCCCGCTCAAGCCGAACCGGCCTTCTGCGATGGGCCGGACTGCACACCGGGCATCAAGCCGGGCGTCGTGCTCGGGGCGCCCTGCTCGGATACCGCCTATTTCGTCTTCGGCACCACCTCGTGGGGGCGCATGGTGTTCTGCGGGTCGCCACGACGCTATGAACCTCGCTACTTCCGATCCCCGTCGATGGCCGGCGTCAAGGATTTCGGCACCAGCTGCGCGGGCTACGAGAACTGGGTGGCTCAAGCCCCCGACGGCCTGTTTCTGGCCTGCCAGTCCAAGAACGGCGGCCCATTGTGGACTCGAGGCGACTGATGTCGAGGAGATGGTTGACCGCTCTGGTGTCCTTGGCCCTCACCGGGTTCGCAGCGGCCGGTCCCGCGCACGCCGAGCCGCCGCGACAGGTCACCTACACGGTGACGTCGGAGACGCCCGTGACCGCCGACATCTACTTCCGTGACGTCGATCCGCCGACGTGGGCCGACTACAGTCACAACCCATACCTCTTCAGCCCCAAGGTCGAGGTCGAGGTGGGTCCGGACCGGCCGTGGGTGTTGCACACCTCGCTGATCGACCCGAACCGCTGGGCGATGGTGTCGGCCACCAGCGGCCGGATCCCCGGCGAACCCGGATTCCACTGCGAACTTGCGGTCGACGGCGTCGTCGTCGCCACCGGCGACGGGCCCAAGGGCGCGCTCTGTTCGTTGCGCCACTGGTAACCGGCCGCGCCGTGTGACGTGGCCCACTGGATGGGAAGGTGTGGTCACTGCGCCGGGCGACGGTCTTAACGTGCCGGTATGTCGACAACTGACGCGCCGCCAGATATCGAGGCGGAATGTGCCGAACACGGCGCCGAGCTCTCCCCGGAGGAGATCGCCGAGCGCTTCGATCAGGCCGAGGTCGATGCCGTCGCGGCCGAGCAGAAGGCGGCCGACGCCAGGGCACGGGCCGACCGCCTGCGCGCCGAACGAGATGCCACGCCGGAGGAGTCGTCCGGCCGCAAGCCACGCTGGACGCGGTGGGCCGGCGCCGCGGCTCTGATCGCCACCGCCGCGCTACTGGCAGCGGGCGGATTCATGATCCAGTACCAACAGGATGTGCGAGCCCATGACCGCGCCCGGGCAGAGTTCGCGGCGGCCGCGCGGCAGGTGGTGGTGACGCTGATGTCGATAGACTTCAAGAACCCGCAGGACAGCGTGCAGCGCATCGTGGACAACTCGGTGGATCCGTTCCGGCAGGAATTCCAGGGCGCGGCCGAGGATTTCGTGAAGGTCTCCGAGGACGCCAAGGTGACCACGAAGGCGACGGTCAACGCGTCGGCGGTGGAATCCATGACGGCTGACACGGCCTCCGTGCTGGTGTCCGCGTCGTCGACGGTCACCAACGCCGAAGGCGCCGAAGAGGCGCCGCGGAACTGGCGCTTGAAGGTAGACCTCAAGCGCGACGGTGACCAGATCAAGATGTCGAAGGTGGAGTTCGTTCCGTGAGCGTTGACGAGATGAGCGCGCAAGCGCCGGTTGAGGAATCGGATGCTCGGCCGGCGGCAGCATCGCCGGAAGCAGACCGATCGCCCGGATTCGCCGCACGGACCAGATCGATTCTGGCCACCCGGTGGAAGGGCCTGGCACTCACGGCCCTACTGCTGACCGCCGCGGTGATCGCGTCGGTGCTGTACTTCACCAGCTTCCGCCCGAGCCAGCAGACCGACGCGGCGGCCGAACAGGCGGCCATCGACTCGGCGTCGACGGCGACGGTGACCCTGTTGTCGTACGCGCCGGACACGCTGGATCGAGATCTGCAGCGAGCGCAGGCATTGATGACAGGTGAGTTCCTTACCTACTACGGCAGTTTCAGCGGTGAGGTCGTCGCGCCGGCCGTGCGGGAACGCGGTATCAAGGCCAGTGCGCAAGTGCTCGATGCCGCGTTGATGGAAATGACGCCGAAGTCGGCCAAGGTTCTGCTCTTCCTGAACCAGGAGACCAGCAGCCGTGACCGCCCCGAGCCGGCTTTGACCGCCAGTAGCGTGATCGTCAGCATGACCAAATCCGATGGCGCCTGGTTGATCTCGGCGCTAGACCCGGTGTGACACCCACCCCGCCCGCCTCACCTTCTCGGCGAGAGTGCGTGTCTGAGCCCAACACGCCGACGTTATATGCGAGTTGGCGCACGCTCGCTGGACCGGATTTCAGTGCACGCGAGCCCTCCTGGTTGGTGCGATCCCATCCGAAGCCGATGCCATAGCGACGCGCGAATCATTCTGCACGGGAACACTTCATCGCGAGCGTGCGCATACTCTGGGCTGTGCCCGGTGTGTTGGGGTGCAGACACGCACGGTCGCGGGTTGGGGGGCTTGTTATTTGGCGACGATGACCGAGGATCCGTGGCCGAAGAGGCCTTGGTTGGCGGTGACGCCGACGGTGGCTCCTTCG
>JAKJHY010000012.1 GCA_021648845.1 Mycobacterium sp. MBM | reverse complement strand
GCCGCCGATGACGTCGAGGACGTCGAGGTGTCGGCTGAGGAGTCGGCGGACGTCGAGGCTGTCGAGGACGCTGAGCCTGTAGCCGAGGATGAGTCGTCCGAAGTTGAGGTGGCCGAGGTTGTCGAGGGTGATTCCGCGGACGCCCCGGTGTCTGAGGCGGATGTCGATGAGCCGGAGGCCGCCGATGACGTCGAGGACGTCGAGGTGTCGGCTGAGGAGTCGGCGGACGTCGAGGCTGTCGAGGACGCTGAGCCGGTAGCGGTCGAGGTATCGCCCGACGCCGAGGTGGCCGAGGCTGAGCCGGCGGAGCCCGCGGCAGTAGACGAGTCTGCGGGGGCTGAGGTTGTCGAGGGTAATTCCGCAGACGCTGTGGTGTCTGAGGCGGTCGCCGATGAGCCGCAGGCCGCGGATGACGTCGAGGAGTCCACTGATCCAGAGCCAGAGCCCGGTGATAAACCCGGTTCAGAGGCAAAGCGCGTCGGTGAACGGTTTCGCGCACCGCGGTGGTTCCGGCGTAACGGTTGACCGCACCCGCGCAGCTGACTACGGAGACTCACCAGGTGGTCTGAGTAGCTCTTCGGGGTGATGGAAGTGGTTCAGGGTGTCCTGCCCCACGTCGAGTAGCGGCGGCGGGTGCCAGTGCACCCGGCCATCCTCGCCGATCGTTGTGGCCCAACCGGTTTCGAATGCCAGCTGATTGTCTGCTCCGCAACCGAGTCCGAGACCGTCGATATCGGTTCGTCCGCCACAGGCCCAGTCCAGCTCGGCGTGCATCCCCTCGCAGTCGATACCTGCGACGGGGCAGTTCGGCATGGTGCACCCCCGGTCGCGGGAGATCATCACCAAGCGCTGGGCTTTGGAGGCCAGCCGCTTCGTCCGGCCGAGGTACAGCGGCTCCGCTGTGTGCTCGCGATAGACGATCAGGTAGTGGTACGCATGTTCGGCCAGGCGGATCAGGTCGCGGATGGGCATCGTCGTTCCGACAGAGGTCCGGGCGACTCCGGCCGCATCCTGTAATTCGCGCAATGTGGTCGAGGCGACGACCGTCACCGGCAGGCCGCCGTGCTGGCCCAGCTGTTTGGACATCAAGGCATTGCGTATGACTGCCTTGAGCGCGTCGTGGTTGCGCTGCGCCTTGGTCCGTGTGTCGCGGGCAGCGGCGGTACCTTGATCGGCGTCGAGAGCGGTATCGAACGCCGAACGTCGTTCGCTGAGTTGATCGGTCGGCAACCCTGCGTCACCCGTCGCCGCATCCAGTGCGGTCCGGCGTTCGGCAAATGGTTCCGGCGGGCTGTCGATCAGCTCGGCAAGCACGCTTGCGTTGTCGGGAAACCAGTTCTCCTTGGGTGACGGCGGGGCCGGCTCGGGCGGCCCCGATTCGACCACCGCCTCTGGCCGCACTGACTCGTCGTCCGGCGGTGTACCGGGATTCTCCAGCAGGGGATTCGGTACGGGGTTGTGCACCGGCTCGGTGTCGGCGGGGTTGTTGACCCCCGGTGCGCCCCAGACCTGGGTGATCGTCTTCAGGTAGGCGCCGAGTTCGGCGTCGACGTGACCGCTGACCCGGATCATCCCGTCGACATCCTGACGCCCGAACGTGATTCCGCGCTTGCGCTCGGCCTGATCCGGACCGTCGCCGTCGGGATTGAGGGTGTTGAGCGCGTACGTCGCGACTTCACGAAGCGTACGCGGGGTGATCCCGGTCGCAGCGGTGGCCAGAATGCGTTCCAGATCCGCGCACGCGGCAGGGTCAGCGTGTTTGGCCGCGGCGGTCAGCGCCTTGCGGATCTCGTGCACGTGTTCGCGATTGATGGTGCCGCCGGCCAATTCGTCCGCACAGGCTGCCATCTTGGGTTCCAGCAGCTCGCCGTCCATTCCATGGCGCGGTCCGAGATCGCGGGCATCGGCCAGGCGGCGATCGGCCTCGTCCTTGGAGATCCGCAACCGGGTACACAGGATCTCCGGCCAGGATCGCGCGCCGATGTCCTTCGGGGCTGCCTGCGCCTGCAGTGCCGCGAGGATTCGATGGTCGGCCACGGCGGTGGTGCGCACCCGATGCTCACGACGCGACTGCAACTCGAATAACTCGGCCGGTGTCATCCGTGTGAAATCCAGTGCGACCAACTGCTTACACGCCGCATCGTAGGCATCGAAGGCTGCCAGCACGGCCTCCCGATCCGACACCTGATTCGTAAGCATGTTCGAATTCTATCGCGCCCTACCGACACGCAGAAGAATTCTCCACAGCCGATGCGGCTATCCACCGATGCATAAAAAGTACTGGCGCACAGACAGTTTGGCGAGTATGCGTGGCGCTCATGTCTCGATCTGAATTCGCCCGCCGACCTCACACACCGGGTAGCTGCGCACCGGTACACCGCCACCCAGCTCGGCGCCGGTGCTCATATCGAAGGTGGCACCATGCAACGGACACACCACCACGTCGTCGTCGGCCAGTCCGTCAGCCAGTGGCCCACCCTTGTGCGGGCAGACGGCGTCCAGAGCGCGTAATGACCCGTCGCGCAGACGGAATACCGCGATCTGGCTGTCCGCCACGGCAAAGGTGCGGCCTTCCCCGACCGGAACCTGGGCTACCGGGCCGAGATCGTTCATCGCACCGGCACTCGCGGCAGCGGCAGCAACGGTAGCGAGCTTCGGAACTGACCCTCGGTGACCGGGTCCTTCCCATCCCGCCACGGATCCCGATACGCATCAATGGATTTCTGCATCCGCGCATCAAGGCCTTCGGCCAGGCCCTCCGCGTCGTCGACCACGACCGCCCTGATGTGTTCGATGCCCAGGCGGGGCACCCACGCGTAGGTGCGCTCCAGCCAGTTGGCGCTCTCGCGGTAGTACTGCAGGAACCGCCCGGTGAGGGTCATCACCTCCGCGGCGGAGTCGACGGTCGCCAGCAGGTCTCCCTTGCGGATATGAGCGCCGGCAGCGCCGCCCACGTAGATCTCCCAGCGGCCGCCTTCGACGGCCACCACGCCGAGATCCTTGCACAGTGATTCGGCGCAGTTGCGGGGACATCCGGTGACCGCCAGCTTCATCTTCGCCGGGCTGGCCAGACCCTGGAACCGCTCCTCCAGAGCGATCCCGAGCGCCGTCGAGTCACCCACGCCGAACCGGCAGAAGTCGCTGCCGACACAGGTTTTCACGGTCCGGAAACTCTTGCCATAGGCATACCCGGACGGCATGTCCAGATCCGCCCACACCGCCGGGAGGTCCTCCTTGCGGATGCCGAGCAGGTCGATGCGCTGACCGCCGGTGCACTTGATCATCGGGATCGAGTACTTGTCGGCGACATCGGCGATCCGGCGCAGTTGCGCGGCGTTGGTGACACCGCCCTTCATCTGCGGGACCACCGAGAACGTGCCGTCGCGCTGGATGTTGGCATGCACGCGGTCGTTGATGAAACGGGCATCCCGTTCGTCGACGAACTCGTCGGCCCACATCATCTCCAGCAGCGAGGCCAGTGCCATCTTCGAACCGGCATCGTGCTTGCCGTTCGGTGCGAGAGCGTTGAACACCGATGACACCGAATGCAACTGGAGCTCGCGGATCAGCCGCATAAGTTCCGGTTTGGTGTAGGACACTCCGGGCACGTACCACGTTGCCGACGGATCCTCGGTTGCGGCGCCGCCGGCCGCCCACTCCACGATCTGGCCCACGAGCTGCTTACAGGATCCGCAGCCCTTGCCGGCCTTGGTCTGCTTCATCACGCCGGAGACCGACGTGGTGCCGTCCCGCACGCAGGACACCAGCGCGCCCTTGGATACTCCGTTGCAGTTGCAGACCTGCGCATCGTCGGCGAGCTCCGCGACACCGACCTCCATGTCCGGGGTTCCGATATCGAACATCAGCGAGACCCGCTCGTCGGGCAATGGCAGCCCGTTGTCGAAGGCTTGGGTCAGGAACGACACCTTGCTGACATCGCCGACCAGGGTGGCGCCCACCAACTTTCCGTCCCGGATCACCACGGTCTTGTAGACCCCGTGGCGGGGCTCCGAGTATTGGACGAATTCGTCGTCGGGATGCTCGGGCCCCTTGACGCCCATGGCGGCGACGTCGACGCCGGCCACCTTCAACTTCGTGGCAACCCGGGATCCGTGGTATTCGGCCCTGGGGTTGCTCTTGGTGAGGTGGTCGGCCAGCACCTTGGCCTGTTCCCACAGCGGCGCGACCAGCCCGTAGACCTGACCTCGGTGCTGTGCGCATTCACCGACGACGTAGATATCGTCGTCATCCACCGAACGCATGTGGTCGTCGGTGACGATGGCCCGCTCGACGGTCAGCCCGGCACGCTGGGCCAGGCCCACATTGGGTCGGATCCCGGCGGCGATCACCAACATGTCGCAGTCCAGGCCGGTGCCGTCGGCGAACACGATGCCGGCGAGCCGGCCGTCCTCGACGCGGACTTCGGCGGTGCGCTTCTCGGTGTGCACACCGATGCCCAGGGATTCGACCGATTTGCGCAGAATCGCGCCGGCGAGATCATCGAGCTGGGCATTCATCAACGTGCTTCCGGCATGCACCACGTCCACGGTCAGCCCGCGATTCTGCAGTCCCCGTGCGGCTTCCAGGCCCAGGAGTCCGCCGCCGATGACCACGGCCTTGGTGCGGGTCGCGGCCGCGGCGATCATCGTCGACGTGTCGTCCAGCGTGCGGAAACCGAACACGCCGTCGGCGAGTGTCTTGTCATCGGCCCATAGGCGTTTCATCGGCGGGAAGAACGATCGACTGCCGGTGGCCAGGATCAGCTTGTCGTAGCGCATCGAGGTACCGTCATCGGCGTGGACCAGGCGGGCGAAGCTGTCCACTCGCACCACGCGGACGCCGGCCCGCAGATCGATACCGTTGTCGGTGTACCAGTCCAGTGCGTTGAGGTAGATTTCGGTGGGATCATCGCTGCCGGCAAGCACATTGGACAGCAGGATGCGGTTGTAGTTTCCGTAGGGCTCGTCGCCGAAGACGGTGATGTCGAACTGCTCGCCGCCGCCGCGCCCCAGCACTTCCTCGATGGCGCGGATACCGGCCATGCCGTTGCCGACCACCACCAGGCGGGCCTTGGTGGTGGTCGGTGACCACCCGTCACGCATGGCGGATTCGGTGACGGTCATCACACTTCGACCAGTCCGAGGTCGAGTACCACGGTCCCCGAACATCCCTCGGGGGCGGCGATATGCAGCTCGAGCACGGTATCGGCGAGCAGATCTTCCACCACCCGCAATGCCACATGGGTCGCGCCCTTGGCGGCGATGGGGAAGTAGCGCATGGGGGCGCCGTCGCGGACCAACACCACCGAGACCATCTGTTTGGTCGAGTTGCCGCCGCGGAAATAGACCGGCTGGGTGACGGACCCGGCGGGCACCACATAGCGCAATGTGGCGTCAATGGGCACCGGCTTGTCCAGGCCACTGCCGACGAAGCCAAAGGCGCCCTGCAGAAATTGTGGTGAACTGCCGTCGCTCATCGGGATGCCGGCCCCTTCGTCGTCGGTTCTCCGCGGTCGATCGGTTACGCCTGTTCAATCATGTTGTCGGACAGCAACTTCAGATTGGAACTCGGAGTCCGGTGCGCCGGCGAAGCCGACTCCACTGTCCCGAAGCTAGGGCGGCTTTGTTACCACCCCGTTTCGGCGGTGCTTCCGTGATGAATATTGTCGCTGACATCGGCGACCATTGCGCGCTGAGTTCTTTGTTGCGGCGGATTAACGCCCAGCGTGACGCGGCGTAACACCGTGGTCATAGCGTCACCGGCAGATGTCAGGGCTCCAGGTCGGCGCCCATGCCGCGTCCGGCGTCAGCGGTAACCATTCCTAGACAGGAGATTCGACATGACCGTCACCAGCAATCCCATCATCGAAGCCACCGACCCAGCCCCGCCGAGGCGGGGCAAACACTGGATAGACGACTGGCGCCCCGAGGATCCGGAGTTCTGGGGCAGCGTCGGCAAGCCGGTGGCCCGCCGCAACCTGATCTTCTCGATTTTCGCCGAGCACATCGGGTTCTCGGTGTGGCTGCTGTGGAGCATCGTCGTGGTCCAGATGACCGCATCGGCCGATGGCACCCCCGCGGCGTCCGGCTTCGCACTGTCCACCACGCAGGCGCTTTGGCTGGTGGCCGTGCCCAGTGGTGTCGGTGCGTTCCTCCGGTTGCCGTACACCTTCGCCGTGCCGGTCTTCGGTGGCCGCAATTGGACGGTGATCTCCGCAGTGCTGCTGCTGATTCCGTGTCTCGGGTTGGCGTGGGCGGTCAGCAACCCCGATATCGATTTCGCACTGCTGCTGCTCATCGCGGCCACCGCGGGATTCGGTGGCGGCAACTTCGCGTCCTCGATGGCCAACATCTCGTTCTTCTACCCGGAAAGCGAGAAGGGCTGGGCGCTGGGCCTGAACGCCGCGGGCGGCAACATCGGTGTCGCCGTCGCGCAGAAGATCATTCCGATCGTCGTCACGGTCGGTGCGGGGGTCACCCTGTCCTACGCCGGACTGTTCTACGTACCGTTCGCCGTCGTCGCCGCCATCTGCGCCTTCCTGTTCATGAACAACCTGACCGAGGCAAAGGCGGACGTGAAGCCGGTGTGGCAGTCGTTGCGCCACAGCGACACGTGGGTGATGTCGCTGCTCTACATCGGTACCTTCGGGTCGTTCATCGGTTACTCGGCGGCATTCCCGACACTGCTCAAGGCCGTGTTCGACCGCGGCGACATCGCGTTGATGTGGGCGTTCCTCGGCGCCGGCATCGGGTCGGTGGCCAGGCCGCTCGGCGGCAGGCTGTCGGACAAGATCGGTGGCGCGCGGGTCACGGCGGTGAGCTTCATCATGCTGGCGGTCGGCGCGGCATCGGCACTGTGGTCGGTGAAGGCGGTGAACCTGCCGATGTTCTTCGTCGCCTTCATGTTCCTGTTCGTGGCCACCGGTATCGGCAACGGCTCGACATACCGGATGATCTCCAAGATCTTCCGGGTCAAGGGTGAGGACGCCGGCGGCGACCCGGAAACCATGGTGCACATGCGTCGACAGGCGGCCGGCGCGCTGGGCATCATCTCTTCGGTCGGCGCCTTCGGCGGGTTCATCGTCCCGCTGGCGTATGCGTGGTCGAAGGCCCGCTTCGGCACCATCGAGCCTGCGCTGCAGTTCTATGTCGTGTTCTTCATCCTGCTCCTCGGCGTCACCTGGTACTGCTACCTGCGCAAGAGCACGCGGATGGCACAGGCAGGGGTGTGACCGGTTCCCTGTCTGCACTGCGCTGCCTCACAGCGTGCTCACCGAGGGGGTGGGCACGCTGTGAGGTCCAGTTTTCCTCGCGATAACGTCGGCTCAAAGGAACCGGAACAGTGCCCGCGGAGCATGAACCCATGACCACGGCGGCAGGGCGTACCACGCGGACCGCGTGCTCGTACTGCGGCGTGGGCTGTGGGATCGAGGTCACCACCGCCGCCTCAGACAGCACCGGTCTGCCGGTGATCGCCAAGGTCGCCGGCGACAAACTGCATCCCGCCAACGTCGGAAGGCTGTGCACCAAGGGGGCCACCCACGCCGAGATGATGGCCGCCACCGACAACCGGTTGAGCACCGCGCTGGTGCGCACCGCGCGGGGTGCCGAACCCGAGCCCGCGCCGGTGGACGCCGCCGTCGCCGAAGCCGGCCGCCGGCTGCGCGCCATCGTCGACGAGCACGGACCCGACGCCGTCGCCCTCTACGTGTCCGGCCAGATGTCCCTGGAAGCCCAGTATCTGGCAACCAAACTGGCCAAGGGCTTTCTGCGTACCGTGCACATCGAATCGAACTCCAGGCTCTGCATGGCCAGCGCCGGCACCGGGTACAAGCAGTCCCTGGGATCGGATGGGCCGCCCGGCTCCTACACCGATTTCGATTCCGCCGACCTGTTTTTCGTCATCGGCGCGAATATGGCCGACTGTCATCCGATTCTGTTCCTGCGGATGGCCGACCGGCTCAAGGCGGGCGCGAAACTGATCGTGGTGGACCCGCGGCGCACCGCCACCGCGGACCGGGCCGACCTCTACCTGCCGATCAAACCCGGAACCGACCTGGCCCTGCTCAACGGACTGCTGCATCTACTGGTCCGCAACGGCGATATCGACCACGAGTTCATCGCCGAGCACACCGAGGGCTGGGACGCCATGCCGGGCTTTCTGGCCGACTACCCGCCCGACCGGGTGGCCGAGATCACCGGGATTCCCGAAGCCGATATCCGCACGGCCGCCGCGATGATCGCCGCGGCAGGGGAGTGGATGACGTGCTGGACGATGGGTCTGAACCAGAGCACCCACGGCACCTGGAACACCAACGCGATCTGCAACCTGCACCTGGCGACCGGCGCCATCTGCCGGCCGGGCAGCGGCCCGATGTCGCTGACCGGCCAACCCAACGCCATGGGCGGCCGCGAGATGGGCTACATGGGCCCGGGGCTACCGGGTCAACGTGCGGTGCTCTCGGCCGAGGACCGCGCCTTCTGCGAGGATCAGTGGGGGCTGGCGCCGGGCACCATCCGCTCCGATGTCGGGCCCGGTACCGTCGCCATGTTCGAGCAGGCCGCTGCCGGCGATATCAAGGCGTGCTGGATCATCTGCACGAATCCCGTTGCCACGGTGCCGAACCGCAGCACGGTGATCACCGCGTTGCAGGCGTGCGAGCTCGTTATCACCCAGGATGCCTACCGCGACACCGCCACCAACCGGTATGCCGACATCATGTTGCCCGCCGCCCTGTGGGCCGAGACGGACGCGGTCATGATCAACTCCGAACGCAACCTGACCCTGCTGCAACAGTCCGTGCCCCCGGTCGGTGAGGCCCGCGCCGACTGGGAGCTGATCTGCGGGGTCGCCGAATATCTGGGTTTCGGCGACGATTTCGCCTACAAGTCCGGTGCGGAGATCTTCGACGAGATCCGCCGGTTCGCCAACCCGCGCACCGGCTACGACCTGCGCGGTGCCAGCTATGAACGACTGCGCGAGACCCCGCTGCAGTGGCCGTGCCCGCCCGAGGAAGAAGCCACGACCACAACGGGGCGCAACCCGATCCGCTACCTGAACGACGGGGTGTCCCAGACCCTGCACGTCGACGAGAACGGGCACCGGCCGCGGCTGGCCTTCGCGACGCCGTCGCGGCGTGCCCAGTTCCTGGCCCGACCGCACATGGACGCCCGGGAACTCCCCGATGATGACTACCCGATGGTGCTCAACACCGGACGGCTGCAGCACCAGTGGCACACCATGACCAAGACCGGCCGGGTCGCCAAACTCAACAAGCTCAACGGTGCGCCGTTCGTGGAGGTGCACCCCGATGATGCTGCCGCGCAGGGAATCACCGAGCAACATCACGTCGAACTCACCTCCCGGCGTGGCCGGGCCGTGTTGCCCGCGCAGATCACCGACCGGGTGCAGCCCGGCAATGTCTGGGTGCCGTTTCACTGGAACGACGAGCACGGTGAGAACCTCAGCGTCAACGCCCTCACCAGTGACGCCGTGGATGCCGAGTCACTGCAACCAGAGCTCAAGGTCTGCGCGGTGCGACTGCGTCCGGTCGAGGTGGCGCCGCATGGCGCCGGAAGGCTCGGCGCGTTGGGCCTGAGTACCCGGCCACCGCGACTCACCGAGGACGAAAGTTACTACCTGTCGGGGTTTTTGGCCGGCCTCGAGGCGGGCACACCGGGAGTGCCGGTGCTTCCGGGCTCGGCGCCGGTACGCGCGGCGGTCCGGCTGTGGGTCGACGGACTACTGGCCGGAACGTATTCCAGGGCCGGTGCACCCACCGCCACGGCCGACACCGGGGGCCCGCTGGTGCTGTGGGCCTCCCAGACCGGCAATGCCGAGGAATTCGCCGCTCAACTGGCCGGCCGGCTGTCGGGTTCGCGGCTGGTCTCGATGAACGATGCCGCGCTGGACGACCTGACCGCCGCCGGTGAGGTGGTGTTCGTCACCAGTACCTTCGGGGACGGCGGGCCACCGGACAACGGGGCCGAGTTCTGGGACCGGCTGGCGTCCGAGCATGCCCCCGCCCTGGACGGTGTGCGGTACTCGGTGCTCGGCATCGGTGACAAGTCCTACGACAACTTTTGCGGGCATGCCAAGGCGCTCGATGCGCGGCTGGCGGAATTGGGGGCGGTACGCGCCATCGACCGCGCCGAGTGCGAGGCGTACGACGAGCAGCCGATGGCGGCGTGGGCCGATGAGGTGGTCGCGAGCGTCGGTGCCGAACCCGCGCTGCAGACCTCGGCGCGGCCCGCCCCGGCCGCGGCGCCGGCGCCGATGACTCGCACCGCTCCGGTCCCGGTGCCGCTGTGCCGCAATATCCGGCTCACCCCGCAGTCGGCCCGCAAAGAGGTGCGGCAGTTCGGCTTCGACATCTCCGAACACGTGGCCGAGCACGGCGTCAGTTACGCCGTCGGGGACTCGCTCGGGGTGTTCGTGAGCAACTCCGAGGAAACGGTGAGCGCCTGGCTGGCCGCCACCGGCCTGTCGGGCAACGAGGTCATCGAGGTCGACGGCGCCGACACCGATCTGCGCAGCGCGCTCACCTCGTCCTACGACATCTGCCGGATCACCCCCAACCTGCTGAGCTTCGTCGCCGCACACAGCCGGGAGGCCAAGATGCTGCGCAAGCCGGGGGAGAAGCTGGCCGGCTGGCTGTCCGAACGCAACGGTCTGGACATCGTCGAGGAGTTCACGCTGAACGCCGATCCGCACGAATGGCAGGACGCGCTGGTGCGGCTGACCCCGCGGCAGTATTCGATATCGTCGAGCCCACTGGTCAGCCCGCACGAGGTGCAACTGACGGTCTCGGTGGTGCGCTACCGCAGCGCCCGCGGTGCGATGCGGGGCGGGGTGGCCTCCACGCACCTTGCCGACCGGGCATCCACGGTTCCGGTGTTCGTGCAGCGTTCGCCCAACTTCCGGCCGCCACCGGATTCGGCGACCCCGATGATCATGGTCGGCCCCGGTACCGGTATCGCACCGTTCCGCGGTTTCCTGCAGGAACGCCGCGCACTGGGCCACACCGGACGCAACTGGCTGTTCTTCGGTGACCAGCACCGTGCCGAGAACTTCTACTACCGTGACGATCTGGAACACATGGTGGCCGACGGGCTGCTCAACCATCTGGACCTTGCGTTCTCCCGCGATCAGGCGCACCGCATCTATGTGCAGCACAAAATGCTCGACGCCGGTGCCGAGCTGTGGCGTTGGTTGGAGGACGGCGCGCACTTCTATGTGTGCGGTGATGCCACCCGGATGGCCCGCGATGTCGACGACGCGCTGACGAAGATCATCCGCAAGCACGGCTCGATGTCTTCCGAGGCCGCCCACGACTACAAGAAGGAACTCGTCGCGACGAAACGGTACGTCCGCGACGTGTACTGACCGGCGCGAATAAAAGTCCCCGCCGCGGCGTTACACAACCGTATTCGTTTGAGCAGATGTGGTCAGGGAGACAGATAGAGATGGCTTGGCACAGTGGTGACGTGGTGACCGCCCGCCGCGAGATCGACCAGATGGACATTCAGACCGTCCCGGAGGGTGCCGCCGGCACGGTTGAGAAGACCAGCGTATTCGGGCAGCCCAAGGTGGTCTGCTTCGACGTCCCCACCGTGTGGGGAACCAAGCGCGCTTGCGTGCAGGTGCACCGTGGCGACGTGGAGCTGGCCGGCTGAGAACCTAGACGGCCTCGATGTCCCGTGCGGCCCCCTTGTCGGCGGACAGGGCCAGGGCGGCGTAGGCGCGCAGTGCGGGGGAGACGGTGCGTTCCCGGTTTCTCGGGCGGTAGCCGCCGGATGCCTCGAGCTCGCGGCGCCGACGCGCCAGTTCCTGGTCGGGCACCTCGACGGTGATGCTGCGGTGCGGGATGTCGATGGTGATCAGGTCACCGTTCTCGACCAGTGCGATGGTGCCGCCGGCGGCCGCCTCGGGGGAGACGTGCCCGATCGACAGGCCCGACGTGCCGCCGGAAAACCTTCCGTCGGTGATCAGCGCGCACTGGGTACCCAGCCCCCGTCCCTTCAAATAAGCTGTCGGATACAGCATTTCCTGCATCCCCGGGCCGCCCTTGGGGCCCTCGTAGCGGATCACCACGACGTCGCCGGGCTGCACCCGCTTGTTCAGGATCGCGTCCACGGCGTCCTCCTGGGATTCCAGCACGACGGCCGGGCCGCAGAATTTCCAGATGCTCTCGTCGACGCCTGCGGTCTTGACGATGCAGCCGTCCACCGACAGGTTGCCGCGCAGCACGGCCAGGCCGCCGTCGGCGGAGTAGGCGTGCGCCAGGTCGCGGATGCAGCCGTCGGCGGCGTCGGTGTCCAGGCTTTCCCATCGCTGCGACTGGGAGAACGCGGTCGCCGAGCGCACGCATCCCGGTGCGGCGTGGAACAACTCGATCGCCTCGGCCGAGGGTGATCCGCCGCGGATATCCCACTCGCGCAGCCACTGGGCCAACGAGCCCGCGTGCACGGTGTGCACGGTCTCGTGCAGGTGTCCGCCCCGCCACAGCTCACCCAGGATGGCGGGGATGCCGCCGGCGCGGTGCACATCCTCCATCAGGTAGTGACCGTTGGGGGCGACCTTGCACAGGCACGGAATCATCTGGCTGCGCTTCTCGATGTCTTCGAGGGTGTAGTCCAGTTCGGCTTCCCGCGCGGCCGCCAGCAGGTGCAGCACGGTGTTGGTGGAGCCGCCCATCGCGATGTCGAGGGCCATCGCGTTGTCGAAAGCGTCCCGGGTGGCGATGTTGCGGGGCAGGACGGAGGCGTCATCGCGCTCGTAGAAGGCGCGCACGATGTCCATCACGGTGGCGCCGGCCTTCTCGTACAGCGCCCGGCGCGCGGTGTGGGTGGCCAGCACCGAGCCGTTGCCCGGCAGCGCCAGGCCGAGCGCCTCGGTGAGGCAGTTCATCGAGTTGGCGGTGAACATACCCGAACACGATCCGCAGGTGGGGCAGGCGGCTTCCTCGATGCGGGCGATGTCGTCGTCGGAGACGTCGGTGTTGACGGCGTCGGCGATGGCCGACACCAGGTTGAGCCGGGTCTTGACCGTGCCGTCCACCAGGACGGCGGTGCCGCCCTCCATCGGGCCGCCGGAGACGAACACGGTGGGAATGTTGAGCCGCAGCGCGGCCATCAGCATGCCGGGAGTGATCTTGTCGCAGTTGGAGATACACACCAGGGCGTCGGCGCAGTGCGCGTTGACCATGTACTCCACCGAGTCGGCGATCAGCTCGCGTGACGGCAGCGAGTACAGCATGCCGCCGTGACCCATGGCGATGCCGTCGTCCACGGCGATGGTGTTGAACTCGCGGGGCACACCACCGGCGGCCGAGATGGCCTCGGACACGATGCGGCCCACCGGCTGCAGGTGGGTGTGGCCGGGCACGAACTCGGTGAAGCTGTTGGCCACCGCGACGATCGGTTTGCCGATATCGGAGCCGGCGACGCCGGCGGCGCGCAGCAGCGAGCGTGCGCCGGCCATGTTGCGACCGTGGGTGACCGTACGAGACCGCAGTTCTGCCATAGCACACACGGTGCCATTGGTGGTGTCTACGTGGGAAGACGGTGTTGATACTAGAACTGGCACTACTACCATCGCAGGGATGGATAAACGCAGCAGGCAGCGCACCGTCCTCGGCGAATTCCTGCGGGCCCGCCGGGAGGGCGCCCCGCGCGCCGAGCTGGGTTTCCCGGCGGCACCCCGGATGCGCACCAGCGGGCTGCGCCGCGAGGAGGTCGCGGTGCTGTCCGGGGTGAGCGCCACCTGGTACACCTGGCTGGAGCAGGGCCGCGATATCAACCCGTCCAAGCAGGTGCTCGACGCGGTGGGCCGGGCGCTGCGGCTCTCACCGGCCGAGCATGACTATGTGCTGGCGCTCGGTGGTTACACCGCCGAGCCGGCCGGCCCGGTGGCGCTCGGTCCGCCGCCGCCGCACATCCAGCGTTTTCTGGACGCGCTGGCCGGATATCCGGCTTTCGCCATCGGGCCCACCTGGGCGATATCGGCCTGGAATCGCGCGTACGCCGCGCTGTATCCGGGTGTACAGACCACCGACGCGGGCGATCGCAACCTGCTGGCACTCGTCTTCACCGACCCCGCCATCCGGGAGTTGTTGCCGGACTGGGAGATCGACAGTCAGCGTTTCCTCGCCGAGTTCCGCGCCGAGGCCGGCCCGCGGGTGGGGGAGCCGTCCTACACCCAGCTCATCGACCGGTTGTGCGCCGACAGTGAGCACTTCCGTGTGGGCTGGCAGGCCAGCAGCATCGAACGGTTCGCGTCCCGGGAACGCCGGTTCTTCCACCCACGCGTCGGTGAGCTGTTGCTGGAGCATCATCAGCTTACGCCCGCGGACGCGCCGGACGTTCAGATCGTCGCGTATCTGCCGGTGCCCGGCAGCGGGGCGGCCGAGCGGCTCGCGGAACTGGTGGCCGATGGCTGAAAGGCCCGTCACGAGCGTGCCGTACGGCGGTGAGGTTCTGTGTGTCCGAGGGGGGACTTGTCCGTCTACGACACGGGTCGTGGTCTGGCGATTGGGGCGCTGACCGCTTCGGTCAAGCACCGGTCCACGTTTTTCGCTCAATCGCAACCCTGAGGAGCTCGCCCATCGGGCGGCCAGCCGTCGGTACCGGACTCAAGCGGAATATTCAGAGATCGAAGCAGGATCGAAAAGAGCCGCCAATTGGCGATTGCTCCGACAAGTTCGACCAAAACGGCGTGATCGCTATTGAATGCCTTCTGGCACCCAGCCCAGTTTTCCTCGGAGATGACCCCGTCGCGTACCACATCATCGGTCGCTGCGAGGACCGCACGCTCGACTGGCCCGAGGCTTTCGGAATTCTGCCAGTCGCGCACCGCCAGGAGATCATGCTCAGGCACGCCGAGCAGTGTGGCGATTCGCCAATGTTGAGTCCATTCGTATTCGGAGCCAGTAATCCAGCCGATGCGCATGATGACCAGCTCGCGTAGCCGCGCGTCAAGGGAACCGCGGAAGAGTAACGCGTCTAGCAGCCCATACAGCGCAACCGCCACACGCGGCTGATGAAGTGCCACGCGGAATACCGACAGGTCTGCCAACTCTTCGGGCAACCCACATTCGGCAGCTCGCAGCTGGGCCTGCTCACGGTCGAGCATCGGTACGCGTTCCGCCATGGTCACGGGTGGCCCTCTCTGTTGAACCTCTGCCCACGCCGTTAGGGCGTGGGCAAAAAGACGTTGTGCAGCGCCCCACTTGATCGGGCACTTTCATCTGCAAGCGAAGTGAGCAGCTGCGCGAGCCCAGCGAATCCGGTTGATTCTCTGGTGATCCGGTCGAACGGCCAGCGGCCCAGGGCGAGAATCTCGAGGGCTGCCCGGTGGGCGGGATACTCCACGCCGAGTGCGCCTACGACGTGTAATTCTTTATAGACCAACAAGTCTGGTTCAAACCGGGGCGTGCCGCCTCCTCCACGGGTGCCGGCCACCACAATTGTGCCGCCGGGCCTGGCAAGGCCGACGGCATCGGCGAACGCGGAGGGTGCTTTAGCGGTGACGTCGACGACCACGTCGGCAAGCCGTCCGCCTGTCTCACGCTGGAGCGCGGTCACTGCATCGTCCTGCGATACATCGATGGGCAGGTCGACACCGAATGATCTGGCTATGGCCAGTCGTTGTTCGTCGCGTGGGCCTACGCCGGTCATCGCGACGAACGCGGCTCCCGCCTCTTTGGCCGCCACCGCCGCACAGATTCCGCGGATGCCGGGCCCCAGGATCGCTACGACGTCCCCGGCCTTGGTGTCGGGAAGAGTCGCCCCCCACTGGATACCGGCCCCGAGAGGGTTGAACAACGTGGCGAGAACGGGGTCCATGTCTTCGGCAATCGGGAGCAGCATCGCGTCCCACGGAAGCTCCACATGGGTGGCGTATCCGCCCCATAAGCCCGCGCCGACCTCCACGTCGACAAACCCGAACATGGTGGCGATGCCGTTCACCGCGCACCGCCGGTATTCGCCGCGGCGGCACTCGGGGCAGTCTCGGCAGGACCGGAACACCTCAACGGCCACGCGCTGGCCGGCTTGTACACCCCAGCGTTGGCCAGCCGCAGCGCCAACATGTTCGACGATGCCGACGATTTCGTGCCCTGGAACGAATGAGAAGCCGGCAGGCAGGTGTCCGGTGAATTGTTCGTGATCTGTTCCGCACAGACCGCATGCTTCAACTCGCAGGATCGCACCCCGGTCGCCGACGTCGGGGATGGTCATCTGGCGCCGCTGCAGACTCCGCGGTCCGGTCAGCACCATCGCCTCGGCGATCATGGAAGCTCGAACCCGGTGAACGACCCTGTGTTTCGGAGGCACACCGTTTTACCTACGTACATTTCCGCGCCCATCGCCTCGGCGATCTGCGGATCGTCGCTGCGTGCGACGACTCTTTGCCCGTCGGACAGGTGCGCGATGATCGGAGTCCATCGAGGTTGGCCGTCTCGGTCGTAGACGACGGTGTATCCGTCGACTGTCGCGCAACCGGTCGCCTCGTCGGCGCCTGCGACGGCCAGCCGCGATGAATCGATTTGAGCTTGTTCGACCGCCGTGTCGAGCAGTCGCCACCCGGCTGGTGGCGGGGTGGCCGACCACACACCGACCGAATGCTTCGTCGAATACCACCCGAGGCCGGTGACGAGTCCGGCATCGGTTGGGTCGCGTCGGCACCGTCGGACCATCTCCACGATCGAGTGGCTGACGTAATTGTTTCCGGGACCGCCGTGATAAGGCAGGCCTCCGGTTACTGTGAGGCCTCTGTCGTCGAGGGGGTCCAAGTCGAGAGCCTCGGCAGCCATCTCAATTGCCGACGGGAAGCAGGAGTAGAGGTCGAACCACCGGATGTCGTCGGTGGTCAACCGGCCCGCATCGAGAGCCTTCCGTGCCGCTACCTCGATACCCGATGAGCGGCTGAGGTCCGGCCGTTCCACGGGGAAGTACACGTCGTTGCAAGTCGCTGCTGACCAGGGAAAGACCCAACGATCGCGCGCGACGCCTAATTCGTCCGCCACCTCGGCCGCCATGAGAATGAAGGCGGCAGCCATGTCGACGGACATGATGCTGTTGAGCAGCTTGGGATAGGGCAAGCAGACCATGCGGTTTTCCGCGGTGACTTCGCTGAGTTCGGTGGCACTTCGTGCGCGTGGGAACCAGGCCTGTTCCGGATGGCGTGCCGCCTCGGCTGTGAACGGGGCCATCAGCGTGCCCAGCCACTCCCGTTGAGCATCGAAGTCGCGGCCGTGGCGCGCGGCGATCGCGGACTCGAAGATGGGATACACCTCGTGCGGCCAACTCAGACCCACCGACAATTCGGCTTGACTCAGCCCGGGGCGGGCGTCGCCCAGGGATTCGTCGTCGGAGCGGGGTGGGGGCGGCGAGTCGAGAAGTGCCCCGCCCTGAAGCTTGCGTGCGGAATGCCCGCTCTCCGCCCCGACGACCAGGACGACATCTGCACGGCCTTCGCCTATTTCGCCACCCAACACTTCGACGAGATACTGCGGGGTGTTTCCGCCGACGGGACAGCTGATGCGGCGGGCGGGACTGATGTGCATCGCTTCGGCGATCCTGCTGGCGGGATTGTCGCGCGGTATGACCAGGATGCCCGGAGTCGCGACGGTGTCGATGCGCCGCTCGACCGGGCGACTTGCGTCTTTGACCGCGCGGCGTGCGGCTTCTACCGCCAAGTCGATCGGGTCCACGAAGTCGTTCCCGCGATGGGTAACTTCGCCCACGCCGACGACAACCGGGGTACGCGCTTCTACCAACATCGGCATCGGCATCCGCTCAGGGCCACGGGGCTGACTTGAGACATAACTGCGATGGTGTCATGTGCGTGGGCAAGTCACAATGGTGTGCGCTCGCGGCATACTGGCTGTGTGTCGACGAGGTTGTTGAGATGGGGCGCCGCCGCGCCGACAGATCGTGGGTCCGCTCGCGACCGGTTGCTCGATGCTGCCGAGCGGTGCCTCGAGAGTTGCGGTGTGGTGGGCACGACCATGGAGGACATCGGCAGAACAGCGGGTGTGTCCAGGGCAACGGTGTATCGCTACTTCCCCAGTCGGGAGGCGGTGATGTCGGGTGTCATCATTCGCGCCGCCGAGCGCTATCTCGACCGCATCAGCCCGCGGATCGCGGCGCACGCCGACCTGGGCTCCGCGCTCGTCGATTTCGTGGAATACACGGTTGAGGCCGCGCGCCGCGAAGAGATCATCGGATTGTTGTTCGGCAGCGACGAGGAACTCGCCGGCGTGGGTCTCGCGGCGGGGACCTCGACGTCCCTCTTCGAAATCGTCACCGAATTTCTGCGTCCCATCTTCACCAGACACTGGAGTTGCGTGGAACCGGGCGTCTCCGTCGACGACGCCGCCGAGTGGGTTGTCCGCACGATATTGAGCCTGCTGACTGTTCGAGGGCCGCGGGAGCGCAGTCGTGACGGACTCCGGGCGTTTCTGTCGAGGTTTCTCCTTCCGGCGATCCTGGCGGGTGACCACGCTCGACCGATGTGACATCTATGGCGTAATGTCTCGACGGCAGATGAGGTAGGAGGGCCTGTGCAATTCACCACGTTCAACGAACAGGTCGCTGAGCAACTAAAGAGCGCAGCAGAAACCACGGGCGGGTTGGCCGGTTACCTCGGCTTCCGTCACACCGAATTCACTGCGGGACGGCTCGTCGCGGAGATGGACGCACGCGACGACCTGAAGACGCCTTTCGGGAACCTGCATGGGGGCTGCTTATCGGCCATGGTCGACCACTGCCTCGGAGTGGTGTTTTATCCCGTGATTCCACTGGGATCTTGGGTCGCGACAACGGAGTTCAAACTGAATCTGCTTCGTCCGGTCTCTAGCGGCACCTGTGTAGCCACAGCCGAGATCATCTCGCTGGGCAGAACCAGCGGTGTGGCGCGTATCGACATCTGCAACGACGGCAGAGCGGTGTGTGCGGCCCAGGGAACCGTCACCGTCGTCGCACCGAAGACGAGCTCCTGATGTCGGCAAAGAGAACAGGCGATTCGTCGGCTCCTGTGGTCGAGCGCGTGCCCACGGCGGACGGGCTGACGCTGGCGGTCGACCTCTACCGCTGTGATGCGCCGCGGGCGGTCGTGTTGCTCCTTCACGGCGGAGGTCAAAGCCGACACGCCTGGGACGTCACCGCCCAACGCCTGCACCAGCGGGGCTACACGGTGGCCGCGTACGACACCAGGGGACACGGGGACAGCGACTGGGACCCCGACGGACGCTACGACGGGGACCGGCTTGGATCCGACCTATTGGCCGTGCGCTCATACGCCGATTCCGGCCGCCCCGTCGCCGCGATCGGCGCCTCTCTGGGCGGCTTGACCATTCTCGGAACACACTTGCTCGCCCCGCCGGACCTATGGCAGGCCGTCGTCCTGGTTGACGTCACTCCGCGAATGGAGATGGAAGGCGCCCGACGAGTCGTAGCGTTCATGTCGGCACACCCCGAAGGTTTCGACAGCCTAGAGTCGGCCGCTGACGTGATCGCCGCCTACAACCCGCACCGCCCTCGCCCCGAAAACCTCGACGGCCTCCGAAAAGTCCTCGCCCGTCGCGAAGACGGTCGCTGGGCCTGGCGATGGGATCCAGCTTTCGTGACGTCGAATTTCCAGTTCCTGCAGGGTGATCCAGACGAAGGCGCTAAAGACTTCGACATGATGAGCGCGTTCCTTCTTGATGGTGCGAGGCAGGTGTCCGCGCCAACGCTGCTGGTCCGGGGCCTACTATCTGACATGGTCTCCGAAGAGACAGTAAAGCATTTCCTGACCGTCGTTCCGCACGCGCAAACCGTTGACGTATCGGGCGCGGGACACATGATTGCCGGCGACAACAACGACGCATTCTCGACGGCGGTCGTCGAATTCCTCGACAGGACCACATGAACCCTGCTGTCGGTTGACTGCCCATGTAGGGCTGGCGCCTATCCTGCTCCTATGCCAACTGAACCAGCGCGGGTGTCTTTCCGCCGGCATGTGCGCGAAAAGGTTTTGAGGGCGACACGAGAACTCGCCATCGAGAAGGGCTGGGATCAGGTCCGGATGAGCGAGGTTGCCGAATCGGTCGGCGTCTCCCGCCCGACGTTGTACAAAGAGTTCGGCGACAAACAGGGGCTCGGCGACGCGCTTGTGGTGTCGGAGGGCCAGCGCTTTATGGAAGGCATTCTTGCCGTCCTTGCCGAACACGTGGGCGACGTGCGGGGCGGCATCACCGCAGCGGTGCAATTCACCCTCTGTGAAGCAGAAGACAGCCCGCTCCTCAAGGCAGTTCTGACGTCCAACCCTTCGGGGAATGATCGCGGTGGCTCGTCGTCTACTGGAGTCCTACCTCTTCTGCCGACGTCGGCTTCCCTGCTTCAGCTCTGCTCCGCGGCTCTGATCACGTGGTTTAACGACCACTTCGACGATCTCGATCCCGAAGACGTTGAGGAGGTCGCAGATGTTCTGGTGCGACTGACAGTGAGTCATGTTGTACTCCCAGCCGCGGACATCGCCACCACCGGTGAGCGGATCTCCCGCGTAGCACTCAGGTACCTGGGAGTTGTCCACAGTTTGTAACTAGCAAGCTCTCGTGTCAGATCGAGCCGGCGAGGAGCTCTGAGCGGTCAACTCGGAGCTGCTGGCTGATGGCCCGCTTACTGAACATGAAATCGCGAGGACGGTTGACGCAGTCGGCGGCGATGAGTTCACGATCGCGGAAGTAGAAGCAGCTGAAGTCACGGTCACGCGACGGGTCGCCGCTGAAGACCACTTCGTCGTATCCGGTGTTGAGACCGGCGATCTGGAGTTTGAGATCGTACTGGTCGGACCAGAACCACGGAAGCGCAGCGATTGCGCTGTGTTTTCCGCAGATTGTCGCCGCAGCGATCTTGGCCTGCTCGCCGGCGCTCGATACGGATTCCAAACGAATACGCGAGCCGTATCGAGCCATGGTGTGGCTGGTGCAGTCGCCGGCGGCCACGATGTCGGGGTCGCTGGTGCGGGCCTGGTCGTCGATCACGATGCCGTTGTCGACGGATAATCCTGCGGCCGAGGCGAGCTCGGTGTTCGGCACCACACCGACGCCGACGATGACCAAGTCGGCGGGGATCGGTTCGCCGCCTGCCAGCACGACCTCCTGCACTCTGCCGTTGCCGGAGAAGGCTTCGACGAGAGCGTGTGTTCGGATCTCCACTCCCTCGCCGTTGTGGATTCGGGTGTAAAACGCGGAAACCTCCGGCGCGGTGACCCGTTCGAGTACACGCTCGGTTGCCTCGAGGACGGTGACGTTCATGCCGAGCGAACACAGCGAGGCCGCCGTTTCCAACCCGATGTAACCGCCGCCCACGATCACAACCCTCCGACCCGGTGTAGCGGCGGCACGGATCAACTCGACGTCTGCAGCGGTACGCAGGTAGTGAATTCCGGGAAGATCCACCCCTGGTGTGGGGAGTCGTCTGGCCCTTGCGCCGGTGCACAACGCGAGCTTGGTGTACGTCAGCGTGTCGCCGGTGCTCAGAGACACACGCTTGGCACTCCGGTGGATCGCCTCCACGGTCGCATTCAAGAGTCGAATGTGCTGCTTTTCGTAGAAATCAGCGCCGCGAATCAGGAGGTCGTCGAGGCCGTTCTTGCCGGCCAGGTATCCCTTCGACAACGGAGGCCGGTGGTAGGGCAGTCCCCCCTCGTCGCCGATGAGCACGACCTCCCCAGACCACCCCTCCCTTCGAAGATTAGCTGCCAACTGCGCGCCGGCGTGGCTCGCGCCGACGATCACCGCTCGTTCGGGAGTCACGCACTTGGCCTGGGAGTGAGGCGAACCATCAGCTTGCTGATACCCCTGACGAAATTCGATTGCACATACTCGGGTTCGCCGACCACCTCGATGTTCTCAAAGCGAGGGAGCAATTCCTCCCACAGGATTCGAAGCTGCAACTCAGCAAGTCGGTTTCCCATGCACCTGTGCACGCCGAACCCGAACGAGATGTGATTGCGGGCGTTGCTCCTATCGATGATCAACTCATCGGCCCGCTCGAAGACACGCTCATCGCGGTTACCAGAGGCGTACCACATCACGACCTTGTCGCCCTTGCGGATGAATTGCCCGTTCAACATGATGTCTTTTTTCGCGACTCGGCGCATGTACGCCAACGGGGTCTGCCAGCGAATGATCTCGGATACCATGTTGGGAATCAGGTCAGGGTTCGCCTTCAACTTCTCGAACTGATCGGGGAACTGGTTCAAGGCGAGAACCCCTCCGCTCATCGAGTTGCGAGTCGTGTCGTTTCCCCCGACGATCAGCAGTACCAAATTGCCGAGGAATTCCATCGGGCGGTCGATGAGATCCTTAGTGTCCTCGTTGGCCTGCAGCATCGTGATCAGATCGAAGCCCGGTCGCTCCCCGTTGGCGGTACGGGCCGCCTTGTCATGCCAGAGAGCGCTGAGACCCTTCGCCATGTCGACCATGCCACGAAACACTCTGTCGTTGTCGGAAGGACCACCATTGGCTTGCTCCATGGAGGTGGCGAGGTCCGACCATTCCACGAGCTTGTGCCGCTGCTCGTACGGGAAGTCCAGCAGGGTCGCGAGCATGCGCGCTGTCAGTTCGATGGAGACGTGGTGCACCCAATTGAACGGCTGATCCACCGGTAGATCGTCCAGCACTTCCTGGACACGCGAGCGGATCAGCCCCTCCATCTCGCGCAGGTTCTTCGGCGCGACAACCCCTTGGACGGAAGCGCGCTGCAAGTCGTGTTGTGGCGGATCCATCGCGATGAACATGGCGATGTCCATGAAGCGGGGCGGTCTCCCGATGATGATGAACGGCTCTGCGGAGAAAGCCTCGTGGTTCTTGTCGACGGCGATGATGTCCGCGTGGCGGGTCACCGACCAGAACGGGCCGAACGCACTGTGAGCCTGGTAGTGCACCGGCGCCTCGTTGCGCACGCGTTCGAAGTAGGACTTCCAGCGGCCTTGGCGGTAGAGGAACGGGTTGCTGAGATCGATGTCGGCGATATCAACGTCCTCGACCGGAGGAATGGGCGTCTCGGTGAAGATCTTCTTACCATTGGTTCCGGTTACCCACCGGCGTGTCTTGTCGTAGAGGTGTGCGCCGCGGATTTGCAGCTCCAGAGGCACGGCAGACTGGGCTTTGGCGGCCACTGCCGCGGGAATACTCATTATTGTTTCCTCCAAATCCATGACGTTGTTTCAGAGCTGGAACTCAGGTAGCTCGACCGTCAAGCCATCCCATGCCTCGGAGGCGGACATCTGGCAAGACAGCCTCGACGTCCGCTGACGCTCGGGGTTCATCGCGAGCATCTCCTCTTCGTTGGCGCCGCAGAGTCCCACCGTGTCCGACCACTCGGGAGCGACGATCACGTGGCACGTTCCGCATGCGGCTTCCCCTCCACAATCGCCGTCGATGCCGGGCACCGCGTTGTTGACCGCAACCTGCATCAAGGACTGCCCTTCGGCCAAGGGGGCTTCGTACTTCTCGCCGTCGTGAGAGACGAAGGTGACGACTGCCATGATTAACTCTCCTCAATTTGGAACTCCTCTATTTAGCGTTGTCGCGCGTGACCAGCGTCGCTAGGCTCGCAGGAGTCAAAAAGTTGTGTTTTTAGCTCACGCGCAGGGAGGCACGTGAAACTCGACGACTCGGGTATGCCAGCGCTGGCTTTCCTGCAGATGCTGGACAGTGAGGCGCTGGGGCATGACGCCAGCATTGCGCTCCGCAGCATCATGGTTCGCGAGCACGTTACCGAGTCGATGTTGGTGGGTCGCGACGCGCAGGTCCCCTTACGGTGGTTCAGGGAGATATATTCCGATTTCGATTGTGATCAGGGAACCCGTCTGGGTTTCGCGTTCGCTGAACACGCCAAACTGACGTCCTTTGGGGCACTCAGTGTTCCCTTGGTCAGCGCGGGCTCGGTAGCCGAGGTTGTCGAGTTGCTTGCTTATCTGCCGGTGATCACCACAGCCCTCAGCCCGACGTTCCATTCGACGGAACGCGGCCTCACGATCGGGCTCACCGGTCGCACCGGTGACGCGGGCCTGAACTGCCTGGCCGTCACCTACGGTGGGCTGGCGCTGTTGCGTCTGCTCGACATGCTCGCGGGTGCCGTACCGAATATTGAACTGCATTTAAGTCATTCAGCGCCGGAGTCGTGGGTTCTTCATGACGAAGTGTTGGCGGGTCGGATCTTCTTCGACGCCCCCAGCTCGTTCGTCCACGTTCCCGCGGCTTCGCTCGAGGAGGTCTGTCGATTCTCCGATCCTGTGGCGTACCGGATTGCCGTCACCGATTTGCAGCGAACTCTCGATCAACGACGTGACACGTCGGTCTCCGAAAAAGTAAGGGACCTGCTCGAAAAAGATCCCGGAAAAACGAACATCAGCCGGACGGCGGGCGAGCTTTCGATATCCCCGAGCACGTTGAAGCGGCGCCTCCGCGAAGAGGGGACCACCTTTCGCGAATTGCGTCAGTCGTTCTTGCGGGAGCGAGCAATTCTGCGACTTCTCGACAGATCGTTGTCTGTAAGCGAGATCGCGGCAGAACTCGGGTACGCGGAGCTCACGAACTTCACACATGCCTTCAAACGGTGGACCGGTCGTTCACCGCGCCACTTCAGAAAAACGCGCGACTGAGGGCTATAGATCCGCCCCGGCGTGTGCCGGGCGACCATCGGAACCAGCGGGCTTCACGATCGGCCTCATCTGTCACCTGGACATCGTCGAGAAACGACACGATCGGCGCGGGTTTCGGTCATCGCAGCACCCTCTTGGGAAGAGGCGCAAGGACATTCCAGAGAATCCATACCGCGCTAGCGGCGGGTGCGGGCGGGGGTGACGCGGACCTCTAGGCACGCTATGCTAACCGTCGTTCACGTCGGGACCGGCGTTGGACGCGTGGTCGAGAGGAGTCCGGATGCCACACGACCAGCCGGCCATCATCGGTGCCGCCGAACTCGCTCCAGGGAGAAACGTTCCGTACACCTCCACTGAATTGCATGTGCGCGCCGCGGTCGCGGCTCTCGCCGACGCAGGGGTGGTCCCAGACGAGGTCGACGGTCTGGTGTGCGCCGGGCCGATGACGAACGAGGGTTCGATCTTCCTGTCCGAGGACCTCATGGACTATCTCGGGCTGCACAATCTGAAACTTCAGATGACCTGTCAGCTTGGCGGCGGGACCCATCTCGCCATGACGCGCATGGCGAGTAACGTCATCGCCCGGGGCGAGGCCGAGACGGTGCTGGTCGTGTCGGCGGGCAAGTTTCCACCGATCCGCGATGGCGGGCGCGAACTGATGGCGCTGGTGTGTGACCACGCGTTCGAGATGCCCTATGGACCGTCCGTGCCGGCGCTCTACGGTTTGATCGCGCAGGCCTGGATGCACGAGACGGGACAGGGCAAGGCGGACATCGCCGAGGTCACCGTGTCGCAGGACCGTTGGGCCGCACTGAACCCCGCGGCTATCGCGCACGGCGCTCAACGCCTGACTGTGGAGGACGTGCTGGCGTCCCGGCCGATCGCCGGGCCGTTCCACTTCTACCACTGCTCGATTCCCTGCGAGGGCGGTGGCGCGCTGGTGCTGGGCTCGGCCCGCCGGGCTCGCGCGGGCAAGCACCGGCCGGTGCATTTGCTGGGCTTTGGAGAGGGTCACACCCACGGTTTTCTGACCTCGCTGGCCCGGCCGGGTCGTACCGGGGCCGCCCGTTCGGGTCCGATGGCCTTTGAGCGCTCCGGACGGGCGCCGGCCGACGTCGACATCGCTTTGCTCTACGACGCCTTCGCCTCCAACCCGGCGATGATCCTTGAGGAGGCGGGTTTCGTGAAGCCCGGTGGGGCAGGCGATTTCTACCGTGACGGCTGCGCCGATCCGGGGGGCGACCTTCCGGTGAACACCGACGGCGGCCTAATCCGGTTCGGGCACACCGGGACCTCCTCTGGCATTTCGCAGATCCTTGAGGGTTACTGGCAGTTGTCCGGTCGCGCCGAGGGCCGTCAGGTGCCCGGGGCGGATACCGCGTTCGTGCACAGCTACGGCTCGATGCTGTGCAGTCACGTCAGCATGGTGATGGAGGGAGCGTCATGACCGCAGCTTCGAGTTCTCTCGACGGTCTGCACGATCCTGAGGCGCTGCCGCCGCTGACCGATGTCAACCGTCCCTACTTCGCAGCAGCGGCCCGCGGTGTACTCGTCTTCCAGCGGTGCGCGAACGACCACCCTTTCCTCTACCCGCGGCTGGTGTGTCCCGTCTGCCATGACGGTGAGTTGGCCTGGGAGACCGCGGCGGGTACTGGTGAGATCGTCAGTTTCGCGCCGGTGTACCGCCCCCCGTGGGACTCGTTCCCGCGCAGCGAGCCGTACGTCGTCGTGCTCGTTCGTCTGGACGAGGGGCCGCAGTTGTTGGCCAGTCTCGAGGGCGTGGCCCCAGATGAAGTTGCGATCGGGGCGAGAGTGCGCGCAGTGTTCGAGCGGGTGAACGAGGACCTTGGGCTGGTCCGATTCAGGCTGGCGGCGTCGTGACCACGTACGGGGTCTCGGTGCTCGGCGCGGACTTGGCCACCCTTGTCGAGACCGCCGAGGCTACCGACCTCGCCGGCTTCGACGCCGCCTGGGCCTCGGAGTTCTACTCGCGCTCCGGCTCGATCTCGATGGCCGCGATGGCCGCGCGCACAAAGCGCTGCCGCATCGGGTCGTCGATCCTGTATGGCGTCGGGCGCAGCCCGCTCGTGCTCGCCACCGAGGCGCGTGACCTCGACGAGCTTTCAGGCGGGCGCGTCGTACTCGGGCTCGGCAACGGTACACGCCGCATGATGAGCGACTGGCACGGCGTGGAGGACACCTCCGCTCCCGCTCTGCGCATGGAGGAGCTGGTCCCGCTCGTGCGTCGGATCTGGAACCTGCACGAGGGCCCCGTGCGCCATGAGGGGCGCTTCTACCGGATGAATCTCGTCCCAACCGGCGACGTCGCGCCGCCGAAGCGAGCGATCCCGATCATCACCGCGGGCGTGCGTCCGCGGATGTGCGAGGTGGCAGGGCGCGTAGCCGACGGGTTGGCTGGTCATCCGCTGTTCACCACGACTTACGTCGAGGAGGTCGCCCGCCCAGCCGTCGTGCGCGGTGCGGAGCGGGCCGGACGCGATCCCGCCGACATTGAGATCGTCTCGATGGTCATCTGCGCGGTGCACGACGACCCACAGATCGCACGTCGTGAGGCCGCGCAGCAGATCGCGTTCTACTCCTCGGTGAAGACCTACGAGCACGTGCTCGACGTCAGCGGTTTCGCCAGGCAGGCAGCGGCCATCCGCGACGCGTTCGCACGGCGTGACCTGCCGGCCATGTTCGCCGCGGTCACCGACGACATGATCGACGCGATGGCGGTGGCCGGCACCGCCGCCGAGGTCCGAGAAGGGCTGCGCCGCTACGAGGGCGTGCTGGACCACATCGTTCTCTACTCACCCTCGATTGGTCTCGCGCCCGAGCGCATCGCCGAGAACCTCGGCAGCCTCATTCGCGATTGTGCGCCGGCCTTCGCCGGCGGGAAAGGTGACCAGAGTGGCTGACGCATCGCTCATCGGGACGCAACTCGGGAGGACCACGTTTCCCGTCGACCGGTCCAAAGTGCGCGAGTTCGCACTTTCGCTCGGCGACCGCGACCCGATCTACCAGGACGTCGCGGCCGCCCGCGCCGCCGGCTTCGGCGCGATCCCCGCTCCTCCGACCTTCGTCGTCTCCTCGGCTCACTGGCGCGCCGACGACGACATGTTCGGCGCCCTCGGGCTCGACCTGCGACGCGTACTGCACGGTGAGTGCGGCTGGGAGTATTTCGCGCCGGTGTTCGTCGGCGACGAGCTCACCGAGACTCGTCGGGTGTCGAACGTGACCAGCCGCGAGGGGAAGCGCGGCGGCATCATGACAATCGTGACGATCGAGACCGACTTCACCAACCAGCGCGACGAACTCGTCGTGCGCCAGACCGACGTCTTGATCGAAACCGGAGGCTCCACCCAATGACGACATCCCCCGCGCCGGTGGCGTTGGCCATCGGCGACGAGATGCCGACCTCACAGTTCGGCCCGCTGACGCGCTCGCACATCGTTCGCTACGCCGGCTCCGGCGGCGACTTCAACCCGATCCACCACGACGAAGAGTTCGCCCGCGCGGCCGGCATGCCCGGTGTGTTCGGCATGGGACTGCTGCACGGCGGTGTGCTCGCGCAGCGGCTGACCGCCTGGGTGGGGCTGGCCAACATCCGCTCGTTCCGCATCCGGTTCACCGGTCAGGTATGGCCCGGTGACCTGCTCAGCTTCGGCGGCAGGGTCACCGGCGTGCGCGAGGCCGGAGGGCAGCAGGTGGCAGACCTCGAACTCGTGGTCACGCGCCAGACCGGCGAACCCGCGATAAAGGGGAGCGCCGTCGTGCAGGTGACCCGGTGAGCGCGCCAACGAGCGACGTCACCGGCCTCGGGATGACGTTCGGGACCTTCGACGAAGGCCGGGCGTGGGTCGGTCATCGCTCCGAACCGCGGCATGCGTGGTTCCCGATCGACCGCTCGATGGTGTTGTACTACTGCTCGCTCGTCGAGGACGCGAACCCCCGTTACTGGGAGGGTGAGGACTGCCCGCCCGGGCTGCTGATGAGCCTCGGCTTCGCGCCGCAGTGGGTGCCCGGGTACCTAGCGCGTGCCGACATGATGTTCGCGCTCAGCGTCCCGTTGCCGGGCCACCACATCATCAACGCCTCGACGACGACGGAGTTCGAACGCCGGCCCCGGGTAGGCGATCACGTGTCGATCGTGGAGGAGATCGCCTCGATCTCCGAGCCCAAGACGACGCGGGTGGGCACCGGTGTGTTCATCACCACGGTGAGCACCTTCTCCGACCAGCACGGTGAGGTCATCGGCCGCAACACCAACGTGCTCTTCCGATACGACACCGCCGATAGTGAAGGCGCATCATGAACGACTCCACCGAGCGCAGCATGGTCCGCGTCCCCGTGCGGTTCGAGGACATCGCCGTCGGCGACACCCTGACGCCCGTCTCGATCGAGATCAGCTACAAGCGCATCTGCATGAACGCGGCTTCGACATGGGACTGGTTCCCCGGTCACCACGACCCCGACTACGCGCGCAGCCAGGGCCAGCGCACGATCTACCTGTCAACCCTCTTCTTCCATGGCTTCATCGACCGCGGCCTCAACGAATGGGCCGGACCCGACGCGCTCATCCGGCGCCGCAGAATCTCAATGATCCGGTCGATCTATCCGGGCCAGACCGCAACCCTGAGCGGCAAGGTCGTGGCCAAACGCGACGATGGCGGACGGCGCCTCGTCGACCTCGAGTTGCTCGTCTCGAGCGAAGATGGTCCGTGCGTGCCGAGTGAAGCCACCGTTGAGCTGGCCGACCCGTTTGTCGAGGTGCCGGGGTGAGCTGCCACTCACATGCGAGGCGACGGTGAGGGACGGAGGCTCGGTGGCCGAGCAACCGGTTCGCTACGAGGTCGTCGACAGCGTGGCCTGGCTGACGATCAACCGGCCCGAGGCGCGCAACGCGCTGAACAACGCTGTGCGCACGGGGCTTTTCGACGCGGTACGCCGCTTCAATGACGACGACGCGGCGAAGGTGCTCGTCCTCACCGGCGTGGGCGATAAGGCGTTCTGCGCCGGCGGGGACTTGAAGGAGATGGCGCAGAACGCGCTCAAGGTGCCCCCGAAGGACTTCGCTCCGCAGTTCGGCCGCAACATCGATGTCGCGAAGCCGACGATCGCGGCCGTCAACGGTGTCGCGTTCGCCGGGGGCTTCCTGCTCGCGCAGCAGTGCGACCTGGTCGTGGCTGCCGAACACGCGACCTTCGCCGTCAGCGAGGTCAAAGTCGGCCGCGGGTCGCCGTGGGCGGCACCGCTATCGTGGCTGGTGCCCCCACGCGTTGCCATGCAGATCCTGCTGACCGGCGACCCGATCACCGCCGAGCGCGCCCACCAGGTCGGCTTAGTCAATGAGGTGGTGCCGGCCGATCAGTTGCGCGAGCGTACCCGGCAGTTGGCGCTCAGCATCGCCGCGAACGCACCGCTATCGGTGCTTGCGTCCAAGCGCACCGTGTACCTCTCGGCACAGCACCACCTCGCCGCCGCCTACGACCTGGCCGACGAGATATGGGAGCCGGTCTATCTGAGCGACGACGCGCAGGAAGGCCCGACGGCGTTCCGCGAGAAGCGCGCACCACAGTGGAAGGGACGCTGACATGGCGGTGACCATGCAGTCGGTAATCGCCGACATCGAAGCCGAAACGGCCGCGTTGCGCGAACTCATCGCACCGCTGCCCGAAGGTCCGCGCGGCTGGGACGCGCCGACTCCGGCCGTGGGCTGGGCGATCCGCGACCAGATCAGCCATCTGGCGTTCTTCGACGACGTGGCGGTGCGCTCGGCCACCGACCCCGACGGTTTCAGCAGCGACTACCTGCCGATGATGGCCGACGGAAGCATCTCACCCGACGTCATCGCTGAGCGCTACCGTCAAATGCCGGCTGCCGACCTGCTCGCGTGGTTCGACACGTCGCGTGCAGCCCTCGTTGCGGCGTTCGCGGACATTGCCCCGGCGACCCGCCTGCCGTGGTTCGGGCCGACGATGAGCGCGGTCTCGTCGCTGACAGCGCGACTCATGGAGACCTGGGCGCACGGCCAGGACATCGTCGACGCGCTCGGCGCGACCCGCGAGGCCACGGCACGGCTGCGGCACGTGGCCCACATCGGGGTGGGTGCGCGCGCTTTCAGCTACCTGGCCAACGGTCTGGACCTCCCCGCGGACCCGGTACGCGTCGAGCTGACCGCTCCGGACGGCAGCGTCTGGACGTGGGGGCCAGCCGACGCCGCCAACCGCGTGAGCGGGCCGGCGCTGGACTTTTGCCTGTTGGTGACCCAACGCCGCCACCGCGACGACACCGCTTTGGTCGCCGACGGACCGCTGGCCGACCAGTGGCTCGCGATCGCCCAGGCCTTCGCGGGGCCCCCTGGCGGCGGGCGCGTGGCGGGCCAGTTCGCAGGGGGTCAGCGGTGAGCGTCCCGGTCCGCATCGGCAACTGCTCCGGCTTTTACGGCGACCGCATCGCCGCAGCCCGCGAGATGGTCGAGGGCGGACCGATCGACGTCCTGTGCGGTGACTATCTGGCCGAGCTGACCATGCTCATCCTGGCCAAGGCCCAGGCCAAAGACCCGTCCGGCGGGTACGCGCGGACTTTCCTCACCCAAATGGAACAGGTGCTGGGCACCTGTCTCGATCGTGGCATCAAGGTCGTCGCGAACGCGGGCGGGCTGAATCCCGCCGGCTTGGCCGCCGCGTTGCGCGAGCTGTCCGCACGTCTCGGCCTCACCGCGCGCGTCGCGCACGTCGAGGGCGACGACCTACGTGGCGACCTCCACGCAATCACGCCGCCCGTCGGCGACATCAAACCGGTGTCGGCCAACGCCTACCTCGGCGCCTGGGGCATCACCGAGGCGCTGCATTCGGGCGCCGACGTCGTCGTGACCGGCCGGGTCACCGACGCATCCCTCGTGGTCGGTCCCGCGGCCTGGTGGCACGCCTGGGCACGCGCCGACTGGGATCGGCTCGCGGGTGCGGTCGTCGCCGGGCACGTGATCGAGTGCGGCCCTCAGGCGACGGGCGGCAACTACGCGTTCCTCGACGAGATCACCGACCGCCGCTACCCGGGGTTTCCGATCGCCGAGGTCGCCGAGGACGGCTCTTCGGTGATCACGAAGCATCCCGGCACCGGGGGACTGGTCTCAGTCGGCACGGTCACCGCCCAGCTGCTCTACGAGATCGCTGAACCTGCCTACCTCGGCCCCGACGTCGTCGCCCACTTCGACACCATTCGCCTGGCTCAACAGGGTGAGCACCGTGTCGCGATCAGCGGTACGAAAGGCAGTCCGCCGCCGGACACGTTGAAGGTGGCGCTGAACGAGGTGGGCGGCTTCCGCAACACGATGACCATGGTGCTCACCGGCCTCGACATCGAGGCCAAGGCGGCCTTCGCCGAACAGCAGCTCTTCGACGTTCTCGGCGGACGCGACGCCTTCGACGAAGTCGACGTGCGACTGTTGCGTTTCGACGTCTCCGATGCGCCGACGAACGAGCAAGCCTGCGCGCACCTGCGTGTGACGGTGAAGGACGCCGACCCGCGAAAGGTGGGCCGAGCCTTCTCCGGCGGGGTCATGGAGATCGCCCTGGCTGGTTTCGCCGGCTTCCACACCACCACGCCACCGTCCTCGGAGACCGCGTTCGGCGTCTACCGGCCGGCCTACGTTCCGCGCTCGGCCCTCACGCACGTGCTCGTCGACGCCGACGGCAATCGGCACGTGATCCCTGACCCGCCGACCGGTGCGGTCCCGCCGGCTGGGATCGCCCCGCCCGCGAAGCTGCCGGCGCCATCCGGGCCGACGCGGCTCGCGCCGCTCGGGTCGGTACTCGGTGCGCGGTCCGGAGATAAGGGCGGCAACGCCAACCTCGGACTGTGGGCACGCGACGACCCCGGTTACGCGTGGGCGCGCGAGTACCTGAGCGTCGAGCGGCTGCGCACACTGCTCGGGCCGGAGACGGCGCACCTGCGCATCGAGCGCTTCGAACTGCCGAACCTGCGCGCGCTCAACGTGGTGGTGCACGGCTTGCTCGGTGACGGGGTGGCCTCCTCGACCCGGCCGGACGCGCAGGCCAAGGGGCTCGGGGAGTACGTGCGATCCCGAGTGGTGGACGTTCCCGAATCGCTGCTCGACACACACTAAATCCGGTGCGGGGCGCCGTCTACCTGCTGTGTAACCGCGCGGCTGAACAGCGCCGCAACGGCCGCGGCGGCCAGCATCGCCTCAATCGTCGCGTCGTCCAGCGACGCCGGCATGTACGCGGACGCGTTGAGCAATGACAGCACGGCGGCGACCAGGCCCTGTGCGCGCTCACGGTCCAGATCGCCCCGTGCTCGTACGAGCGCGTCGACCCAGAAGGACTCGTACCTGTGCTGTCGGCGTCGCAGGGCACGGGTCGCCAGCGGCGACAGCGAGCGGTGCTCGCGGGCGTAGACGGCCAACAGGCCGCGTCGTCGCGCGCCGAAGGCCGCGTGTAGGTCGACAAGGGCGTGCAGGACCTCCGTCGGTGTGCCGGCGTTGGTGGCGCGCCGGGCGCCGGCCAGCAGCTCAGTCATGGCGGCGTCGCATAACTCGCGCAGGATCGCGTCCTTGTTCTGAAAGTGCCGGTAGACGGCCGGCCCGCTCACCCCTGCTGCGGCACCGATGTCGTCGATGCCCACGGCGTGAAAGCCTTGCCGCGCGAACAGGTCGGCGGCGGCCTCGAGGAGCAGTTTGCGGCGCAAACCGGCCACTTTCAGGCCTCCTGTCGATTTGTGGTTACGTTGTTCGCCGTCCGATCCGCTGGGCCGGGCTGGGATCCTACCGGCGCTGGGGTTGCCTGCGTCGGCACCCGCCGCACCAAATCAAGGGAGGTGAACGAAACCGCTAGCCCCCGCCGATGCTGTCGCATCCTCTTCTCAGTTCATGATTTAGGGGCCCTGCTTCGAACCCGCGATGTGCAGCGGCACGACTCAGCGCAAAACGACTCCGCCCTCGATGCCCGTGAACTGCGCGCGCAGCTCGGTCTTGAGCAGCTTGCCGGTGGCATTGCGCGGCAGTTCGGCGACGAAGTGCACGTCACGCGGACACTTGAAGTGTGCCAGCCGCTCCCGGCACCACGCTACGATCTCCTCGGCGCTCGGCGCCTGTGTCGCCGGGTCGGCGACCACGACCGCGACGACGCGTTCGCCCCACTTCGCGTCCTTACCGCCGATCACGGCGGCGTCGAACACCGCCGGGTGGCGGAAGAGAACCTGCTCGACCTCGATCGGGTAGACGTTCTCGCCGCCGGAGATGATCATGTCCTTCTTGCGGTCGACGAGGGTGATGAAGCCCTCGGCGTCCATGCGCCCGAGGTCGCCCGTGTGGAACCAGCCCCCGCGTAACGCCTCGGCGCTCGCCTCGGCCTTCATCCAGTAGCCGGTGAACACATTCGGGCCGCGCACGATCAGTTCGCCCACGGTGTCGGTCGCGACGTCGCGGTCGTCGTCGTCGACGATGCGGGCGTCGACATGCATTGCGACGCGGCCGATCGACCCGGCCCGCGTGCTGACGTTCTCGGCGTCGAGGACGGTCACCAAGGGAGCGGTCTCGGTCATGCCGAAGCCCTCGGTGAAGGGCACGCCTCGCTCGCGCATGAAGTCGATGACCGTGAGGGGGACGGGCGACCCGCCGCCCATGGCGAAACGCAGCGCAGACAGGTTGAAGGAGTCGAAGTCGGGCACCTGTGTGAGTGCGGTCCACATGGCCGGCACCATGAACTGGACCGTGACGTGGTGGTCGGCCATCGCCTGTAACGTCGCTCGCGGCTCGAAGGACGGCATGATCACGCTGGTGCCGCCGACGTACAACAGCGGCAGGGTGTGTACTCCCAGCCCGCCGATGTGGAACATCGGCGCCACCGCGACGGTGACGTCCTCGCCCCGCAGGCCGATGTCGGTGCCGAGGACGTTGATCGCGTTCCATAGCAGGTTGTCGTGGGTGAGGATCGCGCCCTTGGGTCGGCCCGTCGTCCCCGACGTGTACATGATGAACGCGGGGTCGCGGCCGTCGACGTCACCGTTGAGCGGTTCGGGCGCGGCGCCCGAGACGACGTCTTCGTAGCCGAGCTCGCCCGGCGCCGGCACCCCACCGGCGCGCACGACATGGCGCACGCGGACTCCGGACTCGGTGACGGCGCTCCTGGCCTGCGCGGCGAACGGCTCGTGGAAGACCAGAACATCGGCGCCTGAGTCGGCCAGGATGTAGCCGATCTCGGGTCCGGCAAGGCGCACGTTGAGCGGAACTGCAAGTGCGCCGATTTTGGCGCAGCCCAGCAGCACCTCGATGAACTCGGTCGAATTGACCAGCAGCATCGCGACCCGATCGCCCTTGCGCACGCCGAGGGCGATGAGTGCGGCGGCGACCTGGTTGGTGCGCCGATCGAGGTCGGCGTAGGTGATGTGCGCGCCGTTGCTGATCAACGCGGTGCGCCCGCCGTTGAGGAAGGCGCGCCGGCTCACCCACTGACCGATGCCGAGTTGCATTCGATTCCCTTTCATTCCGCGGCGACTCAGTAGGACGCGGGCAGTTTCAGGCTGTGCTGCGCCACGAAGTTGAGGATCATTTCGCGGCTGATCGGCGCGGTGCGCATGAGCCGGGCCGGACCCCACAACGTGGCGAGGCCGTACTCGGTGGCCATGCCGTTGCCGCCGTGGGTTTGAATCGCCTGGTCGAGCGCCAGGATGCCCGCCTCGGCTGCGGCATATTTCGCCATGTTCGACGCCTCACCCGACCCCGGATCGCCGGCGTCGTGCAGGGAGGCGGCACGCTGAGTCATCAACCGGGCCAGCTCAACCTGGATCTTGGCGTGGGCGAGCGGGTGCGATACGCCTTGGTGCGAGCCGATCGGCGTTCCCCACACGTGGCGGTTGCGGGCGTAATCGGCGGCTTTATCCAGCGCGTAGCGACCGATGCCGTTGCCGAGCGCCGCCCCCATGATTCGCTCCGGGTTCAGGCCCATGAAGACCTGGCGCAGGCCCTCGTTCTCCGCGCCGATAAGGTTGGCGGCCGGCACGCGGACGTCATCGAAGAATAGAGTGAACTGCTTCTCTGGAGTGACCGCCTGCACCGGGATGAGTGACTTGGTGAGCCCGGGGACATCGGTGGGCACGACGAGCAAGCTGAGTAGTCCGCGACCACTGTCGTTGGTAGACGTTCGGGTGACGACCAGGATCGCTTCGGCTTCGTCGACACCAGAAATGTAGTACTTGGTGCCGTTGATGACCCAGTCGTCGCCGTCGCGTTTCGCGGTCGTGGAGATGTTGTGCGAGTTCGAGCCCGCGTCCGGCTCGGTGATCGCGAATGCCATGATCGTCTCGCCGCTGGCGATGCCCGGCAGCCACTGCTGCTTGAGTTCCTCACTGCCGAATGCCTGGATGATCGTGCCGCAGATGGTCGGCGAGACGACGGTCATCAGCAGCGGGCAGCCCGCCGCGGCGAGCTCCTCACCGACGATCTGCATGTCGTAGATGCCGCCGCCGCCGCCGCCGTACTGCTCGGAAAGGTTCACCCCGAGGAAGCCCTGTTTGCCCACGGCCTGCCACAGCTCGGTGCTCTTCCCGCCGGCCAGCGACTTTTCCAGGTAGTACTCGTGTCCGAAGTCCTTGGCGATCTCGGCGACCGCCTTGCGCAGGTCCTGACGTTCCTCTGTCTCGTGCAATTCCATGACACTCCTCACATCGGTATCGACGCGCCACCGATCGGGAGCGCGCCGGCTTCATTAGAGCTCCGTGGCGTCCGACGCCACTTCACCGCCGTCCACCGCCTCGACCACGGCGAGGACGTCACCGCTCGAGACCTGATGGCCGACCTGGACCGGCAGGGCGCTCAGCACCCCGTCGATCGGGCTCGCGACGGTGTGCTCCATCTTCATCGCCTCCAGGACGACGAGCGTTTGACCGGCTGACACCGTCTCGCCCTCGGCGACCGGTAGTCGGATCACCGAGCCCGGCATCGGCGCGGTGAGCGACCCGGGCGGGTTCAGAGTGCTCGGGTCGACGAAGCGTGGCGCCAGCCGCAGGGCGGAGTAGCCGGCGACCGAGTCGAGGTGGGCAACATCGCCGTCGAGGACGACATCATAAGTGCGGCGCACCCCGTCGACGCGCAGCACCACCCGCTCGCTACTGCCCTCGACAACCTCGACGTCGGCCAACGGCTCGTCGTCGACCTGCAGGCAGGTCCCTGTCGAACCTAACGTGTACCCGACGCGCACTTCGCGCCCGCCCTGGGTCTGCCAGGTTGTGGTCTGCGGCTGCGAAGGGTTGTTGCGCCAGCCGGCGGGCAACGTGGCCTGCAGAGTTGCGACGGCACGCCGCGCGGCCACCCCGGCCACGGTCGCCGCGACGGCGTGCAGGCGCTCGGACTGCGTGTCTGGGAGGGCAGCGCCGAGTTGGGCGACGTCGTGTCGGTCAAGGAACCCAGTGTCGGTGCCCCGCCCGGCGAACTCGTCATGGCGCAGGACGCGAACAAGCAGGTTGCGATTGGTGGTCACGCCGTGAATACGGGCGCCGGCCAGCGCCGCCGAGAGGCTGGCAAGTGCCTCGTCGCGCGTTGGTGCCCACGCGATGACCTTGGCCAGCAGCGAATCGTAGTAATGACTGATGACCGAACCGGCACGAAAACCCGAGTCAACCCGCACGCCGGCAAGCGCCGGGACATCCAAGGTGCGCAGGGTGCCGGTACAGGGCCGGTAGTCATCGGCCGGATCCTCGGCGCACAGCCGGGCCTCGACCGCGTGACCGCGAATTCGCGGGTTGTGCATCTCCTCAGGCAGCGGGCGGCCCATGGCTACGAGCAGCTGGGCACGCACCAGGTCGAGGCCGGTGATCAGCTCGGTAACCGGGTGCTCGACCTGCAGCCGGGTGTTCATCTCTAGGAAGGCGAAGGAGTCGGCTTTGCCATCCTGAGCGGCGTCGTAGACGAACTCGACCGTCCCGGCGCCTACGTAGCCGACGGCGCGCGCGGCGGCGATGGCGGCCTCGCTCATCCGAGCGCGCAACGCGTCGTCGACGACCGGTGACGGCGCCTCCTCGATCACCTTCTGGTGTCGACGCTGCACGGAGCACTCGCGCTCGAACAGAGAGACGACGTTTCCGTGCGTGTCGGCCATGATCTGGATCTCGACGTGGCGTGGGCGCTGGACGTAACGCTCGAGGAAGACGGTGCCGTCGGCGAACGCGGCGGCGGCCTCACGCGAAGCGGAGGTGACCGCTTCGTCGAGCTCGTCCGGCGACGCGACAATGCGCATGCCTCGGCCACCGCCGCCGGCGCTGGCCTTGACCAGCACGGGGTAGCCGACGTCGGCGGCCAGCTTCGCCAGCTGCTCGGCCGATAGCCCCGTCGTGTCGCCACCGGGCAGCACAGGCACCCCCGCGTCGGACATCGTCTTCTTGGCCTGCAGCTTCGAGCCCATCGCGTCGATCGCCCCGGGCGGCGGACCGATGAAGACGAGGTCGGCGGCGGCACAGGCGCGCGCGAACCCGGCGTTTTCCGAAAGGAAGCCGTAGCCGGGGTGTACTGCGTCCGCGCCGGTGAGCGAGGCAGCGGCGATGATCCGGTGGATGTCGAGGTAGGTCTCGGCGGCAGACGAGCCGGGAAGGTGCACGGCCTCGTCGGCGTCGGCGACGTGCCACGCGTCGGCGTCGGCGTCGGAATAGACCGCGACGGTGGCGATCCCGAGATCGCGGCAAGTGCGGAACACCCGCCGCGCGATCTCGCCACGGTTGGCGACCAGGACCTTGCGGATCTTGGGCATCGCCATCACATCCGGAACACGCCGTAGCCACGCTGGCCACGGACCTCGCCGTTGTGGATCACCGACAGGCAGAACCCGAGAACGGTCCGCGTATCGCGGGGATCGATGATCCCGTCGTCGTAAAGTCGGCCGCTGTTGGCCAGTGCGACGGATTCGCGCTCGATCTGTTCCTCGACGGCGGCGCGCATATGGGCGTCGGCCTGCTCGTCGAAGGGCAGCCCGCGGTCGGCGGCGGACTCGCGCGCCACGATGGACAGCACTCCGGCCAGTTGCGCCGGACCCATCACGGCCGACTTCGAGTTAGGCCAAGCGAATAGGAAACGCGGTGAGTACGATCGCCCGCACATGCCGTAGTTCCCGGCACCGTAGGACGCACCCATGGTGATGGTCACGTGGGGGACCGTGCTGTTTGATACGGCGTTGATCATCTTGGCGCCGTCCTTGATGATGCCGCCCTGTTCGTACTCGGCACCGACCATGAAACCGGTGGTGTTCTGCAGGAAGATGAGGGGGGTGTCGATCTGATTTGCCAGTTGGATGAACTGCGAACCTTTCTCGGCCTCCTCACTGAACAGGATGCCCCGTGCGTTTGCGAGGATGCCGACCGGGAAGCCGTGGATCGAGGCCCAGCCGGTGACGAGTGACGTGCCGTAGAGAGGTTTGAACTCGTCGAAGGCCGAGCCGTCGACCACTCGGGCGATGACGTCGCGGGGGTCGAAGGGCACCTTCGGATCGACCGACGCGATGCCGAGCAGCTGATCGGGGTCGTGCACCGGTGGGTGCGGCGGCGTGGTGGGTCCGGGGCCGTTCTTCCGCCAGTTGAGCCGCGCCATGATGCGACGGCCGATGCGGATCGCATCCTGCTCGTCCTCGGCCATGTAATCGGCCAGCCCCGAGGTGCGGGCGTGCATGTCGGCGCCGCCGAGCGACTCGTCATCGGAGACCTCGCCCGTGGCCATCTTGACCAGCGGCGGACCGCCGAGGAACACCTTGGAACGGTTGCGCACCATCACGACGTAGTCGCACATGCCCGGGACGTACGCACCTCCCGCGGTCGAGTTGCCGAAGACCAGGGCCAGTGTCGGCAGCCCCGCTGCGCTGTGCTGGGTCAAGTCGTGGAACAGCTGTCCGCCGGGCACGAAGATCTCTGCCTGTGTGGGCAGGTCGGCGCCGCCAGATTCGACGATGTTGATGATGGGCAGTCGGTTCTCCCGCGCGATGGCCATGCCGCGGAACACCTTGCGGAAGGTATAAGGGTTCGATGCGCCGCCGCGGACGGTGGGGTCGTGGGCGATGATCATCGACTCGATGCCCTCGACCACGCCGATGCCTACCACCACGCTACCGCCGACGGGGAACTTACTGCCCCAGGCGGCGAAGGGGCATAGTTCGAGGAACGCCGTGTCGGGGTCGAGCATCAGCTCGATGCGCTCGCGGACAAGCAGCTTGCCCCGCTTACGGTGGCGCGCAACGTATTTCGCGCCGCCGCCGCCGTTGACCAGCGCCAGTTGCTCCGCGATGGTGTCGAGTTGCGCGCTCAGTCCTTCGCGGTTCTTGAGATAGCCGGGCGCGGTGTCGTCGACCCGATCGGGCAGGACCTGTACCAAAGTTTTCCTTCCGGGCGAGCATCGACGTCGATCTACTAGGCGCTGATGTTAGCCGCAATTAACATCAGGTGACAACGGCGCAGGCGGGCGTCGGATTTGTTCCGCGCCGTGGTTCCGTCGAATGGCGAGGATCGAAGCGGTGCGTTCGCTGCAGATCGAGCGATCGAAGGAATTGACTGGGGAGGGACGGCACACAGGGCCCGTGCGAGGTCGTATCGAGTTCCTCGTCCGGCGCGCGTGGAGTCTACGGTTCGCGATCTCGGGTGAACACCCGCAGCGATTGTCAGTGTCGCGCCATGCCCTTCAGCCAACCGAGTAGTGCATAACGCCGGTCGGCCAGAATCTATCGGGTCTCCTCGGCTTTGGCCAGCGGCGGAGCGGCCTGATCAGGCGCCTGTCCGAGGGTATACAGGCCGAGAATGCCGAGAAAACCCGCACAGTGCTCGATGAGCATTTCAGTCGAGAGGTTCAGTTGTCCATCTATCCAGCGACGGAGTATCTCGAACAGGCCCCCGACACCGTAGGTAGCGGCGAGATCTGCGACTTGGAGCACATCGCTGGGTATATCGAGGTGCAAGCGGGCCTCTCTGAGCACCAGCTCCGCAAAATCGGTATCAGATCGCTTCGCAGCTGCCGAAGGAGGGGTTCTGCGCCCGACTCGACAAACAGTATGCGGGCCATGCGGGGATCGTTCTCGATCACCTGAACCAGGGCCTTGATCGGAGCGTAAGCCAGTTCTTGAGGAGCAACCGTGTCGTCCGGAATGGCGCTGGTTATCACCGCTTGGAAGGTAGTGGAGATCTTGGCAAATACCGCACGCAAGAGCGCGTCTCGATCGCGAAACTGTTGGTAGAAGTACCGGCTCGTCACTCCTGATTTCGCACACACGGCGGTCACGGTGCACGCGGTAGCTCCGTGGGTGCCCATGATTGAGACCGCGGCATCAATCAACATCACGCGACGCTGTGCATCGCGTTGAGTTGCGGACAGCCCGCCATAGACACGTGCTGGACTCATGTCCTACAGTCTGGCAGTCTTATCTGACAAGGCATAAAGTCAGATCCAAACTTCGAGGAAGGACCTCAAATGTCGGACGATCAAGCCCCGACCCCGACCCGGGTGCTGCCAAAACCCAGGCGCGTTCGGTTTCCGATGCCGACCTCCACGAAGCGGCAACATTTTGTCGATGGCGACCTGGTGATGAGCCATTTCATCTCGGTGCTTTCTGCGACGTTCCCGGAAGGCGAGGATTTCTTCATCCGCTCGGTCAGGAACTTCCAGAGTTCCATCGACGATCCCCAACTAGAGACAGCGGTCAAGGGTTTCATCGGACAAGAGGCCACACATCGACACCAGCATCGTCTCCTAAACGAGCGACTCCAGGTCATGGGTTATCCGACCGCGCGAATCGACCGTCATGTCGGACGCTTGATCAAGCGATTGGAACGGCGCTTTTCGCCGGAAATGCGGCTGTCCATGACCTCCGCGTTGGAGCACTACACCGCTACGCTGGCAGAAATCATTCTTACCAGCGAAGACGCCCAGAAGCTCATCGGCCAGACAGAGGTTCGACCGATTCTGCTGTGGCATGCCTTCGAGGAGTCGGAGCACAAAGCGGTTGCCTTTGATGTCTATCGGCTGGTGGGAGCAACCGAGCGCACCCGTGTACGGGGCATGCGGATCGCTTCAGTAATTCTGTTCGGCGAGCTCATTCTGCAGACTGCCTTGTCTATGGCCGCTGATAGAGCCTCATATAACCCGGTCACCCTGGTGCGCAGTCTGTACCGCTTTAGTCGCACCCCGATGTTCACCGCCGATGCGCTGCGGCGTTTCCGTTCCTACAATCGCCCGGGTTTCCATCCTGATGATTGGGACAGCGCCGCGGTCCTGGAGCATTGGAGCAAAGAACTGTTCGACCAAGACGGTTCACAGCGAGTTATCGCTTCGTCGGGATAGCAAAGATGCGGAAGTGCGGCGACGCAGGAGCACCGTTCCTGCGTCGCTCCTTCCGAACAGGGTGCGACGCGTCGGTGACTCACGGATTCGGTGCTCGGTGGCCGGTGAAGGTGGCGGTCGGACCCGCAAATGCGGTTCGCAGCGATCGCCACGGGGCTGGCTGGCCTGTTGTGAGCCTCGATCAGTCGCTGATGACATAGCGTTGAGCCAGGGTTTCAGCAAGTCTGCTGGTGTGCGCGACCACTTCTTTCTCGGTCACCGCAAGCAAACCGGAGTGCCAGGCGGTGATGACTTCGACGAATCCCCCGACAGCGATCAGGGTGTCCATGCGAAGGGCTATCTCGTCGGCATCTTGTCGGAGGTGTGGCCGGCTTGCCTCAACGACCAACTGCGTTGCTTCCTGTAGCGCCACGGCGCGGCGGTCTTGTAGCGGTGAGCTACCGACATGCTGAGCGAGGAGGATGCGTGCCCGGCCGGGATCGCGTGCGATCCGGTCGACCACGATGGTGATCGCCGCGGTGATGGTTTCGATCGGCGGCCGATTCGCACGCTCGTTGAAGAGCGCGGCGACCTCGCCGAGCATGTCATTGCGGACGCCATCCCACGCAGCAACGAGCAGCTCATCGCGCGTCTTGAAGCCCTCGTAGAAGTATCGATCGTTCAGCCCTGTGCGGGCGCATACGCCGCGCATAGTGACCGCGGCCCAACCGCTCTCACTCCAAATCTCGGTTGCGGCCTCGATCAATTGCTGCCGTCGCTCGGCACGACGCTCGGCCCCGGTCCGACCACCCCAGCGCTTGTTTCTCGACCGCACCTCTCCATCTTGACAAGGTGCTCGTTCCACCACCAAACTGGTGGCATGCGACACCAATGGTGGCTGGTGCCCCCAGATGAGAGTTTCCCCACAGCAGACGTCCATGTCGCGACCCGAAAGGCAGACGGATGAGATTGCTGCCCTTCGGCGGCGCACCAGGCAGAACGCACCGCGCCGATGCAGTCGTCACGGGCGCAGGAAGCGGTATCGGCCGCGCATTCGCCGTGGAGCTTGCGCGCCGAGGTGGACGCGTGGTGTGCGCCGACAAAGATCCCGTCACTGCAAAAGAGTCGGCAGAGTTGGTGAGGCAGGCTGGCGGCGAGGGCTTCGACATCGAATGCGATGTCACCGATCTTGAGCAGGTCCGCAACCTCGCTGATGTGAGCGAAGACTGGTTCGAGAAGGCTGCGAGCCTCGTCATCAACAACGCCGGAATCGGTGCGGGCGGCAACCGCATCGGCGCGACGTCGATCGAGGACTGGAACGCGGCGATTTCTGTCAACCTCTGGGGCGTTATCTACGGCTGCGAGACTTTTGTGCCTCGGCTCCGCAGCAATGGGCATGGCGGAGTCATCAATGTGGCGTCGGCAGCGAGCTTTGGCTCGGCCCCTCGGATGGCGGCTTACAACGTGAGCAAGGCCGGGGTGCTCGCTCTGTCGGAGACATTGGCGGCCGAACTGAGCGGTACTGACATCAACGTCACAGTGCTTTGCCCCACCTTCGTGAAGACGAACATCGTCAACAATCCTCAAATCGACGAGGCGGCTGCAAGACTCGCGGCCAACCTGATGAAATGGACCGGCATTTCGCCACAGCACGTTGCTCGAACGACGTTGAACGCGCACGATCGCGGACAAATTTATGTAGTACCCCAACTCGATGCCAAAGTCTTGTGGCAACTCAAGAGAGCCCTACCCGGCCCCTTTACTCGCACGCTGGGCCTCGTGGAGCGCATGGCCTCATGGAACGATTCAGCCGAGTAGAGGAGCAGGGAAAATGGCTTTCGCATACAGTGACATGCTCGAGACAATCAAAAACAAGCAATGGGCTCTTGCCGATATCGATTGGAACGCCCCTGGCGCGGAACTGATCACCGATGAACAGCGTCCCAAACTCAAGCAATTCATGTCCGACGTGGTGTGGATTGAGCATGTTGGAGCACGTGCCTTCGCCGCGATGGCTCCAAAGGCGCCATTCGAAGCGCTCGGAGACATTTACCGTTACTTTCACGCCGAGGAGCAGCGTCACGCCAATGCCGAACTTGCCTTGATGCGTCGCTGGGGCATGCTCGAGGAAGGCGAGAAACCGGTCCCGAACAAGAATATTCGGCTGGTCATCGAATGGCTGGACCGTTATGCGGAAGCCCTGCCCCTGACCGTCATCGGGGCCGCGATTCCGGCACTGGAGACTGCGCTCGATGGAGCGCTGCTGAAGTTTCTCCTCGATGAGGTTGACGACCCTGTGTGCGGGGAGGTGTTCAACAAGGTCAACAGCGACGAATCAAGGCATCTCGCGGTTGGCTTCCAGGTCTTGAATGACCTGGGCGCCAGCCCGATGCGAATCCACGCCATTCAAACTGCGGGTGCTCTTGTCGACCCGCGCATTCTCACCGGCGCGTTGCTGTATATCCCGCTCCTGACGCGCATGTTGATGAATCTCAACGCTATGGGTCTGTCCGAGGAGAAGTTATACAACGCAGTGACGCGGTATGCCAATGTCGGCGATCGCAGTGAGCATACGCGGAGGGTGCCCGGCTATCACATCTTGAAGGCGCACATGTCGTCGTCCATCAAGCGGTCCCAGCCTCTGCACTTCGTGTCTCAGCGCCTTGGCAATGCGATCGATGTTTTCCCTGTTCAGATTTTCGGTCGGCCGCCATCCTGGACGGACGAACTGACCTACGAACCGGTTGCCAAATGACAGGCACCACGACGACGTTGATCGTCGGCGCCGGGTTCGCAGGTATCGGTGCGGCGATCAGACTGCTTCAAGAGGGCACGGATGACTTCGTCATCCTGGAACGGTCAGATCGCGTCGGAGGCACCTGGCGAGACAATACTTATCCCGGTGCGGCCTGCGATATTCCCTCGCTTCTCTACTCCTACTCGTTCGAGCCGAATCCGGGCTGGACTCGTACCTACTCGGGGAGCGCTGAGATCCTCGAATATATCGACGATATGGTCGACAAGTACGATCTTGCCCGGTTCATCCAGTTTGATACCGACGTGACTGCCTTGGAATTCGATGAGAGTGCCGGCATCTGGATGGCCGACACGGCAGATGGAAAGCGGTATCACACCCGGTCAGTTGTGATGGCCAGTGGACCACTTGCCAACGCCAGCTTTCCCGATATTCGGGGTATTGACTCGTACGGTGGAAAAAAGATCCACAGCGCTCGATGGGACCATGGCTACGATCTCGGCGGTAAGAGGGTTGCAGTCATCGGGACAGGCGCGAGCGCGGTTCAGATCATTCCCGAGCTCGTAAAGTCGGCTGCCTCGGTCAAAGTCTTCCAGAGAACGCCCGGCTGGGTGTTGCCCAGGGTGAACTTCAGGCATCCGGCCTGGGCGCGTTCGACCTTCACACACCTGCCGGTGAGCGAACAAGCGCTCCGCGACGCGTGGTTTTGGGCCCACGAAGTGATGGCAGTGGGTATGGTCTGGAACACCGCCGCGACGTCCGCGATACAGCTGGCGGCCAAGGCTCATCTCCGTCGGCAGGTGAAAGACTCCTGGTTGAGACGTCAGTTGACGCCCCATTTCAGGCCTGGATGCAAGCGCATGCTCATGACCAGTGATTATTACCCTGCGCTACAGGCGGATAACTGCAAGCTGATCAGCTGGCCGATCGCCACATTGTCACCCAACGGTGTTCGGACCGCCGACGGTGTCGAGCACGAAGTGGACTGTATCGTATTTGCCACTGGCTTCGATGTGGCCAAACGTGGCACCCCGTTCCCGATTAGCGGCCTCGGCGGTCGGAAGCTCGGCGATGAATGGTCTCAGGGGACATTTGCCTTCAAGAGCGTGAGCGTGGCCGGGTATCCGAACTTATTCTTCACTTTCGGACCGAATTCCGGGCCAGGCCACAACTCGGCGCTCGTATATATGGAGGCTGCAATTGACTATATAGTCAAGGCGATCAAGCTCCTTCAGCAAAATGACATCGGCACTTTGGATGTGAGGGAGGATCGTCAGGACCGCTATCACTCCGAAATTCAGCGCCGCCTTCGACGAACGACTTGGAATTCGGGGTGCAGCAGTTGGTATTTGACCGAGGACGGCTACAACGGCACGATGTACCCAGGTTTCGCGACCCAGTTTATGAGAGAACTATCCCGCTTGGATCCTCATGATTACGTGATAACCCGGCGCGACGATACACACGTCGAGCTGACGCAATCACTCTGAATACAAGTTTGCAGGGCTGACCGTCAGAACGGTGAAATACAGGAATGGATCGCAAGTCCGACCGTAATTACGAGATAATTATCATAGGAGCTGGATTTTCCGGCATCGGGTCTGGCATTAGCTTGATGAAGGCGGGATTTACCGACTTCTTGATGGTTGATGACGCCGATGGCGTAGGTGGTACGTGGCACTGGAACACCTACCCGGGTATCGCTGTCGATATACCGTCGTTCAGTTATCAATTCTCATACGAAATGCGGCCCTCTTGGTCGCGCACGTACGCCCACGGCAATGAGCTCAAAGCCTATGCCGAGCGATGTGTTGAAAAGTATCGGCTCTGGGACCATATTCGTTTCAACACAACCATTACCGAGGCTTGTTTCGACGAGAACGCAACACGGTGGCATTTGACCAGTGCCAATGGTGAGGAGTTCACGGCACGCTTCGTGATAAATTGCTCCGGCGTTCTCAGTCGGCCAAAGTGGCCTGAAATCAAGGGGGTGCGAGATTTCGCCGGCGTTACGCTCCACACGGCTAGATGGGACAATGCCAAAGATCTCAGCGGGAAGAGGGTTGCAGTAATCGGTACCGGTGCATCGGCGGTGCAACTGATACCCGAAGTCGCAAAGAAAGCAGAGAGTCTGACGGTATTTCAGCGAACTCCAATTTATTGTCTGCCGAAGCCAGACTTCCCCATACCGACGTGGGGTGGAAGGCTTCTACATTTCCTGCCGGGGGCACAATTGGCGACCCGGACCGCCAGCCAGGCGTTCGTGGAAATCACTTTCCCAATCGCCGCTCACTTTCATACGGTGATACCGTTCGCCGATGTCATGGAGAGCGCCGCAAAGCGGTACATGCGGCGTGAGGTCCATGACCCGACGACGAGAGAACAACTCATTCCGCGCTACTCGTTGGGCTGTAAACGACCCAGCTTCCACAATTCCTATCTCGCAACGTACAACCGGTCCAACGTTTCGCTCGAGACGAGCGGCATAACCCATATCGACCATGCATCCGTCCATACTCGAGACGGCAAAGCTCATCCCATTGACGTCTTGATCCTGGCCACCGGCTTCAAAGTGATGGAGTCGGGCAACATGCCAACTTACGTATTGAAGGGACGCGGCGGGCTGGAGCAGGCTACATGGTGGGACGAGCATCGACTGCAGGCCTTCGAAGGGGTGAGCGTCCCGGGATTTCCGAATCATTTCAACATCTTCGGCCCGTACGGCTACAACGGTTCCTCGTACTTCACGCTCATCGAGGCGCAGAGTCGGCACATCGTCCGGTGTCTTCGTCGCGCGCGGGCGCTGGGTGCTAACTGCGTGGAGGTCAAGAAGGAGGCGAACGACCGTTATTTCGCCGAAGTGCTAAGGCGGCGTCACAGACAGGTTTTCTGGCAGCCGAGCTGTTCCAATGCCAACAGCTACTACTTCGACAGGCACGGTGACGTTCCACTCCGTCCATCAACGACTCTGGAGACCTATTGGCGGAGCCGCACCTTTCGCCTCTCGGACTACCGATTCGAGAATCGGCCCGAAGAGGTGTGTCCCCGGTGACCAGAATGGATGCCCCTGACTGGCAGCCCAGTCTTGCCAGTCATCTCGTCGCGATGTCCTCGCGAACCACGCTGCGGCCACTGGCGCAGCTGATGCCATCAAACGCCTACGGACTTGCGGTGATGGATCGCGTGCTTCGAACAGCGCTCGTAGCCTCACGGCCTCGGCGCGGCGTCACAGTGCGCAAGGTTGACACTGTATTCGCCGGAGGCCCGGTTCGTGGGGACTGGATCACCACGCCTGCCATTAATCCGCATGCCAACCCTTTGCTGTACATCCACGGCGGCGCCTATTCTATGTGCTCGCCGGAGACGCACCGCGGTCTTCTTGGTGAACTCGCCTCGGCGAGCGGGCGCCCCATCTTCGCAGTGAAGTATCGTCTTGCCCCGCGGTATCCCTATCCCGCAGCCGCGGACGATGCGCTGAATGCGTATCGCTGGCTTACCAGCGGAGGGTCCCCGGGTTCTTGTCAGCGCACCGTCGCGGTTGCCGGCGATTCAGCGGGCGGTCAGCTCACGATGGCCACGGCCTTGGGCGCACGTGCAGTTGGATTGCCGCTCCCTGATGCGATGCTGCTGATGTCTCCCGTCCTGGATCTCAGGTGCGAACTTGCCAGAGCGCGTGAAATTCGCCGCCGGGATCCTTTTGCCTCCGCTCAATCAGCGGCGCGCGCTCTTGACCTCTACGTAGGTGGCGCAGATCGCGGAGATCCGCGCCTCAGCGTGCTTGACGCGGACCTCACCTCGATGCCGCCGATCCTCATTCAGGTGGGCGGGAGAGAAATGTTGATCGATGACTCGCGCCGTCTCGCCGAGCGACTTCAATCAGCTGGATCCCACGTCGAGATCCAGGTATACCGGGGACAGATCCATGTATTCCAGGCTATGTTCCGGATTCTTCCCGAAGCCCGAGACGCGATTCATCGAGCGGGACGCTTCCTTGAAGCCTCGGAAGTCAGGTGAAAGTGTCCGAACAGGCAATGCTCCTACACCTACACCACCTCGACCGCCGCAGCGTGAAGTCAGTCGTCTCTGCCTCATGAGCAGCAACTTCGCGACGGCCTGTCGCGCATACGATCCGTCGATCGTGATCATCGGGGCCGGCTTCGCCGGGGTTGCGATGGCCCACCGGCTGAAGAAGGACGGGTTCACGAACTTCACGATCCTGGAAAAGGCTGCAGACATCGGGGGTGTTTGGCGTGACAACACCTATCCGGGAGCGGCCTGCGACGTGCCGTCAGCGTTGTACTCACTCTCGTACAAGCCCAATCCTCGTTGGTCACGGCGATATGCCGAGCAACCCGAGATACTCAAGTACCTCCAACAACTCGTGGAGAGTGGCGGACTGGCCGCGCATCTGCGTACCCAGACCGAAGTTGTCGCAATGACCTTCGATGACCAGCTAGGGCGTTGGACCCTGGTTACGAACTCGAACGAGACAATAACCTGCGATGTCGTCGTCTCGGCCGTGGGTCAGCTCTCCTTGCCCCACGTACCCGTTATTGCCGACGCAGACACCTTCCAGGGGCCGCGCTTTCATTCGGCGCGTTGGGACCGATCGGTTTCGCTTCGCGGCAAGCAAGTAGCCGTCATCGGCACAGGAGCTAGTGCCATCCAATTCGTGCCACACATCGCCCAGGAGGCGGAGCATGTCACGCTATATCAGCGCACGGCTCCGTGGATCTTGCCGAAGTGGGACAGCAGGTATGGAGTCCTTCACGACAGGGTGAGCGAGTTATTGCCGATGGCGCTGCGCCTCGAGCGTTTCGCGGTATGGCTAATTTTCGAGTTGCTCGCTGTGACGCTAGTCGACGCGAAGCCCCTCTCACGCGTCCTCGGTGCGATCGCGCGCCGCCACCTACATCGGCAGGTTGCTAGCCCATCTTTGCGCGAGCAATTGATGCCTTCGGACGCGCCAGGGTGCAAGCGAGTGCTGTTCTCGAATGATTACTATCCAGCAATCGCGAGTGATCGCGTGTCGTTGGTGCCGAAGGCTATCGCAGAGCTCTGCGACAACGGTGTCAAGACCGTGGATGGAGAGTTTCGTCCTGCAGATGTCGTGATCTACGGAACCGGGTTTCGCGCCACCGATTTTCTCGCCCCGATGTCCGTGCGCGGCTCTCGCGGAGTCTCCTTGGCCGAGGTGTGGAAGACCCAGGCGTACGCATATCTGGGCATCACTGTCCCCATGTTCCCGAACCTGTTCCTGCTTTATGGTCCCAACACGAATGTGGGCTCGGGGTCGATCCTCTACATGATCGAGTCACAAGTCCGTCACATCGCAACGCTCATCAAAGCCGTGGCTGCTCATCCGGGTCATGCGATCGATGTCAGGACGGAGAGCGCGCAACGCTACAACACGCGCTTGAGAAGGCGACTACGGAGGTCGGTGTGGGCGCTGTGTGCGAGCTGGTATCGAACCTCGAGCGGGGAAATCCCGACGAACTGGCCGGGGCCTACCTTGGTTTATCGACTCCTTACCCGGAAGCCGCACAGCGGCGATTACGTCTTGAGAAACGTCGGGCGTCTAAAGGTCTGAGACCCTGCAGAACCGAGCCTGGCCGACTAAGGGCACGAGACGCGCACTTAACCGCTAGGCCAATAATGTCTAGATATTGACATCAATGGCATCTTTGTAAAGACTGGTGGACGCCGTCAAAGCGGCCCAGCGTCCAGGAGGAACCATGACGAATCACCTTCTCGCACCTGCGCACCACGTGAAGGAGCGGTTGTCCTCTGTGATCATGGTCCCCGCGCCTCACGCCGTCGACGACAGATGGCGTCGATGGAGCCGGGACTGGCCGGTTCGTGAACTGGCACCGGCACCCGCGGGCAGTGGATTGAAAGCCGTCCGGGGGGATGCCGGACTGCCCTTCGTAGGTCACACGCTCGACTACATCCGATTCGGCTCGGATTTCAGTCGAGAGCGCTACGACCGTCTGGGTTCGGTGTCGTGGATGGGCGCGTTCGGCACCAAGATGGTGGTCATCGCCGGCCCTGACGCCACTCGAGAGGCGTTCACGAGCGAAGCGAAAGCATTCTCTCAGGATGGCTGGTCCTTCCTGATCGACGCCTTCTTCCATCGCGGTTTGATGCTCATGAGCTTCGACGAGCACTTGATGCACCGGCGCATCATGCAGGAGGCGTTTACGCGTCCGCGCCTGACCGGATACGTCGAACAGGTAACGCCATGCGTTCGCTCGGCAGTGCCTGCGTGGCCGGTGGGCCCGTCGGTTCGAATCTACCCACTGTTGAAGGAACTCACCCTCGACATCGCTACCGACGTCTTCATGGGCGGCCGCGGCAAGGACGAGAGCGATGCTGTCAACAAGGCGTTCGTCGCTACGGTCCGGGCGGCGAGTTCCCTTGTGCGTGCTCCGCTTCCGGGAACCAGATTCCGCGCTGGTGTGCAAGGGCGGCGCGTTTTGGAGGACTACTTCTTCCGGCATCTGCCGGCCGCGCGAGCCGGTGAAACGGAGGATCTGTTCGCTGCTCTCTGTCAAGCCACGACCGAAGACGGGGAGCGGTTTTCCGACGAGGATGTGGTGAATCACATGATCTTCTTGATGATGGCGGCCCACGACACCTCGACGATCACCACCACAGCGGTCACCTATTTCCTTGCCAAGTATCCGCAGTGGCAGGAGGCTGCGGCTGCGGAAGCCGCGGCCATCGGTGACGGGTTGCCGGACATCGAGGCCCTGGAGAAGATGACGGTCATCGACCTCGTGATCAAGGAAGCGCTCAGACTGCTTGCACCTGTTCCGCTGGTGATGCGCAAGACGGTTCGAGATGTCGCCATCGATGGATATCACATCCCCTCGAACACGTTATGCGCTATAACGCCTGCCGTGAATCACTTCGATCGAACGATCTGGAGTGATCCGGAGCGGTTCGATCCCTCACGTTTCGACGAGCCTCGGCGCGAAGACCAACACCACCGATTCGCCTGGGTTCCGTTCGGAGGTGGAGCGCACAAGTGCATCGGCATGCAATTCGGGACGCTCGAAGTCAAAGCAATCCTGCACAGGATGCTGCGTTCGTTCACTTGGAAGGTTCCGGAGAACTATCACGTCCGATGGGACAACACCTCGCTGCCCATTCCGGTGGACGGACTTCCGTTGGAGATGAAGCGCCGATGACCGTCGACCACAGCCCCTACCTCGAACCCACGGAGTTTCTTGACTGGCAACAAGATTCGGTACGTGACTTCGTGTCATCGGCGATCCGTGGTGCCTGCGGCGACACCGAGAAGGCCATCGCCATCTTCACCGCGGTCCGTGACTCCATTTGGTACGACCCCTACACGGTGACCGACAACCCGCACGCGTATCGCGCCAGCACCGTCGCGACCGCAGAACGGGCCTACTGCGTCCCGAAGGCCGTGCTCTTGACTGCAGCGTGCCGAGCGGCGGGAATCCCGGCGCGGCTGGGGTTCGCCGACGTCCGAAACCACCTCCAGACCAAGGCATTGCGCGAGCGGATGGGTGGTAGCGACGTTTTCGTCTACCACGGCTACAGTCTCATGTTCCTCAACGGTGCGTGGGTAAAGGCCACCCCGGCGTTCAATCGCGAGCTGTGCGCACGCTTCGGTGTCTCGCCGATCGAATTCGACGGCCGTAGCGACGCGCTACTCCATGGTTTCACCGCTGACGGCACCCAGCACATGGAGTATCTGCGCGACCGGGGAGCCTACGACGATCTACCCCTAGCAGACATCCTGCAAGCACTGAGAACGCATTACGGCACATTCATCGATCAGCCGAACAGCCGTCCCGACCTCTTCGCCTGAAAGGGCACTACACGATGCAAAGCACAATGCAAAATGTTCCGCTCACGGTGTCGGCGATCGTCCAGCATGCGGCAGCCATACACGGTGACAGCGAGGTCGTCACTCCGACCGGAAATGGATATCGGAGAACGCCTTACCGCATTGTGCTGGCGCGAGTGGCTCGCCTTGCCAATGCGCTGCGCAGTCTTGGCGTCACGGCAGACCAACGCGTGGCCACCTTCCAGTGGAGCAACCAGGAACATCTGGAGGCCTACTGTGCGATTCCCTCCATGGGCGCGGTCCTGCACACGCTCAACATTCGTTTGGCCCCAGAGCAACTGGCGTACATCGCCAATCACGCGAGCGATCAGATCGTCCTAGTCGACGCTTCGGTTGCCCCGTTGTTGGCGCGCGCGCTCCCAGCGATGGCGTCGGTGCACACCGTCATCGTCACCGGAGAGGGCGACCTTGCCCCGCTCCAGGGATGCGGGAAGACCGTTCTGCGTTACGAGGAAGTGCTTGCCGGCCAAGAAGAATCATTTGACTGGCCTGAGCTCGACGAGCTGTCCGCCGCGGCCATGTGTTATACGAGCGGTACCACCGGAGATCCCAAAGGCGTCGTCTACAGCCACCGTTCGACGTACCTTCACTCCCTGACCGCCTGCACAGCTAACGCTTTGTCAGTCAGCGAGGCCGACCGTGTGCTGGCCATCGTCCCAATGTTTCACGCCAATGCGTGGGGGCTTATTTACGCAGCGTTGATGTCCGGTGCGGATCTGGTACTGCCTGACCGGTATCTCCAAGCCGAACCGTTGGTGTCGATCATCGAAGACACCAGACCGACCTTGGCCGGTGCAGTGCCGACGATCTGGAACGATGTCGACCGATATCTGGATTCGCACCCTGAGCGGGACATTTCTTCGTTACGGCTGGTCGCGTGCGGGGGGTCTGCTGTTCCGCTTTCGTTGATGCGGGCATTCGAAGAGAAGTACGACGTGCCCATTGTGCAGGCCTGGGGTATGACCGAAACCTCTCCGTTGGCGACCGTTGCACGTCCGGCTCACAGAGCCGACGCGACGCGGCGCTGGGAGCTGCGCGCATCCCAGGGCCGACCGATCTGCGGTGTCGAAATCCGGTTGCGGGACGACGACGGGAAAGACGTGCCGTGGGACGGGCAATCAGTTGGGGAGATCCAGGCGCGCGGTCCCTGGATCACCGGGTCCTATTTCGGAAACAACGATACGGAGAAGTTCGACGAAGGATGGCTGCGTACCGGTGATGTGGGCAAGATCGACGCCGAGGGCTATCTGACACTGACCGACCGCTCGAAAGACGTCATCAAGTCAGGTGGCGAATGGATCTCCTCGGTGGAGCTGGAAAACACGCTGATCGGCCACCCTGCCGTGTACGAAGCGGCGGTAGTCGGCGTCGCGGACGATAAATGGCAGGAAAGGCCGTTGGCGCTTGTCGTCGTCCACCCCGGAACCGACGTTGACATTGACCAACTCCGATCGTTCCTTGCGGACAAAGTCGCCAAATGGTGGATTCCCGAGCGATGGAGCTTCGTGTCCGATATTCCGAGGACGAGCGTCGGAAAGTACGACAAAAAGGTCATCCGTGCGCGCCACTCTGCCGGCGAATACCTCATCGAAATCGAAACGTCATAACGTCAAATCCCTGGAATTCCAACAGTCGGAAGGTAATCATGTCCTCACCAATCTCTCCCTGGATGAATGCCGAATTACTCGAGCTTCGTGACCTCGCTGCGAAGTTCTTCTCGGCCGAATTGGCGCCGCATGCGAACCGCTTTGCAGACCAGCACCACGTCGACCGAGAACTGTGGAACCGAGCAGGCGAGCTGGGCCTGCTCTGCATGTCTATACCTGAGGAATACGGCGGAGGCGGTGGCACTTTCGCGCACGAAGCGGTCGTGCTTGAAGAGCAGGCCCGCATAGGTGACAGCTCATGGGGCGCGGGACTGCACAGCGGAATCGTCGCCCACTACATCCTGCAGTACGCGACTGAAGAGCTGCGCGCGCAGTGGCTTCCCAAGATGGCGTCCGGTGAAATGATCGGGGCGATCGCCATGACAGAACCGGGGACCGGGTCCGATCTGCAGAGCGTCAAGACAAAAGCCCTCCTGGACGGTGACGAGTACGTGATCACCGGCTCCAAGACTTTCATCACCAACGGCCAACAGGCCGACCTCATCATCGTTGTTGCCAAGACAGATCCGAGCCAGGGCGCTGCGGGCATCTCTTTGATCGTTGTCGAGGCTGACCGGGCGGGATTCCGGCGCGGCAAGGTTCTCGACAAAATCGGCCAGCGCGGCCAGGACACCTCCGAGTTGTTCTTCGATGAAGTGAGAGTTCCGCGCTCGCATCTACTGGGCCAGTCTGAGGGACAGGGCTTCATTCAGCTGATGACGCAGCTGCCACAAGAGCGACTCATCGTCGCGGTGGGGGCTGTCGCAGCGATGGAACTTGCCCTGGAGCAGACGCTCAAGTACACGCGTGAGCGGGAGGCGTTCGGTCGGCCTGTCTTTGGCTTTCAGAACACCAAGTTCACGCTGGCTGAAGCCGCGACAGAAACGCGCATCGCACGAGTGTTCCTCGACTACTGCATCGACCTGCACCTTGCGGGTCAACTCGACGTGCAGACCGTCGCCATGGCGAAGTGGTGGACCACTGAGCGAGCGATGAAGGTACTCGATGACTGTATGCAGCTTCACGGCGGATATGGCTACATGACCGAGTACCCCATCTCGAGGTTGTGGGTGGATCAGCGCGTGCAAAAAATCTATGCCGGCACGAACGAGGTGATGAAGGAAATCATCTCGCGTTCCCTATGACTCAGAGGAGTTGCCGCCCGCACGTTAGTCATCTAGAGGAGGAGGACTGATGGCATCGATGGTGGTGCCGTATCGCCACGACATGGGCGGCCACTGCGGATCGGGGGCTCTTCGGGATTTGACCGAATGGGCCGGGATCCGTTGGGGTGATGACACCCCGGACGAAGGCATCGTGTTTGCTCTCGGCGGGGCCCTCGACTTCTCGTATGTTCGCTCGGCCCACCTACGTCCACCGATCTACCTCGTTGGACGCAGCGCGGACCTCGAAGACGAATACTTGACCCGGTTGGGCGCGCGCTTCGAGTGTCGTTCGACAGACGACCCCGATCTCGGGTGGAAATGGGTGACCGAACAGATCGATGCCGGTACGCCGGTCATGGTGTGGACTGACATCGCCGAATTGCCCTATCTGAGAACGCGTCTGAGTATGAGCCGGCACGATGTCGTGATCGTAGGGTACGACGACGACGAGGAACTCGCCTTCGTGGTCGATAACGATCGCGATACACCTCAAGCCGTGCCTTACGAGAATCTACGGAAGGCGCGGGCATCGACGGGATTTCCCGTCCCCACGCGGCACACCACCTACGTAGTCGAGTGGCCCGGCGCGGCACCAGATCTCGGCAATGCTGCCCGGTCGGCCTTCCGTAGGTCCGCGGACGCGATGCAGGGTTCGTGTGTGAGCGCGCCGATCACCGAGGACTCCGATTGTGAAATTCAGGTGCGTGGGCTACCAGGGGTATCGACTTTTGTGGAGGATCTCAAGCGGTGGCCGAAGATCTTTGACGACGACACCCTCGACGGAGCCTTGTTTGCGCTGAGCGCCTTCATCGAAAAAGCCGGAACCGGAGGCGGTCTGTTCCGAGATCTGCAAGCACGTGGATGTCGGCGCGTCGCTGAAGAGTTGAGTTTCGAACCTGCGTTTAAAGCAGCGGAGGCTGCAAAGACCGCATCTGAGTTGTGGACCGCGGTTGCGCACGCCGCTTATGACCGCGGTGCAGATCCGCACCGAAGAGCGAGCGGCGCCGCGTCCGTGGCTGCGCAATTGCCGACAGCCGAACGTCGACTCGCGGAGGCGCTGAGGGAGGCAGGAGATCTACTCCTATGAGTTCTGATTGCTTCGGAGCAAGCCGAACTGGTTGCGACCCAGCAGATTTATTTGAGCGCTTTGAATTGTGTCATAGGAAGGGAGAATCACGATGGCTGTCTTCGCTGATGCGGAAGAGGTTTACCGCTACCTCGCCGGCATCTTTCGACGAGGTTTGGAGAACGAAGACCTTGCGAACAGACTTGCCGGGTCCGGGGTGGTGTTACGGATCCACTACACCGATCCGGATGCGGTAGTAACCGTGGATATGCCGGAGAAGGTCGTAGAGACCGGCGCGGACAGTGGCGTTACACCGAATGTCGAATTGTTCATGTCCGCGGATACCGGCAACAGGTTCTGGTTGGGGAAGGTGAACTTGACCATGGCGATGGCGAAAGGAACTGTACGAGCGAAAGGTCCTGTCACCAAACTGATCAAGCTCATACCGCAGGCAAAGAACCTCTTTCCGGAATACCGGGCAATCCTTGAGGCCGACAAGCGTCACGACCTGCTCAATGTGTGATGTCGGTGCGGTACCGCGCCCGGGCCCGGGTGAGCGGCGCGGGCCTCTGGGCGATGTGCCCGGAGATCATCCAGGACAGTTCGCGCGACCACCGTGCGCGGTCGGGATAACTACTCGAGAAGCGTAATTCGATAGAAGGGACTTCAACATGAAGACACGTGCGGCTGTTTTGTGGGGCTTGGAGCAGAAGTGGGAGGTCGAAGAAGTCGATTTGGATCCGCCAGGTCCCGGGGAGGTCCTCGTGCGGCTGGCGGCCACCGGCTTGTGCCATTCCGACGAACATCTGGTGACCGGCGACCTCCCGATCCCATTGCCGGTAGTGGGGGGTCATGAGGGTGCTGGCACAGTCGTGGAGTGCGGCGAAGGGGTTGAGGAACTGTCCGAAGGTGATTCTGTCATCTTGACCTTCCTTCCCTCGTGTGGGCGCTGCTCGTACTGCGCGCGCGGCATGGGCAATCTCTGTGAGTTGGGAGCGGCGCTCATGATGGGACCGCAGATCGACGGCACCTATCGCTTTCACGCACGAGGCGAGGACGTCGGGCAGATGTGTTTGCTCGGGACGTTTTCCGAGTACACAGTGGTGCCGCAGGCGTCCGTGGTCAAGATTGACGGCGGAATCCCCCTGGATCGGGCAGCCTTGATCGGTTGCGGCGTCACGACCGGTTACGGATCTGCGGTGCGGACTGGGGAGGTGCGCGCCGGGGACACCGTCGTGGTAGTGGGAGCGGGCGGAATCGGAATGAATGCGATTCAGGGCGCGCGAATCGCGGGAGCGCTGGCGATTGTGGCGGTCGATCCGGTGAAGTTCAAGCGAGAGCAAGCGAGCGGGTTCGGTGCGACGCACACCGCGGCCTCGATGGATGAAGCTTGGTCGCTGGTCAGCGATATGACGCTGGGCAAGCTGGCTGATGTCTGCATCCTCACCACCGATGTGGCTGAGGCCTCCTACACCGCGGAAGCGCTGGCCTTGGTCGGAAAGCGCGGGCGCGTCGTGGTCACGGCCATCGGGCACCCCGACGACTCATCGATCTCAGGATCACTGCTTGAAATGACGCTTTACGAGAAGCAGATTCGTGGCGCTTTGTATGGCTCATCCAATGCGCCGCACGATATTCCGCGACTGGTCGAGCTGTACTCCGCTGGGTTGTTGAAGCTCGATGAGTTGGTCACCCGCGAATACTCCCTCGACCAAATTAATGAGGGCTACCAGGATATGCGTTCAGGAAAAAATATCCGAGGGCTGGTCCGGTTCTGAAGAGCATCATGCCCACTGCTGGTCTCCATGTCCTTGCGTTGCTGCAGATCATGCGGCCGGGCCCCTTGGGTGGTTGGCGTCGGGTCCTTCTTTCCCGTCGTGAGGACGGCAAGCATCAGACACCTCATCGATCATCTATCACATTCTCTGGGAGGCTGAGATGACGGACGCTGGCACGACCACGGCAAGCAGGGATGGGGCTGCTCGTTTCGCTATCGCCCCGGAGGTGTGGACCACGCCGGAGCGACGAGCGCTGAGCCAAATGGCGCGGTCTTTCTCGGAACGTGAAATCGCGCCGAAGCTAGCGGAATGGGAGCACGTGGGTGAGATTCCGCGCGACCTGCATCTCAATGCTGCCGAGGTGGGGCTTCTCAGAATCGGGTTCCCGGAAGAAGTCGGCGGCAGCGGCGGCAATGCGATTGACTCTGCACTGGTCACTGAGGCCATCCTGGCCGCAGGCGGGTCCACTGGCGTCTGCGCCGCCTTGTTCACCCATGGCATTGCCCTTCCCCACATTGCCGCCAATGGCTCCGACGCCCTGATTCAACGATATGTCCGTCCTACGCTCGCAGGAAAGATGATCGGCTCGCTGGGCGTTACCGAGCCTGGGGCAGGCTCAGATGTCGCGAATCTGCGCACACGCGCGGTGCGCGAGGGGGACACCTACGTGGTCAACGGAGCAAAGACGTTCATCACCAGCGGAGTTCGAGCGGACTTCGTTACTACGGCGGTACGCACCGGCGGACCGGGTTACGGTGGAGTTTCATTGCTTGTGATCGACAAGAATTCGCCTGGATTCGAAGTGTCCCGCCGGTTAGACAAGATGGGGTGGCGATGTAGCGACACCGCCGAGTTGTCTTTCGTCGACGTTCGCGTACCGGCTGACAACCTGGTGGGGGCAGAGAACAGTGGGTTTTTGCAGATCATGCAGCAATTTCAGGCTGAACGGCTCGGCATCGCCGTCCAGGCGTACGCGACGGCGGGTCGGGCTCTCGACCTTGCCAAGAGTTGGGCGCGGGAACGTGAAACGTTCGGTAGACCCTTGACGGGGCGCCAGATCATTCGCCATAAGCTTGCGGAGATGGCTCGACAGGTCGACGTGGCGTGCACCTACACCCGTGCGGTCATGCAGAGGTGGCTAGCGGGGGAGGATGTCGTTGCCGAGGTGTCGATGGCCAAGAACACCGCTGTGTATGCGTGCGACTACGTGGTCAATGAGGCGGTTCAGATCTTCGGTGGGATGGGCTACATGCGTGAGTCTGAGATCGAGAGACACTATCGAGATTGCCGAATTCTCGGAATAGGCGGCGGCACCAACGAAATCATGAACGAGGTCATCGCCAAACGTATCGGACTCTAGCTACTTGATTGAATCGCCCTGACTTTCCCGGAGGCTCGGGTTATTGGATTCCGGCCAGGGGTTGGTCGGTCCCATGTGCATCGTGGAACGCGGCTTCGAACTCGGTGGGTGGGATGTCATTAAGGTAGCTGTGTAAGCGGCTGGTGTTGTGCCAGTACACCCAGCTCAGGGTCGCGAGTTCGACGTCCTCGACGGTCTTCCACGGCCTGGTGCGGACTGGCCCGTAGATCAGCTCCGCCTTGTAGTAGCCGTTCACCGTCTCCAGGGCATTATCGTAGCTGTCTCCGATCGTGCCGATCGAGCGGACCGCTCCGATCTCGGCGAGCCGTTCGCCATAGCGGATAGAGGTGAATTGCGATCCGGCATCGGAGTGACATGTCAAGCCCGGCAATGTGTTTCCGCGTGACCAACGAGCCATCTCCAACGCATCCAGCACCATGGTGGTACGCATGTGCGACGCTACCCGCCAGCCCACGATCATCGGGTCTGCTGCACCAATAGGTGACATCTGAGTTGGCTTGCCCAAAGCGGGCGGGCTGGAAGGATGTCAGTGTGCCTAGGCCCTACCCCCGTGAATTTCGCGACGACGTCGTCCGCGTTGCCCGTAACCGCGGCGACGGTGTGACGATCGAGCAGATCGCCACCGATTTCGGCGTGCACCCGATGACGTTGACCAAGTGGATGCGCCAAGCCGACGTCGACGAGGGCGCCAAGCCAGGTAAGAGCACCAATGACTCCGCTGATCTGCGCGAGCTACGACGCCGAAATCGGTTGTTGGAACAAGAGAATGAAGTCTTACGGCGGGCAGCGGCGTATTTGTCGCAGGCCAATCTGCCGGGAAAAGGGTCTACCCGCTCGTAAGTGAGCTCGCCGCCGACGGGATTCCCGTCGCGGTGACGCGCCGGGTACTCAAGCTCGCCCGCCAGCCCTACTACCGCTGGCGGGCAAATCCCATCACCAATGCCGAACTCGTCGAGGCATACCGCGCCAACGCCCTGTTCGACGCGCACGGCGAGGACCCCGAGTTCGGCTACCGCTACCTCGTCGAGGAGGCCCGTGAGGCCGGCGAGCCGATGGCCGAGCGCACCGCCTGGCGCATCTGCTCACAGCAGCAGTTGTGGAGCGTGTTCGGCAAGAAGCGCGGCAAGAACGGCAAACCAGGACCGCCGGTGCACGACGATCTGGTCCAGCGCGACTTCACCGCTGAAACGCCAAACATGTTGTGGCTCAGCGACATAACTGAGCATTATACCGGCGAGGGCAAGCTCTACCTCTGCGCGATCAAGGATGCATTCTCCAACCGCATCGTGGGTTATTCGATCGACTCCCGAATGAAGTCACGCCTGGCGACCGCCGCGCTGCGCAACGCGGTCGGCCGCCGTGGGGTGGTCGCCGGCTGCGTGGTTCACACGGACAGAGGGTCGCAGTTTCGAAGTCGAAAGTTCGTCCAGGCCCTGCACCATCACGGCATGGTCGGCTCAATGGGACGTGTCGGCGCGGCCGGCGACAACGCGGCGATGGAGAGCTTCTTCAGCCTGCTGCAGAAGAACGTCCTCGACCGCCGCCGCTGGGCCACCCGAGAGGAGCTGCGGATCGCCATCGTCACTTGGATCGAACGCACCTACCACCGACGTCGCCGCCAAGGCGCCCTCGGCCGGTTGACCCCCGTCGAATACGAAGCCATCATGACCACGACGGCCAGTCAGGCCGCGTGACCGAAATTGTCACCTGATCGTGCAGCAGACCCACTTCCTGATAGAGCTTGGCACAGGCCTCTTTGGTAGGTGCACCGTCCTCGCGTGAGTCAGATGCATCGGGGTCGGGAGGCATATTAGACACGGCACGACCTTAGGACGGCGGTCTCACATGTCACGCCGACGCGCCGTTTGCTGTGGTGGGTCTGCTTCCGCAGCGCGGGGACAATATGGAGACCTTTCGGTCACATCGGTCACATCTGTCACAGGCAGCAAACACTCCGAAACGACAACAACCCTGCCTGAGCATTGCGTTTGCATGGTGCGCCGTCAGGGTTTCGAACCCCAGACCCGCTGATTAAGAGTCAGCGGCTGTCAGCGATGCCTGGGCTACCGGCGTCGCCGCGAAAACGTCAGAGTAGCTCTATCTGCTCAGGTTCCTCGACGCTAGGCCCGTTAAACTCCACCAGCGTATGACGGATCAATGGACGGTTTTTACGCCACTGGTTGGTCGAAGTCAAACAACCAGAACGCTATTTATCGACAATAGGTTGTTTGACAAGTAGTCACTGAGTAGAGTAACAGACGTGCTCTCTGCTTCGATTCCTGCCCGCTTGGTCGACGCAGGCGTGCGGATGGTGACTGGTGATGCACACAGCATCACATACCGAATCGATGGCCGCGCCGTAGTAGCGGACCTGGTTCTGGCAGAACGTGTGCCATCTCCGGCCGCAGTCCTTAGTCGTGTGCGCCGCCATCCAGGCCGCCGCGTATTCGTGGTGTGCGAGACCATCTCAGATGAGGCACGTTCAGCGCTCCTGGCTCAGGCTGACGTGGATCTCAGCGTCGGCAGCACCGGCGAACTGGTGCTCTCCGGGCGAACCTACCGAACGCCAACACCAGGACGGCCGCCCCGCGCCGCCAGCGAGCGCAGCTGGCGGCGGCGGGCGGCTGAACGGGTCTGTGTGCTTACGCGCGGTCACCTCCGCCAACGCGACATTGCCGCGGCCATCGGAGTTAGCCAGCAGGCGGTGTCCAAAATGACCGAGAAGGATCCGCTGCCGGACACGCCGATGACCGAGGCTGCGCGCCGGGAGCTCCTGGTGAAACTGGCATTGGTACCTGCGGACAGCGGACTTGTCGAAACGTACTGGTATGGAATGGATCCGGTAGTGGAGCAGGTGCGCAGTGCGACCCGACTCGGCGCCGAGCTCACCGTGCCGATCCTTGCTGGCGGCGAGGTCGCCGCCGACGTCCTGCGACCGTGGCAGGTACCAACCAGAGGTCTGGTCTATGCCAAAGAACTGGTCGACCTCTCCGAGTTCGGTTTGGTGGAGGCCACCGCCGAGGAAGCGACCTTGACTGTGCGGGTTCCCGCCGACCCGACCGTCTGGACGACCGCGGCCTGGTGGCGGCGGGTTCGTGATACGCAGCGTTCCGACATCATCACTGTGGATCCAGTGATTGCGCTTCAGGACCTCAGCGGCGGTGCCGATCTTGGCGACGGTGCACCGCAGCATCTCAGCGACTGGATCGTGCACCGGTGACCGGAACAGCATCGGTGCAAATCGCCTGCACTGCGGTGGCCGACGACAACGGAATGCGTGCACTGCGTGACGTGGCCGCAGTCACTGCCGACATCGAGTACCGCGTCATCGGCGGTCACATGGTGCGACTGCTGCGGCACGTCTACAACGTGTCGGGCATACCGCGACTGACCTCCGACGCAGACACCGGGATCGACGTCAACGTGGCGTCCACCGGGAACCTCCACGATCGACTCACCGCACTGGGGTACACCGCTGAGTGCGGCAACCGCTACGAGCGGGGTGAGCAAGCGGTCGACCTCTTAGTTCCCACCGCAGCCAAACCAGGCAAGCGGATCATCGGCGAACGAGCCTTCGACGGAGCGCCAGGGCTGCGGTTGGCGCTCGCCCTACCGCCGATCGAAGTCGCCGTCACAGCCCGACTCACCGACGGCGACACGGTTGAGTTCGAAATTCCGGTTCCCGACGTCGAGGCAGCATTCGTGTTGAAGATGCTGGCACGTACCGTTCGCGACTCCGAACGTGACCTCCAGGATATCGAGACACTACTGGAGATCGTCGCGTCACAACCCGATTACCACGCTTCGCCGTGGCGCCTGGGCGACCCCAAGATCACAAAGGCCGGCGAGCGCGGCGACGCTGCGCGTGTGGCAGCGCAGATGATCTCCAGTCCGCCGACGAGGGTGCCGGCCAGAGTGCGGGCGCTGCTCCGGCGCCATGTCGCCATCGTGTCGCGATGACGCACCAGCAGACAGTCGTTCGTTTCCGTGCGGCTACGCCGAGCGAAACGGTTTCGGTCTCGACGGAGCCGGCAAATGCTGAGCCGGAGCATTGACATGGCTGCTGGCTGCGCGGGTCCCCACGCCGGTGGCAATAACGGCTAGGTCGTTGTCGGCGGAGCGGCGTAGTCTAGTTACATGGATGTAGTTCCCGCGACGCCTGCCAACCTTGATAATGGTACGTCCTCGCCGGGACCTGGCGAATTCGCCGCGCAGGTCTATCCAGCAGCCGAGCGCGAGGCGGCTGGCCCGCGCCCCGAGCGCTTCCAGGTCCTCGCTCTCGATGGAGGGGGCGCCAAGGCGTTGTTCACTGCGCATGTGCTTGCACGTCTGGAGCAGGATCTGGGCGTTAGGATCACCGATTCCTTCGACCTCATTGCTGGCACGTCGGCGGGCGGCATCGTCGCACTGGGTCTCGGTGCGGGCCTCACGCCGAAGGAGATTGTCTCCCACTACGAAGAACTGGTCGAGAAAGTCTTTCCGGCGTCGAGGCGGCGAGGATGGCGCCGACCACGGGAGCTGAGATCGCCCATCTATGACGCAGAGGCGCTGCGGCAAGCGTTGACCGGCGTCCTCGGAGCCCGACTCCTTGGCGACAGCACGAAGCGACTCGTCATTCCCGCGTGGGATGTACAACGCGGGGCCGTGCACATCTTCAAGACTCCGCACCACACACGGCTGACCCGCGACTGGCGCATACCGATGGTGGACGTTGCACTGGCGACCTCGGCGGCGCCGCTGTACTTCCCCGCGGCGTACGTCGACGGACACAGGCTCATTGACGGCGGAGTATGGGCCAACAACCCGGCTGTCGTCGCGATCGCCGAGGCCGTCAGCATGCTCGGTGTTCCTCTCGACGCGATTACCGTCCTCAACGTCGGCACCATTGATCAGCTGACCGATCACCCCAAGCGCTTGGACCGCGGCGGACTCTTACACTGGGCAAGACCGATTGCCCCGCTGATCCTTAACGCCAGCAGCCGTGGCGGACAGGGCCTCGCCGAACACTTGATCGGCAAATCCAACTACACGCGCTTCGACGCTCTAGTGCCCGGCGGCCTCTACGCACTGGACTCGGCGGACCCAAAGGACGTGGCCGGCCTCGCTGCCTCAGTCAGCCGAGAACTCAGCCCTAGCTACACCGCGAAATTCGCTGACCACCAGGCGCCCGCATACACACCGGTGAACGGACGCCGACACCGCGACGATCCGGGCAGCATTTCACACACGGAGGCCCCCAATGCAACTCGCTGACCACTTCAACGTCTTGCTGAAAGACACGGTCAATCTCAGCCAGTTCAAACTGGACCTACTCAACCAGCGCGTCGAAGCCATCTACAAGGCACTCAAAGCCGACGTCGAAATCGGTGCGCTGATCACCGGCAAGACGCCGCAAGGCTCCTGGGCACACCGCACGATCATCAACCCCGTCGGTGACAACGAGTTCGACGCCGACTTCATGCTCGACATGAGCCAGAACCCGGACTGGGCCGACAACCCCAAGACCTACATCGATGAGGTCTACGCAGCCCTGCATCGGCACAGCACCTACGGCACCATGCCGCACTCACGTAAGTGCCGCTGCGCGCGGCTCGTCTACGCCAACTCCATGCACGTCGACATCGTCCCTCACCTCAACCTGGCCGACGGTCGAGAGGTCATCGTCAACCGCGACGACAACGAGTGGGAGCTGACGAACCCGCAGGGTTTCACCGATTGGATGAAGAAACAGGACTCTATCGCCAGCGGGAACTTACGCAAAGTGATCAGACTCATGAAATACCTTCGTGATCACAAGAATTCGTTCACCGGCACACGTTCAGTCCTGCTGACCACCATGCTGGGGGAGCAGGTAACAGACTTGCGCAAGCTCCTGGACCCGAGTTACTACAGCAACGTCCCCACAACTCTTCTTCATGTCGTGCAAGACCTCGACACCTGGTTGCAAGCGAACCCGATCAAGCCCTCCATCGCCGACCCGTCCGGTTCCGGCGTGACGTTCGACCACCGGTGGGGACCAGACCCCGAGAGCGCTCAGGCGACCTACAGCTACTTCCGTGACCGAATCCACGTGCATGCCGCCGACATCGAAGCGGCCTACGAGGAGAAAGACAAAGACCGCAGTGTCCAGCTGTGGCAGAACATCTTCGGCGACGGATTCAAGGCGCCGGCCACAACAACCGCTAGCGCGAAGTTTCCAGCAGCCACCTCTGCCGCGGACTCAACAGTGGGGCGCTCTGGTCGGGCAGGGTGACCAGACGCCACCAGCCCACGCTGACGGGCTGGCAGAAGCATCTCCTCGCCGAACTCAAAGCGCTAGCGCAACAACGTCCCAACGAAATCCAGGTCCGAGGAAGACCCACGCTCGACGCTAGCGGCGAGGCGTCGCTCCGCATCTCGCTACGCACGGCCGCCATCCCGCATCATCCGGGTGGCCTGCAACTTCAAGAGACCGAGGAGTTCATCCTTCAGCTTCGCCCCTCTTCGTACTCGCTACCGGCTATCGACGTTGATCACACTCGGTTTCTCGGCTACCCCCATGTGCTCGCGGGTCAACGACTATGCATCTATTTGGATCCTTCACGGGAATGGCAGCCGACGCTTGGTGTGGCCGGCCTACTCACCCGCCTTTGGGACTGGCTCGTCGACGCGGCCGCCGGAAACTTCGACGCCGCCACCGCCATGTACCACGCTGTTGGCGGAGTGCCGCATCAGGCACATGACACACCGACGATCGTTACCCGAGAACCCGGACCGGCGAAGCGCCACCAAACGGCTCACCTGATCGCCCGGTCAACGCACCGATACGACCTGACGTACTCGCCTGGAGCTGCCGGGCATCGCGTACCGGTAATTACCCTGGCCACCGCGCTGCCGTTCGGTGCCGCATCCACATTCGCGCTACTGCTTGCTCTCCTGGACGACCCCTACCTTGACCGCCTCGAAGGACGGGCTCCCCGGATCGCACCGCAATCGCCGGCGTTCCTCACCGCCCTCCTGGCGAGTGCGTTACGAAATCACCACGACGCCGAGCAATACTTCGTCCTCGCCGTGCCGCACCCCGCTGGAGGCCCACCCCACCTCTTGGGCGGACGGCTCCCCACCCCAACGGCGAATGCGCTCCGCGAGGTCGCGCAGCAACGGGGTGTGGGGGTTGTTCTCGACCCCGCGAAGATCAACACTGAAATCCCGATTGAGTGGTGCAGGATGTCCGACGAACGACCCGAAGTGACAACCCGCCGCGACGACGGCCGCCCCGTGAACGGATTTCAACGAAAGACTGTCCACATCTGGGGCTGCGGCGGGCTCGGATCATGGATCGCCGAATTCATCGCTCGCGCAGGAGCATCGGAGATCACCGTGTGCGACCCTGGCATCGTCACCGGCGGCTTGCTCGTCCGACAAAACTACGTCGAAGACGACATTGGCCGTTCCAAAGCCGAGGCACTCGCTGGACGGCTCCGCGCGATCCGTGATGACCTGACGGTCACCGTCGCAGAAGGGCACCTCCCAGAAGACCACACGTCATGCCTGGCAGCGGATCTCATCATCGACGCCACAGTGAACAACGGCATCACGAGCTGTCTCGATGCGTTGGCAACTGCGCCGACGCGAAAGGCATTGATCGCTCAGGTCGCCACAGACGCTCGCTCTGGCACGCTCGGCCTAGCCGTGCTGTGCGCCGCAAGCGCAACAGCGACAGTTTCCAGCATCGATCAAGACGCTGGCCGAACAATCCAGGGCGACAGCGGACTTGAGCTCTACCACACGCTGTGGCAAGAACCCAGCGATGACGAACTTATACCAACCAGGGGCTGCTCGGTCCCCACATTCCACGGCTCGGCAGCCGACCTCGTAGCGGTCGCAGCCACACTCGTCAACCTGATCGGAAGCCACCTCCAACAACCGGACTCCGCGGTTTCGGGCACACACCTCATCGCTCTGCCGCACGCGGCCAGCGGCCCCCGACACCACTTCCTCCCCGGTGTAACGCACCCCATGGATCACACAGCAGGGACAGAATGAGGGCAACGGAACGTCAACGCAATGCCCCATCAGAGGGCGTCATTGTCGAGCGTCTTCGCACCGAGGCAACCAACTGGATCAACGCCGTGGCGCTCCAATCAGGACGCATCGACCGACGCTTCAACAAGCGGCACGCCGACCACGTGGAACTCCAAACTCTTGAACGTGACCTGCACTTCTTCCTGTTAGCGGCGGTACGCCTTCGCCGCTGTATCGAGCAGGTGTCTCGATACCAGTAAAGAAAGTTCTCACATCGCAGGTCAGCGACGGTCAGGCTATTGGTCCGGCCTGCCGCTCGCGGCGTCTCGATGCGGCGAGCAGCGAGGGCAGCTGCGCCTCGTCGTGATGCCAGCGCTGTGGCCTGCGACTTAGTTCCGGCGCCGGTCGTGGGTGCATGCATGCGTGGCGGCGGACGGAGGGCGGAGCGCAGGGAGCGGCGCGGACGGGAGCGCCAGCGGACGGGAGCAGAGCGAGCGTAGCGAAGCCTGCTGGTGGCCGCCGGTTCCTGCGGGTCGCGGGTGTCCAGGATCTGCGCCATCAGCCGCGACGGGGCTGCGGCATGGTGCTGGGGCTCGTAGGCTGGCGGTTGTGAGCGTAGTTTTGGCGCAGCGTGCACGGCGCGAGGCCGAGGCGCGGCTGGCTGAGCAGCCGCGGCGGTTGGCGCATGTCCGGGGTGTCGCGACGACTGCCGAGCGGTTGAGCCGGCGTTTCGATGCTCAAACGGCGGACTGTCTGGTCGCGGCGGGGTGGTTGCACGATATCGGTTACGCACCGTCGGTGCGCCGGACCGGTTTTCATCCCCTTGATGGAGCGGAGTTCGTGCGATCGGCGGGTTTCGGGGAGCTGGTCGCTTCCTTGGTGGCCTTTCATACCGGAGCGCACGCGGAGGCTGCCGAGCGGGGCTTGTCGGGTTTGTCCGCGTTCAGCGATCCGCCCAGCAATGTCCTTGATGCGTTGACTTTTTGCGATCTGACGACTGGACCTGACGGGGCGCCGATATCACCGCGAGATCGACTACGCGACGTGTTGGCGCGTTATGGATCCGAGGACCCGGTGCACCGGGCGGTCGACGCGGGCCGCGACGAATTGTTGGCGGCGGTCCGGCGAGTACGCGACTGGCTGTAGCCCAGCGGTCAGCCGAGGTAGGGGCTGTCGCGGCGTTGCAGGTAGTGCTCGACGCGCAGTCGCATCGACGGATGCATATCCAGGCCAGCGATGTCGTCGGGGGCAGTCCAGGCGATGTCGGTGCTTTCGTGGTCGATGGCGAGGGTCCCGCCGAGCACCGTGGTGGCGAACAGTAGCGAGAATTGTTGGCGCACTTCGCCATCGGTGAACGCGACCACGTGGTGGGGGTTGGTGTAGACACCGACCAGACCCGTGACTTCGACGTCGAGCCCGGTTTCTTCTTTGACTTCCCGCACGGCGGTGTCGGCGATGGTTTCGCCGATGTCGTGTCCGCCGCCGGGTAACGCCCACAGGGTGTTGTCGCGGCGTTTGATCAGCAGAATACGACCTTGTTCGTCGGTGACGATGGCCGAGGCGGACGGAACGACACTGTTGGGCGCCGGGGCGTTGGGGTCATTGTAGTAGTCGGTGCGCATCGGGGGTCAGCCTTTCGCGGTCAGCGGTCTGGCGCGGTTCCAGACCTGGGTGAAAGCGTCTTCGAGGGTGGTCCAGAGCCTTGGCTCATGGTGACGTGACAGAACCAGCACAGGGTTGTTGCGCCCGGGTGAGCCGTAGATGTGGAAGTTGACAATCATGGCGTCATCGACCCGAAAGATCGACGTGTAGAGCGCGGTGTCGTGGGTGCGAATGTCCAGCCCCGGGGTACAAGCGTGAGGGGCGAGCAACTCCACCGACGTGCGGCAGCGGGCGATGACAGCCTCGCCGATCCCTTCCTCCTCACCGCGCAAGATCGTGGTCGCAGTGTCGGGATCCCCGACGAGAAACCGCACCGACACACCGCGGGCGGCGGCGGCGAGCAGGGTGTCGAGGAATCCGTCGAGGGTGTCGAACAGGAACGTGGCCGCGAGCACGAGGATGTCGATGCCGGTGGTGGCGTCGGCGAAATGCTGCTGCCACGTCGTGATCGGCAGCTGAGTACGGCTGGCATACAGGGTCGCGGTGAATGGCCCACCCGCAGACGCTGTTGTCACTGCACGGGGGGTAGCGGCCGGGTACTGCTTGGGCCACAGGTCATGCGGAGTGCAGTCGAGCACCTCGCTGGCGCTGCGGGCGTTGTGTTCGCGAATTCTGTAGTCGCTATCGGCCAGCCAGCGTCGCACCGACTTGATATCGACACCCACCGCGGTGGCGAACCGCTGCGAGGACAGACCTTTGGCCTGTAGCCGCTGCGCGAGGCGATCGTTGGGAGTGATGGCGGCCTCGGTGCCGTCCTGCTCGTCCATCGTGTCAGCGCACATCTTCCCGTGTCGTCCGTATCCATCCTTCAGCGCGTGGTGTCTAGTTTGCCATGCGATTGCCGCCACCCTGCGGCGATAGTGTCGGTGTGATGTCCGTGGGTATGTCCGGCCGTGTCCGAAATGCCCGTGGATGTGTCGGAAATGTCGGCACATGTCTCTCGCAACGTCCGTGATGTCCACGTGAACTGAATCCAGCGCCGGACCGGCGTCAACATCTCACGAAAGGACTAGTAGGACAATGCGTTTGAGAATCGATACGTCTGGAACTCGTTTTATCGTCACCCGCGCTCCGGAGCCACGGCTGAACTTCGAAACCGGCGCCCCGAAAGTCGACACCGCCACCGGGATGCCGATGTACGCCACCCAGGTCCTCGCGCTGGATGACTCCGGCGGCGAAGTACTCAATGTCACCGTGGCAGGAGACCCCAAAGTTACAGTCACGCAGTCTATTTCGGTGGTTGGTCTGGTGGCCATCCCGTGGGCCCAAGGTGATCGCAGCGGGGTGGCGTTCCGCGCTGATGCCCTCACCCCCGCCACCGCCAGTGGTGCTGCGCCGAGTGAGCAGACACGCCCGCAGAAGTAACCCCAAGCGGGTGTGGGGTGCGGTGAACCGATCACCGCACCCCGCCACCCCGGGCATTGCTGTTGACCACACGCTCACGGAGGGCATCTCTCATGACATCGAACAATAAGAACACCACCAACAGTGGATCAGGCGATGACGACTGGTTCGGAGAACTGGTCATGTCGCTGTTCACCGCAGCCGGGTATGTGCTCTGGTGGGCGGTGCTGTTCCCGGCGATCAACGTGCCCATCATCGCCAGCCTCGTGCTTGCCATCAGCCACGGCCCACGCGTGGGCCTGATCTGCGCGATCGTGTGCAGTGCCGGGTATGCGGGCTGGGCCTGGCTCCAACCGGGGTCATTTCGCGCCTGGGTGACCGAACCGGTACGGCGGCGCTGGCTCACGTGGTCGCGCTACACCCGCACCTGGGAATCGACCTGCACCTTGCACGGCCTGACGGCCACACTCGGCGGCCGCACCCTCACTCCCACCCTGCGCACGGTGACAATCGGTAAAACCACCGATGTGCTGGCGGTGCGCATCGTCACCGGCCAGTCCGTGGCAGATTGGCATAAACAGTCCGACGCGCTGGCCGCCGCGTGGCGCGCCGACCGCATCAGCATCACCGCCACCTCGCCTGGCGAACTGCGCATCACTTTAATGCGGGCAGACGTGCTCGCTGAACCGATCGTCCTGCCCATGCCCGCCCCGGCAACCCCGGTGGACCTGGCGCTGGTGCGGGTCGGGATCACCGAAACGCGGCATTGGTGGCAAGTGCCGCTGCTCGGTCACCATGTGCTGATCGCCGGGGCAACCGGCGCAGGTAAAGGCTCAGTGCTGTGGTCGTTGATCGCCGGCATCGCCCCCGCGGTGAAGACCGGACTGGTGCGGTTATGTGTCATCGACCCCAAAGGTGGCATGGAACTCGGTGCCGGAGCACCCCTGTTCACCGTGTTCACCCACGACGCCACCGACACCACCCTGGAGCTGCTACGCCAGCTCGTCACGGTGATGCACGCCCGGGCGAATCGTCTGCGCGGCCACACCCGACTACACACTCCCACGACGTCGGAGCCGTTGTTCGTGGTAGTGATCGATGAAATCGCAGCACTGAGTGCGTATGTGACCGACCGCAAGGTCCGCACCGAAATCGAACAACTCCTGGGCCTCCTGCTCTCGCAAGGCCGCGCAGTCGGCATCAGCGTCGTCGCCGCGGTGCAAGACCCCGCCAAAGACACCCTGCCGTTAAGGCAGCTGTTCACGGTGCGGATCGGGTTGCGCCTGACTGAAGCCACCCAAACCACTATGGTCCTGGGACAGGGAGCACGCGATGCCGGCGCCGAATGTGACCGCATCCCCGACGCGACACCGGGTGTTGGCTACATGATGGTTGACGGCACCGCCTACGCCCAGCGGGTGCGGGCCTTCCACGTCACCGACCACGACATCACCGCGCTGGCCACTCGGTTCCGCCGACCCCCGAGCCGACCGAACAAGACCCACCAGCCACACAACACCGATACCGGGCACACCGTGGGTGAGGGCAGCGGTGAATAGCTCCATGACATCGGCGCAGCTTGCCCTGCCGGGTGTTCCGGATACAGTTGATACCACCCGAGTGGTCGAGCAGATGGTGCGCCGGGCCGCGTCGATGGGATACCAATCCTGGTGGCGACGAGCAGAATCCGTCGGATTCTGCGCTCACCCCATCCAGCTGATCGGTACCGATGAGTACGGGCGTCAGCGGGTGGTGTGGACGCGGTGCAACAACCGTCGCGCCCACATTTGCCCGTCGTGTTCAGATCTCTACGCCCGCGACACCTGGCAACTCGTGCACGCCGGCGCTGCGGGAGGCCACCACGGCATGCCCACCGCGGTGGGCGATCATCCGCAAGTTTTCCTCACCCTGACTGCCCCCAGCTTCGGGGCCGTCCACACCGCCACGACGTCGGGGGACAAGAAAGCGCAGGTATGCCGAGACCAGCACCGGATCGGCGGCTACCGCCGCTGCCCGCATGGAAAACAATTGTGGTGCAGCATGTCCCATGATCATGGCGACGAGCGGGTCGGTCAGCCGCTCTGTCCGGAGTGCTACGACTATGCCGGGCATGTCCTGTTCGCCTGGCATCTTCCCGAACTGTGGCGACGCTTCACCATCACCATGCGGCGCACCCTCCGCAAAGAACTGAAAGCCACCGGTGTGGATCCGGATGCGGTGCGGGTGAGCTTCATCAAAATCGTCGAACTGCAAGCCCGCGCCATCCCACACATCCACGCCCTGATCCGCCTGGACCCCCAAGACGACCCCGATCAGACCGATTGGGAATCACCCATCGGTGCAGTCGAACTCGCCACCATCATCCAACACGCCGCCCGCACCGTCACGCTCACCATCGACGATCCGACCGCTGATACCGATGCGCGGACGATGCGTTTCGGCACACAGATCGACACCCAACCCCTCGCCGCATCCGCAAAACCAGTGAAAAGTGCTCCACCAGAACCAGAACCAGAACCAGGGTCAGGCTCAGGACGGTCCATGTCTGGCCGGCTGGTGGCACGCTATCTCGCCAAGTATGTCACCAAATCCTTGGTAGACCTCGGAATCAGCGCGCGCCGCCTATCTACGGAAGCCATACCCGACCTGGACGTGTCAGAGCATGTGCGGACCATCCTGACCACCATCAGCGATCTCGCGGACAAAGGACTGTCCGGCATCGGGCGGTGGTTGCACACCCTCGGATTCCGCGGCCACATCACCAGCAAATCCCGCCGTTATTCCACTACCATGACCGTGCTGCGCGAACAGCGCGCCATTTGGACGCGTGAAGAACGCTTGAAAAGCACTGCATACCAATACGATCCCAACTGTGACTTCGCCGGTCGCGATGATCTGGTGGCGTGGGAGTTCGAACGTGCCGGCCTCGGCAGCCTCGGCGATCGCAGTCTCGTCTATTCCGCGGCCCTCCAACGCATCCACTCCCGCCTCATCGGACTGGTAGAAGCACGTCGCCAAGCCCACAACGAACAATGGGATCCGCTAGGGGCAAGCGATGGCTGAAAGATGCCCGACTACGACACATGCTCGCTCCGAGTGTGACGTTCGAGTCGATGCTCCGAACATGTCAGAGGGAGGTGTTGAAATTGACCTGCCGAACCGGTATCGGCTCCCGCGCGAGGCCAACCGCGCGCTGGTAAACGTCATACTGGCTATGCGGGACCGGACGCCTAGATCAGGGAGGGGAGTGGCATGAGCCTCAGGTTCGCCTTCTATGGCCGAGTGAGTACCGAGGACGCCCAAGATCCGGAGGCGAGCCGCAGCTGGCAGAAACGTCGTGCCATCGATCTGATCAGTCCGCATGGCGGCGTCCTCGCCGCCGACTACTTCGATATAGGCCAGAGCCGGTCGCTTCCCTGGAAACGCAGGCCGGAGGCTTCACGTCTGCTCGCAGATGTCACTTCTCGTGGCCGTGGCTTCGATGCCGTCGTGATCGGGGAACCTGCTCGCGCGTTCTACGGACCGCAATTTGCGCTCACCTTCCCGGTGCTCACGCACTACGGGGTCGGCCTATGGGTGCCTGAAGTTGGCGGAGCGGTTGATCCCGGATCCGAGGCACACGACCTCGTGATGACGCTCTTTGGCGGAATGAGCAAGGGAGAACGTGCGCGAATCCAGATGCGCGTGCGTACCGCGATGTCGGCACTCGCGCAGGACACAACCAGATACCTCGGCGGTCGCCCACCGTACGGTTATCAACTCGTCGATGCCGGCCCGCACCCAAACCCCGCCAAGGCAAGTCTTGGGCAGCGTCTTCACCGCCTGGAGCCTGACCCCGAGACCGCCCCGACCGTCGAGCGGATCTATCGCATGTATGCCGATGGTGCTGGCTTGCGCTTCATCGCACAGCAGCTCACCGACGATGGAGTGCCATCACCGAGCCAATACGACCCGGCACGGAACCGGCATCGTGACCCACGTGGATGGTCCCATTCGGCGATCCGCGCCATTCTCGACAACCCTGCGTACCGCGGTATCCGTGTCTGGGGCAAGCAGGAGAAGTATGAGGTCCTTTTGAACCCCGATGATGTCGCCGCGGGATATGAGACTCGCATGCGGTGGCGCGATCGGGCCGACTGGATCGCACCCGATCGACGCACGCACGAAGAGCTGATCCCTGATGAGCTGGCGCAGGCTGTTCGTCTCCGGATGCAGGCGCGGCGTGGTCCCGGTCGCGTGTGCAGCAGAGAATCGACAGTGCCGTATGCGCTGCGTGGGCTGCTGTTCTGCGCCGCATGTGGACGGCGAATGCAGGGCGCCGCCCGGCCGGGGAAGCAAACAACGCGGATCCTCTACCGTTGTGAGTTCGGCAAGTCACGTTCTGTACCTGTGGACCTGAGTGATCATCCGCGCACCGTCTATCTCCGCGAAGACGCAGTGACAGCGCGACTCGACGAATGGATCGCCACTCTGGCCGATCCAGAAGACCTCGCACGCGGGCAAGACGTGGACCCGGCGGCCGGACCTGGCTACGCCGCCTTGCAGCGCCAGCTGAGCGAGGCGAATGCCAAAGTGGCTGCCTTGATCACCGCCGTGGAGTCTGGCGTGGCCGTTGAGGATCTAACTGCTGCGTTGCGTCAACGTACCGCCGAGCGCGACGAGCTGAGGGCACGCGTTGAGCGAGTGGAGCGGCCCCGCGCCATGTGTGCCGCCGAGATCAGTGAGTTAGTTAAGGAGTTAGGCGGACTGTCGGTCATCCTCGGCGCGGCAACCGGAGCTGAGCGCGCCGAGGTGTACGCAAGCTTGGGCCTGCGTCTCGACTACGACCCGCATCTTCGGCGAGTCACGGCGACTGCCGACCTGAGTCGTGTCGCCGGATGTGTCCGAGGGGGGACTTGAACCCCCACGCCCGTTAATAGGGCACTAGCACCTCAAGCTAGCGCGTCTGCCATTCCGCCACTCGGACATCGCCCCGGACCATCGGCACGGAGCGACTAAGGCTAACGGATAGGGTCGGCCGGACCCAAACCAGGGTGGTACGAATGGTGACTGTGAGCGTTCCCCCCACAAGCGCGGACGAGGTCGTCGACCTCGTGAGCACCCTGATCCGATTCGACACCTCCAACACCGGCGACCCGGCCACCACCAAGGGTGAGGCGGATTGTGCGCAATGGGTCGGCGACCGGCTGCGCGAGGTGGGTTACACGACCGAGTACGTCGAAGCGGGCGCCCCGGGCCGCGGCAACGTGTTCGCCCGGCTGGCCGGGGCCGACCCCGACCGCGGGGCGCTGCTGATCCACGGGCATCTCGACGTGGTGCCCGCCGAACCCGCCGACTGGAGCGTGCACCCGTTCTCCGGGGCGGTCAAGGACGGCTATGTGTGGGGCCGCGGCGCGGTCGACATGAAGGACATGGTCGGCATGATGATCGCGGTGGCCCGGCACTTCAAACGGCACGGCATCGTGCCGCCGCGGGATCTGGTGTTCGCCTTCGTCTCCGATGAGGAGCACGGCGGCACCTATGGCGCCCAGTGGCTGGTCGACAACCGACCGGACCTCTTCGAGGGGGTCACCGAGGCGATCGGCGAGGTCGGGGGGTTCTCCCTGACGGTGCCGCGCCGCGACGGCGGACAGCGCCGGCTGTATCTGATCGAAACCGCCGAGAAGGGGCTGGCCTGGATGCGGCTGACCGCCCGCGGGCGGGCCGGGCACGGCTCGATGGTGCACGACGACAACGCCGTCACCGAAATCGCCGAGGCCGTCGCCCGGCTGGGCAGGCATCAGTTCCCGCTGATCCTCACCGAACCCGTCGAACAATTCCTCACCGCGATCGCCGAGGAGACCGGCTACGAGTTCGACCTGAACGCGCCGGATCTGGACGGCACCATCGCCAAGCTCGGCGGTATCGCCCGCATCATCGGCGCGACGCTGCGCGATACCGCCAACCCGACCATGCTCAAGGCCGGCTACAAGGCCAACGTCATCCCGGCCACCGCCGAGGCCGTGCTGGACTGCCGGGTGCTGCCCGGCCGGCGGGCGGCCTTCGAGCGGGAGGTCGACGAGCTCATCGGCCCGAATGTGGTGCGCAGCTGGGAGCGGGACCTGCCGTCGTATGAGACCTCGTTCGACGGAGATCTGGTGGATCAGATGAATGCCTCGCTGCTGGCGCTGGACCCCGAGGCGCGCACCGTGCCGTACATGATGTCCGGTGGCACCGATGCGAAGTCGTTCCAACGGTTGGGAATTCGCTGTTTCGGCTTCGCGCCGCTGCGGCTGCCCGCCGACCTGGATTTCGCGTCGTTGTTCCATGGTGTCGACGAACGGGTACCCGTGGACGCACTAGAGTTCGGGGCCAAGGTCCTCGAACACTTCCTCACCAACTGCTGAAAGGGCGCGATGACGAACTCACCGTATGACAACCTGCCGGATCTGCCGACGTTCACGCTGACCTCGGAGTCGGTGACCGACGGGCAGCCGTTCGGCAACGATCAGGTCAGCGGCATCATGGGCGCCGGCGGTAAGGACATCTCACCGCAGTTGAGCTGGTCGGGATTCCCCGCGGAGACCCGCAGCTTCGCGGTGACGGTGTATGACCCGGACGCTCCGACGGCCAGCGGTTTCTGGCACTGGGCCGTCGCCGACCTGCCCGCTGACGTGACATCTCTGCCCGCCGACGCCGGCAACGGTGATCCGCTGCCCGGCGGTGCGGTCACGCTGGCCAACGATGCCGGCCAGAAGCGGTTCATCGGTGCCGCGCCGCCGGCCGGGCACGGGCCGCACCGCTACTACATCGCGGTGCATGCGCTGCCCGTCGAGAGCCTGGACTTGCCCGACGGTGCCACCCCGGCCTACCTGGGCTTCAATCTGTTCGGCCAGGCGATCGCCCGCGCGGTCATCCACGCCACCTACGAGCAGAACTAGCGCTCACCGCCGCGAGCGACCGCAAAATACCGGATCGACCGGCGTGTCGCGTGCAGACACGGTCGCTCACGCCAAGGGTGACTAGCGCGTGGCGGCGCCGATCGCTTCAGCCAGCGACCGGTAGCCGCCCTCGTGCAGCCTGCGGGCGACGCCGTCGTGAATCTGCTTGGCCCACAGGCCACCGCCGTAGATGAAGCCCGTGTAGCCCTGCAGCAGGGTGGCACCGGAGATGATGCGCTCCCAGGCATCGTCGGCGGTCTCGATCCCGCCGACGCTGATCAGCACCAGCCGGTCGCCGACCCGCCCGTAGAGGCGCCGCAGCACCTCCAGAGACCGGGCGGCCACCGGGGCGCCGGACACCCCGCCCGCGCCGAGTGCGGCGACCCCCGGCGTGCGCAGGCCGTCCCTGGCCACCGTGGTATTGGTCGCCACGATGCCGGCCAGGCCCAGTTCGACTGCCAGGTCCGCGATTTCGTCGATATCGGCATCGGAGAGATCCGGTGCGATCTTGACGAGTACCGGGGTTGATGTGGCATCCCGCACGGCGGCCAGAATGGGACGCAACGAGGACACCGCCTGCAGATCGCGCAGCCCGGGCGTATTCGGCGAACTCACGTTCACCACCAGATACGAGGCCAGCGGTCCGACCAGGCGCGCGCTTTCGGCGTAGTCGGCCACGGCCCGCTCGGCCGGGGTCGTCTTGGTCTTGCCGATGTTGACACCGATCGGCACATCGGCCGCGTGTCCGCGCAGCGCTCGGGCCAGGGCGGCGGCGCCGTGATTGTTGAAACCCATCCGGTTGAGCAGGGCCCGGTCCTGGGGCAGGCGGAACAACCGGGGCTTCGGGTTACCCGGCTGCGGCTGCGCGGTCACCGTGCCGACCTCGGCGTACCCGAATCCGAGCGCACCCCAGGCGGCCAACCCGTGGCCGTCCTTGTCGAAACCGGCGGCCAGCCCGAGCGGGCCCGGAAAGCGCACACCCCAGACGGTGTTGGCCAGCACCGGATCATGCGGCGCCAGCCTGTCCACCAGCCGTCGGCGGGTGATGCCGCCACGGGTGGCCAGGCGCAGCGCGGCGAACACGAAGGTGTGCACCCGTTCCGGATCGACCTGGAAGAAAGCCTGGCGGAGCAGTCGGTAGATCACAGGGCGGGCTGCTCGCCGAGCACGGATTTCTTGCGGCGCAACAGCACCCGTCGACTGCCGTCGGTGTACAGCCGAACCCGGGTCAGTTCCCACCCCCGGTACTGCGCCTCGATCGACAACCGCACCGACGCCGACAATCGGGTGACATCGGGCGGCAGCCGCAGGGGCACCCAGTCGTATTCGTCGGACAGATCGGCAGCCCACCCGGCCGGCATTCGCCCCCGCTGAACCGTGGTCATGACCGTCTCCTCTCCGTCACGGGTGTCATCGGGGCGCCGCCCCCGTGATCACCTGCACTCCGGCACCGGACCCCGACACCACATACAGGGTGTTGGTGGCGTCGTCGAAGGCCAGGGTGTTGGGTTGCTGCACGGTCCGATAACGCACCTTCTCGACGGGTATTCCGGTGGCCAGATCGTAACCAACGACGGTGTTGGTCGCCGTCTGTGACACCCAGGCCAGTGCGGCCGACCCGGTCACGCCGTAGGGCGCGTCGCGCACCGGGTAGCGCTGGCGCAGGATCAGCGGCTCGGTCCCGTAGACCAGCAGCGCGCCACCGCGGGTGTCGGTGACCAGGACCCGCCCGGCCGGATCCGTCGCCATCGACGTGGCGCCCTCACCGGCCCGCAGGGACTGCTCGGAGGTGCTGCCGTCCCCGTCGATCTCGGTCACCGAGGTCTGGCCACGGTCCAGCACCACCGCTGAATCATCCTGAACGACAATGACATCCACTCGTGCGAACTTACGCAGCGACGAGCCGACCTCGGTGTCGGAGCGCAACGTGTACAGGGTGCCGTCGGCGCTGCCGAGCACCAGGCGCCCGTCGTCGTGGCGCGCGATGGCGGTGAAGTCGGTGTCGGCGTGCCCGTCGACCTCGACCGGGGTGGCGGCTGCCGCGGCGATGTTGACCCGAAGGTAGCCACCGCGGGTGGACAGCCACACCTCGCCGGAACCGTCGCCGGTCAGTGCGGTGGCCTCCGCGGGCAGGGCCAGGCTGCGCGGCTGACCGCCGGTCGGCAGCACGGTGAGCCGATCGGCCGGGCCGAGCACCACCAGCGCGGAGGTGCGGATATCGAAGAAGGCCGCGGTGGCCGGCTCCGGCAGCGGTGTCACGACACCCGGCGGCGCGCCGGTGACCGGCGGTGATTGCGCCGGAAATGCGACGGGGATGGTCGGTGGTGGCGAATCAATCGGGTTCGACGAGCACGCCGCGCAGAACGCCGTCACCACGGCCAACGCGCTGGCAGTCAGGAGTTGGAATCCGGATTTCGTATGCAATGGTCCCAAAGACTCCTGATTTCGTTGTTGCGATGGTTCCGAATTCAAATTTTAGGCAAAGAAACGTAAGTCGGACGCGAACGTCAATATGGCGGTATGGTGCCACCATGAGTCTTGCCCCCGGAACGGACCTGTTGGCAGGCGAGTTCACTCTCGAGGACATCTCGACGGGTGTGCATGCCAGCGGATTCGGCGCGCTCGGCGGTGGCCGTAGCTTCTCCTTTCACGTCGAGGACCGGCAGTCCCTGGTCGTCGAGGTGTATCGGCCGCGACTGAGCGGACCGGTCCCGCAGGACGAGGACATCGTCGCCGTCGCCACCCGCAGCCTGACCGATATCGACGTCACCGATGAGCGCAGCGTAGCCGCCGCCGTGCGGGACGCCATCGCCGGAGCAGAGCCGGTACGCACGACGCGCTGACATCGTCCCCACGGTACGGTCGTCCGCGTGGTTAGAGATGTCCATGGATGAAATGTCCTGGTTGCAGGTCGTCGTGCTTGCCGTGGTGCAAGGGCTGACCGAATTCCTGCCGGTGTCCTCCTCTGCCCACCTAGCGATCGTGTCGGAGGCCTTCTTCGGCGCCGACGCGGGCGCCTCGTTCACCGCGGTCGTCCAGATCGGCACCGAGGTGGCGGTGCTCCTCTACTTCGCCAAGGACATCGGCCGCATCCTCGCCGCGTGGTTCGGCGGCCTCACCGACGCCACCCGACGCACCCCCGATTACTGGCTCGGCTGGTGGGTGATCTTGGGCACCGTACCGATCGGCATCTTCGGTTTCACCCTGCAGCACCTGATCCGCGGCGACATCCGCAACCTGTGGATCATCGGCACCGCGCTCATCGTGTTCTCCTTCGTCATCGCCGCCGCCGAATACCTCGGCAAACAGACCCGCGAGATCCAGCAGTTCACCTGGCGTGACAGCCTCATCATCGGATCCGCCCAGGCGCTGGCGCTCATCCCCGGGGTGTCACGGTCCGGAGTCACCATCAGCGCCGGGTTGTTCCTCGGCCAGAAGCGGGAGGCCGCGGCGCGGTTCGGTTTCCTGCTCGCCATCCCGGCGGTACTCGGGTCGGGTCTGTACGAACTACGTCACGTTTTCGAACCCGGCGACGCGGGGATGAGTGCCACGGTGCCGCAGATCGTGCTGGGCACGCTCATCGCGTTCGTGGTGGGCTACGCAGCGGTCGCCTGGTTCCTGCGGTTCCTGGTGCGCCACAGCATGTACTGGTTCGTCGGCTATCGGATCGCCCTGGGCACACTGGTGCTGGTGCTGCTCGGCACCGGCGTGCTGGCCGCGCAGTAGCCGGGAAGGAACGTCCATGACCGTCATCCTGTTGCGGCACGGCCGCTCCACGTCGAACACCGCGCACACCCTGGCCGGGCGTTCGGAGGGTGTCGACCTGGATGCTCTGGGTCACGAACAGGCGCAGACCGTGGTCGCCCGGATCGGCGAGCTGCCGGTGAAGGCGATCGTCCGGTCCCCGCTGCTGCGCTGTGAGCGCACCGTAGAACCGCTGGCGGCCGCGTTGGGGTTGGTGCCGGTGGTCGACGAACGCATCATCGAGGTCGACTACGGCAGCTGGACCGGCCGAGCGATCGGTGAACTGGTCAAGGAGCCGCTGTGGAAGGTGGTCCAACAGCAGCCCAGTGCGGCGGTCTTCCCGGACGGCGAGGGCCTGGCGCAGGTGCAGTCCCGCGCGGTGGCGGCGGTGCGCGAACACGACCGCCGACTGGCCGCCGAACACGACGGGGACGTGTTGTGGTTGGCCTGCACCCACGGTGACGTGATCAAGGCGGTGTTGGCCGACGCGCTGGGCACCCACCTGGACACCTTCCAACGCATCACCGCCGACCCGGCGTCGATGAGCGTCATCCGCTACACGGATACCCGTCCGTTCGTGCTGCACGTCAACCACACCGGCAGTGGATTGACCGCGGCATTGAGCGCGAAGTCGGCCGCGGCTCCGGAGACGGATGCGGTTGTCGGCGGCTCCACCGATTGAGGTAGCCCAGCTACCGGTATTTTGAAAGGTGCCATGGCCCGCGCAATCCACGTCTTCCGTACACCCGACCGCTTCGTGGCCGGGACCGTCGGGCAGCCCGGCAACAGGACCTTCTACCTGCAGGCGGTGCACGACAAGCGGGTGGTGTCGGTGATGCTGGAAAAGCAGCAGGTCGCGGTGTTGGCCGAACGGATCTCAGCCCTGCTGGTGGAGATCAACCGCCGGTTCGGCACCCCGATCCCACCCGATACCGGTGCGGTCGAGGACCTGCAACCGCTGCTCACCCCGGTCGACTCGGAGTTCCGGGTCGGCACCATGGGGCTGGGCTGGGACGCCGAGGCCCAGACCGTGGTGGTCGAACTGCTCGCGGTCTCCGAGACCGAGTTCGACGCCTCGGTGGTGCTCGACGACGCGGAGGACGGACCCGACGCGGTGCGGGTGTTCCTGAGTCCGGAATCGGCGCGCGAGTTCGCCGCCCGGTCCAACCGCGTCATCTCGGCCGGCCGGCCACCATGCCCGCTGTGCGATGAGCCGCTGGACCCGGAGGGGCATATCTGTGTGCGCACCAATGGTTATCGGCGGGGCGCCTTCGGCGCGGTGGACGACGATGAACCCCTGTTCTGAGGAACAGGTACTGACCGACGGCGAGCTCGGCGTCATCGGCCGTATCCGTTCGGCCAGCAACGCCACCTTCCTGTGTGCGGCGACGGTGGGCGAGCAACAGCTGCACTGCGTCTACAAGCCGGTCGCCGGTGAGGCACCGCTGTGGGACTTCCCCGACGGCACCCTGGCGGGCCGTGAGCGCAGCGCCTATCTGGTATCGGCGGCGCTGGGGTGGGACATCGTGCCGCACACCATCATCCGGGTGGGTCCGGCCGGGCCCGGGATGGTGCAACGCTGGGTGGACCAGCCCGGCGACGCGCTCTCCGAGGACGGTGCCGACGACGCCGACAGCGAGGACGACGCAGCGGGCGGCGATCCGGATTTGGTGGATCTGGTGCCCGCGGGGCGGGTGCCGCCGGGTTACCTCGCCATCCTGCAGGCCTACGACTACGCCGGGGACCCGGTCACCCTGGTACACGCCGACGATGACCGACTGCGTCGGATGGCGATCTTCGACGTGCTGATCAACAATGCCGACCGCAAGGGCGGGCATATTCTCGCCGGCATCGACGGCCGGGTGCGCGGCGTCGACCACGGGGTCAGCCTGCACGCCGAGGACAAGCTGCGCACGGTGCTGTGGGGCTGGGCCGGCAAGCCGGTCGATGACGACTCGCTGGCCGATATCGCCGCCTTGGGCGAGAAGCTCGACGGCGAACTCGCCGATCAGCTCGGCGAGCACATCACCGCGGGCGAGGTCGCTGCACTGCGGTCCAGGGTGGCGGGACTGCTCGATCATCCGGTGATGCCGTCACCGGACCGGCACCGGCCCATCCCGTGGCCCGCGTTCTAGCCACTGACGTGCCCCGGCGTTTGTCCGGGCGGCGCCGCGGGGCATCACCCGCTCACGCAATACTTAGTCGGTGAATTCCGCCGAGCAGACCGATGCCGATGTGGCCGCCATGGTGGCCGCCGAGGCAGGTGAACTGCTGCTGGCCGTCCGCGAGGAGGTCGGCTTCTACGACTCCTACGACCTCGGGGATGCCGGCGATCGCCGCGCCAACGCGTTGATCCTCAAGCGGCTGGCCGAGTTGCGCCCGGGCGACGCGGTGCTCTCCGAGGAAGCCGTCGACGACCGCTCCCGGGTGCACGCCGACCGGGTGTGGATCGTCGACCCGGTGGACGGCACCCGGGAGTTCTCGATGGCCGGTCACGCCGACTGGGCGGTGCACATCGCCCTGTGGCAGCGCAACGGCACACCCGAGGGCGAGATCACCGACGCCGCCGTGGCACTGCCCGCGGTGGGGCAGGTGTACCGCACCGACACCGTCGCAGCGCCGCCGCCGCGCCGAGCCGGACCGATCCGCGTGACCGCGAGCACCTACCGACCGCCGGCCGTGCTGTGGTGGCTGCGCGAGCATCTCGATATCGAGGTGGTGCGGATCGGTTCGGCGGGCGCCAAGGCGATGGCGGTGGTGCGCGGCGATGTCGATGCCTATATCCATGCCGGCGGGCAATGGGAGTGGGACTCGGCCGCGCCCGCCGGCGTGGTGTGGGCCGCCGGTCTGCACGCGTCCCGGCTCGGTGGGGCGCCGCTGGTGTACAACCGGCGCGACCCCTACCTGCCGGACCTGTTGATGTGCCGGCCGGAACTGGCCGGGCCCTTGCTGGAGACCATTCACGCCGCGTTCTGAGTACCGGGTCGCCACTATGCGGGAATCAAATCGGCGCCGCATGTGTCGGTTCCCCGTGAGCGAGTGCCCCAGTGATCACACCAGCGGAAGGTACCGGTGAGCGAACACCCTAGAGTCGACATCATGCAGTCCTGGCCGGCGCCGACCGTTCCCACGTTGCCCGGTACGGGCGTACCGCTGCGACTCTTCGATACCGCCGACCGTCAGGTGCGCCCGGTATCCCCAGGTCAAACGGCCACCATGTATGTCTGCGGGATCACTCCCTATGACGCCACCCACCTCGGTCATGCCGCGACGTACCTCACCTTCGACCTGATCAACCGGGTGTGGCGGGACGCCGGCCACGATGTCCACTACGTGCAGAACATCACCGATGTGGACGATCCGCTGTTCGAACGGGCGGCCCGCGACGGTATCGGCTGGCGCGAGCTCGGCGACCGGGAGATCCAGCTGTTCCGCGACGATATGACCGCGCTGCGGGTGCTGCCCCCGCGTGACTACGTCGCCGCCACCGACGCCATCGCCGAGGTGATCGCGGTGGTGGAGAAGATGCTGGCCTCCGGGGCCGCCTATGTGGTCGACGACGCGCAGTACCCCGACGTGTACTTCCACGCCGATGCCACCGTCCAGTTCGGCTACGAGTCGGGCTATGACCACCAGACCATGGCGCGGCTGTTCGCCGAGCGCGGCGGTGATCCGGACCGGCCCGGTAAGGCCGATCCGTTGGACGCGCTGCTGTGGCGGGCTGAACGTCCCGGTGAACCCAGCTGGCCGTCGCCGTTCGGGGCCGGGCGCCCGGGCTGGCATGTGGAATGTGCGGCGATCGCGCTGGACCGCATCGGTGCCGGTCTGGATATCCAGGGCGGCGGATCAGACCTGATCTTCCCGCACCACGAGTTCTCTGCCGCGCATGCCGAATCCGCTACGGGCGAGCGGCGATTCGCCCGGCACTACGTGCACGCCGGGATGATCGGCTGGGACGGGCACAAGATGAGCAAGAGCCGCGGCAACCTGGTGCTGGTGTCGCGGCTGCGCGCCGAGGGCGTCGACCCCGGGGCCGTGCGACTCGGATTGTTCGCCGGGCATTACCGGACCGATCGTTACTGGAGCCCCGCGGTTCTCGACGAGGCCAACGCCCGCCTGCAGCACTGGCGGTCCGCGGTGGCGCTGGCGTCGGGCCCGGATGCCACCGACGTCCTGAGCCGGGTCCGCCGCTACCTGGCCGATGACCTGGACACGCCGAAAGCACTTGCCGCCCTTGACGGTTGGTGTACCGATGCGCTCACCTACGGCGGATCTGACGGCAACGCGCCCGCGCTGGTGGCCGATACCGTCGACGCCCTGCTGGGTGTAGACCTCTAACCCCGGCGGCGGTACGTTGACCGCCATGAACTCAGTCAACGGCAAGGTCGTGTTCATCACCGGCGGTGCGCGCGGGGTCGGGGCGGAACTCGCCCGCCGGCTGCGCCGCAAGGGAGCCACGCTGGTGCTCACCGACCTCGATGCCGAGCCGCTGGCCGAGCTGGCCGCCGAACTGGGCGGCGAAGCGCACGTGCTGACCGCACTGGCCGACGTCCGCGATCTGGGCGCCATGCAGGATGCCGCGGAGGCCGCGATCGCGCGGTTCGGAGGCATCGACATCGTGGTGGCCAACGCCGGTATAGCCAGCTTCGGGTCGGTGCTTCAGGTGGATCCGGCGGCGTTTCGCCGGGTGCTCGACGTCAACGTCGTCGGGGTGTTCAACACGGTGCGCGCCACCCTGCCGTCGGTCATCGAGCGCCGCGGTTACGTGCTGGTGGTGTCCTCGCTGGCCGCCTTCACCTCGGCACCCGGCCTGGCCGCGTATCACGCGTCCAAGGCCGGTGCGGAGTACTTCGCGAACACACTGCGTCTGGAGGTCGCCCACCTGGGCGTGGATGTCGGCTCGGCCCATATGAGCTGGATCGACACCCCGCTGGTGCAGGATGCCAAGCGCGACCTGGCCACCTTCCGGGAGATGCTGTCCCGGATGCCGGGCCCGCTGAAGAAGACCACCACGGTCACCGCATGCGGTGCCGCCTTCGTCAAGGGCATCGAGGGACGCCGGAAGCGGATCTACTGCCCCGGCTGGGTCGGTGTCTTCCGCTGGATTCGGCCCGTGGTGTCGACCCCGCTCGGGGAGCGCGATATCCGCCGCTTCACCCCGCAGTTGCTGCCCCGACTCGACGCCGAGGTGGCGGCGCTCGGCCGCTCGACCAGCGCCCGCACCGAGGCGCTGGAACAGCGGTGACGAGTGCGTCGCCGGCCTCCCCGGCGCCCGAGCTGGTCCGCGCGATCGCCAAGGAGGCCTATGTCTACGGGTTTCCGATCGTGGACCACTACCGCGTGCAGTACGCGTATTTCGTGGACACGCAGAATCCGGAGTACAAGGGCGGCTGGAACCAGATCCACAACACCGCCCGGGTCTACACACCCGCCGACACTGCCGTGCAGACCCCCAACTCCGACACCCCGTACTCGTTCGTCGGCGCCGATCTGCGCACCGAGCCGCTGGTCCTCACCGTGCCCGCGATCGAAGCGGACCGGTACTTCTCCCTGCAGTTCGTCGACGGATACACCGCCAACTTCGCCTATGTGGGCAGCCGCACGACCGGTAACGCCGGCGGGACGTACCTGCTCGCCGGTCCGACGTGGCAGGGCGAGAAGCCGGCGGGCATCGACGAGGTGATCCGGTCGCAGACCGAGCTGGCGTTCGTGCTGTACCGCACCCAGCTGTTCGGGCCGTCCGATATCGAGAACGTCACGCAGATCCAGGCCCGCTACCGGGTTGTCCCGCTGTCGGTGTTCGCCGACCAGCCGCCACCGGCACCTGCGCCCGCGATCGACTTCGTGCCTCCGCTGACCCCGGACCAGCAGCGCACCGCACCGCAGTTCTTCGAGATCCTGGACTTCGCCCTGCAGTTCATGCCGGCCACCCCCGGGCCGGAGCAGGCGGTCCGGGACCGCCTGGCCGCAATCGGTATCGGCACCGACGGCGGTTTTCGCGCCGATGCATTGAGCCCCGAGTGGCGCGCGGCGATCGAGGCCGGCATGGCCGACGCCTGGACCGAGTTCGACGCGTTCAAGAAGACCGAGGTCGATACCGGTGAGGTCGGCTCCACGCAGCTGTTCGGTACCGCCGCCGACCTGGACGGCAACTACCTGTACCGGATGGCCGGTGCGGTGCTCGGGATCTATGGCAACACCGCCGCCGAGGCCGTCTACCCGTCGTCGGCCCACGATTCCGAGGGCGCGCCCCTGACCGGCGCGCGGCGGTACACCTACCGATTCGCACCCGGCCGGCTGCCACCGGTCAACGCCTTCTGGTCGCTGACCATGTACGAACTGCCTGCCAGCCGCCTGGTGGCCAACCCACTGAACCGGTATCTGATCAACTCGGCGATGCTGCCCGACCTGTTGGCCGATCCCGACGGCGGGTACACCCTGCGCATCCAGCACGACGCCCCGGAGCCCGAACAGCAATCGAATTGGCTGCCGGCACCGGAGGGACCGTTCGTCGTGGTACTGCGGCTGTACTGGCCCGGCCCCGACGCGCTCGACGGCACCTGGCGGGCGCCGATTCCCCGACGCGTCTGACTATCGGCCGCGGCGGCGCAGGTAACGCTCGAACTCCGCGGCCAGCGCGTCCCCGTCGATCTTGCCGAGCGCCTCGTTCATGTCGACTTCGGCGTCGCCGCGTTCCTCCAGCGACTGCACGTATTCGGCGATCTCTTCGTCGTCGGAGGTCATTTCGGTGACCGCCTCCTCCCACTCCTCGGCGGCGGTGGGCAGGTCGGCCAGCGGCACCTCGATATCGAGGACGTCCTCGACACGGCGCAGCAGCGCGACCGTGGCCTTGGGGTTGGGGGGTTGGGACACATAGTGCGGGACGGCCGCCCAGAACGTCACCGCCGGGATACCGGCCTGCACGCAGGCGTCCTGGAATACCCCGGCGATCCCGGTGGGCCCCTCGTAGCGGGTTTCCTCCAGGCCGAAGAACTTGGCCGAATCGGCCGAATAGGCGGCACCGGACACCGGGACCGGGCGGGTGTGCGGGGTATCGGCGAGCAGCGCACCGAGGATGACCACGGTGTCCACGTTGAGCTTGTCGGCGATCGCCAGCAGTTCGGCGCAGAACGTACGCCAGCGCATATTCGGTTCGACCCCGTGCATGAGCACGATGTCCCGGTTACTGCCGGGCGGGCGGCAGTGACTGATCCGCATGGACGGCCAGACCAGCTCCCGGGTGACGCCGTCGATTTGCCGGATCACCGGCCGATTGACCTGGTAGTCGTAGTAGCTCTCGTCGTCGATCTCGACGATCGTCTCGGCCTCCCAGATGGAGTCCAGGTGCTCAAGCGCGTCGCTGGCCGCGTCCCCGGCGTCGTTCCAGCCCTCGAAGGCCGCCACGACCACTGTGTTCTGTAGGTCCGGCAGGCCGGGCAGACTCGCATCCGACGGTGTCACACTGCCAGCGTAAGCCCTGTATCGCGGCGATGAGATGCAGCCGGCGGCGTGGCGATTTGCGCCGGCAGCCCCGGCCGCGGGCGGGCACGCGTAGCCAGATGAAATACGCTCGGAACCAATCCCGTTGACGGTGTCGACCGCGGCATTGCCGACATGGCCATCAGATGGCGTCCAAAAGTCTGTTGGACGACGACGTAGACTTTTCCTCGTCGAGAGGCGTTGCAACGGCTCACCGGTTCCGACCGGGGGCCGCCACGCTCGGCAGAGTCAAGGACGCCTTCCGTCAAGGAAGGAGCGCATTGTGCACGCCCACGAGCCGCGCATCTCAGCGCCGGACAGCTTTACGCCGGACATTCGGCCCGACTGCACCGATGAACTGACCGCGACGCTGCGTCGGCGCATCGTGGTGATCGACGGCGCGATGGGCACCGCGATCCAGCGCGACCGGCCCGACGAGGACGGCTACCGCGGCGACCGGTTCCGGGAATGGCCGACCGCGCTGCAGGGCAACAACGACCTGCTGAACTTGACGCAGCCGCAGATCATCGAGGGAATCCACCGGGAGTACCTGCAGGCGGGCGCCGACATCCTGGAGACCAACACGTTCAACGCGAACGCGGTCTCGTTGTCCGACTACGACATGCACGAGCTGGCCTACGAGCTGAACTATGCCGGGGCCGCGCTGGCGCGCAAGGCCGCCGACGAGTTCGCCACACCGGACACACCCCGCTACGTGGCAGGCGCCATCGGGCCGACGACGCGGACTGCGTCGATCTCGCCGGATGTCAACGACCCCGGGGCCCGCAACGTGTCCTACGACCAGTTGGTCGCCGCCTACCTGGAGGCCGCCAACGGTCTGGTCGACGGTGGTTCTGATCTGCTGCTGATCGAGACGATCTTCGACTCGCTGAACGCCAAGGCCGCGGTGTTCGCCGTGGAGACGCTGTTCGAGCAGCGTGGCCGCCGCTGGCCGGTCATCATCTCGGGCACCATCACCGACGCCTCCGGTCGGACGCTGTCCGGTCAGGTCACCGAGGCGTTCTGGAACGCGATCCGGCACGCGAGGCCGATCGCCGTCGGGCTGAACTGCGCCCTCGGCGCCCCGGAGATGCGGCCCTATATCGCCGAGATGGCCCGGATCGCGGACACCTTCGTGTCCTGTTATCCGAACGCCGGGCTGCCCAACGCCTTCGGCGAGTACGACGAGTCTCCGCAACGCCAGGCCAGCTATATCGCCGAGTTCGCCGAGGCCGGCCTGGTCAACCTGGTCGGGGGGTGCTGCGGCACGGCACCGCCACATATCGCCGAGATCGCCAAGGTCGTCGAGGGCAAGAAGCCGCGGGAAATCCCGGGCATTCCGGTGGCCACCCGGCTCTCGGGCCTGGAGCCGCTCAACATCACCGACGATTCGCTGTTCGTCAACATCGGTGAGCGCACCAACATCACCGGATCGGCGCGGTTCCGCAACCTGATCAAGGCCGAGGATTACGACACCGCGCTGTCGGTGGCCCTGCAGCAGGTCGAGGTCGGTGCGCAGGTCATCGACATCAACATGGACGAGGGCATGATCGACGGTGTCGCCGCGATGGACCGGTTCACCAAGCTGATCGCGGCCGAACCGGATATCAGCCGCGTGCCGGTGATGATCGACTCCTCCAAGTGGGAGGTCATCGAGGCAGGCCTGAAGAACGTGCAGGGCAAACCGATCGTCAACTCGATCTCCATGAAGGAGGGCGAGGAGAAGTTCGTCCGCGAGGCCCGATTGTGCCGCAAGTACGGCGCGGCGGTGGTCGTGATGGCCTTCGACGAACAGGGCCAGGCCGACAACCTGGAACGGCGCAAGGAGATCTGCGGGCGTGCCTACCGGATTCTGACCGAACAGGTCGGCTTCCCGCCCGAGGACATCATCTTCGACCCGAACTGCTTCGCGTTGGCCACCGGGATCGAGGAGCACGCAACCTACGGGATCGACTTCATCGAGGCCTGCGCCTGGATCAAGGAGAACCTGCCCGGGGTGCACATCTCCGGTGGCATCTCGAACGTCTCGTTCTCGTTCCGCGGTAACAACCCCGTCCGCGAGGCGATTCACGCGGTGTTCCTGTTCCACGCCATCAAGGCCGGTCTGGACATGGGCATCGTCAACGCGGGTGCGCTGGTGCCCTACGACTCGATCGACCCCGAGTTACGGGACCGGATCGAGGATGTCGTGCTGAACCGGCGCGAGGACGCCGCCGAGCGGCTGCTGGAGATCGCCGAAAGGTTCAACACGAAGAACTCGGGCGACGGCGACGAGAAGGCCGCGGCCGAGTGGCGGGCTCTGCCGGTCCGCGAGCGCATCACCCATGCCCTGGTCAAGGGCATCGACGCCCATGTCGATGCCGACACCGAGGAGCTGCGCGCGGAGATCGCGGCCGCCGGTGGCCGCCCGATCGAGGTGATCGAGGGTCCGCTGATGGACGGGATGAACGTCGTCGGCGACCTGTTCGGTGCGGGCAAGATGTTCCTGCCGCAGGTGGTGAAATCGGCTCGGGTGATGAAAAAGGCGGTCGCCTACCTGCTGCCGTTCATCGAGGCGGAGAAGGCCGGGGCGAGCGCAGCGACGGGGGATGATCCAGCCTCGGGTGCATCCAAAACCAAGGACACCAACGGCACCATCATCATGGCGACCGTGAAAGGTGACGTCCACGATATCGGCAAGAACATCGTCGGAGTTGTGCTGCAGTGCAACAACTTCGAGGTGATCGATCTCGGTGTGATGGTGCCGGCGCGGAAGATCCTCGATGCCGCCAAGGAGCATGACGCCGATATCATCGGGCTGTCCGGGCTGATCACCCCCTCACTGGACGAGATGGTCAACTTCGCCGTGGAGATGGAGCGCGAGGGGCTCGACATCCCGCTGCTGATCGGCGGTGCCACCACCTCGCGTGCGCATACCGCGGTGAAGGTGGCGCCCCGGCGCAGCGGCCCGGTGGTCTGGGTCAAGGACGCGTCGCGCTCGGTGCCCGTCGCGGCGGCGCTGCTCGACGACAAGCAGCGGCCGGCCCTGCTGGAAGCGACGGCGACCGACTATGCCGCGCTACGCGAACGGCATGCCCAGAAGAACGAACGGCCGATGCTGCCCCTGGAGAAGGCACGGGCAAACCGGACGCCGATCGAGTGGGACAACTACACGCCGCCGGTGCCTGTGCAAGGAACGGGAATACTCGAATTTCAAGACTATGACCTCGCCGAGCTGCGGGAGTACATCGACTGGCAGCCGTTCTTCAACGCCTGGGAGATGAAGGGCCGCTTCCCCGACATCCTCAACAACCCGGTGTCGGGGGAGGCGGCCCGCAAGCTCTACGACGACGCCCAGGAGATGCTCGACACCGCGATCAAGGAGAAGTGGCTGACGGCCAACGGGGTGATCGGCTTCTTCCCCGCCAACGCCGTCGGCTCAGGTAACGGGGAAGATATCGAGGTCTACACCGACGAGACCCGCACCGAGGTGTGGACCACGCTGCGCAATCTGCGCCAGCAGGGCGAGCACCGCGACGGGATCCCGAACCGCTCGTTGGGCGACTTCGTGGCTCCCCGCGAGAGCGGGCACCGGGATTATGTCGGTGCGTTCGCAGTTACCGCGGGGCTCGGCAGCGCCGCCAAGATCGACGAATTCAAGACGGCCAACGACGATTACAGCGCGATCCTGCTGGAGTCGCTGGCCGACCGGCTGGCCGAGGCGTTCGCCGAACGACTGCACCAGCGGGTGCGCCGGGAGTTCTGGGGTTACCAGCCCGACGAGCAGCTCGACAACGAAGAGCTGATCGGTGAGAAATATGTCGGTATCCGGCCCGCCCCCGGCTATCCGGCCTGCCCAGAGCACACCGAGAAAACCACCCTCTTCGAGCTGCTGGATGTGACGAAGCGCACCGGTATCGAGCTGACCGAGTCGATGGCGATGTGGCCGGGTGCGGCGGTCAGCGGCTGGTACTTCTCGCACCCGCAGTCGCAGTACTTCGTGGTCGGCCGGCTCGCCCAGGACCAGGTCGCCGACTATGCCAAGCGTAAGGGCTGGACGTTGGCCGAGGCGGAGCGCTGGCTGGCGCCCAACCTCGGCTACAACCCGGAGGACTGAGTTCGAGCGCACCGGGTCGGCGGTGGCGCCCGTCGATGCGATAATGGGACCCATGCGTGCGGTGCTGTGGGATATGGACGGCACCCTGGTGGACTCCGAAAAGCTGTGGGACGTCGGCATCCAGGAGCTCTACCGTCGGCACGGCCGTGAGCTCAGCGCCGCGGTGCGGACCTCGACCATCGGCGGTTCCAGCGAGTCGGTGATGCAGACGGTCTACGCCGACCTCGGTCTGGACCCCGACCCGGTCGATATCGCCCGCACCGCCGACTGGCTGCACGAGTACGTCGGCGAGCTGTTCGAAACCGGCCTGCCGTGGTGCGATGGCGCGCGCGAGATGCTCGACGAGCTGTGCGCCGCCGGCGTGACGATGGCCCTGGTGACCAACACCCGGCGGGGTCTCACCGAGAAGGCCCTCAACAGCATCGGTCGCCACTACTTCACGGTGACCGTGTGCGGCGACGAGGTGCCCGCGGGTAAGCCCGCACCGGACCCGTATCTGCGCGCCGCAGGACTGCTGGGGCTGCATCCGCAGCACTGCCTGGCGATCGAGGATTCGGTGACCGGCATGACGTCCGCGGAAGCTGCCGGGTGCGCAGTGCTGGTGATCCCCAACGAGATTGAGGTCCCGGCCGGGCCGGGGCGCCGGCACGCCGGGTCGCTGGCCGATCTCTCGGTGGCGGGCCTGCGCGATGTGCATGCCGAGCTGGGTACCGAGATCAGCGAGCGCACCGCCTGATGGTGTTCGCGGTCAGATCTTGCCGCCGGGAAACATGGTCTTGACGGCCTTGGTCATGTTCTCCCGGGCGGCGGCCGCTCCGGTGGGATCCAGTGAGCCGATCGCCAGCACGTAGCGGCGGTCGGGTCCGATCACGCCGGTGGACACGTGCAGCTGGTTGCCCCCGTTCCAGCAGCAAAACCAGCCCTGCTTGACCGCGACCGGCTCGGCATAGAGCCCGTCCGGGATGCCGAATCGCTGCGGGTATCCGTCGGTTCCGGTCGGAGTGGACCGGGCCAGGTCACCGATGATGATGTTGGCCTGCTCGGGCGGCAGTCCGCCGGTGCCGTCGAGCAACATGTCGTAGTACCGGACGAGATCGCTTGCGGTGCTTTGGGTGACGTCCCAATGCCGGTTGTACGGCGCCGTCGTCCCGGTCAATCCGTAGCGCGACGTGATGCGGGTGATGACGGCGTTCTGCCCGCTGCGATCCCAGAACATCTGGGCCGCACCGTCATCGGAGGAGCGCAGCATGGCGTCCAGCGAGGCGCGATCGGCCGCAGACAGCTCGGTCTTGCCCTGCGACTCTTGCAGCAGCAGATCGTCGGCGATGAACAGTTTGACCACCGACGCGATCGGGAAGGGCTGGTTGTCCCCGTTGGACACCGTCTGGCCGGTGCTGCGATCCAGCACCACGATTGCCATCTGCGCTCCGGCTTCGGCGGCATCGGCGGTGGCCTGCGCGACGCGGCCCTGCAGGCCCGCCAACGGTGCCGTCGGCTGGCTCGGTGGCGCGGCCGACACCCGCGCGGTGCAACCGGTGAGCAGCAGGGCCACCGCGACGACGGCCAACGTGCGACGCATGGGTCTCCTTCGAACGAATCCTCAACCGGGGGAGGGTGTCAACGTTGTACCCACCGTCGCCACAGCCTAATCGTCGGGCCCCGACGGTGGGCGGGTCGCGCTGCCGCACAACTCGCCCCCGGCTTCCGAACCAAATCCGTCGGTGACTGTGCAATGGTGATGTGACACGCATCACGGCACGGGGTGGGAAGGACGATCCATGACGCACGGTCCGGTAGGAGGCGACGACGCCTCGTTCCTCGACGACGATTCCGGTTTCAACTCCGGGCGCACCGCGGTGCGGATCGCCGCCGTGGCCGCACTCGGTGGCCTGCTGTTCGGCTATGACAGCGCCGTCATCAACGGTGCGGTGTCCTCCATCCAGGAGGATTTCGGCATCGGAAACGCCGAGCTGGGGTTCGCGGTGGCCTCCGCGCTGCTCGGCGCCGCGGCGGGCGCCATGACCGCGGGCCGGATCGCGGACAAGATCGGTCGCATCGCGGTGATGAAGATTGCCGCGGCACTGTTCTTGATCAGCGCCTTCGGCACGGGCTTCGCGCACGAGGTCTGGACGGTGGTGTTGTTCCGCATCGTCGGCGGCATCGGTGTCGGGGTGGCGTCGGTGATCGCGCCGGCCTATATCGCCGAGACGTCACCGCCGCAGATCCGTGGCCGGCTGGGTTCGCTGCAGCAGTTGGCCATCGTGCTGGGCATCTTCGCGTCGTTTGCCGTGAACTGGCTGTTGCAGTGGGCGGCCGGCGGGCCGAACGAGGTGCTGTGGCTGGGGCTGGACGCCTGGCGCTGGATGTTCCTGGCGATGGCCGTGCCCGCCGTGGTGTACGGGGCACTGGCCTTCACCATTCCGGAATCGCCACGCTATCTCGTTGCCAGCCACAAGATTCCGGAAGCCCGCCGGGTGCTGAGCACGCTGCTCGGCCAGAAGAACCTGGAGATCACCATCACCCGCATCCGGGACACGCTGGAGCGTGAGGACAAGCCGTCCTGGCGTGACCTGCGCAAGCCGGCGGGCGGCATCTACGGCATCGTGTGGGTCGGTCTGGGGCTGTCGATCTTCCAGCAGTTCGTCGGCATCAACGTGATCTTCTACTACTCCAACGTGCTGTGGCAGGCCGTCGGTTTCAGCGCCGACGAGTCGGCGGTCTACACCGTGATCACCTCGGTGATCAACGTGTTGACCACCCTGATCGCCATCGCGCTGATCGACAAGATCGGCCGCAAGCCGCTGCTGTTGATCGGCTCGTCCGGGATGGCGGTGACGTTGGCCACCATGGCGGTGATCTTCGCCAACGCCACGGTCAATCCCGACGGCACGCCCAGCCTGCCCGGCGCATCGGGCGTCATCGCACTCGTCGCGGCGAACCTGTTCGTGGTGGCGTTCGGCATGTCCTGGGGCCCGGTGGTCTGGGTGCTGCTGGGGGAGATGTTCCCCAACCGGATCCGGGCCGCGGCCCTCGGCCTGGCCGCGGCGGGACAGTGGGCGGCCAACTGGGCGATCACGGTGACCTTCCCGGAGCTGCGCAATCACCTCGGGCTGGCCTACGGCTTCTATGCGCTGTGCGCGGTGCTGTCATTCCTGTTCGTGACGAAGTGGGTGCGCGAGACGAAGGGCGTCTCGCTGGAGGACATGCACGCCGAGGTGCTCGAGGAGGGCACCCGCCCGGCCGGCGGCTAGCCGGTTGGCCGCCGCCAGGCAAACCCGCGTGACCGCGTGCCGGACCGCGTGAAAGAATTTCGGTCCGTGAAGACCTTCGAAGGCCTGTTCGCCGAGCTCAGTGAGAAAGCGCAGACCCGGCCGGCCGGTAGCGGCACGGTCGCCGCGCTGGACGCCGGCGTGCATGGCCTGGGCAAGAAGATCCTCGAAGAGGCCGGCGAGGTATGGCTGGCGGCCGAGCACGAGAGCGATGCGGCGTTGGCCGAGGAGATCAGCCAGCTGCTGTACTGGACCCAGGTGCTGATGCTCTCGCGTGGTCTGTCCCTCGATGACGTCTACCGGAACCTGTGATGTCCACGCTTCGGGTGGCGGTACCCAACAAGGGTGCGCTCAGCGAATCGGCCGCCGAGATCCTGTCGGAGGCCGGCTACCGGCGACGCACCGATCCCAAGGATCTGACCGTCGTCGACCCGGCCAACAATGTCGAGTTCTTCTTCCTGCGACCCAAGGACATCGCGATCTACGTGGGTTCCGGGGAACTCGATCTCGGGATCACCGGCCGCGACCTGGCCGCCGAATCCGACGCCCCGGTCCGTGAACGGTTGGCGTTGGGCTTCGGGTCGTCGACCTTCCGGTACGCCGCACCCAAGGGCCAGGACTGGACGGTGGACGCGTTGGCAGGCAAGCGGATCGCCACCGCCTACCCGAACCTCGTCCGTAAGAACTTGGCCGACAACGGCATCGAGGCCACCGTCATCCGCCTCGACGGCGCGGTGGAGATCTCCATCCAGCTCGGCGTGGCCGACGTGATCGCCGATATCGTCGGTTCCGGACGCACCCTGGGGCTGCACAACCTGGTCGCCTTCGGCGAGTCGCTGTGCGATTCCGAGGCGATCCTGATCGAGCGCGCCGACACGGTGACTGATCCCGCCCGTGATCAACTGGCCGCCCGGGTACAGGGCGTGGTGTTCGGTCAGCAGTACCTCATGCTGGATTACGACTGCCCGCGCAGTGTCCTCGAAGAGGCCAGCGCGGTCACCCCTGGTCTCGAGTCGCCCACCATCGCCCCGCTCGCCGACCCCGACTGGGTGGCGGTCCGGGCACTGGTACCACGCCGGGAGGTCAACGCCATCATGGACCAGCTTGCCGCGATCGGCGCCAAGGCGATCCTGGCATCGGACATCCGGTTCTGCCGGTTCTGATCACGGCGCGCGAGACGGTCGCGCATGCTAGCGTCCGGATGTCCATCCACCGTGTGGAGGTTCGATGACGCAGGTTCTGGTTCTGGTGCTGGCAGTGCTGGTCGGTGTCATCGCGGGTCTGCGCGCGATGACGGCACCGGCCGTGGTCGCGTGGGGCGCGCTGCTCGGCTGGATCGAGGTCGCCGACAAGTGGTCCGAATGGGTCGGACACCCCATCACGGTGACCGTGCTGACCATTCTGTTGGTCGGTGAACTCGTCACCGACCAACTTCCGAAGACCCCGAGCCGCAAGGTCCCCGCGCAGTTCATCACCCGGTTGGTCACCGGCGGTTTCGCCGGCGCGGTCATCGGCAGCGCGTTCTTCCACACCTTCTCGGCCACCGGGGCGGGGATCGTCGGAGCGGTGCTCGGCACACTGGCCGGCGCCGAGTTGCGCGCCAGGCTGGGCGCCGCCAACAACGGTAACGACCGTCCCGGCGCATTCCTGGAGGACGGTATCGCCGTGGGCGGTGGGTTCCTGGTCGCGTTCCTGGTCAGCCTGATCTGATGGCGCAGCCGGTGACCGAGTTCGACGCCATCGTCGTCGGCGCAGGCCAGGCCGGTCCTCCGCTGGCGGGCCGACTGACCGAGCGCGGACACCGGGTCGCGGTTATCGAACGCAAACTGGTCGGCGGCACCTGTGTCAACTACGGGTGCATCCCGACCAAGACGCTGGTGGCCAGTGCCCACGCCGCCCACATCGCCCGGCGCGGACCCGAATTCGGTATCGGCACCGGCAGTGTCAGCGTCGACATGGCCGCGGTGAAAGCCCGCAAGGACAAGATCGTGCAGGGTGACCGGCGCGGGGTCGAGAACTGGATCGAGGGGATGGACGGCGCCACCCTGCTGCGCGGGCACGCCCGGTTCGTCGATCCGCACACCATCGATCTCGACGGGCGATTGCTGCGGGCAGCGCGCATCTTCCTCAATGTCGGTGGCCGTGCCGTGATCCCCGATATTGCGGGCCTGGACGATATCGACTACCTGACCAATGTGTCCCTGCTCGAACTCGACACGCTGCCCGAACATCTCGTGGTCATCGGCGGCAGCTATATCGCGCTGGAGTTCGCGCAGATGTACCGGCGGTTCGGCGCCCGGGTGACGGTGATCGAGCGCGGGCCGCGACTGACATCGCGTGAGGACGAGGATGTCTCGGCGGCCATCCTCGCCATCCTGGAGGCCGAGGGCATCGAGATCCAGCTCGGGGCCGACGATATCCGGTTCACCAAGCTGGACAACGGGTTCGAGGTCACCCCGCGCTCCGGTGCGGCACCGATCGCCGGTAGCCACGCATTGATCGCGGTGGGCAGGGTGCCCAACACCGACGACCTCGGGTTGGAGAACGCCGGCGTGCGCACCGACAGCCGCGGCTATATCGAGGTCGACGACATGCTGCGCACCAACGTCGAGCACATCTGGGCGATGGGGGACTGTAACGGTAAGGGCGCCTTCACCCACACCTCCTACAACGACTTCGAGATCGTGGCGGCCAATCTGCTCGATGATGATCCGCGTCGGGTCAGCGACCGGGTGCCCACCTATGCGCTCTACATCGACCCGCCGCTGGGCCGGGCCGGGATGACCGCCGACGAGGTGCGTCGCTCGGGTCGAAAAGCGTTGGTGGGCATGCGGCCGATGACCCGCGTCGGTCGGGCCGTGGAGAAGGGTGAGACCCAGGGCTTCATGAAGGTCGTGGTCGACGCCGACACCGAGGAGATCCTCGGGGCGTCCATTCTCGGTGTCGGCGGTGACGAGGTGGTGCACGCGATCCTCGATGTGATGACCGCCAAATTGCCCTACACCGCGATCTCGCGCACCATGCACATTCATCCCACCGTCAGCGAGCTGGTGCCGACGCTGCTGCAGGATCTCAAGCCACTGACCTGACGGCGCGACCCGCGTTGAGTTCGGCGGCCACCTGCGCGACGCGCCCGCCCAGATGGGTGAACGTCGCCAGATCGGCGGGATGCACATCCTGGCGATCGGCGTCGACATCGGTCTGGGCGCCGGCACCCAGCCAGAATCCGAGCCGGTTGAGGTCGTGTTCGCTGCCCGCGGAGCTGTTCCATCCCGGACCCAAACCCAGGTTGACCCAATGCATGTGGTGCTGGGCGGCGAAGACGGACAGCGAGATCAACGCGGTGAGCTTGTCACCGCTCTTGGCGCCGGAGTTGGTGAATCCGGCTGCCACCTTGTCCCGCCAGGCCCCGGTCACGCAGCGTCGTCCGGTCTGTTCGGCGAATGCCTGGAAGCCTGCCGAGATGTTGCCCATGTAGGTGGGTGCGCCGAAGATGATGGCGTCGGCGGTGTCGAGGGTGGCCCATGCACTGTCGGTCAGCTCACCGAGGTCGACCATGTCGACGTGGGCACCCGCCTCGCGGGCGCCGTCGGCGACGGCGCCGGCCAAGGTGGCGGTGTGGCCGAAGCCGGAGTGGCATGCCACCGCGACGGTGGGGGTGGTATCAGACATCATCGGTATCTCCTCCGCGGTAGATCGTCTGTGCCAGTTGGCGATAGCGGTCGCGCCAGGGCGGAAGCGGCGCTCCGTCCAGTAGTGCGGTGAGTCGGTCCAGGAACGCATGGGTGCCCGGCCGGAAGCCGCCGGCATTGCGCACGCCGAGGCCGCGGTGGGTGAGCACCAAACGGGTGCCGGCGTTTTCGGGGTGCAGTTCGTAGCGCACATATCCCGGTTCGGCGATCCGCTGGTTCCATTCGTGTTCGAGCACGTGTGGTGGGTCCCAGACGGTGATCCGTCCGGTCATCCGCTTGACGGCTTCGGGGTTCGGGGGATCGGTCGGAACCATGTCGATGTGTCCGCCGACGCGCGGTTCGATGACGGTGGGGCCGATCCACCGGGCGCGCTGCGCTGGTTCGGTGAGCGCCGCCCAGACCGTGGCCGGCGGATGCGCGAGCCAGCGATCGAAACGCAGCGTGGCGCGGTCGGAGTCGATGATCAGTTCGCCGGCGGTATCGCTCATGACCGCTCCGGGTTGTCGAGGTGGCGCTCGAGGGCGTCCAGGTGGGCCGTCCAGAAGTGCCGGTAGCGGTTCAGCCACTCGTCCATCTCGACCAGGCCGTCGGCCCGCAGTGCGTAGATGCGGCGCTGGGCATCGGAGCGGACCTCGACCAGTCCGACCTCCCGGAGCACCCGCAGGTGCCGTGAGACCGTTGGCTGGGTGAGGCCGGGCAGGGTGTCGACGAGTTCGCCTGCGGTGCGCTCACCGCGGCGCAGGGTGTCGAGCAGGGTGCGCCGGTGCGGTTCTGCGACCGCCTCGAAAACGTCCACAGGCCTATTATGCGCTGCCATCTATATAGATGCAAATACATATTTGGCGGCCTGCGCGGCGATCAGTCGCGACGCTGCACGAGCAGCGTCTGCGCCGACGTGCCGATGAAACCCCGTCGGTCGAAGATATCGGCCGTCGTGACCCCGATTCCGTCCGGACCGATCGAGCCTCGAGCGCGTAGGGCGAAATCGTTCCCGATCGGCGCGCGATGCAGGTGTACCGCGGTATCGGTGTTCATGAACACGAACTCGTCGGGATCCAGCACGGCCCCGACACCGTTGGCCGAATCGACCACCATGGCCAACCGCTGCAGATCCGTCAACGGTTCGGCATCGACCAGCGGCACGAGTGGACTCATCCAGACCACGGCGGGCTCGCCCGGTTCGGTCACCTGTCGGCGCCAGCTGACGGTGTTCAGATATCCGGGAACGCCCATCCATCCGTGCGGGTTGTCCGTCGCCGTACCCTCCACGAGCGGCGGATACCGATCGGTGACGGCATCGGCGGTGTCACTGGTGGCCAATAGCCAGGCACTCACCCGGGCCAGCACGCGGTCGGTACCGTGCACGGTGCGCATCTCGGCGACCGCCAAGGTGATCCGCGTGCCGGGCCGCTGCACCCAGGCCCGCACCCGCACCGGCGCCACCGGGATGGCGCCCAGGATGTCGAGCAGCACTCGCCCGACCCGCAGCTGCGGGCGGTCCACGTAGAGCTCCTCGATCGCTCTGGTGAGCAGCGCCAACGGGGGCGACCCGTGCTGGATGGCGGCATCCCAATTGCTGGCGGTGCCCGGGGTCGACTCGAACACCTGAAATCCGTCGGTCTCGGCCATCCACCGGTAATGGCAGTCGCTCACCCGGCAGCCTCCGGTGCGGACACGGCCGGCCACCCCGGATATACCGGCGGCGTCCCGCCGAACTCCGGGCACACCGGCTGATGGGCGCACCAACCACACAGTTTGGACCGCTTGGCCCGGAAATCGCCCGTGCTCCCGGCGGATTGGATGGCCCGCCAGATGGCGGTCAAGGTGCGCTCGAACCGGACCAACTCGTCGGGGTCGGGGGAGTAGTCCAGCACCTGACCGTCGGCCAGATAGAGCAGGCGGAGCTTGGCCGGCAGCACACCGCGTGACCGCCACAGCGCGACGGCATAGAACTTCATCTGGAACAGGGCCTTGGCCTCGGCCACGGCCCACAGCTCCGAGGGCGACTTACCGGTCTTGTAGTCGACCACCCGCAGCTCGCCGGTGGGGGCGATATCGATGCGGTCGACGAAACCGCGCAGCAGCGTGCCGTCCGCCAACGCCACCTCCACGCGCTGCTCGCAGCTGTGCGGGTCGAAACGGGTCGGATCCTCCAGGCGGTAGTAGCCCGACAGCAGCTTGCGGGCATCGCGCAGCAGCTCGGCCCGCAGCTCGGCATCCACCGCGAGTCCGGTGTCGCCGCCCTCGGCGAGCACCCGGTCCAGGGCCGGGTCGACCAACGTCAGCGCGGTGTCGTGGATGCGTTCGGCGGCGGGCAACGCATAGAGATCCTCGAGCGCGGCGTGCACCACCGACCCCCGCAGCTGCGCCGGCGAGACCGGCTCGGGCAGCCGGTCGATGGCCCGGAAGCGGTACAGCAGCGGGCACTGCTTGAAGTCGCTGGCCCGCGAAGGCGACAGCGCCGGGCGCCAACCGGTTCGGGCAGCTGCTGGCGCGCTCATGGGTTCAGCCTAGGCGCGGGCGCCGACAACAATTCGGAGCCTGGGCGGCGCGTCTGGCAGGCTGACCCCGTGCAGATCACAGGTCCGTTCGTCATCGGCGATCGCGTGCAGCTCACCGATCCCAAGGGGCGGCACTACACGATGGTGCTCACACCCGGTGCCGAATTCCACACCCACCGCGGCGCCATCGGGCACGACACCGTGATCGGTCAGCCCGAGGGCAGCGTCGTGAAGTCCACCAACGGCGATCCGTTCCTGGTGCTGCGCCCGCTGCTGATCGACTACGTGCTGTCCATGCCACGCGGAGCGCAGGTCATCTACCCCAAGGACGCCGCCCAGATCGTGCACGAGGGTGACATCTTCCCGGGCGCGCGGGTGCTGGAGGCCGGTGCCGGCTCGGGCGCGCTGACCTGCTCATTGTTGCGCGCTGTCGGGCCGACCGGCCAGGTCATCTCCTACGAGGTGCGCGACGACCACGCCGTGCACGCCATTCGCAATGTCGAGACCTTCTTCGGTGAGCGTCCCGCGAACTGGGATCTGCGGATCAAGGATCTCAACGAGTACCCGACCGGCGGCGAGAGCACCGAGGTCGATCGCGCGGTGCTGGACATGCTGGCCCCGTGGGAGGTTCTGGACACGGTGTCGAGGGCGCTGGTGGCCGGCGGTGTGCTCATCGTGTACGTGGCCACCGTCACGCAACTGTCGCGCACCGTGGAAGCGCTGCGCGAACAGCAGTGTTGGACCGAGCCGCGATGCTGGGAGACCATGCAACGTGGCTGGAATGTGGTCGGCCTGGCGGTGCGGCCCCAGCACAACATGCGCGGGCATACCGCCTTCCTGATCAGTGCCCGCAAGCTGGCGCCGGGCACCGTGACGCCGACCCCGCTGCGCCGCAAGCGTCCCCAGGCCTGAGCGGGCTTACCGCGGGGGTTCGGCCGGGGCGGGCGGCGCCGAGGATGCGCTGGGCCCGAGCTCGAGCAACTGGTCCGCGGTGACCCGGGTCAGCTGCCACGCGCCTTCGTTGAGGGTGAACTGCATGGGAAAGGTGAACGGCCGGCTTTCCGGCACCGGATTGGCCGAGCCGACCGTGACGGTGGCCACCACATCGCCGTAGTCGGTCGGTGACCACGCCAGGTCGGTGGCCTGGAACGTCAGCGGCGCCAGGCCACCGTCCACGGTGGCCTTGGCGAAGCGGTCGAGCGCGGCCGCGTCCTCGGCGGTGGCATATTGCACCAGGTCGACCTTCTGGTCGCCGGGGACCGCGGGATCGGCCAGCCGGGAAAGCACACCGGTGAGGGCCTCGGGCGGTGGCAGCGGTGCCTGCGGCGCGCCCGTTATGCCCGTCACCGGGGCTGTGGCCGACGTCGTGGGCGCCGGCGGGATCGGCTCCTCGCCACACCCGGACAGCCCGAGCGCCACCACGATCGTGGTGGCGCTCAGAACCGCTGCCGAGGTGCGGCGCATCGATGCCCGGCGGTCAGCCGGCCGCCGAGAGCAGCGCCAGCGCGGACTGCTTGGAGACCTGCCATCCGGTGGGGCTCGGGCCGGCGATGAAGGTCACCGGTTGCGTCGCGGTGCCGCCGGTCGCGGCCGTGGCCGTGACGTTGGCCGTGGCGACCGGACCGTTCACGTCGATATCGGCGATGTTGAAGGTCAGCGGGAACTTGCCTTCCCGCGCAGCGTTGTTGTAGGCACGGTCGGCCGCGACGGCTTCGATCCGGCCGATACCACCCTGGATGTAGGTGGCCTTCCCGGAGAAGGAGCCGGGGCCGGCAAGGATGCTCAGCGTCTGGGTCAACGGCGCCTGCAACTCGGGTGCGGGAGCCTTCGGCAGCGGGGTGTCCCACACCACGGGCGCGATTGCGGGAGCACCGGCGGCGGCGACCGACGACACGCCCGTCGCCGCTGCAGTGACCGCGCCCGCTGCTGCGGCGCTGGTGACAAAGGCGATCGCGAGGGATTTCAGGATCACGGTGGTCCTTTCAATGGGGCAAGCTAAGCAAGGAGGTTAACAGCGTTGCTGGTGTGTCGAATTCCTAGACCGCACACAAAGGCTGAATCGCCGGTAGCGTTGAAGTTGTTACTGCACCAACATTCGGTGCGGGAGGGAGCGCAACATGAGTGAGTCCGAGCGTTCTGAGAATTTCGGAACACCCCACGAATCGAGCCTGTCCGCAGCGGACGCCGCCGAACTGGAGAGGTTGCGCCGCGAGGCGGCAGCCCTGCGTGAACAACTCGAGAGCACCGTCGGCGCCGGCAGCGGGTTGCGTACCGCCCGCGATGTCCAGCAGCTCGAGGCGCGTATCGATTCGTTGGCGGCGCGCAACGCCAAGTTGATGGACACCCTCAAGGAAGCCCGCCAGCAACTGCTCGCGCTGCGCGAGGAGGTCGACCGGCTCGGGCAGCCGCCCAGCGGCTACGGGGTGCTGCTCGCGACCTACGAGGACGAGACCGTCGACGTGTTCACCTCCGGCCGCAAGATGCGCCTGACCTTATCGCCCAATATCGACGCCGGCGTCCTCAAGCAGGGCCAGACGGTCCGTCTCAACGAGGCGCTGACCGTCGTGGAGGCCGGCACCTTCGAGGCGGTCGGGGAGATCAGCACGCTGCGCGAGATCCTGTCCGACGGGCACCGCGCGCTCGTGGTCGGCCACGCCGACGAGGAACGGATCGTCTGGCTGGCCGAACCGTTGGTCGCCGCCGAATTCCTGCCCGAGGGTGTCGAGGAACAACTCGACGAGGACGACCAACCGCGCAAGCTCCGGCCCGGCGATTCGTTGCTGGTCGACACCAAGGCCGGATACGCCTTCGAGCGCATTCCCAAAGCCGAGGTCGAGGACCTGGTGCTCGAGGAGGTGCCGGATGTCAGCTACGGCGATATCGGTGGTCTGACCCGCCAGATCGAGCAGATCCGCGATGCGGTGGAACTGCCGTTCCTGCACAAGGACCTCTACCGGGAGTACTCGCTGCGCCCGCCCAAGGGCGTACTGCTCTACGGCCCGCCGGGCTGCGGTAAGACGCTGATCGCCAAGGCCGTGGCCAACTCGTTGGCCAAGAAGATGGCCGAGCTGCGCGGTGAGGACTCACGGGAGGCCAAGAGTTACTTCCTCAACATCAAGGGCCCCGAGCTGCTCAACAAGTTCGTCGGGGAAACCGAGCGGCATATCCGGCTGATCTTCCAGCGGGCACGCGAGAAGGCGTCCGAGGGCACCCCGGTGATCGTCTTCTTCGACGAGATGGACTCGATTTTCCGGACTCGTGGCACCGGCGTGAGCTCCGATGTCGAGACCACCGTGGTCCCGCAGCTGCTCAGCGAGATCGACGGTGTCGAGGGCTTGGAGAACGTCATCGTCATCGGTGCCTCCAACCGGGAGGACATGATCGACCCGGCCATCCTGCGGCCCGGCCGCCTCGACGTGAAGATCAAGATCGAACGCCCGGACGCCGAAGCGGCACAGGACATCTTCTCCAAGTACCTGACGGAGAACCTGCCGGTCAACGCCGACGATCTCGACGAGTTCGCCGGCGACCGCGCTCTGACGATCAAGACGATGATCGAACGGGTCGTCGACCGGATGTATGCCGAGATCGACGACAACCGGTTCCTCGAGGTCACCTACGCCAACGGTGACAAAGAGGTCATGTACTTCAAGGACTTCAACTCCGGCGCCATGATCCAGAACGTCGTGGACCGGGCCAAGAAGTACGCCATCAAGTCGGTGCTGGAGACCGGCCAGAAGGGCCTGCGCATCCAGCACCTGCTGGATTCGATCGTCGACGAGTTCGCCGAGAACGAAGACCTGCCGAACACCACGAATCCCGATGACTGGGCCCGGATCTCCGGCAAGAAGGGCGAGCGGATCGTCTACATCCGCACGCTCGTCACCGGTAAGAGCAGTAGCGCCAGCCGTGCTATTGATACCGAGTCCAACCTGGGGCAGTACCTCTAGGGCCGGCCGTGTCCGACAGCGTCTCGAAGAACGACGTCTCGGTGAGCGATGTCTCGAAGAACGACGTCTCGGTGAACAACTCGGTATTCGGCCTGCGCTACGGCGAGGTGTTGTTGGTCCACCTGACGGAATCCGGTCCGGAGGCGACGGTCTACAACACCTTCGGGCTCAACGACTGTCCCGCGGACCTATGGGACCGCCTCGACGCCACGGCGATCGCGGCGTCGGCCGGGGCCGTCGCCGCGATCTTGAACGGGCCGCGGTACTGGCTGATGAGCGGTATCGGCAAGGCCGACCGGGCGTCGATGCAACTCGCGACGTTCGGTGGACTGGAGATGTATCGCCAGGCCACGGTGCGGCTCGCGTCGATGAACCCGGCCGCCTACACCGAGAACACGGTGGACCGAAAGGCGGTCTTCACCTTCGACGCGGGCCGCCGGGTGTATGAGCTGGTCGATCCGGACGGCAGGCGGTGGATCATGCAGACCTACAGCCAGACCGTCGACCGTACGCTCGGACTCGACGATCTCGCCGGGCTGGCCGATCGGTTGTCCGTGCCGCCGGGTTGGCGCTACGAGACCAGGGTGCCGTCGTCGCCGATCGTCGTCGACACCACCTCGCGGCCCGCGAGTGTGTTGCAGGACGATCTCGCGAACAGCTATTCACTCGTCGATTGATCGGCCACCCCGGCCGCGATCGTGTGAAGCTGCGCGAGCACCAGGGCGATGGCCGGCCGGGCCTCGGCACCCACCCGGGTCACCGCCTCGATGCGCCGGGCGAGCTTGATATCGCCGATCGGGCGGCGTACCAGGGTGCGCACCAGCGTGACGTAGCGCGGTAGCAGCGCAATCCCGATGCCGGCCTGCACGAGCTCTTCGAGCACCCGGAAATCGTTGACCCGTTGGATGATCCGCGGTGCGATACCGGTCACGGTGGCGATCGACTTGAACACGTCGTCGACCATCAGGCCGCCCTCGACGCCGATCCAATCCTGGTCGGCGAGCTCACGCAGCTGCACGCGCGCACGGTCGGCCAGCGGGTGCTCGGGCGGGAGCAGCACGTCCAACGGCTCGCGCAGCAGGTCCGTCGAGGTGAATCTCGGTCCCCAGTCGGCGGTATCGCGCTCATCGCGGTGTACGACCACCACATCGAAATCGGTCAACTGCTGGGGTGCCCGGGAGGCCGGCGCATCGATATCGCGACCGATCACCTCGACGCCGCGCGGTCGGGTCGCGACGATCAGTGGCGCCAGTAGCATCGCGGCACCGGAGGGGAAGAAGGAGACCGTCACCTGACCGCGCGCACTGGTCCGGTAGCTGTCCATATCGGCCTGCGCCCGGTCCAGAGCGGCGATGACCCGTTCGGCGTGACCGACCAGCACCTGCCCGGCGTCGGTCAGGCGCACCCGCCGTCCCGCGGGCTCCAAGAGCGCGACCCCTGCCTCCCGCTGCAAGGTTTTGAGCTGTTGCGATACCGCCGAGGGTGTCATGCAGAGCACCTCTGCCACCGCCGCGACGGTGCCGTGATCGGCGAGTTCGCGCAGCATCCGCAAGCGCAGCACATCCATGTAGTGATACTACTGCGTTCGGTAAGAAGAAGTAGCTGGACTGATGTGTCAGGTCGGCGCCACGCTATTGCCCATGACCCGTACTCGTGTCGACCTGACGCTGCTCGCCGTCGCCGTGGTGTGGGGGTCGAGCTACCTGGCCGCCAAGGAAGCCGTCGACCCGGCCGGTGTGCTGGCGTTCCTGGCCGTGCGCTTCGGCATCGCCGTCGTGATGCTGGCCGTGCTGATCGGGCCGCGGATCGGCCGCATCGGGCGCCGTGAGCTGCTCGTCGGATCGATGCTCGGACTCATCCTGTCCGTCATCTGTCTGTGTGAAACCTACGGTGTGACAACGACATCGGCATCCAATGCCGGCCTCATCATGGCGCTCACCGTCGTCATCACCCCGCTGCTGGGCGGTCGGCGAGATGTCCCTCGAGCGTTCTACGTCGCGGCGGTGGCGGTGCTGCTCGGGTGTATCGCCTTGACCCAGGCCGGCGGTTTCACGCTCCCTCGCTCCGGGGATCTGCTCATCGCGGCGGCCGCGGTGCTGCGCGCCGCGCACGTCGTAGCGCTCGCACGGGCATCGACACCGCGCCGACTCGACACCGCGGCGGTGACCCTCGTGCAATTGGCCACCGTGTCGCTGGTGACGGGTGCGCCGGCGGTGCTGCTCGGTCAGTTCACGGTGGTGTCGGGGATGTCGTCACAGGACTGGGTGTTGACCGGCTATCTCGCGGCGGTGTGTACCGTCTTCGCGTTCGGCGCCCAGCTGTGGGCGGCCCGGTTTAGTACACCCGCGCGGATGAGCCTGCTGCTGGGAACCGAGCCGCTGTGGGCAATGGCCATCGGCGTGGGGCTGGCCGGTGATCCCGTCACCGTGCTCGGCGTGCTCGGTGCCGCGTTGATCCTGGGGGGTACCGCCTGGGGCAGAGTCGTTGACAGCGCAACGATCTCGGAGTCGGGTCCCGGCACCGGCGGCGCCGTCATGGAGATCAGCACAGGTGCACGATGGCGGCCTTGTACAGGAATGTGGCGTCGGTGGCGTCGACGTTCTCATTGGTGTTCTCGTAGATTGCGTCGAGCGTAACCTGTTGGGGCACACCGTTGGCGAGGTCTTCGCAGATGGAGTAGCCGAGATCGAGGGCCACTTCCTGGGAGGTGTCGCCGTACCCGTAGTCGGTCAGTTCGGTGAAGTAGCTCGTTTCGTCGGCGCTGGCCGGGGCCGCGAACGCAACTCCCGCGGCAAAGGTCGCCGCGACGACGGGCAACAACAACTTTCTCATGCGTATCATCCCTTCATCCGGTGTTGCGCAGGTGGTTACCGGTCACAGGACATTCGCCGAGTGATGCGCAGCGTAGGAAGTGTAGAGCCACCTCACAGGGTGCGCACGCCGATCGCACAGACTCAGGGCCGGGCTTCTGACTCCAGATAGGCGTCGCGTCCGGCAAGGCTCACCGCCACATCGGCGATCAACGGGTCGAAGAACCGTTGCCGGTACAGCGGATCAACGCTGGTGCTCACGGTGAAGTAGAGCCCGGACAACACGGCCACGAACAACGAGGTGTGCACCACCGTCTGCGGTATCGGGATATGGACACCGAACCACGTTCCCGCACAAGGCGGTTGGCCCATCTGACAGGTCTGCTCGCCGGACCACAACACCGTCACGTCGTACGGAATGGCGATGATTCCCAGCGCCAGGAAGAACACGAACAACCCGGTGGTGAACAGCACCACCTGGATGGCCTGGGACACCACCATCACCGCGACCACGTTGATCTGCTCGGCCCGGGACAGCGGGGTACGGGTCTGCGCGGGTGTGGTGAACGGTGTGCCGCCGAGCAGGCGGCCGGCGTCGCTCTGCTCGGCTCGGTCGTCGCGCAGCGCCTGAACTTCGTCGCGGATGGTGGTGATCATGAACACCAGCGCCACGACCGCCAGGAATCCGACTGTCTCCCAGAGCCGTTGACGCGCCATACGGGCCGATAGCTGCCAGAGTTCACCGGTGAAATACACCACCACGGTGAGCATCAGCAGCGGCAGCGCCCTACTCATCAGGGTGCCCAGCGCCCCCAGCTGCACCCAGGCGAACCGGAATGCCCAAGCCGCGATCGATCCAAAGCCCAGATAGGTCAGCCAGATTGCCAGCAGCGAGATCAGCACGAAAAGGGGAGCCTCGGCGGCCGCGGCCCCCGACCAGCCACTGACCGTCACCGGTGTCACCACCACGAAGATGGCCATCACCGCCCAGGCTCCCCACCGCCGGGTGGCCTCGCCGAGCGCGGTGGACCGGCGGTGCAGCGCCACGAGCAGGAACGGCGCGGCCAGCAGGACCACGCCGATGATCCCCAATCGCACCGCGTAGGCATAATTCGGGCGATCCCCGGTGAGCTCGGCCAGCAGCATCGTCAGCGCGGTCAGGGCGCCCACCGAACTGATCATCGGAGCAGACCGTTCGATCAGCCCGCGCGACCGTACTCTGCGGGTCAAGACCAACGGCAGACCGCGGCGCAGGAACCACTCATGCACCTGCTCATCGCCGGTGCGGGGCCTGGAGTCGGACACCGCAACATTGTGCGCGTTCGGTGGCCGATTGGTGTACCACCGGTGGCATCGACCGAATGAGGCCGGCCGGATGAGGCACAGTGGACGGGTGCGACGCGGACTGATGCGGCCGACGAACTGGGGGATTTCCGCCCGTTCGGCCTTCGTCGCGGCCAGCGTGGTGTTCGTGGCCCTCGGCGTCACCGGCGTGCTGCTCGCCGTGGTGCTCTACCGCTCGATGCTCAGCGATGTCGACAACGCCGCGGCGGCGCGGGTGGCCCAGGTTGCCGGTGTCATCGCGGCCGGTGGCCCGGCACGCCTGGATGCCGAACTGCTCGCGACCGATACCCGGGTGGTGGCCGTTCAGGTGATCGGTGCCGACGGCACGGTGCTGCGTCGCTCGCCGGGTGCACCGTCGGCCCCGTTGATCGCGGTCGGTGAGATCGGCGCGGGCCCGCGGATCGGTATGCCCGAACACGATTCACCCTTCGGCCAGATCAGGTTCAGTGCGCAAACGGTCGCCGGTCCGGACGGGGCGCGCTACACGGTCGTCGTCGGGGAGGGCAGCCCGCTGGTGCTCTCGACGGTGGTCACCGTGGTCACCGCCCTGGCGGTGGCGGCGCCGGTGGTGATCGCGGTATCGGCGGGGGCGACCTACCTGTTGGTGCGACGGTCGATGCGGTCGGTCGACGATATCCGCAGCAGGGTCGCCGATATCACCACCTCGGACCTGACCGGACGGGTGCCGGTGCCGGACAGCCGCGACGAGATCGCCGCACTCGCGGTGACGATGAACGAGATGCTGGCCCGCGTAGAGGCCGGTCACGCGGCCCAACAGCGATTCGTCGGCGACGCCTCGCACGAATTGCGCAGTCCGTTGGCCACCATCATCTCGGCGCTCGAGGTTGCCCAAGCCCATCCGGAACTGCTCAACGCCGACCTTGCCGAACACACGCTGATGCCCGAGGCACAGCGGATGCGTTCGCTCATCGAGGATCTGCTGCTGCTCGCGCGCGCCGACGAGCGCGGGTGGAACATCCGTCGCGAGGATGTCGACCTGGACGACCTGGCCGCCGCCGAGGTCGAACGGCTGCGGCGCCGAGCGGATGTCACGGTGACCGCGCGCATCGAACCGATCCGCGTCACCGGCGATCCGGGCGCGCTGGCCCGAGTCCTGCGCAACCTGCTGGACAACGCGGCCCGGCATGCCCGCTCGGCGGTGGAGCTGGATCTGCGGCGCACGGCCGAGGACGCGGTGCTCACCATTGCCGACGATGGCCCGGGGATACCCGTTTGCGACCGGCGTCGGGTGTTCGATCGGTTCGTTCGGCTCGACGAGGGCCGGTCCCGGGACGCCGGTGGCACCGGTCTGGGCCTGGCCATCGTGTCGGAGATCGTCGGCGCCCACCTCGGGCAGGTGCGCATCGAGGACCGTCCCGGTGGCGGGACGCGCGCGGTGGTTCAGCTGTCGGCTGCCAGCCGGTAGCCCACGCCTCGGATCGTTTCTATGGTGCTGGTGCCGAAGGGGATATCGATCTTGCGCCGCACGTAGCCGACATACACCTCGACGACATTGTCCGGTCCGTCGTAGTGCGCGTCCCAGACGTTGCGCAGGATGTCGGACTTGGTGACGGCGACGTTCTTGTTGCGCATCAGGTACTCCAGCACGCCGTACTCCCGGGGAGTCAGCGACAGTGTCTTGTCACCGCGCTGCACGAGGCGCCGGCCCGGGTCCACGGTGAGCGTGCCCGCGGTCAGCGTCGGCGGCTTGTGCGGAGCCGCACGGCGCACCAGCGCCCGCAGCCTGGCCACCAGCACGATGAACGAGAACGGCTTCGTCAGGTAATCGTCGGCACCGAGATCGAAGGCATCGGTCTGGTCATACTCGCCGTCCTTGGCGGTGAGCATCAGCACCGGCGTCCAGACCGACCGCGCGCGCATTCGGCGCAGCACTTCATAGCCGTTGAGCCCGGGCAGCATGATGTCGAGCACCACCACGTCGAAATCGTGCTCGGTGGCCTGCCAGAGGCCGTCGGTGCCGTCGGCGGCCTCCACGACGGCATAGCCTTCGGCACGTAACCCGACGGCCAGGGTGGACCGCAACCGGGGCTCGTCCTCGACGATCAGAACTCTCATAACGTCTCTATGTCTACCGCCTCGGCGCACAGGTCGGCACGCCACACTGTCCGCGGGACCCGCATGTCAGGGAGTCAACGATGAGCATGAGGGAGAACGTGCGGGTAGGTGTGGCGCGCCGACGGTCTGTACTACCTGCGTAGCAGCGACGCTAGCGCGCACTGGGGCGGTTGGTGGGCGAAATCGCCGAACTGTGTGCGAGCGCCCCGGCGCGGTCGGTGCCCCCGGCTGCGGCGAGTGGTCTGCGTCACGCATTTCATAACGTTTCGATAACGTTAATGGCTGCGGTGCTCGACGCCAGAATGCGACCTACCCGCAGGTGAAGGGCGCCTGGGACGGACATGCGCGTCATCGGCCACGAGTCCTCGGAGCTTGATCGGCATCTCCCACTGTGCCTAACGTTTGAGCACCGAAGACTTGAACCAAATGAGATCGATGACTGCTCGGTGGTGACTTTTACTCGATATGAAATCTGTACACGTGGCTCCGGATGACGTTGGCGGAGCACGCAACTGGGCGACCACGCTGCGCCGCCCACGAGGCTCAGACGCTCTCGCGATACGCGAGCTGGTGGCCGAAACCCAAGTGCTGGACCTCAATTCGGCCTACGCATATCTCCTGCTGAGCACCGACTTCGCGGACACCTCGATCGTCGCCGACGACGGCGGACTGTTGGGATTCATCGTGGGGTACCGACCCCCGCCGCGACCGGATGTGCTGTTCGTCTGGCAGGTCGCCGTGGCGCGGCGTGCGCAGCGCGGCGGGCTGGCCGCGGCCATGCTGGACGCGCTGGTACACCGGATGCTCGCCGAAGACGGTGCCGGTCCGCTGACCGTCGAGGCGACCGTCTCACCAGGTAACGCGAATTCGCGGGCCTTCTTCGGCGCCTTCGCGCGCCGCCACGATGTCCCGCTACGCGAGACGCCGCACTTCACCGCGGACCAGCTGGACGCCGACGGCGCCCACGAAGACGAGCCACTGCTGCGGATCGGTCCGATCCACCTCCCCGGTTGACCCCGAGACGCCCCCGCCCATTCATTTCAGTAGTACTCAAATCCATTGGAGGACAGCATCTTGCTGCTCGACGCCGCACCCACAACCAGCACATCACCGAACGAGGCCGACCTGCCATCGGTATTCGCCACCGTGGAATCGGAGGTGCGCAGTTACTGTCGCGGCTGGCCCGCCGTGCTGGTCAGCGGTAAGGACTCCTTCGTGACCGACACCGAAGGCCGCCGCTATCTCGATTTCTTCGCCGGTGCCGGTGCGCTGAACTACGGGCACAACAACGATCACCTCAAGAGTGCTCTGCTCGAATACCTCACCGCCGACGGCATCGTGCACTCGCTCGATATCGCGACGACGGCCAAGCAGACCTTCCTGGAGACCTTCGAGCGAGTGATCCTCAAGCCGCGGGATCTCGATTACAAGGTCCAGTTCCCCGGGCCGACCGGCACCAATTCCGTGGAAGCCGCGCTGAAGCTGGCCCGCAAGGTGACTGGCCGGGAGTCGATCATCAGCTTCACCAACGCCTTTCACGGGATGACCCTGGGTTCGCTGTCGGTGACCGGCAATTCGATGAAGCGGGCCGGCGCCGGCATCCCCTTGGTGCACGCCACCCCGATGCCCTATGACAACTACTTCGGCGGCGTCACCGAGGACTTCCACTGGTTCGAGCGGGTACTCGACGACTCCGGGAGCGGGCTCAACCGTCCCGCCGCGGTGATCGTGGAAACCGTGCAGGGCGAGGGCGGTCTCAACGTGGCCCGGCTGGAGTGGTTGCAGGTGCTGGCCGACCTGTGCCGCAAGCGCGAGATCCTGTTGATCGTCGACGATGTCCAGATGGGCTGTGGACGCACCGGGGAGTTCTTCAGCTTCGAGGCCGCCGGCATCGTGCCCGATATCGTGACGCTGTCGAAGTCGATCAGCGGCTACGGTCTGCCGATGGCGCTCACCCTGTTCCGGCCCGAGCTTGACGTCTGGGCGCCGGGGGAGCACAACGGAACCTTCCGGGGGCACAACCCGGCGTTCGTCACCGCCACCAAGGCGCTCGAAACATTCTGGAGCACCAACGATTTCGCGTCCGAAACGGCGGAAAAGGGTGAACTGTTGCGGGCCGGGCTGGAGAAGATCGCACAATCGCATGACGGACTCTCCGCGCGCGGTCGGGGAATGGCGCAAGGCCTGCGATTCGACGACGCCGACCTGGCCGGAGACGTCTGCCGCGCCGCGTTCGAACGTGGCATCCTGATGGAGACCAGCGGCCCGTCCGATGAGGTGGTCAAACTGCTCCCGCCACTGACCACATCGCCCGGCGATCTGCAGTCCGGCCTTGACATCCTGGCCGAGTCGGTCGCCGGCGCACTCTGAGATACCGGAGGAGAACAACAGCAATGATCGTTCGTACCACCGCCGAGATCACCGGCACCGACCGTGACGTGGCCGCCGGGGCATGGCGCTCCAAGCGGATCGTGCTGGCCGGCGACGGAGTCGGATTCTCGTTCCACGAGACCACCATCGAAGCCTCCTCGGTCAGCGAGTTCCACTACCGCCACCACGTCGAGGCGGTGTGGGTGGTCGAGGGCACCGGCACCCTGACCGACCTGGAAACCGGCGAGGTCTATCCGCTCGCACCGGGGACGATGTACCTGCTCAACGGCCACGAGCGCCACCGGGTGACCTGTGAGACGCAGATGCGGATGCTGTGCGTGTTCAACCCGCCGGTCAGTGGGGATGAGGTGCACGACGAGTCCGGCGCCTACCCGGCCCCGGCTGCCGTATGAGCGCCGCGCTGCAGGACCCCGGGCACGATCCGTACCCGACGCGGCTCGACCACGCGATCGCGCCCATCCCGCGGCAGGAACCGACGGTCTGGGGCGAGGCCGGTGACGGTCCGCTCCCGGCCTCGGACCTGAACGCCTTCGCCGAGCAGGGATACCTGATCCGGCCCGACACCGTGGGCGAGGAGGCGCTGGCACCGCTGGGCCACGAGCTGGAACGCCTGGCCGCCGAGCTGCCCGCCGACGATCCCAGGGTGATCCGCGAGCCCGGCGGCACCATCCGCTCGATATTCGCACCGCATCTGCTCAGCGATCTGGTCGCCGATGTGGTGCGCCTGGACACGGTGCTGCCCGTGGCGCGCCAGCTGCTCGGCAGTGATGTCTACATCCATCAGGCCCGGATCAACATGATGCCGGCGTTCACCGGGACCGGCTTCTACTGGCACTCCGACTTCGAGACCTGGCACGCCGAGGACGGTATGCCGCAGATGCGCGCGGTGTCCTGCTCGATCGCGCTCACCCGCAACTATCCCTACAACGGGTCGCTGATGGTGATCCCGGGATCGCACCGCACCTTCTACCCCTGTGTGGGCGCGACACCGGAGAACCACCACAACTCGTCGCTGGTGGCCCAGCAGTTCGGGGTGCCCGACGAGAACACCCTCACCAAGGCGGTGGATTCCGACGGTATCGACCAGTTCACCGGCGCAGCCGGTTCGGCGCTCTGGTTCGACTGCAATCTGCTGCACGGATCGGGTTCCAACATCACCCCGCTGCCGCGCTCGAACGTCTTCCTGGTGTTCAACTCGGTCGACAACCAGCTCACCGCGCCGTATGCGGCCGACGGGATCCGGCCGGAGTACCTGGCGGCCCGGACCAACCGCTCGCTGGGGTTGGCGGCACCAGGTGGCCGATAGCGGCCGCGAGCACGTCGCCTAGGGTGGCCTCATGCAACGGATCATCGGCACCGAGGTCGAATACGGCATCTCCTCGCCGTCGGATCCGACGGCCAATCCGATCCTGACCTCGACACAGGCGGTGCTGGCCTACGCGGCCGCCGCCGGACTGCAACGGGCCAAACGCACCCGCTGGGACTACGAGGTGGAGTCCCCACTGCGCGATGCCCGTGGGTTCGACCTGTCCCGCTCAACCGGGCCCGCCCCGATCATCGACGCCGACGAGGTCGGCGCCGCGAACATGATCCTCACCAACGGGGCACGGTTGTACGTCGACCACGCCCATCCCGAGTACTCCGCTCCCGAGGTCACCGACCCGATGGACGCGGTGATCTGGGATAAGGCCGGCGAGCGGGTCATGGAGGCCGCCGCGCGGCACGTGGCCAGCGTGCCCGGGGCGGTCAAGCTGCAGCTCTACAAGAACAACGTCGACGGCAAGGGCGCGTCCTACGGCACCCACGAGAACTATCTGATGTCGCGTCAGACGCCGTTCTCGTCGGTGATCGCCGGCTTCACCCCGTTCCTGGTGTCCCGTCAGGTGGTGACCGGGTCGGGGCGGGTCGGCATCGGTCCGGCCGGGGACGAACCGGGTTTCCAGCTGTCCCAGCGCGCCGACTACATCGAGGTCGAGGTCGGCCTGGAGACGACGCTCAAGCGCGGCATCATCAACACCCGCGACGAACCGCACGCCGACGCCGACAAGTACCGGCGACTGCACGTCATCATCGGTGACGCGAACCTCGCCGAGACGTCGACGTACCTCAAGGTCGGCACCAGCTCGCTGGTGCTCGACCTGATCGAGGAGGGGCCCGCGCACGGTATCGACCTGTCCGACCTGGCGCTGGCGCGGCCGGTCCACGCGGTGCATGTCATCAGCCGCGATCCGTCGCTGCGCGCCACCGTGGCGCTGGCCGACGGCCGCGAACTGACCGCACTTGCCCTGCAACGGATCTACCTGGAGCGGGTGGCCAAACTGGTGGACGCCCGCGACCCCGATCCGCGCGCCGACCACGTCCTGCAGACCTGGGCGCACGTGCTGGATCTGCTGGAGCGTGACCCGATGGAGTGCGCGGAGATCCTGGACTGGCCGGCCAAGCTGCGACTGCTCGAAGGGTTCCGGCAGCGCGAGAACCTCACCTGGTCGGCGCCGCGCCTGCATCTGGTCGATCTGCAGTACTCCGATGTGCGCCTGGACAAGGGCCTCTACAACCGGCTCGTCGCGCGTGGTTCGATGCAGCGTCTGGTCACCGAGCAACAGGTGATCGACGCCGTCGACAACCCGCCCACCGACACCCGCGCCTACTTCCGCGGCGAGTGCCTGCGCCGCTTCGGCGCCGACATTGCCGCGGCGAGTTGGGACTCGGTGATCTTCGATCTCGGCGGCGATTCTCTGGTCCGAATCCCGACGCTGGAACCGCTGCGCGGAAGCAAGGCACATGTCGGTGCACTGTTGGACTCGGTGGACAGTGCCGCCGAACTCGTCGCGCAGCTCACCACATAAGCTGCGCTATCCCAAGCATCGCCGGTGCCGACCGGTAGTGTGAAAGAACACTGACGAGCAATCAGGAGGTAGCGATGGCTCAGGAGCAGACAAAGCGCGGCGGCGGCGGCGGGGACGATGACGCCACCGACGCGACGGCCGGCGGGCAGGAGCGCCGCGAGAAGCTCGCCGAGGAGACCGACGATCTGCTCGATGAGATCGACGACGTCCTGGAAGAGAACGCCGAGGACTTCGTGCGCGCCTATGTCCAAAAGGGCGGCCAGTGACGGCCTGGTCGAATAAGCCGTCCGCCAATCCGCTCGACCTCTCCTCCGCACATCTGAACCTGTCCTCTTTCTCGGACCTCCTGAGCAGGCAGGCCCCGGAGCTGCTGCCCCGGGGTGTCTCGCACACCGCGGCGACCGGGTCGGCCGAGTTACCCCACGGCACGACCATCGTGGCCCTGAAATACCCCGGTGGCGTGCTCATCGCCGGTGACCGCCGCGCCACCCAGGGCAACATGATCGCCAGCCGTGACGTCCAGAAGGTGCACATCGCCGATGACTACGCGGCCACCGGCATCGCCGGCACCGCAGCCATCGCGGTCGAGTTCGCCCGGCTGTACGCCGTGGAGCTGGAGCACTACGAGAAGGTCGAAGGTGTCGCACTGACCTTCCGCGGCAAGGTGAACAGGCTGGCCACCATGGTCCGCGGCAACCTCGGCGCGGCCCTGCAGGGATTCGTCGCACTACCGCTGCTGGTCGCCTTCGATGTCGATGCCGTCGACCCGGTGCACGCCGGGCGGATCGTGTCCTTCGACGCCGCGGGCGGCTGGAACATCGAGGAAGAGGGCTACCAGGCAGTGGGTTCGGGATCGCTGTTCGCCAAGTCGTCGATCAAGAAGCTCTACCCCCAGGTCACCGACGCCGACACCGCGCTCAAGGCGGCCATCGAGGCGCTCTACGACGCCGCCGATGACGATTCGGCCACCGGCGGACCGGATCTGGTGCGGGGCATCTATCCGACCGCCGTGCTGATCGAAGCCGCGGGCGCCGAAGAGGTGGCCGAGGCGCGGATCGCCGGACTTGCCCGCGAAGTGATCGAGCGGCGCACCCGTACGGACGGTAACGGCTGATGAGCTTCCCCTACTTCATCTCGCCCGAACAGGCGATGCGTGAGCGTTCCGAACTTGCGCGCAAAGGTATTTCACGCGGACGCAGCGTGGTGGTGCTGGCCTACGACAGCGGTGTGCTGTTCGTGGCGGAGAACCCGTCGCGATCCCTGCAGAAGGTCAGTGAGCTCTATGACCGCGTCGGTTTTGCCGCCGTCGGCCGCTTCAACGAGTTCGACAAGCTACGGGTGGCCGGCATCCAGTTCGCCGATACCCGCGGCTATGCCTATGACCGCCGCGATGTCACCGGCAGACAGCTGGCCAATGTGTACGCCCAAGCGCTCGGCACCATCTTCACCGAACAGGCCAAACCGTTCGAGGTCGAACTGTGCGTCGCCGAGGTGGCGCACTACGGGGAGTCGAAAGCTCCTGAGCTGTATCGCATCACCTATGACGGGTCGATCGCCGACGAACCACATTTCGTGGTGATGGGCGGCACCACCGAACCGATCGCGACGGCGCTGGGGGAGTCCTACACCGAGAACGCCGGGTTGGCCGACGCGGTGAAGATCGCGGTGAACGCCCTGCGCGCCGGCGGCAACGGCAGCGAACCTCGCGTCCTGGAACCGTCCACCATGGAGGTTGCCATCCTGGATGCGAGCCGGCCGCGCCGAGCATTCCGCCGGATCACCGGGGCCGCGCTGGAGGCTTTGGTACCGGCGGCCGAGGCGCCGGCTCCGACCGAGCAGTCGACCGCAGAGTAGCCGTCGGCCCCATCTGGCACCCGACCCGAAAACGAACCGCGGGCGGCCTTGCGCACCGTTACCGAGACCCAACCCGTAAGCTCGACAATGTGCAGCGACGGATCATGGGAATCGAGACTGAATTCGGGGTGACCTGCACGTTTCATGGTCACCGGAGGCTCAGTCCGGACGAGGTTGCCCGCTATCTCTTCCGGCGGGTGGTGTCCTGGGGCCGCAGCTCCAACGTCTTCCTCCGCAACGGGGCGCGGTTGTATCTCGACGTGGGCTCGCACCCGGAGTACGCCACCGCCGAGTGTGACAACCTCGCCCAGTTGGTGACGCACGACCGGGCCGGCGAGCGCGTGCTCGAGGATCTGCTGATCGACGCCGAGCAGCGCCTGGCCGACGAGGGTATCGGCGGCGACATCTACCTGTTCAAGAACAACACCGACTCGGCCGGCAACTCCTACGGCTGCCACGAGAACTATCTGATCGTGCGGGCCGGCGAGTTCTCCCGGATCTCCGATGTGCTGTTGCCGTTCCTGGTCACCCGGCAGCTGATCTGCGGTGCCGGGAAGGTGCTGCAGACGCCGAAGTCGGCCACCTTCTGCCTGTCCCAGCGCGCCGAGCACATCTGGGAGGGTGTCTCCAGTGCGACGACGCGGTCCCGGCCGATCATCAACACCCGCGACGAGCCGCACGCCGACGCCGAGAAGTACCGTCGCCTGCACGTCATCGTCGGCGACTCCAACATGAGCGAATCCACCACCATGCTCAAGGTCGGGACGGCCTCGCTGGTGCTGGAGATGATCGAGGCCGGTGTCGCCTTCCGGGACTTCTCCCTGGACAACCCGATCCGGGCGATCCGCGAGGTCAGCCACGATCTGACCGGCCGCCGTCCGGTGCGGCTGGCGGGTGGGCGGCAGGCCAGCGCCCTGGACATCCAGCGCGAGTACTACGGCCGGGCCGTGGAATACCTGCAGACCCGCGAACCGAACACCCAGATCGAGCAGGTGGTCGACCTGTGGGGTCGCCAGCTCGACGCGGTGGAAAGCCAGGACTTCGCCAAGGTCGACACCGAAATCGACTGGGTGATCAAGCGCAAACTGTTCCAGCGCTACCAGGATCGCTACTCCATGGAGCTCGCCGATCCCAAGATCGCCCAGCTCGACCTCGCCTACCACGACATCAAGCGCGGCCGCGGGGTGTTCGACCTGCTGCAGCGCAAGGGGCTCGCCGCGCGGATCACCACCGACGAGGAGATCGAGGCCGCCGTCAACACGCCCCCGCAGACGACGCGGGCCAAGTTGCGCGGCGAATTCATCAGCGCGGCACAGGAAGCGGGCCGGGATTTCACCGTCGACTGGGTGCACCTGAAGCTCAACGACCAGGCCCAGCGCACCGTGCTGTGCAAGGACCCGTTCCGGTCGGTCGACGAGCGGGTGAATCGCCTCATCGCGAGCATGTGAGCGGGTCGCGCCGAGATCCCGGTGCCGGCACGACCTAAGCTGCTTTGGTGGCGACATCCAAGGTCGAAAGACTGATGAATCTGGTGATCGCACTGCTGTCCACCAGTTCGTACCTGACGGCGGAGAAGATCCGCAAGAACGTGGCCGGCTACTCCGACAGCGTCAGTGACGAGGCGTTCTCGCGGATGTTCGAGCGGGACAAGAACGAGCTGCGCGACCTGGGCATCCCGCTGGAGACCGGCAGGATGTCCTCCTTCGACGCGACCGAGGGCTACCGCATCAACCGCAAGGCGTACGCGCTGCCGCCGGTGGAGCTGACCGCCGAGGAGTCGGCGTCGGTGGCCGTCGCGACCCAGCTGTGGCAGTCCCCGGAAATGGTGACCGCCACCCAGAACGCCCTGCTCAAGTTGCGGGCCGCCGGCGTCGAGGTGGACTCCGAGGACGCCGGCGTGGCGTTCACCTCGACCGCGGCGCTGCCCGGGCTGCGCGGTTCCGAGGAGGTGCTCGGAGTCCTGTTGGCTGCCAGCAATTCTGGACGGGTCGTCCAGTTCGAGCACCGGGCGTCCCGGAACGACCCGTATCGCACCCGCACGGTGGAACCGTGGGGTGTCGTCACCCATCGGGGCCGGTGGTATCTGGTGGGGCACGATCGCGACCGCCAGGACACCCGCACCTTCCGGCTGTCGCGCATCGCCGGCGCCAGGCCGGTCGGCCCGGCGGGTGCGGTGACGCCGCCGGACGGGGTCAATCTGCGCCAGATCGTGCAGCGGGTGGTCGCCGATGTGCCCACCGGAGAACGGGCCCGGGTCTGGATCGCCGAGGGCCGGGCCACCGCGCTGCGCCGCCAGGCCGCCACCGCAACCCCGAGTGTCTGGCGCGGCCGCGCGGGAGAGGAGATCACCGTCGATATCGGCATGTATGACCGGCTGGCCCGGGAGATCGCCAGCTACGGCACCGATGCCGTCGCACTGGATCCCCCGCACCTGCGCGACGATGTGGTGGCCAGGCTCCGCGGCCATGCCGAGGTCCGATGAGTCAGGTGTCGAGCCGGCTGGTCCGGCTGCTGAACATGGTGCCGTACTTCAAGGCGAACCCCCGCGTGACCCGTGATGAGGCGGCGGCCGCCCTCGGGGTGACCCGCAAGCAACTGGATGCCGACCTGGAACAGCTGTGGCTGTGCGGTCTGCCCGGGTACGGTCCCGGGGATCTGATCGACTTCGACTTCACCGGCGACACCATCGAGGTGACCTTCGCGGCCGGGGTGGATCACCCGCTGCGGCTCACCTCGACCGAGGCCACCGGGATCCTGGTCGCCCTGCGCGCCCTGCTGGACATCCCGGGCATGGTCGATCCGCGTGCCGCGCGCTCGGCCATCGCCAAGATCGAATCGGCGGCGGGCACCGCGGGGGCGGTCGCCAACGCCGACCTGGACGGGCTCGGCAGTGACGAACCCGAGAGCGTGACGGCGGCCGCGGTCCGCGATGCCGCCCGCTCGGGCAGGGCGCTGGCGTTGGAGTACCACTCGGCCTCTCATGACACGGTGTCGAGCCGGGTCGTCGATCCCATCCGGGTGGTGCTGGTCAGCGACCGCAGCTATCTGGAGGCGTGGTGCCGCAGTGCGGAAGGGGTGCGGCTGTTCCGGTTCGACCGCATCGTGGACGCCCGGGTGCTCGACGAGCCCGCCCGGCCGCCGGCCCCGGCGGTGCAGGCCGGCCCGGGGACGGCGTTGTTCGACGCCGACGCCGAGGACCCCTCGCTGCACTCGGCCCGGCTGCGCATCGATCGCTCGGCGGAGTGGATGTTCGACTACTACCCGTTGCGGGTGATCGCCGACCTCGACGACGGTGCGTGCGAGGCGGCTATGACCTACGCTTCCGAGGAGTGGATGACCCGGTTCGTGTTGGGCTTCGGATCGGCGGTGCGGGTGTTGACTCCGCACTCGCTGGCCGAGAAGGTGCGCGAGACTGCGGCGGCCGCGGTACGCGCTTACGAAAACGAGTAGACTCGACCACAACTTGCGGAGGTGTTTGAATTGGGCGGACTTCAACCGTGGCACTGGCTGATCGTTATCGCGGCTTTCATTCTGTTGTTCGGCGCCAAGAAACTCCCGGACGCAGCGCGTTCCCTGGGTAAGTCGATGCGCATCTTCAAGTCCGAGATCAAGGAGATGCAAGCCGACGGCAACGACAAGCCGGATACCTCCTCGCTGCCCGCCACCCCTGTCACCTCGGAGCGTGTGGACGCACCCGCGCCCGAACAGACCGGCGACAAGCGGCCGGCCTGATAGCTGCCAAGTCCGTCCCATCGCGGTCTGATGTCGCGTCGATAGCGCGCGCCCGCCTGCATCGACGTTAAGGCTGCCCGTGCAGACCCCTGGAATCTTCCGCCGATTCGACCCGCGTCAACGCCGTGCCCGGGCCAACCCCGACGGCACGATGTCGCTGGTCGACCATCTCGCCGAACTGCGCAACCGGCTGCTGATCGTGACCGCCGCCGTGGTGGCGACCACGGTCCTCGGCTTCCTGTGGTACACCCACGGCGTATTCGGCCTGAACAGTCTCGGTGAGTGGTTGCGCGGTCCGTACTGTTCGCTGCCGGAGTCGGCGCGGGCCACCATCGCCCCGGACGGGCAGTGCCGGCTGCTGGCCACCGGGCCGTTCGACCAGTTCATGTTGCGGCTGAAGGTCGCCCTCACCGCCGGTATCGTGCTGGCCTGCCCGGTCTGGCTGTATCAGATCTGGGCGTTCATCACCCCGGGCCTGTACCGCAAGGAGCGGCGGTTCGGGATGGCGTTCGTCGGGGTGGGTGCGGTGCTGTTCGTCGGCGGCGCGGTGTTGGCCTACGTGGTGCTCTCCACCGCGTTGGGTTTCCTGCTCACCGTGGGCAGCGACGTCCAGGTCACCGCGCTGTCGGGCGACCAGTACTTCGGCTTCCTGATCAACCTGCTGTTGGTCTTCGGCATCAGCTTCGAGTTCCCGCTGCTGATCATCATGCTCAACGTGATCGGCGTGCTGCCCTACGCGAAGCTCAAGGAGTGGCGCCGCGGCCTGATCTTCGCGCTGTTCGTGTTCGCCGCGTTCGCCACGCCGGGCTCCGACCCGTTCTCGATGCTGGCGCTGGCGCTGGCACTGACCCTGCTGCTGGAGTTCGCCATCCAGATCACCCGCGTGCACGACAAGCGCAAGGCCCGCCGCGAGGCCCTGGCCGAGGTGCCCGAGACCGAGGCGGCACCGATCCCGGCGGCCGAACCGATCGCCCCGCCGAGCCGCGTGTCCTCGCAGTCCCTGTCCGACGACGATGTCACCTGAGGCCGCCCCGGCCGAGACCGGTCCGCAACTACGCGGTTTCGCCGCGCAGCTCCCGTTCGGGCTCGATCCCTTCCAGGTTCGTGCCTGTGCTGCTCTGGAGTCCGGCCACGGTGTGTTGGTCTGCGCTCCCACCGGGGCGGGCAAGACCGTCGTGGGCGAGTTCGCGGTGCACCTGGCGTTGGCGGCCGGCCGGAAGTGCTTCTATACCACCCCGATCAAGGCGCTGAGCAATCAAAAGCACGTCGACCTGGTGCGCCGTTACGGTGCCGAGCGGGTCGGATTGCTCACCGGGGACCAGTCCATCAACGCCGACGCCTCGGTGGTCATCATGACCACCGAGGTGCTGCGCAATATGCTCTACGCCGATTCACCTGCACTGCAAGGGCTTTCCCATGTGGTGATGGACGAGGTGCATTTCCTTGCCGACCGGATGCGCGGCGCGGTGTGGGAGGAGGTGATCCTGCACCTGCCCGAAGAGGTGCGACTGGTCAGCCTCTCGGCGACGGTGAGCAACGCCGAGGAATTCGGCGGCTGGATCCAGACCGTCCGCGGGGACACCACCGTGGTGGTCGACGAGCACCGCCCGGTACCGCTGTCGCAGCACATGATGGTCGGCAAGCGGCTCTTCGACCTGTTCGAGGGCGGCGGGCAGACCAGCTTGGTCGACCCGAACCTGCTGCGTCATATCGCGCACCGCCGGGAGGCCGACCGGTTGGCCGACTGGCAGCCGCGTGGCCGCAACCGGGGCAGGCAATCGCGGCCCGGTCTGAACCGCGGGCCGTCCCGCCCCGATGTCATCGCGACCCTGGACGCCGAAGGGCTGCTGCCGGCCATCACGTTCGTCTTCTCGCGGGCCGGTTGCGACGCCGCGGTCAAGCAGTGCCTGCGGGCGCCGTTGCGTCTCACCGACGACGCCGAACGAACCCGCATCGCCGAGGTCATCGACCGGCGCTGCGCCGATCTCGAGCGCTCGGATCTGGATGTGCTCGGCTACTACGAGTGGCGCGAAGGCCTGCTTCGCGGCTTGGCCGCCCACCATGCGGGCATGCTGCCGGTGTTTCGCCACACCGTCGAGGAATTGTTCACCGCCGGTCTGGTGAAGGCGGTGTTCGCCACCGAGACACTGGCTTTGGGTATCAACATGCCGGCCCGCACCGTGGTGCTGGAACGGCTGGTGAAGTACAACGGCGAACAACACGCCCCGCTGACGCCGGGGGAGTACACCCAGCTGACCGGCCGGGCCGGCCGGCGCGGGATCGATATCGAAGGTCACGCGGTGGTGCTGTGGCACGCCGACGACGAGGCCTGTGCGCCGGCCGAGGTCGCGGGCCTGGCATCGACCCGTACCTTCCCGCTGAAGAGTTCGTTCGCCCCGTCGTACAACATGACGATCAACCTGGTGCAGCAGATGGGCCCGGATCTTGCGCGTCAACTTCTGGAGCGGTCGTTCGCGCAGTACCAGGCCGACCGGTCGGTGGTGGGCCTGGTGCGCGCTGTCGAGCGCGGCGAGCGGATGCTCGCCGAGATCGCCGCCGACCTGGACCCGGCGATGCTGGAGTACGCGCGCATGCGCGCCGAGATCAGCGCCCGGGAGCGGGCGCAGTCGCGGGCATCGCGGCTGCACCGCCGCCGGGCCGCCGACGAGGCGCTGGCCGGGTTGCGGCGCGGTGACATCATCACCATCAGTCAGGGCCGGCGCGGCGGGCTGGCGGTGGTGCTCGAACCCGCGCAGGACAGCGACGATCCGCGGCCCCTGATCCTCACCGAACACCGCTGGGCGGGCCGGATCTCGTCGGCGGACTACTCCGGGGCGTCCGCGCGGCTGGGCTCGATGACCCTGCCCAAGCGGGTCGAGCACCGCCAACCCCGGGTCCGCCGCGACCTGGCGTCGGCGCTGCGGTCGGCGGCGGCCGGGCTGGACGTGCCGTCCCGGCGCCGAGGGCACGATGGCGAACGCGATGTCGACCCCGAACTGGCCGGGCTGCGCGATCGGCTGCGCCATCATCCCGCCCACGGCGCGCCCGACCGCGAGGCCCAGGTCCGCGCGGCCGAACGGTACCTGCGGATCGAACGCGACAACGAGCAGACCCGGCAGAAAATCGCGGCCGCCACCAACTCCCTGGCGCGCACCTTCGACAAGATTCTGGAGCTCCTCGCCGAACGCGGGTTCATCGATCGCGCGGGCGACACGCCGAAGGTCACCGAGGACGGCCGACTGCTCGCGCGGATTTACAGCGAGAGTGACCTTTTGGTGGCCGAGTGCCTGCGTCAGGGGGTATGGGAAGGGTTGTCGCCGGCCGAGCTGGCGGCGGTGCTTTCGGCGGTGCAGTTCGAATCCCGTGGTGACGGCACCGGCCCGCAGGGCCTGCAGATCCCGACCGGCGCCATCCGCCGCGCGCTGGCGGACACCCGTCGGTTGTGGGCCCGGATTCGCAGCGATGAACAGCGCCAACGCATCGCCTACAGCCGCGAACCCGATGACGGTTTCGTCGCGGCCATCCACCAATGGGCCAGCACCGGCGACCTGGCATCGTCATTGGCGGCCTCCGATGTCACCGGCAGCGGATCGCCGCTTCCCGCGGGTGATTTCGTCCGGTGGTGCCGCCAGGTGCTCGATCTGCTCGACCAGGTCCGCAATGCCGCCCCCACACCGGCGCTGCGCAGTACCGCGAAACGCGCCATCACCGGCATTCGACGGGGCGTCGTAGCAGTTGATGCAGGGTAGTGTGGCGGCGTAGATCCGCGGCGGCGGGTCACGATGTCGTAGTACGAGCCCGGATCAAGGAGACACGATGAGCGGACCGCAGGGATCTGACCCCACGCAGGCGTGGTCAGGTCAGCCGCCGCAGTCCGGCGGTGCCCCGTCGCCGGGTGAGCAGCCCGCCTGGCAGCCGCCCACCCCGGAACAGCCCGCGGGCGACACCCCGGCCTGGCAGCAACCGGCCTACCAGCAGCCGCAAGCACCGCAGCAGTATCCGCAGTACCAGCAGCCCGCGTACCCGCCACAGCCCGATCAGTACGGCCAGCAGCCCACGGCGTACGCGCCGCAGGGGTATCCGCAGTACGGTCAGCAGCCCGGCCAGCCCTACGGGCAGCCGCCGCAGTACGGCCAGCCGCCGCAGTACGGTCAGCCAGGACCGTACGACCCACAGCAGCAGTTCTCGCCCTACGGGCCGACCGGCAGCGAAGAGGGGTCGAAGAAGTCGTTGGCCGTCATCGGCAGCGTGATCGGCCTGCTGGTGGTGGTGATCGTCGCGGTGGTGCTGGTCCTCGGCTTCTGGAAGCCCGGCTTCTTCGTCACCACCACACTGGACATCGATGCCGCCCAGACCGGCGTGCAGCAGATCCTGACCGACGAGGCCAACGGTTACGGTGCCAAGAACGTCCGGGACGTCACGTGCAATGACGGCGTCAGCCCCGTGGTGCGCAAGGGGGACACCTTCACCTGCCAGGTCAGCATCGATGGCACCAAACGACAGGTCACCGTCACGTTCCAGGATGACAACGGCACCTACGAGGTCGGCCGCCCCAAGTAGCCGGCGGGGTCAGGGCAGAGCGTCGAGCGCCTTCTGCAGGCGCCCGATCGAGGACACCACGCCGTACTCCTGCGCCAGCGCCGCCACCCGGGTCGGGTCGGCCGCCGCCAGCGGGAGCAGATCGTCGGGCCGTGACAGCGTGACCGGCGCATCGGTGGCGACCCGCACCACCGGTTCCGCGGCGACGATGTACTCACCGGCGGCCAGCAGCTTCTTACGTTGGGCCGCAGGCATCGTGGAGGACGGGTCCGCGGCGGCCGCGACGATCGCCGCCAGCGATCCGTGCTGGGCCAGCAAGGTGGCTGCGGTCTTCTCGCCGATGCCTGCGACACCGGGCAGGCCGTCGGACGGGTCCCCGCGCAGCAGCGCCAACTCGGCGTAGGCGGCTCCCGCGCGCTGCACCGGCACGCGATAGGTGTCGGCAACCTCGGTGGGCCCGAACAGGATCGCCTTGGCAAGCCCCCGGCCGATATAGAACACCCGCACCGCCACCGGGTCATCGCCCACCAATTGCAGCAGGTCGCGGTCCCCGCTGACCACGATGACCGGATCGCGCTGCTCGGCGGCGGCCAAGGTGCCCAGCACATCGTCGGCCTCGAAACCCGGGGCGCCGGCGGTGGCGATGCCGAACGCGTCGAGCAACTCCATGATCATGTCGACCTGCGGGGTCAACTCGTCGGGCACCTCCTCCACATCGGGGTCACCGTCGGGGCGGGCCTCCTCGACGCGGTGTGCCTTGTAGGACGGAATGCGGTCCACCCGCCATTGCGGGCGCCAGTCGTCATCCCGGCAGACCACCAGCCGGGACGGCCGGTGCTGGGTGACCAACGTGGCCACGGTGTCCAGGAAGCCACGTAGCGCGTTGACCGGGCGGCCGTCCGGCGCGGTGATCGACGACGGCACCCCGAAATACGAGCGGAACCACATGCTGGCGCCGTCGAGCAGCAGGACGGGAGCTTGCGCAGTCATGGCACTACCCTATGGGGATGGCGACCGGCTCTGACACGACCCGCTTCGACACCGAGGTCTATGCCCAGCGGGTGCGGGCGGCCGCCGCGGGCGCGGCGAACGCGGGACTGGCCGGGTTGGTCATCACCCCGGGATACGACCTGCGTTACCTGGTGGGCTCGCGCGCGCAGACCTTCGAGCGACTCACCGCCCTGGTGCTGCCCGCCGACGGGTCCACGCCCACCTTGGTGGTGCCGCGCCTGGAGTTGGCGGCGCTGCGCGAGTCCGCGGTCGCCGAAATCGGTGCCAGGGTGCTGGATTGGGTGGATGGGGAGGACCCCTACCAGCTGGTCGCACAGGCCCTGCGCGGGTCGGGCGGCGCGCCGGTGCGCGTGGCGGTCACCGACTCGATGACCGCACTGCATCTGCTGCCACTGGCCGATGTGCTCGGCACGGTGCCGGTGCTGGCCACCGATGTGCTGCGCACACTGCGGATGATCAAGGATGCCGCCGAGATCGAGGCCCTGCGTCGGGCCGGCGCGGCCATCGACCGTGTGCACGCCCGGGTGCCGGAATTTCTGGTGCCCGGACGCACCGAGGCGGCCGTCGCCGCCGACATCGCCGAAGCCATTGTCGCCGAGGGGCATTCGGAGGTGGCGTTCATCATCGTGGGGTCCGGTCCCAACGGCGCCGACCCGCACCACGAGTGCTCGCAGCGGCAACTGCAGGTCGGCGACATCGTCGTCGTCGATATCGGCGGACCGTACGCGCCCGGGTACAACTCCGACTCGACGCGCACGTACAGCATCGGGGAACCCGCCGCCGAGATCGCACGCCGGTACGCGGTGCTGCAGCGCGCGCAGGCCGAGGCCGTCGCCGCGGTGCGGCCCGGGATCACCGCCGGATCCGTCGATGCGCTCGCCCGGGATGTGCTCGCCGCGGAAGGGTTGGCCGAGGCGTTCGTGCACCGCACCGGGCACGGTATCGGCCTGTCCGTGCACGAGGAGCCCTACATCGTGTCCGGTAACGAGATCACCCTGAAGCCGGGCATGGCGTTCTCGGTGGAGCCCGGCATCTATTTCCCCGGGCAGTGGGGCGCACGGATCGAGGACATCGTCATCGTGACCCAAGACGGGGTGGAATCGGTCAACCGGCGACCGCACGATCTGGTCGTGGTGCCGGTCTGAGGGCTCTCAGGCCTCGCCGCGGTCCAGCAGCGTGGAGGACCCGAGCACCCGCTCGACACGCACCTCGATGACCACCCGGCGCGGGTTGACCCGTGGTGTCCGGTAGCGCTGCGCGTACCGCAGCTCGGCATCGCGCACGTCCTCGGGATCGCCGCTGACGGTGGCCGATCCCTCCAGCGACAGCCAGCGCGCACCGTCGACCTGGCTGAGCACCGCGACCCCACGCTCCTTGGCGTTGACCGCCTTTTGCGAACCGCCGGTGGTGATCACCCGGGCGATGTGCGTGGTCGGATCGAAGGTGAAACCGACGGCCACGACATGGGGCGAGTTGTCACCGCGCAGGGTGGTGAGCATGGCCAGATGACGCTCGGTCAGGAAGGCGAGCGCGTCATTGGTCAGTCGGGTGGTTGCCTTGCGACCAGATGTAGCCATCGGGGTCCACGCTAGCGCAGGACATAATCACTGCCATGGAGGACACGGGCTACGTCGTCATATTCGGCGGCCGTAGCGAGATCGGCGTCGAGATGGCGAAGCGGTTGGCTCCGGGGCGCACCGTCGTGTTGGCGGCGCGGCGCAGCGACGATCTGGCCGCCGAGGTCGAGGCGGTGCGGGCAGCGGGCGCCTCGGACGTGCACGTCCACGAGTTCGACGCCGACGATATCGGGTCGCACCGCGACGTTCTCAGGTCGATCAATCGCACGCACGGCGCGCGGTGGAGCACGGCGGTGCTGGCGTTCGGTGTGCTCGGCGATCAGCAACGGGCCGAGCTCGACTCGACACATGCCGTCGCGATCGTGCACACCGACTACCTGGCACAGGTCAGCCTGCTCACCGAACTGCTCGCGCTGTCCGGCTGTGGGCCCGCGACCATGGTGACGTTCTCGTCGATCGCCGGGGTGCGGGTGCGCCGGGCCAATTATGTCTACGGGTCGGCCAAGGCCGGCCTGGACGGATTCTGCAGTGGCTTCGCCGAGTATGCGCGCGCCCGGCACGACAAGCGTCTGCTGGTCGTTCGCCCCGGTTTCGTGATCGGGCGGATGACGGCGGGGATGGCGCCGGCACCGTTCTCCAGCACCCCGGCGCAGGTGGCCGACGCGGCGGTGCGCGCCCTGGAGGGCCGACGCCGTAGCGTTTGGGTGCCGTGGCAGGTCGGCGTGATCGCGGCGGTCTTCCGGGTCTTGCCTGGTCCGATCTGGCGGCGGTTGCCGCGATGACGAGTGGAGGACCCAGATGATCGTCGTGGTCGGCATCGGAGCCGACGGTATGGCCGGTCTCGGTGCGCAGTCGCGAGCCGAACTCGCCGCCGCCACCGTCATCTATGGTTCGCCCCGGCAGTTGGACCTGCTCGACGACACCGTCGGCGGGCAGCGCCGCTGTTGGCCGACGCCGCTGCTACCGGCGTTGGAGCAGCTCGACCCCGCCGGTGCGGATGTGCACGTGGTGGCCAGCGGTGATCCGTTGTTGCACGGTATCGGCGCGACCCTGATCCGGCGTTTCGGCGCCGCCGCGGTGCGGGTGTTGCCGCAGGTCTCCTCGGTGACGTTGGCATGCGCCCGGATGGGCTGGTCGGTGCCGGACACCGAGGTGATCAGCCTGGTGACCGCACCCGTGCACACCGCGGTGCGCCGCGGCGGACGTGCGGTGGTGCTCAGCCGCGACGGTGGCTGCCCGGTGACGTTGGCCGCGCTGCTGACCGACACCGGCCGCGGTGACTCCGAATTCACCGTGCTCGAACAGCTGGGCGGGCCGCAGGAGCGTCGCCGCAGCGCGCCGGCACGGGACTGGGCCGCCGGCACCGGGGGAGATATCGACGACCTGAATGTCGTTGCGGTGCAGTATCTGCCCGATGAACGGCGTTACCACACCCTGCCGGATACGGCATTCGCCCATGACGGCCAGATCACCAAGCAGGGCATCCGCGCGGTGACCCTGGCCGCGTTGGGGCCGCGGCCCGGCGAACGGCTGTGGGATGTCGGGTCCGGCTCGGGCAGTATCGCCGTCGAATGGTGCCGTAGCGGAACGGGCTGCACCGCAGTGGCTTTCGAGCGTTCGGAGCAACGACGAGCACGCATCGCCGCCAATGCCGTCGCGTTCGGGGTGAATGTCGAGGTGCGCGCCGCCGCCCCGGACGGTTTCGACGGCGCCGCCGAGCCGTCGGTGATCTTCATCGGCGGCGGTATCACCGAGGCCGGCCTGCTCGAGGCGTGTCTGGACCGGCTGCCTGCCGGGGGCCGGTTGGTGGCCAATGTCGTCACGGCAGAATCGGAGGCTGCGGTCCTCGAGGGCCACGCGAGACTAGGAGGCCAGTTGCGCCGGTTCCAGCACTACCACGGCGAGCCGATCGGCGGTTTCACCGGTTTCCGGCCGGCCTACCCGGTCACCCAGTGGGTCCTGGTCACGTCGTGACCGTCTACTTCATCGGAGCCGGGCCGGGCGCGGCCGATCTGATCACGGTGCGTGGCCAACGATTGCTCACCCGCTGCCAGGTGTGCCTGTACGCGGGTTCGATCATGCCCGAGGACCTGCTCGCCGAATGCCCGGACGGCGCCCGCATCGTCGACACCGGCCCGCTGAATCTGGAGCAGATCATCGAGGAGCTGGCCGCCGCCGACGCCGCCGGCCTGGATGTGGCCCGGCTGCACTCCGGGGATCCCTCGATCTACAGCGCGTTGGCCGAACAGTGCCGACGGCTCGACGCGCTCGGCATCGCCTGGGAGGTGGTGCCCGGGGTGCCGGCGTTCGCGGCGGCGGCCGCGGCGGTGGGCCGTGAGCTGACGGTGCCCGGGGTGTCGCAGACGGTGACGCTGAGTCGGGTCGCCACCTTGTCCACGGCGATGCCCGAGAAGGAGTCCCTGGCCGCATTGTCGGCACCGGCCAACACCCTGGTCTTGCACCTGGCGGCCGCGCAGGTCGACAGCATCGTCGAGCAGCTCACGGCCGGCGGCTACACCGCCGATACCCCGTGCGCGGTGGTCGCCTTCGCGAGCTGGCCCAGCGAGCAGGTATTGCGCTGCTCGCTGGGGGAGCTCGCCGGCCAGATGCACGCCGCGGGGATCACCCGCACCGCGGTGATCATCGTCGGCGACGTGCTGGCGGCCGAGGGTTTCACCGACAGCTATCTGTATTCGTCGGGCCGCCGGCGCGGAAGCCGGCACTAGTGCGGGTCCTGCTGCTCGGCGGCACCGGGGAGGCACGGTCGCTGGCCGCCCGGTTACACCCCGACATCGCCGTGATCAGCTCGCTGGCCGGGCGGGTGCCCGACCCGGCGTTGCCGGTCGGTGAGGTACGCATCGGCGGCTTCGGTGGTGCCGAGGGACTGGCGCAGTGGTTGCGCGGCAACGGCATCACCGCGGTGGTGGACGCCACCCACCCGTTCGCCGCGACCATCACGGCCAATGCCGCGCGGGCGGCCGCGCAGGTCGGTCTGCCCCATCTGGTGCTGGCCCGGCCGGCCTGGCCGGCCGGGGATGCGATCGTGGTGGACTCCGATAGCGAGGCGGCCGAGGTGGTCTGCGCCAACGGCTACCGGCGGGTGTTTCTCACCACCGGGCGCTCCGGCACCGCGGCGTTCCGGCACTGTGATGCGTGGTTTCTGATCCGCGCGGTCACCGCACCGGAGGACGAGCTGCTACCCGCACACCGTGAGGTGCTGCTCTCCCGCGGACCGTATCGCGTCGAGGGTGAACGAAAACTGTTGCAGCAGTATGCTATCGATGCTCTGGTCACCAAGAACAGCGGCGGTGCGATGACGCATGCGAAGCTTGACGCCGCGGCCCAGACCGGCGTGCCGGTGGTCATGGTGCGCCGACCGGCGCTGCCAGCGGGTGTGCACGCGGTCGACACCGTCGACGCGGCCGTCGCGTGGCTGGCCGGCCTCAGATGAGGGCCAGCGTGTCCAACTCGCGGATCGCCCGGCAGGACCGTTCGGCCATCACGAGCATCATGTCGTCTCCGCGCTCGGTGGCGGTCGCGAACGCCACCCCGAGCACGATGATCAGCGGCGCCTGCAGCATGCCAAGGCGGTAGTCCCGCCAGCAGGTCTGCGCGTCGTAGCCGGCGACGCCGAGTGCCTGCAGGCCGGCGTGATATTCGGCCACCAGGTCCCGTTCGGCGGCCGCGCGCGTCACCGGGTCCAGGCTGGTCGCGGTGAAGTACGCGAGATCGCGTGCGGCAAGGCCGGATCCGAGGGTCTGCCAATCCACCACGGTGATCTGCGTGCGGTCCGGGTCGAACAGCATGTTGTCCAGCCGGTAGTCACCGTGCAGCAGGGCGAATCGGTCCGGCTCGGCCAGTAGCCAGGGGGTCACCACGGCCATCGACGCCGACAGGGTGGCGCGGTCCTCGGCGCTCATCCGGTCGCCGAGCTTTTCCAGGGTGAGATCGGTGGCCATCGCGGCCACATCCCCCATCCCGGAGGCCATCGCGGCGTCCGGCTTCGGCATCGCGACACCGGGGAAGTCGGTCCATTTCGGGTCGCACCAGCTCGGCGCGTGCAATCCGGCCAGGGCCCGTACGGCCAGCCGGGCCTCGTCCGCGCTGCACCCGGCGATCTGGTCGCCCTGCTCGGCGGGTGCCATATCGGCCAGCAACAAGACGAATTCCGCTCCGTCGCCGTCGATCTCGCAGTGGTAGCTGCGAGGTATCGGGATGCTGACCAGGTCGGCCACATCGCGATAGAACGCGTGCTCGGAGCGGTAGCCGATGGCCACCCGGTCGCGGACGGTGTCGTCCTGCGAGGGCAGTTTGATGGCGAAGCTGCCCGGCAGACCGGTTTCGGTGCCGTACTGCACCGTCAGCCGGTAGGTGGCGCCGGTCTGGCCGGTGCCGATGGGTGCGGACTCGACGCTACGCACATCGGCACCGAGAACCCCGCCCAACCAGGCCGGGGTCACCTCCTCGGGGCGGCGGGGAATCATGTCCGCCATGGTGTCTCGGCCAGGTCGACGCGGTTGCCCCATTGCACGAGCGGGACGCTATCCCCACCCCTGACAACTGTCAATGGTTGTCGACAGTTGTCAGATCGGGGTAGTTGCGCGGGGTGAACACCCGGTCACCGTGCCATCGGGTCTGCGACGAACCGATGATCAGCAGACAGCGCATGTCCACCTCGCCGGGATCCAGGTCGCCGAGCGCCACCACCCGCACGGTCTCGTTCGGTCCCGCGACATCGCGCCCGATCACCACCGGGGTGGCCGGGTCACGGTGCTCCAGCAGCAGCTTCTGCATCGCGCCGACCTGCCAGGTGCGGGTCTTCGACGCCGGGTTGTACACGGCGATCACCATGTCGGCGGCGGCCGCGGCACTGACCCGGGCGGCGATGACCTCCCACGGCTTGAGCCGGTCCGACAACGAGATGACGGCGTAGTCGTGGCCCAGCGGCGCCCCGACCCGGCTGGCCACCGCCTGCGCCGCGGTCATCGCCGGGATCACCCGCACCTCGACATCGGGCCAGTGCACGGCCTCCTCGAGCACGGCGGTGGCCATCGCGAACACCCCGGGATCGCCGGAGGAGACCACCACCACCGCACGGCCCTGCCGGGCCAGTTCACAGGCCAGTCGGGCGCGCGCCGGTTCATCGGTGTTGTCGCTGGCGTGCCGGGTCTGCCCGGCCCGGGCGCCGACCCGGTCCAGATACGGGAAGTAGCCGATCAGGTCGGTGGCCGCGGCCAGTTCGCGACGCGCCTGCGGGGTGATCCAGTCCAAATCGCCGGGACCGAGTCCGACCACCGCGACGCTGCCACCCCCGCGCGGTGCCGCGGCCTCGCCGGGCAGCATCACGATCGAGAAATAGGGGACCGAGGACTCGTCGACCTCGCCGGCGGTCAGGACGCGCTGCTGATCGGTGCTGGCCCGTTCCACATAGAATGCCCGGTCGAGCCGATGCGTCTCCGAAAGCGCCTGTCGGACTTCCGGATACGATTTTCCCAGCTTCATGATGACCGCGGCGTCGGTATCGGCGAGTCGTCGGGTGAGTTCGGCGGCGGGCAGCGTGCCGGGCAGGATCGTCAAGACCTCGTCGCCCTGCACCAGCGGGGTGCCGGTCGCCGCCGACGCCGCGCTCACCGACGTCACGCCGGGCACGATCACGGCTTCGAACCGTTTGGTGAGCCGGGTGTGCATGTGCATATAGGAGCTGTAGAACAGCGGGTCGCCCTCGGCCAGCAACGCCACGTTGCGACCGGCCTCCAGGTGCGCGGCGATGCGCTCGGCCGATTCGGTGTAGAAATCCTCCATCGCGCCGACATAGCCGCCCGGATGCGCCGTGGTCTCGGTGGTGACCGGATAGACCAGATGTTCCTCGATCTGGCCGTCGCGCAGGTACGGCTGCGCGATCCGGCGCGCGATGCTGCGGCCGTGCTGCGCACTGTGATAGGCCACCACATCGGCTGCACCGATCAGCCGGGCCGCCTTGACGGTCACCAGCTCCGGATCGCCGGGCCCAAGCCCGACACCGTAGAGAGTGCCCTTGGCTGGCTGTGTAGTCGTCATTCGCGTTCGCTCGCAATCGCATTCACGGCGGCGGCGGCCATTGCGCTGCCGCCGCGCCTACCGGTCACCACCAGAAACGACATGCCGCGCGGACGAGCGATCAGCTCGTCCTTGGACTGGGCGGAGCCGACGAATCCGACCGGCCCACCCAGGACCGATGCGGGCACCGGGGCGCCCTCGTCGATGAGTTCCAGCAGCCGGAACAGGGCGGTGGGGGCATTGCCGATCGCCAGCACCGCCCCGCCCAGCCGGTCGGCCCACAGGTCGACGCCGGCCGCCGAGCGGGTACTACCGAGCTTGGGCGCCAGCTCGGCGGCGCGCGGGTCGGCGACCAGCGAGACGACCTCGTTGTCGGCGGGCAGCCGGGAGCGGGTGATGCCCGCGGCGACCATCGACGAATCACAGAGCACCGGCGCCCCGGCGGCGAGTGCGGCATGGGTCCTGGCGACGACGTCGGCAGCGAAGGCGACGTGACCGGTGAGGTCGACCTGACCGCAGGTATGGATGAGTCGGACGACGACGCGCGCGACGTCCGCGGGGAAGCGGGTCAGGTCCGCTTCCGCCCGGATGGTCGCAAACGACTGCCGGTAGATTTCCGCAGCGTCGCGGGTGTATTCGAGCACCCGATCACCCTACGGGTGGCGTTTCTGATATCCGTCTCCGGTGGCCACCAGCACCTCGGCGCCCAGCGGGCTGCCGCAGGCCCGTGGACAGCCCACAAAATGCCGATGGACCCCGGGGGCGCCCTCGGTGAGCGCCGCGGCGGCGTCGGCGCGGACATCGGAGAGAGATTTGTCACATCCGGGGCTGCCCGCGCAGGCGCTCACGGTCAACCACGGCGAGCTTTCGTCGAAGACCAGACCCAACGGTGCGAGCACCTGCAATGCGGCGTCGGCCACCTCCTCGGTCAAATCGCACACCACGACCGACCGCCACGGTGTCACCACGATGGGTGCCTCGATCGCGGCCAGGAACTCGGCGGTGCGGGCCGGCAGTACACCCAGCGGAACCACCGCGCCGAGAGCGATCCGGTGCGGGGCGGGGTCGTGCAGCTGCGGTATCCAGCCCACCGGCGGACGACCGGGCTCGGCCGCACGCCGGGCCACCGCTTCCGGCGCGGCGACGGACCGATCGCTGACCAGCTGGCCTTGATCGTCGAGTTCTTTGACGCGCCAACGTGTTCCGCGCACCGACTGGAATCGGCGGGCCACGTCCACCATCGCGCTGACCGCCTCCTCGGCGGGCAGGCGCACACCGGTGTCCACACCGGCGAGCAGCAGGGCGACCCCGCCCTCGGCAATCTGGACCCCGACATCGGCGCGCAGGCCCGACACATCTCCGCGACCGTCGTCGATGGAGAACCAGAACCGGCCCGGCAGCGCGGCCAGTGCCGGGTCGTCCTGCAACGCCCGGTCCAGATCACCGACCCAGCCGCGCACATCGGTACGTCCGCCGCTGCGGCCCGACAGCGGGGAGGCGACGATATTGCGGACCCGCTCATGGGTGGGCGAGGGCAGCAGTCCGGCGCCGGAGAGCGCGTCGGCGACCCGGGCCGGATCGGTCACGCCGCGGATCTGCAGGCTGCCCCGGGAGGTGAGTTCGAGGGCCCCGCCGCCATGGTCGGCGGCCAGGTGGGCAAGTTTCTCCAGACCGGTCGGCGAGATCACCCCGCCGGGCAGCCGCACTCGCATCAGCGCGCCGTCGGCGGCGCGATGGACCTGCAGGGCGCCGGGGCAGGCGTCCTGATCACGGGTGCGGGTCACCGGTCCACGGTACTGCGCGCACGGCGGTGGGCCGAGGATCGCTCGGCTCGAATCGGTGCGCCCGTTCACCGCCAACCCATTTGTGTGACATATGTCACTGCAGCCGACATGGTGTCTGCTCGGGCACACAACGCGGACACCTACGCCCGCGCGGACTACGTTTCGATCATCAACCCGGTACCGCCGGTACCCCCTTCAGGAAGGAGGCCAGAACATGGCCTCACTGATCGCCATTGCCCTCGGCGTCACCCTCGTGGTCGCCGCTATCTCGGTGCCCTACCGGGACTCGTGGTACGGCCGGTGGAGCCGCTCCGACCGCTGAACCGGCGGACCACGCCGCGCCGGTGGTGCGGCAGGATTGAGCGGTGCCGACCGTGCTGCTGCTGTCTACGTCCGATACCGACCTGATCACCGCCCGCGCCAGCGGAGCCGACTATCGATGGGCCAATCCGGCCCGGCTGCTGCAGGACGAACTCGACCGCGAACTCGCCGAACTGCTCGACGGCGCCGATCTGGTGGTGGTGCGCATCCTGGGTGGCTACCGCGCCTGGCAGGACGGTATCGACGCACTGGTGGCCGGGCCGGTGCCCACGGTGGTGCTCTCCGGCGAACAGGCCCCCGACGCCGAGCTGATGCGGTATTCGACCGTCCCTGCCGGCGTGGCATTGCAGGCCCACATCTATCTCGCCCAGGGCGGCGTGACAAACGTGGCGAATCTTCATCGCTTCCTGTGCGACACCGTGCTCATGACGGGCGAGGCATTCGACCCGCCGGTGTCCGTACCCGGTTGGGGCGTGCTGGGGCATCCGCAGACCGACGGCGACGGGCCGACGGTCGCGGTGCTGTACTACCGCGCGCAGCACCTTGCCGGTAACACCGGATACATCACCGCACTGTGCGACGCGATCGTCGCCGCCGGCGGCCGTCCGTTGCCGGTCTACTGCGCCTCGCTGCGCACCCCGGAACCCGAACTGCTCGAACTGCTGAGCGGCGCCGATGCGCTGGTCACCACGGTGCTCGCCGCCGGCGGTGCCACGCCGGCCGCGGTGGGCGCCGGCGGCACCGACGACAACTGGAACGTCGCTCACCTGGCCGCCCTGGACGTCCCGATCCTGCAGGGGCTGTGCCTGACCAGTTCGCGGTCCACCTGGTCGGACAACGATGACGGGCTGTCCCCGCTGGATGTGGCCACCCAGGTCGCGGTGCCCGAGTTCGACGGGCGCATCATCACCGTGCCGTTCTCGTTCAAGGAGATCGACGACGAGGGACTGATCACCTACAGCGCCGACCCGGAACGCTGTGCGCGGGTGGCCGGTCTGGCCGTCCGGCACGCCCGGTTGCGTCGTGTCCCGGCCGCGGACAAACAGATCGCACTGGTCTTCTCGGCATATCCGACCAAACACGCGCGGATCGGAAACGCCGTCGGCCTGGACACCCCGGCGTCGGCGGTGGCGCTGCTACGTGCGATGCGCGAACACGGGATCGACATCGGTGAGGTTCCCGGAGTCGATGCCGGTGACGGTGACGCGCTCATCCACGCCCTCATCGAACGCGGCGGGCAGGATCCCGACTGGCTCACCGAGGAAACGCTGGCACGCAACCCGATCCGGGTGTCGGCGGCCGACTACCGACGCTGGTTTGCCACCCTGCCGAGCGATCTCGCCGATGCCGTGGTGCAGCATTGGGGGCCGCCGCCGGGGGAGCTGTTCGTCGACCGCAGCCACGACCCGGACGGCGAAATCGTCATCGCCGCAATGAGGTCGGGCAACGTGGTGATCCTGGTACAGCCACCGCGCGGGTTCGGTGAGAACCCGGTCGCCATCTACCACGACCCCGATCTGCCGCCGAGTCATCATTATCTGGCCGCCTATCGTTGGCTCGACGGCCAATTCGGCGGCACGGGCGCGTTCAAGGCCGACGCCGTGATCCATCTCGGCAAGCACGGCAATCTCGAATGGCTGCCGGGCAAGACGCTGGGGATGAGCGCCGCCTGCGGTACCGACGCCGCGCTCGGGGACCTCCCGCTGATCTATCCGTTCCTGGTCAACGACCCCGGCGAGGGCACCCAAGCCAAACGCCGGGGCCACGCGACACTGGTCGATCACCTGATCCCGCCGATGGCACGCGCGGAGACCTACGGCGATATCGCCCGCCTGGAACAGTTGCTCGACGAGCACTCCAATCTCTCGGCACTGGATCCGGCGAAACTGCCCGCTATCCGTCAGCAGATCTGGACCCTGATGCGCGCGGCGAAGATGGACCACGACCTGGGCCTGGAGGACCGGCCCGACGAGGACTCGTTCGACGACATGCTCTTACACGTCGACGGGTGGCTCTGCGAGATCAAGGATGTCCAGATCCGCGACGGTCTGCACATCCTCGGCCAGGCGCCGGCGGGGGAGTCCGAACTGGACCTCGTGCTGGCCATCCTGCGCGCGCGTCAGTTGTTCGGCGGCGAGCACACCGTGCCCGGCCTGCGCCAGGCACTCGGACTGGCCGAGGACGGCGCCGACGAACGCACCGTCGTCGACGCCGCCGAAGCGCGGGCCCGGGAGCTGGTCGCCGCACTGCAGGCCGGTGGCTGGGACAGTGGCACGGTCGACGGGATCACCGACGATCCGACGGTGGCCGCGATCCTGCGGTTCGCCGCCGACGAGGTGGTACCTCGGCTGCGTGGCACCGCCGGGGAGATCGACGCGGTGCTGCGGGCGGTGGACGGCCACTACATCCCGGCGGGCCCGTCGGGCTCCCCGCTGCGCGGACTGGTCAACGTGCTGCCCACCGGGCGCAACTTCTACTCGGTCGACCCCAAGGCGGTGCCATCGCGGCTGGCCTGGGAAACCGGTGTCGCCATGGCGGATTCGCTGCTGGCCCGCTACCGCGAGGAATACGGGAGCTGGCCGCCCTCGGTCGGTCTGTCGGTGTGGGGTACCTCGGCGATGCGCACCTCCGGTGATGACATCGCCGAGGTGCTCGCACTGCTCGGGGTCCGGCCGATCTGGGATGACGCGTCCCGGCGGGTGGTGAACCTGGAACCGCTGTCGCTGCAGGAGCTGGGCCGGCCGCGCATCGATGTCACGGTCCGCATCTCGGGTTTCTTCCGGGATGCGTTCCCGCATGTGGTGACCATGCTCGACGACGCCGTCGCGCTGGTCGCCGGGCTCGACGAGAGCCCGGAAGACAACTTCGTGCGGGCCCATGCGGTCGCCGATCTGGCCGAGCACGGGGACCAGCGACGTTCCACCACAAGAATTTTCGGATCAAAGCCGGGAACCTACGGCGCCGGGCTGCTGCAGCTGATCGACAGTCGGAACTGGCGCGACGACCAGGACCTGGCCGAGGTGTACACCGCGTGGGGCGGCTTCGCCTACGGGCGCGGTCTCGACGGGGCACCGGCCACCGACGAGATGAACCGGGCATACCGGCGAATTGCGGTGGCAGCCAAGAACACCGACACCCGCGAGCACGATATCGCAGACTCCGACGACTATTTCCAGTATCACGGCGGCATGATCGCCACCGTGCGCGCGCTCACCGGCAAGGATCCCGCCGCGTATATCGGCGACAACACCCGTCCGGACGCGGTTCGCACCCGCACGCTCAACGAGGAGACCACTCGGGTGTTCCGCGCGCGGGTGGTCAACCCGCGCTGGATCAACGCCATGCGCCGACACGGCTACAAGGGCGCCTTCGAAATGGCCGCCACCGTGGATTACCTGTTCGGCTACGACGCCACCGCGCATGTGATGTCGGACTGGATGTACGAGCAGCTCAGTCAGAGCTACGTGCTCGATGACGAGAACCGCAAGTTCATGAACGAGTCGAATCCGTGGGCACTGCACGGGATGGCCGAGCGATTGCTGGAGGCGGCCGGGCGCGGAATGTGGGCGGCCCCGGACGCCGCCACGCTCGACGGGCTCAGGCAGGTGCTGCTGGAGACCGAAGGCGAATTGGAGGGCTGAACCCGGCGGGGCCGTCGGCACCCGCTGCGTGCACATAGGATTGCGCCATGGCTCTCACCTTCGCCGACGTCGCCAAGGCCGACTATGTCCTATTGACCACCTTCACCAAGGACGGCAGGGCCAAACCCACCGCGGTGTGGGCGGTGCCGGAAGGAGATCGGCTGCTGGTGCTCACCCAGGCCGGTTCGTGGAAGGTCAAGCGGATCCGCAACACTCCGAGGGTGACGGTGGCCGCGTGTGACCGGCGCGGAACTCCCAAGAGCGAATCGGTGGAAGCGGTGGCGGCCATCCTCGACCAGGATGCACTGCGGCGGACCTACGACGGTATCGGCAGTCGCTACGGCCTGATCGGCAAGGTCTTCACCCTGTTCTCGAAACTGCGCGGCGGGATGAAGAACAACGTCGCGCTGGAGCTGCGCGCGGCCGGTTGAGCATGACCGCAAGCCATCCCGCTGGTTCTCCGAAATCAGGGCGTCACAAAGACATCGGCCGGTTGCTGCTGCGCTGCCCGGATCGCTCCGGCATCGTCGCGGCGGTCTCGACGTTCCTCACCGCGGCCGGCGCCAACATCATCTCGCTGGATCAGCACTCCACCGAGGCCGAAGGTGGAGTGTTCCTGCAGCGCACCGTTTTTCACCTCCCCGGCCTGGCGGCCGCCGGCGCCGAGCTGGAACGCGACTTCGCCGCCCGGATCGCACCGGAATTCGAGATGGATTACCGGTTCACCGCTGCCGCCACACCCAAGCGGGTCGCGATCCTGGCTTCCACCGCCGACCACTGTCTGCTGGACCTGCTGTGGCGTAACCGTCGCGGCGATCTGGACATGTCGGTGGTGATGGTCATCGCCAACCATCCCGACCTGGCCGACCAGGTCCGGCCCTTCGGCGTGCCCTTCGTGCACATCCCGGCGACCAGGGACACCCGCGCCGAGGCCGAGCAGCGTCAGCTGGACCTGTTGCGCGGCAACGTCGATCTGGTGGTGCTCGCCCGCTACATGCAGATCGTCACCCCCGGGTTCCTGGACGCGGTGGGCGCGCCGTTGATCAACATTCACCATTCGTTCCTGCCGGCGTTCGTCGGCGCGAACACCTACCGGCGGGCCAAGGAGCGCGGCGTCAAGTTGGTCGGGGCGACGGCACATTACGTGACCGAGAACCTCGACGAGGGTCCGATCATCGAGCAGGATGTCGTCCGCATCGACCACACCCACACCGTCGAGGACCTCGTGCGCCTCGGCGCCGACGTGGAGCGGGCGGTGCTGTCCCGGGCGGTGCTGTGGCACTGCCAGGACCGCGTGGTCCGGCACGACAACGAGACCGTCGTGTTCTGATGGGGGCATGGCTGCGAGTTTCGATGACGTCTATCGCGAGAAGTATGTGCTGCTGACCACCTTCACCAAGGACGGGCGCCCCAAACCGACCCCGGTGTGGGGCGTTCCGCACGAGGGCAAGCTCTTGATCAGCACCGACGACGGTTCCTGGAAGACCAAACGGATCAACAACACCCCTCGGGTCACCATCCAGAAGTGCGGCGTGCTGGGCAAGGTGAAGGGCGAACCCGTCGAGGCCGTCGCGCGCAACCTGCCGAAGTCGGAGACCCGGCGGGTGTTCGACATGGTGACCAGACGCTACTGGTGGCACGCGTGGTGGTGGATCCCGCAGGCCCTGATCCGTGGTGGCGTGGACAAGGTGCACGCCGCGATCGAGGTCGCACCGCTGCCAGGGCCGTAGTCGGGGCGCGGCGCGGAACCCTTCGGGCGGCTCGCTCGTTGTCCCGTCATGGCAAAACGGTTGTTCCTGGTGTACCTGCTCGTCGAGGTGGCGGTGCTGGTGGCCCTGGTTTCGACCATCGGGTTCGGCTGGACGGTGCTGGCGGTGCTGGCCACGTTCGTGGTCGGGCTGGCGGTGGCCGGCTCCCAGATCGCACGGCACATCCGCCGCCTGCAGGAAGCCCTGAACTCGCGCTCCGCGGGTGGCGAGCTGGCCACCGACAGCGCTCTGGTGGCGCTCGGGGCGGTCCTGGTGATGGTCCCCGGTTTGGCCAGTTCGGTGCTGGGTGCGCTGCTGCTGATCCCGCCGACCCGCCGCATCGCGCGCCCCGTCGCGGGCGCGGTGATCGGGAGGAGCCTGGCCGGCAGCACACCGCTGGTGATGACCTATACGGCCGGCCGTGCCGGGTATCGGCAGGCGACCCGCACCGATTATGTCGACGGCGAGGTCATCGACGTCGTCGACACCGAACCGACCTCGCTGGAGCGGCGCCACAACACCGGCGATTAACCTGTCACCTCTGTGACGACTCTGCTGATCAACGGACGGGTACACAGCCCGGCCAACCCGGACGCCACCGCCATCGCGTTCAGCGACGGTCCGGACGGCGAGGTGCTGTGGCTGGGTGCCGATGACACCGCCCGCGCCGAGTTCCCCGACGCCGACATCGTGGATCTGGCCGGCGCGTTCGTCGCACCGGCCTTCGTGGACAGCCACGTGCATCTCACCGCCACCGGCCTCAGTCTGACCGGCTTGGACCTGCGCGGCGCCACCTCCCGCGAGCACTGCTTGACGCTGGTGGGCGAGCATGCCCGCCGCCATCGGACCGGCATCGTGTGGGGGTCGGGCTGGGACGAATCGTCCTGGCCCGATCGCACCCCGCCGAGCACCGCAGACCTCGACGCGGTGCTCGGTGGCCGGGCCGCCTACCTGAGCCGGATCGATGTGCACTCGGCGGCCGCGTCGAGCGCGCTGCGCGCGAGCGCACCCGGGATCGCCGAGGCCGCCGGGTTCGACCCGCAGCGGCCGGTGACCGCCGACGCGCACCACCTGGTTCGCGCCGCGGCGCGGGAGTTGCTGGCGCCGGAGCAGCGACGCGCGGCCCAACAGGCCGCGCTGGACGCCGCCGCCGGGCAGGGCATCGTGGCGGTGCACGAATGCGGTGGCCCCGATATCGGTGGTCTGGACGACTGGCACGCCGTGCACGCGCTGCAGCACGGCGTGCAGGTCACCGGCTACTGGGGTGAGGCCGTGCAGACCGCGAAGCAGGCTCGCAACCTGATGGGACAGACCGGGGCCGCCGGCCTGGCGGGGGATCTGTTCGTCGACGGTGCGCTGGGCTCGCGCACGGCCTGGCTGCACGAGCCCTACGCCGACGCCGCCCACACCTGCGGTAACACCTACCTGGACGGCGCTGCGATCACCGCCCATCTGCACGCCTGTACCGAGGCCGGGATCACCGCCGGGTTCCACGTGATCGGCGACGCCGCTGTCAGCGCCGTCATCGACGGGCTGCGCGACACCGTCGAGCGGTTCGGCGGTCCCGCCGTGGCGCGGTGCGGGCACCGGTTGGAGCACCTGGAGATGGTGACCGCCGAACAGGCCACCGACCTCGGCCGGTGGGGGGTGATCGGCAGCGTGCAGCCCAATTTCGACGCCTATTGGGGTGGCCCGGACGGTATGTACGCCCAGCGTCTCGGGGCGGCCCGAGCGGCAACGCTCAACCCGTTTGCGCTGTTAGCATCCCAAGGCGTGCCCCTCGCCTTCGGTTCCGACAGCCCGGTCACCGGGCTGAATCCGTGGGCGACGGTGCGGGCGGCGGTACACCACCGCACGCCCGGCAGCGGGGTTTCGGCGCGGGCGGCCTTCTCCGCCGCCACCCGTGGCGCCTGGCGCGCGGGCGGGGTCCGCGACGGTATCACCGGCACGTTGGTGCCCGGGGCCCCCGCCAGCTATGCCGTCTGGGATGCCGGTGACCTCGCGGTCAGCACCCCGGCGTCGGAGGCGGCTGCCCGCTGGTCCACCGATCCGCGGTCTCGGGTGCCGGCGTTGCCGCGGCTCGATGATGCCGCCGACCTGCCGCGCTGCCTGCGCACCGTGCACCGCGGCGCGGTGATTCATGGCTGAGGCCGGTGCCGTCGATACCGCTGACGACGCCGCCGTGGACACCTCCGGCCCCGGGCGTGGTCGACGGATCGTCGCGGCCTGCCGGCGGGTGCTGCGCGTCCGGTTGATCCGGATGACGGTCTCGGTGCTGGCCGGGGTGTTGATGTATCTCAGTTTCGCGCCGGTGGGCTGGTGGTGGACGGCTGTTCCGTCGCTGGCGCTGCTGGGCTGGGTGCTGACCCGTCGACAGACCTCCCGCGTCGGCGGCTTCGGTTACGGCCTGTTGTTCGGGCTGGCGTTCTACCTGCCGTTGATTCCCTGGGTGGGGCTGTTCGTCGGCACCGGTCCCTGGCTGGCGCTGTCACTGCTGCAGGCGCTGTTCCCGGCACTTTTCGGTCTGCTGGCCGTCACGGTGCGCGGGCTGCCGGGCTGGCCGGTCTGGTTCGCCGCCGAGTGGGCGGTGGCCGAGTGGCTGAAATCGAGCGTTCCGTTCGGGGGTTTCCCGTGGGGGGTGGTCGCCTACGGGCAGGCCGACGGTCCACTGCTGCCGCTGGCCCAGATCGGTGGCGCCCCGCTGGTGTCGGTGGCGCTGGCGCTGGTCGGGTTCAGCCTGACCGCGTTGACCCTGGAGGTGGTGCTGTGGTGGCGGCGCAGCCATCCGAACGCGCAGGGGTCGGATGCGGCCCGCCCCGAGGCGGTGCTGCCGGGCGTTCTGATCTGTGTGGTGCTGCTGGCCGCCGCGCTGGTGTGGCCGGGTGTGCGGCAGGCCGGCGCGGGCGCCGGGGATCATCCGTCGGTGACGATCGCCGCGGTCCAGGGCAACGTGCCGCGGCTGGGCCTCGATTTCAACGCGCAGCGCCGCGCCGTGCTGGACAACCACGTCACCGAGACCCTGCGGCTGGCCGAGGATGTGCGGGCCGGCCGGGCCCCGCAGCCGATGGTGGTGATCTGGCCGGAGAACTCCTCTGATATCGACCCGCTGCGCAACACCGACGCCGCCGCCCGCATCTCCGAGGCCGCGCGCGCCGTTCGGGCCCCGATCCTGGTGGGCACAGTGTTGGCGGCACCCGGCTATACCCGGGAGTCGCCGGTGGCGACGAACACGGTGCTGGTGTGGGATCCCGAATCGGGCCCGCAGGACCGGCACGACAAGCGGATTATTCAGCCGTTCGGCGAGTACCTGCCGTGGCGCAGCTTCTTCAAGAAGTTCTCGTCCTACGCCGACCGGGCGGGCTACTTCCTGCCCGGTGACGGTGACGGCGTCGTCCAAGCGGCGGGCATCCCGATCGGGGTGGCCACCTGCTGGGAGGTGATCTTCGATCGTGCGGTGCGGGATTCCGTGCTGAGCGGCGCGCAGCTGCTCGCGGTCCCGGCCAACAACGCCACCTTCGATGCCGTCATGAGCGCCCAGCAGCTCGCGTTCGCCCGGTTACGGGCCGTCGAGCACGACCGGTATGTGGTGGTGGCCGGTACCACCGGCATCAGCGCCGTCGTCGCCCCGGACGGGCATCTGCTGGACAGCACCGAATTCTTCGAGCCCGCCTACCTGGATACGGCGGTGCGGTTGAAATCGAACGTCACCTTCGCCACCGAGTGGGGCCCGGTCGTGCAGTGGGTGCTGGTGGGCGTCGGCCTTGCGGCTGTGATCGCCGCCATGCTGCACAATGGGAAGTTCGTGCGCAGACGGCGAGTCGCCGCCACGAGCACCCGGGTAGGCCCGCAGGTTGGCCCCGCCGGACCGGATTCGCCCGATGAGGGCAGTGAGGACGAGAGAACAGCATGAGCGATCTGGTGTCGCCCAGCCGGCGCACGCTGGTGATCATCCCCACCTACAACGAGCGGGAAAACCTGCCGTTGATCGTGGGCCGCGTCCATGCTGCGCAGCCGGATGTGCACATCCTCGTCGTCGACGACGGGAGCCCGGATGGCACCGGCCGGCTCGCCGACGAACTCGCGCTCGCAGATCCTGACCGCATCCACGTCATGCATCGGGTCAGCAAGGACGGCCTCGGCGCGGCCTATCTGGCCGGTTTCGCGTGGGGGCTGAGCCGGGAGTACACCGTGCTGGTCGAGATGGACGCCGACGGCAGCCACGCTCCCGAGGAGCTGGGCCGGCTGCTGGCCGCCGTCGACGGCGGCGCCGATCTGGCGATCGGGTCGCGCTACGTGCCGGGCGGCACCGTGCGGAACTGGCCGTGGCGCCGGCTTGCGCTCTCCCGCACCGCCAACACCTACTCGCGGGTGCTGCTGGGTGTCGGCATCAAGGACATCACGGCCGGTTACCGCGCCTATCGGCGCGAGGTGCTGGAGAAGATCGACCTGTCCGCGGTGGACTCGAAGGGGTACTGCTTCCAGATCGACCTCACCTGGCGGGCCATCAATGCGGGCTTCACCGTGGTCGAGGTACCCATCACGTTCTCCGAACGTGAGCTGGGTGTGTCCAAGATGAGCGGGTCGAACATCCGCGAGGCGATGTTCAAGGTCGCCGAGTGGGGGATGCGGGGGCGGCTGGACCGAGCCCGGGGCATCAGCAGCAGGCCCGCCTCACTCTAGAAACACCGCTCTAGAAACACCGCGAGCGTGCGTGTCTGCGGCCGACATACCGTGTGTCGGCGCGCGATCACGCACGCTCGCGGGTTACGCCTGGGCCGCTGTCAGCCGCGGCGGCGGGTCTTGATGATGTCGAGGCGCTCCTTGAGCAGCTCCTCGAGCTCCTCCACCGAACGCCGCTCCAGCAGCATGTCCCAGTGGGTACGCGGCGGCTTCACCTTCTTGGGCTCGGGGACGTCGCCATCGATCAAGGTGCCCTCCATACCGTTACGGCAGGGCCAGGTACCGGGGATCTCGGCGTCGTCGGCGAACGGTACCTCGAACTCTTCACCGTTATCGGTGCGGTAGCGCGCCACCTGGCGGGGGGCCAGGTCATGGTTGCGGTCGGTCTCGTAGCTCACGGCACCGAGCCGGCTGCCCCTCAGAACACGATCAGCCATCGTCAACTCTCCTTCAACACGCGCAATTCGTCCGGAGGATCAACGCGGCGGACCCGCGCGAAGTTCCCGACTCAATCCACCAGGATACGGCAGATGCTGGGCGCCGCCGGTCCCGCGGTCTACAGTCGGCGCGTGACATCCGCAACGCCTGGTCTGTCCGCCGCGCGCAGACGCCACCGGCCCCAGCCGTGCCGCTGGTGCGGCCGAGAAGTCCCCGATGCGGGTATGGGTAGGCGCCGCCAGTACTGCCGACAATCCTGCCGCCAGCGCGCCTACGAGCAGCGTGCACAGGTCAAAGGCACGTCGGTGGCCCCGGATGCGGTGGTGCTCACCGCCGACGAGGCCGCCGATCTGTCGGACCGTATCTACCAGGTCCGGTGTGCCGCCGAGGATGTCGCTACCGCCGCCGACGAAGGTGTGGTCGGTGCGGAACTGCGTGAGCTGTGTGAGGCACTGCTGCAGGCGGCGAAGGCCGCCGACGGTTGGCGCTGACCGATCACCTTCCGCTCTCGCAGGACAGCCGCACACCGATGCCCGGCGGCGCCTGCGCTTCGGTCAGACAACCGAATCCGTCGACGCCGGCGGCGCTCAGCCGTACCGCGGAACGCTCGGCATAGTTGACGCACAGCACGGCGCCGGTGTCCGCGCGGCAGCGGAAGTCGCCGAACGCGAGGGACGATCCTTCGGGCAGCGCGGGGCCCTCGCCGTCGACGAAGGGTCCCGGATCTCCGTGCTGCGAGCCGATTTCCACGCTGGACCCGTCGAAATCGACCCAGTTGCCCTTCCATACGGTGAACACGTCGGGCGGCCGCGGCGGGGGATCGGTGAGATCCACCAGGCATGACAGCATCGCGTCCCGGTACTTCGGGGTGCTGACGCAGCTGACGGTGTCGGTGCTGAAGGCGACGCCGCCGTCGAGGGTGGTGGTCGCCCCGTCCCGGGACATCGACCCGAAATCCTCGGGCGCGGCCGGGCTGGCGGCCTCGACCCGGGAGATCACCTCGCCGATCGCGGCGCCGGGGGGCAGGTTCGTGGGCCCGGCGTCCGAGGAGCCGGTGCCGGGGGTGGGTGAAACGCTGCTCGGGGTGCTCGAGGACGGCACCGTCAGCGGGGTGCGGGCGGTGGAACTCTGCGAGTCCAGTGTCTGGGAACATCCCGCCACCAGGGCAGACGTCACCATGATCAGCACCAACCGCATTCAGCAAGGGTAGCGGGGTGCGCCACGACGCGGCGAACGAGCAGATCTTCGCTAACGTCGGCGTCATGCACGAACACACCGTCAGGGTTCGTATCAGCAGCGGGACCATCGAGGGCTTCACCCGCAACGGGGTGCATCGATGGCGCTCCATCCCGTACGCCAAACCACCGGTGGGCGCACTGCGCTACCGCTTGCCGGTGCCCGCCGACCCGTGGCCAGGCGTCCGGTACTGCCATGGCTACACCTACTGCGCGCCGCAGCAGAAGATGTACACGCTGACCGGTGTCGGCCGATACCAGCCGATGAGCGAGGACTGTCTGACGCTCAACGTGGTGGCGCCCGAGGAACCCGACACCGAGGGACCGCTGCCGGTGATGTTCTTCATCCACGGCGGCGGCTACATCATGGGCAGTTCGGCGACGCCGTTGTATGACGGGGTGGCGCTGGCCCGGCGTGGTTTCGTCTATGTCTCGGTGAATTATCGGCTGGGCGCGTTGGGCTGTCTGGACCTCTCGTCGCTGGCCACCCCCGAGCATCCGATCGACGGCAACCTGTTCCTGGCCGACCTGGTGCTGGCGCTGCGCTGGGTGCGGGAGAACATCGCGGTCTTCGGCGGCGATCCCGAGAACGTGACGATCTTCGGCGAGAGCGCCGGAGCGCACGCGGTGGCCACCCTGATGGCCGTCCCCGACGCCAAAGGGCTCTTCGCGCAGGCGATCTCACAGAGTCCAGCCTCCGGTATGGTGCGCACCGCCGAGGCTGCACCGATTTTCGCCGAGCAGTTCGCCGGCCTGCTCGGCGCCTCCGTCCGCGACGGGGCGGCGGCCGTGATGTCGGCCCGCCCCGCCGAATTGGTCACCGCGCTGGACAAACTCATCGCCCGTGGCGGACGGGATATGCCGGGCGCGTTCCCCGCCGGTCCGACCAGCGGCACCGAACTGCTGCCCGACGACCCGCTGCATGCCATGCGGACCGGCACGGCGCACCGGCTGCCGATGATCGTGGGCACCAACGCCGATGAGGGCAAACTGTTCACCCGGTTCATGCAACTGCTGCCGATGACCGAGCAGACCATCGAGATGCTGCTGGCCGACGCCGACACCGCGACCCGTGATCGGATCGTCGCGGCCTATCCGGACTACCCCAGCAAACGGGCCTGCATTCGGCTGGGCGGGGACTTCGCATTCGGTACGGCGGCATGGGACATCGCCGAGGCGCACAGCGCGCACGCCCCGACCCACTTCTACCGTTACGACTACGCCCCGCGGGTGCTGAACTGGTCGGGCTTGGGTGCCACGCACGCCACCGAACTGCTCGCGGTGTTCGGCATCTACCGCACCCGGCTCGGCGCACTGCTCACCGCCGGCGGTGACGGCGGTACGGCCAAACGGGTCAGCCGGGAGGTGCAGAGCCGGTGGGGCGAGTTCAGTCGCACCGGCCGCCCCGGCGAGGGCTGGCCGCGCTATGAGCAGAGCATGCGCGCGGTACTGGTGTTCGACCGCCAGACCCGGCTGCACTACGACCCCGACGCCGACCGCAGGCGGGCCTGGGAGGGTTTCACGCTGGCTGCCCGGTAGCGGTTGGCGGGAACCGCATGCGGTACCGCTGCGGGTGTGGTTGTTTTGTCCGATGACACACCCGCTGGACCCGCTGGGCTCCCACGAATTCACCGCGGTCACCGAGATCCTGGGCCGCGAACACGGTATCGGGCAGGGCTGGCGGTACGCGTCGATCGAACTGGCGGAACCGGACAAGGCCGAGCTGGCGGCGTTCGAGGATGACGGGACCGTCCCGGCGCGCCGGGCCGTGGTGGTGTGCTTCGAACGTAGCGCAAACGCCACTTACAAAGGTGTGGTGTCGCTGACCGACGGTGGCGTCGAGTCGTTCGCGCATGTGCCCGGCGTGCAACCGAACTTCACCGTCGACGAGTTCGTCGAATGCGACCAGATGCTGCGCCGGCACCCCGATTTCCTCGCCGCGCTGGCCGCCCGCGGCATCACCGATATCGACCGGGTGTTCGTCGACACCTGGACCTACGGGGATGCCGTGATCCCCGACGAGTTCCGCGGCCGCCGGCTGGGTTGGTCGGACACCTGGCTCAAGGATGGGCCGGGGATGAACCCGTACGCACATCTTGTCAGCGGGCTGCACTGCGTGATCGACCTCAACACCATGGAGCTGTTGCGCGTCGAGGACAGTGTCGACGTCGAGATGCCCTCGGTGATGGGCGAATACGCACCACGGCACATCCCGGAACACATCCGTGCGGCGTCGCGCAGGGAACCGCTCAAGCCCTTGCACATCACCCAGCCGGAGGGGCCGTCGTTCAGCTTGGACGGCAACCTGTTGCGCTGGCAGAACTGGTCACTGCGGGTCGGCTTCAACTACCGCGAGGGCATGACGCTGCACACCGTGCGTTATCGGGACGGCGACCGGGACCGTTCCATCGCCCACCGGATGTCTTTCGCCGAGATGGTTGTGCCCTACCGGGACTCGTCGGTGGATCACTACCGGCGTACGGCATTCGATATCGGGGAGTGGGGACTGGGGTTCATGACGCAATCCCTGGAACTGGGTTGCGACTGCCTCGGCGAGATCCGCTACCTCGACGCGGTGCTGCACAACAGCAAGGGCGAGCCTTACGTCATCAAAAACGCGATCTGCATCCACGAGGAAGACGCGGCGGTGCTGTGGAAGCACGTCGATCACGACACCGGCGCCGAGGTGCGCCGGATCCGCAGGCTCACGCTGTCGTTCCACGTCACCGTCGCCAACTACGAATACCTGGTCTACTGGCGGCTCTACCAGGACGGCAACATCGAGTGCGAGGTGCGCGCGACCGGCATCATGGTCACCACGCCGCTGGCGGCCGGCCAGGCGAACCCCAACGGCACCCTCGTCGACGAACGCACGTATGCCCCGTTCCACCAGCATTTCCTGGTGGCGCGGCTCGACCTGGACATCGACGGCACCGACAACACGGTGTTCATGTCGGAGTCCTACGCCGAGCCGACCGGCCCGGACAACCCGTACGGTCTGTCGCTGGTGACCCGCAATGTCGCGCTGCGCACCGAGGAGGAGGGCAAACAGGACGTCGACTTCTCCACCCAGCGTGCCTGGAAGGTGGTCAACACCAACGTCGTCAACGGCCTGGGTACCCACCCGGCCTACAAGCTGGTGCCGACGGGAGCGCTGCCCGCGATGTTCGACGCACAGTCCCCGGTGCTGCAGCGCGCCAATGTCATCGGTCGTGCGCTGTGGGTGACCCCGAATCATCCGCAGGAACGCTGGCCGGCCGGCGAATTCGTCAACCAGTCGGTAGCTGACACCGGCCTCGGCGAATGGACCAAGGCCAATCGCACGATCGAGAACACCGATGTGGTGCTCTGGTACGTGTTCGGCATTCACCACATCACCCGGCCCGAGGACTGGCCGGTGATGCCGGTGGACGTGGTGTCGTTCTGGCTGAAACCGTTCGGGTTCTTCGACCGCAACCCGGCCCTGGATGTGGCCGCCAGCCCGAAGGAATGCCATCAGAGTTGACACCTGTCATGTGTGATCGGCGCCACTGCTAGGTTCACATCGTGCCCAGTGAACTCATCGAGTGCCCCACCGATCTGACCGACGACCGGCTCACCACGGTGCTGGGCGCCGGCACGGTGACCGGACACCACTTCGAGCGCATCGGCACCGGCCAGATGAGCGAGTGCTACCGGGTCCATCTGCGCTACGCCGACGGGGAAACCGGACCGGCGTCGGTGGTGCTCAAGGTGGCTGCGGCCGACCCGAACAGCCGCCAGACCGGACTGGCGCTGGGTCTCTACGAGCGCGAGGTGCGGTTCTACGCCGAGATCGCACCGGCCTTGACCGGGGGCGGGGGAGTGACCGGGGAATCGACCGGACCGTTCGCACCGTGCTTCCACCACGCCTATGACGCCGAGACGGGCGCCTTCGACCTGCTGCTGGCCGATGCCTCCCCGGCGACGGTGGGGGACGAAATCCGCGGCGCCACGGTCGAACAGGCGATGTTGGCGGTGAGGGAGTTGGGTCGCGTACACGGTCCGCTGCTGGGCGATGAGGGGCTCGCACAGGCGGCCTGGCTCAACCGCGAGGCCCCGGTCAGCCAGGCGCTGCTGGGCGGGCTGTGGGCGGGATTCGCCGCCCGCTTCGGCGACCGGATCGCCCCCGAACACCGAAGGGTGTGCGAACGCCTGGTGGAGGCCTTCGACGCGTATCTGGCACAGGAGGCCGACGGGATACAGGGGCTGGTGCACGGCGACTACCGGCTGGACAACATGCTGTTCGGCCAGGCCGGCGCGCAGCGACCGCTGACCGTGGTGGACTGGCAGACCGTCACCCGCGGTCCCGCGCTCACCGACCTCGCCTACTTCATCGGGTGTGCACTGCCCGACGAGGTGCGCCGTGCGCACTATGACGCGCTGCTGCGCGGTTACCACGCGGCGCTCGGCGACACCTCATCGCTGTCGCTGGAGGACGTGCGCGCCGGGGTGCGCAGGCAGAGTTTCTTCGGCGTGATGATGGCGATCGTGTCCTCGATGCTCGTCGCGCAGACCGAGCGGGGCGACGAGATGTTCATGACGATGCTGGCCCGCCACTGCGCGCACGTGTTGGACACCGATGCCCTGGCCGTCCTACCCGACACGTCCCGACCCGACCCGTTGACGCCCGACGCCACGGACGAGGGTCCGCACGCCCATACCGACGAGGCGCTGTGGAACGAGAGCTGGTACTTCGATTTCGTCGACGCCGCACAGGGTCTCGGCGGCTGGGTGCGCCTGGGCCTGATACCGAATCAGGACACCGCCTGGATCAACGCGTTGCTGTGTGGTCCCGGCATGCCGACGGTCGCGGTCAACGACCTGCACGCCGCGTTGCCCGCCGACCCCGCGCGGGTCCGCACCGAGCGGCTCGACCTCGAGTTGGCCGCGGTCGTGCCGCTGCAGCGCTACCGGGTGACGTTGCGCGCCCGCGGCGAGGCATTCGACGATCCGGCCGGTTTGTTGCGCGGTGCGTCGGGACGGCCCGTGGAGGTGGGCCTGGATCTGGAGTTCGTCTCGGTCAGTACGCCGTACCTGTACCGGATCACGCCACGCTACGAGATCGCCTGCAGCGTGTCGGGCACCGCCACCATCGACGGTCAGCACCATCCGCTGAACGCCGTTCCCGGGCAGCGCGACCACTCCTGGGGGGTGCGGGATTGGTGGAGCATGGACTGGACCTGGAGCGCGCTGCACCTGCAGGACGGCACCCACCTGCATGGGGTGGACATCCGGATCCCCGGGATGGCACCGATCGGCATCGGCTACGCACAGCGCGAAGGCGAGGCGCTGATCGAGCTCGAATCGGTGTCCGCCCAGCGCACTTTGGACGAGGCCGATCTGCCGAGCACGGCCACGTTGACGCTGCAACCGGGGGACATCGAGGTGAATGCCGACATCATGGGCCACGCACCGGTGCTGCTCACCTCCGCCGACGGGCGGGTCAGCCAGTTCCCGCGCGCCTGGGCGACGGTCACCACCGCCGACGGCCGAAAGGGCGTCGGCTGGCTGGAGTTCAACCGCAACCTCTGACCCGCCGCATGCCAGACTGGCACCGGTGTTGGTGCTGAAATCGATGGTGTTGTTCGTGCTTGCCGCCGTCTTGGAGATCGGCGGCGCCTGGCTGGTGTGGCAGGGCGTCCGCGAGCACCGCGGGTGGTTGTTCGTCGGCGCTGGGGTGATCGCGCTGGGCGCCTACGGTTTCGTCGCCGCATTTCAACCGGATGCGCACTTCGGCAGAGTGCTGGCCGCCTACGGCGGGGTGTTCGTCGCCGGTTCGCTGGTGTGGGGCATGGTGGCCGACGGGTTCCGGCCGGACCGCTGGGATGTTTCCGGCGCATTGGTGTGTCTGCTCGGGGTGGGCCTCATCATGTACGCGCCGCGCTGAGGCCGGTGGTCGCCGTCGGTCAGAGCCGGTCGTTGCCCAGATCGCTGCGGTCCAGGCCCATCGGGGTTGCCGCCGGGACATCGGCGCCGGCCACCACCAGCCGGGTCAACGGTGTGAGGACACGGAACAGGGTGTCGAGCTGCGGGTCGTCCAGCGCGTCGAAAGCCGCGAGGGCCAGACGGTCAGTGCGCTGCTCGATTTCGGCCTTCAGTTCCGCGCCGTCGGCGGTGAGTGCCCCGGTGGCATCCAGCAGGCCCCGATCGGCGAGTTCGTCGACGTGGTGTTGCCATTGCTGCTCGTCATAGTCGCGGCTGCGCATGATCATGTCCCGGGGCACCCGGTCGGCCGCGGCATGCAGGACGTTGGACTGCCGGCCGCTGATCTCGAACACGCTGAGCACCGCGTTGTGCCCGTCACCGCGGTGCTCACGCAACAGGGTGGCGGCGTGCCACAGTCGGGTCAGCGGATCCTGCGGCCACGGCAGCGCCAGGTTCGCCGCGAACAGGGGCCGTCCCGCCATGGGCGCCGTACGCGCGGCCTCGGCCATCAGGTCGGCCGCGGTCGCAACCAGATCGGGATCGGTGCACCCGTATCGGCGCAGTGCCGCGGTCGCGGCGTCCTGACGGCGCTGCAGGACCGTTGTGGGGGAGGCGATGTCCCAGGCGGCCGGTAGCGCCTTGGCGACCCGCGCGGGCGCGAAGTTGTAGAACATCGATGCCACGACTTCGGAGGCCACCGGCCCCAGCGGTGCGGAGCGGGCGGCGAAGTACCCCATCCAGAACCCGCGGTAGCCGAGCTCGTCGACGGCGGCCCGTGCCTCCGGTGCGAAGTAGGTGACGGCGTGGACGGGTTCGATCCGGTCGAACAGGCGGCGCGCGACGCTCGAAGGTCTGCTCACCGGGACAGTCAATCATCCGCCGACAGCCGACCTGTCGCCTCGTCGGCGGTGTCTGATGTCGCCTCGTCGGCGACGGCCGCCTTTGCCTCGTCGATGATGGCGCGCATGGCCCGTTCGGCGCCGGCCTCATCGCGTAGCCGGATCGCCCGCGCCACCTCGTCGTGCAGCGCGATGGCGTCCGGGTTGGGTGCGGCCGGCATCATGCCGTGGTGGGTGCGCCCGGTCAGCACCTCGGCCACCACCGCATTGAGCGCGCGGAACATCTCGTTACCGCTGGCTTCCAGCAGGGTGCGGTGAAAAACCTTGTCCGCCTGCAGATAAGAGTCCAGATCGCCGGCGCGCCCGTGCATGACCATATCGGACACCGCGGCTGCCATGATGCGGCATTGGTGCGGATTCGCCCGCCGGGCGGCCAGTGCGGCGGCGGCGGGTTCGAAACCACGCCGCAGTTCCGACAGCGAGACCAGCTGCGCGGCACGGTCGCCGGATTCCAGACGCCATCGGATCAGTCTCGGGTCGAACACATTCCAGTGTTCGGCGGGCTGGATGGTGATGCCCACCCGACGCCGCGAGGCCACCATGCCCATCGATTCCAGGACCCGCACCGCCTCGCGCGCGACGCTGCGGGACACCTCGTGTTCCGCGCTGACCCGTTCCAGGTTTATGACACTGCCGGCCGGGTATGCGCCCGACACCACGGCGGTGCCCAGTGCGGTCAGCACGTTCTCGTGCAAGGCGCTGACATTAGGCGTGTACCTCATCGATACATCCTGTCATAGCTACGTTGACCTGGGTAAAAACTGATCTTTACGTGATTTGCTTGAAATAATCAGATTATTGATGCACGCTATGTGAGTTCTGACACGTGGAGAGCGGAGTGAGATGGCGGCACCAATCGTGGTGATGGGGGTATCGGGGTCCGGAAAGTCGACGGTGGGGGCCGCGCTGGCGCAGCGGCTTCGGACGCCGTTCGCCGATGCCGATGATTTCCACCCGCCGGCCAATATCGCGAAGATGACTGCCGGCGAAGCGCTCGACGATGTCGACCGCCATCCGTGGCTGGAGGCCATCGGCGACTGGCTGGCCGAGCGCTGCACCACCGGCGGTGTGATGAGCTGTTCGGCACTGAAACGCCGCTACCGCGAGCAACTCCGCAGGCACTGCCCGGACGTGCAATTCCTGCACCTGAGCGGGACCCCCGAAACGATCGGAGCCCGACAGGCCAGCCGCCCCGGCCATTTCATGCCCGCCTCGCTGCTGGCCTCGCAATTCGACACTCTCGAACCGTTGGAAGACGACGAAGCAGGCGTGACCATCGATGTCGATCAGAGCATCGATTCCATCATCGACAACTACGTGACCCAAACCGGACTGGAGCTCCGATGAACACCCTGACTTTCCTCGCGGAGCCGCCGAAGCTCGTCGAACCGGTGGCGTCGACGCCGCATCTGATGCTCGCCTTCCTGGCCGGCATCGCGGTGATCATCGTGCTCATCACGGTGGTGAAACTGCATCCCTTCCTGGGACTGATCTTCGGCGCCCTGACCGTGGGCGTGGTGGCCGGCGAGGAATTCGCGACGGTACTCACCTCGTTCTCCAACGGTTTCGGCAAGACCGCCGCCGGTGTCGGCATCCTGATTGCGCTGGGCGCGATGTTCGCCAAGCTGTTGGCGGATTCGGGGGGCGCCGACGAGATCGTCGACACCATCGTCGGGCATGCGTCACCTCGAATGTTGCCGTGGGCGATGGCTCTCGTCGGCGCGATCATCGGTCTGCCGATGTTCTTCGAAATCGGCCTGGTGCTGCTGATGCCGGTCATCTATCTGGTGGCACGCCGCTCGGGACTGTCTTTGATCACCGTCGGGATCCCGGCGTTGGCCGGGCTTTCGGCGATGCACGGATTCGTCCCACCGCATCCCGGCCCGCTTGCGGCCATCGGATACCTCGGTGCCGACCTCGGTCTCACGCTGGCCCTCGGTGTCGTGGTGGCCATCCCGACGATCATCGTCGCGGGTCCGCTGTTCGGGAAGCTGGCCGGCAAATGGGTGGTGGTCGGCGCACCCGAGATGTTCGATGCCGATGCACCGACCGATGGGGACCAGCGGCGCCGACCGTCGTTCAGATTGACGCTGTTCAGCGTGCTCCTGCCGGTGGGGCTCATGTTGGGCAAGGCGCTCGTCGACATCTTCATCGCCGACGAGGGCCAATGGTTCCGGCAGATCTTCGACACCCTGGGCACACCGCTGATCGCCCTGCTGATCGCCGTCATCGTCGGCATGGTGACGCTGGGCCGCGGCGGCGGGATGAGCCGCGCCGAGATCACCAAGTGCGTCGAGTCCGGCCTCCCTCCGGTCGCCGGGATCATCCTCATCGTCGCTGCCGGTGGTGGTTTCAAGGAGGTGCTGGTCGACACCGGAATCGGGACGGCGTTGAAGAATCTGGCCGAGGGAACCAGCATTTCGGTGATGTTGCTGGCCTGGGGCCTGGCGGTCGCGATCAGGCTGGCCACCGGGTCGGCCACCGTCGCCACCATCACCGCGTCGTCGCTGATGATCGGTCTCGTCCAGGGCATGAGTTCGGGTGAGGTGTCGCTGGTGGTGCTGGCGGTCGGTGCGGGCTCGCTGTTCTTCTCCCATGTCAACGACGCCGGCTTCTGGCTGGTCAAGGAATACTTCAAACTCAGCGTGGGGCAGACCATCAAGTCCTGGTCGATCATGGAGACCGTGCTGTCGGTGTCCGGTCTGATCGTGGTGTTGATGCTCGACCTGTTCATCTGACGCAGAAACACCGAAAGTCCGGTGAATCCCGCAGGATTGACCGGACTTTCGGCGACTCGACGTCAGCTCTTGAGCACCTGGGTGCCGCCGGCGAGTTCGTCGTGCTTGCCCTGTTTGGTCGGGCTGGAGTTGATGGTGACCGCGATGACGAGAATCGCGATCACGCCGAGCAGTCCGCCGACGAACGGGATGATCGGCAGCAGGGTGAACGCGTTGCGCACGGCGGACTGCTGTAGCGACGGCTTGCCGGCGCCACCGGGCCCGTGGACGCTGAGCCCCAGTACCTTCTTGCCCGGTGTCCACCCCTGGGTCGTCTCGAAGGCGACGAAGTAGACGAAGGTCAGGGCGCCGGTGAACAGACCGGTGACCCAGACGTTGGACAGGGTGTCCGTGAAAAACGCCAGTACGAACGCGACGATGCCGATGAGGATGCCGTCGATGATGCGGGCCAGCCAGCGCATGAGGAGGCCGCCCGGTTGTCCGCCAGCGGGAATGTACGTGCTCGGTTGCTGATCGAATCCACCTGTGGTCATGCCAGCAGAACCTACTCGCCCCGGCGGCATCGGCAAGCGATAAACCCGGCGGCGGGCTCCGGCGGCCTGCACAGGCGCACGCTAGGGTGCCGACATGGCAAGTGCGAGCAGTGACATCTGGGAGGTGCTGTCGACGGCGCGGACCATTCGGCGTTTCACCGACGAGCCTGTGGACGATGCGACGCTGGCCCGCTGCCTGGAAGCCGCCACCTGGGCCCCGTCCGGCGCGAACGCGCAGGCCTGGCGGTTCGTCGTGCTGCGTTCCCCGCAACAGCGCGCCGTGGTGGCCGAAGCCGCACGTCAGGCGCTGTCGGTCATCGAACCCGTCTACGGGATGAGCAGGCCGACCGATCAGGAAACCGATCTCGTCGCCCGGAACAACCGGGCCACCTACGAACTGCACGACCGGGCCGATGAGTTCACCTCCGTCCTGTTCGTCCAGAAGCGTTTTCCCACCGCATCCGATCTGCTGCTGGGCGGCTCCATCTTCCCGGCCATGCAGAACTTTCTGCTCGCCGCCCGTGCCCAAGGTCTGGGTGCCTGCCTGACCAGTTGGGCCTCCTATGGCGGCGAGGCCCTGTTGCGCGACGCCGTCGGGGTTCCCGCTGACTGGATGCTCGGCGGTCACATCGTCATCGGCTGGCCCAAGGGCCGGCACGGCCGGCTACGGCGCCGCCCGCTCACCCATGCCGTCAACCTGGACCACTGGGACGAACCCGCCGACGACCTGCTGGGCGGCGACCGCAGGTAGCCGGTGCCGGTGAGCCTCTCCAATGCGGCTGGCCGGCAACAGATCATGGCCTGCGCCGCCGTGTCGCCCGCCTCGGTGTGCCTCCTACCCCGGTATGAGGCGCACCCACCCGCAGCATGATGGTCATGGCGGTCGTGCGGATCTAGGATTGTTCGATGCGCTGTGCCGTGCCCGAATTCCTGCGCGCGCGTGTCGCCCGTGAGCGCGAATTCAACGAACTCGGTTGGAGCCCGATGTTCGTCACCACGACGGACACCGCGCTGGCGCTGATCGCGCTGATATCGACCCTGCAGCGCCCGCCCTCGGACTATCTGGTCGCGGTGCCGGTGGGGATCGCGGTCGCGATGTGCCCGTTGATCGTGTTCTTCGCCGCCGGGGCGTCGTTCAACCCGCTGCTGATCTGGGGAGCGTGGTCGGGTGCCGCCGCGATCTTCCTGTTCGGCACGTCCACCCCGATCCCGTTCGACTTTGCTCCGTTGATCTTGGTGCTGATGGCCGGTGCGGTGACGGCGATGGCGCCGGTGGCCGGGGGTCTGGCGGCCACGGCGTCGGGGGCCGCGATCCTCGGGGTGGCGGCCGCCGCGCACCGCCTCGACGGGGTGTGGCTGTATCTGAGCGTGCTCGGTATGGGCTGGCTGGTGGGCTATCTGATCGGGGTGCAGCAGCAGTTGATCGTGGCACAGCGCGCGGCGCAGGATGCGCTGGCCGAACATGCTGCCGCCGACGAGCGGCGCCGGATCGCCCGCGAGGTTCACGATGTCATCGCGCACTCGCTGTCGGTGACACTGCTGCACCTCACCGGGGCGCGACGTGCCCTGCAGGAGGACCGCGATATCGACGATGCGGTCGACGCGCTGGAGGATGCCGAGAAGCTCGGCCGGGAGGCGATGGCCGATATCCGGCGCACCGTCGGATTGCTCGACGTGGCGCCGATGAAGATCGCCCCCGAACCCGGCGTCGACGATATCGCGCGGCTCACAGATGATTTCGCCCGCGCCGGGCTTTCCGTCACCCTGCGGACCGAGGGATCTGCGGCCCGGATCTCCCCGGCGGTGGGTCTGGCGCTGTACCGGATCGCCCAGGAGTCACTGGCCAATGTCGCCAAACACGCACCGGACTCCCGCGCGACGGTCACCCTGGCGGTCTCCGCGATGCGCGCCGAACTGTCGGTCGTCAACGAGATGCCGGTGGCGGCGCCGGCCGGAGCCCGGCGTGCACCCGACGGCCGGGGCGTGCGCGGTATGCGGCAACGTGTCGAGTTACTCGGCGGTGTCATCGATATCGGACTGACCCGCACGGGCTGGGCGGTGCGCGCCGCGGTGCCGGTGGGCGAATCCGGCTCCGGGTGCCGATCATGACGGCATCGACTAGGGGCGACCATAACGACGGGGGACTGGTCGATATCGCGGTGCTGCTGGTCGACGACCAGGATCTGGTGCGCTCCGGGTTGCGTCGGATCCTGCGCCGCAAGGACGGATTCGTGGTGGTCGCCGAATGCTCGGACGGTGACGAGGTGCTCGATGCGCTGGCCGAGCAGTCGGTGGACGTGGTGGTGATGGACCTGCGCATGAAGCGGGTCGACGGTATCGAGGCCACCCGCAGACTGGTGCAGGCGCAGGGACCTCCGGTGCTGGCGTTGACGACCTTCAACGAGGACGATCTGCTGTCCGGGGTGTTGCGGGCGGGCGCGTCCGGGTTCGTGCTCAAGGACTCCTCGGCCGAGGAACTGATCCGCGCGGTCCGCGCCGTGGCGCACGGCGACAGTTACCTGGACCCGGCGGTCACCGCCAGGGTGCTCAGCACCTACCGCAAGTCTGCGGAAAGCCGTGTCGACGTGCACGTCAGCGAGCTGACCGGGCGTGAACTCGATGTGCTGACCTTGATCGGCAAGGGCCACACGAACGCCGAGATCGCCGAGGCATTGTTCATCTCGGGGGTGACGGTGAAGAGCCATATCGGGCGCATCTTCGACAAGCTGCGGCTGCGGGACCGGGCCGCGGCCATCGTCTATGCCTACGACCACGGGATCGTTGCACCCCGGTAGCCGCGGCATGGCCGTCTCGGGCCTGTGCGACGATGCGCAGATGAGTGCGCGCCCGTTCCATTTCACCCAGACCGAGCACGACACGTTCGTGCCCAGCCGCTTCGCGCAGAGTCACTGGGGCGCCGACCATCTGAACGGCCCCGCTCTGGTCGGGTTGGCGGCCCGTGCGCTGGAGACGCGCTTCGCCGACCCGCGGTTTCTGCCGTCCAGGCTCACCGTGGACCTGTTCAAGGCAGCTCGCGGTGTTCCCACGATCACCAAGGTGGCCCTGGTGCGTGACGGACGGCGGGTGCGAAACGCCGAATGCGAGCTGGTGCAGGACGGCGTGACCGTGGCGCGGGCCACCCTGGTGCAGTACCGGTTGTCGGCACCACCGCGCGGCACCGAATGGGAGTCGGGGGCCGAATTCAGCGGCCCGACGGCCTTGGACGACAGTCGCGGCATTGCGGTCGGCAGCGACGACGCCGGCTGGACCGGTGCGATCGCCGACCACCAGAACGCCTCGCGCAAGCGCTTCGTCACCCGCACCATCGATGTGGTGGAGGGTCAGCCCAACACCCCGTTCGTGCGGGCGGTCGTTGCCGCCGAGGCCACCAGCCTGGTCACCAATCTGGGGACCGCCGGCGTCGGCTACATCAACGGCGATCTCACCGTGGCGCTGGCCCGGCTGCCGCGCGAGGAGTGGGTCGGCGTACAGGCCGACTCACATTGGACCGCCGACGGGATCTCGGTGGGTACTTCGACGCTGTTCGACGGTTCGGGTGCGATCGGCTCGGGAATGGTCACCGCCGTGAGCAACCCGGACGCGCAGATCGACTTCCGCAACGATCCGTTTCCCGATCGCACCCGCTGATACCGGGCGCGGGAGAAAACGCGTGGACAGGGCCACCGCGGGCCCCGTTGAATGCGTGGGTGGCATCACTGCAGGCACGTAACGGCGCGTTCATGGCCGTGGCCGCGATGTGCTCGGTGCAGGTGGGCGCCGCCATCGCCGTTGGGTTGATCGACGATATCGGCTCCGCCGGCGCGGCCTGGTTGCGGTTGTTCTGGGCGGCCGTGCTGCTGGTGATCATTGTGCGACCGCGCCCGTCGTCGTTTACGCGAAGGTCGTTTCTGGCCGCCGCGCTGCTGGGCGTGGTCACCGCCGGTATCACCGTGGCCTTCATGATGGCGGTGGAGCGCATCCCGCTCGGCACGGCGAGCGCCCTGGAGTTCCTGGGGCCGCTCGCCGTCGCGGTACTGCACGGCGATGGGCGTAACAGGTTCATCTGGCCCGGGCTCGCGGCAGTGGGGGTGGTGCTGCTCACCGAACCGTGGGTCGGTTCCATCGATGCGGTCGGGGTCGGTTACGCGCTGATCGCCGGATTATGTTGGGGTGCATACATATTGTTGACCCAACGCGTCGGTGACACGGTGAGCGGACTCGGCGGCCTGGCGGTGTCGATGCCGGTGGCCGCCGTGGTGGCGACGCTGGTTGCGGGGCCCGAGGTGGTGGGGCGGATGACGCCGCACCTGTGGGTGGCCGGTATCGGGCTGGCGTTGTTGTTGCCCGTCATCCCCTTTGCCCTCGAATTGCTGGCGCTGCGCCGGCTCACCGCCGCCGCGTTCGGGACGTTGATGAGCCTGGAGCCGGCCTTCGCGATGCTGATGGGTTGGCTGATCCTGCATCAGATCCCGGCGATGCTCGGGGCCATCGGGATCGCCGCCGTCGTCATCGCCGGTGTCGGCGCGGCCCGATCGGGCGCGCGTCACGAGTCCGGTGCCGCGGTGGACCTGGCCCGGGAGGGCTAGCGTGGCAGATATGTCCAGCAGAGTCTTCGATAATCCGGTCGCCCGCGCGTTGAACCGGGGGGCTGTCGCCCTGACCGCGCTGCCGGTCCTGGGCAACCTGGTCGGCCGCGGGCTGGTGGAGATCCGCTACACCGGCAGAAAATCCGGGCGCACCATTCGGACGCCGGTGAACTACCGGCTAGAGGGGGACCGGGTCGCCATCGCCGTGATGTCGCCGGACGCCAAGAGCTGGTGGCGCAACTTCCTCGGCGACGGCGCACCCATCACGTTGCTCAACTTCCGGGGCCGAGACCGCGACGGCCACGCGGTCGCCACCCGTGATGACCGGGGAAGGGTACGGGTGGTCGTTGATCTCACCTGATGTCAGATGACGATTCGCTTGCGCCGGTAGAGCGTTCCGATCGCCAACAGCAGCAGGCTCACCACCAGAATCGCCGTGGCCAGCACGTTGATCTGCGGTGGGACGGCGGCTTTGACCGCAGCGTTGACATAGAGCGGGTAGGTGACGGTCGATCCGCTGACGAAATAGGTGACGATGAAGTCGTCGAGCGACAGCGCGAACGAGAGCATGCCTGCGGCCACGATGCCCGGCACGATCAGCGGCAGAGTCACCTTGAAGAACGTCCGGGTCGGGCTGGCGCCCAGGTCCATCGAGGCATCCTCCAACGTCCAGTCGAAACCGCGCACCCGAGCCCGGACCGTCATCGCGATGAAGCTGACCTCGAAGGCCACATGCGCGATCAGAATGGTGGTATAGCCTGCCGCCCAACCGAAATCGAGGAACAGCGTCAGCAGCGAGGCGCCCATCACCACCTCGGGCGCGGTCAGCGGCAGGATCATGAAGGTATCCACCGCCCGATACCCCCGGAACCGCTGGCGAACCAGGGCGACGGCCAGCAGCGTGCCCAACACGAGTGCGATGAGGGTGGATACGAACGCGATGTTGATGCTCAGCTTCAGCGCCTCGGTGAGCGCCGGGTACTTGAACGGGTCGGCCCAGTTGTCCAGGGTGAAGCCCTGCCAGCTGTAGTTGAACTTGCCCGCCGGATCGTTGAACGAGAACAACACGATTACGAAGATCGGCAGAAACAGGTACATCAGTACCAGTCCGGCGACGATGCGCAGGGAGACGTCGCCCCACTTGACCTTCGATCGCGCGGATTTCGATGCGGACGGACCGGCGGCATCCGTTGCGGTGGTCAGGGCTGTCATACCAGGTCCTCCGTGCCCAGTGCGCGGGTGTACATCAGCACTCCGACCAGAATCAAACCCATCAGCCCCAGGCTGAGCGCCGCGGCCGCCGGATAGTCCTTGACCACCAGGAACTGTTTCTGAATCACGTTGCCGATCATCGTGGTTTGCGTACTGCCCAGGTAGTCGGCGTTGATGAAGTCGCCCACCGCCGGAATGAACACGAGCAGGCTGCCCGCCAGCAGACCCGGTACCGCCAACGGAAAGACGACCTTACGGAAACTGCGGGAGCCACCGGAGTACAGGTCGCGGGAGGCCTCCAGCAGCCGTGGATCGATCTTCTCCAGGCTGACGTACAGCGGCAGGATCATGAAGATGATCCAGTTGTAGGTCAGCCCGCCGATCACCGCCCAGCTGGTGGACAGCAGTCGACCCTCCTCGGGCAGCAGCCCGACGGTGCCCAGCGCGCTGACCACCCAGCCCTCGTCGGCGAGGATCGTCTTCCAGGCGATGGTGCGGATCAGGAATGTGACGAAGAACGGCAGGATCACCAGGCCGAGGATGAGGTTCTTGAACCGGCCGGCCTTGAAGGCGATGACATAGGCCAGCGGGAATGCCAGCAGCATGCACAACACCGTCGCGGCGGCCGCGTACCCGAACGATCGCAGGATCGGTTCCTTGTACAGGGTGAACGCATGCGCGAAATTCGAGAAGTTCCAGTCGAATTCCAGCGTCGGTAGGTACACCGAGCCGCCCGAGGTGGATAGCGAGGTCCGTGCCAGCGAGAAGAACGGCACCACGAAGAACACGGCGAGGTAGGCCAGCGCGGGCAAGATCATCAAGTAGGGCGCGATCTTGCTGCGCTGCCGGCTGCTGGTGGCGACTCCAGCCATTTATGCTCCCTGCGTTCGCTGCGCCATCGATCAGCCGCCGGTGACAGCGGCGTACAGGGTGTTGAACTCCAGGGTCTGCTCGTCGGTCAGCGCCGCCCACGACTTCAGCTTCGCCTGCATCTCGGCCGTCGGGTTGATCAAGGGGTTCTCCGCCGAGGCCGGGTCGACCTTGGCGAGCTCGTCGGTCATGTCCGAGAGTGCCGGCACGTACTGGGTGAAGGCGACGAGCTTGGCGTAGTTGGCCCGGTCGTAGATGTAGTCGATCCAGGCCTCGGCGGCCTTCTGGTTCTGGGTGGTGTACGGGATGACCATGGTGTCGATGAACCAGTCGCCACCGGATTCGGGGATGACGAACTGCAGGTCGGGATTGTCGGCCTGCAGTTGGACGACGTCACCGGAATAGGCTTGGGCGACAGCGATATTGCCGGCGGCCAGATCGTCGGCGTAGTCGTTGCCGGTGAACCGGCGGATCTGCCCGCGGTCCTTCTGCTCGCGGACCAGGTCCACCGCCTTGGTGATCGACTCCGTCGACGGATTCTCCGGCGAGTTGCCCTGGGAGAGCATGATCATGCCGAGGCCGTCCTGGACATCGGAGAACAGGCTGACCCGGCCCTTGAAGGCGGGATCCCACAGATCATCGATGGTGGTGATATCGCGCCCGGTGGCCGCCCGGTTGTAGGCGAGACCGACCATGCCCGTCATATAGGGCGCGGTGTACTTGCGGCCCGGGTCGACCTTGGAATCCAGCAGGTCCTGCCGGAGGTTCTTGCGGTTGGGCACACCGGCTTCGCTGATCTCGTTGAGCCAGCCCAGGCCCTTGACGCGGGCAGCCATGAACTCGGTCGGGACCACCAGGTCGGCGCCGATGTCCTGTTTGCGTGACAGCGGTTCCTTGACCTTGGCAAACCACTGCTCGTTGTCGTTGAAATCCTCTTTGTAGTCGACGGTGATCCCGGACGCCGTCTGGAACGCGGCGATGAAGCCGTCGGCCATGTACAGCGGCCAGTTCGACACGCGCAGCGTGCCACTGGCGGGTCCACCGTCATCGGCAGCGCTCGACGAACCGGAGCTGCTGCTGTCGGATCCACACGCGGCGAGGAATGACGATCCGAGCAGCGCCGCCGCGGCGGTGGCGGCGCTACCGCCGATGAACCGTCGTCGGCTGGTGCGGTTGGCGGCCAGGCGGGACAGTTGCCGGGGATCGATCTCGTGGGACATGCGGTGCCTTTCGTGAGGGGTGGGGGCGATCGCGGGAGATCAGGATTCTTCGAGCATCTCTTCGAGGTCTTCGGTGGTGGGGATGTCCGCTGCGGGAAGCACCAGCGAGGCTTCCGGCGACCAGCTCACGTAAACCTCGTCGCCCGGGCGCAGCAGCGGCAGATTCTGCTCGGGCCCGACATGGGCCACCACCGTGGCGCCGTCCGGCGCCGCGACCGAAAGGCGCACGACCGGACCCTGGAAGGTCATGTCCTGCACAGTGGTCCGTACGACGGCGAGATCGCCGGTCGGCGCATCGGTGGAAACCTGCACGCGCTCGGGCCGGATCATCAGCGTCGCCTGACCGCCGGACTCGATGGCGGTATCGCCGGGTCGTGACTTCAGTGTCGTGCCGAGCACGTCGATCTCGACGAAGTCGCGGTTGGCGCGACCGGTCTGGCGGCCGGCCCACAGATTGGCCTGTCCGATGAATCCGGCGACGAACACCGAGGCGGGCCGGTCGTAGATGTCGGCCGGGCTGCCGATCTGTTCGACGTTGCCGGCATTCATGACCGCGATGCGGTCACTCATCGTCAACGCTTCTTCCTGGTCGTGGGTGACATAGATGAAGGTGATGCCGACCTCGCGCTGGATGCGTTTGAGTTCGAATTGCATGGCGTGACGCAGCTTGAGGTCCAGTGCGCCGAGCGGCTCGTCGAGCAGCAGCGCGCTGGGGTAGTTGACCAACGCTCGGGCCAGGGCCACCCGCTGTTGCTGGCCACCGGAGAGCTGACCCGGTTTGCGGGTGGCGAAATCGGTGAGTCGGACGATCTCGATGATCTCGTCGACGCGGCGCTTGATCTCGCCGCTGCCCTTCTTCTTGTCGAGTTTCATGCTGCGCGGCCCGTAGGCGATGTTGTCCCATACCGTCATGTGCGGGAACAGCGCGTAGTGCTGGAACACCGTGTTGACGTTGCGTTTGTGCGGGGGGACCTTCGACACGTCGACGCCCTGGAGGCGGATTGCGCCGGCGGTGGGTGTTTCGAAGCCGGCGATCATCCGCAGGGTGGTGGTCTTGCCGCAGCCCGACGGCCCGAGCATGGAGAAGAACTCGCCGGCGGCGATGGTGAAGTCGGCATCGGCCACGGCGACGTAGTCGTCGAAGCGTTTGACCACGTGGTCGATCTCGATGACGGGTTCACCCTTGCGCAGGGGCGTCCCGTTCTCGCCGACGGTGTGGTCGGCGGCGGTGGCGTGTTGACCGGTCAGGGTGAGGCCTCCCTCGGGCATTGCGGTGGTCGTGATCAACCATTACCGATCACCACGACCTTCGCAAGCGATTCCGCAACGAATTTACATTCCGACAATGGAATCCATAGCTTGTTTGCCGCATCGGGGACAGAATCCGCTGCGCCGATGTGTCGACATGCACAAACATCGGAGGCGGGTGCCCGGCCGGACCGGGGTGGCGTGATCGAATACTGCCATGACCGGCGGCGTGGCAAGTGGCTCTCAGACATCCAATCGGGCGATTGACTCGCCGCCCTTCAGCGGCAGATCCCCGAGCGGGGCCGGTGACCTGGCGGTGGAGACCCACGGCATTGCGCCTGTCGCCGCGGATCGCCGGTACGGCACCCCGGCCAGGTTGTTCACCGTGTGGTTCGCCCCGCAGGTCAATATGACCGGTGTCTTCACCGGCACCCTGGCGATCCTGCTGGGCCTGGGCTTCTGGCTGGGGTTGTTGGCCATGGTCATCGGTACGGTGCTCGGCGGGCTGGTGGTGGCCTATCTGTCCACCTGGGGTCCGCGCACCGGTACCGCGCAACTGCCCTCGGCCCGGCTGACCTTCGGCCCCGCCGTGGCACTGCCCGCCGCACTGCAGTGGTTGTCCTCGATCGCCTGGGACGCTCTGGTCGGATTGTTCGGCGGGCAGGCGCTGGCGCTGCTGCTCGATATCCCGTTCTGGGTGGCGGTGCTGATCGTGCTGGGTGTGCAGGGTGCGGTCGGGTTCGTGGGCTATGAACTCATCCACCGGCTGCAGGCCGTGTTGACGGTGGTGTTGCTCGCGACGTTCGTGGTGTTCGCGGTCAAGCTCGTCGGGAGTCACCCGGCCGGCAGTGTCGTCACGCCGGCCACCGTCACCGGCGCCGATCTCGTCGGGGCATTCGTGCTGGAGGTGACCATCGCGCTCAGTCTGACGATCTCGTGGGCCAGCTACGCCGCCGACTTCAGCCGTTACCTGCCGGTCGACTCGCCGAAGGCACGGGTGTTCGGCTACACATTCGGCGGAATGGTACTGGCCTACATCTTTGTCCAGGGAATCGGGATCGCCGCCGCCGACGTCATCGGTGCGCACACCGCCGAAGGGGTGCGCGATGTGATGGGCGGCGGGGCGCTGGGCGCGATCGCGCTGTTGATCATCGCCTTGGCCTCGGTGGGCTCGGGCGTGATGAACGACTACAGCGGTTCGCTCGCCCTGCAAACGCTGGGCGTGCGGTTGCGCAGGCCGGTGTCTGCCGTCGTGGTGACCGTTCTGGCGTTCTTCCTCATCCTGTGGCTCGACGGTGCCCATACCTCGACGCGATTCCTCGATGTCTTGCTGCTGATCGGTTACTGGATCCCGGCCTTCGTGGCCATCATCGGCATCGACTGGGTGCTGCGCACCCGCGGAGCGGGGCCGGCCGTCGATGTGGGATCTGCGATCACCGAACGCCGGCACGCGGTTGCCGCGCTGGTCGTCTTCGTGCTGTCCTATGCCGCGGCGGTGCCGTTCATGAACACCACCCTGATCCAGGGGCCCGTTGCCCTGGCCTGGCACGGCGCCGATATCGCATACTTCGTGAATTTCCTTGTCGCGGGACTTCTTTACGGTGGCTACCGGCTCACCACATCCCCCGGTCGCTCCGCTCCTGCCCGCTGAGCCACAACCCCCGGTCGCTCCGCTCCGGCCCGCTGAGTCACCGCACCGTCGCGAAGAACGCCCTGATGTCCTCGACCAGCAACTCGGGTTGTTCGAACGCGGCGAAATGACCTCCGCGCGGCATCGTGGTCCACCGGGTGATGTTGTAGTGCGGCTCGCACCACGGGCGCGGCGACCGCATGATCTCTTTGGGGAAGTCGGCGACACCGGTGGGCAGCGGTACCGGTGTAGCGTCGCCGAACGCGCCGAAGCTTTCCCAGTACAGTCGCGCCGAAGATGCCCCGGCCGCGGTGAGCCAGTACAGCATCACGTTGTCCAGCAGTTCATCCCGGGTGAACACGTTCTCGGGATGTCCGTCGCAGTCACTCCAGGACCAGAACTTCTCCACGATCCAGGCCAGCTGGGCCACCGGGGAATCGACCAGGCCATAGCCCAGTGTCTGCGGCCGGGTGGCCTGCTGCTTGGAGTAGCCCGACTCCCATCTGCGGTAGTGCTTCATCGCCGCGAAGGCGCGCTGGTCGTCCTCGGTCGGGTTCTGCATGCTTTCGTCGGTGGGTCGCCCGATCGGCATGTTGGTGTGTATCGCAATGCAACCGCGGCCGTTTCGTCCGATCTGCGTGGTGACGGCCGCGCCCCAGTCACCGCCTTGCGCGCCGTAACGCGGATAGCCCAACCGGTTCATCAAGGTGTCCCACGCCGCGGCGATCCGTTCGACACCCCATCCGGTGCGACCGGGTTTGCCCGAGAAACCGTAGCCGGGCAGCGACGGGCAGACGATATGGAAGGCATCTTCGGCACGACCACCGTGTGCGGTGGGATCGGTCAGTGGGGTGATGATCTTGGCGAACTCGACGATCGACCCCGGCCAGCCGTGGGTGATGACCAAAGGAAACGCATTCTCGTGCGGGGAGCGTTGGTGGATGAAATGGAGGCCCAGGTCGTCTATCTCGGTGACGAACTGGGGAAAGCGATTCAGCGCCGCCTCGCGTGCCCGCCAGTCGTAGCCGTCGGCCCAGTAGCCGGCGAGCTCCTGCGTGTAGGCCAGCGGGATGCCCTGGCTCCAGTCGTCCACGCATTCGGATTCGGGCCAGCGGGTGTGCGTCAACCGCCGCCGCAGATCGTCGAGTTGTTCGTCGGACACCGTGATACGGAAGGGCGTGATCTCGCTCATCGGGTCATCGTGGCACGTGCACATCGGTGGGTTCGGAACGCCCGCGCAACGTCACCGCGCCGTGTCGCTGCCAGTGCTCGCCTTCGGCACCGGCTCGGTGCACCGCCGCGCCGGAACAGGCGATGCGTCCGGGAATGGCCTTGGCGAAGTCGGCCAGCCGCGCCGCCTCGTTCACCGGGTCGCCGATGACGGTGTATTCGTAGCGATTTTCGGCGCCGATATTGCCGGCGAACACGGGCCCGGCGGATACGCCGATGCCGTACTCCAGTTCCTGGCGTCCGAGGGCCCCGCCCAGCGTGCGGGCCGCGGCCAGCGCCGAGGCGGCCGCTGTGTCGGAGGCGATCGGGGCGCCGAACACCGCCAGCGCGGCGTCGCCCTGAAATTTGTTGATCAGCCCGCCGTGGGTGTCGACGGCCGCCACCACGATCCGGAAGAAATCGTTGAACACGTCGGCCACGTCGGCCGGCGAACGCGTCAACGCCAGTGCCGTGGACGCCGTGACATCGACGAACAGCACGGCCACCTCGCGCACGTCGCCGGACAGCACGTCATCGGCGACGGCGCCGGTTTCGATGGCCATGCTGACCACGTCGGGGCCGACGTGCCTGCCGAACAGATCACGCAGACGGTCGCGTTCCTGCAGGCCGGCCACCATGCGGTTGAACCCGCTCTGCAGCCGGCCGATCTCCGAGCGTTCGTAGACATCGACCTGCTGACCGATCCGGCCCTGCTCGACATCGGCCATCGCGTCGATGATCTCGCGCAATGGATCGGCGATCGAGATGGACACCAGCATCAGGGTGCGCAACCCGAGCGCTACGGACACCAGCGAGAGCAGCACCACCGCAACGTCGACCGATGCCGTGGGTGGGATCAGCCAGCCGTTGGCTCGGCTCACCACCATGGCGGCGATGGTGAGACTCGGCAACGCGGTGGTGAGCGTCCACATCAACACCAGCCGGGCCTGGACCCCGGGCGCGGTCACCCGGCCCTCGAAATCCCGGGACGCCGCAGCCACCAGCGGTCGCGTCACGCGCTGGGTGAACAGCAGGCTGCTGCCGGCGGTCGAGATGCCACCGAACAGCACCGACATCTCGATCAGCAGAATCGGAATCCAGCCGGTGACACCGTTGCCGAGGATGAACAATGTTCCGCTGAGCAGCCAGATCGACATCAGTAGTACGGCCTGGTGCCGGACTATATTGATCGCCGCACGGCGCTGGCGGGCGTCGGGTTCGATTCCGGCGTCGAACCAGCGCAGCGACGGCGCGATGATGCGGTACCCGCCGACCGCCGCGAGCACCGTGCCCAGCAGCACCACGACCAGCAGCATCATCGGGTCGGCCTTGGGCAGCAGCGACTCTGCCGCGGACCGGCTCTGGTTGCGCAGGGACACCAGTACGATCACCACCTCGGCCGAGGTGAGCAGGTGTGCGAAGACCAATCCTGCGGTGAACCGGAACGCCCTATTCGCCGACATCGGTGTACACCGGGGTGTAGCCGTCGGCCGCGAACGTGAAGCCCCTGCCGCTGGACTCACTGCCGCACGACACCCCGGTGAGTTCTTGTACGTTGCAACGGAATCCAGCGACCTGCAGTACCGTACCGAACGGCAGCGTGGCGATCGGGGGGTCGGTGCCCGCCGTCGCGTCCTGCACGGCAGGGTTCGCCACGAACCGCACGTCGGATGTGCGATCGATGAGGATCGTGTTCGGGGTGGCGGATTCGCCGTCCGCTCCGGGTACCGATGTCGGCGCCCCGGCAATGGACAGCTGCGAGGACGCCGTCGGCCGGCACGCCGCCGAGGCGTGCGGCACGATCTCGCACTGCCAGCGGCCGCTCGGTGTGGCGAAGCGGTACACCTTCGGTGTCGCCGCGGATAGGTAGTACTCGGAGGCGTCGGCCAGGTGCGCGTTGGTGCGGTGTTCGGGTAACCCCGCTGTCGATGAAGGGGTTTGGAGCGGGGTCCACGGCTCACCGGTGTTGACGATGGTGGGGGAGCCGCAGCCGGCTGTCAGCACAACCAGACAGCCGGCACCCAGAGCGAACCGGGCCGCACGAACGATGGGACGCGCCATGCGCTCAGCGTATCTGCCCACCGCGCCGCTCTCGGATCACCGTGCGCGGATGCCGATCGGTGCGCGACGCTTCAGTATGCGGACGCCAGGTTGGTCCGGGCCCATTCCCGTTCGGCCTGAGATCCGGCCGGGGGCGGAATGAGACCGTTGATCATCCACAGTTCTTCACTGGTCTCGTCGACGTGAAACTCCCAGTGCAGTCCCTCGTGCCGGGCGAGGTAGGGATCCAGAATCGACTTGATCCAGTGTGTGGTGCGTTGTCGTCCCGCGATATCCACGCTGCTACGGGCGATGTGTTCGATGACTACGCGCACGCCGGCCGGGGTGGGCTCGCCGCCCACATACAGGTTCGACTCTGTCGTCTCGGCGAAGAGGGTGACCACGTAGAAGCGCGGCAGACCGATCTGTTGGTAGTGGTCGGTGATGCGGGCGGCGAGTTCGCGCTTCTCGGTATCGGTGAAGATTCCTGGGGTGTGGTGAATGGTCCACAGTGGCATGATGTTGTTCCTCGTTCTCGAAAGATCCGGTCAGTGCGCCAGGTCGAACACGAGATCTTCGACGGGCCCGGACAGCTTGGCCTTCACCGCCGCGGTGATGTCGTCGACCAGGACTTCGTGGGCGCCGGCCTCCAGGGCGTCGAATACCGTGGCGGCGACATCGGCGGGAGCGGTCTTGGGCAGGCCGACAGCCGCCACCATGTCGGTGTCGATGAAACCGGCGTGCACACCGAGCACCTGAGTGCCCTGCGCTTTCAACTCGGCGCGCAGCGAGTTGGTCAGCGACCAGATGGCGGCCTTAGATGCGCCATAGGCGCCGCTACCGCCCAGCCAGGACAGCACCGAGTGCACGTTGACCAGGGCGCCGCCGCCGTTGGCGGCCAGCGTCGGTGCCAACGCCCTGGTCACCCGCAGCGGACCGAATGTGTTGATATCGAAGGTCGTGGTGATCTCGTCGAAGTCCCCGGTCAGCAGGGACCCCGGCAGTAGCACCCCGGCGTTGTTGATGACGATGTCGACGTCGGCGGCGCTCGCCGCCAACTCGGCGACCGACGAGTCGTCGCGGACCTCAAGGGCGAGGCTGACAACCCGATCGCGACTGTCTGAATACTGCTGGCGGGCAGTCGAATACACCTTGGCGGCGCCGCGGGAGAGCGCTTCGTCGACCAGTGCCGAGCCGAGCCCGCGTCGACCTCCGGTCACCAACACCGTCGTGCCGTTCATTGCGACCATGACCGTTCCTCCGTATCTGAATAACGATTGCGTTAGTGAGATACAAGCACGGCTAGCTGGATAACGCAAGCATTAGCTACACTGCGGTGATGGCGATGACATTCGAGCCGCGGCTGCAGGACCGGGGATCGTGGACCATCGGTGAGCGCTGTTCGGCGGCCAAGGTGCTGAATCTGCTCAGCACCAAGACGGTGTTTCTGGTGGTTCGCGAATGTTTCTACGGCACAACACGGTTCGAGGACTTCGTGGAGCGCATCGGCACCTCGGCACCCGCGGTGTCGCGCGCACTCAAGCAGTTGGAGGCCGCCGGCGTGCTCGAGCGGACACCCTATCGGGAGCCCGGCGCCCGGGTGCGCGACGAATACCGCCTCACCCGGGCCGGGGAGGATCTGCTGCCGGTCTTCCTGTCGTTGATGCAGTGGGGTGATGCGTACCTCCAGGACGGCAAGCCCCCGCTGTCCTTCCTGGACCGTGACGGCCGACGGGTTCAGGTGCGCGTGACCGCCGATACCGATGCCCCCGCAGTGCACTCCGATGATCTCGAGGTCCGCTACAACAGGTGACGATGTGCTGCGCGGTTACACTGCGCACGTGACGCAGGTGAGCGCTGGGCAGCACCCGGCGGTGCGCCCGTTCTCGGTGTTCGCCCTGCTCTACACCGTTGCCATCGTCATGGAACTGGGTGAGCAGTGGATCGATCCGTGGTTCACCGGCGGCTTCGTTCTGCTCGCCGGTGCCGCGATCTTCACCGGGATGACCCGGCTGAAGTTCCTGGTCCTGCTGAGCGCCTCGACAACCTACTTCCTGCTGTTCCGATTCCCGGATGTGGCCAACCACGTCAATCTGATGCTGTGCCTGAACGTGGCGATGATCCTGGTGCTGGCGCACTCGCTGATCCGGCGCCGCGATGCCCCCGACGACGACTACGCCACGATGCTGCCGGTACTGCGCAGCGGTCTGATCCTGGTCTACGTCATCGCCGGATTCGACAAGCTCAACTCCGATTTCTTCGATCCCGCGGCCTCCTGTGCGGCGGGGATTCTGCGGTCGATCATCGGCGCCATGCAGACCCGGGTCCTCGGCCTGCCCCTGGTGCTGCCGGTCGCGGTGACGATCGCCCTTCTCGGCTATCGGTTGCTGCGCCGAGGGAGATTCGGCATGGCGGGCAACCGGACATTTACCGTGGCGGTCCTCGGTGTCGGCGCCGCGGGCCTGGCGACGGTGGCGCTGGTGCTGTTCGGGCCGGCATCGAACACAGCGGCGATCGCGCTCATCGCGGCGGTGGCGGTGATCGCGTGGGAATTGGGCGGCGGTCTGCTGTTGGCCGTCCCGCGACTGCAGGCGGCCATCGTCGCGTTCTCGCTGACCATGCACGCGGCGCTGGCCCTGATCGGTTTCGTCGATTTCGGCGCCCTGGCCGTCGCGTTGTTGTTCACCTTCGTGCCGGCCGGCCACGCTGCACTGTTGACCCGCCGCCGACTGCACGCCTACGCCGGTGTCTGCTTCGGTATCGCTTTGGTATGCGGGTGGAGCACGCACGTTCACCGGATCTCCGAGCTGACCCTGCTCACCGGACTGGCCTTCGACACGGCCCTGCTGATCGCGATCTGGCCACTACTGGCGACGGTGTTCTCGGCCGGTGAGCGCCCGCGTTGGGAGGGTGTGCCCATCCTGGACAAGCGGATGCCGGCCTGGCTGTACGTCTTCCCGATCGCGTTGGTGTTCATCGGATTGACGCCGTACCTGGGTCTGCGTACCGCGGGCAATTTCTCCATGTTCAGCAATCTGCGCACCGAAGGCGAGTCCTCCAACCATCTGCTGCTGGGCGACAACCCGCTCAAGATGTGGGACTACCAGGAGGACGTGGTGTGGATCCTGGATGTGGACGACCGCTACGGCGATGTCATCTACCACTACGACGGTTCGGCACGCGGGTATGCGCTGCCCGTTGTGGAGTTCCGCAAATGGATTCACGCCTGGGGGCAGGCCGGCTACCGGGTGCCGATGACGTATGCCTATGGCGGATACCGTTACACCACACCGGACATCGTCACCGATCCGGCGTGGCAGACCCCCGACCTGAGCCCGCAGATGTATCTACTGGATTTCCGCTACATCCAGCCCGGAAACCCCAACTACTGCCGGTGGTGATCATCCAGCGGTGGCGGAGACGCGGGCCGTCGGGCCGCATGGGGCAGGATGGACGGCGGGGGATCGGCGAGAGGACGTCAGAGATATGACCGGTACGGGATTGCCCATCGTGGTCGGCGTGGACGGTTCGGCCAACGCGGTGGCGGCGGCGATCTGGGCCGCCGGGCTGGCCGCGCGGCTGGATGCGCCCCTGAGCATCGTGTACGCCGTGCCGTATCTCGGACACAATTTCAGCGATGCGGCCGCCGCGGTACGGGCGGCCGCGATCACCGGGCAGCGTGAGGCCGCGGCGTCCATTCTCACCTCGGCGGCCGATGCGGTGCGTCGCGCCGAGCCCGGGGTGCAGATCAGCACCAGCGCCCCCGATCAGACGGCCGACGAGGTACTGGAGGCGCTGAGCGCGCAGGCCCGGCTGATCGTGTTGGGGTCACAGGAGGTGTCGACGGCATCCGCGCTGCTGATCGGGTCGCTGACCCTGAAAACCATCACCCGCTCGACGTGCCCGGTGATCGCCTGGCGCGGTGACATCGCGTCCCCGAATGCGCAACCGATCGTGGTCGGGGTGGACGGCCAGAACAGCGATGCCGCGCTCGAATTGGCCTTCGAACTGGCTGCTGCCCTGCAGGTCCCGCTGCGGGCGGTGCGGTCCTCCTCGTCGCGCCGCGCCCCCGGGGATGTCACGATTCCGTTCCTGATCGACTGGGAGGCACTGGAGGCCATGGAATGGGACTCGCTCACCACGACCGTCGGCCCGTGGGCCGATCGTCACCCCGGCGTGGATGTCACGTTCTTCGTCGAACCGACCAAACCCAGCCAGGCGCTGCTGCAGCACGTCGACGGTGCACAGCTCCTCATCGTCGGCACCCGCGGACACGGCGCACTGGCCAGCGCGCTGATCGGGTCGACCAGCCTCAACCTGCTGCACCATTCGCCGCTGCCCGTGGCGGTCTGCCGCCCGGCAGCCGGCTGACGCGCCGCGGTTCGCGGCTAACCCTTTTCGACGTAATCCTTGATCCGGTTCAACGTGGTGGTCATGTCCCGGATATTGCGGCGGCGGCGCAAGAAGTACAACTTTTCCAGCGGCTTGAGCCACGGCGCACTCGCCGTCCGGAACGACTCGGTGACCTTGGTCGCGGTACCGCTCGGCTCGAATCGGTAGTGCCAGTTGTTGACGGCACGCCCACCGACGAGCACGGCGAAACCGAACTCCTCACCCGGAGTGCACGCGGTCACGCGGCAGGTCGTCCAGTAGATCGGTCCGATCTCGTTGCGTTTGACGTGTCCCCGGAACTTCGCGCCGAGGGCGGGGCCGGTCGCTCCGTCGAGCCACTCCGCCTCGAACGTCTCCGGTGAGAACTTGCCCGTATTGCGGATATCGGCAACGACATTCCATATCTGCAGTGCCGGAGCGTTGATGAGAACCGTGGCGGCGCCGTCCATCAGGCGACCGTAGCAGTGGCTGCGATCATTTACCCGTGATCGCACCGTAGCGGCGCAGCGCCTCGGCGCGCTCCTGACCATGGTCGACGATGGGGTCCGGGTAGCCCGGCGGCCGCTGTCCCTTCTTCAGGTGTGGGTCGTCGGCGTCGACCAGTTCGGGCACCCAGCGACGGATGTAATCACCTGCTGGGTCGAATTTCTGCCCCTGGGTGGTCGGGTTGAACACCCGGAAATAGGGGGCGGCGTCGGTGCCGCTCCCCGCGCACCATTGCCACCCGTGCTGGTTGCTCGCCATATCGCCGTCGACCAACTGCTCCAGGAACCACCTGGCTCCCCATTGCCACGGCAAATGCAGGTCCTTGACCAGGAAAGAGGCGGTGATCATCCGGACCCGGTTGTGCATGAACCCAGTCGCGCGGAGCTGCCGCATGCCGGCATCGACGATCGGGAACCCGGTCTCACCGGCCTTCCACGCCTCGAACAGGGTCTGCGCGTCGGACCCCTCGTCGACGTCGATCGCGTCGAAGTCGGAATTCCAGTTCCACCAGACGCTGCGTGGCCAGTGGTGCAGGACGTCGGCGTAGAAATCGCGAAAGGCCAACTCGCGCAGGTACGCGGAGTCCCCGCTGCGCCGACCGTCCAGGTCGGCGGCCATGGTGCGCGGGTGGATGGTGCCGAATTTCAGCGGACCCGACATCCGACTGGTGCGGGCAAGATCGGGACGGTTGCGGTCCTGCTCGTAGTCGTGCAGGTCGTCCTCGACGAAGCTCCTCCACTGTTCCAGGGCTGCGGCTTCCCCGGCGGCGACGTCCATATCCACGCCGGGGTCGGGGATCGGTACCGGTCGCAGTGTCTTGTGCGACAGATCCGTGGGATCAAGCCAGCGCGCCGACGCCGCACTCGATGCCGCGGGGGCGCGCCAGCCGTGTTCCTGCCAGCGGCGAAAGAAGGGCGTGAACACCTTGTACGGGCTGTCGTCGTCCTTGCGGATCCGGCCCGGTGACACCAGGTACGGCGAGCCGGTCGCCACCAGCGTGATGTCGTCGAGCGCCTTGTGCACCAGTTCGTCGCGGCGTCGGCCGTATGGTGTGAAATCACCGGAGATGTGTACGGCGTCGGCGCCGATATCTTTGGCGATCAACGGAATCCGCTTCTCGGCGGGCCCGCGGACCACCAGCAGTCGCCCGTCGAGTTGGTGTTGCAGGTGGCGCAGGCTGTCACCCAGGTATTGCATGCGTCGTGGACCGGCCGAGGCTTCCAGCCGGGGGTCCAGCACGAAGCAGGCCAGCACGTCACCGTCACCGTCGGCGGCGGCCAGCAACGACGGGAGATCGGTCAACCGGAGGTCGCGGCGGAACCACAGCACGGACGGCACGCGGTCATTGTGCCCGCAATCCGGATTGCGCAAACGTGATGCCCTGGTGTCGTGGACCAGAGCGATTGAGAGTGGCTGACTTTCAGCCGAGAAGGGCCTTCAGGATCACAGCGGTCGGCTCATCGGGGGCGTTGCGGTACCCGGTTCCTGCCCACAGGTGCACGAGGTCGGCTTCTCCGGCCGCAGCGGCGGCCTTGCGCAGCGGGCTGGTCAGGTGGTGGATGGCTGGGTAGCCCAGCGGAGCGATCGACTCGAAGCGGTCGATGAAATCGTTGCGCAGACCGCGCGCGGGGCGCCCGGTGAACGCGCGGGTGATGGTGGTCTGGGTCCGCGAGGGATCGATCAGGGCCGCCTTGTGGGTGGCCGAGGCGCCGCTCTCGTCGGCCCGCAGCAACACCGTGCCCACGGCTGCGGCGCTCGCGCCGGCCTCCAGCACACCGGCTACCGCCGCCGGGGTGGCCAGCCCGCCCGCCGCGATCATCGGAAGCGCAACGCCGGCGCCGATCTGACCGATGAGGTCTTCGATCGGCACCGGCGCCGGCATCCGGTTCGGGGTGAACGTTCCGGAATGACCGCCGGCGACACTGGCCTGGACGGCCAGCATGTCGACGCCGGCTGCGGCCGCGAACTCTGCTTCCGCCCGGGTGGTCACGGTTTGGATGACGACCGTGCCCGCCCGCTGCAGTGCCCGGATCACCTCGTTGTCCGGCAGCCCGAAGGTGAAGCTGACCGCCGGGACGGGGTTCGCCAGGAGCACCTCGATCTTGGCTCCGAAAGCGTCGTCGTCCTCGATCGGATGCGTGGGTAGGGTCAGCCCGAATCGGTCCGCGTCGGCCTTCAGCGCATCCGCGTACCGGCGGTAGGCGTCTTCGGTGATCGCAACGGCATTCGGCACGAAGACGTTGACGCCGAACGGGACCGCGGCCTGCCGTACCGCCGCGATGTCAGATTCCAGGTTCTGTGCGCTCTTGTATCCGGCGGCGAGGAATCCCAACCCACCGGTGTGGGCCGCCGCGATCACCATGGCCGTGGTGGTGGCACCGCCGGCCATCGGGGCTGCGATCAGCGGGATGCTCAGTCCGAGGCCGGCCAACGGAGAGTTCTTCGGTGTCGTCATGCTCGCTCCTGGTGATCGCGATCGCGTCGGCGCTCGGCAGGAATGTGCGTCATACCGGCGCGGCCAGCCGGTTGACGGTGAACGCCGCGGCCTGTTCGGCCATTCCGTTGACGCCGTATTGCTGGTGCGGGGCGCTCGTCCCGGACGGTGCCGCGCCCGAGCACACCGTGTCGCCGGGTGCGCAGAACTCCAGGGCCTTGGCGGCGTACGGCGTGCCGACATCGATCGCCGCGGCGCCGTACTTTTCCGCCGACCACCCGGCGGGTGTTCCGAAGAGAACCACCGCGGCGACATTGTCGATGACATCGGCGGGCATCGGCGGGGGAGCGGCCTGCGGCGCAAGGGCGGCAGGCACCACGCCGGAGGTGGCCAGCGCTGTCACGACGGCGCCCTGGGAGTACCCACCGAGCACCATCCTGGTGTTCGGGCAGACCGATGTCACGCCCTGTACGTGGGCGGACTCGTCCCGCACACCTTCGATGACGTTGCGCTGGAATGCCGGCCCGTCGGCGAAATTGTTGCTCGCCGGATAGTTGACACCGTGTACCCCGACGGTGCGCGGAAATGCCTGCGCACGTAGCGATTCGACGAACCGCTGGCCGACCCAGCCGACTCCCGGAGGCTCCGAGGTGCCCCTGGCGAACACCACGCCGATATCGGGGCACGCCTGCGACCCGGCAGTCGGCACCATGACCGGCAGTGCCGCAGTCGCCAGCACAGTCGCCGCGACCAGGCGGCCGATGGTTCGCACACCCGTGACCAATTCAATCCTCCCCACGCAGCCCTGTGCCGACTGTGCCAGATCCGCCCGAGCGCTGCCACGCCCCCGGGCCGCCAGACCAACCCGGTATCAATAGCCACATCGGCCTCATTTGCCACATGGTGCTGGTAATCTGCACCCGGATCCCCGGGGTCGGGGTGACCGCGAAGGGGTGCCGATGGCGTACGTCACTGAGCCGGGACCGGCACCCGACAGAGCCACGATGCTCGACCGTTTCCGCCGTGGTCGGCTGCTGGCCCGGGTGAGCATTCAGTCCAAACTCATCCTGATGCTGGTGCTGTGCACCATCCTGGCCGCCTCGGTGGTCGGCGCGATCGCCTTCCAGGTCGGCCGGACATCGCTGCGCACCGCCGTCTTCAACCGGCTGATCGAGGTCCGCGAGGCTCAGGCGCGCTCGCTGGACAACGAGTTCCAGAACTTCAAGAACTCACTGGTCGTCTACACCCGCGGCACGACCACCTCGGACGCGCTCACGGCGTTCACCGACGGGTTCGACCAGCTTGCCGACGCCACGGTCGACCCGCCGCAATGGCGGGGTGTCCTCGACTACTACAACACGTTCATCACGCAGACCGCCCAGCAGAGCGGCACCGAGTTGGACGCCGCTGCGCTGTTGCCCACCTCGAATGCGCAGCGCTACCTGCAGGCCAACTACACCGTGCGGCTACCGACCTCCGACGCGGCGGTCGCGATGGACGATGCCCGCGACGGCAGCCAATGGTCGGCGGCGAACGCCCGATATCAGGGCTTTTTCCGCGAGATCGTCACCCGGTTCGGGTTTCAGGACGCGCTGCTGCTGGACGACCGGGGCGATGTCGTCTACAGCGCCTACAAGGGCGTGGACCTCGGCACCAATATCGTCACCGGACCGTATTCCGGGTCCAAGCTGCAGGCCGCCTATCAGAAGGCGATGTCGGCCAACACCGTCGACTATGTCGGACTGACCGATTTCGAGTTCTATCAGCCCGCGCAGATGCAGCCCACCGCCTGGATGGTGGCCCCGATCGCACCCAACGGCAAGTCCGAGGGCGTGCTGGCGCTGCAGTTCCCGATCTCCAAGATCAACCAGTTGATGACATTCGACAGGAAGTGGTCCGACGCCGGACTCGGCATGACGGGTGAGACGTTCCTGGTCGGGGCCGATGGCCTCATGCGGTCGGACTCTCGGATGTTCCTGGAGGACCCGCAGCGATACAAGAGTGAGGTCACCGCAGCCGGGACCCCCGCCGCCGTCGCGGAGATGGCGATCCGGTTGGGCGGCACCACACTGGTGCAGCCCGACGCCTCGCAGGCCAGCGCCAATGCCCTGCGCGGTGAGACCGGAACCCTGATCTCGACGGACTACCTGGGAAACCTGGCCCTGCAGTCGTATGCGCCGCTCGTCAGTCACGCCTCGGGGCTGCAATGGTCCATCATCGCCAAGATCGACACCGCGGAGGCGTTCGAGCGCGAATCCTCGTTCACCCGCATCATGGTCCTCAGCACGGTGGGCATGATCTTCCTGGTGTGCGTGCTCGCGGTCTATCTCGCGCAGGTATTCGTCCGGCCGATCCGGCGGCTGGAGGCCGGCACCCAACGGATCGCCGCGGGTGACTACCGGGTGGCCATACCGGTGGAGACCCGCGATGAACTCGGCGATCTGACACAGGCATTCAACGAGATGAGCCGCAGCCTGAGCGTCAAGGATGATCTGCTGGTGCGGCAACGCCGCGAGAACGATGCGCTGCTCAAATCGCTGATGCCCGAATCGGTGATCGATCGTTTCCGCCAGGGCGAGGAGACGATCGCCAACGAGCACCACGACGTCACCGTCATATTCGCGGATCTGATCGGGTTGGACCGCCTGCAGTCTCAGATGGCCCCGGCGGAGTATCTGGCCGTGGGTAACGAGATGATCCGCCAGATCGACGCGGCCGCCGACGCGCTCGGTGTCGAACGCGTCCATACCGTGCGCAACGGCTACCTCGCCAGCTGTGGGCTGACCGTGCCGCGACTGGACAACATGCGCCGGACAGTGGATTTCGCCCTGGAATGTGAACGGATCGTCGAGCGGTTCAACCGTGAGGCGGGGCTCGAATTGAGTCTGCGCGCCGGTATCGACACCGGCGAAGTCGGCAGCGGTCTGATGGGCAGCCCGTCGGTGATCTACGACATGTGGGGCGACGCGGTGAACCTGGCTCATCAGGTCAAGGAAGGTTCGCCGCGACCGGGTATCTACGTCACGGCCAGGGTCTACGAAGCATTGCGCGACACCATGGCGTTCACGGAGGCGGGTTCGGTCACCGTCGACGGTGTCGTGCAACCGATTTGGCAGGCGACGGGCGAAGCGTCATGAAAGATGTCTTCGCTTCCGCATGGTTCTACTGGGCCGTGGGCATCACCATCGGGCTTCCGCTCGGGCTGGTCGCACTGACCGAGTGGCAGCATGCGTTGCGGCGCAGGCACAGTGCCCTGGTCAAGCCGGTCACCCTGATGCGCAATTATCTGCTGCCGCTGGCCGCGCTGCTGCTGCTGATGGTCGAAGCCAGCCAGGTGCCGGCCGGATCCACCTCGGTCCGGATGGTCGGCACGCTGGTCGCGTTCGTCGTGCTGGTGTTGTTGCTGTCCGGGGTCAATGCCGCTCTGTTCCAAGGCGCCCCGGAGGGCAGCTGGCGCAAGCGGATGCCCGGCATCTTCCTCGACGTCGTCCGGTTCCTGCTGATCGCGGTCGGCGTGGCCATGATCTTCGCCTATATCTGGGGTGCCAACGTCAAGGGCCTGTTCACGGCGCTGGGCATCACCTCGATCGTCGTTGGCCTGACGCTGCAGAACTCGGTGGGCCAGATCATCTCCGGGCTGCTGATGCTCTTCGAGCAACCGTTCAGGATCGGGGACTGGCTGGACACCCCGGCCGCCAAAGGCCGGGTTGTGGAGGTCAACTGGCGCTCCGTTCACCTCGAGACGGGCAACGGCCTGCAGATCACCCCCAACTCGGTGCTGGCCGGGGCCTCGTTCACCAACTTGAGTCGCCCGCCCGACCAGCACAGCATCTCCGTGACCAATGTGTTCTCGGTGGACGACGCCCCGGACGTGGTGTGCGCCATGCTGGTGCGCGTCGCCTCGGAGCTTCCGCAGTGCCACCCGGACCGCAGCCCATCGGCTGTTCCGCTGGGCGCCAAAGAGTTTCGAACCACGATTCCGTTGCGTACACCGGCCGACGACGGCAAGGCCAAGGCGACGTTCCTGCGTTGGGTCTGGTATTCGGCACGACGAGCCGGCCTGGGCCTGGATGAGGCCGACGATGGGTTCTCCACCCCGGAACGCGTGGCCGCGGCGATCCGATCGGTGGTGGCCTCCACGCTGCGCCTGGATCACGATGAGCAGCAGCAGCTGGTCGAGCACGCCACGTTGGAGCGCTACGGCGACGGGGAGACCATCCAGCGATCCGGCGAGGTACCCGAGGGCATCAAGTTCATCGTGTCCGGTGAGATCCGGATGACCGCGGTGGCCGAGGACGGCGCGGAGCTACATATCGGCAATCATGAACGAGGGTCGTTTCTCGGCCAGAGCACGTTGACCCGCCAACCGGTGATCGGCTGGTCCTATGCCGTCGGCGAGGTCACCATGGTGTGCATCGGGCGCGAGCAGGTGGAGGCGATCGTCGCCGACAATCCACTGCTGCTGCAGGAATTCGGGCGGGCGATCGAACAGCGGCGGGCCACCGTGCTGCAAGCCCTTGCGACGCGGGGAAGCGATGCCGATTCCGGCGAGGGCGCATAGCGGCACGTGCGCTGTCCGCACACTCTTGTCAAACGGGTAGTCGCAGTGCTGCTTCGAGTTCGGCCAGCGCTTGCTCGGTCAGCGGTACGAGGGTGTCGATATCGGGCAGGACGGCGCTGCCGGCGACGTACCCGAAGCCGATTCGGTCGGCGTATGTGCACGTCGTGACATTCAGTGCCTGGCCGTCGTAGACGGCTGACACCGGATAGATCTCCTGCACGTGCGCGCCGTTCCAGTACATCTGAATCGACGGTCCCGGCACGTGGGAGATCGGAAGGTTGTAGCCGGTGCGGATGCTCGGGATGAACGACAGCATCGGTTGCAGCACCGTCGGTCCGATCGCTGCGGCGAGCATCACCAGCGATGCTCCCGCACCGCGTTCAGCCACCCGGGCCTTGCCCACCGACATCGACCGGTGGATCAGGTGCAGCCGTTCGACCGGGTCATCGAGGTCCGTTCCCAGCGGGCACAGCCAGGCGCCGAACATGTTGTTGTGCTGCTCCGTGGGCGCGTGGCTGCGGCTGCGCACGGTGATCGGGCAGATGGCGATCAACGACCGGTCGGGCAGTTCGCCGCGGTCGCGCATCCAGTGTCGCAACACCGCAGCCACCACGGCAGTGACGACGTCGTTGCCGGTCACACCGGCCTTGTCCTGCACAGCCCGAATGCGCGCCCTGGGCCAGCTGCCGGCGACGACGCTGCGCTCGGGTCCCAGCCTGCCGTTGAACCGGGTCACCGGAGCAGCCCACGGCGCCACGGTGGTATCGCCGGTCGCCATGGCCATCAGGTCGGAGATCTCTCCGACGGCGACCCGTCGGGCAAGGGTGAGGCTCGACACGGCCGCGCCCGCCATCGACCGGACCGCGGCGAGGGGATTGGGCAGGCGACCGGTCGTGCGCGCTTTCTGGGCGCTCGGATCGGCGTGCTGTGTGGCGTAGAAATGGGGCATCGAACGGCGATCCGGATCGCTGCTGAGCGCGTCGGCGATCAGCTGGAAGCCGGCCACCCCGTCGAAGATCGTGTGGTGGGCCTTGACGTAGAAGGCAAACCGGTCATTGCCGAAACCGTCGATGACGTAGGACATCCACATCGGACGGGACCTGTCGATCGGTTCGGCGTGCAGCCGGCCGATCAGCCGCCACAGGTCGGGGTCACTGCTTCCCGGGGCCAGGCGGATGCGCCGGCAGTGCCGGGCCAGCTCGATCGTGGCGGCCTCGCGCCACACCCAGGCGCCGCCGGTCTGCACACCGCGGTGCGGGTAGCGGCGCAGCCGGGCCTGCACCGGGGTCTGCCCGGAGACGGCATCCCGATGAAGATCGTCGACATAGTCCTCGCCGGCGTCCGGTGGTGGCCGCAGGACCAACACGGCGCCGATGTTCAGCGGGCCCGACAGCAGCTCCGCGGCCATCATCGCGGTATCCAGAGGATCCAGCCAGTCCATCCCGCGTACCCCCGCCGTCAGGCCGGTCGATCCTTCTCCAGCACGATCGCGGACCCACCGATCAGCCCCGACTGCGTCAACGCGTCGTCGACGAAATGCTGCACCGGGCGGGATTGGAAGAAGCCGGTGTGTCCACCTCGGTACCAGACGATTTCGGGCTTTCCCCAGTGCTCCCAGAGCCGGACGACCTGCTCGCGCGGGTGCACCAGCCGGTCGGCGATGCCGGCGTAGATGAAACGTCCGGACATCGGCACCCGCGGGGTCAGCGATAGCGGTGACACCATGTGCCCGATCGGTGCGGCGAGGGACACCGTGTGTCGGCGCGGATCGTCGGGGTCCAGGCCCGCGTGCCGGCCGAGCAGCTCGATCAGGTCGGCCACCGGAACGCCGAGGATGGCGCAGGTGAGTCCGTCCTCGAGGCTCGCGACCAGCGATGCGACGTAGCCACCGAGTGAGATGCTGTTCAGCCCGATCGGTGCCCCGGGCTGCTGCGACCGTATCCAGGACAGCAGTCGCCGAATGTCCCATACCGCCTGGGCGGCGGCGTGCACGTTGTCCATCACGTCCTCGCCCGGAAAGACCCGCCCGGTGGGCAGTCCCCGCGCCCGCGGCCCGTGCATGGGCAGAACGGGCAACACCACATTCAGGCCCAGGTCCTTGTGCAGATGCCACGCACGGAACAGCGTCATGTCGAGCCGGGCCCGGCCCATCTCTGCACCGTGTACACACACCAGCCATGGTCGAGGTTCCTTGTGGCGCAACATCAATGCATACTCGCGCTGGTTACCCTGGTAGCTGCGCCAGCGGTGCTCGCCGGGTTCACCCGCACACGGCGCGTACTGGCTGTCGAAGACGATGCGCTCGTGGGGTCGGCCGGCGCTCGTGAAGCGCCGGATGGTGACGTCGGTCAGTGGCGGGGGAGGCGTGAAGAAGCCCTCGGGTTTGTCCAGCCACCCTCGTCGGCCGTAGAAGTCCAGCGCCGCGACCACCTCGTTGTTGATCCGCGCAAAGGCTCGCTCATCGCTGACCGGTCGGCGCATTCGCAGCCCGAGAAGCACGATCTCGTCGCGAAAGGCGTGCGCGGCAAGCGAAATCGTGGGTCGGGCAATCGGGAGTTCGCGTTCGTTCTTGCCGAGGTAGTCTCGCCACGACCGCGCGTAGTAGCCGCCGGTCTTCGTGACGGGGCCCACCAGCGCGCCCAACACCTGCGCGCCCGGGGCCTGGCGACGAGCACCGCTCGCCGACGAATGGTCCGCGTCGCCGCGGTCGGATACCGCCATACCCGGTCACGCTACGTTCGTTGCCCACGGCCCGACAGGGGCTTCGATCACGGATGGGTGGGCCGTTCGGCCACCGGGCGCGGGACCAATGTCGTCACCGCGACAAGTATGGGACTTTGGACTCCAGTGAGGGCCGTCGTCGCCTCGGTAGCGTCCGGTATGCCGGACCGACGATGCGGAGGATCTCATGAGTCGCAAGACTGATGCTGCCAGCCCCAGCGAACGCCGTGTGCTCGCCGGGCAGGCGCTGGACGAGCTCGGTAGGGGACGCGATGAGCACGCCGTGGTGCGAGTGCGGTGCGGGCGCAGCCATCATGTCGCCGCCGTCTTCGATACCGACGACGGGCCGGTGTTCGAGGCGGTCGTCGGACCGCATGCCCACGGAGATCGCGATTTCGTCGATACCGCTCATCACGGGACCCCGCACGGCACCCGGTTTGTCGACTTCCTCGACGCTGACGCCTTCGCCGAGGATCTCGTGCCGGCACGCTGCGAGTGCGGTACCCACGAGCTGTCCCGTGCCGATTTACAGCGCGCGATCCGGGAGCACCAACGCACCATGTTCCTGACCTGAACGCGCCGCTCACCCTCGGGGACGTCGGGTTCAGCACGCCCGCATGTTGAACGGCCGGCGAAATCCACTCGCGGTATGCACATGGCACGAGCAGCTTGCTGATTCGCACGTCCGATAATATGATTTCGGCCCACCGAAAACTGTATAAGGGAGGCGGCCGATGGGTTTACCGCACGTGCGGCGTGGTGCCCGACGGTGGGGGACCACGGCCGCGGTGATCACAGCGGTCTCGGCCCTGCTGGTGGCCTGTTCCGAGCCGGCCGGCGACACCGCGGACGCCGAGCGGCCCACGGTGCTCACCACGTTCACCGTCCTGGCCGATATCGCCTCGAACGTCGCCGGGGAACACTTGGCGGTGGAGTCGATCACCAAGCCGGGGGCGGAGATTCACGGGTATGAACCCACCCCGGGGGATATCAAGAAGGCGGCCAAGGCGGATCTGATCTTGGACAACGGACTGAACTTGGAGGCGTGGTTCGCCCAGTTCGTCGACGGCATCGACGTGCCCCACGTGGTGGTCAGCGACGGCGTTGCGCCCCTGGACATCTCCGAGGACGCCTATGCAGGCATGCCGAACCCGCACGCCTGGATGTCCCCGCTGAACGTGCAGATCTATGTCGAGAACATGGCCGACGCATTCGCCGAACTGGACCCCGACCACGCGCAGGATTATCGCGACAACGCCGCGGACTACAGCGCCCAACTCCAGCACGTTCACGATGAACTCGTCGCGCAGCTCGAGTCGGTGCCGCCGACTCAGCGAGCATTGGTGACCTGCGAAGGCGCATTCTCCTATTTGGCGCGTGATGCGGGGCTGACCGAGAAATACATTTGGGCGGTCAACGCCGAACAGCAGGCCACGCCGCAGCAGATCGCCTCGGCCATCGAGTTCGTCAACACCAACAAGGTGCCGGCGGTGTTCTGCGAGTCCACGGTGTCCGACGCGCCCATGCAGCGCGTCGTGGAGGCCACCGACACCCGATTCGGTGGGGTGCTGTTCGTCGACTCCCTATCTGAAGCCGATGGCCCGGTGCCGACCTACCTGGATCTGATCCGTCACGACGCCACCACCGTCACGACCGCATTGACCGCTGATCGCGCCTCATGACAACAGTTTCGGCGCTGGACGTCGACGCGTTGACCGTGCACTACGGGTCGGTGCTCGCGCTGCACGATGTCACGTTCACGTTGCAGCCCGGTCGGGTGTGCGGGCTGGTCGGGATGAACGGATCCGGGAAGTCCACGCTACTCAAGGCGATCATGGGCTTGGTGCGCCCCGACGCGGGCACGGTGCGCATCCACGGCGCCAGACCCGTGGACGCGCGCAAAGCAGGGCTCGTCGGGTACATGCCGCAAAGCGAAGCCATCGACTGGGCCTTTCCGCTCTCAGTCCGCGATGTCGTGCTCACCGGCCGCTACGGACACCTGGGGCCCACCCGCCGGGCCCGCCGTGCTGACCAGCATGCTGTCGACGAGGCCCTTGAACGCGTCGAACTGGTCGATTACCAGCACCGCCAAATCGGCGCGCTCTCCGGTGGACAACGCAAACGTGCCTTCCTGGCCCGCTGCATCGCTCAAGGCGCCGATCTCTTGCTGCTCGACGAACCGTTCGCCGGTGTGGATAAACGCAGCGAAGCCACCATCAGCGCCCTGCTGCGCGAACTCGCCGAGGGCGGCGCGACGATCCTGGTGTCCACCCACGACCTGCACGCCCTACCAGACCTCGCCGACGAAGCCATCCTGTTGATGCGCACCGTACTTGCCCATGACAAGCCCGACATCGTGCTGCAACCACATAATCTTGCCCGCGCGTTCGGTCTCGATGTCCTCAACGACACCCAAGGACCACGGTGAACATCCTCGAGTTCTTCCTCGAACCGCTGCGGCTGGAATTCATGGTCCGCGCCACCGTCACCACCCTGATCGCCTCGGTCGTGTGTGCCACCCTGTCGTGCTGGCTGGTGCTCATCGGCTGGTCACTCATGGGAGATGCGGTCTCGCACTCCGTACTCCCGGGGGTGGTGTTGGCCTATATCGCGGGTGCCCCATTCGCGTTGGGCGCCATCATCTTCGGATTCACCGCGGTCGCGCTGATCGGGATCGTCCGCGACACCAGCCGCACCAAAGAAGACGCCGCCATCGGCGTGGTGTTCACCACCCTGTTTGCCCTCGGCCTGGTGCTGATATCGATCACCCCCAGCCAGGTCGACCTCAATCACATCATCTTCGGCAACCTGCTCGGTGTCTCACAGTCCGACCTGATCCAAGTTGCGGTGCTCGGCGCACTGGTTTTGACGGTCCTGATCTACAAGCGTCGTGACTTCACCCTCTACGCCTTCGACCCCGATCACGCCCACGCCATCGGCCTCAGCCCGCGGGTGCTCAGTGCGGCGATGCTGGGCCTGCTCGCCCTCACGGCCGTCGTCGCCCTCCAAGCGGTCGGTGTCGTACTGGTCGTCGCCCTGCTGATCACCCCCGGAGCGACCGCCTACCTGCTCACCGACCGTTTCAGTCGCATGCTTCTCATCGCCCCAACCATCGCCGCCGCGAGCGCCCTGATCGGTCTGTACGCCAGCTACTACCTGGACACCGCATCCGGACCCATGGTCGTACTCGCCAACGGCGTGACTTTCACCCTGGCCTACCTCTTCAGCCCCCACCACGGATTGCTCACCACACGACGACACCCAGCCACACCCACCGCGGACGGCGTTCCCACTGGCATCGGCCAGCACCCCTGAGCATCCCTTCGACCAGGTGTCACCACGGGTAGATGGCGCCGGTGTCGCCGACGAATTGGGCGGTCGGCCCATCATCATCGATCATGGCCATCTGAACCGACACCGTGGCCCCGTCGGCCGGATCGCCGGCGCCGGGAGTGGGCAACCCGCCGTTGAGTTCAGTCGCTCGGTACCCCGGACAGACGGCGTTGACCTTGATGCCGTCGTCGCGTAGCTCGTTCGCGTAGAGCACGGTCAACGCGTTGACCGCAGCTTTCGAGGATTGGTAGGCGGCTTGGTTCAGTTTCGTCACTTCAATTGCGGGGTCGGCGATCATGGTGATCGAGCCCATTGCGCTCGACACATTCACGATGCGTGGGGAGGGGGATTTGCGCAGCAACGGCAGGAACGCATTCGTGACGGTGGCCACTCCGAAGACGTTGGTTTCGTACGTCTGTCGGAGGCTTTCGGTGGTCATCGCGGAGGCTGGATCGAGCCCGCTGGTGATGGCGGCGTTGTTGATGAGGACGTCGAGCCGGCCGTTGGCGTCAGACACCTGCTCGGCCGCCGCGGCGACCGAGACCGCGTCAGTGACGTCGAGCTGCAGGAATTCGACGTCGAGGTTCTGATCTTCGAGGAGGTCGGCGGCGGCGCGGCCTCGGCGTTCGTCGCGGGCGCCGAGGTACACGTGTGCACCCTGCTGGGCGAGTTGCCTAACGATGTGGTTTCCGATTCCCTTGTTTCCACCGGTGACAAGGGCGATTTTGGACGTCATGTTCATATGGACACGATCACCCGCGCACCGTCGGACAACCAGGCACACTTTGTGTCACCCAACGTTAGGTACGCGCATTCCGACGCCGAAGCCGACGAAAGGCCGGCGAGGCTGAAGGCTCACACAATCTCATCTTCGCCGGAAGCGATGGTCGACAGTGCCGTCAGCGCCCGATGTGAGGCCGTTTCTGGGTCAGCGGTGAACAACACCATCAACTGGTCGCGGTCCGGCACCATCATCAGGTTGACGTGCAACTCCATCGGCCCCACCACCGGGTGAACCATGGACTTGATCTGATGACGGGGCAGGACAACGTCCACTTGATGCCATATACGCTCGAATTCGTTGCTCTGAGAACGTAGTTCGGCGATCAGCATACGAACAGCGTCGTCGCGGGGGTAACGCTCGGCGACCGCGCGCAGCTGGCTCACCGCGAACTGCGCGAAGTCCTCGCTTCCCTTGACGCCAAAATGACGCCGCGACAGCTCTGGCTCCAGGAAGAAACTTCTCACGAGGTTCCGCTCCGCGGGAGAGGTGGCTGACAGATCCGCCAAAAGGTAAGCCGCCAGGCGATTCCACGCAAGGATGTCGTACTTCGCGTCCAGGATCAGTGCCGCTGTGGCCGGTATCCGGTCGATCAGATCGAGGACACTCTGCGCGACGTCGCGACGCGGGCCAGTGTTGTCATCGTCTGGTGACCGACCGGACAAGGTGAACAGCAGGGACCGCTCATCGTCGGAAAGTCTCAGCGCCCGGCTCAGGCCCCGTAACACCTCCGGTGACGGCCGCGAGGCGCGAGCCTGTTCCAACTGCGAGTAGTAGGACCCCGAGATGTGCGCCAGCGCCGCGACTTCCTCGCGCCGCAGGCCAGCGGTGCGTCGCGGCCCGTCAAGTGGCAACCCCACATCCGATGGCTCGACCCGAGCACGACGATCACGCAGGAAACGCGCCATCGCTCGTTGGTCCATGACCTCAAGAGTATGCCCGCCGCAGTGCGCCCAACGAGTCCAGAGGCGTCGACATCTGAGAGTCCGCCCGAGCCCACATCGGTCGACTGCGGGTCTGGTGCACGGATCGGGCCGCACAGAGTGAGGACAGGCGAATTCGTCACAGTGACGATTCCGTAGGCAGTATCGGGGAGGGCGGAGGGTAGCCAGTCGCGGAGTTGCCGGGCGGGTCCGGATCAACCTGCATCGACATCTCGTCACCGACGACGAAATCAGTTCACTCTGCGGCGCGCAGCGTCAGCCGCCGCGTCATGGGTTGCGCCGGCCGGATGGGCAGGACCTGGGCGGGTGTCACTGCCAGATAGTTTTGGCACAGAGGGTGAGGAATCGGGCAGCTGCCAGGTTTCTGCGGGTTACTCCCGACTAGTGCCGGATCGGACCACCAGGCGGCAAGGCAACCTGCACTGTTTTGTGCCGATAATCTACATTATGTCAACTCAATCACTGCATTTTCATCCGATGAATCACGCAGCAATCGTGTGACTCTCGCCTACCGACCCGGTACCCATGGATGAA